>JAJDAC010000027.1 GCA_029262065.1 Candidatus Krumholzibacteriota bacterium | reverse complement strand
ACTCACGATACTTGGCGACGATGCAGCATCTGTTCTGATCGGCCCATTGATGCCGGCCCCAGACTTGGAATCGGGTCCCTACGGTATCATCGTAAGCTCGGGACAATCCGTCTTGTTGGAGAACATCACTGTTCGAAACGTAAACAGTGGCGTTGAGTTCATTGGTGAAAGGATCACAGTGCGCGATGCCAGATTCTCGACTTGTCATCAGGGAGTCGTGAGCTTTGCTCCTCACGAAACAACGATTCTCGACAGTCAGTTCGACGGCAGTGAAGACGCCGGCGTGTTGGTGTTCAGGATAGGCAACGATCAGAACGTGTTGATCGACAATTGCCTTTTCGAGTCGAATGTCATCGGCGCCGACCTGCAGTCTCTGGGAAGTGTGGTCAACAACTCCGACTTCGAGGGTGGTCGAATAGGCTTCCAATCGAGCTTTGGGGGCCATACTACCGTTTCGAACTGTCGTTTCTCCGATCAACTCATTTCCCTGGCATCCACGAGCGGCGGGTTTCTCAACCTGGTGGACAATCGAATCAGCGGTGGCGGCCTAGCCGGCCTTCAATCCGCCTCGGGCTTCGGTGGCACAGGAAACATTTTCGAGGGCGAGTACTCGTTTGCCACGATACAGATCTTCCGTACCGCGGTAGCCGGGCTGAACTTCCAAGGAAACCATATTCTCAACTCGCACGCCTCAGGCATCACGATCAAGGCAGAGTCACCCGGCGGATCCGAACTACACGCAGACTTCCGAAACAACTACTGGGGTACCGCCGACGCAGACGCCATCGCTGCTTCGATTCTCGATGGCAACGACGACGACATCACGACCATCTTCATCGACTTCGAACCGTTCCTGACCGATCCGGTGCCCACGCGAAAGCAGTCGATGAGTTCGTTTCGGAGCATGTTCGGAGGACAATAAGGAGCGGGGTTCCGTCGGCAGGTCCACCGGTCGATTTCGCAAGTCCCCAATGGGACCCTGGTCCCATGTCCACAGAATAGACACCGCCAGACTTCACCCAGCGCACCCCACTACCACGCCGACGGTCTAGCGACATTGAACCAAGGTTCAGCTATTCGCGTCCGTCTCCACCGACGACAAACGAAGCCAATTGGCAAACTCCTCGGCTGTCATTTCACCGCGGGATAGCGTGAGCACGGCAAGAACCGCATCTGGCTCCGGCGCAGTCAGTCGATGCCCGTTCAGCTCGAGGAAGATACCAGCGGCAGCGAATGCAGTGCGCTTGTTCCCGTCGACAAACGGGTGATTGCTGGTGATTCCGTGTGCATAGACCGCCGCCAGATCGAACACGTCTGGCTCGCCATACCCTAAGTGGTTTTTGGGCGCGTCGAGAGCAGAGCTCAGGAGACCTTCGTCACGAATTCCCGGAGGCCCGCCGTGTTCCGCCAACAAGCGAGCATGCACCGCGAGAATGAACGTCTGGGAGAGCCAGACGAGACCGTTCACTTCGCCAATTCTCGAAGCGCATTCCGGTATCGCTTCATGAACCCTTCGGCCTTCTTCATCTGGTTCTCGAACTCGGGGTCATGCGCCACGAGCTGATAGCCTTCGGGTGTCTCGGTGAGGTAGATCGCGTCGCCCTCGCTCACGCGAAGAGCCTTCACGGTCTCGGCGGGAAGAGTCACGCCGAGCGAATTTCCCACGCGCCGGATTGTCAGTTTCACCATGGCAGCACCTTCCTTGGGTATCTCGGCATGTTTGTACTCACATATGTTATAACATTACATCGGTCCGCGCCAACAGAAGCCCGGCCGACTAGTCCAAGCCTCTATTTAACAACGGAATACCCGGGTACACCTGGCGACCGTAGAGCGGTAAGCGACACTTCTCAGAACGTCCGCAGCGGATCCCCCAGATACCGATCAAACCAATCGAGGGTAACGCGAACCACCTCGTTGGCCCGGGGAACGTGGTCTCCCTCGAGAAGAAACAGCTTCTTGTCCGCCGCCGGCGTTCCCAACAGCTCCAACATCGGCTCGACCGATGTCCTCAGCGGCAGGCTGAAATCGTGGCGTCCGTTGACCATCAACACCGGCGTGTTCACGCGCGATACGAAGTTCAGCGGTTTGACGTCGGACGCCCACGGATACTCGTGCAATCCGCCGGACAGAAGCACGCTGCACTGAAACCGTGGCTCAACGGCCAGGAAGATCGGTGCGTAGGTCGATCCGAGGCTCAGGGAATAGTAGGCGATCTTGTCGGCGTCGATGTCCGCGCGGGTCTCGAGGTAGTCGATGGATCGGCGGATATCTTGGCCCCAGTGCTTGATGTTCTCTCTCCGCGCGCTCGGACCTCGCTCCTCCAGGAACTGGCGACGCTCGTGCATGTTCTCGTACACCGGATAGAGCAGCGCGCGGCCGCTCTTGATCACGAAATCCCAGTAGCGAAGATTGGTGAGCCTTTCGCCTGATAGGTACTCGGCGGCTCCACCGGGAAAGTAGATCACGACCTGGTACGGGGGTTCTGCGGCTTTGGGCAGAAAGAGATGGGCCGGCACTCGCCCGGCTCCGTAGGAAGCGCGAAAGGAGACCTTCTCTCTGGCCCAGTCCTCGTGGTCGCTGGAGCTTTCGATGCGCGGGTCGAGCGCGGTTTCGTCGTACGTGTATGCCTCGCGAATCAACGCGAAGACTTCATCGGTGACCGGTGGGGCGCCCGAGAAGTCGACAGGCGAAGACTCGAACGAGCGCTTCGTTTCTTCGGCGACGGGTTCGATCGCCAACATGCCCCGAAAGCCGACCATTGGCAGCCGATCGAACGGGCTGCGGGCCTTGTTCGGATAGGGTTTGAACTCGAACGGGGCATGGCTGAAGGCTCCGCCCATGCTGTAACGAAGCCCTCCTATTCCGTTCCAGCACCACTCCTCCACGTTGCCGGCCATGTCGTAGTTGCCGTAGGGAGTCAAACCACGGTTGCGGCCGACGGGCTCGGGGCCCTCCGACTCGAAGTTGCTGAGCGCGAGGATTCCGCTCACTATTCCGAATCCGGCCGCGAGACGCCAGTGGTACACGGTGGGAAGCTGCTTGCCCGCGAACTCCAGGTAGGCCGCGGCCTCGTACCAGCTGACCCCCGTGACCGGGTGGTCCTTCTTGCCTTCGGCGTAGCGGCCCAGTTCCCAGCCCGCCGGGCTCGGACGTCCGGTTGCGTCCTTGAAACGCTCCATTGCCTCAGCCCAGGACAACGTGCGCCCGTCGTCGATCAAGGGCTGCTTCCAGTACTCTTCGTTCTGGTATCCGCCTGCATCCACGAATTCCTGGTACTGCTCGTTGTTCACTTCGTACGTATCGATCCAGAACGCAGCGATACGGACCGGCGGCAGGTCACCCACCCGCGAGAGTCCCGCGGGCACGAGTTCACTACCCGGGGGCGCAACGTCCACGCGATGCATGGCGATGAGGTCGTTGGTCCGGAAAACCGCCGACGTGAGTTCGCGCGGGCGGTGACCCTCCAACTCGAGGCGAAGCGCGAGGTGTGACATTGGAGCTGGTTGTTGCTCGATGGGCGTCACTCCCAACAACACGGATTCGCCCATGGGATCCAGATAGTCGCGAAAGTACACGGCCGCTCCGGGGGGATCGGAGCGAACGTTCACGGGAATAGTGCATTCGTTGAACAACGCCAGCAGAGCGGGATCAGAACCGATGTCGAAAGCGGCCGAGTTGAGCTTCAAGAACGCGTCGAAGTCCTTGCCTTCGCCGATCAGCTCGCGGACTTCGACCAGGAGCTGCGCGCGCAGTTCATCGCGCGATGAGTCGCCACCAACGACGCGGGACCCCATCCACGCGGCTGCGGCCACGACGATCACGAGGATCGCCAACAACGCCAATCGATTTCCACTTCCTGACGCGGGAGTCGACGCGGTTGTGAGAGCCGCGAGCGCGCTGCGCATCTCGTCCATGCTGGCGAAGCGCTTTTGGGGATCCTTCGCCATGGCGCGATCGACCACCGCGATCAGGTCTGGCGGCAGATCCGGTTGCCGTTCTCCAAGTGGTCGCGGCGATTCATGGACCACCTGATACAGCAGGGCCTCGGCCCCCGATCCGTCGAACGGGCGCGCTCCGGCCAGCATCTCGTAGAGCATGACCCCCAGTGACCAAACGTCGGTGCGCCCATCGGTGGGCTTGCCGGCGGCTTGCTCGGGTGACATGTACGACGCCGTACCCATGGGCCCGGCGGCCATGGTCAGCGCGGTGGCATCGAGGTCCTTGGCCAACCCAAAGTCGACGACCTTGGCCAGGCCACTTTCTGTAATCAGGATGTTGGCCGGCTTGATGTCGCGGTGCACGATGCTCTTGGCGTGAGCGGCGCTGAGGCCGCTGGCCACCTGCACGGACATGTCGATGGCCTCACTTGCGGTGAGGCGCCCGCGGTCGAGACGCTCACGAAGTGTTTCGCCCGCGTAGTAGGCCATGACCAGAAACGTCCGGCCGTCTTCGGACTCCTGGATGTCGAAGATGGTGCCCACGTTGGGATGGTCCAGTGCAGAGGCCGACCTCGCCTCGCGCACGAAACGCTCACGCTCCCGATCGGTCCGAATCCTGTCATGGGGGAGAAACTTGAGAGCAACGGTGCGATCGAGTCTCGCGTCGTGGGCACGATAGACTTCGCCCATGCCACCCTTGCCAAGGAGGCTCTCGATCCGATAGTGGCTAACCGTGGTTCCGATCAAGCGGTGCTCCGTGGGCGCGTGGGGGCCCAAGTCTAGGAGGCGACCCACGGAAGGTCAAACCACAGTTGCCGCGCGTCAGAACTTCCCCTCCAACGCCAACCGCCACGTATCTTCCGCACCGTAGTAGCCAAATGAAGGTTGCAGCGGAACATCCACCCACCGCGCCGACGCCTGGGTCAGCGTACCCACGAACGCGCCGGCGATGGCGCCCATGGAAGCCAGGCCCAGTAGCGTTCCAATGCTCACGCCGTCTGCGCCGGGTTGCGACGAGAAGCCGTCGATGTCAGGAGACGCCAACACTACCGCCGTTGATATCGCCAACCCGGCGCCCGCGCCGTAGGAGGCGTAGCGCCACACGCGACCGTTCGCGGGTTGCTTGTATTGCAGGCGACGCAATGTATCGCGATCGAGGCGGAGGCGTTTCTTGTCTTCGCTCCGCTCGATCAACAGTTCGCGCTGGTCCAACCGAACCACGCGACCAACAACCACGTGCGCAGCGTCGAGCTGGACGTGGGCGCGAACTTCGTCGCCGGGCTTCAGGCCGTCGAGGGACGCGGGCGCGAAGAGCTCTTCTTCACTGTGGGCCACGCCCGCAGGAACCAACGTGGCCACGATGATTGCGAACAGAGCAACAGATGGGTTGTTCATGGAAACCTTCCCCAGTGCGAGACCTTGGCCAAACTCAGAAATCGAACGCGACTCCCCCGCGCCAGGCATTTTCGACTGGCTCATACATGATCAGCGGTTGAACCGGAACGTCTTGCCATTGGTCCGAGCCGGACGTAGCCAATCCCAACAGCAGGTTCACTGCGATTCCAGCGGGCAACACATAGAGCATGGTTTTCTGAGCCAGCTCGTCGTGGTTGCGCGAGCCGAAGCGATCGATGTCGTCGGTAGCCGCGTACGCCATGACCCCTATGGCCGCGACGACCGTGGTGGCTACCATGGCGTGACGAAGACCTTCCAGCCTCGCGGGCGTACGAGCCTGAGCCCAAGCCACATCTTCGCGCCGGATGACCTTGGGCTCGCGCTGACCGTCCACCCGCAGAACGATGACATCGTCGTCGGCATGAGTCACATGTCCTACCGCGGGTAGATCCGCGTTCTTCTGATACACACGCACCTCGGTGCGTTCGTCCAGATCGTCAAGGGACTGGGCTTCGCACGAATGTGGTCGAACACCGAGTGCTGTTACCATTGCCATGGCCAACCAGATCCACGGAAACCAAATTGCTTGCTTGGTACTCATCAACCTTCTCCCACTCAACAAAGGGCCGAATCAAAAATTTACCGAAATCCCAGTGTTCCATTCGTTCTGCGATCGGTTGTACGAAAGCTCGGGCCGCAAGGGAACATCACGCCACTTGGTCGTGTCCTTGCCCGACGAAGAAACGAGCCAAGCCAGACCGATCAGGGCCAAAGGAAGGGTCAGGATGATCTCGATACCGTCCAGGTTGAACTCGCCACCGCTGTCCTTTTTCGAGGCCATCAGAGCCCTGGCACTCAGGATTCCAAACGTTCCCGCCATCAACAAGGCAGCCCCAGAACCGCCGTCGCGAGCAACTTTTCCGTTAGCCACCTGGATCCTGTCAATCGTGTCTCGCTGGAGCAGGATGCTCTGAGGCTGACCATCCACACGCACGATCAGCTCGGTCGCGTCGGCATGAACGATTCGTCCCTCCAGCTCAGGTAGATCAGACGACTCCCGGTGGATCCGAACCTTGGCGCGATCGGGAAGGTCCGGGTCGTGCGCCCAGCACACACTGGGGGCTACCATCGTCACGCAAACCAGCAGACCAACGAGGCGGAAGAAATTCTTGTGCAGTTGGAATTGCCGATTCATTGAATGCCCTCCTTGTTCGGTGCGCTGACGCACCGGAGAACCAACACCTAGCTAGAACCCCACCGCGACCGATGCGCGCCAGGTTCGTTGTCGAACATCGAAGTCCAGATTGGGTCGTACCTTCGGTCGCACGTGGGCCTTCTCCCATTTGTCGGGGCGGTCGTGTTCCTTCGCTGCGCTCGCCAAACCAGCGAAGAGCACGCCCACGGGAATGACCAGTGACGCCGCGGACACCTGTAGGAATGCGTTGTCGGAATGCAGACCGACGGCCATCAGCGCGACTCCCACCACTGCGGCGCCGACCATCGCCGACTTGACGTGACTGGGACTGGCGCTGCGGGTCTGGGAGATGATCTCCGAGCCGTTTGTTGCACGCGCCGATGGCCCGGCGACGAGGGCCTCAGGGGATTGCGCCAGGCTAGGCTGCGCGAAGCCCGACAGCGCCACCACGAGGCCGCCCAACAGAAGAAGCACCTGGATAGCTGATGGATGTTTCATTGCACACTCTCCCTGAACTTGAACAAAACCAGGCAACTAGAACCCAAGCGAAACGGAGGCGCCCCATTCCCTGTGGACCGGGTCGAAACCGACGGAGGGACGGATGGGCACGCTGGTCCAGCGATCGGGACCCTTGGTCAACGCACTGACGGCCACTCCCAACAACATTCCCGCGGGAACAAAGAGCAGCATGACCACGGTCTCGGCGTCATCCTCGACGTTGGAGAATCCCTTCGGGACCGCCGCGAGGGCCATGAACCCCAACGCCATTCCCGCGCCGCCTCCCACGCCGGCGTAAAGTAGTGTGCGTCCTTGGTTTGATCGTCGAAGTTGGAACTTCGTGACGTCTCGACGATCAACAACTGTCGGTTGTCGATTACCGTCGATGCGAACCACCAAATGATCGACGTCGGAGCTGATCAACTTGCCCTTCAACTCGGTTGAGTCCATGTGCAGGCGCACGTACGAACCCACGGGCGGGTAGTCTTTGGCGGCCGCTCGACCCTCGGAAGCCAGGGCCACGACAAAAAGAGAAAATGCAAAAGGTACGATCCACGGGCGAAGCATGGGAGTCCTCCTGGGACTGAACTTGAACAAGACCAAACAACTAGAAGCCAAGCGAAACGGAAGCGCCCCATTCCTTGCGGGCTGGGTCGAAACCAACGGAGGGGTAGACGGGCACGCTAGTCCAACGGTCAGGGCCCTTGGTCAGCCAGCTGATCAAGGCGCCCAACAAGAAACCGGGAACCATCACGGGCGCGGCCCATGTCAGTTCCGAGGGCTCTTGGCCGTTGTCGGTCGGGATCAGATAGCCGCCCATTGTCGCCAGTGCGAAGACCACCAATGCTGTCACACCTCCGTAGCGAACCGTGCGGCCGAGATTCGATTCTCGATACTCGAGGCTCGTGACATCGCGGCGACTCACAACGGTTGGCTCTTGGTCACCGTCGAGCCGAACCACCAACTCGTCGGAGTCGGAGCGAATCAAATCGCCCCTTAGCTCGGTAGAGTCCACAGACAGCCGCACGTACGTTCCCGGGAGGGGATAGTGCGTGGTGGTCGCGCGAACCTCGGCGGCAAATACCGCGAGCGAGAAGCCGAAGGTGAAAAATGCGATGCACGGGCCACGCATGGGAGTCCTCCTGGGACTGGGTTCAGTCTCAGGAGAGTCCAAGAAGCGTGCCCTGGCACGGGGGGCGTGCCTGTCGACGCAATTTGTTTTGGAACAGCGGGTTACACGCGTCGTGCGGGAGCGGGGTGCGGGCTGGAGGTACCCAGCGGGATACGCGGTGTATCGGCCCAGTTACTCGCCAGCCACCCGCCAGTTACTCGCCAGTTACTCGATATCTACTCGAGATCTACTCGAGATCTACTCCAGCATGTCGGCCGGATCGGCTTCCTCTTCCTGGTTCAGACCAGGGAATCTCACGATGCAGGTGCCCGCTTGCGTGGTCTCGAGCAGCACTTTGCCCTGCGAGTTCAGAAACCCCTCGGCCACGCTGCCGTCGGGAAATTCCACGCGGTATTCCTGGTCGGCCTGCGGCTCTCCCAACGAGTTCACCATTTCCAACTCGATCCACGGGCGCATGGTGATTGTGTTGCCACTGGTGGGGCGCACCCAGACTTCTCTGCTGCCGCTCATGTCGAACTCCTGGAATGAAACTTCAGTACCATTAGAATGCCACCGTTAGAATGCCACCGTCAGAATGCCAGAATGGGTTCGTAGGAATTGCCGGTGTTCTCGTGGTTCAACAACAAGGCAGGCTCGCCCTCGGCCAACCACACCACACCCAGTACTTCGCGGTCGCCCACATCCACGCTGGTCGAACGACCTTCGTGGTGTACCAGTTTCCAACTTCCGTCGGTCAGTTCCACCGCGGCCACGAAGTGGGCCTGCGCGTTGGGCTGCACGAACGCGCGCTTGATCTTCCAGTTACCGGTATCGGGTATTTGGATGGCATCGCCGGTGAACGCCTTGCCCGATTGCGGCACGCGCCACGGTTGGGCGATCAGCCCCTTCGAGCCCTCCAACAGCACTACTCCCACCAATCCATCGTCGTCGCGTACCGCGGCTCCCGACGCCAGGGCCTTACCATCCCATTCGTCTACGACCGCCACGGTGCGATCGCTCGCACCCTTCCGCGTCCATTGAGCCCAACCCGCAGATACCTGATGGTCGTTCTGTGTAACCACCAGCGCGCGCCGATTGAATTTCGAAAGCATGAACGCGTGCGCGGCAAAGAACTCGCCGGGGGGCATGGAGAATCGAGGACCCGCCGAAACCTTGCCGGTCGGCGAAACGGATTCCACGGCGAGTTGGGCGCGGGTGCCGGTGCCTCGCGCGAACACCACGTCGGCAACACCGGGCGTTGACCCGTCGTTGCCTTCCAGGTCCAACAGCACCGACTCGATGATCTGACCACCGTCGACCGCACCCAGCTTGGCCGGCGCCGAAAGAATCTTGCCGGCTCGATGGTACAGGCCATGGAGATCGCCGCCTTGCAGCCACACTACCCACTGCCGGCCATATGACAGTTTGTTGGCCGAAACCGAAGCCATGGCTCGGGCGGGCGCGTCCAACTCGATCAGCCGTTTCGACCAGGTACTCTCGACGTGTTCTCCGTCGTAGTGAACACCGGTGGCTTCGATGACTGCGCCGTTGGGAGTACCCGCGCACCACACCAACGTGCGATAGGATCCACCGCCAGCATGGTTGGGCGCGTCGTGCATGGACACCAACCGTGCCGGGTGCAAGCGCAGGGTGCGGGCTACCGACAAGACTTCCTGTCCCGCGACATCAAACACCGCAACCAACTCGTACTGGCCAGGTCCAGGAAACTCAGCCCGATCCACCAGCCTGGCCTCGACCTTTATCTCCTGGCCCGGGGCCAGCTCGATTTCGTCGTTGCCCAACGAAACCACGTAGTCCTCGGCATGGCGCGACGGAATTTCCTGCGCGCCGAATTGCTCTACCGTGCCATCGCCCAGGTGCTTCACACGCAGCGCGGGCCAGTCGTCGTTCATGTCCGGGTCAAATACGCTCACGGGGTTGGCCGTACCATTGCGCAGCACGTAGGTGAGCACCATGTCCTCGCCAATCACCAGCTCGTCACGCGGCGTAAGGAGTTCCAGTTCCATGCCATTTCCCTTTCTCGTCGAATCCTTCGTCGAGTCTGCCCGCGAGCTGGGTGTCGACGCGCCGCCGCAACCCAACAGCACCAGAAACAGTGCGCTACCTATGAGTTTCGCGTTCACGGTGCCGAAGTCACGGTAATGGCCCCGGGGGCCGAGTTCGTAGGTATGCCGTGTGTATTCCAACCGGCCAACATGAGACTGCAGCGGCCGCAGTAATCAGCCGTGGTTGGATGGCGGGTCATGTAGCCCATGATGCACAGATCGCCGTAGTCGTGTTCGTCCAAGCGCGCCTTGCCGGCACCCGTGGCCACGGCGCCAATTTGGTTGGGATGCGTAAACTGATGCGGCCCGTACAACGTGTGCCCGCACTCGTGCAACGTGTTGCTGTTGTGATCGTACGGAAACGACGGTACCCCGGTTGGCGTGGCGTACGTAAGACTTCCGAACGTCAGGAAGCAGCCGCGGTTGGGACCACCGAAACCACTTCTCGCGAGTCTGGCACCAGCGTTGGTACGCGATTCGATGGACGACATCATGGGCGTCTGGATGACCGTGAGCCCACTGATGGCATTGCGCGTGAAGAAGTGCACCACGTCGTCCTTCATGATGCGCATGATGTTGTTCGTGATGGTGAGGAAGTCGTCGTTGTCCACGGCCTCTTCCCAGCCACCGGCCGGCGCGGGTCCCTTCGCCGCGGCGTCGTATTCGCTCGCACTGAGGAAACGGATGAGTCCCGCGTGGGGGTTTGTATCGTGCGGCAACAACACGTCCAGGTTCCAGTTGCCCGGCACCTTGTCGGGCGTAATCCTGGCCTGGGCCCGCGGCTTGGCGTATCGAATGGCTTCCGACCATTGCGCCTGAGTCAGCGTCTGGGGCGATCGCGCCAGCGCTTCGACCGTTACGTCGAGCCAGGCCTTGGCGTACTCGTCGGCCATCACTCCCGAGAAGTCGATGTTGTTCAGGGCACCACGACCGCGTCGACGTTCGCTGCGCGCCACGCCCGCCGGGTAGTCCCAGCGAATGTACTTGCTGAAGCGGAACATGCGCCAAACCACCATGGTTCCCGTTTCGGCCGCCACGGCGAACGTCTCGGTACCGCTGGAAGCTTGGTCGTGGCCTTCTTCGGGAATGGGATCGACCCACACGCGAATCTTGTAGCGATCGCCGCCCGTGCGCGAGGGCATGAGAATAGCCGCCGCTTGGCCTGCGTCGTTGGTTTCCACCTCGACTGCGTTGTCGTGGGGGCTGGCGGTGGCGGTATTCAGCGTGTCATGGAACGGCGAGTGCGAATTATCGATCTCCAACACGTTGGCCATGCGATCCGTACCCACGACATCGTTGCCCCGCTTGCCGCCTACGACCGTGGCCGCGTTGTCGACCTGGGGATCATCGGCGGTCACAGCCACGCGAGCGCGCTCGGTGTCCACGTAGTTCTTGGGCGAGCCCGTGCTCACCATGGTCCAGGTCTTACCGTCTTTGCGCTTCTGGGTGTTCAACGTGGTATCGCGCAACGCCGGCGCCCGCGCGTCGGAGCCCGCCGGTATCTCGTCGGGCTCGACCAGCTGGAAGTGAACCTTCACACCCGGTCGCGCCGGACCCCAGTCGTTGCCGGTGCGTTCTTCGATGAACGCCTCCACCGGAATGAGTCCCAGGGCGGGGTTGGCCTCCCACGCTTCCTTCTCTTGCGTGAATTTCTTGTGCGGACTACCTGCGGGACCCGGATTGCTGAGGAACCCGGGCGACGCGTTGTGATGATCGTTGCGAATGCACCAACTGCCCGGGAAACGGACCTTGCCGAAATCTCCCTCTTCGGGAAACTCGCCGCCGTCGACGATTTCTTCGCGTAGCATTTCTTCCAGTCGCGCCGCGGCTTCGGCGTCGACGGGCTTTTGCTCGACCAGCTTGAAGTGCTCCCAGGCGTGCTGTGCCACGTCGGCGATGTCGCTGCTATCGAGCTTCTCGTACAGAAAGCCCACCGCCTGCAAGCGCTGCCGGATGCCGGTGTCGGAATGCGTGGTCGAACCCACCGCCGTGAACAACTTGCTGATGTCACCCAACCGCAACTGGACGCGGAACCGCCGACCAACCTCGTTCGGCTCCCAAGGTAGGGGATCGAACGCAAAGGCCCGGTTGGCGCCGTAGATCTGACACAGCGAGGGATCGCACGATTCGCCGTGGCAATCCAGCGCCGGCAGGTGCGGCGGATCGAAAAACAGCACGTGGACGCGGCGATCCACCTGGCTGCGCTGGTTGCTCGAGACAGCTTCGGTAATGGGGTGCTTCTCGCCGCAACCCACGGTGGGCTTGTCAGCATCCAGGAACTGGAGCTTGTCGCGGTACGCCTGCAAGCCGTCGTCGTCCACGCGCAGGGTCAGGCGCAAGTCCATCATGTACACATCGAAGAACGCGCCCCACGTTTCGCCCTGCGGGTCGCCGTCTTCGCCAATGCTCTGCTCGAACTCGATGTTGTAACGCTTCTGGAATTCCAGCACCGCGTTCCGGGTGGCCGCGTTCATGTGGTTGTTGATGCCACCCGGGTCGCAACCGTAGCCGAACTTCACGTCGATCCAGGTCAGGATCTGCTGCAGGTCTTCTACCTTGGATCGCTCATCTTCCACCGCGATCTTCACCCACGCATCCTTCTCGCCCATGAGCAGGTGATACATATTGTTGGCGCGGGCCTCGGACAGCGTGAAGTTATAGTCGTCGGGGCCACTGCGATCGGTGTGACCGGCAATGAGCATCTTGTTGGAAGGCATCTGCTCGGCGTGCAGGTAGCACGCGGCCAGAGCCTGGGATCCCACCACGCGATTGCGATCGGCCGGATCGATCTCGTCGGCGCCGCCGTGGTCGGGCAGGAAGATTGCACTATTGAAATGGAAGTGTGAGTCTTCGAACTCCAGCATGCGCAGCGAGCCCGCCTTCAGTACGAACTTGTACGATTGGTTCGTCTCGCGCTCGAAGGGCGTGTTGAAATCCTGACGCGTAACGAGCGTCTCGTTCTGCTGCGGATGGGATTCAGTTTCGTCGGCCATGTTCTCAGTTCCAGTCGGTAGAAATCAGCTTCCGTAAACGTCGTCGAGTTTGTCGCAAAATGACTTGCTGGCCACTCCATCCACGGGAATGGACTCGGCGGCCTGGAATCTCTTCACGGCGGCCACCGTGGTGTCATCGAGGTCGCCGGTGATGTCCCCGACATGGTACCCCAGGTTGTTCAATCGCTGTTGAATGCCGGAGATGGTATTCACGGGATCCAGGTGCCCCAGCATCACGCTCAGGGTTCGCCCTTCCATGATGACCTGTCCGCCGCCCACGCGCAGCAGCAGCGGATCCACTTCTTCGGTCAATCGACCATCGCCGTCGGTCGTACCCTCTACCTCGAACGCGCCGATCTGCAGGGTATAGGGCTTGTTGGCAATGGCGTTGCCTTCGATGTCGTGCATCACGATATCCACGGTCTCCGGCGGCACGGGATCGACCGTGAACACCTGCTCTTCCTCGCTACCCTGCGGCGGATCGATGACCACGCTCTCGCTCTTGGGAATCCACAGTTGATCGCCCGCCTTGACCACCGACGGATCGGGGCGTAGCTCGCGGAAGGCCGCGTTGCGATCGTGGTCATAGATGTCGTGCCAGTCGGTAATACCGAACTGCAAGGCGATCTTGGCTAGCCACTCCCCTTCGCGCACGATGTATAGAAAGCCTGACATGGGTATCCTTTCCAGTATCCCTAGTGCCCGTGATGCGGGGTCATGACGGTCGCGGTCAGCAATCCGCGGTTGCCGGCTTCGTATAGACAGAACACACGCGCCTCGGGGGCCATGACCAACCGGGTGGTGGGGCCGATCGGTACGTCTACTTCCACGTGGTGTCCCTCGGTGTGGTCGAACCACACCTTGCCTTCGGACTTGTACAAGACGCCCCACGAATCGGTAGCGTCGAAATCCCAATCCAGCAGATCACGCACATCGGCCGGCAGAGCCATGGCCCGTTCGGCGACCGTCTGCTTGCCGGTGGCCGTATCTATAGCCACGGTGCGGAATACACCCGACGTAACGCCCTTGGTAAGAATCACCAGACGAAGGTCGGTTTCGCCGCGTCCGGGCAGAAACCGCACCTCCAACACACGTCCGTTCATGCGACCGATCTTGCGCAGGGCGCCGGTGGCCGGGGACCATAGCTGGAGAATCGTTTCGTCCTGCGCGGCGTCGTAGTCGAGGCTGGTCGCGGCCAGTTCCCCGAACGAATCAAGACCGGCGGCCACCACTTCGCCACCGATGGAGATTTCATCCCACGCCTGTTGTGCACCAGCCGCATCGAAACGCGCGCGCACCAAACGCGTCTTGTCGCCGTCCTTGCGTCGGAAGATCACAGCGAAGTTGTCCGCAGCATCGTGGCCTCCCACGCAAACCAGGTCCCAGCCCGCATCGACCGCGGTAGCCACCGGCGCACCCTCGGGTACTCCACCCTCGAGGAACTGAACCTGTAGCTGGTCGCTCTGAAGCCAGGCCACCAACGCGCGCGGCGGCACGTCGTACTCGGACACCGCCGATATCACCGGCATGGTGTCAGAAGGAACGTTCGGCAACGAGCATGCCGACTCGATGGCATCGGGCGACTCGGGCGCCGCGTGACGCAGGAACCACTGGTCGCCATCGCGCACCAGCGTACGTAGCAAGCGCGGCCGACCGTCCATCCACTGCCAAGAGACCTGTGCGGTGCGAATGGTCGCGCTTCGGATCTCGAATTCCACGGGCCCGGTTTCGAGCGCAGTACGTGGGCCATCGGGAATATCGGTCCAGGCGTGCTTCACGATCAGCTGATACTTGCCCGGCGTATCCAGACGTTGCACGCACTGTACGTCCTGTTTCATGTTCACCGACTCGCCCGGTCCCACGGTCACGCGAGGATCAAACCCGGGAATCTCTACGACCTCGCCGCGTTGGGTCATCGATTGCTCGTAGTTGAGCGCGAACACCTCGTCGCCGGAGTCCCGCTTCACCACCACGCTGGTGGCCAAGCCGTTGTTGCCCAGGCTCACGGTGGAAACGGGCGACGTACCGTCGTTGCGCAGGGTGACCGTGAAGGGAATGGACTCACCCGGAGCAAACACGGTCTGGTCGGTGGCAAGGGTGAGTTCGAGTTTCATGGCGTTTCTCGTAGTTTCCGTTCGGGCTCCGGCATTACCCGGCGTTCCCATGATTACCAATATAGCTAGTGCGATGATCATCTTCACCTCCAGGTGAAGATACCCTCGCGGTCGTCGTTTCATTCCCGGCCCTGCGTCAACTGTTCGCAGGCAACGCCGGCATGCCGGCCGCTCCCGTGACCGGCCAGCCCCTTAGACCCAATAGACACTTCCCACAGAACTCGGGTCGCATGTTCCGCGTGAGCATGGGATCGGCGGGATTGGGTTCGGCCACCACGGGACTTCCCGGCTGACTCGTACTCAGATCGCTTGGATACGCCATGACGCACGTATTGTAGTTGGTGTCGTGCCACGTGGGATTGGTCGAGGGATTTCCCAGCTGCACGTGATGCATCCGATACTTGCTGTGACCCATTTCGTGCGTGGTCACGTAGGCCTTCTCAGCGGGCTGAAAGGCGAACTGAGGGTTTCCAAGGTTCTTCCATACGCCAACGTCGTGTACGAGGAAGCAGAATCCGTTGTGCAGTCCGATGTTCGCCGGCGATTGCACGTGGCTCGGAATCACCACCTGCCCTGGGTTATGCAAGAGATGGTGCTGTTCCAGCAGTTCTTCCCGCGTGTACGGCCCAACGTCGCCGTCGACCGTCAACCCGCGTGAACCCTGGAATGCCTCGACCGCCTGCTCGAAGACCAGGTTCTTTGCATTGTCGATCGGCCCGGCGAACAGTCCCAGGTCGCGCAGACGCTCCTTCTGACCGCGTACCGACCCAATGCCCCGCACGCCGTTGTCATTGGTAATGTTCGTGAACACCAATCGCGGTTTGTGGAACTCGTGGTTCACCACGATCCATCCGGGTCCGAATAATCGACGGACTTTCTTGCCAAGGTCCCCACACAGGTCGTACTGGGGATCGTTCCACCAGGCGCGTGTGTCAGTTCGTAAACGCCGCATGTACTGGACCCCGGTCTCGGTGGCCCGTTGCGCCTGTACGAACGGCAATGTAAACAGGTTGTCCATGGCAATGTTCGCACCCTGGAAACGACGACCGAACAGGCGATGGTACTCGGCCGGGCTGAACAGACTTTGAATGGGCACCGTGCGCGATGCCGGCATGACGGTGTGGTCGTCCAGACCGTCGCCGTCGAAGATCATGTGCGCTTTGCGATAGATGGACTCCACGCTGCGCGCCGCCGAGGCCGCTTCCCAAGGCACGAAGTCGGGATCGGCCGGACCGGTAATGGCGCCCCAGGTGATGTAGGCGGCCACCCGAACCTTGCGCCATACGGTCATGGTGCCGGTTTCGGCGCGAAACGGATCGCCCGGAGCCCCCGCCTGCACGTACTTGGCCAGCAGCGCGTCCTTGTTGGCATCGTCGTCGTCGAAGTTGACCTGAGCTGTGATCTTGTAGTTGTCCCCGGCCATGATCGAGGGTCGGAATACCAGATACGATCGGCCGGCCAGACCGCCGGCGATGTCGGCGCGCTTCTTTACCAGATTGTTTTCAATTTCAATGGCACCCACGGTGCCGTCGTCATTGGTCACCGTGAACAGGCTTTCCAGGTAGTCGTTCATGGAGTTGCCACGAACGCCCACGAACGTTCCCGGCTGACCGCCCACGGTCATGGGTGGCGCGTTGTCGAAACCCGGATTCGCCGCGTTCGAATTGCGCGTCGCCGTCATGGCGTCGTCCACGTACTTGCGCGGAATGTAGGTATTGGCGGCGCCGATCTGCGTCAGGTCTTCGGCCGGATCCACCACGTTCCAGTCGACGCGTACGTTACCCACGGCCAGCGGTGCGAAAACCGGCGAGCCGGTGCGACCCTTGACCAACACGCGCAGCTCGATGGGAATCCACGGCCGCGCCGTGTTCAGGCGATCCCGCTCGTGCTTGAAATCGTTGCCGAACTCAATTGGCGTCGACGGAGTGGCGTTCCATTCGCGGTTGTTGTTCTCGTTCTGGATACGCGAGCCGCCGGGCATGATGGTGTAGTTCACGTTGTCGTATACGAAGATCTTGCCCGCCTGGTTCTTCTGGGGCAGCCGTCCGTTCTCCAGCACACGACGGCGCACGATGTTGGGGTCTTCCGCGGCCTGACGTGTCTTGGTACCGGGATCGCCGTCGATCACCAACGGCGTGCGTTGCAGGAGTTCGGTGGGCCAGGGCGTCTCCCAATGACAACGTTGGAAGTCGCGCACACCGGCAATGAGGTTGCGACCCTCTTCGGTCGAGTTGTCCTTGCCCAGGTCGCCATCCACGGGGCCACACGAATAGCCCGCGCGATGCAGAGCCAACTGGAAACGACGCGGGTCATCGGCAATGGTGGTTTCGTCGGCGAAGAAGGAACTGGGGCGTAGTTCGGTGGAAGCGATCTCCACGTGGGTCACGTTCTGACCGTCGACCTTTTCGTCGTCGGCCGCGTCCTTACCCGGGCTGGCCAGGGCCGCGGCGTCGTCGCCCGGTTCGTCGGTGTCCCAGAACAACACCTGCACCAGGTACGGCGAGTGCAGGATGTTGGCAAACTTGCCGCGCGCGGCATCGTGCTCGAACGGGCCCGAGGGCACTTCGTAGGCATCGCCATTGGGAGCGATGCCGCCCGCGTTGCCGCTCCACTGCAGGTCGCGCGTCAAACCAAACGGAGGAATGTCGGTGAAATCCAGGCGGCGTTGGAAAATCGGTTCGTCACCGCTCTCGGTTCCGAACACGCGAATGAGGCCCGAGCGGTAGATCTTGGACAAGTCGGTGATGCCGTACGTAATGACCAGCTCCTCACCTGGCACACCCGGCGCAAAGCTGGCGTCGAGACGTTTCACGTACGCGGTCGGCGTCCACCCCTTGAAGTGGACGATCAACGACAGCCCGGGCGTCATGATGGTGGCCTCGAGCGAGGCAATGCCGTCTACGCCAAAGTCGTCGTCTTCCAGGTCCACGTCCCAGCTGAAGCTACCGGTAACGCCATTCCACTCGGCGCTGCCACTGGCCAGCTCGCGGCGCGAATCGGCGTGGCGTACGACCACCTCGAACTCGGCGTCGTCGGCAAGCATGACCGCGCCAAAACGTAGCTCGGCACTCTGGCCCTGCTGTACGTTGCCCGGAACCCAACCGCCGAACGTGAAGTCCGGACCCAGTTCAATTGAATGTGAATTGCCTGTAGGGCCGCTGCCGCCGCTCATACTTGTTCCCTATGCCTTTTCAATGTGGCCCCCGAATCGTGGTTCGATTACGACAGGGCCCAGGGTCAGACCAGTTTCTTCGAAAGTTCCCTCGTTGTCGCTGGCTCCCAGAACTTCCTGCCCGTCGGCCAGCTTCAATACGTAGTGCACGATGCCCGCGTTGTCTCCGTCGGGCGTCTGGAAGCGACCTCGCAGGCGATCGCCAATGGCCATGAGCGTCGAGCGGGATACGTACTTGCCCTGCTTGGCGTGGAAGATCAGCTCGAGCGACTTACCGCAGTCTTGTTCGTCATAACTGTAGGTGAACGTGGCCGAGGCAATGCCGCCCTGCAGCGATCCCTGGGCCGTGGCGAGGGCTTGGCCTTCTTCGCCCTGGCGAAATACTTCGAAGTCGACGTTGGCACCCTCGGGTAAACCAACTCCCTTGACCGTCATGGTCACTTCTTCGCCGACCAGGGCCATGCGGCCGGGCCACGACGCGTCATGCAAGCCTTCCAACAACAGGCGCGTATTGCCCAACGGCACGCTGTCTTTGCGAACCTTGCCGCTGCCGTCGAGGGAACCCTTCTCGACGCTGCCGTCGGGAAGAATCATTTCGTACTTCGCGTCGGCCCATGCGTTGCCTTGTTTGTCGCTGACCAGGAATTCCACGAAGCTGGTTTCGGGTTCGGCGTTGTCGCCTTCGCCCGCTCCGCCATCTCCGGCGGCGTCGGCCGCGGCCCCGGCGGTTTCGCCGGCGTCAGAGTCGGAATCGCCACCCTGCGCACCCGAACTTCCCGCGCCGCTACCCGCTGCCGCGCTTCCCACTACGCTGGGTGGTCCGCCAATGAGTACCGTGGAGAACGGAACCATGACAATGCCCACGGGAAGGTCGGTGGGGTCGTTGCAGGTCTTGGCCATGTCGGACATGCGAGCCGCGGGCTTACCGTTGATGAACACCGTGGCACTGCCCATCATGACGGTGCCCTTGTTCGACGGTGGTTTCTGGAATGGGCCGCCCTGCGGGATGTGGGCGGGCGTATTGGTGGACGTACTATCGACGGTGGCCGCGGCCATGCCGTCGATTTTCACGTCGGAGCTGAGGTTGCCGTCCAACTTCCCTAGATAAGGATGCGGTAACGGCGTGGGCACCGGCCCGCCCGGACTTGGGATCATCACAATGTGGATGTCCACGGCCTGGATCAGGTCATTTTGTTTCGCGGCCATCAAACTCACGGATTCTCTCCTGTTCGGAGCACGCTCCACCCGCGGCGCACTCTCTGCCAAGTGGGTGATAGCGAGAGTCGTGCCTTGGGGATAAATTCAGTAACTTGCTATAATTATTCCACTTACAGAGTCTATGAAATCGCCACCTTTGGCGATTTCAGCCTTCCTCGCCACGCCTGACGAATCGGAGGATCCTGAACCGAGCTTGATTCTACTCCCGGTCCGAGGCCCACCTCTACACGTAGATGCGATATCAAGGACTTGACGGCGCAAAGTTCGGTGGCAGACTACTGCCGTGCGTGCTTTCGACACGGCCGCGCTCACTCAAATAGGGGTTTCCGCCCCTACAACGGGGCTCCTGCCCCCCTGACACATGCTGATTTCAAGGAGTGCTTCTATGCTCACTGGTCCTACCAACGCCAAATTCCTCCGTGGTACGCTCCACGTAGCTCTGCTTGTGGGCCTGCTCGTGGCTCCAGTTGCCGCCAATGCCGCCATCACTGGCTGGGGACCCCAGGGCGGGTTCGGACTCTCGCCCGATCAGATCGTCGTGGGACTGCACGTGAACGCGGGCGAAATTGCGCCCAGCGTCGAATTGCGCGGCGGTGCCGACGTAGGCTTTGGCGACAATGTCACCACCATCTCCGGTAACGGTGACGCCGTGTTCATCTTCGGTTCCGATTCGCCGAAGTTGACCCCGTTCCTGGGCGGCGGCCTGGTCATCACGTACTGGGACTTCAGTTTCGACACGAACATCCCCGGCGTCGGCAACGTCAGTGCAAGTAGCACCGAAATCGGCGCGGCGCTCGTGGGCGGAGTCGACATGATACTCAACAGTGGTCGCCGGTTGACGTTCACCGGCCGCGTCGGGCTGGGCGATGTACACGACTTCAAGGTCTTGGCCGCCTGGATGTTCTAGGGGTCGGAGGCAACCGCGCGATGCATCGTCTTTTCGTACTTGGGGTCCTGTTGCTGGCTGGCTGCGCCATCACGATTCCGGCTGCCCACCAGTATCAGGCGGCCAGCCTGGGCTCGATTTCGGTCGACGCCTTCTTGTTGGTGGTCGACGACTCGTCGTCCATGGGTCGCAACCTGCGCGAAGAGGACGGGGCGTATGGCCCACGTGGCATCGACGTCGTTTTGTCGGTGGCCACGGCCGTGGCGAGAAGCATTCCCGACGGCAGCGCGGTCGGTGGTGTACGTAGCTTCGGTCAGGGGCCGTGCTTGCCACACGAGGGATCGAGCCTGCTGTCGGGCATGGATCCGTATTTGCAGGCCGCGGCCATGGATGCTCTGGCCAAGATCGAGTGCCAGGGCGGCTACTCGCCACTGTCCAAGGCCTTCAACGCGGCGCAACTGGACTTCGCGGGGCTGCACGGATCCAACTCGGTCATCGTGATCACCGACGGCCTCGACATGGGCAAACGCGACGTAAGAGCCGCCGCGAAGCTTCATGAAGAGACGGGTGCCTGCATCAGCGCGATTCAGATCGGCAACCGACCGGCGGCCAGGACCGTGCTGGAGCAGATCGCAGCCGCCGCCGGCTGCGGTGTGGTGGTAAGCGCCAAGGATCTTGAAGATCCCGACGCGCTGCGGGCTTTCCTGGCCGATGCCCTGAACGACGGTAACGACACCAGCCGTGCCCAGGTCGAAGAACCCGTGCGCGAGGTGGTGGCCGACTCCACCACCGATACTGACGGTGACGGTGTGAACGACAACCTGGACGCCTGCCCGAACACGCCGCGGGGGGTGCCGGTAAAGTCCGACGGTTGCCCGCGCGACAGCGACGGCGACGGCATTACCGACGACATCGACGCGTGTCCCAGGACGTCGAGGGGAACACCCGTGGACGCCAACGGTTGCGCGTTGCGAGGCATCGAAGTAACCGAAGAAGGCGGTGCCTGGCGCGTGTCGGGTGAGGTTCTGTTCGGATTCAACAGCGACGCGCTGCGCGAGGAAGCCAAGGAACTCCTGAGTGGAATCGCCGGCTTCCTGCAGCGCAACGGCGACGTGAGTCTGGACGTGGAAGGTCACACCGACGACGTGGGCCCGGCCATGTACAACAAGAAGCTGTCACTGCAACGCGCGACCACCACCGTGGACTACATCGTTGCGCAGGGCGTCTCGTCTTCGCGACTGTTCGCCATTGGCAAGGGCGAAACCAGCCCGTTGGTTGCCAACGACAGCGACGAAAATCGTCAACTCAATCGACGCGTGGAGTTCCGGCCGCGCCGCTAGGCGCTCAGCCAGATTTTTCATCGGGTCTTTGCAATGGGGGTCTGAACGTGCGAGCCCGGTCCTAGCGACCGGGCTCGTTCTGTTTCAACACCACCAGGCGATGTTCTTGGCCGGGCACCAGATTGAACGGAATCCCACTGGCCAGGTTGGCACCGGTCACCACCAGGTGCGTGTTGTCGGTGAGATCGAATACGTCGTAGATCTCCGCCGCTTCGGCGGTGTACCACTCGGGGAACCGTCCAATGCGCGGCCAGTCGATCGGCAGGTTCAACACCTCACGGTGTCTTGGCGTGTCAAAACGCAGAATCCCGCTCCATGGCTCCACCTCGCATCGCAGCGAAACGTAGAGAGCTCCTTCGTGTTCGGCCGCGCCAACGTAGACCTCGGGCTTCCAGGGTTGCACATACAAGCCCCGCGTTTTCCACAGGCCGTACATAAGGCTGGTGCGCGCGAAGTTTCCGTCGGCGTACCACCCCTCGACCAAGCCATCCAGGTGTTGGAACGACCACAGCGCCTCGATTTCGCTGTCGATCCAGGCCACGGCGTCGGCCACGTGCTTGTAGTTCAGCACGCCCAGCGCACCTTCGATGGCGTCGGCGTAGCCGTCCTGACCGCCCAGCGCCGGCACCGGCCCACCACCCGCGTAGTCTTCCCAGACGTAGCCGCGGTAGTGCGGCATGAGCACCGACAGGATATCCAATGCCACCAACTCGTACTCTGGTGTCTGGTCCACCAGGTATACGCACAGGTAGGCGTTGAGAATGTAGCCCCAGGTATCGGCAACCGCGTCGATGTGACCACCGGTGACCGGATAGATGGTCTGATAGAACATGCCGTGCTCGTTGCGGCCAATCTCGAGAATCCGGTCGAGCATTTCGTGAATGTAGGGCTCGTACTCGGATCTCTTCTCCGGACGTGCGTACGCCAACGTGACGTAGAGTTCGGCCAGCCCCGCCACGATTTCTCCGCCGTGATCGAGCAGACGCAACTTGGTTGCACGCGTGGGATGTCGTCGGCTCAGCAGGTAGTGGTCGCCAATACGTAGGGCCCATTCGAGGTACTTGTCTTCGCCGGTCATCCAGTACAACCGCGTGAGCACCTGAAGCTGTTCGCCATGCACCTCGGGAATGGTCGTAACCACGCCCGACCGTGTTCCCGACGCGGTCTCTTCCCACATGTAGTCGACCATTTCAATCATGCGGTCGCACCAGACCGTGCGCCCAAACAACTCAACCAGGGGCAAACACCCATCCTTCATGTACTCGGAAGCCTTGTACTGGATGGGCGGGTTCGTAAGGATCGGATTCTCGAATTCCTGGCGTTGAATGTCGTACGCGTCGGGCAAAGGACCCAATCGCGCGGTCAACTCGCGTTCGGCCCGCAGTATGGGAAGCACCGCGATCTCGTGCAGTTCGGGGTCCAACAGCAAGGCGGTCGCGGCCATGTATGCCAGGTTGTCGGCGGCGTTGTTGGCGGGGTCCCAGATGGTCTTGCCGCTGTCGGCAATGAGGGATTCGGGAAACAACCCCGTGTTGGGATCAACCTGTTCCATCCACGCCAGCGTGTAGTTCAAGGCGCGTCGAAATGCCTCGTTGGCGCGATCGCTGGAAACGTGGGCTTCGCGCAGGGTTGCATCGTTCACGACCACGGGAATCTGGAGTCGTGACGAACACCCGGACACGAGCAGTCCCGCGGCCAGAAACGACGCCACGAAAACGCCCAGGTAGTTGAGCTTCACCGCAGCATGCGCGCGCCTGTAATTCACTGATCCGCCTCCTGCAGCAGCAGCTCGTAGGCGCGAGCTTGGGCGGGGTCGGCGGCAATCGTCCGGAACAGCACGCGCATTTCATCGTGGGTCATGGACAACTTGTCGAGCATGCCGGCCAGGTTGTCCGGGTCCTCACGCACGGCGCGGGCAATCGCCACGGCCTCGGCCAGACGGGCCGCGTCGTCTGCGTTGAGATTCAACTTGGACACGTCGGTCTCCGGCGGCGGATCAACGGCGTCGGGCGGAGACTTGCCATCCCCACACCCCAGAAGGAGGGCGGCCAGCAGCCACAACGAAGGTGCGTTCCTGATCATGCAATTCGTGAGGGGCGGGGGGTAACGAAGACCGGAATCACCCTCTCAGGGCCTGCGAACGGGGTCAAGGGCCGAATGCGGCCCTGGCGGGGTCGGCACCGCTCTTGCAACCCCATGGGCTTGAATAGAGTAGATCCACGAGCCGGGGTGTCTGTCATGTCCGTACAACGTCGAGTCTTGAATCTGGCGATTGCCTTGGTTCTCGCGTCCCAATGCGGCGTGGCCGGTTGCGGCCTGATGCCTTCTGAGCCCGACCCATCCGCGTTCGTGCTCGAGGTTGCCCATGCGTTGGCCACGCAGGATTTCGAGACCTACGAGGCCCTATCGGTGAACAACGTGGCCATGGTGGCCGGTGCGCAGGAGGTGCTGCCCACCGCGGGCATAGCGGCCCACCTGGTCGACGCCGACCGCGAGCGCATCCGCAACGGATACGACCGCATCGTGCGCTCGGGACGACTGCGCAGCGTGGATGCCAACTCGTACCAAGCCACGATGGTAGCCAGCGAAGTGGATCGATGGGTTCTACGCATCGAACACGCCGACGGCACCCCCACGGGGGTCGAGGTTCAGGTTCGGCGTTGGCACGATTCGTATCGCATACTCACTGTATTCCAGCGCGACTAGGACCAGCGCGGTCTACCGAACCGATCGCGGTCTACCGGACCGATCGCGTTCTACCAGACCGATCGCGAGCTACCAGGTCGATCGCGGGCTACCAGATACCGCTACCGAATTCCAGAACCAGCCGCTCGTTTCGAATGCTGTCGAAGTCGTTCACGCGCACACCCAGACGCGCGCCCACGAACTCTGGCACGAGTTGGTTCAGCAGACCCGCCAGAAACCCGGCCCGGTGCGTCCACCGCTCCTTGAGAGTGGGAACGCGCAATCGAAATCCCAGCTCCATGGCCTCGCGGTCGTCGACCGCCACACTCTCGGGATCGAGACCGAACATTGCGTACCAGGTCCACCAGTAGGCAATGGTCGGCGTGTACATGATGTTGGGTCCTACCTGATCGGCATCGAAGTCGTAGTGGAGCACCACGTTGAATTCGCCGGGCAACGACAGATTGAGATGACGGGCCACCACATACCCCAGCGGGTAGTTGAACGTGCCCAGGGTACGGCTCTGATCCCAACGCGCACCCAGGGTATCGATGGGATCCACCGGTAGAATGGGATCGATGGCGGCGCTCAGAAAGGGCACCTTGCCCTGTTTGTTCAGGATCCTGCGGCGCATGACGTTGACGACACCGGCCGGATTGCAATCGACGCCCTCGAATTTCTCGGCCGCAATGAGATCGTAGGTATCCTTTGGTTCCACGCTGCGATTGAAACGAGCCTCGAACGCCTCGATGACCAGCTTGTTTTCCGGCACCAACGTCAACGCTTCCCTGCGCGTTTTGGTCATGTGGCCAGAGTAGCGCGGCGACGTTCCCATGAATCCCGAGCCCAGGATGTCGCGGATGCCCCAGGCGTTGCCCACCGATCGGTTGATGTCATCACCGGGGGTGAAGCGTCCGTCGCCGGTGCGGTCGGGACAGGTCGCGTGTTTGCCTTCCTCTACCAGGATCATCGAGGGAAACGCTACTTCCGCGTCGATCAATTGGTTCTCGAACCAGCGCGATCCATGCGCCGCGCCGACCATCGACACCACGCGCGCATGGCACCGGCCGGTGTTGGGTTCTTCGAATCTCTCGATCACGATATCCACGCGCTCGAGATCGTGCTCGTGGGCGTGGTAACCGTGCTCGTTGGGGTAATAGAACCAGTACCGAACCTCCAGGCGCTGCAATGCCTTGGCCATGGCCGTGTCGGAAAGGTTCGGCCGGGGTCGGTTCTTTATATAGTAGTAGCCAGTCGCCCGGTCTTTTTCGGGCGGCAGCGCGCGAGGCTCCTTGGTGTACTGATAGGGAGAGTCGGCCTCGTGCTCTTCATCCTCGCACTCGTTGGGTAGACGTACCGGATAGAACTTCTCGTCCTCGGATAGCCACAGCACCGGCGCGAATGCCGCGGCAATTCGGTCGGGGTCGAGCCCCAGATCGGAGCAGGGTACCGAGGTACGTTTGGCGGGCGCTGGTTGCTGCGCCAGCACCGGGACCGCCAGAACACAGGCGGTGAGTGCGAAGCCAAAGGACAAAGAGCGCATCGTGATCCACCCTGGCCGGGAGCGCGGGTTGGGAGCGGCTCGCGAGCATTGTACCCCCGAATGCTCAGCGAATGAAGTAAAGTGGGCCCGATTCCGCCTGAGCCCCCTTTGCCCAAGCTTTGAGCATGGCTTTACCCCGCGCAAACTTCCTCACCCGTCTCTACGCCGGCTACGCCGCCCTCATTCTGCTGCTGGCTACGCTCGCGGTATGGTTCGTTTCGGAACAGGCCCGTAGCGCGTTCGTCGAGGACGTGGAGAACTCGCTGCGCGAGGAGGCCGCATTGGTGCGCGCCATCGTGTCGGAACACTCCTGGGATCTCGATCTTTCGCAGTATCTGCAATCGCTTGCCGAGCAAGTGGCCAGCATGGAAACCCGCGTTACCGTGGTGGACAAGAACGGCAAGGTCATAGCCGATTCCCGTGAAGACCCCGCCAGGATGGGCAATCATCGCGAGCGCCCTGAACTCATCGCCGCACGCACGACGGGCGAGGGGCTGGCCGTGCGCTTCAGCGAGACGTTGCGCGTGGACATGATGTACTTCGCCTATCCGGTCTACGACAATGGCGACCTGCGAGGTTACACGCGTGCCGCACTTCCCCTTTCGGCGATCCAGAACCGGGTGGCCCGTCTGCGCAACAGCGTTCTGGCCGCCGCCGCCATTGCCATACTGGCGGCACTGCTGGGCGGCTTCGTGTTCGCGCGCCGGACCATGCAACCGCTGCGGTCCATGACCGACGCCGCCCTGGCCATGAGCGAAGGCCGCTACGACCACGCGGTCGTAACGCGCGGCGGACGTGAGGTCGAACAACTCTCCCTCGCTTTCAACCGGATGCGTGAACAACTGGGACAACACGTAGCCACCACCGAAGGCGACCGAAACCAGACCCTCGCGATTCTGGCCGCCATGCAGGAAGGCGTGGTGGCGGTTGACCGGGACGAGCGGATCGTCCACATGAACCATGCGGCGGGAAGTATGCTGCAGCTGAAACCACTCGAGTGTGTCGGACAACACTCCTGGGAGGTGTTTCGTTCAACCGAGGCGTCCGAACTCATAAGCAGCACCATCGCCCTGGGTCGGAATCTTCAGCGAGAAGTTCGGCTCACCCGCGCGGTACAGGACGAGGTATACGAACTACAAACCACCTTGCTACAGGGCCAAGGCGGGGATCCCGCCGGAGCCGTGCTGGTACTCCACGATATTTCGCACCTGCGTCACCTCGAAGAGGTTCGCCAGGACTTTGTAAGCAACGTTTCGCACGAGCTGAAGACCCCGGTCGCCGCCATACGGGGTCTGGTAGAAAGCATTCTCGACGACCCCGACATGGATACTGAAACGGAGCGGCGTTTCCTCGAACGCGTTTCGCGTCAGTGCAAGCGCCTGTCGAGCCTCGTGACCGACCTGTTGAGCCTGTCCGCGCTCGAACGGGGCAACGATGTCCCGAGGGTGCCGGTCGACCTGAACCACCTGCTGACCGAGGTCGTCGATGCCCAAGCTTCGTCCCGCGAAGACAAGAGTCTGCGGATCAGCGTGGAGCAACAGTCCCACGAGCTGGTGGTACTGGGCGATTCCGAAGGCCTGCGCCAGGTGTTCGA
The DNA here is from genome assembly GCA_029262065.1 of Candidatus Krumholzibacteriota bacterium. Lineage (GTDB taxonomy): Bacteria > Krumholzibacteriota > Krumholzibacteriia > JAJRXK01 > JAJRXK01 > JAJDAC01. The sequence continues at coordinate 521,049 of JAJDAC010000027.1, read as the reverse complement.
TAACCTCCTGAGCAACGCCATACGGTACACTCCGGAAGAAGGCAACATCTGGGTTCGCACACTCACGCAGGGCAACCACGCCGTGGTCGAGGTTCAGGACACCGGTATTGGTATCGAACCGGTCCATCAGCAACGGATTTTCGAACGCTTCTTCCGCGCCGACAAGGCTCGTTCGCGCGAGCTGGGTGGCACCGGACTGGGCCTGGCCATCGTGAAGCACATCGTCATGCGCATGGATGGCGACGTGACGGTGGACAGCCAACCTGGCGAAGGCAGCATTTTTCGGATAAAACTACCCCTGGCCTGAACTTCCGGACAAGCGACTGGCCGGCGGGTTTCTTCACCAGAACTTCATCATAGGTGAACTCGCGGTTTATGGGAGCAAACTAAGTTTGCTCGCGTAATCCAAAGATTCTGGTCGAAATTCGGGCTGCTCACCCGCTCAACCGTTGACCTCAGTTCTACAAGCTCAGGAGTTCTTCTGTGAAAACGATCCTCTCACGATCGATTCCGACGATGCGCCCTACCAAGGGTTTCACGTTGGTCACGGGTTTCGCATTGGCCACGCTGTTCGTCGCCACCGCCATCCTGGTACCCGCGGCCCAAGCCGACGTGAAGGTCAGCTACAGCAGCGGCCTACGCTTCGATTCCGATGACGGTCGCGCCAGCATCAAGATGGGTGGCCGGATTCATCAGGACTGGGCATTTCTCACGGGCGACGACGACCTCGACGCGTCCTTGGGGAATCTGGAGAATGGAACCGAGTTTCGCCGCGTGCGGTTGTTCGCCTCGGGCGTGATCGACGAGGTCATCGAGTTCAAGACCCAACTCGATTGGGCCGACGGAACCGCGTCGTTCAAGGACGTGTTCATGGGGCTGACGCAGCTTCCGGGGCTGGGAGTAGGACTGCGCGTGGGCCACTTCAAGCAGCCCTTCAGCCTGGAAGAGCTGACCAGCAGCAACTACATATCGTTTCTGGAGCGGGCGCAGACCAACGCCTGGGTACCCAGCCGAGAATCGGGCTTCATGTTCTACGACTCGGTGGCCAACGATCGCGCCACCTGGGCGGCCAGCATCTTCCGACCATCGAATTCGCAGGGCAAAGCCACCGACGACGGCGTCTGGAACGCGGCCGGCCGCGTTACCGGTCAGGTATGGCAGGCCGAGAACGATCGCGACATGGTGCACCTGGGCGTAGGAGCTACGTTCCGCAAGAACAGCGACAAGGTTCTGGAGCTCGAGCTTGCCCCCGAGGTTCATCTACATCCGGATTTCAACTCCGGCGAAGTTGGTGCGAAGTCGTGGACCACATGGGGCTTGGAAGCACTGGGCATCTTCGGTCCGGCCTCGGTGCAGGGAGAATTCATGCAACTCTCAACCAGCGCTCTGGATGGACAGGCCGACGCGTCGTTCACATCGTTCTACGCCATGGCCAGTGTGTTCGTTACCAAGGGCGACCGGCGCCGCTACAAGGCCTCGAGCGCCACGCTTGATCGCGTTAAGCCGAAGACTTCGTACGGGCACAAAGGCGGAACCGGCGCGGTTGAATTGGTGGCCCGCGTGGCGGGTACCAATCTGAACGACGGAGACATGCGGGGCGGCGAGCTCAACACCATCACGCTGGGCGGTAACTGGTACCTCAACTCCATGGCCAGGGTCATGCTGAACTACGTGCTGGCCGACGGCGACACCGAGGCCGGCAATGGAAAGAGCCACACCGTGGAGACGCGCTTCCAGATGAGCTTCTAGGCCTACAAGCCATTACCAGTTATGGGTTTAGAGCCCCGGCCCCCACGATGGAGCCGGGGCCTTTTCGGTTCCAAACGAATTTCATGTCTCCTTAACCTGGCCTTAACGCTTCGCGTCTAACTTCCAATCGACTTCAAATATGGAGGATTCAAGACATGCGACAGATGTTGATCGCGCTGACAATCGTAGCGGCCGGGCTCGGATGGTCCGACACCAGCGAAGCCGCCAAGCTCAAGGGTAAGGTCCGCGTGGACGGATCGAGTACGGTATTCCCCATCACCGAGGCCGTGGCCGAAGAGTTCCTTTCGGTTCAGCCCCGCGTGCGCGTAACGGTAGGCGTGAGCGGTACCGGCGGCGGGTTCGAGAAGTTCCTGGCCGGTGAAACCGACATCAACGACGCCTCGCGCCCCATCAAGGGCAAGGAGATCGCCAAGGCCACCGAGGCTGGCGTCGACTTCATTGAATTGCCCGTGGCCTTCGACGGCATTTCAGTGGTGGTGAACCCCAAGAACGATTGGTGCGATACCATAACGGCCGAAGAGCTGAAGACCATCTGGCACCCCGACAGCACCGTGAAGAAGTGGAACGACATTCGCGCTGATTGGCCCGATCGCAAGATCAAGCTGTACGGCCCGGGGGTTGACTCGGGAACCTTCGACTACTTCACCGAGGCCATCAACGGCAAGTCACAGCTGTGCCGCTCGGACTTCACGGCCAGTGAAGACGACAACGTTCTGGTGCAGGGCATCGCCGGCGACCTGGATGCGCTGGGTTTCTTCGGCTTCGCCTACTACGTGGAAAACTCCACGCGGGTGAAGGCAGTGGGCGTGGATGGCGGCGACGGTCCGGTCCTGCCGGCCATCGATAGCATTGCGAACGGTACGTACGCCCCGCTGTCGCGTCCCATCTTCATCTACGTGGAGCGCAAGGCCGCCGACAAGCCGGCCGTAGCCGAGTTCGTGAAGTTCTACCTCGAGGCCGCACCGAAGCTGGTGGCCGAAGTCGGCTACGTGGCGCTTCCCGAGGCCGTGTACCAACTGGCGGGCAAGCGCTTCGCCGATCGCGTCGTGGGTTCGGCCTTCGCGCACCACGAGAGCACCGTGGGCCTGCGCCTGGAGGACCTGCTGGTCGTCCAGTAGTCGCAAGCCATGAGCAGCATCGACATGAGCCGGGGTTCACACGAAAGCGTGGACCCCGGACTCAGAAAAGCCGCCAAGCGGCACCTACGGGAAGAGGCCATTCGTGTTGGCCTCTTGCTGTGCGCGTTGGTATCGGTGGCCACTACGTTCGGCGTGATCATGGTGCTCGCGCGCGAAACGATCGGGTTCTTCAGCGAAGTGTCTCCGCTGGAATTCTTGTTTGGCACCAAGTGGACCCCGCTGCTCGAGCCTCGCCATTTCGGTGTGCTGCCACTGGTAGGCGGCACGCTGCTGATCGTTGTGGGCTCGGCCTTCGTCGCGCTGCCCCTTGGCTTGGGTAGCGCAATCTATCTGTCGGAATACGCCTCCGAACGCACTCGCAACTGGCTGAAGCCGGTGCTGGAGATTCTCGCGGGCATTCCCACCGTGGTTTATGGATTCTTCGCTCTCACGTTCATTACCCCGCTACTGAAAACCATGATTCCATCGACGCAGGTGTTCAACGCCGCCGCCGGTGCAATCGTGGTGGGTATCATGATTCTACCCATGGTGGCATCGCTGTGCGACGACGCCATGCGTTCGGTTCCCAATGCGTTGCGCCAAGCCGGGTACGCGCTGGGCGCTACACCCATGGAAGTGTCGACCAAGATCGTGCTTCCAGCATCACTTTCGGGCGTGGTCGCTTCCTTCATACTGGCCGCCTCGCGAGCAATCGGCGAGACGATGGCGGTAACGCTGGCGGCCGGGGCTACGCCCAACCTCACGTTGAATCCACTCGAGAGCATTCAGACCATGACCGCGTACATCGTGCAGGTGAGCCTGGGCGATACGCCGGCGGGCGGTGTGGAATATCAAACGCTGTTCGCGGTGGGCGCATTGCTGTTCGTGATCACGCTGGGAATGAACCTGCTGGGCCAACGCGTACTACGCAGGTATCGCGAGGTGTACGAATGAGTCAGCTCCTGACCGAGGCCAACCCCGCGCTGCGCAAGCGTCACCGCCAGGCCACTGCATTCCGGCGCCTGTGTCAGGCCACGGCCTGGATTGCCGTGCTCCTGTTGCTGATTCTGCTGGTGCAGATTATTCGCCAGGGAAGCGGCTGGGTGGACTGGCAGTTCATCGGCAACTTCCAGTCGCGCTTTCCCGAGAAGGCGGGCATCAAGGCCGGTCTGGCCGGCACCATGTGGATCATCTTGACCACCATCGCCATTGCCGTACCACTGGGTGTGGCCGCGGCCGTCTATCTGGAAGAGTACGCAAGGCGAGGGCGGCTCAGCCGGTTCATCGAAGTAAACATCGCCAACCTGGCCGGCGTTCCGTCCATTGTGTACGGCTTGCTTGGGCTCGCGGTGTTCGTGCGCTGGTTCTCACTGGACCGTAGCGTGTTGGCCGGTGCCCTTACGTTGAGCCTACTCATTCTGCCGGTCATCATCATTGCTTCACGCGAAGCCATTCGCGCCGTGCCTTCTTCTCTTCGTCAGGCCTCCTACGCACTGGGAGCCACGCGTTGGCAGACCATTCGTCACCACGTACTTCCCTCGGCCCTGCCCGGAATTCTGACCGGCGTGATCCTTTCGATTTCACGCGCCATGGGCGAGACCGCACCACTCATCATCGTAGGCGCAGCCACGTTCGTTGCGTTTACCCCGGAGAGCCCCCTGGACGAGTTCACCGTTCTGCCCATCCAGATCTTCAACTGGGCATCGCGGCCGCAGGCTGAGTTTCATGAACTGGCCGCCGCCGGCATCATCGTCTTGCTTACGGCGCTCTTGGGTCTGAACGCCATCGCCGCCCTCATTCGTCATCGGTTTCAACGATACAAGACATGGTAACACCTATGGAACCTGCCCTCATGAAGGAACGAACGGAGACGACCGTGGAAGCCGTCGCCAGGCCCCCGAAGAAACAAACCACTTCTATCCTTACGGCCGAAGACGTCGTGATTCGCTACGGAGACAACGTAGCGATCAACGGTGTGTCATTGGCGGTGGGCCAGAACCAGATCACCGCCATCATCGGACCCTCGGGCTGCGGCAAGAGCACGCTGTTGCGTGCCTTCAACCGTATGAACGACCTGGTACCCAGCGTGACGATGGACGGCAAGATCCTGTACAAGGGCACCAACCTCTACGACCCGGCCGTTGACCCGGTCGAAGTACGCCGTCGCATTGGTATGGTATTCCAGAAACCCAACCCATTTCCCAAGTCCATCCACGAGAACGTGGCGTGGGGCCCTTCCATCAATGGGTTGGCCAAGGGCAACGACCTGAACGAACTTGTGGAGAAGTCGCTGGTGCGAGCGGGCCTCTGGAACGAAGTGAAGGATCGCCTGCGCGACCCGGGAACCGCACTGTCGGGCGGTCAGCAACAGCGGCTGTGCATCGCGCGTACGCTGGCCATGAATCCTGAGATCATCCTCATGGATGAACCGTGTTCGGCCCTGGACCCGGTGTCGACCACGCGCATCGAAGATCTGTTGTTCGAGTTGAAGGATCGCTACACGATCGTCATCGTGACCCACAACATGCAACAGGCCGCGCGCGTCAGCGACGAAACCGCTTTCCTCGAGAGCGGCAAACTCATCGAGTTCGGCGACACGGACCAACTGTTTACGCGGCCAGCGAACAAGCGCACTGAAGAATATGTAACGGGCCGTTTCGGCTAGGAGAACAAACATGGGCAAGCATCTACAGCGCGACCTGGAATATCTCAAAAAGGAAATCCTCACGGTTGGCAAGTTGGTCGAGCGGGCCATTACCGACTCCACCGCCGCGCTGGCCACACGTCGCATCGATCTCGCCGAGTCGGTCATCGAGGGTGACGCGCTGATCGATACCAAAGAGGTGAAGGTAGAGGACGATTGCCTCAAGCTCTTGGCCCTGCACCAGCCCGTGGCCGCCGACCTGCGCTTTGTGGTGAGCGTATTGAAGGTCAACAACGACCTGGAGCGAATGGGTGATCTTGCCGTGAACATTGCCAAGCGTGCGATCGTGCTGGCGGGCGAGCCCAGCTTGGAGTCGTCCCTCGACCTGAGCAGTATGGCTTCAAAGGCCAGTCGCCTGGTGGGACGAAGCCTGGATGCGCTGGTCCAGCTGGACGTGGAGATCGCGCGTCAGGTATGCGCCGACGACCAGGAAGTGGACGACGCGCACAGGCGCACCTTCCGCAGGGTCCAGGAAGCCATTCGCAACGATCCTTCCACCATTGAGCGCGCGTTGAGCGTGCTGACCGTGTCGCGGGCCCTGGAGCGCACCGCCGACCTGGCCACGAACATTGCCGAAGATGTGGTGTTCATGGTCGAAGGGGAAGTGATCCGCCACGGATTGGGCATCTCGCACTAGCCGCCCGCCCTTTTGGTGGCAGTTTTTCCGCCCGAAAACCGAATGAAACCGTGAGGCCCCGACACAGGTTCAGGGGGCCTTGTTGACCCTTTCATTCGGAGTTCCCATGCCCGCAGCGGCCAGAGTCGGTGATCTGCATACCTGCCCCATGGCCGAGGGCGCCAAGCCGCACGTGGGTGGGCCCGTGGCCAGTCCGGGTGTTGCAACGGTGCTCATTGGCGGTCTGCCGGCGGCCGTGGCGGGAACCACCGCAACCTGCGCCGGCCCTCCCGATGCCATCTCGGGCGGATCGTCCAGCGTGTTCATCGGTGGCGCCGCCGCCGCCCGGGCCGGCGACGCCACGGCGCACGGAGGCCTGATCACGTCGGGATGCCCGACCGTGAGCATTGGTGACCAGGAAACGACCGACATCGCCAACGGCGACGGCGGCGGCTCATCCAGCCTGGCCACCGTAGTGGCGGTATCCCAGGCACTGGGCGCGGCCGACGCGGCCGCCGAAGCCACGCCCCCGCTCGACAGCAAGCAAGCGGCTTCGTTGGCCGAAGCAGCCCAGGAAGGCGTGGCCACCGTGGATGCGTGCGAGGAACAGTCATGATGGATCGCGACCATTCAGCCCGGCGCGTGGAAGAGCGCGTGCGCGAAGAACTCGTCGCGCTGGCCAACCGGACCAACGTGTACGTCATTCTCGACGCCGCTCGCATACGTGGACTGACCACGCTGCTGAATCACCTGGACATGGACTACGAGTGCCTGTTGCCAACGCGGCTGTCCCATGTCGCGCCGCACCTGGTTCGCTTCGAGCCCAGCGAGACCTGGTTCACATGGTTCGAGTTGCGTCCCGAGCATCTAAACGCGGCCATGTTCGTGGTTTCGCACCGACCCCGTTCGCAGGTACGAAGGCAACTAAAGCGACTATTGCGGGTGCGGGGAACCGACGGTCAGCCTCGCTACTTTCGTCTCTACGACCCACGCGTGCTGCGTACCTTCTGGAAGGCATGTGATTCCAGTGAACGCGGTGTGGTGCTCCACGGAATCGAATCGCTGCGAGCGCGGGACGAAACCGACGAATCGGTATCTTCGGGACCGGCCCTGCGTACCTGGGCCCGCGACGAGAACGCACCGATGAGTGTCACGATGCCATTGCCCACGTGGCGACACCCGTTTGCGCTACGCAATGTTCACGAGGAATCGCTGCGCGAAGATGCGTGGCGCCGGTACCAGGCGCGCGCAGCTGAATACCTGCTGCAGGCCATCGATGGCGTCGACGAACGCCAGGTCCACGCGGCCATCGAAACCGCGCGCGCACGCGAACCCCATTTGAATGGCTACGACCTTACGCTGTTGGCGGAATCGATTGTCCAGCACGACTTGGCCCAAACGCTGGCGGCAGCATCATGACCATCACCATTCCCGGCGGCGCCAACACGCCGGCCGGCGGCATCTGCGTGCCGTGCATCACGGGAATCCTGGAACTCGAAACAAACCTGGCCGCCGTGTGCTGGGACACCGGGCCCGACGGCGAAAATGCCACCGACCAGCCCCTGGGCGATGTGCACGTGCGCTTGAAGTCCGACAAGGGGGTATGGATTCCGGCCATACGCTCGGGCACCGGACCCGTGGAAGACAATGGCGATGGACGCAAACTGGGCCACATCAAGTTCGCGGGGCTGGCTCCTGGCGAGTACACCATTCGAGCCACCAAGGTTGGATTCGCCCGTCCCAAGGTTGAACCCAAGGTCGTCATATCGCCCAGCGCCACGACCAAGGCGTCCATATCCATGCGCCGTAGCGGCATGCCCTGCAATCGGAAGCATCCGGTCTCGGCCGGGGTGAACGAAGGCCCGAGTATCTGGCTGCCCGTGTTCTGGTTTCCGTGGGGCGAGCCCTGGGTACTCTGGTTGCGAGACTTTGCTTGGGCCGGAGCGCTCACACTGATGATCCTGGGACTCATGGGCGACAACCTTGCCCTTACCTGTTACACCGCCATGTACGTGGGAATACTCAACGGCGTGATCTTCGGCGAGGTGCTGGGCGCGCTGAGTCTGGTGGGCGCGTTGTTCAGCTTCGTGGTGTTGTTGCTGACACTGGCCGGGGCGTTCGTGGTGGAACCGCTGGGAGTGTTGGCGGTACCGCCGTTGTTGTCGGCGCTTTCCTGCGCCAACTGGCTGGGCTTCACGTGGGGCCACCTGGCCGGACGCTACGACAAGTACAAGCACGTGACCATCGCACGCTTCGCGATCTGGCCCTCGGTGTTCGGTGGCCTGCTGGCCGCCGCCATCATGTGGACCTACACGTCCAGCTTCTGGTGGTCCCTACTGGCCCTGGCCCTGGGCGACCTGTCGGCCACCGTAACGAGTGCCATGGCTCACATCTTTCGCAACGAGGGGAAGACCAAGGCCCAGCACTTCAAACCGGGCTTTCTGCTGCCATTTGCAGGCGAGCGTTACTGCGTACAGGGAATGCGCGGCATGATCAGCCACCACGAGAAGCAGGAGTTCGCCTACGACTTCGCCATACCGGAAGGCTCCCCCGTGTTGGCCTGCATGGAAGGACACGTCGTGGCGTACAAGGAAGATCGTGACGGCACAGACTTCCTGGATAACAACAGCTTCGCCAACTACGTGGAAGTGAAACACCGCGACGGATCGGTCGCCGTGTACATGCACGGAAAGAAAGACGGAGTGACGTCGGTGAACCCCGGGTGGGTGGCCCACGCCAGCGCGAAGGGCACCGGCGACTACACCCGCTTCGCCACCAACGTCTACGTGCAGGCCGGGCAACACCTGTGCGAAGCCGGCAACGTAGGCGTGAGCATGTTCTCGCACATCCATCTCATCATGAAGAAGGGCCCGGGCGATGCCGCCAACGCGGGCATGGCCCGGAAGTACGCGGCGCCTTTGTTCGACGACAAGGACGTGGCCAGGCACAAGGGAAGATGCAGGAACATGCGGAAGTATCGTTCGGACAATGTAAACCGCGGAACGGTGAATATCCCGGCCGACTTGCAGGGGTACTAAGCGCAAACGAAGAGGCCCCGCGACTGAGTCGTCGCGGGGCCTGTTCTCGTGAGTCTCGCGGACTACTTGAGTAGTACCGCTTTCTCGGTGACCGAAAGACCGTCAGAAACCGCTTTCAACGCGTACACACCACTCGCTACCGCCGCACCGTTGTCGTCGCGGCCATCCCACGGCAGCTGATGAACGCCGGCCTCGAGCACGCCCACATGCAGCGTATGCACCAATTCACCGCGCATGTTGTAGATGCGAGCTTCCGTGTGCGACGTACGCCCCAACGTCAAGTGAAACACAGTGGTCGGGTTGAACGGATCCGGAGCGTTCCTTGCGGCCAGGTACGCACGGTTGGTGGGCACAACCGGAGTGGGCACCGAAACCAGCGGGGCTTGGATGCAATCCACGAGCAGCTCGCGCAATAGCTCCGAACGCACCGTCAATCCCGACGGGATCGAGTTTTCCGACGGAGTTGTCAGTCCGCTGAGCGCAAACGGGAACGTGGCGGCGAACTTCCGGAAGCCCCCCTCCGGACGATCCCAGATGACCGAGCCCGCGCGACCGGGACCGCCGTAGGGAAGCCCGCCGAGGTCGAGGAAGGCGTGACCCTGCAGTGCGCCCGCCAACGGCTCGATGCTGTCGAGCAACGTTGCTTGCGTCAGGCAACCAATGGAGGCATGGAACGGAGTCTGGAAACACGCCAGTGCTCCCGATGACTCCACCCGTGGCTGCTCCTGGCCTTCCACGTCGATCCCCACCACGTTGTCCACGGCGCCGACGCCCAGCACGCTGGTCAGGAACGTGGCTCCCGCCCCGGGGCTGTCCACTTCGATGCGCGAAACGCGGTCGCCAAACACGGCCAGGTGTCGATCCCGGCTCTGTCCGAACCACGATGTCAACACGCCCAGGTCGTCACCCTTGTTGTTCCCACCTACACCCGATCCATCGGACAACAGATTGGTGAACTCATGCTCGGTGAAGACGAGGATGTTCTCGTACGCCCCAAGTTGATCGGATGTGGCTCCGTGGGCGCCCGACGAGCCAATTCCATTGGGACGACCCCCGGTTGCGGCGTGCACGAAGTACGTGTCGTAGGCACTGCCTTCCTGCCAACCGTTCTCGGCGAACGCACGGGAGACAGCGACGAGCCCTTGGGTTCGCGCGTCGAACACGACCAGGGTAGATGGCGTGGTCAGCGATCCGGGTGAGCCCTGCGTCGATGGCAAGCCGCGAACCACGAACTCGGGATCGAACTGTTGTCCCGTGGTCCATCCTGAGATGTCGACCGGAAGCGTGGTTCTACGGCCACCGTTGTCGGTGCCCCAAACGTAGTAGCGAAACTCGTCGCCGGGATGGAAGAAGCCCGCGTCGGGGGCATCGAAGAAGAACGTTTCCTCCAAGGGGCCATTGCCGACATCTGGATTTTCACCAGCAACGGTTCCGCGGTATTGATCCCATCCGTTCGCGGCGCCACCCGGAACCAACGTGGCCCCAACGGGAACATTGTCACGCACGTCATCGAACAGAGGATTTACATCGAGCGCCCAGTTCAAGCCCGCAGCGGCGAGCGACGTCCCCGGCATTACGGCGGCAATGGTAGCCACGCAGGAATCTCCCGAATCGATCGTGCCGCCGAACGGGGCCAGATCCTGGGAAACGTCCAGGCGGATGTCGGCGTTCTGCCTGCCCACCAGCGTGGAGAAGTCGGTCTCACCCGACTGCGGAAACGAATCCTGGAACAAGAACGAAGACGAGATCGTGATGTTGGGTCCACCCACCTGATACTTGGAGATGGCCACGTTGTCGTAGTAGGGAGCGGGTGTGGAGTTGCTGGGAAACGCAAAGATACTGGAGACATCGTTGACCCCCAGAGCCAACTGAATGTTCGCAAAGTTGTAGGATGGCACCAGGTCGGTGATGTCTATCTCACGCGTACTCCACTGGGCCGGGCTGGGCACAGCGTAGATGAAGTTCCTGGACTTCCAGGTCGACCACGGGCTTCCCTGAAATTGCTGAAACCGAACGCGCCACGTCTGGGTGATTCCGTACAGCGATCCCCCGTCGGTCCACTGATCGTACCGGAATTTCGCGCCCACCACGTCGTTTCCATCGTCCTGCGTGCCGGGTAGATCCCAGGCGATTACCGGACTCCACACCTCGTTGCGAATGCTCTGGATGCCCGAGATTCCGCCGCTGATGTTCACCACGTAGCCACCCGGCCAATAGCTGTAGGTCGACGACACTTCGCCGCCAGTCGACTCGCATGGCTCTTCGCCGAAGTTGTTGGAGGGGTTGCGTGGGCAGTGCCCATCGTCGACGAAGGCGATTCCCGGCGTGGGATTCTCGGTGCACGGATCCGAGTCGGCCAGGAACGGGTGTACCAATGCGAAGTCTCCGAAGTACGGTGAAACGGCCGGTTCCCAGCCGCCGTTGACGACGTCGAAGTCGGAGAAGTTGACCTGCTGGCCGTTGCCATCGTTGTAGGTAACGGTGATGTCATCGACCTGGGCCGCGCCACATTCGCTGTCAGCAAACCCGTCCTGGTCGGACCACGCGCCGTCACTGGTTACCCTGAAACGCAAGACGATTTCATCGTTGTTGGGACCAGAGTAGTCGCCGCCGTTGTACTGGAAGGGGTGGGCCACGAAAACATCGGCCGGAAACTGGGTTCCCGGGGGTTGCGGATTGGTATTCCACCCTTCTACGCCAGTCACGATCCTTTGGACGTTGGCCGAGTCGTACTCAACCCAGAAGAAGTCGTATCCTGGTTCGGTATCGGCATTGAATGCGAACGTCAGGCCGACGGTCTGGGCCACGGGGCCTGACGATTCGTCGACCGTGGCGCGCCACTCGAGTATGGCGTTCCACGAGTTTCCGTAGCCGGCACCACCAACCCAGAGCGGCTGCTGTTCCGCAGTTTGTCCCGCCCAGTACGCTATGTTGCCAGGCCCGTCACCGGCGCCACCACTGCTGCCGTCGCCGTCCAGGTTGCTGGCGCAGAACGTGGATAGTTGCCAGTAGACGGGCGTCTCGGTCAAATCGACACTGGTCCACCCCTGCCAATCGGGAACGATCCCCGAGGCCTCCTGGAACTTCCCTTCCAGCGTTCCGCTACCGCCGTACAGACAGAATGTATCGACGGCGGCGGCCGACTTGGCCCGAGCAGAATTGTTGCTCATGAAAATGGATTCAGCGTCTATCAGAGTGGGCCGAGCCGTAGGCGTCGACGCAGTCCCCGCGGCCAGGGCCGAAAGCGGAAACAGAAAGACCAACAAGAAACCAGCTATGCGCACATGCATGGATGCGCCTCCGTGATTCGTGTGCTTAGGGAGCAACGATCAACCGGTGTCGACTCGACGAATAGGACCGTTGGGCAGGGGATGCCCGGCGCGACTCGACGTTCAAGCAGGGAGTACTGAAAGTTTAGTGTGGTGAGGGTTGGCGGCGCAAGGGCCAAGTGGCCCTCGCGGCTGGAAGAAAAGGGCCCCGCGAACGTGGGTTCGCGGGGCCTGGTCTCACGCAAGAGTAGCCCGCGATCGAACCTTCGCGGGGCCTGGTCTCACGAGTTTCGCGGGCTATTTGATCAAGACCGCCTTCTCGGTCACCGACAGACCGTCGGCCGTCGCCCTCAACACATACACACCGCTGGCCACTGCCGCTCCGTTGTCATCGCGACCATCCCACGGCAGCGCATGCGGGCCAGCGTCCAACTCGCCGACATGCAGCGTATGCACCAGCTCTCCACGCAGGTTGTAGACACGAGCCTCGGTGTACGAAGTACGCCCCAGCGTAAGTTGAAACACCGTGGCCGGGTTGAACGGACTGGGCACCGCCCGCGCCGCCAAGTATGGCCGGGCGATGGGATCGGCCGGCGTGGGCACGGCGAACGTGGGCACACCAAACAGGCAGTTGGCGAGCTCGATGATCAAGAACGCCCGCTGCGCAAGGTGACTTCCGTCGGGATCAACGGAATCGCGAATTGAATTCAGACCGTACGGAAACGTAACGCTGACCTTGCGATTGTTGTTTCCGTCCAGTCGATCGTAGAACACCGATGCCGATCGCCCCGGGCCTGCGTAAGGAACGCCACCCGGATCGAGAAAATCGTGAGCCGTCGTGGCCCCCGACAACGGTCCAATGTTGTCGAATCGGTTCAGTTGCAAGCAACCGCCGAACGCCACGTAGTCGACGATGAAGCAACCCGAGTTGGCCGCGACCAGCGGTGTTGTTTGACCGTCCAGGTCATCCGACACGTAGGAGTCGAACAGTTCCACGCCCAGCTGGTTGGTCACGAACGACACTCCGGGGCCCGGGCTCGCCGTACTGATGGCAGAAGCGATGTTGTCGCCGAACATGGCCAGGTTGCGATCCGCGTCCTGATCCATCCATGCCGAAACGACGCCAAGATCGTCGGACTTATCGTTCAAGCCCGAGTTTGTTCCATCGGACAACAGGAACCCCGACGACGTTCCGCCAAAGTAGAACATGCTTTCGTACGGAGCCAATTGGGCCGCGGTGGCACCATGCACACCCGCCGATCCGATTCCGTTCGACACTCCGCTCGTGGCTCCCTTGACCAGATAGGAATCGTAGTCGCTCCCATCGGCCCAACCGTTGGTGGCAAAGGATTGTTCGTACACGTGATCGACCGTGGGCGAGTCGTTGACCACGAGCATGGTGGGCGTCACCAGGCTTCCCGGTGTTCCGGTCACCGTGGGTAATCCGCGCACCATGAACGTCCGGTCGTAGCGCTCGCCGCTGGCCCAATTGGAAGTGTCTACCGGCAGGGTCGAGGTTCTACCCCCATCGTCGGTAGCCCATATGTAGTAGCGCAGACGATCACCGGGGTTGAAGAAGCCCTGGTCGGGAAGATCGAAGAAATATCGCCCCGGTTGCGGCAGTCCATTCACGGTCGATATCTGCCCCGCCACGGTGCCCGTGTACTGGTCCCAGCCGTTTCCTGCACCGCCCACGTCTACCGTGGCACCCACGGGAACGTTGTCACGCACGTCGTCGAAGAGCGGATTGGCCTCGAGAATCCAGTTCAAGCCCACCTGACTCACCGCGGTGCCCGCAAGCACCGCCGTCACGTTGACAATCACCGAATCACCGGCCGTATTCGCGTTGCCGGTATTTACGTCCCATGCCATGTCCAGGCGAATGTCCGAATTCTGCCGGCCGGCCAGGGTGGAAAAATCGGTCTCGCCCGACTGTGGAAACGAGTCCTGAAATTGTTCGATGATGCGGGTGACAATGGCCGGGCCACCCACGCGATACTTCAGGACCTGCACGTTGTCGTAATACGGAGACGACGTTGCGTCGTTGCCGGGAAACTGAAATAGATTCGATGCATCGAACACGCCCAGGGAAACCTGAATAAGCACCGGATCGACTACCAGGAGGTCGGTAACGATCGGCGTGTTCCTCAACCACGCCTCGGTACCGAATCCGTAGAAGAAGGTGCGGTCTTCCCAAGGCCCCCAAGTGCCCTGGGCATCCTGTGACCGGACTGCCCAGTTGTAGTAGATGCCCGAATTGATATCCATGTGTGACCAGACGTCGAAACCGATCCTGGCCCCCACGAAATCTGGTCCGTCGTCTTCGGTGCCCGGCAGGTCCCACTCGATCTCGGGGCTCCAGACCTGATTGTGGATGAGCCTGTCGATGACGGGGCCCGTCAGACCGCCGCTGTAGTTCACTACGTAACCACCGGGCCCGTACGTATAGTTGGGCGACGTTTCCCCACCGGTGGAATCGCACGGTGGGTTGCCATTGTTGTTGAAGGCGTTGCGGGGGCACTGCCCGGCATCGATGAAGGCGACCACGGGCGTCTTGTTCTCGCGACAAGGGTCGGTATCGCTGGCCTTCGGATACACGTCGGCGAAATCACCGAAGTACGGGGCAATGGCTGGTGTCCAGCCGCCGTTCACGATGTCGAAGTCCGAGAAGTTCACCACGGTCTGCGTGCCGTCGTCGTAGGTCACGGTGATGTCATCGACCTGGGCGGCTCCACATTCGCTGTCAGCAAACCCGTCCTCGTCGGACCACGCACCGTCGCTGGTAACCCTGAAACGCAAGACGATTTCATCGTGGTTGGGACCAGAGTAATCGCCGCCGTTGTACTCCAGGGCATGGTAAATAGGGACGTCGGCCGGAAACTGGGTTCCCGGGGGTTGTGGATCGGTGTTCCACCCGTCGCTACTGGTCACGGTCTTGGTCACGTTGGCGGAGTCGTACTCAACCAAGAAGAAGTCGTAGCCAGGTTCGGTGTCGGCATTGAATGCAAATGTGAAACCGACAGTCTGGGCCACCGGGCCTGACGATTCGTCGACCGTGGCCCGCCACTCGAGAATGATATTCCACGAGTTTCCGTAGCCCGCACCACCAACCCAGCCTGGCTGCTGCTCTGCGGTCTGGCCCGCCCAGTAGGCGATGTTGCCGGGTCCATCGCCGGCCCCGCCACTACTGCCATCGCCGTCCAGGTTGCTGGCGCAGAACGTGGATAGCTGCCAGAAGACAGGCGTCTCGGTCCGGTCGACCGAGGTCCATCCCTGGAAATCGGGCACGATTCCGTTCGCGTCCTGGAATTTTCCCTCGACGGTACCCGGGCCACCGTACAGATAGAAGGTGTCGGTGGCTGCGCCCGCCTTGTAGCGAGCGACGGGACCGGTGGATATCAGAACGCCAGAATTGGCCGGGTCGGCCACGCGTAGCATTTCGCGATCGCGCGACTCTACGGGTCCAGCCGCCAACGCGGTGGAAACCAAACCGAACAGAATGAAGCAACTGAGAACAATGCCGAGAACATGACGAGGGGTCATGGGGGGGCGCCTCCTACTCAACGAGTGCGTGAAAATGAGATCACGCGGCAACAGGGTCCGCTACCGTCCATCTCGCAGGGAAGACCTATATATTGTACCAGAATCGAGCGACCAACTCTATCGGGGCCAGGTCAGCCACACCCGTCGAAAGGGCATCCCCGGATTCCGATACGATGCCGTCCCCTATCTGCGTATACTGATTCTGCCAACTGGCATCACAAGGAGATCGCTGACCAATGCCCAAAAACATGTATTACGTGGCCGATTCGACCAAATCGTTCCAAGACGCCTCGGCCGCACTGGAAAGCTCAGTTACCGAAAACGGCTTCGGTGTGCTGCACGTCCACGATCTGGGCGAAACGCTGCGTAGCAAAGGTGTGACCTTTCCCGAAGAATGCCGCGTATTCGAAGTGTGCAACCCTCACCAGGCCAGCAAGGTGCTGGAATCGGACATGCGTTTGAACATGGCCCTGCCCTGTCGCATTTCGGTGTACACGGAAAAGGGGCAGACCCGCATTGGAATGATCAAACCCCAGCCCATGCTGGCAGCGCTTTCGAACGATCCGGCTCTGGCGGAAGTCGCCGCCGAAGTAGAGGCGGCCACGGTGAAGATGATCCAGGAGGCGCGGTGAAACGACAGAGCATTTCCTCTGGCTCACCGTTCGAGAAATCCGTGGGATTTTCTCGTGCGGTACGCGTAGGAAACATACTGGCGATTGCTGGCACGGCCCCCATTGCGCCCGGTGGTGGACCCGCCGCGCCTGGTGACCTGTACGGTCAAACCAAGCGCTGCATCGAGATCGCCGCCACGGCTATTGAAGAAGCCGGCTACTCGCTCGACTCGGTCATTCGCACCCGCATGATGCTCACCGACATTTCACGGTGGGAAGAAGCCGCCCGGGCGCACGGTGAAGCGTTCGGTGACATTCGACCGGTATCGACCATGGTGGAGATCTCCGCCCTCATAGATCCCGCGTGGTTGGTAGAGATGGAATTCGATTGCGTGGTGCCCGACGCCCAAGGGTCCGCGTAGAAAACGATTGGTCCCAACCTTTGGAGAATGGAATGCGTCTACTTACCGTCATCCTTGTAATGACATGTCTACTGCTTGGCTGCGGCGATGACCCCGTGGCAACCACCGACGGCCCGCCCACCGTGTCAGGCGTCGTCACCGATTCGGCCGGCGATCCCGTTGTCGGCGCCAGCGTAACGCTGGTCTTCGGAATCGATAACAGCGGACTTCCCGATTGGGACAAGGTCGCCAAGCGTCCACGCACCGAAATCCAGTTCGTGTTGTCGGAAGCCGGGTTCATTCATTTCGAAGTGCAAAACTACGTCGGGAACACCGTGAAGGTCTTGTTGGACGGCGAGCTTGCTGCCGGTGAGCACGCGGTTATGTGGGATGCGACCGACGAGAATGAAGAACCGGTTTCACCAGGACTCTATTTCTACGAATGGCGCATCGGCGAAACCGAACCCCAACGGTCCCCGCTTCTGTACTTTGAAGCCGAACCCGATGAGCTGGTCGATCGAGCACATGCCGTGACCGACAGCGAAGGCCGCTATGAAATCGAAACCAACTTGTTCCCCATTGGCGAGATGCTGCAGACCACCGACGAGAGTGGAGGCGATACAGGTATGAAGCCTATTTCAAACCGCGTGAAGTTCTATGCCCTGTTGCGCAACGGTTCGAATGTCAGCGTGGTAAGCCAGTTCGCGGTCGTGGATCCCGACCGTTCCCAGGGGAGTATCGACCTTCAGTTCTGATGCATCCCCTCGCGCAACACTAGTCGCCTTCGCCACGTAGACTCTACGTATGACACCGCCACCCCCTTATTGGAGCGTCATGAGAAGAATTCCGTATTTGCTCGCCATTACCGTCGCGCTGGCTGCAATCAGCACGCCCGCCGTGGGCCAGATGGCCGAGCCCACGAACCTGAAAGTGCTCGATTCCAAGATGACCGGCATGGAAGTCATGCAGGTCATGCGCGGCTTCGCCACGGGACTGGGCGTGCGATGCGACCACTGTCACATGGGCGAAGACGGACAGCCGCTCAGCTCGTTCGACTTTGCATCCGATGAGAAGGAAGCCAAAAACGTAGCCCGCGAGATGTTGCGGATGACCATGGCCATCAACGATTCACACATTGCCCCGCTGGGGCGCGAGGATCCGTACAAGGTGGAGTGCGTCACCTGTCATCGCGGCCTGGCCAAGCCCACGACCCTGGAACGAGAGCTGTCCACTGCCTACGACGACACCGGTGTCGCCGGCGCCATCGAGCGCTACGCCAGCTTGCGGGAAGAGTATGAGGGTTCGGGTGCTTTCGACTTTCGCGAACAGCCCCTGATCATGTACGCGTCCGATCTGCTGCGGGGCGGCAAGCCCGACGAAGGCATACAGATACTGGAGACGGCTACGAAGTACTTCCCCGAGTCGGCCGAGCCGCACATGATGCTGGGCATGACCTATCTCAGCTCGGGTGACAAGGAGAACGCCAAGAAGCACGCCGAGGCGGCGTTCGCCATCGACCCCGAGAACCGGCGGGTGAAGCGGTTGATGCAACAGCTGGAGAGTCAGGACTAGACCGTTCCGTAGTTCGGAACTGGCCTTTGCAGGGGCGTTCGCGGTGTCGCGGACGCCCCTTGATTTTTGCTGGTCTACCGCGCTCCGCCGAAGTACGACACTCCCGCTCGCAGGCCAAAGTAGGTGGTGGTTTCGCCGTCGGTAAGGTCCAGGAAGATTGCTCCTTCCACGAATCCGCCCGTGCGTCCACTGCCGCGGAACTGGTAGCCAAGGCCCCCACCAAACCCAACGTCTGTTTCGCTGATGGTTGCGCTGGTACCACCCGATTGGACAGAAATGGCATTGCGAAACAAGCCGGCGCTCAAGCGAAAGTAGCCCGCTTGCTGGGCCTCGCTGAACAGCGTCTTGAGTGAAAGATTGAACTCGGTAATGGAAATGTCGGCATCCTGGTTCGACTCCAGCTGTTGTTCAACCTCGCTCGGCAGACCAAACGAGTTGTAGACGATGGTTCCGCCCAGAGAGGTCCTGGCCGATCGATAGATCCCCACGCCCAGACCCAGTGAAAAGCCAGGGTCGGCTACTTGGGAGAGACCATCCGACACCGGAAAAGCGCCGCCGGTGATGAGTGAGATCTCGGTGATTCCTTCGGCGAGACGAAGTGGCGGCTGTGCTTGGGCTGCGGTGCAGCCCAGAGCCATGATTCCCAGGCAGACGAGTAGCTTGAACATGGGGGGACCTTTCAATCGAGTGGGCGTATGGACCGAGAGCCAGTCTACCCTACTGCTATGAAGGGCGCCCAGGAAAACGGGTGCGGTTGCTCTTGCCGCAACTTACGTCGGGCCAGCACTGCGCTATGTGCGGCGCTCGACCCCGTGCGCCACTCGTCGTAGAAGAGCTCGGCAAACCGCGAAGCCGAGCGATCGTCCAGTTTCCACAAGGACAAGATCAGCTCGCGCGCGCCAGCCGCCAAGCCCGAGGCCAACCAGCCTTGTAGGTTGGCGCCGGAGTTCTGATTCACCACGCCCGACTCGCAGCTGGACATGTACACCAGTGAATCGCGAACGGTACGACGTTCCAACGCCTCGAACCCCAGCCAGCCGTCGGCCAACTGCAATGCCGACAGCAGCCAGCCTTCGGGATGCAAGCTTCCGTGGGCGGCAATGTGCAGTACCTTCCATGGCTGCTTGCGACTCTCGCCCAGCAGCCCACGTTGATCGCCACGCGTGGTTCGAAATCCTGCCTCGGTCAATTGCTGTGCAACATCCACGGCTTCCTGTTCGGTTCCCTTCGCGGGTCCGTGCAACACCAATGCGTCGCCCAGGGATCGATGCTGACTTGAGCGTTGTGGTCGCACCAACGACGGGTGTGGCAGTCGGGTCAGCGTGATGTTTCCGCTCGCGGAAAGTGCCTCGAGCGGGACGTTGTGCAGTTCGCCGTACGGAACCACAACCGCCTCGGCCTCATTCAGTTCTACCCTATCCCATATAGCCGCACCGATTCGATCCAACCGAGCAACCGAGTCGCGCTGGGTCCGTCGCACGAAGTCACCGCGACGACCCTGAGGGGCTCGCGCGGCCGCCTTGAGGGTAAGTTGCAGAGGTCCCCAGTTGTCGCGGAGTACAGTATCAAGATCGGTCAGGCGCACCATGTCGATCGAACCATTGGTTCGGACCACGAACGCCTGCCATCCTTCGGAGTCGCGATCGAAGAGAACCAATTCGCGTTGGCCCAGTCGCGCCGACCACTCTTCCACGTTGCCGCGAAGTGCACGATTCATCGGGGCTGCCCCTCGCGTAGCCGTGACCAACTTCTGGGAAACGTATTCAATTTCTTCGCGGAGCCCGGCGTTGCGCAGCTGAGCGTCCACTTCCAGGGGCCGTTCCAACAGGTCGTCACGCAGTTTCTCCAAAGCAGTTCGAAGTCCCCGCGCGGGGTGACCCGAGCGCTGGCTTTGCAGGCAGTCTTCCAATAGCAACGCTGACCGCGACTGGGCAATGAGTTCCAGTGCTCGATGACCGGCGCGGCGCCCCCCGTGCTGCGCCACGATGGCGCTGGCCTTGGCAAAGATTCGGGAGCGGGATTCAGACAGCGTGTCGCGCAAGCCGCGGTCACCGAACTTGCGCCAGATATCTTCTTGTTCGCTCGCGGCACGCTCGGCCCAGGTCACCGCCTGCGCATGGCGGTTTCTCAGGGCACACGCGCGCGCCAGACAGAGAGCCAAACGAGGCCGCAACAGGACCGCGGGGTACCTCTTGGCTCGCCTGCGCGCCTTGCGCGCGGCCGTTTCCGCGTACGAAGCGCGCCGCCGGGCCAACTGGGCTTCAGCCCAAATGGTCAGGCTCAACACACCGTCTCCACTTGGGTCGACCCTCTCCAGATAGCGACGACTGGGTCGCAACAGCTCCAACCCGCCTGCTACGTCACCGGACGCCACCAGCGCACTGGCCAACTCCACACTCGCTCGATGGGTCATCCACTGATCGCCCGAGGCCCGGTAGAAGGTCCGTGCCTGTTGCAGGTAGCATTGGGCTTCTTCGTGCCATTTCTTTTCCGCGAACAAGCGGCCCAGGAACAGAGCCAAGCGGGCCTCTTCGTCATCCAGACCCAATTGGCGCAGCAAGCGAAATGCCTGCACTCCCTCCTCGGCTGCCGCCTCCACGACTCCCAACCGGGCCAGCCCCGAAGCGAGATCCCGGCGCACCAGGGCCTCGGCGCGCTGGTCGCCTACGTCTTCGAACTGGGCTCTTAGCTTGCGCAATTTCTTGAGAGAGACTTCCCAGTCGCCGAGCGACATTTCGGCCAGAGCCAATGCGGCCTTGCAGTACAACGCAGCTACGGGGAGATTCGCCGACTCGAGGTGCGCGTTGGCGTTGGTATGAAACTCGATGGCCTGTTCCACGTGACCCTGGCGCGAGGCAATCATGCCCAGGTGGTGCAGGCAAGCACCCACACCCGCCGCATCCTGGGCCTCTTCACAGACCTGCATGGCACGACGGTATCGACGCTCGGCTATGCGATGGCGACCGGCGCGAAGAAACGCCAGCGCCAGGTTGAGCTCCAATCGCCCGCGGGCCTGGAGGTCGTCTCTGGGTAGCTTGCGGCGGCCTTCCTTGGCAATGGACAACGCATCGTTGCTTCGACCCAACAATGCCAACGCGTACACGTAGCCAATGGCCGTACGTCCTACTTCTGCGTGATCTCCCGTGCGCAGGAAGTACGTACGCGCCAGCTTGTATTGTTTCGCGGCTTCGGCCGCCTTGCCCACGGCGCGAAATCCGTGGCCGGTAAGCCGATACAGTCGCGCGCGGCTGGCATCGTCCATGGTCCCGTCGATAGCCGCCGAAACATGGGCAATGGCCCGCAACGATAGGTGCGGCGATTCCCATATGGTCTGCAGCAGCAGGGAAGAAAACTCACGTAGCGCCGAATCGGTCTGGCCCGGCCTTAGGCCTATAACCGCGCCCCATGCCCCCAACAAGGTTGGGTCGGCGGGCAACTCCAACAACTGCCGGAGGGCATGGACCGGGGCATTCGAGTTCATGAGTTGTCATCAACCAACTGCAAGACCCGACCGTCGGGAAGATGAACTTCCAGTTCCCAACCCGGCGGCAGGATTTCTTCGATACGAAAGAACTCTCCGCTCTGCACGGACGTATGTACCACCACGTGCTCGCCGTGGGAAATGACAAGTTCGGCGCGTGGAATGGATTCATCGTGTAGCCACACACATCCCTCAATGGTCCAGAACGCTGTTTCGCCGGGAGGCGTGGCCTCGATGCTTATTTCGGCACCGGGTATGGCTTCGTTCAGCGAACGGTTTTCCGACACCGTCAGCGTCTGCGCTCGTACATCGGACGGGGCCCAGTACAACTGCAGGGGAGATGCCGATCTCGTCGGCGCCCAAGCTACACGGGGAAACGCCGAGGCAATATCCAGGGTCTTGGCCTGGGGAAGCGTCCACTGCTTCTGATTTCTACTGCGGCGCAAGTCATTCAGCATGGGCATGTTCGTTTTGCATTTCATGCAGACATCGAAGTGCGCTTCAAACGCCAGCCGGTCGGTGAGGTCGCCGCGTTCATGGACCCAGTCCAGCCACTGGTCAAAATCGGGGTGTGCGTTGGGCGTGGGGTTCATTCTGCACCTCCGAGTTCAACTCGCAGTTTCTGCAGACAACGAGCACGGGTGGGGCCGATGGATCCAATGGCAATCTTGGTCCGGCGGGCGACTTCGGCGTAGCGAACCTTCTGGGAGCTGAAGAACAACATGCGCAACAGCTTGTCGCACGAGGCGTCCAGCTTCTCCATGGCAACTTCCAGTCGACGGCGGCTTTCCAACGCCTCGACCTTCTCGTCGGGCAGCGCCTTGGGATCGACCATTTCGTGGTAGGTCTCGCGCACCACGCGGCGGCGTCGGGCTGCAACCTTATATGAGTGCCTTCGCGTGGCCACCACCAGCCACCGCGGCAAGGTGATAGCATGGCGAAAGCGGGGCAGGGATCGGTAGAACTCGGTCCAAACGTGCTGAAACACGTCGGCCGAGTCGTCGTGGGTGAGTCCCGCCTCCACGGCGGTGGAATACACCAGCCCCTGGTAGCGAAGTACCAACTGCTCCCACGCACGTTCGTTACCCTCGCGACACGCGGCGACCAGATCGGAATCGGAGCGTTCGGTGTCCATGGGCGCGGGGGAGCTGGGCAAAGGAAGTGGCCCGCGGCGGCGTAATGGTTTGGCACTGGGCCGCGCCGCGTCTGGGCTTTGGGAAGCTGGCGTTCGGTTCATATCGTAGCTCATGGGTAGACCTCTGCGATAGCTGGGTGACGCTACAAGGGCCACCTACCCCAATTCTGATACTCAGAAACCCGAAAAAAGTGACCATTTCACAATTTTTGTATCAGAATTGGCCCTGGCTGCTCTTACCCGGGCGGTGCGAACGTCTCACACCATAACGGGAGCCTGATATATGATCGGACGCATGATTCCACGGAAACCTCTCGCCACACTTCTTGCCGTTCTGGTGCTCGGATTCGTGGGATGCGAATACCGGCCCGTGGAAACGCCCCCGCCCTCCGACAGCGAAAGCAAGGTGCAGGTGTGGCAGGGCGGCAATCAACAATTCGTGCCGTTGGAACCCGTCGACCCCAGCAAGGTCATCGTTCGACTCGCGATGCCGGGATCGCGAACCCTCGAGCAGATCGCCGACAGCTTCGACCTGGAAATCGTGGAGACCATTGGACTGCGTCACGCGGTACTGCAAGGCGTGTACACGGTTTCAGCCCTGGTGGCCGACCCCGATATACAGGCGGCGTCACCCAACAACGGAGTGGGCACCGCAGGTAACGACTACACGTTCGGCTTCTACGAAGGCGAATGGACACCAGGACGACACAGCCAGGCTTTGGAGCATCTGAGCCTGTCCAAGCTGCACGAGTTGGGCACCGGCAACCGCGTACGGATTCTGGTGGGTGACACCGGGGTCGACAGCAGCCACCCGTTGCTGGCAAACAATCTCCAGTTGCTTGAGCCGGCGATTCACGTGTTGGGGTCGGTCGAACCCCCGCCCGACAATCCCGCGGCCGCACCGGCGTTCGGCCATGGCACCCACGTGGCAGGGTGCGTGCTGCGAGTAGCGCCCGACGCGACGATTGTGCCCGTGCGAATTCTGGACTACAACGGAACCGGAAGTCTGCAGGACTTCGTGCGATTCCTAGTGTTGGCACTGAATCCCGAACTTCACATCAACATCATCAACCTGAGCATGTCCACCAGCAACAACGTTACGGTGGTGAATCGCCTTCTGAATGATCTGGAGCAGCGAGGCATCGTGGTGGTGGCCGCGGCGGGCAACTACGACTACAAGAATGTTTCCATCGCTCCACCACCGTCGCCCTTGGCCACCCGTCCCAATGTGGTTGGAGTAATTGCCGTGGACGGGGTCGATGTCCTCGCACCATTCAGTCGGTTTGGAATGAACCTTCGGTTGGGTGCACCGGGAGTGGACATTGAGAGCGCTTACCCTGGCTACGGACAAATGCCGCCCGGAGTAACCACTGGCTCGGGGACTTCGTTCGCCGCACCATTGGTAGCCGGGTCCATAGCTACGATCATGGAGATTGGTGGCATGGTGCCGACAGAAGCGTTGAATGCGTTGATTGAAAATGCGAAGTCCGTGGTGCCCACAACATCCTGCATGTACGGAAGGATCGATCCGTTCCGGACGGCACGGGGACTGGTACCGCAGGGTCCGCTGCATACGCAGCTTCGGTAGCTTACCCGGAGTTGAACGCCGAAAGGGGCCGCGTGGTGTACGCGGCCCCTTTCTTGTTTCATAGTTTGGGTCCAGGGTCAGGGACTTACTGGGCAGTCGGCGCAGATGTCTTCGGTCGGAGTCTTCAGGATGTTCTCGATGAGCCACGAGTATCCCTGGCTGAACTCCAACTGAAAGCTACCGCACTCTACCGTGGATCCATCGGGGCAGGTCTCTTCCCAGGTGTCACCGATCTGCTCGGAATCGACCTCGCCGAGCAGAACACCACCGGAGGCCGTGTGACCAGTGATGTTTCCACCCGCGTCGGTGACGATGTGCAGCTGACCACTACCGACTTGCCCGCCGAAGATGTTGTGTACCGTCCAGGTGCCGCCATCTACCGATCCGCCACCCTTGGCCGGGTTGAACTGCCAGCTCACACCGGTGACTGCGTCGCGGTAGAACGTGTCGTTGTTGCACAGCTTCTTGCTGTTGATCTTCAGGAAGTTCACCGTGGACTGGGGAACTGCACCCAGATTCGCCAACTGCTGCGCCGAGTCGATGACATCCTGAGCCCGGTCGCATGGGATGTAGGGATATGGTTGGCCAGGCAGATACTGGAGTTGGCGTTTGTCGGCGGCCTCGGGAACGGTGGGGTTGTCAGCACACCCAACGAATGCGGCGAGTGCGATCAAGACGAGAAAGATACTGCGAGTGATTGTCATTGCAGGTCTCCGTGCTTGGGTTCAATTGATTCGAACGCACGAAAGAGCTGCGAGGTTTGTTTTTGATACAAGAATGCGGGCCGGCTTTTTTTCGGTGCGGAAAAGTCTCCTTGTTCCAAACGGGTTCGGCGAGAACGACGACTGGTTGATCAGCGCTTTTCGGGCTTGATCCCCAGCTTTTTCATTTTTTCGTACAGTGTATTGCGTCCAATGCCTAGCGCGATCGCGGCGTCGGACCTCTGGTAGTCACAAGCGGCAAGGGCTTCGAGAATCAGTTCTCTTTCGCGGACTTCCAGTTCTTTTTGGAGTGGAAGCCTACGCGACTCGGAGCGCGCTCCAATTGCCAACTCAGCCGGAAGATCGCGAGCGGTGATGCAGCCGTCGTCACCGGATCGAGCAGCAGCGGAACAAACTGCGGCCTCCAGCTCTCGCACGTTGCCAGGCCAGGTATGCCGCTTCAGCAACAGCCAGCTCTGCTTGTCGATCCAGTAGGTAACGCCGTGTTTCTTGCTCTCACGCTTCAGGACATGTTTGATGAGTGCAACCACATCCGCCTTCCGCTTGCGCAAAGGTGGAATTTCGTACTCGAACCAGCGCAGGCGATAGAACAAATCTTCCCTGAACTCCTTGCGCTCAACCTGCTTTCTCAGGAACACGTTCGTAGCCGCAATGAATCGAATATCGACACGAGATTCTTCGACGTCTCCTACGCGCCGAAACGTGCCTTCCTGAAGAAGACGAAGAAGCTTAGGCTGCATGGAGAGCGGCATTTCGCCAACTTCATCCAAGAACAGCGACCCACCGTTGGCTAGATGGACGAGGCCAGGACGGTCAACGTCTGCACCCGTGAAGGCGCCCTTCTTGTTTCCGAAGAACTCGCGTTCGAAGAGCGTTTCGGGGATTGCGGCACAATTGACAGCGATGAACTGATTGCCGGAACGGTCGCTACGGTCGTGCACGTACCGCGCGAATATCTCCTTGCCGACTCCTGTTTCACCAGTGATCAAGACCGTACCGTCGTGGCACGCGATCTGGTCGCAGTCGGCCAGGATTCTCTTCGTCTTTTCGGACGCAGCGATGATGTGAGAATCGTGCAGGTCCGCCTCTATCGACTCAACGGCTCGATCGCGGTCGAGTCGCATGCGAGCCAACGCGAGGATATCTGTAGCACGGGCAACCATGTTGGGAAGCTTGATTCGCTCGAAGATATTGAGCGCCTCGGATGCATCGGCCACCCTGCTCTCGGCGGACGTGGATCCCAGTTCGGCTTTATCGAGTAGGAGGCGCCCGAGTTCGTAGTGATCGCCTACGCGCCGCAGTTCGGCTTCGGCCGCTACAAATTGGACTGCCGCCTCGGTCGGACGACCGACAAAGTGGAGTGCGATGCCCTTGCATCGGAGCAAATGACCGCGTTCGAGCGCCTCGGTGATATCGGCCAACCGCCCGAGCCCAGCATCGGCATGCCGAAGAGCAGCTGCGTAGTCTGCCAACGCGATCAGGGCTTCGGAACGGCGAAGCTCAATTTCGGCGGCCTCGTATGACTGAATCTTGCATTCAGCTAGTAGTTGTGCGGCTGCGTTGAAGCTCTCAAGCGCTTCTTGCGGCTCTTGTTTTGCGAGATGCAACAGCCCATCGTGCTCACGCAAAATCGCCCAAAGACGCGCATTTGTCTGCGTGGCATTTAGTTCACGCCTTGCGCGGTCAAGGAAAGAGCCGGCAGCTTCAGTGTTCGACAGGTACATCGCCACTCGCGCGCGAATCATTGCAAGTGCTGGAATAGTACTGTCTGCACCATCCGCCTTTATTTCCATTGCTCCAGTGGCCAGGAGATCCGACCATTGAAACTGAGATCTCCGGTACGAGAC
This sequence comes from Candidatus Krumholzibacteriota bacterium, assembly GCA_029262065.1. Lineage (GTDB taxonomy): Bacteria > Krumholzibacteriota > Krumholzibacteriia > JAJRXK01 > JAJRXK01 > JAJDAC01. Next base: position 493,634 of record JAJDAC010000027.1, on the reverse strand, counting down.
GATCGCAGACTGGCGCATAGCCTCCCGGGCAAGATGTAAATTTCCGCATGATTCGGCGACCGCCAAGGCTTCATCAACATCTCTTGTCGATGATGCGAGAAGACCGGCGTTTCGATGAAGCATCGATCGTAGGATTAGACAACGAATTAGACCCGTATGCTCACCTGAGAGTCGATAAATGCCGATCGCAGGTTCTAGCAAGTGAATCGCCCGGACGGAATCCCCGTCTTGTCGATACGCTTGATACGCACGCCAGTGGCTCCAGTCCGCAAGCGCTTCTTGCGAGAGCTGCGACGGTGCGTCTAATTTCAACGTAGTGCCTTCAAACCCCGACTCTCTATACTGGGCCCACAAACATCGAACATGGACCCTCCAGCGAATGGAATCCGATCGGCCGCTGAGCAGTCCTCGAAGTTGGTCGAGAGTCGACCACTTCTTCGTTTCGTACAAGAGACATGCAAGACTCCAGACGACCGAATCCGAGGACCTTTGTACAAAGCCCTTAGAGTCTCCTGCGAGTCGATCTAGGTAGTCGGTCGCGGCATCGAAAATGCCCGCTGCAATCAGCCCACAAAAGTGCTCCGCGCGAAACTTGCTGTCGGCGGAGGTAGCCGTGAGGATTCGCTCGCGACGAGCGGTGGCCTCTTCAATCTTGTCTATGAGTTGGCGAGAGTTTTGAAGGGTCACCGTATGCGTCCTCCCCAATGAGCCAATGCACGAATGATCTGTACCTTCGCAGCCAGATTTTGCAGTTCGGTTCTCGTTGCCACAGACAATGTCGCAGTGTCAGAGGACGAGGGCTGCGACGCAATAGCCATGGGCTGGCCTTCTCCGCCATCTGGGTCACCCGAAGCGGTAAGGTCGCGCTCGTTAAAAACATCGCCGGCGACGCCACCGCTTTCGGAGATTTCGACCTTGGCCCAGGAAGGTGTGACTGAAGCTACGCTGACGCAAAGAACAATCATTCCAATTATCGCCCGAGCTTCGATCCTGCGACCCATCGATCTGGAGGTACCGCGATCCATGTGGAACAACTCCATCCTGCACTATGGCTATTAAGTTACTAGGCAGAACGAGGCCTTGCCGTCTACTGCAGCTTTGGGAGGTCTCGGTCTTCAATCTAACGAGGGTGGCCCAATAGGAAGGCCAGGCGCCTAGGAATTATGCAGCGTAGCGATTGAGTTGGTCAAGTAACTCAGCACCTGATCGAAGAAAGAAGAAACAGCGCCCAAATCCAGTCTTGATTCCGCGTTCTCGGAACTCCTAGAAATCGGCGGCCCGCCTTTAGCCGGCTCGCCGTCCCCACCATCAGGGTCTCCACTGGCCGACTGCGTACCACTTCGACCGATCGTTTGTTCGAAATCAGCCGACTTGGCGTGTCCCTGTTCCGGGACACACGCGAATGAAACCACGAATGTAAGCATTGCCATCCACACAACCTTGGAAAACACAGGGACCCCCTTGCTCACGCTACCAAAAGCGTACGAGCGTAGCTGCCGCGAGAAGCGCGGCTTGTTCTGTTATGGGAGGGCTTTGGCGAGTGCGCCGGGCGTGTCAGGGCGCAGAAAGACAATCGGCCAAACAACAATGGTTGTCAACCTGCCGCAAAGCCGGAACAGGCACCGTGGTCAAAGAAAACACAAGATGGGACCCGGGTCCCATTGGTGCCCTGACATCACTACGGCAGGCTGGGGTCAACCCCGCTCAATCCCCATCGCCTTCATCCGTGACGCCAGCGTCGTCGGCTTCACACCCAACAACGCCGCCGCCCCCGTGTCCCCGTAAACCTTCCCTCCGGCTTCCTTCAAAGCGGCGCGAATACTCTGCTCTTCCATTTCCTTCAGTTCCGCCAAAGGCACCACCGCGGCATTCTTCGACCGACCCTTCGCTGCGGGCAACTCTTCAAAAGACGTAGCTATGTCGAACTTCCCCCCGGCCGACATGATCACCGCGCGCTCCACCACGTGCTGCAGCTCGCGTACGTTGCCCGGCCAGTCGCTCATCATAAGCTTCTTCAGGTGCTTCTTGGTAAGCCTAACGCACGGAACGCCGTGCTTCGTACACGCCAGTGCAGCGAAGTGAACCGCCAGGGGCTCGACATCTTCAGGCCGGTCACGCAGCGGCGGCGCCTCAATGGGAAACACGCTTAGCCGGTAGTACAGGTCCTGCCTGAATTCATTGGCCTTTATCCGTTCGAGCAGATCGCGATTGGTGGCCGAGATCACGCGCACGTCTACCTTGCGCGACCGCGCCTCGCCTACCCGTTCGAACTCGCCCTCCTGCAGTACGCGTAGCAACTTGCTTTGCAGGTCGATGGGAATCTCGCCTACCTCGTCCAGGAACAACGTGCCGCCGTCGGCCAGTTCGAAGCGGCCCACGCGATCCTTCGCGGCACTGGTGAACGCGCCTTTCACGTGGCCGAAGAATTCGCTCTCGAACAATTCCTTGGGAATGGACGCGCAGTTCACCTTGATCATGGGGCGCTTGGAGCGGCGGCTGTGTTCGTGGATGGAGCGGGCCAGCAGTTCCTTGCCCGTGCCCGACTCGCCGTGGATTAGCACGTTCGCTTCGGTCGGCGCTACCATTTCCACCTGTTGCAGCGCCTTCTGCAACGCGGGACTGTTACCTACAATGTCGCGGAAGCCGTGGTCCGAGTCGATCTCTTCACGCAGGTATTCGTTCTCTTCTTCCAGTCGCTCTTTCAGCGTTTCTACTTGGGCCAACGCAGCGCGTAGTTCGCCTTGGGCTTTTCTGCGTTCGGTAATGTCGCGGAACACCAACACCGCACCGGCCAATCGCCCGTGATCGAAGATGGGCGTGCTGGTGTACTCCACCGGAAAACACGATCCGTCCCGGCGCCAGAACACGTCGTCTTCCACGCAGTGCACCTTGCCGTCTTTGAACGCCGAGTAGATGGGGCAGTGCTTGGCTTCGTAGTGGGTTCCGTCGGCGTGCGAGTGATGCAAGACGGCGTGCATCGACTGGCCTATGAGCTCGTGGGCGGCGTAGCCCACCATGGCCGCGGCCGCGGGGTTCACGAACGTGGTCAGGCCGTCGGCGTCCAAGCCATATATGCCTTCGCCGGCCGAACCGAGAATGAGATCCAGGAGTGTCATGGGTAGACCATACCCGCCCAAGGGTCCCCGAAACAACGATATCTCGTTGTTGTAACGAATTCTCGTCGCGGCGTCCGGCCAGGTGTACCCGGGTATTCGCTTGCAATCAAACAACTTAACTGTTCTAAAAATGTGGCCCGCCAGTTGCCTTGGAGGGCAGTGTCAGTCAGGCGGCACGCGGTCGCCGGCACGCACCAAGGCCTCATGGCCACAACGCCTCAAGGAGACAAGTCATGACACGCGCTCACGCCGTCACCACTCTCGTAACCGCTTCCCTCGTCGCCTCCACCGTCACTTTGGTAGCGACCCAGGCCGCCGCCCAACTGCCCGACCCCGGCATGACCATCAACGAGCGCACCGCCTTGGTGGTGACCGATCCGCAGAACGACTTCCTGAGTCCCGACGGTGTTACCTGGGAAGTGGTGGGGAAGAGCGTCACCGCCAACGGCACGGTCGAGAATCTGGACACGTTGTTTGCCACCGCCAAAGACCAGGGCATTCCGGTGTTCGTTTCGCCGCACTACTACTTTCCCGTGGATCACAAGTGGCAGTTCGAAGGCGCGCTGGAAAAGCTGATGCACAACATTGGCATGTTCGATCGCACCGGTCCACTGAACGTTGACGGCTTCGAAGGTTCTGGCGCCGATTGGCTGCAGCAGTACAAGCGCTACATCAACGACGGTTCCACGGTAGTCACCAGTCCGCACAAGGTGTTCGGGCCCGAACCCAACGACCTGGTACTACAACTTCGCAAGCGTGGCATCGACAAGGTCATTCTGGCTGGCATGTCAGGAAACCTGTGTGTCGAGTCGCACATGCGCGAATTGCTGGAGCAGGGTTTTGAAGTAGCCGTGGTGTGGGACGCGACCGCATCGGCCATCGTGGCCGAAGGCAACGGCGACACGGCCGCGCGTACCAACTACCGCTTCATTGCCAACACGGTATGGAACACCGAGCAGGCCCAGCAGCACATGCAAGAGGCCCAGCTGGACAGCGCCCGATAAACAATCTCGAACGGCCGGGGCAATCAGAACCGCCCCGGCCGATCTGACTTTGCCAAACCACGGAGACCAACCATGAAACGCTACGACGCCATAATCATAGGAACCGGACAGGCTGGCCCCACGTTGGCTTCGCGACTGGCCGCCTCGGGAATGAGCACAGCCATTGTTGAACGTGGCCTGTTTGGTGGCACCTGCGTCAACACCGGCTGTACGCCTACCAAGACGCTCGTGGCCAGTGCCCGCGTGGCCTACATGGCCCGGCGCGCGGCTGAGTATGGCGTGGACATAGAGGGACCCGTTCGCGTTGATCTGAAACGCGTGATGATGCGTAAGAATGACGTGGTTGGTCGGTCTAACAAAGGCGTGGAGAAGTGGCTTCGCAGCACCGAGAACGTCGACGTGTACACCGGTCACGCCCGCTTCGAAGGCCCGCACACCGTACGCGTGAACGACGACGTGCTGACCGCCGATCGCATCTACATAAACGTGGGAACGCGCGCCAGCGTGCCGCCCATTCCCGGCGTGGAGAAAGCCAACGTGCTTACGAATGCCGACATGCTGAAACTGGAATCTGTGCCCGAGCACCTGGTCATCGTAGGCGGCAGCTACATTGGCCTGGAGTTCGGTCAGATGTTTCGTGGCTTCGGCAGCCAGGTGACCATTGTGGAAATGCAGCCGCGGCTGATTTCGCGCGAAGATCCCGACGTGTCGCAGGCCGTGCAGGGGATTCTGGAATCCGAGGGAATCAACGTGCGCACCGACGCCGAGTGCATCACCGTGGACTCGCAGGACGGTCAAGTCATCGTAGGCGTGAGCTGTGATGAAGAGCCCAATGCGGTCAAGGGCACCCATCTACTCATCGCCACCGGGCGCAAGCCCAACAGCGACGACCTGGGCCTGGACAAAGCCGGCATTGAACTGGACGCGCGCGGGTACATAACCGTGAACGACGAGCTCGAGACGTCGGTGAAGGGCGTGTGGGCGCTGGGCGACGTGAACGGCCAGGGCGCTTTCACGCACACGGCCTACAACGATCACGAGATCGTGGCCGACAACCTGCTCAATGGCGATTCGCGCCGCGTGAGCGACCGCATTCCCGTGTACGCGTTGTACGTGGATCCGCCCCTCGCCCGCATTGGCATGTCCGAGACCGAAGCCCGTGAGTCAGGCCGTCGTGTACAAATGGCAACGCGCAGCATGACACGTGTGAGCCGCGCGGTGGAAAAGGGCGAGACGCAGGGCTTCATGAAGATCCTGATCGACGCCGACTCCAAGGAGATCCTGGGGTTCTCGATCGTCGGCACCGGCGGCGACGAGGTTGCCCACATGGTCTTGAACGTCATGGCCGCCAAGGCGCCGTACACCGTCATCCAACGCACCGTGCAGATTCACCCCACCGTATCCGAACTCATACCCACCATGTTGGGCGACCTGAAGCCGCTGGAGGCGAGCCAATGACCAGGAAGAAGACCGTCAGCGATGTTGCTTTCACGCCCGCCGTAAAGGCTCAGCAAGAGCAGCTGGGCTCACGCGCCATGTACGCCAAAATGGAGGGTCGCGGTGGATGGACCGACCATGTAAACGACAGCCTGGCCCGGTTCATCGAGCAACGCGATTCGTTCTACCTGGCCACGGCCACGGCCGACGGTCAACCCTACATCCAACACCGGGGAGGCCCCGCGGGCTTCCTGAAGGTGCTGGACGAGAAGACCCTGGCGTTCGCCGACTACACCGGCAACCAGCAGTACATCTCCATGGGCAACCTGTCCGAGAACGACAAGGTATGCCTGTTTCTCATGGACTACCCCAATCGCCGGCGCATCAAGATCTGGGGCACGGCCAAGGTCATCGACGACGACGACGCCTTGTTGAAGAGCGTGTCCGACCCTGACTACAAGGCCGACCCGCAACGTGCATTCGTAATCACGGTTAATGCCTGGGACGTGAACTGTCCCCAGCACATTGCGCCGCGATACACCGTGGAGGAGTTTCCATCTGCACAGAACCAAGCCTGAAATCGACCGATGTTTTTCGATTCAATCCATAGAAGGAAATGACCATGCGTAGCCTGAACCTTGTTTCTCCGAAGTTTCTACTTGGCACCTTGATGGCACTGACACTTGCTGGCACCTCCCACGCCGGTGATCACACGCAGGTAATGCACCGCACCATCGATATCGATGGACAGTCGATTTTCTACCGCGAGGCCGGGGCGCCCGACTCGCCCACCATACTTCTTCTGCACGGGTTTCCCACCTCGTCGCACATGTTCCGCGATCTCATTCCCCAGTTGGCCGATCGGTTTCATCTGGTGGCGCCCGACTACCCAGGCTACGGCAACAGCTCGATGCCGCCGGTCGACGAGTTCGAGTACACGTTCGACAACTTCGCCAGCATCGTGGAGAAGCTGACCGTGAAGCTGAATCTGGATAGCTACAGCCTCTACCTCATGGACTACGGCGCCCCGGTTGGTTTTCGTTTGGCGGCGAAGTACCCCGAGCGTGTCGAGTCGCTCATCATCCAGAACGGAAACGCGTACATGGAAGGAATCAACAACGATTTCTGGGAACCCATCCGCGCCTACTGGAAGGATCGTGGCGCCGTGAACGTGGGCCTGGACAATCCGTTCTGGTCGAACATAAAGAAGGCGTACGAGCAGCCCAACATGTCCAACGACGACGCCCTGCGATTTCTGGTGACGCTGGGCGCCACCAAGTGGCAGTACCTCAATGGCGCACGCAATGCCGAGGCCATCAGCCCCGACAACTGGCACGTGACGCAGCGGCTATTGGACCGACCGGGCAACGTGGACATCCAGCTGCAGCTGTTCTACGACTACGCTAGCAACCCGCCGCTGTACCCCGCATGGCAGGAGTACTTCCGCACGCATCAGCCGCGCACGTTGATCGTATGGGGAGACAAGGACGAGATCTTCCCCGCGGCCGGGGCCTATCCTTATAAGGAAGACATGAAGAACCTGGAGTTCCATTTGCTGGATACTGGGCACTTCGCGCTGGAAGAAGATGGCCAGGTCATCGCCGACACTATTCGTCGGTTCCTGACGCCCTTGGAGGGTTAGAGCAAACTGGCCCGGGCATCCTCACCGTGTTTGAGGTCATGCCCGGGCACTGCGTTCTCACTGCCACCAGCTTCGCGCCGCATCCAAAGGCGACACCCGGCCGTGCCTGACCAGCTCTTGCGGGGTCATTGACCCGCCAGTGTCAGATAGAAACTGCGTCGCCTGTCGCGCATTGGATCCCTCGAAACCGGCGATCACGGCCAACGATCCGCTCACCACCGGACAAGCCATGGACGTACCCGTGGCGCTGACCATTCCCTCTTCGGGATACGCCGCCACGATGTCCACGCCGGGAGCGGCGATAAGCGCGCCGGCGCCCGCGTTGCTGAACCACGCCAGTATGTCCTGTTCGTCGGTGGCCGCCACGCCCACCGTGTAGGCGGAGCTGGCCGGGTACTTCACTTCGCCGGCCTGGTTGCCGGTGGCGCACGCCACGCGGACACCTTCCTCGTACAGATGCACCAGACGGTCTTCCACCACCGCGCTGTATTCGCTGAGCGAAAGGCTCAGGTTCACGATGTCCACCTGGTTATGACGTGACAGTTCCAAGCCCTTTACCAGGTCCCATAGACTTCCGATTCCCTCGTCGTGGAGAATACGGATGGGGAGCACTTCCGCGCCGGGAGCGACCTCGTGCACGATGCTAACGCACACGGTACCGTGCCCCTTGCCCGCGTCGACCACGCCATCGCCGTCGTCGTCGATACCGTTCCACACTTCCTGGGAAATCAAACCCGAACCCTCGGGCAACGACACCAGGACCCCACCGAACGACGGGTGAGCGAAGTCTGCGCCAGTGTCCAGAACCGCCACGCGGATGCCGTAGCCGCGGCCGTACTCGTGCAAGGCCGGCAACTTCAACAGACTGTTGATGTACTGTTCCCTGACTTCCTTCTCGATCCAACCTTCGTAGAAACCAAACACCAGATCCTGACCGTGGGTGGAAACCACACTCTCGTTGACCGACGAAGCAACCACGCCGCCTTCGCCTTCAACCATCATGGGCATGACCGTTTCTCGCAGTAGCGCCAGGTCGTCGCCAAACAGATCGACCACGGACATGTTGAGATCGTTGGCAAGGTCGTACGGATCTACACCCGCCTCGTAGACCACCACATGTTCGCGATTGTTGGGGGCACGAAGGGTCTCGGGCGGGGGCGGCTCGGTTTCGCCGGGTGGCGTGCCCGGTCCGTCGCCGCCGCCCATCATGCCAGCCTTCGTGGCTACCTCGGGTGCGAGCGTCGAAACCTCGGACGCGCATGAAGAAACAAGGAACAGTGACAGTAGAAATACCAGTTTTAGGATATTCATGGAAAAGCCCCCTAGGGTGCGGGGATGACAATGAGGGCCAGGCAAGCTGGGGAGCTGGTCGGCCCTGTGACAACACGAAAATGAGCCGGCCACACCCAGTTTGATACAGGAACGCTCCAATCCAGCCCGGTGGTGCGCTCGAACTGCCTACAGAGTAATATCTTAGGACTATGACTCCGCACGAGCCTCCAATGGAATCCACCGCCGACCTGCTGTCGCTGGTACGAAACGGCGACGACGCAGCCAAGGAGAAGCTGGCCGCGCGCTACCTGCCGCTTCTGCGCCGTTGGGCCAGTGGGCGCTTGCCCTACTACGCCCGCGACATCCACGACACCGATGACCTTGTGCAGAATTCGCTACTGAAAGCCTTGGATAAAGTAGACGACTTCGATCACCGCCATGAGGGAGCGTTCCTGGCCTATATCCGGGCCATTCTCCTGAACGCGGTGCGCTACGAGTTGCGTCGTCACTCGAATCGGCCTCCGCGCGAGGAGGTCGACGAAAACATCCAGTCGACGGATCGGTCGGCCCTGGAAGACGCCGTGGGCAGCGAGTCGGTAGCCATCTACGAGGCGGCGCTGGCCAAACTGCCCGAAGACCACCAGGAGGCGGTAATCCTTCGGGTGGAATTCGGCTATTCCTACCAGGAGATCGCCGATGCGCTGGGCAAGCCCTCGAGCAACGCCGCACGGATGGCGGTAACCCGCTCGCTCGCGCGGTTGGCCGAGGAGATCGATGCGCAAACCTGATAGGCGCCTACTCGACATGGCGCAGAATCTAAGCGACGAGACTCCGGTCGACTGGAGCTCGGCCACGCGCGATCCCGAAAACGCCGGTGTGCCGGTGAAGGGACTGGAACTCATTTCGCGCGTGGCCGCGGTGCACCGTGAACACCGCAAGAGCGAAGCACCGGCGGAAATCCTGTTTCGGTGGGGCCCCCTGCAAGTCGTTGAAGAACTGGGGCGCGGTAGTTACGGCGTGGTGTACCGCGCGTGGGATCAACGCCTGCAAAAAGAAGTGGCCCTGAAGCTTCGTACGCACGCTGAAGACTCGAGCGCGCGTCGATGGCTGGACGAAGCCCGACGGCTGGCGCGCGTACAACACCCCAACGTGGTGCGCGTGTTGGGCACCGACGTCCACGAGTCGCAAGCCGGAATCTGGATGGAGCTGGTGCAGGGCGCTACGCTGGCCAGCCGCCTCGACCCCGACCAGACGCTTTCCACGCGCGAGGCCACGCTCATAGGCCTGGACATGTGTTCGGCCCTGGCCGCGGTGCACGCGGCCGGCATGGTGCACGGCGACGTGAAGCCCGACAACGTGAAGCACGACAGCGATGGCCGCTGCGTGCTTCTGGATTTCGGTTCGGGACGGGAGCAGGACTCGGACTCGGTGCCGGCCAGCGTCACGCCGTTGTACTCCGCACCGGAAATCATCGAGGGCCAGCCCACCAGCGTGGCCAGCGATGTATACGCGCTGGGCGCTTTGCTGTTTCGTCTGGTCACCGGCCGCGCGCCCGTACAGGCTGCAAACTGGGAGACGCTACGCGAAGCGCATCGCGACGGATCGGGCGCCGACCTGCGCAGCCTGCGTCCTGACCTTCCCGCTGCGTTCGTATCGGCAGTCGACAGGGCACTGCGTCCCGACCCCAGCGAACGCCACGCCGACATGGCCCAATTCGAGCGCGCGCTGAATGCGGCCCTGGGTGTGGAGCGACGCAATTCCTGGTGGGCATCCCGCTGGGCATGGCCTATGGCCGCCGCCGCGGTCATCGCACTGTTGGCCTGGGGAATCACCACCCGCCCCTGGCAACAGCCGGGCGACACGTTCACCGCCAGTGGACCGCGTGGCACGGCTATTCGGGCAGAAGCCAACTTCTTCCGCGTAAACGGAGGCTCGCGCGAACCATTGGATCACGGTTCCACCATTCGCCCCGGCGAGCACCTGCGTCTGGAGCTGAAGGCCGACCAGGACCTGCACGTATACGTTTTGAACGAAGACGTGGACGGCGAGCTGTTCCTGTTGTTTCCGTTGCACGGCATGGCGCCTACCAACCCGCTGGCCGCCGACGACCTGCATCGCCTGCCGGGCAGTGCCAACGAAGAGAGCCGCGACTGGTTGGTCACCTCGGCCGGCGGACGCGAGCGCTTCCTGGTGGTAGCCGCTTCTGAACCGCTGGCCCAGTTCGAAGAGGTCTTGGCCGCGGTTCGCCCGGCCGACCCCACGCGAGCCGTTTCCTACCCCAGCCTGCACGAAGCCGAGTTCAGCATTCTGCGCGGCGTGGGCGGCATGGCCACCGGTGAAGGCGACCCTGGCGAATGGGCCGGCAGCCGAATCGCCGAACTCACCAATCTTCTGGAACGATCAACCTTGCCCCACGGTGCGCTGTGGTATCGTCAAATTGAATTCCTGAACCCCCGGCCATGAAACCGGGAGGCGCTCCCAACATGAAGACATGTGGCCCATCGTACCGGTGGATCTGTACTTGCGTTCTGTGGCTCGCGGCGGCACTGCTGTGCGTCCCGTCCGCTCATGGCGAACCACCCGATGAAATCCTGGAAATGGCCAACAACGGCCGCGTTCGCGAGGCCACGAGTCTGGCCTGGCAAGAACTGCAGGCGGCGCGGGCAAGCTTCGGCGGCGATTCGATCGAAGCCGCGCGCGCGGTGGAGCTGCTGTTCAAGGTCCTTCCATCGGTGCAGGATTCGCCAACCGATAGCCTCGGCGCGTGGTTGCTTCAAGCCCAACGTACGCGGGAAAAACTGTTTGGCCCTTTGAGCCCGCGCCTGCTTCCGGCTATCTGGCAACGGTCGCGCTATCTCGATAGCACCCGCGAGTACAAGGAAGCCTCGATTCTCATTGAGACGGCCAAGACAATTCTCGGGCAAGGCAATGAGGTGTCTGGCGGTGAGCGCGCGGAAACCATGTACGCAATTGGTGACCTGGCCTACGCACAACGCGATGTGACGACGGCTACCTCCTGGTTCGAAAAAGGACTCGCGGAGGCCCTGGCCGCTGAGGTACCGGCCGGCAAACTGGTAGCCCGCGCGAAAATTCGGCTCGCGTATGTGCAGTCTCGCTCGGGCGAGATTGAAGCGGCGTTGGAGAACGTCAATGACGCTTTGCGGATCTTCGAAGAGAACTATGAACCCGGCAGCAACCTTATCGCCTCGGCCTTGAACAGTCGGGGGACCCTGTACCGCCGGATGGGCCGGCTCACCGAGGCCATTGCCGACAACGAGCGCGCCACCAACATATTCAAGCGTTCACTGGGCGACAAGCACGGCAACGTGGCGGGCATGCTCAACAACCTGGGCAATCTGCTGCGAACCATCGGCGACCAAGGACGTGCGGTGGCCGCCTTCAGGGAATCCATTCGGATTCGTGAGAAGATGTACGGGCCCAAGCATCCACTTCTTGCCCAGAGCCAGATGAACATGGGAACCGCCCTGCGGGACATGGCCAGGTACGAAGAAGCGATCGAAGCATTCGAAACCGCCCTGAGCATTCAACGCACGAGCCTTGGCGCGCAGGATGGCCGACTGGCGCTGACGCTTTCGAACCTGGGCGCCTCCTACAACATGGCGGCGCGCTACGATGACGCGCGCGAGGTGCTCGAAGAATCGCTGATCATCCTCGAAGCGAATCACGGCCCCGACAGTTTCGCCGCGGCGACGCCAATGGTGAGCATGTCGGTATGCGAGCGCTTCAAGGGCAACCTCGATCGAGCGTTGGAGCTGGCCGAGAAATCGCTCCAGCTGCAGATTGACGCGCTTGGACAATACAACCCCGAGCTGAGCATCCCCTACGGGATGGTTGCTGTATCCCACTACTCGTTGGGCAACTACGAAAAGGCCATCGAGTTCGCGCTGCTGGCCGAACGCGTATCGCGCCTGGAGTTACAGCTCACGGCGGGCGGATTCTCTGAAACCACCGCCGCGGCCGCGGCTATGCATCGCCACACAGCAACTCCTACCCTGTTTCGCGCGGCCCAGCACCTCGACGCCTCTCAGGGGGCCTTGCTGGAATCCATTGTGGGAGAGGCGTTCCGCTCGCGGGCCGTGGTCTTGGATAGGACCATGAGTCGGCGGCGCCAGCTCCTGAGCAGAGAGGACGATGCCACCCGAACAGCGATGGCCGCGTTGTCCGAGACCCAGAACGCCGTGCTGGCTTTCTTCGCGCAGAAGCGAACTGCGAAGAACGCTCAGGAGCACGAGCATCAGTACAAGAAGCTCCGCGACGAACTCGAAGCCGCCGAGGCTGCGTTCGCCCGCATCGACTATGCCGCCGCCGAAGTCCAACGCGAGTTGAACCTGGCCGATCTGCGCGCGGCGATGCCGGAAAAGTCGGTGGTCGTGTCCTACTGGTACGTTCAGCCCGCACGCACGTTCGAGGACCATACCGGCTCCTACTTTGCGATCGTGACCGGTCACACCCAGGTGGAAATCGTGGATCTGGGCAACGCCCAGACCATCGACACTGCACTTGCACTGTGGCGCGAGTCCATCCAAACGGTGCCCGCTTCGGGCGAAGCCACCCTGGCACTGGAACGCGGACAACGCATGCGCGAGTTGGTGTGGGATCCTATCGCCAATCTGGTCGCGCAGGTCGACATGGTGTTGGTGGTGCCCGATGACCGCTTGCACTTCCTGCCGTTCGGCGCGCTACCGAACCGGGACAACACGTACCTCGTAGAGAAGGGTCCCCTGTTGCATCTGCTTAGCAGCGAGCGTGACCTGCTGCTGCCACGCGATCCCCATCCCAAGGCCACGGGACTGCTGGTGCTGGGTGGCGCCGACTTCGACGCCACGAACGGGTCCGAACTGCAACCGCAGGAAACGGTACCCGCGTACCTTCGCGGCATATCTGACTGCGAGTCTTTCCAGGACGTGAACTTCAAGCCCTTGCCCGCCAGTGGCGAAGAGGCCCAATCCATCGCACGCCTCTGGGGCGACTCGCTCGATTCGAAGGCGCTGTTGCTGAGCAAGGGCGAGGCGAGCGAAAGGGCCGTGCGCGAACAGGCAACCCAATACGCCACGCTGCACTTTGCCACCCACGGTTTCTTCCTGGGTGGTGAGTGCGCCAAAGAGGAGCCACAGCTTCGCGGCGTGGGCGGGCTGGCGCCATCCTGGTCTAGCGCGGACGCGGTGGGCGAAACCTTCCGCCTTTCAGGCCTGGCATTGGCCGGGGCCAACCACCGCGACGGCTACGGTGCCAACGACGGCATTCTCACCGCCGAAGAAATCGCCTGTCTCGATCTGCGCGGCGTGGAGTGGGCGGTTCTTTCGGCCTGCGACACGGGCCTGGGTAAGCTGGTACAGGCCGAGGGCGTACTGGGATTACGCCGCTCGTTCCGCATTGCCGGCGCGGCGACCGTCATAACAAGTTTGTGGGCGGTGGAAGACAACGCGACACGCGACTGGATGAACGAATTGTACACGGCACGGCTACGCGACGGGCTGGATACGGCCAACTCGGTTCGTGAAGCAAGTCGGCGGGTGTTGGCACAGCGACGTGCTTCGGGCCAGAGCACGCACCCTTTCTACTGGGCGAGCTTCGCGGGGTCGGGTCGTTGGGAGTGAATTACGCACCGCTAGCCACGGGCCGATCGTGGTGAAGCGTTGACTCTTCCCAGCGCAGGAATCTACGGCGCGTCAACCAACTGAAGCCCAGCGCGTTCGATCACCGGTACGTTCCCATCTCGTGAAAACAGAAACACCCGTTCTGCCCGATCTACACCAACCACTACGTGGGACCCGGGTAGAACAGTTTTCCCTATCAGCCTGAGCTCGCCGTCGTAGAGCGTGAGAAGGGTTTCCGCGGACTGATTTTCATTGTTACCAATGGCGCAATTGAGCAACCGATTCCCCACGGCCGTGATCTCCACCGATGATGGGGGGAAGGTCACGGTAACGGTCGCCTTGGTGAAGTCGGGTTCCGGCGGCTCTGGCACGAAGTGTTTGCCACCTTCCGTGGTTTCGCGAATCAATTCTCCCGTGGGCTTCCGAAGTGAGATTTTATAGGGCGCGGACTGCGTGAATGCGATTGTCCCGTCGGGCAGCAAGTCAAGGTACCCTCCACCGAAGAACGACTCAGATCGTCTGTCGACCGCCGTGCCAGCAGCATACGACTCGCCGAAAGACGCAGTGTGCTCTCCTTTGGCGGAGTAGACATCGATTGTGGTCTGCTCCAAGACGTCCAGCGTAGCCAGGTAGACGAGACCCGCATCGCCAACGCGAATTGACTTGGCGGTTCCAGGATGAACTCGTCGAAACTCACTCACGAAGGTCCCGTCGGTCGTCCATACAGCCACCCGCCCGCCGACGCCAGCAAAGTAGAGTTGATCGTCGTTGTCGATGGCCATGACGAAGGGCACCATCAGCTCACCGGGACCCTCCCCGGCCGTTCCGAAAGTCTCCAACAAGGCGCCGGCGGGGGAATATTTCTGAACGCACCGAAAGCCAACGTCCGCCGCGTAGATGTTCCCCTTGGAATCCTCCACAACGGTGGTCACCACACCAATCAGTTCGTCTTCGGTATTCCCAAGTACTAGGTCCGGCTGAAAGCGTATGGCTTGGATATCGCCGGCAAAAGTACAGGTGGAGCCGAGCAAGGCCATAAGGACCCCGGCCAGGAAAGGCATCGCTACGAGCTTCATTGAGGACTGCCTCCCATGCTTGCAATGGGCGCTATGAGCAGGAGACCATTGTACCGATATCGTCGAAAAAAATGTGACCTTTGCCCGCCCTTCGTGTCCTAGGCAATAGAACGACAACTGTGCACGACATCCGGCAAGCTCCCAACGGCGATCACACGCAGCCCGACTGACACAAAAGCAGTGATCGCTGGAACTTGCCTCGGTTTCCAGGGTGCTTCCCCATCAAGCTCCCGCAACCCCGGATTGGGTCGATCAAAGACCGACTGACAATTCGGGCCCTGGAGACCACGCCTTTGAGGCCCTCTCACGAGGATCTCTTTTGAGGATAGACACTCCGACGGGCTGGTGCGTTCGCGTCAGCCCGTCGTGGCGTTTCTCACCCGACTGCGCCGAAGCAGTCGAACGGTCAGCGCGATCGTCAAGATCAACACGACCGTCGCGGCCACAGGCGCCAACAGAGCCAAAGTGGTAGCCCCGATACTCGCGGCCGTTTCTATTCCCGCGAATGCCGGGTTCGCCAACCCAGCGGTGGCAACCGTACTACCGGCGCGCGTCAGCGACGTGAGCGTCTGGGTCGTCGCGGCCGCTCCACCACCCGCAATGAGCGCCAGGCTCCAGCGCACCGCGGGGCTCGCATCCACTATCAGGCTGGCCGTAAGCAACGTACCCGCGATGACCGCGGTGGGTGCGGCCACGGTATCGAGCGCGTTGTCGATGAAGGGCAGGAAGTAGGCGCCGATCTCCAACAACGCTGCGGTTCCCAGAAGCGTCAGCGCCAACGGGCTGGCCAACCACATCGCGCTTTCGGGCAGGCTTACATGGCCCGTGGCGGCCGCGAGTCCGGCCAACAGCGGCGGAACGAACACGCGGAATCCGCAGGCCGCACTAAGCCCAACTCCCAGGCATATCGACAGCAACGTTTCCAACTGAGGGCCCTCCCAGAACAAGGTAGCAAGCGGAGCCCATGAAGGGAGGTGGACCCCGGGATTCGCCAAGCGTCGCAGGTTTTCCGCGGAATTCAAGGCCTGGGTCCCTCTCGAAGCCCTGTCCGGGGAACTCACCCTTGCCGGCTGACGGCGGATCTAGTTGGCTTCAACTAGACGAATCTGTCAGACTTGCCGTCGGCGTATGAGTTCAACGCAAGACGCTGGGCTCCGAATATTCGATTCCCGAGGAAGATCGGTGAAATCATTGAGGCTTCCATCTCAGAATGCAGGCACGCACGAGATAGTTTGGCGTGGACTTGACAACAAGGGAGTCGCAGTCAGTAGTGGCGTCTACCACATTCAACTTCAGCTTGGCAGCAACACTTTCCCCAAGTCGGTAACACTCGTACGATGAGCCGACTTGTCGGGGCAATTGTGATTCTGGTTCTCGCGGTCTTTCCCCAGGGCGAACCCGCCTGGGGAAAGACGGTTGTCGTCGCGCAGGACGGAACGGGAGACGTCACAGCGATCCAGCCGGCTGTGACAATCGCGGCTCCAGGCGATACGATATTTATTAGGTCGGGCGAGTACTTGGAAAGCAACCCATTCATTGTTCCAGGTTTCTCGCTCGAAACGTTCGTTGCGCTAACGACAGATAGTCTGACGTTTATAGGCGAGGACCGGGATCTGGTGATCATCGGTCCCAAAGTTGCGGATTTTGTAGATGACTGTCCAAAGGGTTTCTTTGCGCTCGAGCCTACAACGGTGCGAATCGAGAACCTGACTGTTCGGAATGTTCGAGAAGGAACAAACTGGGAAGGCGGCGGCAGCATAAAGAACTGTACGTTTGTTGGGTGCGACATCGGGGCCTCGTTCCGGGCCACGAGCCCCATTTCGGTTACTGGCTCACTGTTTCAAGATCTCGTAGACAACAGTATCTTCGTCGCTTCGGGATCTAGGAAGGTTCTCATAGAGGCTGCGACCTGCTTCAACGTTGGTTCTGGGATAGTTGTCTCCGGTAGCACCGACATCGACATTCGCTCATGCTCTGTTGATTCTGCCAGAGTAGGAATCAACTTTCAGCAGTCGGCTGTTGGAACAGTTGTTGGCTGTATCGTTCGGAGGTGTCGAAATGTCTCCTTGGTATCCACCCAGAATGCCAACTTGCGTGTTGTCGACTGCCAAGTGGGTGCCGGAGCTCGAGTCACATGCGTTGTTGACTCCGCGACTATCGAAATCGAGTCGTCTATCTTGGGCCTTGGGAGAGAAAACACGGTCCTGTTCTCAGGGGCTACCGCATCATCCATCATGCGTTCAGACGTCCACGTCGAGCACCCGAAGTCGATTTGGTTTCAGGAAGGTTCCTATCCTAGTGACCCACTTACAGTTATGAATCTCAGGGACAACTACTGGGCACTTGCCGATTCCAGCTCCATTGCGGACGTCATCTGGGATGTTGGCGACGACGCCTCTATTCGAGCGGTCGCGGAATTCATTCCATTTCGTCTCAAGTCTACGCCCGTGAGACAAACGTCTTTCGGGAACCTGAAGCGCAGATTCTAAGGGCATCCGATCGTAGTCATCATGAGATATGAATACCGACAATGTCGGTCAGGCGGCACGCCCGGACCGCAATCCTGCGGAGTAGCAGCTCCGGTCGTGCCCGATTCCTGTGGAGATTAGTTGACGTAGCCTCCGGGTCCGATCATGCAGCGTAGCGCTCGCAACCATCTACGACTCGTCGCGCGTGCGGAGCTCCCAGTGCAGAATCTGGCTATCTTTGGCGAACACCCACAGGGTGCCGGGTTCTTCAAGGCCAGGCGTGAACACCAACACGTCCCGTACCGACTCCACCTTGGCCACGGCCGACGTCGATCCGGCCACCACGAATACGGCGGGCATGCGGGTCCGACGCGCGGCTTCCTCCACCAGGGGTTCGGCGTCGTGGAACACGGCCACGTTCAGCGCGCGCGGATGGTCCTCGTCGAAGCCCTCCGGATGCAGCAGCGTGATGATGGTGTTGTTGGGATCGTCCAACCACTTCTGTACGTCCTGGCCCTTGGGACCAAACTGTTCATCCCCAAGCACCGAGATCACATCTATGGATTGGCCAGCGTGCGTCAGCTTGCGTCGAACCGCGGGTAACGGGGAAGGCCCGAACGAACAGTTCGCACAAAGCGCATCGGTGATCTCGCCGGCGGTCGAGGCGTACGCCGCGTGATCGAGCGTGGGAACGTTGCCGATGCTGGTGCCGCTCTGATCGAGCAATGAAACCGTATTGGCATCCCAACGTACCTGGAACGCCACGATCTCATTCGACACCGCGATCTCGCGCGGCGATTGAACACGACCGACCACGCCGATCCGGTGTTGGCTGGGCTCCGCACCACCCAGGAACACATGGAAGAACCGCCGGAAGCTGCCCGGCCGTTGTCGACCGCGCACCTGCACGCTGATTCTCGTTTCGGCTCCCGGTTCCAGCCAGGCGTTCTTGCCCCCCAGCCGAAGGTCGTCTTCGGAGCTGGTGAACAGGCGCGCGACCTGCACGCCCGAACTGCCGGCGTTGCGAAGCAACAGCTCCAGCAGTCGCGTCTCGCCCAACGCCAACTGGCCCACGTCGACCAGGACGTTGTCGCCAACCCTACGCAGACCCTCTATCTCGAGCGGGCCCACGCGTACTGTACTGGGGTTGGATGCGGTGACCGCGTATCCAAGTACTGGAATGCTGCGGCTCTCCTCGCCGGCGCGCACCCGGAGCTTGGCGCCCCAGATGTCTGCGCCCGCGGTCACCGGAACGCGAACGGTCCGTCGCTCGCGCGGCTTCAGCTTCACTTCGATACCCGCGGGTACCTCCACCGCGCCCGAGGCTGAAACCTCAACCAATACCGGCTCGTCGCTTTCGTTGTGCAACGGCAGATCCACCTGGCCAGCTACGCCCGGCGTGTAGGCACCCAGGTCGGCCCGCGACAGAGGAATGCGCAAGCGTGCCACGTCTTCCACCGGCACGACAGCGTCCGCGGTAACCACCAAATTGCCCAGTGGCGCATCGCCATGGCCCAGCACGGTCACCAGGTGACGGAAGTGGCCACCGTGATCGTAGCCTTCCAGTTCGATCTGCGGTTCCACGCTTTCGCCGGGCGCCAGATCACGGGGCGTCCACTCCAACACGGTGCAACCACAGGTGGGTGACAGGTCTGAAATGTAGATCGGAGCGTCGCTGATGTTCTCTATGAACGCCGCGGTGCCCACGGGGCCGCCGGTTTGCACCTGACCCAGATCGATTCGCCGCGCGTAGCGTAGGCCGTTCTCTTCAATCCAGTTCTTCCATTCAGCCATCGCCGCCTGGGGAAGGGCGACGACGATCAGTGCGAAGAGGAATATGCGCTTCATTGTGTTTTCCTCGTTACGAATTGGGGAGTTGTTGGGGAATGCGGCCCGCCGCGGGGGACGGCGGACCTCCGATCAGTTCAGTTGTCGCTATCTGATGGTCGGCGAGATGCAGTTGGATCCGCCGCTGCCGTTGGGGTCGCTCCACGAGATGATCACGCAGATGTTGCCCGGCTTGCCGCAATTGAACTGCGCATCGCACTTCTTGAAGAAATGCGGAACGATGTCGTACTCGATCTCTTCGGCCTGCAGGGCCTCGGAGTAGCCGTCCAGTACGGCGCCCGTGTACGCAGCGTCGGCTCCCGATTCGATCAACGTAGCCGCGAAGCTGTTGGTAGCGGCCAGGAAGTCTTCGTAGCTGGACCGCGACGCGTAGGCATTGTCGGCCAGCGCCAACAACTCAGACTTGGCGCGGGAATCAATATCCCCGCCCTGAATGGTCGTACGTAGATCCACGTACGCCTGGTCGGTGGTCTCGACGGGCCCGCCCAGCTGAGCGCGTCCCGCGTGAGCATTGGGCACCACGCCCAGGGCGAACGAAAAAACGACTAGTGCGATGAGAATTGAGCGAAACATGGGTAGCTCCTGTCATGAAATTGGGAAAAGAGTTTGTTGTTACAGTTGACGGTGACCCGCCCGAGCCGGCGGGCCACCGTCGCAATGCCGGAGGTATGCCTCCCGGCACGGCGCCTTCCTAGAAGTTGAAGCAGTTCTTGCCGCCGCCAACTTCGTCGACGCGCCAGATAACGATCAGGCACATCTGCTCGTCGGCAACGCAATTGAACTGAGCATCGCACTTCTTGTTCGTTCCAAAGCTGATGTCGATATCGATGTCCTGCACCGCGTTCTGCGTAGCGGTTGCGACATCTTCGACCTCGGCTTGGCCGACTGCACCGGACTCGGCGTCACGGCTCAGATCGGCAAACAGAGAGTTGGTTGCTTCGGCGGCAGCTTCCACGTCGCCGGTTTCCGCCAGCGAGCGAATCTCTTCAACGCGCAGGTCATACTCGGATTCGACGCCAATGGGCTTCACCGAACGTAGTTTTTCCTGGCCCAACTCGGGCCCAGCGATGTTGGAAGAGTTTTCGCAACCAACGGCCGTAAGCAGTGTAAGCGAGGAACAGGCGATGAGAGCGAGAGAGAGGATCTTGCGAGTAGTCATTCTAACTTCCTCCATGAAAGTGGAATGCATCAGTGAGTGAAAATGCGACCGGGCACTCAGTTCAGTTTCGCGCCCAGTCGCCCAACGCGAATATGGGCGTCCAGGTCGCTCGGTGATACGCACTGAACCAATCTTGTCGAATCTGACCTCCGGATGTACGGAATCGAAACCAGGGCGCCCATCTTGGCAAGACGCGGCCGACGGGTTTCGACTCCACGCCGTGTCTACGCACTTGATCGGGCGGGGGGTCTTGGAACGTCTTTCGTACGAATCGCGTTCAGACTCTCGCAAGGATGCGGTTCTTCGTTGGACTGTGAAGTCGTCGGGAGAACACTTCGAACCCCCCGTTCGGTTAGGCGCGCGCTGGTAGATGGATCGACGAGCGATTCCCCGGATCTCGTACTGCTCCCCAGACGAGACCCCGCTCGCCAGTCCGATTGATGCAGAAACTGGGCAAGCCTTAGCGCTGGCAACTGAAGTGATATGGAAGCGTGTGCGCAAGGGGCGCAGCGCAACTGAACATTCCATGGGAGGGGAAGAGAAGCGCCGGCTTCTGGGGAGCGGCTGTGCGCTATTGCCGCCCGTCGCGGGTGTGGGGACATCCGCGACGGGCACGGAGGCGAATCACCCGAAGTAGATGGAGTGATGCTCCTGGCACCCGGGATTGAACGCACTTTGGCAGTACGGGCAGGTTGACCCGCAACCCACGTACTCCGTAATCGTCATCTCCCGCCAACAGACCCCGCAAACCACCGCGCGGGTTTGCTGTTTGTCGGCGGCCCATGCTTCACTCTGGTGGTTGGCTACCGCTTTGTGACACAAGTGACACGGATACCACTCACCACAACACGCGAACTTCAACGCAACGATGTCACGCGCGGTGCGGTAGTGCGCGCAACGCGTCTGCGCATCGGTTTCTACTCCAAGAACGTTGATCATGACCAACCAGTTTGATAGGGACCCGGATCCTAAGGACCAACTCTAGCACGACGTGACCGTGTTCGTTTCGGGTCCGCCATCCGTTGCAATTATTGAGTACACGCTTGCGACCCTATTTGAGCTGGAGCCCCTACGATCATGCACCATCGCACACTCTCGTTACTCGTTTTCTTTGTTACACTTACGGTATCGGCCTCGATTGGCCGCGCCAGCTGGACCCAATTGCCGGTGGGCACGTCGGCAACCCTGCGTGGCATCGGCTGGTACATCGGGGCAGGATACATGATCGTGGGTGATGGCGGCACCATCGTGGCCACGCAGGACGGCGTGACATTTACGTCCCTTCCTTCTGGCACGACCGAAGACCTGAATTCGGTGTCTGTGCCCACCCAGCTTCAGTACTACGTAGGCGGCACCAACGGTACCGTTCTGTATTCGAACGACGAGGGGCAGACCTGGACCAACACGGGCTTCGGCACCGCGCGGATGAGCGTCTTCACACGCAGCTCAGGGTTTTTGTGGGCCTTGGGAGACAACGGCAGCATCCAGCTTGGGAACAATTTCGCCGGCGGCGGGGATTGGGAGCCCAGCGCTAGCGGCACGACGAATTCTCTGAACGATGGGGCTGGGTTTGCGAGCGCGCTGGTTTACGCCGTTGGTGACAACGGAACCATGTTGAAGGCCGCCGACGGCGAGACCTGGGTTCCCAAGCCCAGCGGAACCACCGAACATCTCAATGGCTTCCTCGAAGCTGGCGCCGCGAAAATCGCGGTTGGTGCGAACGGTACGATTCTGCGCAGCATTGACTCGGCCGAAACCTGGACCACGATTCCCACGCCAACCAATGCCGACCTTCACGCCGTGGTGTACAGTGCGGCCGGCGTCTCGCGGATGATCGCGGTGGGCGACAATGGTGTCGCTCTGTATTCCGGCGATCATGGCCTATCCTGGTGCCTATTGAATACTGGCACCACCGAGCATCTCTATGACGTATGGGGAATCGGTGTTCTGGGCTTCCTGGCCGTGGGCGGAAACGGCACCGCCATCTACACCGAAGAAAACGAGACGGACTGCATTGCGGGGACTGCGACCGATACCTTCGTAAGCCCCACGACGCATGTAATGTCGCGCGTGAGCCCCAACCCGCTGCAGCGACGCGGCCAGGTGATGCTGGAAGTAACGCGTAGCCAGAACGTGCAGTTGTCGGTGATCGACCTGGCTGGACGCCGAGTGGCCAAGCTCGGTGAGCGCGCAGTGAGCGCAGGTAGTCCCGTGGTCTTGGGTGTCGACACGCGAACGCTTCCGGCCGGTGCCTACTTCCTGGTGGTGGAGGGCGAGACCTTCCGGGATCAGCGGAAGATCACTGTGTTGCGGTAACACTACCATCTGGTATACAAGAGCCGGGCCGACCGTGTGTCGTGCCCGGCTTTTTTGTTTGAACCCTTGGTTACCCGGGTGAATATCAGAAGCGGCCCCGAACACTCCCCCACGACGCTGTCTCCACCACCACCGGCGTCGTAAAGAACGTGAGCTGATCGGTAACCAGCGGACAACAGAACGACTCGCGTATCAATCCAACGCCCGACGCGTACCACAGATTATGTTCCATCTCGGCCGACTTGGTAGTGAGCAGCTCGCCATCCAACGTATGGCGGGACGAGTATGATTTAGCGTCGATACCCTGAATGGATTCGGTTATCACGATGGCGGTAAATTCTCCCGCCGGCACACTGGAAACCGTGGGCTCGCTAGCTTGCAGTGATACTTCGATCGTTTCCTGTGCTGCGTCGTCGGTCAGCGACCTGACGGTCGTCTGGCTCGACCAGGTGGACAGAGTACCTGCAGACGAATCTATCCACAGGATGGGTGGATCATAGCGCAGCGCTACTTCGGTGGAGTGGTTGCGAAATCCGTGCAGCCACACGCCCGTTTCCGTGGAGGTCCAGAACGTGTCCCACGTTTCGCCGTCGCGATCGTTGCTCATGACAAAGACCAATTCGCCGCCGATGGTTTCCTGCGCCTGGATTTCTCGTATGAAAGTGCCGTACTCCCAGCGCAAACCACTTTGTAGCGGAAGATAGTTCGTTTCCGTGCCGAATGCGGGAGGCGCGAGAGCGACCACTGCCAGCAGGCCCCACATGCAAAGTTGCGTTTTCATCGTGCACCTCCTGGTCGCTTCGGACCGGGCGGAAATGTCGACTCGTCGGGCCAGAATCGCGTAACGGCCCCCGTATTGTTGGGATCCAGACCCAGGACGATTTCAAAGTCGACCGTCTCAAGCGGCGTTTGTCGTCCCAGTCGGGTTGTGTCGATGTTGATGTATGGGTCGCCTGGCTCAGAAACAACATGTATGTACAACTTGAAATCGTCACCGAACGTGGTGGTTCGACCACGGGCTCGCAACTGCATGTTTCCGATCTGGTTCGCCAGGTAGAGACCCAACTCACGGTACAATGCGTTGGCCGAGGGATCGTCGAACAGATCGGGAGCGAACCACAATACAGTGGGCACGAACAACTCAATGCCATCGTCACCGGCCAGAATGCGCATGTTGGGTTCATTCGAGCTCTGATAGAACGAGAGGTCTGGCGAGTCGGCGGGCCCGTCGACATAGAGGTTGTTGGGATCTCTTTCCGAAAAGATCGAGTACGTCCAGCTTCTCACCTCGGTGTCGGGTTCCCGAGCGTCAGGAGCGCCTTGGAGCGACAACGTCCATCGGTAGATGGACCCGCTGACGGGTTCGCGACCGGGCGCATCGTCGGTCCAATACTGCAGACCGTCCCAGTACTTCGTGGCTGGCGAAACCGCGTAGGGCACGTCGTTCTCTGGCCAAGCACCATTCAAAGGCACGCGCAGAATCAGCTTATCCCCCGAGGCAGGCACGGTCTGTACCAGCGACGGGTCGAAGCCCGCGCGGAACTGCAGCGTGTCCGGGTCGGGGTCGCGCTTGTCCAGCTCGTCGACAGTGCGGGCATTCACCGTGTAGTCGAAGGGGCCTACGAGAAACCCCAAGGTAGGCTCTTCATCCCGATCCGAGTACAACGTTTGATAGTGGATGGGCCGTTCACCCTCGGTTGCTACCATCTTCAGCAAACCCTGATAGGTCACCTCGGCGGCGAGTGCGTCCAATACTCGATCACAGCAAAGTTGGTTGGGGTCGGCAACTGAACCTTCCCTACGGTCGAAACCCTCCATGCCCACTACGACAAAAGCACCGTCGGGAATCGTGTCGCCGGGCTGAAACACCTGACGAATCGTGCCACCCTGTCCGTCGTCAATTTCGTAGTACGGAAACTCCTGGTTCACGACCAGCGATGTCTCGGGCGCGAAGTTGGCCGCGAACGGAATGTTGGTCGCGTCGACCGATCGCAGTTGGCCCAACGCGTCGGTCCCCAACACGTCGAATCGATACTCACCGCTGTCCAACCTGTGCTCGCCCGGACAGTCGGGACCCTCGTCGCAACCGGCCGACGGGATCAACGCCCCTGGAAGCTCGTTGGCAAAGGAGAAATCGACCGTGTCACCCAGCGGCCGGTCGTTCGTCAGAACTGGTCTCGCCAGGGGCGCCGTCGCTTGTGACGCAACGAACGCGTTGCCGAAAACCAATGGTCCATCACGCTGAACGGTCCACTCCATGCGGAACGGCTGTCCAAAACCAACAATGGGGGTGTCCGTGGCTTCGGGTGAGTCCAGGGCCGGACCCAGTGCGTTGCCTTTCCAGGCCAGGGTCTCCGCCCCAGCTGCGTCTTCGCGATAGACGCGAAGTTCGAAGCCGGAGCCGTCACCGGTCCCGAGGGCCGGTGGTGTGGGAGCCGTTGGGCTGGTGTTGGGCGCCAACGGAGATGGAGCGTCTTCGCCACACCCCCATACCATGGCGATCATGACAATCGCGAGCGCGATCCTGCGAAACATCGGAAACCTCCTGCCGACGCGTCGGGCGTCGATCTGGGACCGGGCCAGCCGTACTCGGATGGCCTCGCGCAGGAGAAGTAGCGGTGAACCGCCTCGGGCAAGGCGAACCACCGCTATCAAGTTAGAGCCAGAGACCGCCGGAGGTCAACTGCGGGGGCTAATACTTACCCAACAGATTCACGAACCAACCATGATTGTCATAGTCGAAGTCCGAAAGGTCGTCTGAGAAATCGGTGAAGTTGTAGCCCACGCCCAACTTCACGTTGTTGCCCACGTGGCGGTACAGTGCGACCAACACTCCCTGCCGACGATCTTCCGATTCGGTCACTGACAGCCATCGGTACTCGGCTACCGCGTCCCAGTTGAACAGCAGGTGATATCGCAACCGCAGCGATGCCAGGTTGGCGCGGGTGCGCAGCCAATCGCCGGCATCCCGATCCAGGCGTACCTCACCACGACGATGCGCCAGATGCGTACCCACCTCGACGCTGTGTGACAGGTCGTACAACACCTCACCCGAAACAATCTGCGTGCGCTGATCGGGTCGACCCGTGGCTTGGGCCAGCGTGGACAGATCGTACAGGAACGTGTGCTTCAACAGCATGTTCCACCGATCCGCCCCTACCGGACGATAGGCCAGGCCCACGCCGGTCTCGGCGAACTTCGCGTCGTTGGTGGACGTGTCGCGATTTTCGGTCAGCGAGAAGTTGAGTTTACCAATGACCGACAGACCCGGCGTAAGCTGAACGTCGGCTCGGTTGGTCGTAACGTACTGTCGCTGTTCCACGAGGCCGCGGTCGTTTCGCAATTCGACCTTGGCCGACAACTTCGACACGTCGCCCTGGTAGGCCACGTTGGCCGACACCGCATCGCGGTCCACGGTGCCCACGCCACGATCATCCAGGTCGCTGCGCTGGAACGTGAGTCCGGCCTTCCAGTCGCGGCTGGGCTGGAAGTTCAGCCCGTAGATGTGACTCAGGCCCGAACGACGTTCTCCGTGCGTGAACTGGTTCTCGGTGAACAAACTCAGCTGGTTGCTCAACGACTTGCGCTGGCCCAGCGTGAACAGACCCCGATCGCCGTCGAGGCGATCGGTCGACAACGTGTAGGTTCCGTACAACGAATGGGTTGGGTTGGGGTTCACGTCCAAACCCACGCGAACCGAGTTGCCGCGGTCGCCCACGCTACCCTCAGCGCGCGTCACCAGCTTCGAACTCACGCGGGCTCGGATGCCCAGGGTTCCCAGGGCGTTGTCGGCGTAGCCGTCGTCCTGATTGATGACGCCCTGGCCCGTCGCGTATATATGGATGCCCTCGGTCACATCGACGCCGACCAAGCCTCCGCCCAACAATGCGTCGGTCTGCGTGCCGCCGTCGGGCGTGATGCTGTTCTGACGCAGCTCGCCACCCACGGTAATCGCACCAAAACGAACCTTGGCCTGCCCCGTGATGCGCTCCTCGTCGCCCACGCCTGCCCGCTCGTTCATGTTGTAGCGCGCGGCCAACGTCAGTTGTCCAAGCGGAGACCAGTTCAGCTCACCGCCGTAGTCCACGGTCTCCACGCCGCCGTTCAAGCGAGCGGTCGAGAAGCCGGCGCTGCGACGCCGCCACCAGCCGGCTACCGTAGCCTCACCCGAACTCTCGGCGAAATCGCCCAGATTCAAACGTCCTTCGACGGCCGCGGCCTCACCCTTGGTGTCGGTGTTGCCGAGCGCAGTGGACGTGTTCTGGAACGACAGCCCGCCATCGTCGCTGAACAAACTGGTCGCGGCCTGCGACGCTTCGCTTTCGGCGTACTCGTATTTCAGGTACGTGCCCGGCGCGGCGCGCAACGTGAGGTCACCCGCGGCAAGCCAGTAGTCCTGGCCCGCACGCTCTTCGTCGACGATGGTGCCACCCAGGCCCACACCGTTCACGGGCCACACCTTGGCGCGTGCGCCCAGCGTAAGGTCATCGCCCATGCCGTCGGTTACATACTCGTAGTCGACCATCAGCAACACCTGATTGCCGTCGAGCGGGGTGTCGCGAATGATCGACGGAGCGGCCTGGTTGGCCACCTGCAACAGCGGGCGACTCAACACCAGTCGGCCCTGGATGTCGTCGAACTCGTAGTCGCGACCACGGTCCATGGTGATCGTTTCCACCACGCGTTCGGTGTCGCGATCGCGGATTTCCACCCAGACCTTTTCACTGCCCTGGACAATATCGGTATGCCGCAGGTAGTACAGGCTGCCGCCGGTGCCCAGGAATTCGTTGTGCGCGAAGGAAGTGGGAGCTTCCGACCCAAAACCCGAGACCGCCACGCGCGATTCGCCCGAGTCGTCGGACTTCACCGTCCGGTACTCCAACAGGCCACCGTGCATGCTGCGATTGAACTGCCCGAACTCGGTGCCCGTTATACCAGTGGCGAAGTTTCCCCACAGCAGTCGCGACTTGTCCCACGCCAGACGACCAAAGAACCGGCCCTGCGTGTTTACGTCGGAACGGAGCGTGGAGCCGTCGCCGTAGTTCAGGTAGTAGCGGTCTGGGTCCAACCGGCGAAACAGCGACTGCGGGTCGCGCCGGTCGAGGTTTCGGAATAGTACGTCCAACTCTTCAGTGCGGCTGTCGAGGTGTCCGGTGAAATGGAATTTTCCGTTCACCAACCGCTGGCCGTAGAAGGCCAGGCGTCCATCGGCGAACAGGTCTCCATCGTAGCGGTAGTAGCCATCCACAATCGAGCGATCGCCGGTGATGTTGTTGTCGCCCACGGTCACGTTGGCCATAGCCACCAGGAACCCGTAGTCGGGGCTGGCTTCCACGGCAATGGAATCGACGACGGGCGCGTCCGAACCCGCGCTGACTGTCAGTGGCATGTCACGTTGGCCAAACGGCACGATCCATTCATGCGCGAACCGGCCGTTGGCATCCACGCCCAGCGGCTGCCCCGCGAACGAGACCTTCGAATCGGCGGGTACATCGCGTCCCTGCAATACGATGGCACTTCCCGTCAGCGGGATGTTCTGATCGCGTAGGTTCGCGTGACCATAGATATCGTTGCGAGCTCGGTTGGGGTCGAATGCCTCGGGGTCGTCGCTCACGAAGATCGCACGACGGTTGGTTTCATCCCAGTTGCCATCGACGTCGAACACACGCAATACGTAGGACAGTTCCTGTCCGGCCTGCAGGTCGGGAGCACCCTCTTCGCGTTCGCCCCGCCATTCAATAGTCGCGGGCGGCCCTGAACCCTGCATCACACCAATTGGTCGTGAGTGGTCTTCATCCCGTCCATCGTATACCCGCAGCTCCCACGAATCGATGAACGAAGGATAGTTGGAGTACGCGACGAAGCGAACGGGTTGCGTACTCGAACCACCGACCAATCCAATCTCGCTCGGGCCCAACACATTCAGTCGAGCCGTGCGCTCGACCGGGCTTTCCGAAGCCCAGGCCGCTCCGCCACCATGAAGCGGGATGAGGCCCATCTGGGGCCACGCCTTGGCCGCACCCAACACGGGCGAAGCTCCGGTGGAACTGTGTTCTATGCGAGCCTGCGCCATGGCCGGAAATTCAGACTCTGACTTGCGAGTCGGCTCTTCGGGCAGCTGCCAGCGTCCGAACACCTGGATGTCGACGCGACGGCTGTCCTGCAGGGCAAGATTGGAGCGCCCGGGGGTGCGCGGAACGCGGTCGCCAAATCCCTCGCCCGACATTACCTCGATCGAGGCATCGAGTCGGCCTACCAGGTAGTCCTGAACACTCTGTACGCGTGCCTCGGACAGCGCCTGGTTGTTCGCGAATGGGCCCGCAACAATGGGACGCACATCGGCGTGGCCGTCCAGTTGCACGCGCGCAATATCGAAGCCCTGCATGTCGCGGATCAGCCGATCCAGGGTCATGCGCGTGTCTTCCCGCACATCGGCTTTGGAAGTGTCGAAAAACACCTGCTCGTCGGCCAATGGTATTGGTTCGGGGGCTTGTCGCCGGATCTCCAACGGCACGCCGACCCTGGGAGCCACGCCGGCGCTACCATCGCTTGCGGCCCAACCCGCCTCGGCCACGCTGAACGGAGGACTGGTCGGGTCGATCTGGACAATCAGAGCCTCGAATTCCAACACGCCGGGAACAAGCCAGTCGGTCGTGTTGGCGGGCCGGTCGAAATGCCACATGAGTTTTGCCGTGTCCAGCACCGACGACTGCGACGGATCATCTACCGCGCTGTCGTTCCAGCGACTGGAGCCGGGCACGTAGCGCATCCCGGGAGCCAGCCACTCTTCCAGCCCAAGGCTCGTGAGCTCGGCGTTGCCCACATTGCTTACCTCGATGCGATAGGTCACGGTCGAGGGATTCGTGGATACGTCGGTCAACACGGGCTGCGGCGGCGCGAAAAGGATTACCTCCACGCGGCGGTTGCGCTGAAGTGATTCAGCAGTGCGCCCCACCGCCACGGGACGATCGGGGCCAAAGCCAGCCACGCTGAGTCGGTCCGGCGCAATGCCGTAGCGTTCCATCAGTGCATTCTTCACCGATTGCGCCCGCGCGATCGAAAGCTCGTAGTTGTCGGAGAACGGCGCGGTACGAATGGGCCGATAGTCGGTATGGCCTTCGATGCGGGCGCTGGCGTTGGGACGCTCGCGCATGGCATTGGCCACCTTCTCAATGACATCTTCGGCTTCGGGCCGCAAGTCGGCCTTCGCGCTCGCGAACGAGACATGATCCAGAACGAAGCGCTGGCGTTGGGCTTTGGCGGAGCTACGGGTCACGAACGGTGGCCGCACGGATTTCTCCACGCGCAGCGTCGACGCCACCGGGGACACCGCCGCCACTTCGGCCACGCCCGCCGCATCGAAGTACACGCCAAAGTTGAATCGGTTCATGAGCGACGACGTGAGGTGAACCACGCGCGGATTTTCGGTCGTGAACTGTGATCCGGGCGGCAGACTCCGGGCATCAACCTTCAGCACCAGGTTGCGTCCGTATTCGGCACGCCCACCGTCCACATCGGCCACGTGGTAACGACCCTCGGCGTCGGTTTCTATGACCAACCCCGTCGTGGTGGCCAAACGCACCCCGGCCAGGCCCGGTTCCGCCCGGCCCGCGTTGGCGATGGTGTACACCACTGTGGCGCCTTCAATCGACCGCCGTAGCGTGAGCTGTTGCGCGGAACGTCCCTTGGCCACCGAGCCCGCCAGCGTGGTGGTTACCTTGCCAGCTCCGTCCATGACCAGCTGGGTGCCTTCTTTCGAAGTAAGGCGTATCTCGGGGAAGCCGTTGGTCCCCTTGTCCACCAACACGCGCAGCGTCGGCGCGGGTCCTACCGCACCGGTACGCCCAGGCAGGTCCCCCAGCAAAAAGCCCTGCGTGGGGCTTACCAACATGCCCAGTTCCTGCAACGTCTGCGGTCCGTCGCCGCGATCCACGCGCAGCGTGGAAAGGATCAGTCCCCTACCAACGACACTCAGTGCAAGGTCGGTAGCCACCGAAGGGTCCTGCCAACCGTCGCGGTCGGCGTCCAGGAATACTTTTCCCAGCACCGTGGTCTTGTCCAGAATGGGGTCGGGGATTACATCGATCTGGGCCGTGGCCGTGTTGCCCACCACTACCGTCTCAATGGAAGGCGTGGCTCGGTTCAGATAGCGACCCGGTTGCACTCCCGCTCCCACGCGCATGGAGTAGGTAATGCGAATGGTTTCCATGGCGGCGAAGTCGATATTGGAGAACTGGAGAATCCGGGTGCCCTTGGCCTCGAACACGATACTGTCGTCGTCGCTGGTGCCCAGCTCACCGTCGGCTCCTGCCCGAATCAATCGACCGGTGCCCACCACGTACGTGAAGCCCGGCGCTGGCTCATCGGTCAGCGTCACGTTTTCCAGGGGCTGCGCGAACGTGTTCTCTATATCCACCGTGTAGGAAGCGAAGTCGCCAACCGAGACCTGGTCCTGCGCGACGTTCTTGGATAGCAGCAACGTGGGCCGAATCAGGTTGACGGGCGTGGGGTCGGAATTGTTGCCGGGGTCGCCATCGTCATCGGGATCGGGGTCGGCGCCATCGGTCGACACGTCTTGCACGGGAGCCCCGGACTGAGACGAAATCGCCTGGGCCGTGGCCGTGTTGAAGTAGCCACCCGCCGCGACGATTTCGACCACCACGGAAACCGTGCCCGTGTTGGTGGTGTCTGCGAAGGGCAGCGTACTACCGGCGCCCAGCAGTTCCTGGTCGCCCGAGCCGTCGAAGTTGACGTTTACGACAAGGCCACCACCCGGATTGCTGTCGACCACGGGGGGCTCGGCCACCGAGTAGTTGTCGACGCCAAACGCGGCGTCGAGATCATCGGTGATCTGCACATTCTCCAGATTGGTATCGCCGAAGTTCTCGAGGTTGAAGGTGAACCGAACCTGGAACGGATCGAACGAGAGCACCTCGGCGCTCTTGGCCAGGCCGATGGCCGGTCGTTCGAGTTCCAGGATGGAAGGTTCGTTCTCGTTGGGAATGTTGTCGTTGTCGACGGTACCGTCGCCGCTATCGCCGTCGACATCGGGATCGGAGCCGTCGGTGGATACATCGGTGATCGTTGTACCCGAAGGATCTTCACCGGTCACGGTAACCTGGTTTTCGTATCGACCACTGGCCGTCAGAGACAGCTCGATGCGAATCAGCGCGGACTCCAGCGCGCCCAGACTGCCTCCGGCCAGCAGGTCAACATTGGTACCGCTGCCCGTGAAACTGGGGTTCGGCAGCACCGTGGCCGGGCCCGAAACCAGCACCGGCGGCGAGTTCAGCGACCAGTTTCCCGCGGTGAACACCGCATCGAGGTCGTCGGGCATGCTCAGCTGGGAGATCGCCACACCCGAAAAGTTCTCGAGCGTGTAGTCGATGGTGACTATATAAGGATCGTTTCCGGTCGCCGACATCTGCTTGGCCACGCCCAGCACTCCGGCGGGCGAACTCAGATCCAACGTGGACGGGTCGTCTTCGTCGGGAATGCCGTCGTTGTCGACCGTACCGTCGGTGTCGTCGCCATCGGCATCGGGGTCGGTGCCGTCGGTCGAAGTGTCGGTCACCGGCGAACCGTCGGGAGCCTCACCGTTCACCACCGTCTGGTTCACGTACGAACCGGGGCTGTTCACCACCAGACGAATCTGGATCTGGGCAGTTTCGCCCGGGGCCAGGCTGCCGCCGTCCAGCAACTCGATGTTGGCGGCGGATCCGGTGTACGCGGAGTCCACCGTGAAGGTGCCGGGTCCTGTGATGATCGTGGGTCCGCTGGTCAGCGACCAGTTGCCCGCGGTGAACACCTCGTCCAGGTCGTCGGTCATGCTCAGGTTCGAAATGTTCAGCGTGCTGAAGTTCTCGAAGTAGTAGTCGATCGTTACGTCGAACGGTCCCGTGCCGGTAGCCGTCATGTTCTTGGCCACGCCGATGCTGGCCGGCGGCAAGGTGAGCGTGGTGGGGTCGTCTTCGTCGGGGTTGTCGTCGTCGTCCTCGGTGCCGTCGGTGTCGTCGCCGTCGGCGTCGGGGTCGGTGCCGGCGGTGGAAACGTCGCTGACCGGGTCGCCGGCCGGGGTTACCGCGTTCACGATGGTTTGATTCGTGTAGGTGCCGGGGTCCGTCACGCTGAGGGTAACGCGAACCTGGGCGGTTTCGCCGGGCGCGAAGCTTCCCCCGCCCAACAGTTCAATGTTTGGTCCGCTGCCGGTGTATGAGGCATCCACGGTGAATGAGGCGGGCCCGCTCAGTAATTGTGGTCCCGAGGTGAGCGACCAGTTGCCCGCGGTGAACACTTCATCCAGGTCGTCGGTCATGCTCAGGTTCAGCAGATCGACCGTGCCGAAATTTTCGAAGTAGTAGTCGATGGTCACATCGAACGGTCCCGTGCCCGTGGCGAACATGTCCTTGGCTACGCCAATCACGCCGGTTTGCAGGGTCAGCGGGCTGGGATCGTCTTCGTCGGGATTGCCGTCGTTGTCCACGGTGCCGTCGGTGTCGTCACCGTCGGCATCGGGATCGGTGCCGTTGGTGGAAACATCGGTTACCGGGTCGCCGGTGGGAGTCTCTCCACTCACCGTGGTTTGGTTCAGGTAGGAGCCCGGTGCCGTCACTGACAATGTGACCTGTACCTGGGCCGTTTCGCCCACGTCCAGCGAGCCGCCGCCCAGAAGTTCGATGGTCGGGCCCGAGCCGGTGTACGCATTATCCACGGTGAAGGTGGCCGGGCCGCTGATCAGCGCGGGGCCCGTGGTAAGAGACCAGTTGCCAACCCCGAACACCTCGTCCAGGTCGTCGGTCATGGTCAGGTTCGAAAGCGCGACGCCCGCGAAGTTCTCGAAGTAGTAGTCGATGGTCACGTCAAACGGGCCGTTACCCGTGGCCGCCATGTTCTTGGCCACGCCAATGGTAGCCGGCGGCAACGTCAGCGTGGTGGGGTCGTCTTCGTCGGGATTGTCGTCGTCGTCTTCGGTGCCGTCGGTGTCGTCGCCGTCGGCGTCGGGGTCGGTGCCGGCGGTGGAGACATCGCTGACCGGGTCACCGGCCGGGGTTATCGCGTTCACGATGGTTTGATTGGTATAGGTACCGGGGTCGTTCACGCTCAGGGTAATGCGAACCTGGGCAGTTTCGCCGGGAGCGAAGCTGCCGCCGCCCAGCAATTCGATGGTGGCGCCGCCGCCCGTGTACGTCGCATCCACGGTGAACGTGGCTGGACCATTGAGCAGGTCGGGGCCCGAGGTGAGCGACCAGTTGCCCGCGGTGAACACCTCGTCCAGGTCGTCGGTCATGCTCAGACCCGAGAGGTCAAGCGTGCCGAAGTTCTCGAAGTAGTAGTCAATGGTCACGTCGAATGGGCCGGTGCCGGTAGCGAACATGTTCTTCGCCACGCCAATCACACCTGAATCCAGCGTCAGCGGACTGGGATCGTTCTCGTCGGGGTTGCCGTCGTCATCCACCGTGCCATCGGTGTCATCACCGTCAGCGTCGGGATCGGTACCGTCGGTGGAAACGTCAGTCACCGGATCGCCGTCGGGGTCCTCTCCGGTCACGATGGTCTGGTTCAAATATGAACCGGGAGCAGTGACGGTCAAGGCTATCTGGACCTGCGCGGTTTCGCCCGCGCCCAACGAACCGCCGCCCAACAACTCGATGTCGTTTCCGGTGCCAGTGTAGGCCGGCTGTACGGTGAACGTGTTGGGCCCCACCACCAGCGAAGGCCCGGCGCTCAGCGTCCAATTGCCCGCTCCGAAAACCTCGTCCAGGTCGTCGGTCATGGAAAGATCGGTCACGCTGACGTTGCCGAAGTTCTCGAAGTAGTAGTCGATCATCACGGCGAACGGTCCATTGCCCGTGGCCGTCATGTTCTTGGCCACGCCAATCGAAGCGTCGTTGCCCCCACCCTGGAACAGGAAGTTCTCGCTGAACTCCGATGTGCTTCCGGCGTCGGTTCCCGCCGGGCCTGCGTCCGACCGGCTGGCCGTGGCCGTAATATAGGAACCGTTGGGCAGCAACCCACCCACACCCGTCAACGTGGCCACGAACGAACCGTCGGCGGCGTTGGTCATGCCCTGACCCAGGTACGCCGCGCCCTCACCGTGGTAGGGCGGGCCATCGTTGGCGGCCCCGGGGTTGGGGTTCGAAGACCCATCGTAGCTAGAGCGGTAGAACTCCAATACGAGGTCGGCAAACACGGGGTCAGCGGGGGCGTTGCCTACGTAGCCAGTAATCGTGAGAACGCCCGCATCGAGCGTGGCGGCAGTGAGCACGGGAAAGTCGAGGTTGTCGTTGGGCTCGGACGAATCCACCTGGCCGTCGTTGAACGTGACGCCGTCGCCGCTGTTCTCCTGGTTGGAGGTTCCCGACAACACGTCGATGCCCAGGCCATGGTTGTTCAGGTAGACGTTCTGGCTAAGTCGGTTGCCGCTGGAGACGCCCGAACCACGCTCGGTCACCACGACACCAGCGCCGTCGACGGTGTCTTCGAACCGGTTCTTCCGCACCAGGTTGTCGTCGGCGTCGTTCTTGAACACCAAGCCGTGGGACAGACACCGCAGGAACGTGTTGTTCTCCACCAGGTTTCGATCCACGTTGAAGCCGATCTCCAGACCCGCCCCCCCGCTCGTCGGCGACAGCCGGTTGGACACCTGCGCATCACGAAACAGGTTGCCGCGGACCACGGCGTCGGAACGGTAGAGTGCGAACTGATCGGCTTCGAAGTAGCGGGAGCCGTTGTTCCAGCATTCGTTGCCGGTTACCAGTAGTTCATTGGCCGTGGGAAAACCTTCAATGCCCAGTCGCATACCGTCGGACCCGTTGTAGGCAACGCAGTTGTTGGTAACGACGGCGCCCACGGTGGATGCAGCCCGCAGTCCGCCGGCCACATTGCGAAGCGGCCCCGGGTCACTGCCGTCAGCGCGAAGACCAAACAGGTTCTGATCCACAACCAGATCGACACCCGATACCAGATCCACGAACGGATCGGCGTGGTTCAGGCGGCCACCGGCATTGAAGAACGCGATACCGCGAATCACTACACCGTCGGCGCTCACCTTCAAAGGCACGGCCTGTCCGCCGCCGTCGATTTCAACTTCGGGAGCTTCGCAGCGAGCCAGGGGTAGCGCGTCCACGCCAACCGTGCCGCCCGTGCCCAGCTGGCCGGGGTTGGTGTCGCCTACGTTGGTGGTCTGGGTGGTGCCGTCGAGAACGGTCGAGGCTCCCACGACGGCGGGAAGTGGCGACGAAAGCACGATCGTGGCCACGCCATTGATCAGATCGGCCGCCGGCACCATGAACATGGAAGTCTCCGTGCCAGGCTGAGCACCAACTTGGGCCAATGCGTCGTTGGCCAGCACGTTGGCATTCAGAATGAACTGACGCAGTGATCCCTGGCCGGCGTCGTTCGTGTTGGTGATGGTGTTGAAGTTGAACCCGAAGCTGACGTTCTCAACCACACTCGTAGCAACCACAATCTGCGTACGCGCGTGCGCGAACTCGGGCAAGGGCGCTCCCAATTGCTCCACTGGTCCAGGGTCGGGAAGGTGCGGCGAGGGACCACCTACCACATCGCGAACTTCGGTGGCGCCATCGCTTTGGAACGTAACCACTGACAAAGCATTGGCGCCGCCACGGGCCGACCCCACGGTGGCGCTCACTACGCGAACTATGTAAGGAGCAGGGTCCAGGTCTTCGAAACGATAATGGCCGTCCACATCGGTTTCGACCGCACCGCGCAACCCGGAGTCGTCGTAAAGCTCGACGCGCACTCCGGCCAGGCCAACGCCGCCAAGGCCCGAGGCCAGCGCGGAATCCTGGGCCTCTGTGAAGTTGCGGCCCAAACCACCGCCGTAGTTCGGATCCTCAAACACCACGCCGCTGATTGCCCCCGAGGCGGGCGGCGTTGTCTTGTAGAGCGCACCCATGCCTCCGAAAAAGTCCGCGCCCGTGCCTTCGCGACCCTCAAAGCGGGTCGTCGAGCCGCGCGTGTCGGTGGGGTACGTATGTACATCGGTAAGATCATGAACCGCCGGATCGACATCGAGCGGAATGAGCGAGTACCCGAATACATCCGTGTTCGAATCCACACCCAGATCGGCCAGCGACACGAACGTGGCGCCGATAGCTTCGTTGGTCTGCACGATGGCCACGGGCAGTCCGTTGTCCCCCGACCCGGCCGGTGACTCGTTCGCCTGGCTTTCCAGCGTTACCCATTCGAAGTCCGACGCCGCGTGCCTGAAGCGCGACGTGCCTATCTTGAGGAGCGGACCATAGGCCGCGGGGTTTCCCACAGCGTCCAACGCGATGACAGCAGCGACTTGAACTGGATTGTTGCCGCTCTTCTCCAGGAGAAGAAAACCCGACGACGTCAGTACGTTCGCGCTGGTGTCGAGGGCGTTGTCGAACAACACGTCGATGCGTTCGATGTTGTTGGCGCTATGGCGTCCCTCCTTCTGGTTCAGGAAGACGTCGACCAAACCGCGATTCACGATGTCGGAGGCCATGATCTCTTCGGCGGCAAACGGCCGAGGTGGCACCAAAGGAATCTTGGTGGCCTTGATCTCGCCTTCAGCAAAGTAGCGAAGTCGCTGGCCGCTGGACTGCGCGTTGTCTACCCGCAGCACCTGAACGCGCGGTGTGCTTGGCGCGGGCGTGAATGTCTGCGCTCCAACCGTGAACGCCTGCAAGCGCAAGAGGCCCGGCGCGTTGTTGAACAGGTAGTCGGTATGTTCAACCGTATAGTCGCCCGATGGGTCCGACACGGTTTCGCGTTGGGTTACGAGCTGGTCTACCGGCTGCTGGGCGAACGACATCGTCGTAGCACCCAGCACAAAGGCGAACA
This sequence comes from Candidatus Krumholzibacteriota bacterium, assembly GCA_029262065.1. Lineage (GTDB taxonomy): Bacteria > Krumholzibacteriota > Krumholzibacteriia > JAJRXK01 > JAJRXK01 > JAJDAC01. Next base: position 455,843 of record JAJDAC010000027.1, on the reverse strand, counting down.
AAACAGAAACAGCGACTGTACGGTGCGTCGGGCGAACGAAGGCTGGTTGTGCGCGACGCAGCGGAGAGCGCGGGGCAAACTCTACCACTGGCAATTCCCTTATCGAACGCGAGAGCGCCTGCGTTCTGATGAGTAGGCTGAGTTGTGGGTCCGTCTGAACGGGGCTTTGCGATCCTTCGTTTGGCCTCTTCCCCTTAAGTCTTCCGGTTTGGACAAACGGTTTCAACCCGCTTTTTTTCACCCCATCGAGGCACCATGCGGAGTGGCGCAGTTCACCGTCGAGCGAAAACACACAGAAAAGGTGAAAGTTCGGGGGGTGGGTCTTATAAAACTATATGAATAAACAAGTTAAAAGCCGACCCGGGTTATCCGAGCCGGCTTGCCTTCGCCGTCGAGACTTCCTGTGTGGCCGATGGGGCCTAGCGGTTGTCGAAATCCAGCAGCGCCCCCAAAGGAGAGACGCGCCCTTGCTCCACCGCGCCCGACGGATCCACCGGGACAACCGAGCCCACGATCCAGCTCATGGCCTGAAATGTGGTGAGGGAAGTGTAGGACGCCACAAGCGCGAGCGTCGCCGCTGCGACCGGGCACGCCATGCTCGTGCCCGTAGCCGACACCATGCCTTCCTCGGGGTAGGCCGCCACGATGGCCACACCAGGAGCCGCGAACATTGCGCCGACACCGGTGTTCGAGAAGTAGGCAATGTCATCTACATCGTCGCTGGCCGCGACGCCGATGGCCTTGGCCGAAGACGCAGGGTAGCTCACTACGGTGCTCTGGTTTCCCGTGGCGCAAATCACGCTTACGCCAGCGGCCTCCAACACGTTCAGCCGATGCTCGACGACCGGACTGAACGCGCTGAGCGAAAGACTCATGTTCACGATATTGCAGCCCTGCCACCGTGCTATTTCCATAGCCACGGTAAGATCCCAAACACTTCCAATGCCTTCGTCGCTCAGGATCTGAATGGGAAGTATGTCCGCCAGCGGGGCAACTGACTTGATGATACTCGCGCACACCGTGCCGTGACCTTTTCCATCGTCCACGGTTCCGTTCTCGTCGTCGTCGATGCCGTTGTAGATCTCGCGCGACTGCAACGGTAGCTGTGGGGCCAATTCCAGCAAAGAGTCGTTAAACCACGAATGCGTGACATCTGCGCCAGTATCGAGAATCGCCACCTTGATGCCCTGACCTTGATTCTTCGCGTGCAAACTACCGAAGTCGAGCAGCGTATTCATGTACTGCTCGTTTACCTCCGACTCGAGCCAACCTTCGTAGAAACCAAACACCAGGTCCTGACTATGCGTCATGTTCGCGGGGTCGTTGGTCTGCATGACCACGACACCGGACGGTGGCGGTCCCAACGTCGAACTGTAAGCTGCAGTCTCTTCCAACAGCGCAAGGTCGTACCCGTACGTCTTCACCACGGTCATCGAAAGCCCGGCGGCGATATTTTCGATCGTCTCTTCTTCGGGGTCGTACACCACAACCCATTGGGACTGCGAGGGCGGTGTAAGCAAGGACGGAGGTTGGGTCGGAGGACCTATGACAACCACGCCATCTTCCTTGCCACCGCCAGACCTGGGTTCTCCGGGCTCGACCATTGATGGTGCAACTTTGCCCATGGGATCGAGCGGACTCGTTTCGGATCTGCCGCACGCGGAAAGAAAAACCAGAGACACCAGAAGCAACCAGCGTACTTGAGTCACAGCGTGCTCCTTTCAAAGGCGACGAAAAGTGTGGAGTTCGTCGCCCGAGGGCTGGGGATGTAGAGAAGAGCCGTTGCGAGATAGCGGGGGAGCCGGACTCAACCCTTTAGCGAGAAGATGGGCGCCGAGGTGGCTGTTTGATACATGCAAACGCGCGTGAAGCCGCACTTGACGGGCGAAATCCTGGTGTGGGGGAGTCCCCTGGAGCTGGCCTGGCTCCAGGGGCCCAATCGTTATAACACTATGGAATCAAGGCGTTTCTGGCCATGCCGTCTCCTGGAACGCGGCATCGGGTAGGGGAGTACGCTGGCTGAAACCCAACCGAGACCGAAGACCCTCGAGCGAGAAGGTAGGTGGGGCCAACCGGAACTCGTTCTCAACCGGCCGCAGGAACAACAACAACATGGCGGCCATAGCGAGCCCGAAGCTGATCAGCCCGTGCAACATGGCAATCCCTATATGGAAGGCGATGCCTGCCAAAAGGAACGGAGCCCAGTATCGCTTGCGCATGAAGAGCGCACACGCCAGCACTACCTCGAACAACATGACACCCCATGTAATTGCGGTTACCGCCATGGGGTTCTGCAAGATGGTCAACACCGGACGCAGGTAATCCGGTGCGCCGAACACAGGATGCACGGTCCAGTAGTAGAGCGCTGTCCCGTTGTTCCAGTCTTCCACGAACATCTTGGCGATGCCTGCGTTGAAATAGATCACCGCCGCTTGCAAACGCAGGATCCAAAGCGCGGACAAGGCAACCAGGCCGGCCACTGCACCTCGGTGTCCCTGTACCGCTTTGGCTTGCGCGCGCGACCAATGCCACTTGCGACCGTCGGTCAATGCTATGGGAAGAATGAGAAACGTCAGCACGCTCGAAACCTGATCGCCGCCATCGAGCACGATCGCGCTGGTGGACAGACTCGCCGTGACGTACCAATGAAACGGGGCCGTGAAACGAGGACGCCAGCCAGAAGCCGCCACCGCCAACACCGCCACGGCAATCCAGCGAGCCAGATTGATCTGATGCGGCTCGAACAAGAAAAACAGTCCGTACTTCGCGGGGAACGCCTGGTCGGCCAACCCGTGCAATCCAGACCCAAGCGGCTGGAAGATGTCGTACGGTGAAGAGAGTCCCAGCGTGATCATCGTACCCAGAGCCAGCAGCGTACGCGCCAGGCCGTACACGTTGCTCCAGGGAATGATGGGGTTCGTTTGTTGGTTACTCATGACTCACTCCTCGGTCGTCGGCTGAGTGGATTCGGTTTCAGTTTCAGTTTCTGTGTCAGTGTCGTTACCCGGTGGTGGCGCAGGGAACATTCGGCCCATGCCCGACAAATCGATCTTCATGGGCTCGGCATCGCAGTCGGCCGCCACGCGCACGTACTTCGCTTTCATGCGCACCTGACGCTTGGATCCACTCCAGGCCCAGGGTACGGGCGCCTTCTTCTCAATGAGCAACTCGCCGCACATGGTTTCGGTGTGCGAGGAGTTCGGGGCTTCAATACGGGGGATGGAATCGAGAACCGCGTCGAACGCGAAGGGGTCGTCGTGCCGGGTCCAATCTTCTTCGGCGACTCGCGCCAACAGCCCACCCAATTCCACGCCCTGGGAGCGGATTCTACGGTTCAATCCGAACCAACTGTGACGACTGGCGACACGCTGATTCAACTGTTCCCAGCCCGCCTCTGTTCTTTGGTACACGAACGTGTGATCTTCGCGGGGATTGCGCGTAAAGAAACTCCAGCCCTCGGGGATCACCGACATGAGCTGCATGTGATTCTTCTTGGACAAACGCATCGGGCTATCGGGTATTGCGCCGAAGAACACGGTCAGCACGAACCATGTCCAGAAGCCGACGAGCACAACACGTGCGAGTCCTCTTGTCGTTTCGATTTTCATTGCCAATGTCTCCTGTCAGTTGGGGGCGGATGCTTTCGCACCCGCCCCCACTCCGTGGTTTTTTCTACCTCAGTTCAAACACCGGCTCGACCGGGGTGATGCCGCCACCACCGTAGGTATCAGCCAGTGAGCCGATCATCTGCTCGACCTGCAGCTCGGTGTACGACTGGTTGGCCGACAAGGCGCTCCAGAAGTACGTCCACAGCCAGATCGCCAACCACACCGCGAGTCCTACGACGATGCCAATGAGCAACGCCAGCAGGAGCACGGCCAACACGACGATAGCCAGCACCAGACACAGCTTGTTGGCCGAAGCATTGGCCGCCGCGCCGTCGGACTTCGACCATTCGTCCACATCGGAAAGAATGGCCTCTACCTCGGACTCGGTCAGTTGCTTGGTGCTCTGCTGCGCATTGAACTGCGCCGTGATCTCGGTGATGTTCTCGGGTGTTTGCGCGTCGTCAAACGCAGCGCGGCCCTCGGGGGTGTCCAGGAACGACAGCGTGGCCAACGCCGATCCTTCGTCGATCGCAGACGTGATGGCCACCTGGTCACCACTTTCCACTGCGCTCTCGAAGCGATCGAAGAAGGTCGGGTCCCGATCCTTCATCAACTGCACGAGCCGATCCTGATCGGCCTCGGCGGCCGCCAGATCTTCATCGGATAGGCCGCCGGTCGACATCGAGTACACGTCCCGAATTTCGGGGATGGCGTCAGCCACCGCACCGCGACCGAAGAACACTCCGTTGAAGTAGTCCTCACCCTTCAGGTTTTTTACACCCTGCACACGGAACTTCGATTCCATCTCTTCGGGAGTGGTAACTCCGTCTTCACATGCAGTCATGGTGAAGATTACGAGCATGGGAATCAATAGAAGCGCGTTGTTGACGAGATGATCGTGAATGCGAGTTAGCATTCTTCCTCCTTGTCAGTATTGAGTGAGACCCGCAGTCACTTCGATATGCCAGTTGTGAAGCGACTCGAATCTCCATGAAAACTGGAGGTCGTCGGGAAATCAGTTTCTCCATGGAACGTGAATATGGGCGTCGACTCGCGGTGGTGATACACGCGCAAAGAAAAAGCCGGCGCGAAAAAACGCGCCGGCTTCTGCCTGACAATTGCAACGGCACAAACTACTTGGAAATGCAGTTCACGCCGCCTCCACCACCGGGCTCGCTCCACGTAATGCGAATGCAGATGTACGAACGCCACACACACGTGAATGTCCGACTGCACTTCTTGAGTGGATTGGGGTCGATGTCCCAATCGGCTGCGCCCTGTTCGTTGAACACGACTTCGTAGTCGTTGAAGAAACCGGCGAGGAAGTCAGCCGAGCTTGATTCTGGCGCCACCAACACGTTCGCCAGCTCCGTGGTTACCGCCGCAAGCTCGGCGATGTCGCCCACACTAGCCGACGCGTCGTTCAACAGAGCCACGGCCTGCGCCGTTACGTCGTCCGAGAAGCCCTGGTCGTAGATGGCCGCTTCGAGCGCTTCGGTGGTGGAGTTTGGCTCGAGGTCTCCTGGCTGTCCCGACGAAACCTCGCCCGCGCCCGCGACGGACGCGGCCATGACCAACACCAGCGTGGCCTGCAGGGTCACCGTGGTTCGAATGCGAGAGAATACGCGATTCATGATACGTCTCCTTTTCCAACGGTTTGCTGGTAATAGTCTAGAAATTGAAGCAGTTCGTGCCGCCGCCGACGTCTTCCACGTGCCAGGTCACGATCAGGCACATCTGCGTGTCCTTCACGCACGTGAACGTAGCGCTGCATTTCTTGTTGGTGCCGAATTCGATATCAATGTCGATGTCCTGTACGGCGGTTTGCGTGGCCTCGATGACGCCCTCCGCGTCGGACGACGACACTTCACCGGACCCAACCGACTCACCCAGATCGCGAAACAGTGCATTGGTGGCCTTGGCCGCTCCACGCACGTTTCCCGACGACGCCAATTCGGCGATCTCATCAACGCGAACTTCGTATTCGGGGGCCGAGCCGACGGGGCCCGACTGAATCGCTTTGCCCGAAACAGACGTTGGTCCCTGGATGCTCGACTCTTCACCACAACCAACGGCCGTGGCCAAGGCAAACAAGGAAAGGGCCACTACTGCGAGCGACAGAGCCTTGCGGATATTCATGGAATGTCCTCCGTGAATGAGTATTGGAATAGGATTGCAATGGGTTCAATACAATGCAGTTCAGTTGCAATCTTCGATCGTGAAGATGGGCACCGCGGTTGGGTTTTGATACGGAGAAAAACCAGAGCCTAGAGTTCGCGCTCGATTTCCCGCAGGTCAGACTCGGACAGGTTTGGCGAGAAGCACTGAATGCGTTCGACGATGTCGGCCGTTTCGAAGTAGGTCGATGAGCACTTCGCGTGGATGAACCCGGCCGCTTCGAATCGCCCTTCCTCGTAGTACACAATGGCGATTCGCCAGGCACCCTTGGCAATGAGCTCGCGACAACTGCGACACCGCGCACGGCCCGTAGGCGCTCGCCCGGTTTGGCTGAGTCGAGGCAGTCGGCGGTGTGCCAGGCCAAATTTGGCCACCTCGCGTAACCGCTCGATTCCGTCGATGGGTTCTTCGGTGGTGTTCAAGGTCTCGTACAGCGGCTCAGGGCGCTTGCAGGCCGCACACTCCAGGTGGAACCAGAGCGTCATCTCGCCGTCGCCGAAGGGGTTGGGTAGCCGCTCGCCAAAACGCAGCTGGCCCTTGGCGATGGACTTGTCGCAACCGCGACACTTGGCGCGTCCGCTGGCGGCGCTTTCGACTACGTGGGGCACGGCGACCTCCTACGCTAGTGGCTGCTAGAGGGAACCTCTTTCGCCCCACCAGTGTAACCCCTTCGGGCGGATTCATCTGCCCAGACTCTTACCAAAAAAGGGGGTCGCCCATTTCGAAGATGGAAGGCAGAGGGGCCTGTCCAGTGCCCCTCCGCCCTCGGCGTGACGCCCGTGTCAGTTGGGAATGATCCGCCCACTGACGTTGCCGCCAAATTCGCTGGCCCAGATAGAACACGCGAACGCACATTCGAAGACGCTACGCGCGCCCAGACGACCACAGCTTTGCGTTGATACGACAATGCCGCCCGAAGACGCGGTGCCCGAAACCTGACAGGCTACGGCCTCCATGTCACCACCAATGGGGAAGATCGAGTAGGCCGCGGCCTCACGACTGCCCACCCACGTGTTGATGCCAAGAAGTACGGCGAGGATGCACAGGACGAAGATTGCTTTCTGCATGTTTCTGTTCCTTGTAGTTGAGTTGTCAGTCGCGAGATTTCGCCAGGAGCTTGGCGAAGTTTGATTCGGCGGGGGCAACCAGATTTCGGAGCCGACCATCCAGCTCCTCGAGCGCCAAGTCCGAGGCCGCTCCCCGCCAGGTACCAGCCACGGTGCCTTGGCCATCAACCAGCACCGTGGTCGGTAGCGCCGCAATGATTTCCCGAACCGATTGCAGCGATGTGCCGACCGTCTCCACCGCACCCCCCAGATGAGGCATCGAGGCGATACTCTCCGGATCGACCTCGATCGCCACTACGCGCGCGGCCATCTCGTTGGGAAGCGAAGTCATCCAGGGATTCCACAGGTTCATCGACTGTTGGCAGGCGCCACAGTCGCGCGAGAAGAACACCAGTGCCGTCCCCTGACCCGATGCCAGGTCGAGAGTCCGGTTTTCGCCTCCTTGCGTTTGCACGCTCAGAGTTGTGAGCGATTCGCCCACGGCAATTGTGGTGTCTTCCGACTTCGCCTGGAACGCTTTCGCCACCTGCACCAGCTTGCGGTTCTGCATCGATAGGAATGTGCATTGCACGGCCAGTAGCAGAGCCAGCACGGACCAGACGTAGGACCAGTTGAACTTGATGCGCATGGGAGTCGTTCCTCAGATGGAGCCGTTGGTCGGTTCCATAAGAGGTGCATGCAGCCAGTGGATCCGTGCAGTGGAGCACGGGTATTTCGCGGGTTCAGGGTCCCGTGATCTCGATTTCAGCCAGCGCAGGGCCCGTATAGGCGTCCTGGTCGCGCAGGAAGTCCTTCAGCTTCAGAACCGTGAACTCCGTATTGCGTGTGGTTTGAAGCGTCAGCCGGTAGCGACCGGGGTGCAACCGGGACGGCCGGGGAAGTTCCAGATCCAACGGTAGTTCGTGCCCGGAGTCCAGCGTCCAGCTGGGGCACGCGCCTCCGCGCAGTCGCAGCGTCCAACGGTGGCGATAGACCCGTGACTGAAACTTCTCCAGGATTTTCCGAACGGGCTTGTTCATGAACTGCAATGCATCGGGCACCGGACCCTCGATCGCGTCCAGCCGAACCACCAGGTACCGATCGGGAACGGGCAGGGGGCCGTCGTACCCCAGGTCCGCGCGGATGCGAAGGAATCCCTCGGCCGAAGGCAGTTGATCCACGATGGGATCGTCCAGCCTGAACCCGTACGCCAACGGCAACGATCGGCTCGAAGCTTCGCCAGGCACGACGCAACTGGCCATGTAGGATTCATTCCAGGGTTCGGACGGATCCGTCAGCTCGTACAGGACGAGGCCGTCGGCTTCCCACTCCTTGTGGAAGCGTTGCGGATTCAGCTCGAACTTCTGTCGCTGCGCCGCGAAGCTAGCGGTGTCGACCGGGTATTCGTAGCTGTATCGGTCCTGTCCGAACATGGCGTTCACAAGAACGTGGGTCACTTCGTAACGGGAGAAGATCTCATCGGTACCGGCGCCATTCTGCGTGACGTTCATGGCGCGCCAACTGTCGCGCAGTCGTTCGATACTCTGCGCGTCGCGCGGCGACGAACGACCGTCGGGGACGGCGACGATGGACTGCGGAGCCATGGACTTGAGAGCCAGCATGGTGAACGGATCGGACAGAACAACCGCGTCGGCATGGGCCTTGGTATTCAGGTGTTCCACCAGTCCACGCCATTGGACCGTATCCACGATGGAATTGGCATCATCAACCCAAAGCTCGCGCGCGCGTCCGACCGTGCCGCCCAGCATGGCGATAAGAAGAACGCCCACGATCAGCGTGCGTGTCCGACCGGCACGAAGTTCGTCGATCCAGCCCGCCAGCAACAACGGCGTGAGTATGGTCATGACCAGACGAATGGGCAGGAAGCCCAGAACCTTCATGGAGGGCGTAAGCAGCAGAGGTACCACGAGCCACACGATGCTGATGATGCTGACGGCAAGAGACCACGCCAACGGTTGCTCGCGACGACACCGCCGCACCAGCCAGGGCACCAGAATCAAAGCCAGCAACCCGTAGGGCATGACCCAATTCAACAAGAACCCCGGGCTCACGCTGAACCAACCCGGGTTCCATTCCATGATTTCCCACGGCCACTGGTGGATGGGGTTCACGTTGCCGTAGCTGGACGCGAAGCGAACGCCCATGACCGGTACACCCACGGCCAGGGTTGGCCACAGTGCTCCCCATACATCGCGCCGGCCCGAGGGAGCCGCCACCAACCAGGCCATGACCAGGAAGAAGACGCCAAACAGGAACGCCAACGCGTGCATGCCCCCCGCACCGGCAATGAGTAGCGCCACCAGCCACGCACGACGACCCCGGGCTACGTTGAACACCAGCGCCATGGCCACCCAGACCGCCGCAAGCCCAATCCACAGCGGGTACGGCGACGTATGAAACGGGTTGTAGAATGACCCGCCGAAAAAACCCACGAACGTGGCGAAGGCCACCCAACGTCCGAACGTGGTCAGGCTGGCACGCGATGAAAGCGCAGCCGTGGCCAGCGTGAACAGCGCCATGGCCACCGCTCCCATGCCGTGCCAGGTGTCCAACGCGGTAAGCCGCGCCAGCACCGCCCACGACGCGTTGTAGGCGTGGCCCACGCCGAAACGCGGGTCGGCGCCCGTGCCCTGGCTGGGTGTATAGAATTCGTGAAGCGGGAAGATGCGGTTTTCTTCGATGCAGGCCCGCACCGCGGCCACGTGCGCATACACATCGGAAAGTAGGGATCGCTGGGGCGGAGCCACGGCGGCCACAACCAACACAAGGCCAGCAACGATCAACGCTCCGCGCTCGAAGTCATCATCGATGGGGCGCGGTGAATGTTCGACCGGCTCCGGTCCGGGCAAGGGAACCCACAGGCAGGCGATGCCAATGGCGCCAACCAACACCGTGAGCACCATTGGTGGCAGCCCCAGCACTCCGCCGAACGTACCCAGCACGCCGTGCACGGCCCACGGAAGAACGGCCGCAACGGCGACCGATAGCAACACGCTGTGCGAGGAACCCAACAGAATACGACGGTAGCCCCACCCGGGTACCGCCCACATGACCCAACCCACCACGACAAACCGCACGGCGGCCGGCACCGGCAGCAGAACCAGGGCCAGGACGATCGTCGACAGCGTCAGTACAATTCTGGGCAAGGCGATTGGGTCTCGATCAGGAGGAGCCGGTCTGTGCCACGAGGTAGATTCCCACGCAGATGACCAGGATGCCAACCAGGCGACGCGGATTGGGCTTCTCGCCCAACCACATCCAGCCGGTGAAGAACGCAATTACATACGTGAAGCTCATGAGCGGGTACAGCCGCGACAACTCCATACGGCTGAGAAGGTCCAACCAAAGAATGGTCGTAAAACCGAAGATGGCCATGCCCAGCAGAAATTGCCAGCGCATGGCAATGCGAAACAGTTGTCCGATGAGTTCGCGCGACCCCAGGTGCACGCCATCCATTCCGCGCAGGCCCACTTTCCACAGCGTTTGTGCGCCGACCATGAGGAAGAGACAACAGAAGAGAACCAGCGCGTTACGCAACGTCAGGCCAATCGGATGAAGTTCGTGGCCATGGTATCACACCCGGGAACAGACACAGCGTGGTCGTCATTCGGCACGCGCCACCAGGAGAATGCCGAAACAGATCACGACGATGCCCGCGAAGCGCGTGAGGTTGGGAGTTTCGCCCAACCAGATCCATCCGGCGAAGAACGCAAGTACGTAGGTGAAACTCACCAACGGGTACAGATGCGAAAGCTCCATCTTGCTCAGCAGGTCCAGCCACAACACCGTCGACAATCCGAACAGCGCTATGCCACCCATGATGCGCCACGACTTGATCATGCGAACAAGCTGCGTGCCCAAGGCGTCAGAGCCAATGTCGATGCCACCGATGACGCCCAGTCCGCTCTTCCACAGGGTTTGCGCGCTCACCATCACGGTGAGACAAGCCAACAACACCAGAGTGTTGCGTACGGGACGAGCTTGGGTGGTCAAGTTACCTGATTACCTCTGCAAGGACGTGCGCCGACGGCTCTCAGCTGGCTCTCATGAACCATGGCTGGGATTCTGATACGCTCACGGGGCTCGTCGCTCCGTATCGAAGGTACAAGTATGCGCATTCTGGCTGGATTCGTCTCGCTCGTTACGTTGGTTCTCTTCTTCTCTACCGCCTTTGGCCAGGAAACACCACACCAGTCCCTGGGCCACCGCCTGCTTCAGGGATACCGGGGAATGGCCGACCGGGACGCTTTGATCCTCATGGGGTCCGGCGCTTCCTTCGCCTACCTGGCTTCCCGGTCCGAAGACCCCGTTTCCATTTCCCTCTCCCTCGACTACGCACGCCTGGAGGGTGGCATAGATCTGGGCGATGCGTACGGTGACGGGCGCACCATCGCGGTGGGCGCCGGTGGACTATTGTTGGCCGGCTGGCTCGGCGAAGAAGCCCTGGGCGATATGGGGAAGGACGTTTTGGCCTCGTTCGCCGTGGCCAGCAGCTACGTCTGGGCGCTCAAGTTGGGGGTAGGACGCGAGCGACCTTCGGGCGGTCCGCATTCCTTCCCATCGGGACACACGGCCGCGGCGTTCTCCACCGTGCCCGCCCTTTTTCACCATGGCGGCACCTGGGTCGGGCTGGCCGCCACGGCGCTGGCCATCGGTACCGCGGCTGGGCGCATGGAAGACCAGAAACACTATTCGTCCGACGTCATCTTTGGCGCCGCCGTGGGTTTCGTGGCCGGACGGGCGGTCTTGGGAAAATCGGTTCCGTGGAGTAGGGTCTGGCGCACCATCACCCTCTCAGGCACCGGCGTCGGAGTGGCATTGAAATTCTAAGGGGAATCATGCACAAGGCTTCAGACGGCGAAATCGAATCCCATTTGCAGAAGCACCCACAGTGGGAACTGCGCGACGGAAAACTGCATCGTGAGTTTCGATTCGCCAACTTCGTCGAAGCATTCGGCTTCATGGCGCGCGTAGCCATTCTGGCCGAATGCGCGAACCACCACCCCGAGTGGTTCAACGTATACAACATCGTGCGCGTGTCCCTGACCACTCACGATGCAGGCGGCATCAGCGAATCCGATTTTCTGCTGAGCCATCAGATGGACGAGTTGCTCAAGGCGTAGGTTTGAAGATGCTCATGTGAAAGGAGTCGACATGCTCGACCTGAGACCCAACTGTGAATGTTGTGACAAGAACCTGCCCCCCGAATCGGCCGACGCGATGATCTGTACGTACGAGTGCACGTTCTGCCGCGATTGCGTGGAAAACACACTACACCACGTTTGTCCGAATTGCGGCGGCAACATGGTGCAACGTCCAATCCGACCACCGGCCCAACTGGCGCAACACCCCGCGTCGACCAAGCGGGTATTGAAAGCAGCCGGCTGCTGAACGTGGAGCAAGCGACCCCCGGCACACTCGGTGCAATCCGCGCCTGGCTGGCCGGAATACTACTGCTGAGCACGATGTGGGAAGACCTGCCCAGCACGGCTCTGTTGCCCCGGTCCATGTTCGACCCCGCGACCCTGGGCGCCCTTCAGTTCCTCACGCAGATTCCTGGTTTCGATTCACTGCTGACCAACTCGACCGCACTCGCGTGGCTGCAAGGGAGCACGGGCGTGCTGCTGTTCCTGGCCATGGTGGGTTTGAAGACGCGCTGGGTCGTGCCGTTGGGAGCTTTGGCCTACCTGACAATGGCGGGACTGTTTCGATCCTACTCGTGGTTCTACCACACCGGCCTCATTCCGGCGTACGGCCTGTTGATCCTATCGCTGACGCCGTGCGCCGACGGGTGGTCGCTCGATCGACTGATTCGCATTGGCCAGGGCAAGAGCGTGGTCGAACCCAACCGCGGTGGGTCGGTATATGGGTGGTCCCGCACCTTCGTGTGGATCGTCATCGCCATCCCCTACTTCCTGGCGGGCCTCAGCAAGATCCGCAACGGTGGGTGGGAATGGTGGCAGGCTTCCAGCGTCAAGGGACACCTGCTGAATACGACCCTCAACCCCATGCAGTTCGACTTCACGGCCACGCTTCGACTGATGCAGGGCCCGGACTGGCTGTTCTCTGCGTTGGGGTTTCTGGCCGTGTTCGGAGAGTTGTTGTTCGGTCTGGTGCTGGTGTGGAAGCTGGCGCGTTACGTAGCGCCCATGCTCATGGGCGCCATGCACGTGGGAACGCTGTTCCTGCAGAACATCCTGTTCTTCGACCTGATTCTGCTGCAGGTGGTGTTCTACGATACGGCCCGCCTGCGCGGCTGGGCGGCAAGGTATCTGGGCAGAATGGACGTGCTGTTCGACGGCAACTGTCCGTTGTGCCAACGAACCCGGCGGGTTCTTGAATCAGTCGATATTCTCGGCCGGCTTCGCTTCGTGAACTTTCGCAAACTCGACCGCGCGGAGTACAACGAACGCCACCAACTGAAGCTATCGCTCAACGAAATGGAACAGAGCATGTGGGTCGTGGACGACAAGGCCGCGCGCTCGGGTTTCCAGGGATACCGGCGAATGGCCCAAGCCATTCCGTTGGGCTGGGTACTGCTGCCGTTCCTATATGTGCCTGGGCTGTCGCACCTGGGTGCCTGGATCTACGACAGGATTGCGAGCCGGCGTACCATTCTCAGCTGCGACGCCAGCTGTCCGCACGACTTCGGCCCGCCGCCCAGCTTCCAACGGCCTCCCGTATCCTGGCCCGCACCAGCGTTGGCCGTGGCCATGGTGGTGTTTCTGATGGGATGCTGGCAGCTTCACGTGGAGCACTACCCGTTTACCTCCATGGGTATGTTCAGCTGGAAGATCGACCCACCCGAAGTGAAATACGTGAAGGCGTACGCTCTCTACAACACGGGTGAAGAAGAACGCGCTCCGTTCGAGCAATGGATCGGGGCGATGGGCGACTCGCGCTACCGCCAGGTACTCATGCGTTCATTCAGCTCCAGGGAAGGCAAGCAGCGGTGTCGCGATTTCCTGGAAGCCTGTCGCGACTTGCCGAGTGAGTCCGCGGCCCGGTCGGTAACCGGGTTTCGTCTGGAGCTGTGGTCCTGGAACTACGAAATCGACGCCCAGAATCCTGACCACGGCAACATTCTCGTCGCACAACATTTCCAGTGAGCGCTCAGGGCGACCGATGCGACCTTAGACGGTCGGCCACATCGGGAAACTGGCTACGCCGGTTCTGCTTTTCACCGGGATCTTCCACCAGGTCGTAGAGCTCTTCGTAGTTCTCGGAAACGATGAGTTTGTAGCGCCGGTCACGGATGACCTGGCTGGATCCGTTTCCCAGGGTCGCGACACCGCGGGTTTCGATGCCTCTGAATGCGGGAATGAGTCGAACGCCCAGCAACCCCGCGGGAACGTCCAGGCCCACCCATTGCAGGATCGACGGCGCCAGGTCGAGGGTCTGCGTCAGGGTGTGTACCTGCAGCGGTCCTGGAATGCGCCCCTCGAAGTAGATGACCAACGGCACGGCCACGTTTTCCTGATACAAACCGTGCGTCTGACTGCGTGCCTCGGTAAGGCGCGTACCGTGCGTTGACGTGACCGCGAATATGCAGTGCGACATGAGTCCCATTTGACGAATTCCGGCGATGAATCTCGACAGCTGGTAGTCGCAGTGCGCAACTTCGGCCGCGTACGTAAGCGCCTGGTCGGCGTTGGCGCGCACCACCGGATGTTCCTGCGCACGCGCAGGGCCCTCGCGATACCACTTTTCCACCACCGAAACGAATTGTGGCGGCGCCTCGTGCGGCGGCAGCGGATCATCCAGATGTATCACCACAAACACGCGGTCGGCCTGATGACGCCGCCACCAGTGCAGCGCGCGCTGGATAGTGTCGGCACTGTCGCGGGTTCGCGTTACCGGCAACTCCATGTCCGTGTCGCCCAGATCCGCGCTCGTGAACAGCGCTGACCGGAAGTTCGCGCCGGTCAGAATCGAAGCAAGGCCCGCGTTCGAGGACGACGATCCGTTTACCAGCATGGCCAACGACTCACGCTCATCCAGCGAAGCAGTCACCGCGTTTCGGAACTCCGCGCCCGATTCGATCAGCTCGTCCAGGGTAGGAGTTATGGGAAGTGGAAAACCCGAGCCCGAGACGAAGTCGGCTCGCATGCCACCGACGATGAACATCACCACAGAAAAATCGTCGCCACCGGGCGGAACGAACAAACGTGGATTGCCCCACCACACGTTTGCATTCCCCGCGGACGCGGGTCCGTCGGTGCGAAATCGAAGCGTGACGTCCTTGCCCGCGTGCTCGGCCAACGAAAAGCCCGCATGCTGCCACCGCGCGGGCTTGGCGGGGGCAACCCGGTGCTGCATGACGGGCACCGTGGTGCCCGAGGTCTCCAGTACGACAGAGAAGTTCGCTGCCTTGCCCGCCGCCCCCATGGCGAATTGCAGGGTCGCCGGTTCATCGGGCAGGGACACTTCCCACGAAATATCTGAGGGCGCGGGAACCGACCACGACATCAGACTGTCGCCGTCGAGAACCACCACCCCCGCGTCGGCCGGCAGTGGCGCACGCACGACCTGGGCCGGTTGATGGGGAGCACGAAGTGAGTTGGTTGTGGTCGCTTCGGTGGAGGCCGGATCCGCCGGGAAGGCGGTCCGCCACTGATCCACCAGGAACCAGCCGCCGGCGATCACTACGACCACGAACGCGGCCAACCAAAGATTGGATGTCTTCACTCTTCTCCCCAAGGTCACAGCCCAACGCGTGGCCAGCTAACGCGAACCTGGCCCCCGAGGCAACTTTACTCTATAGGTTGCACGATTGTGCCGGCATCGTTCCCCAACCAAAGGTCACCCGCCCGTGCCGACCCCAAACGAGAACGGCATCTGGGGCCAGATCTCGAACCTGGCGCGCTGGACGCCGTCTCCCCACAATACGCAGCCATTTCGGATTCGTCCCACCGATGACGGGCGGGCGGAGCTCTTGTGCGTGTGTGACCGCATGCTGCCCGAGGAAGATCACGGGAACCTGTATCTGGCCGCGGCGTTCGGTACGTTCGCGGTGGGGTTGGAGCTGGCCGCGGCGCGTTGCGGGCATGAGATCAGCATTGAGCCCGCTTCCGACATCGAACCCGCTTCGCTCTACCAGGCTGGCACACACAGGGTCATGGGTCACGCTGTACTGTCACCGAGCGGGGCGACCCACCTGTTGGCCGAGTTCCTGGAACCGCGCCGCACGTCACGACTGCAATACGACGGCCGAAGAGTCGACGTACGGTGTATTGAGGGGCTGACCCGTGTTGCAAATGAACACGGCCAGCGCTTCCTGTCGTACGACGACCCCACCCGCGTACAGTGGGTCTTGAACACCAACACGCAGGCTATTATCGATAACCTGCAGATTACCAACGAGCGCCAAGAAATTCGGCAGTGGTACCGGCGCGGAGCCACGCCGGA
Organism: Candidatus Krumholzibacteriota bacterium; assembly: GCA_029262065.1. Taxonomy (GTDB): domain Bacteria; phylum Krumholzibacteriota; class Krumholzibacteriia; order JAJRXK01; family JAJRXK01; genus JAJDAC01. The sequence goes on along the minus strand of JAJDAC010000027.1, from coordinate 439,582 downwards.
AACCGGCGACGGACTGTGGCAGGTTCCCATGAACCAATCCTCCTGGGAAATGACCTCGGCGTTCTCCACTCCCTGGCTGCTGAAGCTTCCGGGGATACGCGGTTTCGTTGGACGTCGCTTCCTGAAGACACAAGACGGTACGCGCGGCGTGGGGCTGCTGTGCGGGCCGTTCCAGACCTGGCCCGAGCTCTACGCCGCCGGCCGCATGCTCATGGAATTCTGGTTGGAAATGGCCCGGTTCGACGTGTACATGCACCCGTACGGATCGATGCTCACGAATCCCAGGTTTGCCGCTGCCGTGGCCCAGAAGTTTGGCGTGAAAGATGCGTGGCTGATTTTCCGATTCGGGTACTCCGAGGTGCCCCCACGATCTCCCCGACTTGCTTCGCTTCTGATGGCATGAATAGACCCTGGGATCTGTTTCTTGGTCGTGCGTTTCACGCCGTGGGCGTGGCCGCGGTATCGTCATGGGGTTCCTACCGCTTGTTGTTCGCGCCAGGAAGCATGGGGGCGCTGCGTCGCCAGATCTCCCAGGCACGGGCGCAAGCGGCATTCTGGAATGCGCGAGACAAAGTTCCGGCTTACGCCCGCTTCCTGCGCCAACACGACGCCTGGAATCCACGGACCTTCGCTGACATTCCCGTGATGGACAAAGACTCGTACATCCGGCCGTCCACACTGGAAGAACTCTGCGTGGGTGGACGCCTGCCCGAGCGCGACGCCGTGATCGACGAGAGTTCGGGTTCCAGTGGAACCGCCACCAGCTGGGTGCGCGGCGGCGTGGAACGCAAGACCACGCGCCGCCTGATCCAACACGGCTCACGCGCCACGTTCGGCGACGAACCGTTCATTCTGATCAACGCATTCGCTCTGGGGCCCTGGGCCACTGGCATGGCGGTATCCATGTCCCTGGTCGAGAAGTGCGTCCTGAAATCCGTGGGGCCCGACATAGACAAGGTCGTGTCCACGCTGAAACAGCTGGGGCCGAAGTACCGTTACCTGATTGCGGGCTACCCCCCGTTCCTGAAGGCACTGGTCGACCAGGCCGACCTGGATTGGAGCGACTACCAGATCTACGCGGCCGTCGGCGGCGAAGGAATGTCCGAGGGTCTGCGCGCTGCGCTCAACCGCTGTTTCCAACGCACGGTCTCTTCGTTTGGCGCCTCGGACCTGGAAATCAACATGGCGGTGGAAACCGAGTACACCATGCAGCTGCGCCAACATCTCATTTCGAACGCCGCTCTGGCCCGCGACCTCGTGGGCACCGAGTCCGTCCCCATGATCTTTCAGTACGATCCGCTGAACTACTGGATCGAGAGCGACGCCGACCAGAACCTGCTGTTCACCGTCAATCGCATCACCAACGTGTCGCCGCGCATTCGCTACAACCTGCACGACCGTGGAATGGTGCTACCCATGCCCAACGTGGAGTCGGTATTGGGCGACCACGGCCTGACCATTGACGTTGAGGGACCCACCATTCCACTTCCACTGATGTTTCATTGGGGTCGGCAGGAATTGGCGATCGCCTACTACGGCTGCAACCTCACGCCCAATGACCTGGAGAACGCGATCATGGCCACGCCCGAGTTGGCGGCCATCGTGAACCACTACGCGTTGCACCCGTCCGAAGATGACCAGGCCAACAAGCGGTTGGAATTCTGGATGGAGTTGAAAGCAGGCTGCGAAGCTCCGCCGCAGATCGACCGTCTGACGAGCGATCTGCTGGCTCGACTGTCCGAGGTGAATCAAGATTTCCGCGAATCGATAAAAATGGTGCCCGACTCGATACGCCCCACATTGAAGTTCTTCGCCGCCGGCGAGGGACCCCTGGCTACCCAGGACGTTCGATTGAAGCGGCAATACATTTTGTAGTGCGGTCGCCTCCGGTTGGTCGTTGTAGAGGGCAGGACGGCACGGTCTGTCCCACCACGACCCCAACTCGGAGGACTCTCCCATGCGCCGGCACTTCCGCCTTCAAACCATTCTTATCCTTACAGTTATAACACTCGGCGCGAGCTCGGCTTGGGCCGCGATCGGCGCTCACCAATGGAGCAACGGATACGCCGCGGGCGGAACGGACGACGTCGACGGTACCGGCGCCGTGGCGTCGGCCGGCTTCTTCAGTTCGTCCGCCTCCTGGGGCGGACCCACCCTCACCGCGCTGGGCCCTTACGGCGACATGTACCTCGTGCGACATAGCACGAGCGGCGCCCACCTGTGGAGCAAGCAGTTCACGCCCGATGGATTCATGTCCGTTTCAGAAGTAGCCGCTGACGAAACCGGAAACATCTTCGTGGCCGGTACGCTTGGTGGAGGAGGCAAAGCCACCCCGGGCGTAACCGTCGACTTCGGCGGCGGCCCCCTCACCGGCAATTTCGAGATGTTCCTGGCCGGATTCGATTCCAACGGAGATCACCTCTTCAGTTTCGTGGCCGGCTCGGGTTTCTACCGCGACCTCGCCGCACGCGGCGGACACGTAGCCGCCACGGGCTACACCTACGGTACGGTGGATTTCCAGGGTGGATCTCATACTACCGCCGGAGGCGCCGACGTTTTCGTGGCGTCGCTCACCACCAACGGCAGCCACGTGTGGAGTTCCGTATTCGGTGACACCGCAAGCCAGGGTGGAATGTCCATCGCGCTTGACGGCTCAGGAAGTGTGCACCTGGTAGCCAACACCGAAGGAACCACCAACTTTGGTGGCGGCGATATCACCCCCGGCCCTGGATCTACGGCTCTCAACATCGTGAAGTTCACCACCGGTGGGTCCTTCGTGTGGGACGAGACCTTCGAGGGAAAGTTCAACAACGGCGCGGGGATTCTGGCAACGTGTGACATCGACGTGTCGAGCTCGGGAAAGATTGCCCTGGCGGGTCATATGAACAACGCCGTGAGTTTCGGCGGCGCGACGCTCAGTAGCGCGGGTAGTGGCGATATGTACGTGGCGCAGTTCGACGCGAGCGGCGCTCATCAGTGGAGCTTCAATTACGGTGGCAACCTATCGGACGAATGCCGGGGTGTGTCGTTTGATCCCTCGGGCAACGTCTTCGTAGCCGGCGGTTTCTCTTCGGCCAACTGCACGTTCGGCGGCGGGTCGTTCACCCCCAACCCAGCGTCGTTCTACCCGGCCTACTTCCTGGCGCTCTACGATGCTTCGGGCGTCCACGTGTGGAGCGAGGCCTACGGCGACGACCAGCAGAGTCTCATCCGTGCGCACACCGATCCCCAGGGCAACCTGGTGGCTACGGGCGGCGCGGGACCGGGACTCGACATGGGAGGCGGCCCGCTGGTCGCGGCTTCACTGTTCCACGCCGAGTTCGAAGGCGAACAGGTGGTCACCGCGGCCGTCCCCACGCTGCGGTTGGCATCGCTCGATCAGAACGTGCCCAATCCGTTCAATCCATCTACCACGATCCGGTTCAGCCTGCCGGTCGCCGGGTACGCCGACCTGGCGGTATACGACGTCGCGGGACGACGAATTGCAGCGCTGGCCACTGGTCAACTGTCGGCGGGAAGTCACGAGTACACGTGGACCGGGCTGGATGATCGCGGTCGAAGCGTGGCGAGCGACGTGTATTACTATCGGCTCATGAACGCCGATGGAATGCAGACGCGCAAGATGGTGTTGTTGAAATAACTCCACTGCTGAACATCCAGACGAGTTGCAGTCCCCGGAGGTCTCGTGCCTCCGGGGATTTTGTATGCCCGCAATCGACCAACCCGGGCGCCGGCGCACAAATCTGTATCAGGAGCACGACTCGCGTCCTCTCTTGATACGAGTGCACCGCGCGGTCGCTCTTCCTTGCTAGATCGACCATTCAACCGGAGGTATTCGGTATGAGCCGGAAATTCCAGGCCATCGCGCGCGGTGTATTGTGTGCGTCACTCTTGACGGGCGCGTTCTTCGCAATTCAGGCGTGTGGCGACACAGACACCGAAAGTCCCCTGGCGCCCAAGCCCGTTGCCGAAGAGACCGTGGCAGCGAAGTCGCCCCCAACCATCACTGTAGATCCTCACCCCAACGTCCCGCCGTACGGCGGCGGACCTTCGCTGGCCCTTCCCGACCTGGTGGTTTCCAACGTCACCTGGTCATCGACTACCAGTCTTTGCGGGCCCACCCTGCTCGAAATCCAGTGCGGCACCCAGTACTTCTTCCAGGTCACGGTGACGAATCGCGGTGGCACGGCGGTGCCCAGGAACACGACGCACCTGAGCATGTCCGTGGCCGGCGGCAACCTGGGCGACCTTCTGATCCCCGTGCAGCTTCCGGCCGGCGGATCGCAGACGATCAGCTATCCGTACTACCCCGGACCGTGCGGCGGTACGGGCAGTTGCTCGATCGTTCAGGTCGGGGCTTGGGTCGATCGCCTGAACACCGTGGTGGAAGCGAAAGAGAACAACAACGTCACCATCGTAACCGCTTGCAAGTGCTAGTAGAAATGGCAGGACTTCGGGCCTCGGCGGAAAATCCGCCGAGGCCTGGCGTTGCAACAGAGCGTATCTACGGTGTGATCAGGTTCTGGAACGTGCGAAATGGGTCAGCCCGACCGTACGCGCTATGCTTGGTCTGCTCGAGTGGAAAGCCGCCGGCAAGCAGGAAGTCCTTGGCCGCGAAGGCTGACAAATCGAAATACTCTTGTACAACCACGACAAGCGCGCTGACGACCGGTGTGGCCATGGACGTGCCACTCAACCCCGCCATCTTCTCGTCGGGCATGGCGCTGAGTACGCCGGTACCTGGAGCCCCAATGGATACCCTGCGTCCTACACAGGAAAAGTCGGCGGCCGCATTGAGATTGTCGGTAGCCAAGACACCAGTGGACCACTGCGATGAAGCCGGATAGTACGGGGCGCTCTGCTCGGAGTTTCCGGCCGCCGCCACGACGACGATGCCCTGACCAGTCAGCTGTTCCATGACATGATCGAACAGCGACGACGAAGCGCTCAGTCGAAGACTGAGATTCACGACATCAATGCCACCGTGATCACCTACAAATTCCCTTACGTACATCAGACCCCGAACGATGTCGTAGATCGATCCAAACCCGTCGCTGTTGAGCACGCGCACCGGCAGGATCTTCGCGTCCGGGGCAACCTGCGCGACGATGCCGGCCACATGCGTGCCGTGGTGCACGCCTTCATCTACAAGTCCGTCGCCATCTTCATCGATGCCCTCGGCCACGGCGATGGAAGTAAGCATGGAAGTCTCCGGTATTAGAACCAATCGTCCAGCAAATAGGCTGTGATCGGGATCGACGCCTGTATCCAGCACTGCAACCGTGCGACGCTCTCCGGTCGCTCCCTCCGGCCATTCATTTCTTCTCAGGGTTCGCAAGGCAGCCTGATCAACCAATCGAAACGGATCAAAGTCTTCTTCCAGGTAGCCCATGGTGAGGTCCTGACCGTCGGCCACCTGCATCATGAGATTTTCTTCCACATCCAACACGGCCGGATGAGCCAAGATGGTGCTGGGGTCGGCGGGACCCTGCATCAACGCGTAGTTGGCCGCTATCGAGTCCAGCAATGGTAGGCCCAACTCACTGGCCACCGTGACCGCGTTCGCGTCCTGGGCAAGCCTGACGACGTAGACATCCTGGTCCGGCGGAAACAGCTGCTCCAGCTCCGGTGGAATAGAACCCACTCCTCCGCTGCCGGGATGCTGCTCTATCGACTTGGGTGCCGTGGGATGCTCGGGTCGGTCGCTGGCGACTCCTCCACAGCCAAGGGTCAACATGAGAACAGATAGGGTTAGAAGCATGCGCATGGGTGATCCTTCCGAAATACGAGGTCAGGAACTTGGCGTGCAGGAGAATTTGGTGAGGTCGGTTATCTGGAAGCCGGCCCAGGTGTAGGGGTGGTGTCCCGCGGCGATCAGCGCCCGGCGCGCGTCGGCCGCGGCGGCGGCCGCGTCTCGATGCTGGGCCCAGGATCGATAGAACTCGCGGGCAAACGCGGTTGCTCCATGGTCATCAATACGCCACGAACTCAGCACGACCTGCGTAGCCTTCGACGCCAGAGCCGGATTCATCCAGCCGTGAAGTTCGCGCCCAGGCAGACGGCGCGACCATCCAGAGCTACAGCTGGAGAGAAATACCAGACTGCCCGCGAGCTGGCGGCTTCGAATGGTTTCGGCCCCTAGCCAGCTCTGGCCAAGCTGCAAGCCCGACAAGTAGGGCTCGGTCCGGTGAATCACACCGTGCGCCGCCACGTGCAACACGGCGGGCGCCGATTCATTTTTGGTTGGCTGATCGAACTGGGCCGTTCTTCTGACCGTAAGCTCCGACGCTCGCAGGATTTGTCGCACGACGTCCAGTTCATGCTGCGCGCCCGCGGTTCCTCCGTGAAGAAGAACGGCATCACCACTGCTTGCGGGTGCACGATTTGCTGCGAACAGATACGAGGGGTGACTCACCCGAGTGGTGATCGGACCAAGCATGCCGCTCCCACCACCATCGACGAGGCTCTCGATCGGCGTTTCGTGCAACTCACCGTCGGCCACGATCGCCACCCTGCCCGACTCTATTTGCAAGGGGTCCCAAAGAGCGACCCGGAGGCCCTTCAGAGCATTCGCAGCATCGTTGCGCGTACGATCGAGAAGCGATTTTCGGCGTGAGGGTGGCGCGCTGGCGAGAATTTCCATGACCAGGTGCAATGAACGTCCATGCTCCGCCACGGCAGCTTCCGCTAACGGCAGAGCAACCCGGGTCACCCCATCTCGGGTTATGTGAAATGCGCGCCACCCGGCAACGTGGCGTTGGTACATTACAACGCTGCTACCACTCCCGAGTTTTTCCTGCCATCCCTGTAGACCGCGCAAGGAGTCCAACTTCGCCCCGTGGATCGAGTTCGAAGCCAGAGCCAGCCGAAGCTTCCTTCCGAGGCGATCTGCCTCGCGCTGCAAGTGAGCACCGCGCGTCCCGTCGTCGTCACTTGAATTCAGAAGCAGGCGGCCACGCAAGCGATCCAACGCCGCCCGCAGACCCTGGACCTGAGGCATGACATCGGAGGAAAGGAGCTGGTGCAGCAGTGCCGGAGAAGTAGCCCGCGAGAACAGGTTGACCGCGGCGCAGGTCGCCGCCGGAGAATCACTTTTGAGCAGGATTTCAATGGCCGTGTCGTAGATGGGATCCCGGGCGCCAGGTACCTCGTGACGCCACGCCACGTCGCCAAACTGCTGCAACTCGACTTCCAGCTCATCAACTCCGGTTCGCAACCAACGAAGCGCGTTGGCCCTGAGACCTTGCTCCTGGTAGGCACGGGCCACCACCAGAGCCAACTTTGGCCGCTCACCCCGATGTCGACCCGTCGACATTCTGCGACGCGCTTGCTTGGCAAAACGGATCGCATGCGCCAGTCGACGATTCTCGAGATGGTCCCGAGAGCGCAGAGCAAGGCAAACCGCCCCTAGCCCGTTCGGCTCGCTGCGATCCAGCTGGATCTGCAATCGACTCAGCGTGGGGGCCACGCTCTGACGGGCACCCACTTCGATCAGCAGCCGTTGCTCCTCCAACGCCACACGCCACACAGCACGGTGGTTGGAAAGCGAGGCCCAGACCGTTCGAGCCCTCTCCAGATAGGTGGCGGCGTCGACCAACGATTCCTGTGTGGCGAGAAGACGCGCGAGAAGCCACGCCGATTCGGCGATTTCATGTTTCAACCCAAGGTCTTCGTAGATTCCGTAGGCCCGAAGGGCTGAACGAATGGCCAGGGATTCAGCGCCCAGGGCACCGAACAGCTCGGCCGACTCGCGCTCGATGTGCGCCAGGGCTCGCTGATCGCCGGACTGCTTGCACACCGCTCGCGCCGCGTCGAGGCGATGCAGCCCCGCGTTCCAGTCGCCGCGATAGATCTCGATGGTGGCAAGACCAATCTCGGGGCGGTGTTGCCACGATGTAGCCCCCAAGACCTGCATGTCCAGAATGCAGCGGTCGAATCCAGATTGCGCCGGTGAGAGATGCCCTTCGCGCAGATCGACCATGGCCAAACCGTACTGGGCGAATACGCCAGGATCGCCCGCTTCGCCAAGCAACGACAACGCACGCCGATAGCACCGCCGCGCTCGCACGTAGTCATAAGCATTGTGGTAGGCATTGCCCAGATTCGTCGCCAATGCTCCCCGAGCACGCTTGTCGGCCGACGGAATCCAGCGACTTCCCTTGGCGGCCACCGCACGAGCCTGGGTCAAGGAACCGTGAAGCGAGAGCGCTTCCACCCAGGCAATCGTGGTTCGGCCCGCGTCTTCTTTCAAGTGGCCGGCAACCTGAGCATCAAATGCAGACTCGTACAGTTCAGATGCCAGACCAAAACGCCCCTGCCGAAGTCGGCAGTGTCCTTCGAGCCGAAGCAGCCGCGCGTGTTGAGCGGTATCCAGTTCGGAGCCGCGCTCCGAACCGAATCGCGAGACCCGGGCCAAAGCGCGATCTGGCGCGACCTCTACCAAGCGAAGAGCTTCGCCGTAGGCGCCTTCGAAGTCTCCAGGCGCTATCATGGTTGGAATGGACAATCCACGCGCATCGCGCTGCCACTGGGCAGATGGAACTCCAGATGCCAGTCAAAACTCGCGGGCTCTTCCATGGAGAAGTCGCCGCCGTCGGCAACCCCGGAGCTTGCGAGTACGTGATCGTCCTCGATCAGGAACACCGATACCGTCTGATCTTCTGGCGATGCTACATACACCTTTCCTTTGATGTTCCATAGGCCGCGCCCAAGCGGAGGTTTGACTTCGAGACCCACATCCAGATCGGGAAACGAATATGCAAACGTGCGCGGGCTCAACGAGGAAGATGCATCGTCACCGCGCACGTCCTCCGGACGTTGGGGCGCGGAGATCAGCCACCGGGGACGCGGAGCGCAAAGGTCGGTTGGGCGGTTCTTGGCGTATGACGCAAGGTCTTCGAGATGCCGATCGGTGCCGGATTGATCGTGTCGATCTGACATCATGCCTCCTTTTCGAGAATTCGTCGGAGACGAGCGATAGCGCGAGCGCGCAGTGGCCCAATGGAGCCCTGCGCTATGCTCGAGCGCTTGGCAATTTCCTGATAGGAGGGTCGCGGTTCGGTAAGAAACAGCTGTCGCAACAGTTCGGCTTGAATGCCACCGATGCGCACGAGCGCACGCTCGATTCGTTGTCGGCGGTCCTCACGTTCGATAGCGTCGGAAGGAGCCTGACCCGGATCGATGAGCGTTTCGCTTAGACCGCACATCGTCCTCGCCCGCTGCTTGGTTGCAAGCTTGTAGGCACGGCGGCGCGCGCACACCAACAGCCACGTGGCCAGCGCCTCCGGCTGCCGAATTCGATGTACGGATTGGTGTAGCTCGATCCACACATCCTGGAAAGCATCGGCGGTGTCTTCAGGTGAGAGGCCGAAGCCCAGAATGGCCGAGTACACGAGTCGCTTGTACCGATCCACCAGGTGAGCCCAGGCGCCATCATCGCCGTTCGCACAACGAGTCAGGAGACTCTCGTTGGAGGGCTCGGGCTTCGCTGCCTGTTCACGTTTCTGCTTCAAGGTGTCCTCCTGGTGAAAGAGGGGCCCTCGGGGTGGTGATTGATACAACTATGTGAAAAAAAATGCTCTCCCATCGATTTGTCTGCAGCAACCGGGGTTCGGGCGGCATCTCCAGGGTGATCTCAGGAACAGCGATAACCCATGAGGAGGTAACTGCAATGCGAGTCATTCCGGTTCTATATATATGCGGTTTGATACTGCTGTTCTCGAGCCCGGCCCTTTCCCAGGGCACGTGGGATCGATCCGTCCGTGAGGTGGCCGTCCAACCGGACGACGCGGGGGGTTGGTCGATCATTGGCCTGCTCGACATCCACGCCAGTGGAAGCAGTGCCCCCATCGACTTGTCCCTGGAACTCGAACTCAGTGTCAACGGCACCAGTCGCCCCCGCCGCATCATCAGTATTCAAACCGACGGTCCGCAGGGGAGCTGCGAGTTCAACTGCGGCCAAGGCTGCGGCGGCCTGTACGTCGACGGCGTTATCAACACCATGACCTGCCACGAAGACGGTCCCGGTGACTGCGACTGCGGTTACTGGTTCACGGCCGGCTTCGACGGTGAGAACCTGCAGCCAGGAGACGCACTTGATCTGCGCGTGTTTCCCACGACTACTTCCATGCCGGAGATCGATACGTCCAACGACCTGGCCCGGCACGTGTTCGATGGGCGCCCCCACACCTGGAAGCGAGAGCTTCGGGAAGTGGCCGTTCTCCCCCCGGAGACCACCGGGGGCGCCAATCGACACCTGATCGTCAGCAACATCGGTGCTTCAGGCGACTACGCCCTGGACCTGGATATGGAAATAGAACTACGGGTCAACGGCGTAGCCGTGGCTTCCGACTTGATCGATCTACGCTATGACGGTTTGGGTGGCGGTGACTGCGAATCCAATTGTGGCGGCGGCTGCGGCGGTCTGTACGTAGACGGCGTGATCAACACCATGACGTGCAAGATCGACGGGCAGATCCCCGGCGGCGGCGTGGATTGTGACTGCGGCTACTGGATCCTGTCGGAATTTCCCGACCCTGGTGCCGGCGCCGGCGACATAGTGGAAGTCATACTTCGACCCGTACCCGGCAGCGTTCCCGAACCCGCCAGCGATCCCCACAAGGGTTGGATAGAACTCACGGTCGAGTACGATCCTTCTGGCGGCGGGGGATGGAACCGCCGCGTGCATTCCATTGGCGTCGCCCGCAGTGAAACTGCACCTGGCAAGTGGGACGTCAACCCCGTGTTGGCGATCGAAGTGGACGGCACACAGGGCACGTTGGACCTGTCTGGCCAAGTAGAGCTTTCCGTGAACGGCATCCCCACCGGGCTGCCCATCGTCATCGAGGCCGCGACGCTGGGCCCGGGTTTGAGCTGCGAATCTTCGTGCGGGTCGAACTGTGGACCCATGTACATCGACGGCGTATTCAACACCATGCTATGCAAGCTCGATGGCGTGGGCCCCGGTGGAGCCGATTGCGACTGTGGCTACTGGTTGGCGCCGAACTTTCCCGGCATCGACCTGAATCCCGGTGATGAACTGAGCGTGTCCTTCGTAAGGACCGATCGTGGCGCGCCCGAGCTGGACACGACCGACGACACGCTTCAAACCACATTCGGCGGAATCCCGTCGGGATGGAACCGGGGCGTACGCAATGTACAGGTCACACCTAACGGCACCGGCGCCGCGGACATAGCGTTCGAGGCATACGCCGCGGTCAGCGACCCCACGCAGTTCCACGACCTTTCGTTCGAAGCCCAGGTCCTCGTGGACGGCCTCATGGTCGCCAGCGAGATCGTCGACCTGAACGTCATCCCCACCGGTGGGCCCAACAGCTGCGAGGTCGATTGCGAGTCCGGCAACTGCGCCGACTTCCAGTCGCCCAACCCGCACGAGTGGATCGTGCCGGCCTGCGCCTACTTCAACGGATTCGTTGGGTGCAACTGCGGATCCACGCTGACGATGGAAATTCCCGGCGTGCTCCTACCGCCAGCCTACGTGGAGATGGTCGTCATTCTGAAGCCCGTGCCGGGCGCACTGCCCGAGCTTCCCGGCTTTCCTGAAGATGACGAATCCCGGCCCGGCGATGAGCCCACGGGAACCACGTTGCCCACCCGCGCTTCGCGCCTGGATGCGAATCATCCCAATCCGTTCAATCCCAAGACGAACATCTCGTTCTACGTGGGCACGAGGGGACCATCTCGACTGGCGGTGTTCGACCTGCGCGGTGCACTCGTGCGTACCCTGGTGGAAGGTGAACTCTCCGCCGGCGAACATACCGTTACGTGGGACGGACTGGACGAACAGCGGCAGCATGTGAGTTCGGGCACGTACTTCTATCGCCTGACCACGACCGACGGTGAAACCGCGAGAAAGATGCTTCTGGTCAAGTAGATCGCTTTGAAGAGGCCCTCTGATCGAGGTTCAGGAGGACCGCTTCAATCGAACGGGTGACTTCCAGTTCGGAGCGGAGGTCACTCGCCGGAGACGGGCCCGGAATCCAATTCCGGGCCCGTTCCTTGTTTGCGGCCAAGGACTTCCAACCTGTCTTGCTACCCGGTATTCTGGGCGTATGAGCACTCCGACCTTCGCGCGAAGCAAGTGGATATGGATCGTCCTGTTCTCGGTGGCCATGGCCCAACTGGAAGCGGCGGTGGTCGTGTACCTGCGTCAGCTGTACTACCCCGACGGTTTCCGATTCCCATTGGTCATCATCGAGGGCCCGGTGGCCGCGGTGGAAATAGGGCGGGAAGTGGCCACGGTCATCATGATCGTCGGTGTGGCCCAGGTGGCGTTCGCGCAGGCTTGGCGTCGGTTCGCGGTGTTCCTGGTAGTATTCGGGGTCTGGGACATCTTCTACTACGTATGGCTGAAGGTCATGCTGGGTTGGCCAGAGAGCCTGTTCACCAATGACATCCTGTTCCTCATTCCGCTGCCGTGGACGGGTCCGGTGCTTTCGGCCGCGGCCATTGCCCTGATCATGGTGGTTGCGGGCACCGTGATCGAGTGGCTGCACCTGCAGGGACGCAGTCCGCACATGTCGCGGCTGGATTGGGGCATCGTGGTGGCCAGTGCCATCGCGTTGCTGGCCATTTTCATGTGGGAGGCTCCACAAATAGCGGGTGGGGCCATGCCCGGACGTTTTCCATGGGCGTGGTACGCGTTGGCCCTGGCGCCCGCATTGGTAGTGGCGAGTCGCGCCGCGCGTTTGGCACGGTGACGGCACCCTCGTTTCCGGTCGCTACCGGATGTTCAGGAGCTTGCGGGTGATGGTCTGCGTGTGGCTATGCAAACGTAGCAGGTAGATTCCCCGCGACACGGAATGGCCAGCGTCGCTTTTTCCATTCCACTGAATGACGTGTTGCCCGGCCGGAAGATGCTCGTCGGCCAACGTCCGTACCAACCTACCGGCGGTATCGTAGACCTTCAGTTCGGCGTGCTCATCGAACGCCAGGCGGAAACGAATGCGTGTGTCGAGTCGAAACGGGTTGGGAACAACGCTTTCCAGGGTATGCAACGCGGATCCGAACGCGCCCGGCGTAGACGACACCCCGGGCTGATCCAAATCGAGAGTTTGATTCACCGCGACTCCGGTCAGAACGCTCTCGTATCCACCGGGCCAACGGATCCGGACTTCGTCGGCCTGTAGGACCTGTCCCATACCGAAGTGGGCCTCCACCGGATTCTGCGACAGGAAGTTGCTGCCGCACGCGAGTTCGCGCATCTGGGTGGTGCTCCCGTGGGTTACATAGATCCGTGCACCGATGGCCTGGGTATTGGGTGCCAGTCCATTCAATCGAACGACCAGGTGGTTCTGTTCGTTACCACCGTCGTTGCGGTAGAGTCGGGGCGGTTGTGAGTTGTTGGCGATGAACACGTCGAGGTCACCGTCGCGGTCGTAGTCGAAGCACGCGACGCCTCGTCCTTGACCCGTGTCGGCCAGACCAAGTTCGAGCGCCCGCTCGGTGAAGGTAGCGTCGCCGTTGGCCACGAAGACCACCGCGGGATCGGTGTCGAACGTTGGGTGCGGCCATCCGTTCACATGCAACAGGTCCAGATGACCGTCGTTGTTCAGGTCGGCGAAACTGCTGCCCCAACCCCAGTGTCCCGCGCGAACACCAGCTGCGTCGGTCGCATCTTCAAACGTGCCATTGCCCAGATTGCGATACATACGGTTGCCTGAAACACCCCAACCGCCATCGGGTACACCATCGGCTTCCCAGATACTCGAGACGAACCAATCCAGATCGCCATCGTTGTCGTAGTCGGCCACCGAGCCGCCCATGCCATTCTCGTCGGTATACACTCCCTGATCGCAGGTGAACGTTCCGTCACCATCGTTCAGGAAGACCTGCGACGCCTGCTTGTCGCTGGCAATCAACAGATCGGGCCACATGTCGTTGTTGATGTCAGCAAAGTTGGGCGTGAAACTCAGGTCATTCAAATCGAAGCCAACGATACCGGCCTGGAAATCGATAGCGCTGAACGTGCCGTTTCCGTTGTTACGCCACAGATGATTGGCGGTGCCACCAAACCCACTCCAGTGCGTCAGGAACACATCCAGGTCACCGTCGCGGTCGTGATCGGCGAACGCGGCTGAAAACGTGTCGAAGGAAGAATCGATTCCGCAACTGGAGGTGGCGTCGTTGAATGTACCGTCGCCGAGATTGCGAAACATCTGTGGGCCGGTACCTTCGACACCGCCCACGAAAAGGTCGAGCCAACCGTCGCCGTCATAGTCGGCAAACACCGGCCCGGCACACGATATTCCGCTGGACGCAACGCCAGCCAGCGCCGCTACCTCTTCGAACGATCCGTTCCCGAGGTTTCTGAACAGAAGGTTCGAGCCGATGTCACCGCGTACCAGAAACAGATCGTCGAATCCGTCGTCGTCGTAGTCGCCTACGGCTACGCCGCCGCCAATGATCTGTGGCATGGTGATGGCGCCACCAACGTAGCCGTGTTGATAGTTCAACCCGGCGGAAGTGGTCACGTCGGTGAAGGTCCAGGTTTGCGCGCGCGCTTGCGCACCGGACAACAGAAGGAAAAAAACGGCGCACGTGAGACGCAAGGTGCGCTCACCAAGGCGGCACGGGGCGGGCGGGCGAAGGGCGAGCTTCGACCTCATGGGTGGCTTCTCCTGGGAATCCTGGAGCTGCTGTTCACCGCGTCGTAGTTGTGGGTCCTTTGGTTGCGAATCGCGTGTGGCGATACTACCCAAGTACGCGACCGTGGCGCAAGCCGGGGCTCGCCGGGGGAACGGAGGTCAGGAGAGATTTCCCACGGACAAAGAACTCAGCTAGAGTGGAGAAGTATCTGTGCGGTTCTGCCCCCACGCAGCCTTGTCCAAGAGGGAAGGACTCATGCGAACGCTTCTTATTGGAATCTGCCTGGGGCTATGCCTCGCCACCGTGGCCCACGCCGGCGATCTGGAGTCGCGCCTGGAAGCCATCGCCACGCTGCGATCAAACTCGCAGTTCGAAGAGGCGGCCGAGCAGGCCCGAGCCCTTCTTCAAGAGGACCTCAACGGCGACCTTGAAACGGCCATGGTCATCGACGAAGTGGTTGAGTCGCTCTTCGGCCTGGGGAAGTTCGAACACGAAGAAACCCTCCAGCTGGCGCAGCGCTCGCTCGAACTACGTGAAGGCTTTCTCCAGGCGAATGACCCTCCCATTGCGAACTCCTTGGTTCTGCTGGGTCGACTCCACTATCTGCGCAGCGAGTACGACCTGGCGCTTCCGTATCTGGAACGTGCGCTGGAAATTCGTGAAGTCGCAGTGGGGCCCATTCACGTTGATGTGGCCGAGTGCCTCACCTGGCTGGGCCGAACCCATCGTTCTCTGTCACGTCACGAGGATTCGCAAGCCGCGATCGATCGCGCCCTGGCGATTCACGCAACCGAGGTGCCAGCGGGCGACCCGCGTACCGCCAACCTCCTGGTCGACAAGGCCGTGATCCTGATGCGGGGCGGCGACTTCGATGCCGCCCAACAAGCAGCAGAGCAAGCGCTCGCGCAGCTCGAGGCCGCCAAGGGAGCTGATCATCCCGACGTGGCCAACGCACTGAACATCCTGGGGATTCTGGAGGGCCGACGGGGAAACCACGCTACGCGGGTAGAATACAATCGGCGCGCCCTGGACCTGCTTGAAAAGGCCCTCGGACCCGATCACCCTCGCCTCTATCAACCACTCACCAACCTGGGCAACACCTACGCCGACCAGGACGAGTACGCAGCGGCCCTGGAACTCTACGATCGGTCGCTTGCACTGTGTATCAGGGAGTTCGGCGAAGACGATCCCCGCACGGCGAACGTGCTTCTTCAGCTTTCGAAGTTGAATCTCAATCTGGGCAACGTGCAAGAGGCGCGCGACGCTGGTGTGCGAGCATTGGGTGTCATAGAACGTACCCTGGGGCCCAACCATATGAGAATGATCGTGGCCCTCGAACGCATGGGGTCCATTGAGGCCGGCACCGGAAATTTCGACAAGGCACGTGAGTACTTCCAGAGGCAGCGCGACGCAACGCGAGCGCTGCACGGTCCTGGTCACACCATGGAAGCATACGCTCTGTACCAGTTGGCCTACGCCGAGCGCATGACGGGCAATGCCGGTGGCGCGATCGAGTACTACGAAGAGGCGCTCGCCATCCGCGAACAATCGTTGGGCTCCGATCACCGACTTGTGGGCGCCATTCTCGAACCACTGGGTCAGGCCTATCGCACCATGGGGCGACTCGAAGAAGCGGCCGAGGCGCTGGACAAATGCCTGCCCATTCGGGTCGCAACGTTTGGCCCCCAGTCGCGGTTGGTGGGCAACGTTCTGAACGCGCAGGCGCTGGTCCTGGCCGATCAGGGTCACATCGAGGTGGCCCTCGACAAAGCGCTCGCCGCCTCTGACATGGCGCGGCAAAAACTCCAACGCGATCTGAGCACGTTGGGCGAAGGCATGGGCACGATCTACGCCGCCGAACGTTCGGGCGGCGTGGGCCGGGACACGGCGATTACGCTGGCCAGCAAACACCCGCAGGAGGCCAAGCTGGATCGGGTGCTGGACGAGGTCATGGCGTGGCGCGCACTGGTCGTGGATGAACTTGTAGCGCGGCAGGAAATTCTACGAGACCTCGAATCAAAAGAGGGCAACGAGCTTCGAGCCCAGCGCGCCGAGGTCATGGACGGGCTGAATCGGTTGGCGTTGATCGGCGTGTACGACGAGTCCGAACCGGATCTGTTGCGCAAACGTGAATCGATCGAACGCAAACTCGCGGCCTTGAGCGGTCCGTTCTTGCGCGAATGCGAGCGAGATCGGCTTCGGACCAAGGATCTCCTGGCTGGTCTGCCCGCAAACAGCGTGGTGCTTTCGTACGTGAATTCCTACGACTACGTTGCCCACGTCCGACGCTACGTGGTGCTGGTGGCTGCCGATCAGGGCCTCTCAATCGCCGACCTGGGATCGGCGAAGGAAATCGACGACGCCGTCCAGGCCTGGCGCTCTGAGGTAGGTCAGGGTTACGAAGGGGCAGATCGATCAGCCGAAGAAGCAGGCGCGGCGGTCTACGCGGCGGGCGAACGACTGCGTCAGCTGGCGTTGGATCCAGTGCGGGATCGTTTGGCAAGCGCCGAGCACGTCTTCATCGTACCCGACGCAACGTTGCACCTGGTGAACTTCGCCGCGCTGCCGCTGCCCGATCAACGCTACGTAGTGGAGGATCCGTACGTTCTGCACTACGCCAACGCCGAAAGAGACCTGGTGCCCTTGGCGCCGTCGACCAACGAAGGCCTGTTCATGGTCGGCAACCCAGACTTCGATACCAACGAGAGCAACACCACGCAACTAGCGCAACTCGACAGCGACGCAACCGCGGTACGCGGAAACCGAAGCAGCTGTCCCGGCTTCGCGCAGCTCGACTTCCTACCGCTCCCCGCCTCGGCCGAAGAGGTGAACGCGCTGGCGGCTCTTTGGGGAACGTCGAACATCGTTCGCCTGACCGGCCAAACGGCCAACGAATCCGCGTTTCGCAAGTTGGTAAGCGGCCGGAGAATTGTCCACCTGGCTACCCACGGCTTCTTCCTCGACGAGAGCTGCGTGGTCCAGAATCGTGGTGTGCGCGGCGTCGGTGGACTGGTGAGTTCCGACGAACAGTCCTTGGTGGCGAACCAGAACCCGATGTTGCGGTGCGGCCTGAGTCTGGCTGGCGCCAACGCGCGAACCGAAGAGACTTCGGTGGCGGCGGACGGCATCCTCACGGGCGAGGAGATCGCGACGCTCGACCTGGAGGGTACCGAGTGGGCGGTACTTTCGGCCTGCGACACCGGGGTTGGCGACGTTCAGCGCAGCGAGGGCGTATTCGGGTTGCAACGCGCGTTTCGCCTGGCCGGCGCGCGCACGGTCATCATGAGCCTATGGTCGGTGGGCGATGCATGGACGCGCGATTGGATGACCGAACTCTACCGATCCCGTTTGGTGGACGGCAAGAGTACCGGCGCCAGCGTGAAGGCCGCGACGTTGAGTGTATTGAACCAACGTCGCGCTGAGAACATGGACACCCATCCCTACTATTGGGCCGCGTTCGTCGCCACGGGACAGCCTTAGAATGTTCGCCCTGTCACTATGAGAAAGGGCCCCGCTCGTAAGAACGGGGCCCTCTGTTCTGTTGGCGAATCAGAGCCGCTTACTCGTCGTCACACTCACCATCGCCGGCCGTGTCGTCGCATTCATCCTCGTCACACTCACCGTCGCCGTCCTTGTCGTCGCACTCATCCTCGTCACACTCACCATCGCCGTCCTTGTCGTCGCATTCATCCTCGTCGCACTCACCGTCGCCGTCCTTGTCGTCGCACTCATCCTCGTCGCCGCCCAGCGGGCAGCCGAGGTTGTTGGCGTGATCAAGTTCGTCGGCCAAGCGCAGGATCTTGTGGCGGTCTTCCGACGCGAGCAACTCGTTCACGGCGTCGATGACCTCGGACTCGCTCCAGGGGAAGTCCAGGACGACCGCGTTCAGTAGGGACGCCACAGCCTGCTTCAACAGGTTGCGGGCCGCGCCTGAGACGCCATTCCCACCGTGGAAGCGTAGGGCCTCCAGCAACGTGGCGTCGCCGATGCCTTCGTATCCCTCAGCCTCGCCGAACACGCTGGCTACGGTTTGGTGGGGGTCGTATCCGGTGTCGGCCCAGGCATCGAGGTGTGTCTTCCAGAATCCGTGCGAACAACCTTCCTGGTCGTCACGCTTGTTGACGAAACAGAAGTCGGCATCCAGGAACTCTTCACCGGGCGCCAGATCTACCGTGACCTTGCGCGGGCAGTTTTCGCTGGGCTCCTTGTCACCCACGGTATCGGCATCGACCGTCACCACGCACCGACCAGCGGGAACTCGCTCGAACAAGTAACGTCCGCGCTCGTCGGTGGTGGTGCGTTCGCGCACATCGTCGTCGGTGCCCAATTGATCGTCGGCACCGGCACAATGCAGAATCACGACCGCGCCTTCGATTCCGGGTTCGCCATCATCAAAGTGCCCGTCGTTGTTCTCATCGCACCACACGGTGTCGCCGATGACGCCGGGGTCGGGTTGCGGATCTTCCTCGACGAAGCAGAAGTCGTTGTCGAGATAGTCCACGCCCTCTTCCACGTTCAGCTTCCACACCAGCGGGCAGTTCTCGCCAGGTACCTTGCCGTCGACGCTATTCACATCGATGATCACCAGGCACTTGCCCAACGGCGGGTTCTCGAAGCAGTAGATGCCGTCACCATTGGTTTCGGTGGAAAGACGAATGTCGTCTTCGGTGTTCAGCTCTTCGTCGTCGCCGGCACACTGAAGCAACACCACGGCGCCTTCGACGCCGGGCTCGCCATCGTCATATTGACCGTCGCCATCCTGATCGCACCAGACCAGATCGCCGATCTTGTTGGCCGGAGGAGCGGGCGTAACGAAGCAGAAGTCGGCGTCGACGTAGTCTTCGCCCTCTTCCAGGAACACGGCCGCTTCGTCGAGACAGTTCTCGCCAGGGACCTTGTCGCCCGCGGTCGTGGTATCGGGCCCGACCCAGCACTCGCCGGCCGGCAGATCTTCGAACACATAGTTGCCGTTGGCGTCGGTCGTGGTCGTGCGTCGAATATCGTCTTCGGTGTCGAGCACGCCGTCGTCGCCGGCACACTTCAGCATGACGAGCACGCCTTCGATACCGGGCTCATCGTCGTCCTGCACACCATCGTTGTTCAGGTCACACCAGACGAAGTCGCCAATGCTACCCAGTTCGGGCGGCAGCTCCACGAAGCAGAAATCTGCATCGAGGTAGTTCTCGCCTTCGGCCAGATCCACTTCCAAACGAAGCGGACAATTCTCACCGGGCTCTTTGTCGCCGGCGGTTGAAGGATCCACCGAAACGACGCAAACGCCCATGGGAATGCCCGAGAACAGGTACTTGCCGTCGGCATCGGTGGTGGTCGAGAACGTCAGGTCGTCATCGGTCTCAAACGTTCCGTCCTCACCCGCGCAAAGAACACTGACGGTCACTCCGGCAATACCGGCTTCACCGTCGTCTTGCACACCATCGTTGTTCTCGTCACACCAGACCGTATCGCCGATGGATCCCGTCTTGGGCGGAAGCTCCACGAAGCAGAAGTCGGCGTCGAGGTAGGTCTGGCCCTCGGCCAGATCAACGTCCAACTCAGTCGGGCAATTTTCGCCGGGCATCTTGCCCTCGACGCTGCCACGATCCACCGACACCACGCAGACGCCGGCGGGAACGCCGTCGAACAGGTAGGCACCGTCCGCATCGGTCGTGGCCGTCATGGTCAGGTCGTCTTCGGTGTCGAGTGTGCCGTCAGCGCCGGCGCACTTCAGGTTCACGGTCGCGCCTTCGATTCCCGGCTCGCCGTCATCTTGCACACCGTCGTTGTTTTCGTCGCACCAGACGAAGTCGCCAATGGAGCCCAGGGTTGCCTGAGGCTCGAACACGATGCCGTCGATGGCACCCGAGCCGCCTAGCGACACGACCATCTTTGCTACGTTGGCCACACCATCACCAAAGGGTGTCGTGGCCAGGCCGTTGTCACCTACTTGCGGCAACGTGGCGTTGTCGATCTCGTTTCCCTCGGCGTCGAGGAACATGACGGTCGCGGCGCCTTCTTCGGCTTCCACATCGATGATGACCATCGAGAACACGGTCACCGTACCCAGGGCCGAAAAGTCGAAGGTGACGGTAGAGCCGGCCACGTCGGCGTCATCGGGATCGTCGACCAGTTCGTCTTCGTTGGCATCCACCAGGTCTTCGGCGATGATCAGGATGTTTCCCTGGGGCGACGTGTTTTCGTAGTCGCTGCCAGTGCCACCACTGGACCCAACCCCCGGACCACCGAAGTCCTGGTTGGGCGTACCCAGATCGAGATCTTCGCCGCTGGGGTTGGCCGAGTCGAAGATGACGGCCGCGTTGGTTTCGGCCGGGAAGCTGGGATTGATCCCGAACACGGCCACCGGACCACTGCCGTTGGATCCGAACACCTCGCTGGCGATCTCACCGGGTGAGAGGGATTCGAAGTCGATCGCTTCCTGGGTTGCGGCCAGGAGGGCAACATTGGGAAGCCCACCGGTGTAATCGGTGGTGAGGTTGTTATCGCTGGAAAGATCCAGGGGCGCGGAATCGTTGCCGCAGCCAGCCGCGATTCCTAGAAGTAGTATGAGGGCAGCGCAGGAAAGCACTCTCGACATTTGAGTCGTTTCTCCTTGTTGTCGTCTTGGTTGTCGTGAGCTGGGGTGGACAGGAACCCAGCGGTGAACAAAGGGCCGAACAGGGCCTATGGAAGCCCGGAGGTCGAATCAGCGGTTGGAGCGCGCCTCCGCCTTTGTCCACGTGCGGACAGTATGCCATAAAATTGGCCACCGCGGATACCGCGATCGGGAGTGACAGAAGCCGCACCCGCAGATCGAGACGGTCGTACTTCACCAGCACCATGCGCGTCGACAGCTGCGACCCGCCCATCAAGAGTGCACGGAATAGGTCCGCGCGTGCACCTATTCCCAGATCGCGCTCTCGCCACCTTCCTCCGAGATAGTGCGTTGCACCAAGATCCGTTCATCCGGAGCTCGCATAGAACTGTTTTCGCCACTCATTCATTCAAAGGAACAGAACTGATGTCCAACAAGATCGTACTATCTCTAATTCTAATAGCTGCCGTATTCGCATCCGGTTGTGGCAGCGACCAGGTATCGCCCGAAATCAGAGCAGACCTCTCCGGCAAGGACTACTTCCGCGGAACCATGCTTGGCTACGGCCCCGCAACCCAGGGAGGCTTCGTGGCCGAAGGCATTACGCAGGCCGCAACACAATTGAGCGATGCGCAGCGCGAAGACCTACGAACCGCGCAGGAAACCATGATCGATCGAATCGATGAGATCGACCCAGGTTTCTTCAGTCGACTGAAGAGTGCCACCGAGGCCGGCGATAGGCCTCACTTGATGCGGCTACTCGACGAATCGAATCTGTTGATCCTGCTGGCGACGCCCGCCAGCAACGAGAAGGTTGTCGGCGTCCAGGACAAACTCCTGTTGGAAGTAGCACAAAATGGCGGAGTTGAATCGTTGTCGGGCGCCCGGATCGAGGAGATCGCCACCACCGCGATGGCTGGGTTTGACGACATCGTCAAAGGCGAAGTCGACGTTCGGCCGATCGACATCGTGGTTATTACTTACTGTTACCACGCTCTGATCGTTCCGCCGCCAGGATGCACCATTAGCGTTGTTATCGATCTTTGGGTTTTCCTTCCGGTGGTGCGAGGCACCTCGGACGAAACGCTGTTGCAGCGTGAGCAGTTGGTCGACGAGTTGGTACGCAGCGCCAGCTGACGAACCGGTTCAAGCCCATGTGCGTTCAAACGGAGGCTATGGGACCCGGGTCCCATAGCCTTTCGTTCTATTTGACCAGTACCATTCGCGTAGTAAGACGTTCGCCGTTGGTATCGAGCATGGCGAAGTACGTGCCCGATCCCACTGAGCGCCCACGCGAGTCCTGACCCTGCCAATCTACCCAGTGCCGCCCCTGTTCCATTTCACGATCGACCAGCGTGGCGACCAGGCGTCCCGCGGCGTCGTAGATTCGAACCCTCACGAAGTCGCTGGTCGCCAGCGAATAGTGGATTCGCGTGGAAGCGTTGAACGGGTTGGGTCGGCTGTTCTCGAGAGACGTGATCAACCCAGGCGTGTCCACCGCGGTAGGGTCGACGGAAACCGTAGCCGATTCCGTGGCCATGGCGATGGGGGCCGCCTTTCCGTGTGCGGCCCACGCGTCGTACAGATCCTGACCCCAACTGTTGGTCACGTTCTCGTCTCGCAGAAACTCTATGTACTCCTTACTGGTGCTTTGATAGTAGAGCGTCACGTCCACCGATGTGGCCGATGCCGGCAGCACATACGATGCCTCATCCCAATGCGCGCCGTTTGCATAGGGGTGTCCCACCGGCGCCGCCCCTGCGGCGGCAAACGCGGCGTTGTCGAATCCTCGGGGTGGAATGCGGTTGTCGAACAGAACCGTATTGTTCAGCGCGAAGTGGAACGAGGGTCCGGCTGGTAGCCCCACCACGGGCGCGAGATCTTCCGAAATGCCGGGGTGGATCTCGTAGATTCGCGCGTCCGGGTCATGCGTCAACACGCCCGTACCCGTATCATACGCACCCGACTCGTACACCTTCGCAGCCTGGGCGTCGTACGCGCTCACGTTGATCCACATGCGTCGACCCTCGGGGTACCCCGTGGGCAGCTTGTGTCCTGTCTCGTTCGTCACGCGCACGGTCACCGACGGGTTGAGTCCTACTTGCCCTGGCGTAAGCGTGAGGCCAGCGGCCTTCTGAAGCATGCCGATAGCGCGTTGCTTGCCCGCCGCCAGCCGACCCGCGTCAACCTCGCTCGGGAAGAAGTCGGGCAGGATGTCGGCCACGAAGTAGTTGCCACCGGTGAGGTCGTGCGCCGGTAAATCGCTTCGATTGGGACTACCCGACACGTTGCTGCCCTTGCCGACCGTGTCACTCATATGACAGTCCTGGCAGCTCGATACGATGCCATCTGGTTTGCTACCGGCAAACTCGGGGGCGTAGACACCAATGGCCGCATACTCGCTGAGGGCCCACTCGGTGTAGGTGCGCTCCACGGGGAACATGTTCTGGGGATGACCGTCCGGATGCTTCTCGTCCAGCGCCTGCGGCACGTACCCGCCCATTCCATCGGGAACGAACACGGGGTTGCTCACATCGTGGCACGTACCACAAAGGTCCGACTCACGGTGAAACGGTGATTCCAGGAATTGGTGGCTGGCCTGAGCGTCGGCGTAGGGTCCACGCCGCAACGGACTGGGGTCGGCCACGAATTCTCCGTTCGCATACGCGGGCGGAACGTTGTCCAGTGCCGCGAGCACGGCCACATCCTCGGCGGGACTCACACCCGGTGTATATATAGGATCGACCAGGCGATGGCAGAAGTCGCATTGCACGCCCTGACGGTCCTTGGCCGTCAGTTGTCCGCCCAATGTGTCGACCGAACGTCCCTCCAGCCATCCGCCGGGTGTGTGACAGCGCAGGCACATGTCACCCACTGCGGGGGCGTCCTGCTCGGCCACGGCCAACGTGGCCAGGAACACCGGGTCACGCATGGCCTGTCCCATCATGCTGCCCTTCCAGTTGTACCAGGGCTCCACGACCGAATCGTAGTTGCCGTGGCAAGTCACGCACGACTGGTCAGGATCGGCCAGGACAGCACCGAAGAAAGGTTGCGATCCGGGAAGGTCGAAGTCACGCAGCGAGGTAGGCACACGACCGGTAGTGACGGCTGAAACCTCAAACGTACCGGGACTGTCGCCGCTTCCGTAGTTGCCAGCGTTGTCGCGAGCGGCGACTCGCAGCACGTTCTGCGTGCCCGGAAGGTTGGGCACGAACCAGTCGTACATGCCGTCATCGGGCTCGAGTTGCGCCACTTGCTTGAAGTTCGATCCGCTGTCGTCGGAAAGGTAGATATCGACATGCGAGATACCGCTGGGATCAACTGCGGTCCACTGAACGGTCTGCGTGGTCCCCGGCGCCACCGGGCCTGAAAGGCCGGTTACGGTAACGACCGGCGGGGTTGTATCGCTCCCACCCTCAGGCGTCAGATAGCCTTGAAGCTCGGTAACGTTGACATTCGAAACCGATGGCAGGTTGGAAGCGGTGAGCCCGGGAAAGGTGGGAGTGTTGTTGAAGTTGATGGTGTCCGTGATTTCGACCAGGTTCGACTGGCCGTCGTTGTCTGAATCGTCATTCTCCACGGCCGCAATCGCCAACTCACGGGTAGCGTGTTGCCCCGAGTTGATCGAAATCTCGACGGCGAGACCGTACGGATTCCTGGCGCCACCTCCATCGAAGTCGAAATGACACGCACCACAGTGCGAGGCATTACTGGGTAGTTCTCCCAGGCGCGTCGTTTCCGCCGACGGATATACATCGAAGAAATCGCGTCGAATGGGCGGCCTGCCCTGGCTGGGCAGGGCCTGCACGAGAAGGCCCAAAACGACAATGAAAATCGAGATCAAGAAGGCCGATTGATTGGCTCGGTACTTAGTTCCCATCTATATCACCCCGCAGAAGATCACGTTACTCACGCGGGGTTGCTACATCGAAACTGTGAGTACTTCAGGGCGGACGAGCCCGGGGCTAGGGAGTCAGATTCAACACGGTTACCGCACCACTACCGGCAGCAAGTCTAAGCTCTTTTGGATCCGCGCCGTGCACCGAAAGCCGAACGCTGCCGCTCGCGCTGGGAATTCCCCGCGAGTCGAATACGACCGTCGCACCGCCGTTGAAGTCGACATTTGTTACGTCGACTCGATCGGAGTAGTTCTTCAGTATGATCTGAGCATCGTAGGTGCCATCCTGGTCGTCGTCGCGATCCACCGAAATGGTTCGCGCCAACGGGTTCAGGGTAACGCGTACATTCGCGGCCCTTGTTACGGCGATGCTTCGAGCCCGGCGGAGCGTGCTTTCCACTTCGTCCACCGCCTGATCCAACGCTCGATTGGTGTTGTACTGCGCCAGGTTGGGAAGGGCAAGGGCCATCGTGAGCCCCATGATCAACACCACGACCATGAGTTCGACCGCGCTGAAGCCCCGCTGGTCGCGACCAATCCTGGGTGCGCGGTGCGTGGACGTACCGAGCTGCATGACTACAGCTCCTTCCAGTTCAACACGATGTACCGCATGGACGAGCTCAGCGCTTGCTGGATCATGTCGTAGCTGTAGAGAATGGCCGGCGAACCCGCACCAAAATCAACGCCGATGGGACTATCGCCTCTGACGATGACGCCTCCCAGGATCCATCCGTTGCCGGTGCACTTCAGATCGCCCTCGACGTAAACCAGTCCACGCCAGGTAAATCCGCCGGCGATATCGAGATCACCGGTAACGTACATGAGGCCTTCGCCTACGCTACCTCCTCCGGTAATCCGGGCGTCGCCATTGATGTAGGTAATGCCTTCACGCGGCCAGGTGCCAGCTTCAGAGAAGTAGTCGGCATTGGCCAGAATGTCATCCACGTCGCTCTGACTCACGCCGAGCGCTTCGGCCAGGCTCAGAAAGGTGTTGTTGGCGTCGTCGTCGATGGGAACCGGATTACCCAAAAGATCCGTGCTGCCCCGGGTACCCACGGGGTCTCCCGTGGTCATGACCGCCGGCAGGTGACCGTCTGCCTCATCCCAGTTTGGCGAACACGAGGGCAAACTGGTTCCGGGGGGAGTATCGACGCGGTGATTGCGTCCGCACACCGTTACATTTCCTCGCAGATCCACTTCGGCGTCGCACGCCAGCGCGGCGGTTGCATTGGGCGATATGGGAAACCGGATGGCGTCGACCAGAACCTGGCGACGGGCCGAGCCCGAAACGCCGCCTACGATGACACGCTCGACGGGGTCGCCGGTAAACGGATTCTCCGGCGGAATCCTCGACGCATCGTACAACACGACCTCGTCGGTGCCGTCACCGTCGAAATCACGCAGCTTGTGTTGGATGATCAGGGCCTGGTTGGGATCGGAGGCGTGCGAATATTGGAGGTCGGCGGCCGCACCCTGGACCGAGGCTGTGGAAAAATTCGACCCCGCCGAGGGAGGCACGGCACCCGGATCGGTCAGATAGATACGGGTACTCCAGTTGGGGTCGGGCGGATCAGAAGGGTCCTGGATGGAAGCATCGAAGGCGCCGCCACCCACGTTCACCATCGTGCCCGGACGCAGGCCCAATCGCAGAACCGCCTCGGAGATACCCGCCTCGGCTACGTCGAGAGCCGCCTGCCTGGCCCGGTCGTTTCCTGCGACCACGTAGTCGGTCGAGCTGATCATGACCGTGGACGCGCCCATGGCGGCCAGACCAAGTAGAAGCATGATAACAATGGCCAGTGCCGCGCCGTGTTCGTTGTCCAGTTGATCCTGGATCTCGCGCATCACGGTTCTTGTTTGGTGTCTCATCGCATACGCCCCTGCATCCTACTGCTGGTAGAAAATGAACACTTTGCCCGAGGTGCCCGAGTTCTGGGTACCAACCGCGAGGTCAGCGGCATTGTCCAGGTTGAAATCATTCACGGTCATGGTCATCACGGTTCCGATGGAGCTCTCGGTAATCAACTGCGGCGCGCTGGGCATGAAGCCGAACGTGCGTGCGATTTCCACGGTGCCCTCGTAGGATGCGGTGCGCGTTCCCACGATGATGTCGGGGAACACATCGTTGTCCAGATTCGCCATTCGCATGGCAACGGGAGAACCGCCCGTGGGCATCCAGTCGTCCATGGACCGGCCCGATTCGGTGACCATACCGAATCGGAAATCCGAGCCCATGTTCCACTGCTCGATGCCACCCGCGGTGTCCCAATGCTCGGAGGCAATCAATAGGTCGAGATCGCCATCGCCGTCTTCAACCATGTCCACCAGCGCCAGGTCGTTGATCGATCCGTAGACTGAAAATGACTGGAACGGAATGTAGGTTCCAAAGGACACCATCGCCGGAACCTGTAGGAACGCGTGTACTGTGCTCTGCTGGGTGTAGTCGACCGCACCAACCACCAGGTCGTCCCAGCCATCGCCGTTGATGTCGCCCACATCGAGAGCCGTGACCCTGCCCAAAGTGCCGCTCACGCCGGCGGAGATTGTGGCCTGATAGGAGAAGGCCCCGGAACCGTCACCGCGCCAGACTTCGACGTGTCCCGTGAACTCGCCCTCGATAACGGCGATTGCAAAGTCCAGGTTCCCGTCCTTATCGAAATCGACCACGCGGGAGTCCGCCACGGTTTGACTGCTGGATGCCGTGTACTGGGCGTTGGGCGCCTCGGGCAGACCACCGCTCACATTCAGCCAGATATTGACGTCGGACCCGAGCGGATTCGACAGTCCCGTCATGGCGTCCACTTCGGAGTCGCCGTTGAAGTCGTTCATCGACAGGTTGGTGACATCAGCCGAGTTGGGTCGGCTGTAGGCCGGCGAACTATCGAAGATCGCGGAATTGGGCGTGCGACTGTTTCGACGCTCGTTCTCCCACACCAGAAGGTTGTTCTGGCCACCGGAGAACCGCGTCCCAAGAACCAGATCGGCGTCGCCACGGTTGTCCTCGCCCAGATCGCCACTTTCGATCGAGAGCGCGCGCTCGGTATCGGCCAACTCGATCACGTCGAATTCAATGTCTTCTTCGATCATGTCGCCGAAGTACAGATTGATAACCTCGTCGGCATCCACGTTGACACCATTGTGTCGGTTGGTCGTAGTAGATGTGTAGCCGGGGGGATCGACCTCGCTTACCGAATAATTCCCGGTCGGAACGGTCATCGAGAAGAAGCCCTGGTTGTCGCTCTCGGTGGTATAGGCATCGGCGAAAATCTCGGCTCCCGGCACACCACCTTCGTTGCCATCGCGCATTCCGTTCTGGTTCTCATCCAGGAAGACGTAGCCCTGGATCGTGCCCGTATCGTCGGCTTCCTTGTCGCCGAAGTTCGCTTCGGCCGTGTCGCCATTGGAATCCAGAACCACCTCTACGCTGCTGGGCGTGGTGGAAATGAAACCCTCTTCATCGACCTGCGAAATGATTCGCGTGCCCACCGGCACGTCCAACCAATACGAACCGTCGGCATTGCTGTAGGTCTGTTCGCCAGTGTCGGCGTAGACCTTCACGCCGCCCAAACCGCTCTCTTCGGCGTCTTGGACCTGATCTTCGTCTTCGTCGTGGAACACCACTCCGTACGCAGCGCCAATGCCGCTCGAGGAGTAGTCACCAAAGTCCACCTGCTGAAACGCGCCCGCGTAGAGGTCGACCGATACGACATTCGACGTACTGGATGCGTAACCGGTAGGGTCGATTTCGGTGATCGTCATCTGACCGGGAGACAGCGTAAGCACGTACTGGCCGCTGGAATTTGATGTGGCCGATCGGCCGGAACTCGAACGGATCTCGACGCCGGAGATCGTGGGCTCCCCGACCTGCATGATGCCATCGCTGTTGGTGTCCCGGAATACAGTGCCGTGGACAACGGCCGTAGTCCGGGGCTCCTGTCGCACCTGGATCTCCGTGTTCAATTCAACCGCCAGATAACCGTCGTTCTGCATGACACGCGCATCGGGGTTGGCGGGCTCGGCCGTGACCCCAATGAGGATTCGTTCGATGCGAGCAATTGCGGCGGTCGTAAGCGGCGCCAGAGTGGCGATCTCGGCTTGCGACAGGGTGCCATCGCCGTTGCCATCTCCGAACAACACGGGGGCGGTAGCCCGATCGTCGTCGGTATCAATCAGGTATTGGAACAGCGGCGTCGGACGATTGCCGTTGCCGTCGGGCTCGGGGCCGCGTACAACGGCCACCTTCTGACGGTTGACCTGGTTGGCGGTTCCATCCCAACCGTACACGCCGCGGTACAGCACGTAGTCGCGCGGGTTCTCGGAGTCTTCCTCGTCGTCGTCTGCGCGATCCGCTGAGTTCACGACGCCGTCCATGTTGGAATCGAGACTGAGAACAACCGTTTCCGCACCGGTACCAAAGGCGTTGTTGGGAACGTAGAGTGCGTTGGCATCGCTGGGTACGCCAGCGTTCGATGCGCTCACCTCTATGGCCGCGGGGAGACCGTTGCCGTTGGTGTCGAGTAGGGGCATCAGGTTGGCGTTGAACATGATCTGATAGGGATCCGCGTATACGAAGCGTCGTTGGCCCCCGGCGTAGTCGATTTCAGCACCGGCCGACCGAAGGTCGCTAGCCAGCTGATCCAGGGCCGCGCGTGCGTTCGACTGGGTCCTGGCCATGGTGTCGTTTCGCACCGTAGCGCGTCCCAGGTTGGCCATGAGGTTGAACGCGGTAACGATGATCAGGCTGAACACCAAAACCGAGACAGCCATCTCGACCACGGTAAAACCACGCTCGTCGCGGTACGGGAGAGGTCTTGTACCACTCATTTCAACTCCACTCTGTTACGGACACTTCGAGTGCCCGACATTCACGCCCGGCATTGCAATCACCGTACGATCAACGTAGTAAACGCGGCGGTGCTATCCGGGCTGCTCGTGGGAAACGAAACGACGACGGAGACGCGTTTCATTCCAACGACGGGGTCGTTGTCGACCACGGTCCAGCTTCGGCTGTAGGCACCGTCTACGGGATTGCCAGCGTCGACATGACCACCGGCTGCGAGATTTGCGTGGGTGAACGGGAGATTGCGAAGCGACTCCACCTGCTGTTGGGCAAGTGCGGTCGCAACGCTCATCCGGCGGGCGCGATCACGGAGTTGCATTCCGTTCGGGAGCGCCTGAGCCAGTCCCAAAACTCCGAGCCCGAAGACGAGCAGAGCGATCATCAATTCCACATGGGTGAAACCACGGTTGTTGTCTAAGGACAATTTCATGTGACGGCCCTTATCGGCAAATAGAATCGGATCTTGAGGCTCCGAATACGGTATTCCGCAGTTTCTATGCCAATGGTGGAATGACCCCATATGGGTCATGTCTCGATACGTACTGCCCAAATAATGGCAAATCACCGGGGCGAGGAGCTTGTGGATTGACGCCTACGGTTTTGCGATTTGCGAAGGGCTTTGTAGCTCTGTGTGACCGGTGTTGCCGATCGCAACTTAGGTGGCTTGGGCGCCTCGACTCACCTGGTAAGGGCCCGAACGATGAGCTGCTCGGGAAGCCGGAGGGCGTTCGAGCAACAAAAGAGCACGATGCGCCCGTCTACCACTCGATGGCAGTCTGGTTTTATATCCTTGCCATCGATCGGGCAGTGTTTGGGATTCACCGCGGCAAAGCGAGTGGGATCGCTATCGAATTTGTTTCGGGAACCCTGAGACGCAAAACGGTAGCGGAGGCCCATGTACTCGCGTTCCCAGCGTGGCGACCCGACAACAGGTAGCCCGCGAACGAGTGAAATCGGGTCCAACCCCTCCAACGCGACCTCGGTCGAAAGTGCGACTACGTTCTGAGCTGCTTCGGGCGGGGCTTCCATCAAAGGCAGCAATAGGAACGACGTCAGAAGCACCGCAAGTGCCGCCGAGCCAAGCCCCAGTGGCCTTCGAACTGAACATTCGGTTGGATCCACGAGGTTGCGTATTCGGAAAACCAGATCGCCCTCGGTCGCCGCGACCGCGGGAAACGCCTCTCCGCAACGCACGAATTCGGCTTTGGCCAGCCCCCGGGCCAACACGGTTCGGTGACCCAGCCAACGGGCGGCGAGCGCGTCGCAGCAAAGCTCACGATCACGCCGTATCTGCTGGGACAACCACCCGACGACGGGGTGCCGGAGCAACAACGCTTCCGCGACATGCTGAAGGAGGTTGGTCGCAACGTCGTGGCGGGCTACGTGTGACAGTTCGTGTACGACAATGGCTTCGATCTCGGCGTGCGAGAGTCGGCGTAGGAGCTCTTCAGGGATGAGTACCGTGGGATTGACAACACCCACGACTGTCGGCACGCGCATGCGCGAGGTCATCCGAACTCGCACATCCCGTCGGCGGGGGAGCTGCTGAATGCGTACGTCAAGCAGAGACGAAAGGTCCTTTGGCAAGGGCCTACCCTGGTGGGCAATACGCAGGAGAACCAACCACCCGCCTAGCAGTCGCACCATGGAGAACAGCGCTATTGCCGCCCAGAACGCGCTCAGGGCGATGGCCCAGTGGATGTGGTCACCAACGAAACTTGCCATGGCTCCGGGGGCCGCTTCCGCCGAAGGACCTGGCACGACGGAAACCTCAGGAACAGTCTGGCTCGCGAACACACCGGCTTGATCCGGCCGCGCCGCCGCTACGTTCTGATCTACGATTCCGCGTGACACGTTCGTGGCCGCCAGGACCAAGAGCGCAGCAATGAGCCCGAGCCCCAATGCATGACGGCCCCGTGGCCCAAGCACACCGCGCATGACCACAAACAGCAATCCAGCTACGATCGCTTGCCAGATCATGTGGGCAAGGGCCCAGCCCATGACCAACGCAAATTCGTACATCAGGTCGGCTTCTTTCGCTTCGGCTCATCGAGGAGACGACGGATCTCGTCCAACTCCTCGGGTGTACTGCGCCGGCCCTCCAGTGCCCGCACGGCCAAGCTGGTCGCGGACCCTTCGAACGCGCGCTCGACCAGATCGGCCACAAGCAGGCGCTGCATGGCGCGACGCGATGAACTGGCCTTGTAGACGTGCGTCATGGAGTCCGTTTCCCGCGTAACCAGATTCTTGGTGGCCATGATCTGCAGTAGCTTGAGCACCGTGGCGTAGGTTACGCCGCGCCGTTCGCCTACGATGTCGTGTACTTCGCGAACCGTGCTGGGTCCTTTCGACCAAAGCACCTGCAGCAGCTCCAGCTCGGCGTCGGTCGGCCGCGATGATTTCTTTCGCGCGCTCAACCGTCGGCTCCGCCCTGGATCTGCATGACCGAATCCGACTGCTCATCGATTTCAGTTTGGATCCGAACCACGGCCGGATACCCGGACGCGGGCTTTTTCAAGACCCAGTACTTTCCGCCCGGGCCCGCTGTGTCGTTGGCGCCACCGCCAGCGGTGTACTGTCCGTGGTCCTTGCCCATACCCCACCAGTCGAGTTCGATGACCCATGCATCCCGCGACTTGCCGTCGCCCAGATCGACTTTTTCGCTGCCCACGACGCGCGGCACGGCCCACCACTTGCCGCCGCCACCCGCCATGATCGCCGGAATGCGCGCGGTGTAGCCCTTCTTCCAGGGAAGCGCGGCCATCCAGGTTTCGTGGGCGCCGGCTTCGAGCAAGATGATGTCGGTTGAGACTTCAGCGCCCTCGGCCGGAGCGGGGGTTTGCCGAACTACGTAGGCGTCCCAATCGTACTCGAATTCCATGGTCTGGCCGCCTTGTACAATACGCGAGCCCAGCGGTTGCAGTGTCTTTGCGTCGAGTCGGATTTCGCCGTGGGCCACCGCTTGGTCGTCTCCGGCCCGTTTTACTGAGAAACTGCGTACAAGGATGTCGCGCCCATCGACTGTCTTTCTTTCGAGCGACATTGTCTGGTATGCCCCCGCCTTGATCTTCTCGCCTTTCTTCAGGGGCCCCGCTTTGTCGGCACGCCCCATGACGAATGTAACTCCGCTGTAGAGCGGAACGCGCGAGCCATCGAGTTGGGGATCACCCGGCATGACCACCGGTGCTTCCGATGGCATGGGGGGCGTTTCGGAGTTGGCGAACGGTGCGGCAATCAAGGTTGCTGTCGCGGCAGCCGCGAGCAGCGCGAACACAGCGCTTTGGCGAATCATGAAATTCCCTTTCCTGGGTGTGCGGCGTTCGGCGAGTTTCGGCTTGCACATAAACCTAGGAAATTCTTACTAGGTTTGGCAAGCCCCAAAAAAGGAAAGTTTGGAACCTAGGTAAGTCGAGTCCGTCTGGATACAATGAACGCCACCGTCTTCGCCGCCTGTTGGAGTCATCCCTTGCCAACCCTGCACGCCGGTCAATCACTGGGTAGTCCCGGTTTCTCCGAGGAATCTCGCGCGCACCTACAGGGTCGGCTGCGTGTGCTGACGGGATCGATGGCGATCATCACCTTGAGCCTGGGGGTGCTGTTCATTTTCAGCCTGTCTTCCAGTGGACGGGGACTCGCCAACGCACTACGGGTGTTCACCACTACGTTTCCCAACGCCATGGTGTTCCTGTTGATCGTGCTTTCGGGCGGTCTGTACGGGGTTCTGCGTTGGCGGCACTGGGGCCTGGGAACCCTGTCGGTTCTGGACGGAGTGTTCTTGCAGGCGCTGGTGGTGCCCACTCTCGTTCTGTACCAGAAGCTTCACTTCTTCGCGTTCCCGGGTTTTCCGGTGGTGGTGCCGTTTCTGATTCTGTTCGTGCTGGCGCGCGCGGTGCTGGTGCCAAGCACGGCGCGGCGCACCCTGCTGTTCGCCGCCCCCGCCGCGTTGGGTGTCTTGGCGATTCAACTGAAAGCGGGCGCCTCGTTGGCGCGGCCCGACGACCCCTTTTCCCAGGCGCACTTCAATGACATGTTGGTGCAGAACCAGGTGCTGCTCTGGAGCGCAGCGGCGATCGCGGCGGTCGCGTCCCGTGTGAACCTGGGGCTACGTCGAACTTCGTACGACGCGCGACATCTCGGCCAGTACCGCATTGGCAAGCGTATCGGCGAAGGCGCCATGGGCGAGGTGTACCTGGCCGAGCACTCCATGATGAAGCGCCCCACCGCCATCAAGTTGTTGCGACCAGACCTGGCCAGTGAAGCGGCATTGCTTCGTTTTGAACAAGAGGTACGCCAGACGAGTCGCCTCTCGCATCCGAACACGATCTCCATCTACGACTACGGACGTACCGCCGACGGCGTCTTCTACTACGCAATGGAGTACCTGCAGGGTGCCTCCTTGCGCGATGTCGTCGAGAAGACCGGTCCCATACCGGCGGCCCGGGTGGCGCGCATTCTGGAATGCCTGTGTGGAGCGTTGCACGAAGCGCATACCCACGGACTGGTTCACCGCGACATCAAGCCAGCCAACATCATGTTGTGCGAACGCGGTGGTGAACCGGACACCGTAAAACTATTGGACTTCGGATTGGTACGGGCCGTCGACGCTGGGCCCGAACGCAGCCTCAGCGGCACCCCCGAGACCATGGCCCCCGAGGTGGTTGAAGGCCGCGGTGGTACGATTGCCGCCGACATCTATTCACTTTGCGCCGTGGGCTACACGGTCCTCACCGGCCGGCCGGTATTCGCCGCAACGAACGTTACGGAGATGCTGCGGTTGCATCGAGAAGTGGCGCCGACGGCTCCTTCCGAGATCGTAGCGGCGGTGCCGGTTGAACTGGAGTCGATCCTGATGCGTGGGTTGGACAAGAATCCTGGCGCGCGGCCGGGGTCGGTGGCTGAACTGCGAGCGCAGCTCGAGTCGACGGGGCTGGCGAGCGGTTGGAGTGCCAACGATGCGCGCCAATGGTGGAATACCCACGGAGCGGAGTTGCTGACCATTGATGATGCTTCGGCCCCCACGTTGGTGGACGCCACGGTCATCCAGCCGCAGAGCTAGATCAACGCCCATACAGTGCACGGAATAGGGCCGGGCGTGCACCTATTCCCAGATCGTGCTCTCGCCTCCTTCCTACGAGATGGCGCGCTGCGTCGAGATCCGCTCATTCGGACCTCGCGCCCAATTGTGTTTTGGCATTTTCATTCTTCTAAAGGAACAGAACTGATGTCCAATAAGATCGTACTATCCATTATTCTCATCGTTGCCGTGTTCGCGTCCGG
Organism: Candidatus Krumholzibacteriota bacterium; assembly: GCA_029262065.1. Lineage (GTDB taxonomy): Bacteria > Krumholzibacteriota > Krumholzibacteriia > JAJRXK01 > JAJRXK01 > JAJDAC01. The sequence goes on along the minus strand of JAJDAC010000027.1, from coordinate 404,371 downwards.
TTGTGGCAGCGACCATGTATCGCCCGAAATCAAGGCCGACCTGTCGGGTAAGGACTATTTCCGCGGAGCCATGCTGGGCTACGGCCCCGCGGCCAAGGGCGGCCTCGTGGCCGAAGACTTCGCGCAGACGGCGACCCACCTGAACGAGGCACAGCGCGAGGACCTGCGAAACGCGCAGGAAACCATGATCGATCGTATCGATGAGATCGACCCTGGCTTCTTCAATCGACTGAAGAGTGCCACCGAGACCGGCGACAGGCCTCAATTGATGCGCCTCCTCGACGAATCAGGTCTGTTGATCCTGCTAGCGACCCCCGCCAGCAACGAGAAGGTTGTTGGCTTGCAGGATAGCGTCCTGTTGGAGATCGCAAAAGATGGCGGCTTTGCAGCGTTGTCGAGCGCCCGGGTGAAGATGTTGGCCGAGGCCGCGCTGACCGGTTTTGACGACATCGCCAAGACCGAGGTCGACGTTCGGCCCATCGACGTCGTTGTTATCGTTTACTGCTACCATTCCCTGATCGTTCCGCCTCCGACGTGTGTCCCGGCGGTACAAATCGATCTCGCCCTCCTCTTTCCGGTGGTGCGGGGCACTTCTGATGAAACGCAGCTGCAGCGGGAGCAGTTGGTCGATGACCTGGTGCGCAGCGTTAGCTGATTCGGCAGTTTAGTCCGACTCTATGTCGGAGATGGGCTATGGGACCCGGGTCCCATAGCCCTCTTTGCCAAATAGCCCCGTTGCCAATGCGCCTCTGGCGCCGATAGACTGTCCGGGATGTCCTGCTCTCTTTGCTGAAGGGGAATCCTGTGCTCGAACGAATCCTTGATCGCGGTCCCATCAACCTGGATGTGGGTCTGCTTGTACTGCGCTTAGTCATCGGCCTGTCGATGCTTGGTTTCCATGGTTGGGACAAGTTGGTCGGAGGTCCAGAACTCTGGGCTCAGATCGGCGGGTCCATGGGCAACCTGGGAATTTCGTTCGCGCCGACGTTCTGGGGGTTCCTGGCTGCGTTCGCCGAAGCGATCGGGTCGCTCCTGTTGGTGCTAGGTGTTCTGTTTAGACCCGCGGCGGCAATGCTGGCATTCACCATGGTGGTCGCGGTTGTGGTGCACGTGAAGATGCCACCGGAGAGTCCGAACGCGGGTTGGTTGGGCGCGTCGCATGCGCTGGAGTTGTTGGGGGTCTACGTTGCGCTGTTGTTGACGGGGGCGGGGCGGTACGTCGTGGGTGGGTCTGTTGTCGGCTCGCGAAGTGTCTCGTCCGAGTAGGGAGAGCGACTGTCACAATTCACAACTTTAACCGTCTCAGCACTTGAGGTATCACGGGCCACTCGTCCCATGCCTTCGCCGATCGACAACCAGCGACGCGATCGAAGTGCCACACCACCCTCCGACTTCAGCTGTTGGATGCCTCGGAAATCGCTTTCCCGAGATTGAGCGAGATGATCGCGAAGACGTTGCTCAGTGTCGGATGGTATTTGAATTCTGACCGGGGTGCCCAATTTACGACCATTCACACTTGGGAAGTTGAGATCATAACCGCCGCCCATACGCCCCAATCTCCTTGCCTTTTTCTCGCTCCACGCTGGTGTTCCCAGAGAGCATCCAGCCAGTCGCTCCCCTTCGCGGCGCCCTCAAACATCCCCGATACAATCTCAGACATTCCCCGATCATCAACAGTCCACAGGGCACTACAGACCCCAGCTGCGCCAGCTGACAAGAACGAACGCGCAAGTGTGACAGCACCAATCGGAGCATTCCAATCCCCCAGGCCGGTTTGACATGCCGCCAACACCACGAACCGTCCTTCGGCGTTCAAACCAAGTATTTCGTGAATCTCCAAGTAGCCATCGGCCTGAGGTAATCGAGCACCCTCGGACTGTGCTAACGCCACATATGCGTCAATGGTGTCTCCGATTCGCCTGTAGACACCATGAGTCCCGAAATGCCACACATCGAAACCGTCGCGCATGAGCTCTCGTGCCGCGAGTTCGGTGGCATCGGAACCACTGAGCCGCTCCACAGTCCCCGGCCATACGGATTCGATGTACTCGGACTCGCGCTCTGCGTGGGGCAAAGGTCCAAGGGTCTGCCTTGAGCCCGAAGGAGCAAGGGCCGACCCGAAGTCTGGGTTGGCCACACTGAGCACGGACATCTTTCCGGGCAACTTTTCGCTAGCTGCCGATTTCGCAACGGGAAAGTAGAGTGCCGTTGGCGGGAACTCATCTAGCCAGCAGCGCTTCCCCGACGCCGGAACAATGAGCGCCGCCCAAGGGATAGCTTCCATTCCAAAGTCCGGTCGTATCAGAACTCGTGCGGCGTCTCTCAGTTTGGTTGTGAGTGCCGAAGGCACAAGGGCATGGAATAGCTGCTGCCGTTCGGGCACAGTGTCGATCTCTGACCCCGGCATTCCGGGTGTCGGATAGAGAGCTGAAACCAAGACTCGCAACTCAGCACGGCTAAATATTCTGCTACCATCTTTGGAATGCGGCCCGGAAACCAACTCGTACACTTCCGGGTTCTCGAAGCCATACCCGTAGGCCACAACCGAAGAGGCGTGAGATCCGATCGTATAGCTGAGAACCACCGCCCGCTTACTTCGTGCCCGACGATGCTCTTCGCGCCAATCTAGCGGCGGTGGAGATTGCCAGGAAACAGACGTGGCATCCGTGGATCCCAGTCTCGCTTGCCTTCTGGTGGCCTCGAGTTCCAACACCCCAAGTGAGTCGAGAACGGCCTCCAGTTCCCCTGGATTGATCTCTGTGGTTTCGAGACTCCTTCGCCTCAGCATGAGCCTGGAGCGTTGCTCCTGTTCCACCGAGACCTCATAGTTCCGTGGTCGCCAAGCCGAGATTGCAAGTGCTCCCGCCGAAAAACCTTGGCTGGCTTCAAGCATCTCGTAGGGCCGCCCAAGCGCATGGGACAAGTCCATAAGATGCTCGTACACATCTCGGAAGCGATCAACAAAACTCGAGATCGAATATGGAGATCCCTCTACGAGATGGACTGTATTCAGCGCAGCCCGGAATGCGTCGTTCGCTACCATGAACGCTGCCTCGCGATTCCCAGACACCCAAAGAACCCGAGACTTGGCCAACAGGTAGTGGGACCGAACCCCAGGAAAACCATCTAGGTTCTCACGATCTCGTTCGATCCTGTTCAGGGCGTCTTGAGCGGCGGGGACGTCGGCGTTTCCAAGGTGGGCCTCTACGGCCAACAGGTTGGCATCGAGCGACTGGCGTGGCGTAACGTGCGTTCCAAGCGACTCGATCTCAAGGACAGCATCGGATGCGATACCATATTCACCCTCACCATTCGCAATTCGCATCAACTCAAGGAGCAAGGCGCATCGCGTCTCGCCAACCATGGGAAGTTCTCGCAACGCCGCATGCTGAAGGGTTTGCAGTGCGGCCTCGACCTCACCAAGGTCCGCTTGGCACCGCGCTCTACAAATCGCGAACCAGGTTGAGATGTCATGTCCAATTGGTAGTCCCTCACTTTGGGCGAACTCTTCCCAGCGGTTCAGTTCCGCTAGGGCTAGCCGAGGACGGCCCGAAGCTCGCGCAATCTCGGCGAGATTCAACATCGTAGTGGCGTAGCTAATGCTGTAGTCAGAGGCCACGGCAGTCCAGCATTGGGCGGCTTGGCGAAAAACGTCGCCGGCCTGAAAGTAGTCACCTTGATCGACTAGGATTCCGGCGATGTTGTTGTACGCGGAGGCCTCCCAGGCAACCAAACTTGGGTCGGCCAACGATACAGCCGCAACTCGCTTGTGGAGTTCAATTGATGCGGCGTAGTCTCCACGCCTGCGATACGCTTCGGCCAGCGCATTCGCCAGATCCAAGTTACTCGGCGAAACATCTTTGCCTTTGAGAAGCGGCTCAAGGTAAACGAAAGCTGAGTCTGCCTCGCCAGCATTGACAAAACTTATGCCGAGCTCCTTCATGTAGTCATCTGCGCTCTCGGGAGCGCGCCGTTGCGCAAGAGAGAGTGCTCGCCGCGACATCGCTATCTCGTTCACTGGGTTGCCGAGGAAGTTGGCTAGCGAAGACGCACTCGATGCCGCGTCACAGGCATCAACCCACAGCTGCTCCTTCTCCAACTGCATGGTGGCCAACTCCAGGAGCCGAAAAGACGCGGGCCAGCAGGCGGGACTTTCCGCAGCAGCCTCGCCCGCAGCCTTTAACGCCCGGCCCATATCGTCCTGGCCGCCTGCCCAGTCGAGGAACGCGTCAGTCTCTTTCTCGATCCGTTCCCGGTCTTGATTTTCAGCAAGTGTGAGCAGAAGCTCGGAAAACTCCGTGGCTGGATCTTCGACGGCGTCCCATGCCGAGCCGTTGTCACCGGGTGCACAGCTCACGCAGAGAAGTGCCCCGACCAAGACAGCCAAAATCGGGGGGGTTGATGCGTGCCAATCAGGCCATCTCAAAATGTCACTCCTTGCCTTCGACGGAGACGTTTCTCTAGCGAGACGGAATTGATCTCTAGTGTACACTCAATCCCACCCCGGGGAGATCTCGATGCCGCGACCTGCAGATGAAAGCTGGACAACCCCCGATCGGCTGGCATACCTCCGAAACTTGGTTCGGCAAAAGATCCCCCCTAGCGATGTCGACGATGTGTTCCAGGACGCATGCGTGCGGGCCGTGGACATGGCAGCTCGTTATGGCGAAACCGCGCGCAACTGGCACGGCTTGCTCTACAAAGCTGCGCAATGCTCAATCAAAGACCACCTGGATGCCAAGCGCATCGAGACTGTTCCAGAGGAGCAGTCAGCACAAGTGGCAAGCAAGAAGCCTCCCGACTACGAAGATCTTTGGGACCGGTGGCTCTTCAAAGTACAAACGTTCTTCCGCTACCATGACAAACAACGCGTGAATCGGTCCTGTTCAGAACTTCTAGTCGCCTACCTTGACCCTAATGTCACGTTCGTCGAAATCTCCTCTCAGCTGGGAATATCGGCGAACGACGCCAGCAAACGATGGAAGCGTTGTAAGTCCTACCTCGAGGAAGCGCTGAAGGTCGATAGAGACTGGTTCGAAGACCAAATGATCTTCTTGAGAGACGACAATGAGTAATGAGGCAAAACAAGATTGGTTCGCCTCAGTATTCCCGCTGTTTCGGCTAGGGATGCTGGACGATGCGGATCGCCTAGAAGTCGAACGCCTACTCGAGTCCAAAGAGGCTTACCGCGAGTTAGCGGCTCGCTTTGACGCCAAAGCTGAGCACTTTCGTACCATGGGGACACCGCACATACCCAAGAGTCTGCTTGTGCCATGGGAGCCGGGCGAACTAGCTGGCCTAGAGCGCCTGGGGGTCAGGCAACATCTTGAGGAATGTGCTAGTTGCCGTCGCGTTGTCGCAAATCAAGGTGGCGATCCAACTCTGTCCGAAGTTCCTCACCTCGAATCGCCGATGCTTGAATTGGAACCCCCGGCCTCCAGCGTTTCTCGCGATGAAGCGCAGCCTAAGGCCCCGTTCTTTCGAACTTGGACGTTCGGTGGCGCGTCTGCGCTCAGCCTAGCTGCGATCCTATTGATCGCTTTTCTCGGGCCATGGAGTTCTCCCGATCCTGTTACGATTGAGCTGCCCTCGTCGTCTCGGGGCTCTGCAGGCGAGGTCAACGTTCCGCAGCAGCGCGACAACATAGCCCAGCTGTTTCAGTTACCCAGCCTGCCGATCGATGACGAGGTCGCGGTGACCGCACGATTGTTGGATTCGGAAGGCCGGCTGATTTGGTCGCAGTTCCTGGAGTCATCAAGCGAAACCGGGCTCATTCCCGCATTTTCGATCGTGCCTTCTACAGATGGCCCTTTGGTTGGAGCCCACACTCTAGAGGTAGTCTCCGATGGGCGACCCATCTATTCGATTCGTCTGACTTGGGACCCATAAGCTCAGCGGCCCAGCACAGTAATCTGGCGAGTTGCTCGATTGCCTCCGGCGGTGACTCGCAGTGAGTAGACGCCCGCAGCAACCCCGCGACCTGAATTGTCAGTGGCGTCCCATCCAATCTGGTGGGACCCCGCCGGCAGCAGCCTGTGCTGAAAGGATCTAACAAGTTGGCCTCGAAGGTTGTACACAACAACCGAAACAGCCTCGGGCGCAGGCAGTTCCAGATACACGACTGTCCCTGCATGCATTGGGTTGGGTGAAACCCGGAAGGAGAAACGGGTAGTCTCCAATTCTTCCTCTGGTTCGATCACCCCGGTGGGAGACTCTTCTACCAGGAAATGCCGTTGGTTCTTGGCCAGCCCCGCGTAGAGGGCCGAAACTCCTGACGGCCAGTCGACCGTGACATTCACCGCACTAGGAGAAGAACCCAGCCCGATCCACTGACGGAGAGACGAATTCGCACTCAATCCGGCGCCGCCGGTAACCTCTCTCGTTTGTACCTCTCCATCAATTTCTACGGATATTCGCGCGCCAATGGCGGACCTGTTCGATACAGTGCCTTCGAGGGCGATCTCTAGCCAGTTCGCACCGTTGGTGTAGCCGCTGCTTTCCAGTTGCAGGTCGAATCCCTGCACAGTCGACACAAATAGGTCCAGGTCGCCGTCTGAATCGGTATCACAGGCCGACGCGCTGCGCGAAGCACGCCGCGTACTGGCGGGAAAGGACGGTTGCTCGACGAAGGAACCGTTCTGCTGCAGAAGCAATCGGTTCGCCGTCGCGTTTCCCCCCGCTATGTACAGATCCAAGTCTCCGTCATAGTCGATATCGAACCAGTGGGCGGCGAGAGATTCGTCGCCCAGGGCGGGAACAGGAAAGGCGACGGAAACGAACACGCCAGAATCATTTCGGAGCAAGACGTCGGTACCCAGGTTCGCCAGGTATACGTCCAGATCCCCGTCATTGTCATAGTCGGCCCAGGAGGCAGAACTTGCATTTCCGGAGTACTGAAGGCCGTTCGCGGGCGTTTCTTGAAAAGCACCCGCTCCCAGGTTGCGGAGCATCTGATTTGGCGCGTTGCGGTACATCCTATACAGGTCCATCCACCCATCGTTGTCGTAGTCGACCCACATTGCTTTGGACTGATCTGACTCCGCGAGGGCGCTAGGCGTGACATCTACGAATGTGTCTCCGCCCTCGTTCCGGAACAGTTTGCTCTCCATGACGGATGAGACGTACAAGTCAAGATCCCCATCCCTGTCGTAGTCAGCCCAGCAGGGAGAGAATGCTTCGTCCAGCGGATCTCCAGCCACGTTCGGAGGAGTAACGTCGGTCAGGCTTCCGGTGACATTCTTCAGCAACCGATTCTGGCCTCGACCGCCAATGAAGAGGTCGGGGTAACCATTGTTGTCATAGTCGCCCCAGGCGAAGCTCCGGGTGTTGTTGGAAATCTGCAGCGCCGACTGGTTCGTCAGCTGGAGATTCCCTGTGCCGTCATTCTCATAGAGTCGATCTGGCGACTCCCAGGACGAGACGAACAAGTCCATGTCGCCATCTTGGTCGAAATCTACCCAAACGCTTCCCATGGATTGTACCCATTGAGAGTCGTCAAACCGATAGTCTGGACAGAGGTTGGTACAGCCTTCGGCTACGTAGTACGTGCGGTTCGCATCTAGTGTCCCCAGGCTGGTTTGGGCCCCTCCGGGCCACGAGACGGACACATTCTGCGCCACCGACTCATTGCCCAATCCAAACTTCAGGCGGTTGGGAAGCATCGCTCTCGCTACACCGTCTCCGGAATGAAGTCGGCGCGCCAGCGTCCCATTTCCGGTTTCAAGCACTACGGACGCGCCCAATGCAGACAAACCCGGGTTGCCTTCCAGAAAAAACTCAATCCAATTGTGAGATTCGCGTTGGTCAGATAGTGAGTTCATGACGGTGAGATCGTCATCCGAGTAGATCAGATCATCATCGCCATCGTGGTCGTAGTCGAAGAAGCCCCCGGTTCGTGCATCTATGCCGTATGTCGGAAGCAGCGAGTACGTGTTGTCGCTGAGAGTTACTGATTCCGCCATGGCGTTCACGCTCAGGCCGATCATGTCCAAACGACCGTCTCGATTCATGTCGCCCCAGTTGGACAGCATCCTGTTCGGAGCAGTTCCGGCCAATTGTGAAGGGGGACCCAGAACTCCGTTATGTGAATAGATCACCCAGTTTCCGGCTTGGTTGGCGTAAGCGTGCAAGTCCATGTCGCCGTCCTCGTCGACGTCGACCCAATCGACTTGGGTATATGGATTGCCACCCGCGCTGGGTGCAACTTGAAATGCTTCCAGGGTATTGCAGGGAAGCCCACTGGGAGCTTTCAACATGTAGATGCCATCGTAGGCAGCCAAGGCGACTTCAGGAATTCCGTCGTTATCGAAGTCAGCTAGCGAAGCATGGTACACAGAGTTGACGGCCTGAACCGAACTCGGTGTCTGATCGACCAATGTGCCTGTCTGATCGTCGTAGATGAGAATCCGAGTGGACGTGGACGTGTAGGTTCCGAAAACGACGACGTCTGGAAAGCCGTCACAGTTGGCGTCGCTAAGAACCAAGCCGGAGTAACTGGTGCCGCCGCTAACCGTGAGGTTGTGTATCGAACCCGACGCAAACTTCCAGTTGTTGGTCTTCTCGACGAAGCGTACTTGGTCGCGTTGCAATATGTAGAAGTCATCGTCTCCGTCGTTGTCCGCGTCTGTCGCGCACGCGAAATCACCAGACAGCGAAGGAAATGTGTTGAGACGAGTCGGCACTGTCAGATCGGGAAGTTCCAACAATTGGAGATCGCCCTGGAACTGATCGAAGGCCAGAAGCTCCCCGGTCCCCGACCGGTCGACATCGCAGAACGTCACCCCGGCGAAACCTTGTAGTTCGGCGATCTGGCTCAGGACCGGCGGGTAGGCGTCTGGAGCGAAGTCGACAATGGCCTCCATGACGAATTGGTTGAACTGCAGATTTCCCGTGCCCGCTCTCCACCAAAACGAGAGCACGTAGTCGTCACCGGGGACCAGGTTCTCGACGGTGATTCCCGCGCTTCCCGAGAAGGAGAGCGCCCCACCGATCCAATCTGATGGGATCAAATCAACGGTGCGCGGGGCCAGAGGGCCCTCGAGCCAGTCCCCGTTGGTCACAGTCCACCCTTCGGCGCCAGAATCGAAGAGTGATGCCAACGGAAACCCTGACACTGAAGGCGGTGAGAAATAGAAGAACGAGAGGGTGCTGTCTACTTGTCCGCCGATGCTCTGTACTGGTCCGACGGTTCCGGCGAGGTAGTCACTCTTTGGAACAACCAGGACATTGTCGATGCTTCCCGAACTATCCAACATCTCGAATATGATCGTGGCCCGGTCCGATTCAGCAACGAAGTCATTTACCAGCACTCCGGACGCCCATGGAATGTTCTCATCGATTGGTCGAGTCACAGGCTGCTTCTTTATTCCAGCCTGCGCCGAGGGCGCCATTGCGACACTCACGACCAGCAGCAGGATCCATCTCGCAAAGACCTCATAGCCGTTTCGATCACCAGGCATAGGTTCCCCCGTCTTCTAGCCCGAGAATAGCGCGCCCAGGCGCCCAAGCAGCCAGTATAAGGCCGCTTCTGGGATGCGTTCGAGCCCGAACTTTCTTCAACTTAATTGTCACGTTACGTCGGTCCAGCAGACGTTTACTTCAGATGCATGATCTAGACAGCTACGCAGGGTAGCGAGCAACCAAGGCTTCAGATGGCGAGGTAGGTTTCCCGTGTTTGGTATCTACAGAGGGAGGGCACGTCCCGCCCGAGCCGCGGTGCTGGTGTGCCTGGTTCTAGCGCTTGGCTGCGGCTTGGGTCAAGAACGGGGTCTTGAGGCTGCATCCTGGAGCCTCTACTCGAATGACCCCAATACGATTTCTGAATCATCAAGAACTCTGCTTCGAGGCGGAAGCCGATCGCTTCCGCACCTTGAGAAGTCGGTTGCCGCATGGCGAGTCGATTATCGAACAATCCGCAACTACGCCAACAGGCAAGCGGCGCTCGTAGGGCTCAGTCATCCCTACGTTCGAGAAGCTGATGCGAAGTTAAGCGCGTTGGCTGCCGCCATTGTGCGTGCCAACTCTATTCGCACGGAAATCGCCGAGTGAGAGGAGTCTTCGGGACATTCCCGCTCGATAACAAGATCACTTCTGGTTCAAGAGGAGGGGTTCAACAGTGTCGAAGTACATTCTCTTGGTCGCCCTGCTAACAATGTCGGCTGCTTGTGATAGCGACGATCCCGGCGAAAGGGTGGGCCAGGGTCACGTCTCGTTATCGATCAAGAGTGAGGATCAGACGGTCGACTTCGCGACGGCCAAAGTCGGAGCGTTGCGCAGCTCGATTCCCGGAGCAAACTACGTAATAGACACCGTGCAGAGTATTCGAGGGATCGAATACTCAATTCACCTCAGTTTTCCCGAGCTTTCCGAGGTTCCTACTGAGTTTGATCTGGCCTTGGACAACTCAACGACAGCGGTTGCCATCATGTACGCCGAATGGGATCGCAACAGCACACCGCCGAATCAAATCTATAGCCCGTCGGGATTGATCACTGGGTCGGCCCAGGTGACAGAGTTCGATGGAACTCGTCTCAAGGGCACTTTCTCCGGTGATCTGAGTGATCGTGCCGGATTTCCAGACAGCATTTTCGGGGATCGGCGTCAGCTATGTGCAGGCGAGTTCGACGTCACGTTTTGACATGACAGGGAGTTGAGAATGAAACGCGGATGGTCCATTACCTTCATACTCTACCTACTGGTACACGTTCCGTCCCATGTAGTGGCCCAAGATCTTCCTCCTGGCTGCGGCGAGTGTCCGGCCTCGCCGTTTTGCCCGGCCATTTGGCCCAACAATTGGGTGCCGTGGACCGGCTACCAGTCAGGCCAGGGCACCAGTGGTTCTTTTCACTACGCAGCGAATTGGTATCCAGTTCTGGGGACTCCAGGGTCCGACAAGATAGCTGTCTTCGGACCACATCCTTGTTTGGCCTCGGACCCTGCCAGCATCGTCTACTTTGGATCGTACAGTGGACCCGATGATCCGATTTCCTCTCCGGCTGGCGACGCAACTAATGATCGATTGCGGGTTGAATCAGGGAGATTCGTGTTCGACCTAGGGGGACAGACCTACACATTGCTTCGCGACACCGGATCATTCTCTGTAGAGATCGGTGAGATAGTTGAAACTACGGGCTTGCCCGGCGCGGCCGAACTAGAAATATTCGGGCAGGGCGGGGTTTGGAATACAGACACCGTGATTGTGGCCGTAGAGCAGGGAACCTCGGGAGTCTTGACGGTAGACGACCTCGTCTGGAACAACGCAACGGGGCTGCTCAGATTGGGTTTCTTGGGCGGTGTCGGAGTTGCAACATTTCAGAACGAAACAGTGGCAACCCATTCATCGATGAAGATAGGCAACCAAGGCGATGGAGTGGTCAACATTCTTTCCGGCTCTTCCGTTAGTACCATCTCCGGAGTTAGTACTCTGGCAGTTGACATTCAGAGTTCCTTCGGAAGTGTGACTGTCTCAGACCCTGGATCGAGCTGGGCGCCTTCCGCGGGATTGATCGTAGGCCGCGCCGGCGTCGGCAAGCTCATGATCACAAACGAAGGAACTGTCACGAGCGGCTCCCACATGTTCATCGCTGAGTTTCCAGGCTCAAGCGGGACCGCGACAGTTTCCGGACTAGGGAGTCGATGGACCTGCAATGCCAACATGAGAATCGGCGGAGAAGGATCAGCTCTGGTCGAAGTAGTCGATGGAGGTCGCCTCTTCTCCAACAACGCTGTTACCGGGCAATTCGTAGGCTCAGAAGCGGACGTATCGGTTTCGGGGCTCGGCTCGCAGTGGGATGTCAATGGATGGATCTACGGGGGTGCCGGATCGTCAAGTCTGAGAGTTGAAGATGGTGGTGTCGTTACAGTGTCCTCCCGCTCGCGGCTCGGAACAGGAAGCGTGTCAGAAAGCGTCCTTCAAGTGCGCGGGTCAAGTAGTTCTTACGCCGTACAAGATGAGCTCATTGTTGCGTTCGCGTCCGGCTCACAAGCGCACCTGCAGATTGCAGACGGAGGCCACGTCCAGGCTAACTCTGTAGAGGTGCGCGCGGGTGGAGTGCTGTCGGGCAATGGCAGTCTGGCGGGAGATCTTACGAACCATGGCCTCGTGAGCCCAGGTGATCTGGGACAGGCAGTATCTGCAGACTTGGGTTGTGCAGATACGCGCAAGGGAACGCTCTCCATTGACGGTGCACTGGCCTTGGAGCCTGGTGGTATTGCTTGCTTTGACCTTGATGAGTTGGGGGCGAGTCTCGACCAGATCGTCGTTTCAGGCCCGGTTGTCGTAGACGGAACTTTGGAGGTCCAGTTCGCCGGAGGGACAATTCCACCCCCCGGGACGGAGCTCATCCTAATTGTTGCGGAATCAGTTTCAGGCTCCTTCGCCAACGTTCAGTCAGAGGGTGTTCCGGTTTCGATTCGCTACGAGCCGCAATCTGTAGTCCTGGTCGTAGGACAAGCCACCAATACAGCCGCATTGGACCATCCGCGGGTTTCAGAACCGTATCCAAACCCTTTCAATCCTATAGTCAACATCGAGTATTCACTGCCCGAGCCGGCCAGTGTGGCAGTCGCCATCTACGATGTTGCGGGTAGGCTCGTAAGGAATTTGAAGTCCCCGCGCTGGGAAGCACCAGGCAACTACGTTGTTACCTGGAGGGGCGTCGACGAGCGCCAGAATTCGGCGCCGTCGGGTGTCTACTACGCCCGGGTAGTTATTGGCTCGAGGCCGTATGACAAGTCGTTGGTACTAGTTCGCTAGCGTGAACAAGATTTGGCAGCCGGCTGGGGAAGACCAATTGAAACGCAGGCGCGAGTAGAAGCGCGCGTGTTGTGAATGATGGACAGGCATACCCCAGAGGAAAGATCGCTTACTTGCATGACAGGTTTCGTCAAAAAAGACCCGGGAAAGAGCAATCGGTGCACCATCAGCTATGGGACCCGGGTCCCATGGCACAATCAGCTACAGGTCTTTGCCCTAGTATGCCTCTTCACGCACGTCGTTGACCATGCCCTCGATGAGCTTGGGTATACCCGTTTGCGCCCACGAGATGGACGCCTCAATCATCTCGCGACCGAACTCCCCACTCATATCGGTCATCTTCTTGCCCAGTGGCGACGAATAGAACGCGATGGCCTCGCGCATCTCTTCGCTGGTGAAGTGCTTCGCGTAGATGGGCGCCATGACATCGACCAGGCCTCCCGGGCCAACCATTACTTCCACGAAACCGTCTTTGAACCCGCGCATGGTCTCGCGGAATCGTTCCTTTTCCTGGTCGGACAGTTCGGAGGAGAACTGGTCGGCCAACGGGCTCTCCATTTGGTCGAACATCTCTTCCATCATTCGGAAGGAGCCCATGGCGTCGAGAAGTTCGGTGGCCAGCTGGCGGAGTTCGGGGTCGGTGTCTTGCTGGGCGGGCGCAGGTGAGGCGGTGAGCAACGCAATCAGAACACAGAATATTGACGAGAGGCGGTTGAGTATCATCGGCGCTTTCCTTTTGGCATGCGACAACGTCTGATTGTCGCTACTGAACTCGCGCCGGAGCGACCGGTCGCTCGAGATCCCAGTGGTTGAGCAACGTATCGGAGCCAGCTACGGCAAAGACCAACCGCCCCTTCAGCGGGCGCTGTGTCCATACGTACGTTGGATTGTTTCCCATCTTGTACTCCCAGACCACACCGTCCCAGATGTGGTCGGTTTCTTGTCCGAACTCCATGGTGTAGGCGTGTTCGGGGGAGCCGTACAGGGCACGCACGTCGAGGGCGGACGATCCCACCTGCAGTGAAGCTGGGTCGATGTCGACGATTCGGACGGGCGGCTTGCCATTGCAGCCGACGCAGAGAGCTGCGATGGCAATGCCAACAAGCACCAGGCAAATTGGGTTCAGGACTTGGATACGCATCAGTTCGCCCCTTTCACTACCAGAGGGGCCTGCGCGGCCTGAAGGGACCAGCGATACTCGTCGAAGTCTGCATGAATGGCTTCCACAACTCCCGGCGGCAGGGTCATCCGGCGCGGGGCGTCCTCGTCTGAGGAGCGAACGAAGACATCGATATCGGGCCAGAGGCCGTTTTCGTCGACCGCGAAGTCTTCGGCTGAGTATTGAAAGACTCCCATGCGAGCCAGGTCTTTACCGCTCGCCGAGTAGAACCCGCCCGTTGAAAAATCCAGCGGAATCCAGGTCACGCCGCGCTGAAGGTCGGACACCATCTCCCCGTCTTCGTAGAGATCGAACTCGGCCACGTCGCCTTTGAATTCCAGCTCCGAATGTGACCCAGTACTGATCCCTGTGATGCCACTGGCGATGCCGGATATGATATTGCCGAAGACGCTGGAACCGGTTTGTCCCAACTTGGGCATGACCACGAACATCACGGTAGGTGTCCATCCGCCCGCATATTGTCCCCATTCACGGAGATCTCCGAAAACGTCTGCGTCCTCGCGCGCCTCTTCCGAGCGACGGCCGGCTCGCTCAGCACGGTCGATTTCCCGCCTCTTGACCACGTAGTAGAGCCGAGGCGGAGTGAAGACAAGGATCTCGAAGCCGCCGAGTTCCATCCTGAAAGGTTGAGCCCCCGACGCGCCTCGAGCGTGATCGGATTTCGTGCGCCCGGGACGGCCGAAGACATGCTCTTCCTCTTCGAAGCTGCTCACGTAGTCGAAACGCGTCACGGCGTCTTGCAGTGCTCGCACCGGGTAGGCGCGGTCGGGCATGCAGGGATACTTAGCAGTTGAGGGTTCCTCGGCTGTGTCGAGTTTGGTGCGAGCCTTCTCCAATACGCGATGCAACTCCCTCACGCTGATGGACCCCGCGAGGCCCTGGCCGCGAGCGGCCACGTCGCCGAAGGTGTTGATGCCAACCACGTCGCTCGCCAGATTCAGCAACGGCCCACCAGAGCTGCCCGGGTTGATGTTGACGTCGGCAATGATGGCGCCCTCTTCCACCTTGCTCACGATACCGCTGGTGAGAACGCGGTCCTGGTTCAGCGGCGAGCCAATGGCGAGAACCCGCTCTCCCACTTCGACGTAGCCATCCGCGCCGTCGGAAAGTGCCAGGACCGGTCGATCGTGCACAAACGAAGTGTGCACTCTGAGTATGGCCAGGTCCTTCTTCTCGTCGGCGTGCACGATCGTGGCCTCGACCTTGAGACCAGGATCCAGGACCACGCGGATGCGGTCGGACGTCGAGAGTACGTGAGCGTTGGTGACTACCAGGCCGTCGGCACTGACGAGGAACCCCGTGCCTTTGCCGTATTCGCTGTAGACCGTGAAGACGCCGTCGCGGACGTCGCGGAAGACCTGGGTTTCTTCGCTGAATGCGCGTTGGGCGTGGGCCTGAGGGACACAGGTGGCGAACAATAGTAGGGTTAGGAAGATCAGAATTGGGCGCATTGCAGACTCCTCTGGGTAAAGAGCTGACTGGGAGGGTAGCAGAAGGGGGTTGGCGTTGAA
The DNA here is from genome assembly GCA_029262065.1 of Candidatus Krumholzibacteriota bacterium. GTDB lineage: Bacteria > Krumholzibacteriota > Krumholzibacteriia > JAJRXK01 > JAJRXK01 > JAJDAC01. The sequence goes on along the minus strand of JAJDAC010000027.1, from coordinate 388,926 downwards.
AGCGACGACTCTTCCCGACAGCGAGGCTGTATGGGACCCGGGTCCCATGGTTCTCCGAGACAGAAACGCCCAGCCAAACTGGCCGGGCGTTCCAAAAGACTCGGAAAGAGAACGGCTACCCCCGGCTCCCCCGCAAGAACCCAACCCGCAGCATCGCCTCATCTTCCTCAATCTCCCGCTCCGCCACTTCCGCGTCAAACTCCGGATCGGCAAGATGCTCGCGCAGTTCCTTCTTCCGCCGCGCCAGATGCGCGCGCACCGAGTCGTAGTCGATCTCCCCTTCAGCCTGGGCTGAATCGACCAGCACGATGCACTGGTTATCGGAGACCTCACAGAACCCCTGGCCCACCGCCCACATCTCACCCGAGTGCTGCGCCTTCACGGTATCAAACGTCAGCACCCCGGCCCGCATGGCGGCAACCATGGGTGCATGATTCGCCCAGATCCCAACGTAACCATCGGTAGCGGGCAAGGTCACCGAAGTAACCTCACCCTCATAGATGGTTCGCTCAGGCGTAACGATGCTCAGTTGAAACGGCGTGGTCGACACTAGTCCTGGAACTCCTTGGCCTTCTCGACGGCTTCTTCGATGCCACCGACCATGTAGAAAGCCTGCTCGGGCAGGTGATCGTACTCACCGTTCACCACGGCCTTGAAGTCGCGGATGGTGTCTTCGAGCTTTACGTACTTGCCGGGAATACCGGTGAACTGCTCGGCCACCTTGAACGGCTGGCTCAGGAATTTCTGGATCTTGCGCGCGCGCTGCACGACGGTCTTGTCGTCTTCGCTCAGTTCGTCCATACCCAGAATGGCGATGATGTCCTGCAGTTCCTTGTACTTCTGCAGAACCTCCTGCACCTGACGCGCGACCGCGTAATGCTCTTCGCCCAGAACGTGCGGGTCGAGAATACGACTGGTGGAAGCCAGCGGATCCACGGCGGGGTAGATACCCAGCTCGGCAATCTGACGACTCAACACCGTGGTCGCATCCAGATGCGAGAACGTGGTGGCCGGCGCCGGATCGGTAAGATCATCGGCGGGCACGTAGATAGCCTGCACCGAGGTGATCGAACCCTTGTTCGTGGAAGTAATGCGTTCTTGCAGCGCGCCCATCTCGGTTGCCAGAGTAGGCTGGTAACCCACGGCGCTCGGCATACGACCCAGAAGCGCGGACACTTCTGAACCCGCCTGCGTGAAGCGGAAGATGTTGTCCACGAACAGCAGCACGTCGGTGCCCTTGGTGTCGCGGAAGTACTCGGCCATGGTCAGACCGCTGAGCGCCACGCGCAAACGCGCACCGGGCGGCTCGTTCATCTGGCCGTAGACCAGTACGGTGTTCTTGAGCACGCCCGACTCTTCCATTTCCAGGTAGAGATCGTTGCCCTCGCGCGTGCGCTCGCCCACGCCGCAGAACACCGAGAAGCCACCGTGCTCCTTGGCGATGGAGTCGATGAGCTCCATTACGATAACCGTCTTGCCTACACCGGCACCGCCGAACAGGCCGATCTTTCCACCGCGCGCGTACGGCGCGAGAAGGTCGACAACCTTGATACCGGTCTCGAAGATCTCCTTGCTGGCCGACTGTTCGCTGAGTTTGGGCGAATCACGATGGATAGGCCAACGTTGGTCGGGGTCGGTGAGCTTCAGGTCGTTGAGCGGCTCGCCCAACAGATTGAAGATTCCGCCCAGGCACTGCTCGCCCACCGGCACCGTAATGGGACCACCCGTGTTGCGCGCGCGCATGCCGCGCACCAGACCGTCGGTGCCATCCATGGCCACGCAACGCACGATGTTGTTACCCAGATGCTGGGCTACCTCTACCGTGAGGCCGCGCTCACCGTGCTTGGGATCCTCAATGACCACGGCATTGAGGATTTCCGGCAGGTGGTCCGAATCGAATTCGAGGTCGACGGTGGGACCGATGACCTGCACGACCTGGCCGTACTTACCGCCTACGACTGCTGTGTTCGCCACAGAACTTCCTCCGGTTATGCGATAGCGTCGGCTCCGCCGACGATCTCGCTGATCTCCTGGGTAATGGCGGCCTGACGCGCCCGATTCTTGAACAATGTAAGTGTGTCGATCATGTCACCCGCGTTGTTCGTGGCTGAATCCATCGACGTCATACGGGCGCCGTGTTCACTCGTGAACGCCTCGGCCACCGCATTGAAGACCTTGTTGCGCACCGACTTGGGCAACAGCATGTGCAAAACGCCCTCGGCGCTGGGCGTATATATATAGTCTCGTATGCTGCCGCTGCCTTCAGCATCATCGTCACCGTCACCACCCGACAGCGGCAGCAATACAAACTGGTCGGGCTCGTAACGCAGCGTCGACACAAACCGCGTGTAGATCACGACCACTTCCTGCACCTGGTCGGTCGTGAACTGGTGCATGGCCTCGTCGGCCACCGCGTTGATGCGGGCTAGATCGATGCCGCCACCCAGGTCGTCGACCGTGGTGTGGATGGGCCAGTCGCGTCGCGAAAAGAAGTCGCGACCCTTACGGCCAATCAGGTACAGCACGTTTTCCACGCCGTCGCTGTTGGCCTGCAGGTACGCGTGCGTGTCGCGCACGATGGTGCTGTTGTAACCACCGCAGAGTCCCTTGTCGGAAGTCACCACGACCACCAGGCGCCGCTTTACATCGCGCGCTTCCAGGAACGGATGATCGATCGACGCTCCGGCAAGACCCCGTAGCAGTTCGTTGAGCTTGGCGCCGTACGGACGGCTGGCCATGAGCTTGTCCTGCGTACGGCGCAACTTCGCGGCCGCCACCATTTTCATGGCGCGCGTGATCTGCTGCGTGTTCTTGACGGACTTTATCCGCCGTTCAATTTCTTTGATGTTCGCGGGCACCGGCGACTCCTACGTTACCTAGGCCTGGAACTGCGCGTTGAACTGCTCGATGGCGGTCTTCAACGCGCCTTCGATCTCTTCGTTCAGCACGCCGACTTCGCGAATCTGATGCAGTACGTCGCTGCCCTTGTCGTCCATGAACACGTGGAACTGCTTCTCGTACTCCACGACCTTTTCCACCGGCACATGATCCACGTGGCTGTTGATGACCGCGTAGATGATGGTGACCTGCTTCTCCATGGCCATGGGTTTGTACTGGTCCTGCTTCAGGATCTCGAGCACGCGCTGACCACGCGCCAACTGCGCCTGCGTGGCCTTGTCCAGATCGCTGGCAAACTGCGAGAACGCAGCCAGTTCGCGGTACTGGGCCAGGTCCAACCGCAAACGACCAGCCACCTTCTTCATGGCCTTGGTCTGCGCGTTACCACCCACACGACTCACCGAAATACCGGCGTTCACCGCGGGCCGTTGACCCGAGAAGAACAGATCGCTCTCCAGGAAGATCTGACCGTCGGTAATGGAGATCACGTTGGTGGGAATGTAGGCCGACACATCGCCGGCTTGCGTTTCGATGACCGGCAGCGCCGTAAGGCTACCGCCGCCCTTCTCGTCGCTCATCTTGGCGGCGCGTTCGAGCAGCCGGCTATGCGTGTAGAACACGTCGCCGGGAAACGCCTCGCGGCCCGGCGGGCGACGCAGCAGCAGCGACAGCTGGCGGTACGCAGCGGCCTGCTTGGAAAGATCGTCGTAGAAAATGACGGCGTGCTTGCCGCCGAACAGGAAGTACTCACCCAACGCCGCGCCGGAGTAGGGCGCGATGTACTGCATGGGTGCGGGGTCCGATGCGTTGGCCGCCACGATGGTGGTGTATTCCATGGCGCCGTTCTCGCGCAGCTCGCGTTCCACACCCGCGACCGTCGAGGCCTTCTGACCAATGGCCACGTAGATGCAGTGAACGTCGGTGTTCTTCTGGTTGATGATGGTATCCAGGATGATCGCCGTCTTGCCGGTCTGGCGATCGCCAATGATCAACTCACGTTGGCCGCGGCCAATGGGGATCATGGAATCGATGGCCTTGATACCGGTCTGCAGCGGCTCGGTCACCGGCTGACGGTCGAGCACGCCGGGCGCCTTGAACTCGATCAAACGAGTCTCGGTGGCGGCGATGGGACCCTTGCCATCGGTGGGATTTCCCAGCGGATCCACCACGCGGCCAAGCAGTGCTTCGCCCACGGGGATCGAGGCAATCTTCTCGGTACGCCGGACCGTGTCGCCTTCTTTGATATGCTGGTCGCTGCCAAAGATGGCGCAGCCGACGGAATCTGCTTCGAGGTTCAGCACCATGCCCTGGATGCCGTTCTCGAACTCCACCAGCTCACCGGCCATGACGTCGCGCAGTCCGTAGATGCGCGCGATACCGTCACCGACCTGCAGAATGGTGCCCACGCTCTCGACGTTGAGCTCCTGGCTGTACTGTTGGAGCTCCGAAGTAAGTACGGAGCTGATTTCATCGGGACGCAGCTTCAAGGCGAATCTCCTTCGAACGGCCTACAGATTGGCGGCCATCAGATCCTTTTTGATGTCGGTCAGCGACGTGCGGATGCTGCCATCGATCACGCGCTCTTCGAATTTCACAATCACTCCGCCCACGATCCGCGGATCGACTCTGGGCTCGAGAATGGTGTCCTTGGACGTAATAGCATCGAGACGTCGCTTCAGACGGTCGGCCATGTCCGCCGGCAAAGGAACCGCCGTAGTAACCTCGACCCTCACCTGGTTACGCTTGGTCTCGACCAGGCGCTGGAAGATCGTGGACGACGGTTCCAGATGATCTATCCGGTCCTTGTCGATCAACAATCGCAGATAGTCCATGGTGAGCGGGTTCAGTTCGGCCTTGAACAGCTTGGCCATGAGGCCGTGCTTGTCCTGGGTACGAACGCTTGGACCCTCGAGAAACGTCTTGAACTGCGGGTGTCCTTCAACGATGTCGGCTACTTGGCGTAGCTCTTCGTTGATGGCCTGCATGACCAACGGATCCGTTACCGCGCCCATGAGCGCTTCGGCGTATCTACCGGCGACGACTTCGCTAGGCACGCGAATCCCCCAGGCCCGAAATGAAGTCCTCGATCAACTGACGATGCTTGGCATCGTCGAGCTTTTCCTTCACGAGCTTCTCGGCCGCCGTGATCGTCATGCTTACGACCGTTTCACGCAATTCGAGTCGCGCGGTGGCCACATCGCGGTCGAGGTCGGCATGACCCTTCTCACGAATGTCTTCGGCCTTGTCGCGCGCCGCTCGTTCCAGGCTGGCGGCAATGCTTTCGCCCCGCTTCACGGCCTCTTGCACGCGTTCGCGCTCGAGACCCTTGATGTCGTCCAGCTTGTCTTCAAAGCCCTGACGCAGTCCTTCGGCCTCGTCGACCTTGGCCTTCGCCGTGGCGTAGTCGCCCTGAACCTTGTCGCGACGGTCGTCCAACATCTTGAGGATGGGACCCCACGCGAACTTTCTGAGAATCAGCAGCAGCAGAATGAACGCAAGGATGTTCGTCACGAGCAACGCGACGATGTCCTTGAGAAATAAGCCCTGCGTCAGTGCTTCCATGGAATATCCTTGGCGCTGAAAAAATCCGCACTCATGACGACCGCGATCGAGTTGGCGACTGTCCCGGGGCGCTCAAGCGCCCCGGGGCAAAACCAACTTCGAAAGGAACGGACGTCCGAACGTGTAGCCGTCCAGGGAAACGAGCTAGGCGCTCAGGTTACCCATCAGAAGAATCACGGTAAGAAGCGCGTAGATCGTCAGAGCCTCGATGAAGGCACAACCGATGATCATGGCGGTCTGGATCTGACCGATGGCCTCCGGCTGACGACCCATGGACTCCATGGCGCCCTTTACGGCCATACCGAGACCGAAGGCACTTCCAATCGCGGCCAGGCCGACGCCCAAAGGCAGGGCGAGTCCCAGAAGCTCCATTGTCTTGTTCCTTTCGTTCCGTTCTCATCAACTCCGACCGCCGACCTCGTTGCCGACGACCGAATTCCAACATCCCTTAGTGATGGTCGTCGTGGGGCAACATCATGGAGATGTAGACCGCCGCAAGCAGCGAAAACACCATGGCCTGGATGAAACCCAACAACATCGACAACATCAGGAAGGGAAGGTGCAAGGGAATGCCCACGTTACCATCGAGGCCCGGAATTCCGAGCACCGACACCAGGACAACTCCCAACAACGCGAAGATCACCAGCAGCATGTCTTCGCCAAAAATATTTCCAAAAAGACGCAGGCTCAGGCTGACCGGCTTGATCAACTCGCCGAACAGCTCGAGAAACAACATGAGCGGTGCCAACAACCAACCGGTGATATCCTTGGGCGAGCCGCAAAGGTGATGGAGGTAGCCGCCGATCCCGTTCTTGCGAATACCCGTGTACTGCACGAACAAGAACACGATCAGCGCCACGCTGAAGTTGTTCAGGAACGTCGACGTGGACGCCTTACCCAACGGAATGAGCCCCGAGTAGTTCATGCACAACAAGTAGACGAAAATGGTGCCCACGAACGGCGTGTAGTTGCGACCTATGGGGCCCATGATCGTGGTCATCATGTTGTCGACGTTTTCAACGATGAGCTCTACCAGGGCCTGCAGACGGCCAGGCAAGACCTCGCGCTTGTTGTAGACGGTGATGGACACCAGGCTGATGACCAGCGAGGCCAACAGCGCAAAGAATGTGTTTTCGAACACGTGGACCCAGGCGCCAATGCCGGCGCCGCTGGTCAGATAGCTTCCGCCGGCTTCGACCTTGGCGTGGTCGTACTTGGGAATGATACCCAGCGCTCGCAGAAGCATGAGCGTGTGCGGAAGCTCGACGTGCTCGCCGTGCTCGGCGTGATGCTCTTCGCCGTGTTCTCCGCCGTGTATGTCATCGCCGTGCGGGTCAGCGTCACCATGAGGTTCGCTGTGCGCCGGACCTTCGCCGTGACCCGAGTCGTCGGGTTGAGCGTGATCGTCGGTCTGGGAAACGGCCGTCGCGTCGCTCGCGTGCGCATCTTCCGCATGAGCAAGCTGGACTGCCGCCGGAAACGCCAACAGAAACGCCGCCGTCAACAGAGACAGCACGAGCATCGGCCGCCGGAGATTCATTCCGCGCTTCATGAACTCGATCATCCTTCTCGCGCCTGAGTGGGATGTACCTGCGATTGGCTTCCCTGGTCCGAAAGACCAGTACCAACGAGTTCGTTGGAAGCGTTCATCTTCGCAGACAGAATACGACCAATCACCTTGAGCACCAGCACTGTCATGGGTACCGAGAAACCGGCGATGAGCGATAGCGGAGGAAACTTGCCGAAGACCACGATGACCGCGCCCAGGCCGTACAGCACCGGGGCCTTCACGGCGCCGGCGATCATGATGGCGACGGGGTCCTTGGGACCCGGACCCACGCCCATTCGCATCAGTCGCTCCAGAGCCCAGAAGTTGGCGACGCTCCACACCCCGGCGGCGGCAAAGCCAAGGCCCCAGGGCCGGCTGACCGTTTGCGCCAACACCAGCGCAGCCAGACCCGCGAGTACCAGGCTGTACACGTAGACCCGCCTGAGGAACGCGGCGTCGACCGCGGTGGCTGGGAGGGATTGGATGGACATTGGGTGGGGTCTACTTCAGAAATCTGGTTGGGCGAGTCATCGCTCGCGTTCGCTGGCCCTTTTCATGATCAAGACGATCTGCCGCACGCTCGCTATCGCACCCAGCACGACCCCCGCGAAGCTGACCCACGGGGCGTACCCGACCCGGCGCTCGAGCCAAGCGCCCACTAAATAACCAAACACCGGCCCGACCACCATCATGGTGGGAATGACCGTGTAAAACCCAACGCCCCGCATGGTTGCGGCCCGCTTCTGGAGCCGTCCGGGGCCTTTCTTCCCATTCATTCTGGGTTCCTCAGAAGGGCTGGAGCTCACCGATTCGCCAGCCAGCTTCTGCCTGCAAACAGCGAAGAAGTATAAGCCGGGCCCAGGCTACGTCAAGCGACAGCAAACTTACATAAGAAGAAAGTTTGCCCTGGTCCCCTTCCAGATAGTACGCGTGCAGATCAACGGGCCAGTAGTGGCCGAAAACCGGGCGGTGATCCGAGATACCGGACAGAATTAGCCACCCAAAACGCCTCCTTAGGACTGATTCGGGCGCTTTTTCATCGATTTCTACGCGAAATGGGATTTATTGCGCACTGGAACAAGCATTGCTGAAGTGGACAGTCAGGGAGCCAACTGAATATCACCTGTGCCGTGCTCGCATCTGGTGTGTCCCGTAAGGAACACGATAACCCGGCCGACCGAACTCGATTCGGGAGCGTCGACGATGGGATGGGAGCGTTTCGCCCGCACTGCGTTTCGGGTGGAATCCATCGAATGGCCCTGGGCCATTCACGGCCGGGATTATCCTTCCTCTACTCAATATCATTTCAGTCGTTGGATTCGCGCCGCCGGTCGTAGGCGGCGCGTTGAAGATTTGGTGGTTGGGCGGGGAGGATTCGAACCCCCATCACCAGGACCAAAACCTGGGGTCCTGCCCTTGGACGACCGCCCAGCCTGGTCACCAGAGTAACTGCTCTACAGTTGCTTGACCAGATAGGTCGTGAGGGCAACGATGATCAGCATCAGAGCCAGGTCCAGGGCCAACAGCGACCATGCCTTCGACAGGTTGCGCTGCTGGCGCTTCTTTTCCCATCGTTGAGCGAACTTGAACCGATGCGCCGCCCCGGTCTCGGCCGGCTCCTTCGTCGGGTCTTCCGCTTCGTTCTTGCGCTCGGCCATGGCGAAAATCCTCCGGTGGGGGCATCATAGGACCGTCCATCGATGTTGGCCAAGGCCCCTTCCCAGCGAGTATGCGCCCATGAGGCACCTCGACCGTCTTCTTCAGCGCGACCCCAAGCTACGCGGGGTCGATTTCCAACGTCTGGTCCAACGCGCGCGCCAGGACCCCCAGGCCCACTGGCCTGAACTGGTCGAGGCCAGCATGCCCGTGGTGTACACGCTGGCCTTGCGCTTGGCCGATGATCTACGCAACGGCGAAGCCATGGCCGAGGAAGCCACGCGCGAGGTTTTCGCCGAACTCCACGACACCGACTTCGCCGTGGTGCGCGAATACATTGGCTACGGCAAGTGGCCAAGCCTATTGCTCCGGTTGACCCAGAACGCTCGCGTGCTCGCGGACCGACGCAGCGAACGAGAGAATCCCGTGGATGCGGCGGCGCTGTTGCGCAAAGACAACGATGGCCTGGTGCCCGAGCTCGAGCCACGTGTATCCGACCTGATCCACAAGGAAGGCGACCGCTTCTCCACCGCGATGAAGCGCGTCATCCACATCCTGCACCGACAAGACCGGCTGTTGTTGGGAATGCGTTACGAACAGGGACTCACCCTGCGCGAGTTGGATCACCTGTTCCGTCTGGGATCGCCCGAGCGGGTGCAGTCGCTACTCGATCGTCTGGTCGACTCCATGCAACCCATCCGCGCGGTCGCCGATGCGTGGGACCTCGACCACGGCCAGAAACACGCCGTCGTGCAGCATTTCGTAAAGCAACTCTACGCTTCCGGCTCCATGGAAACCGGCGACGACCGCAAGGTTGCCGCCGCACTCCAGCAACAGTAGGAGAACAACCATGGCCGCACCGAAACAATGGGGATACTCGCGCGATCAACCGGTGGGTAACGAGATGCTCGTCAGTTGGGCCGACGGCGACCTTATCGAAATCCTCACCAAGGAAGTGGTGGAGCGCCTGCTGACGCACCCCGAAGAGCGCGCGCAGGTCGCGGCATTTGCCCGCGCCTGTGAAGACACCGTGGACCCGCACGATGGCCACGATCGCATCGAACGACCACGTAGTGGTTTGACCGAACTGTGCGTGAGCATGGCCGAGCCCATGGCGTTGTTGCCCGGTGAGATCGCGATGAATGAAGGTTCCGTGCGATCGCGCGCATTGACCATGCCCGCCATTGCCTTTGGCACGATGGCCCGCGCCGGTGTGGTGCTGGGTCTCACCGCAGTCGTTCTGCTCTGGATGCTGCGCAACCTCTAGGTGGCTCCATGCTCCGACGCTTTCGGTTCGTCGTTTTCGCGTTCCTTCTTCTCGTTGCCAAATCCAATTCCAGCCACGCTACGTACTCCATCGTGGCTCGCGATGCCGACACCGGACAGCTGGGCGTGGCGGTGCAGTCACACTGGTTCAGTGTGGGTTCGATCGTGGCGTGGGCCGAGGCCGGCGTGGGTGCGGTGGCCACCCAGTCGTTGGTGGATGTAACCTACGGACCGTTGGGGCTGGACATGATGCGCGCGGGACGCTCGGCGGAACAAACGCTGCGCGGGTTGTTGCTGGCCGACAACGCACCGGAAATCCGTCAGGTGGCGATGATCGATGGGCAGGGAAACGTTTCCGTGCACACCGGTGACGGATGCATTCCCGAGGCGGGGCACGCGTCGGGTGAGAACTATTCGGTGCAAGCCAACCTGATGGCCAACGACACCGTTCCCGCCGCCATGGCGCGCGCGTTCGAGAACACCCGCGGAACTCTCGCCGTGCGTATGTTGGCCGCCCTGGTCGCCGCCGAGGGTGAGGGTGGCGACATCCGCGGTATGCAATCGGCCGCGATCATCGTGGTCGAGGGCGAGTCGACCGGACGCGCCTGGGCCGACACGGTGGTCGACCTGCGAGTCGACGACCACACCGACCCGGTAACCGAACTGCAACGCCTGTACCGCGTGCATCAGGGATACGACGCGATGAATCGTGGCGACCTGGCCATGGAGCACGGTGACATCGACGCTGCCAAGGCCGCGTACGGCGAGGCCGAGGCTATCCTGGGCGACAACCTCGAGGCCAAGTTCTGGCACGCCGTGGCCCTGGCCAACGCAGGTGAGCTGGAAGTCGCCATCCCCATGTTCCACGCCATCTTCGAACGGGGTGAAAACTGGCGCGTACTGACGCCTCGTCTGGCCGGCACCTTCCTGCAGGTCGACGAAAAGGCCCTGGCCCGCATTCTGGGCCCCTAGGACCGCCCGCGCCTCATGCCCGGAAATCCCGCAGGAACTGTGATATGCTCACAGTTCACCTGATATTCGAGGCACGGAAGCCAATGTCCGAGAAGACTCTGTTCACCAAGATCATCGATGGAGATATCCCGGGCGATTTCGTCCACAAGGACGACTCCTGTTTCGCCATTCGGGACATCAATCCCCAGGCACCCGTCCACATCTTGATCATTCCCCGGAAGCCCCTCGTGGGAATCCAAGGAGCTTCCCGGGAAGATCAAGCCCTTCTGGGCCACCTGATGGTGGTAGCGCGTGAAATCGCCGACCAGGAGGGCCTTGTGGAGCCGGGATTTCGCCTGGTGATCAATGCTGGAGACCAGGGTGGTCAACAAGTTCCCCATCTCCACGTGCATCTCCTGGGTGGCCGGGAAATGCAGTGGCCGCCGGGGTAAGCCCAGAATCATTCGAGGTTTCGTTCTTCCGTGATATCTGCCGAGTATCCCACGGGCGCAGGTCGGCTGGTCTTCGTTGGCTTCGACAGCGAGGTTCTGGCCGGCAACCGGTACGGCGATCCTACATTTCGTCAACATCCGGTCTACCTTCCGCCCAGTTACGACCCGACCGATGATCGGCGATATCCGGTCATCTATGGTCTCAGTGGCTATACGGGCACCGGGATGCACTTTTTCGCGCCCGGCACCTTCACCGACCCCCTGCATCTACGCCTGGACCGGCTGATCGCCGGAGGGATGCCCGAAGTCATCTTCGTGGGGGTCGACTGCATGACGACCCTGGGCGGCAGCCAGTACGTCAACGGCGCCTGCGGTCGCTACGAAGACTACCTGGTGACCGAGGTAACCGCGGCCATCGAGTCCGACCTGAAGACAACGGCCGAAAGTCATGGCCGCGGCCTGTGCGGAAAATCCAGCGGCGGCTTCGGAACTCTGGCCCTGGGTATGCGCCACCCCAATGTCTTCAACGCCTTGGTGTGTCATTCCGGTGACGCTGGCTTCGTGCACAGTATCCTGCGCGACATTCCCACCGCGGTGGGGGTGTTGGGTCGCTATAAGGGAAACGAGGCCGAGCGCGTCGAAGCGTTCCTGCGCGATTTCATGGCCAAGGAGCCGCGTACATTTACACAGGGTCACACGCTCATGTGGATGGGGTGCGCCGCCGCCTACTCCCCCGACCCATCGCAGCCACACGGGTTCTCGCTACCGTTCGATGTCCACACCGGTGAGGTCATTCCGGAAGTATGGGATCGCTGGCTCGCCTGGGATCCGGTCAACATGGTGAGCTCGCACGCCGACGCGCTACGCCGCGCCAAGTTGTTGATGATCGATTGCGGCACGCGCGATCAGTACGCGTTGCACCTTGGCGCCCGCCAACTGAACCAGCGACTCTCGGCGCTCGACGTGTCGCACATCTACGAAGAGTTCGACGACGACCACAGTGGTCTTCAGTACCGTTACGACGTATCTCTGCCCCGCATCGCCCGCGCCCTGAGCGCGAGTGCGTCCACCATTCAGGAGCCGGCATGAAGTTTTCGGGCTTTCACGACGAGTCTTTCCAGTTCTTCAAGGATCTGAAGGAGAACAACGACCCCGCCTGGTTCGAGGAAAACGAGTCGGCGTTGGAGGAACACGTACTCAAGCCGTTCCGCGAACTGGTCGAAGAGATGCGGCCGTTCATGACCGAGCTGGACCCGAGTCTGGCGCCCGGTGAGGATGTCGCTCCACACCTGAGCCTGCTCGAACGCGGAACCCAGGTTCCACCCGGCACGCCGCCCTACAAGACCAGCCTCTACGCGTACTTCTGGAATACCGAACTCAAGCGGCTGTCCGACGCCACGCTGTACGTTGGAATCGACCCCGAGGGCGTGCGCATGGGTTTTTCGATCTACGACTTCGGTGTGAACCGTCGGGCGCGGATCGCCACGGTGTTTCGGCCGCGGCTGCAATCCGACCTACAACTCCTGGATGAATACATCAAGGCGGCGTACCTGCGGCGCGGATTCAATTTTCATCGTTACGCGCGAGCCGCCGGTCGCCTGGGCATGCGCCAGGTCGAGGCCTTTCCCGAACGCGGCGTGGGCTGGGATAACACGTTGGGCTGGGTAGTGAGTCGGCACCTGCACATTGGTAGTTCGCGACTCACGCCGGGGTCATTCGTGTCTGAACTCCAGGACACGTTCAACCGACTGTATCCGCTGTACACGTTTTGCAGCGACCCCCGCCCCGACTGGAAGCGCCGGATGAAGAAGGCCATCAAGGGTTGAAGTTGCGGTCCACGGCCATGCGAACGCGCAGCTGATCGACCAGCATCAGTAGCGTCCCCCAACCCAGGCCAAACAGCGACGCCGTGGGTAAGGCGTCGGCAAGATCCTGCGTAATTCTCGTGCTCGTCGTGGTCCCCGCGGCGTGGACCAGCAGAACCATGCAAAGCACGCCACTCATGGCCAACAGGACGCCATGGATCATGGGCATCAGATACCGCTCGGTGGGCGACGTCCCCTTCCGCGGTAACACGTACCACAGGATCCATCCCAGGATTCCGGCCACCGCGCAGGCGCTCGCGAATACCAACAGCGGTTGTTCGCCCGTCGCGTTCAGGGTCCACAGGCGCGCTTCGGCCGGCAACAGCGCGGTGGAAAGACCCGCGAACGCCACCGACAGCGCGGCGACCACTCTACGCGATAGGACGCGGGTCGACATGGGTTGGCGGTAGCTGAGGTCTACCAGCGTGCGCCCCAGGACGGTCCGCCTTGAACGTTCTTCGAACCCGCACCGCAGGTAGCAACGCAACGCCGCGGGGTTGTCGTCGAACGCACCGATCCACACTTCGCCCGCGCCCAATCGATCCAGCGCGTAGATGGTCAGTGCGCTTATGAGGTGTTTGCCCAGACCCGCGTTGCGCCGCGCGGAACTCACGACGACGTGGCCGATCCAGTAGCGGTAGCGCCGGGTGGGGTCGCGGTTGATCTCACCGTAGGCCAACACTTCGGTACCGCGCGACAACACGAAGGCCGCGCCGACCCCGCGCCAGCGATCCACGTCCGCACCGTTTACAGGGAACGTGTCGCGCGGTGAGACCTGGCGTAGGTCATCCTGCGAAGTAACAAGGCTGGCCACCGCATCGCTGTCGCGAGGCGTGGCGCCGCGGAGGACGATATCTGGCATGGCAACAATACTACGATGAGCGGGGGTTCGATGAAAACGAAACGGGCCCCGCGTTAGCGAGGCCCGTTTCTTCGTGTCGAGACACGTTTGCTTTACAGCTACGGTCTAGAAGCGACTCTTCACGGTACCGAAGCTCTCCTGACGGGTGCCGACGGGACAGTTGGTGTTGCCAACGCCAGGCGTGTCATCGAGGAGCGCGGGATCAAATTCTCCAATGACCCAAACATTGTTGGGGCAGCGGTACACGTGACCCGGTACGAACGTGCCGTCGGGGCCGATCGTGTTGGCACCGTAGTGGCACTCGGTTCCGGTCGGGGGGTTGGCCTCTTCCAGCAGGGCGATCTGATCTTCGATGCCAGCCCAAGGCGTGGAGTCGAGGACACAGTCGTCATCTACGTCGAGGTCGTCACCGAGCGCGCCGGTGAAACCGCGGACCAGGTAGTGGCTGACGTTGTCGCCATTCTCGAAGCTCAGGCTGGCCGTCAGGTCGACGCTTCCACCCAGGCTGAACGTGGACTCGGCGGCCAGGAACACGCCGTCGGCGGGAATCGAGCTGCCGGTCAGGTCCAGCGCCATTTCGATCGTGCCCGAGGCCGTGGCGCCGTCGCCGATGACGACGTAGGTCAATCCATCCAGGCTCTCGCCTGGGGTGCCGGTGAGTTCAAAGTACTCGTCGATGTCGCTACCGGGCTGATCGATCCGAATCTCACTGATTACGGCTGCCTGGACAGGCAACGCGAAAACCAGGGCCAAAATGGCTACGAGGGACAGGCTCTTTAGCAAGCGCATGTTGTTCTTTCCTCCTGTGGCCCGGAAATGTCCGGGCGTCGTTATAGAGCACGCGTGCAAACAGGCGCCGGATAGGGTCGTCCCGTCGGACGACCGCGGGAGAGGCCCGGCACCTCCGCTGATTATAGGCTGTCCACGACGTTGACGTCATCCGTTGGGTAATCTTCGACCACCTCAAATCCGTGATCCACACGGTCGCATACGCCCAATCTTCACGTTGTGGGTGTTCCCCTTGCGCCGATCCGGCCGATTCACCATGTTTAGTGGGTAGTCCATCGTTCGGTCTGGCCTAGCGCACCATCTCTCTCCGTCCCTGCGTGGAGTCCAGCTCCGCACGGCCCGACCCGTCCCGCACAACACGCGGGTTCCTCCCTGCCCCGCGATGGACAATGGGAGGTATGCACATGCACCGTTCGGTGACCCTTCGGGCCATCGCTGGCCCTCGTATTTCCGCCCGACGTGGCCCCAACAGCCCGCTGGCTTCGCATGTCCTGGAACTGGCGGCGCGGGGAAGAGCCCGTGCTCCGCGCGTCCTGCCCCGGCGCCCGGAAGACTTCGGCGTTTCCAATTGGGTTGAGTTGTTGCCCGTGGCGTTCCGCGCGGAAAGACCCACGGGTAGGATCGTCGCGCCGGTGCTCGTGGCGCTGTTCTGCGCGTCGTTTCTGTTGTTCGGTGGCGCGATCACGACGCTGATCATTGCGCCGACCGCGCTGGCGTTGCGGGTGTGGCAACTACGTCGGAAGGCTAGACCGGGGCTGCTCGAAAGATTGGCTGGCGACGTGCCTGTTGCCGCCGATGGAGTCCGTCGAGAGCTGCGGGAAGACCCGACCCACCCCGGGTTGCGTCTGCTTTGGGCGGCCAATCTTCTCGAGCAAGGCGCCTTCCTGGACAGCCTGCTCCAGCTGGCACCGTTGAGGGACCGCTTTCCCGACTCGGGCGAAGTCGTGGTTCTGGCCGCGGCCAACTACGCCCACCTGGGCCAGTCGGCGGACTGCCTGCGTATGCTGAGGGCGTTGAAGACGACTCCCGACCACTCCAGCTTCTCGGCCGCCGTTGGCCTCTACAGGAGCTGTCTGGACGACCTTGAACCTCACGTCCCACGCATTTCGATTGATGGATAACCAAGAAAACGGCGGCCCCTTCTGGGACCGCCGCTTTCATATCAACCAAAGTTGATTTGGCGGGCTACACGCCCGTTGCGGTCTTCTGCTGCTTGCTGCTGGGAGTGCCCACCTGGGACTCCGCGCGGCTTGCGTGGGCGGCTTTGCGCTGCTCGGCGCTGCCCATGGAGCAGTTCCCCTCGAAGAACACACCCTCATCAATAACCAATCGACGGGTTTTGATATCGCCCTCGACGTGGCTTCCACCCTGCAGCTCGATCTTGTCTTCGGCCTCGATGTCGCCGAAGACCTTGCCGCCGATGATCGCGCTCTTGACCTTCACGCTGGCCTTCACGACGCCGGTCTTACCAACCACCAGCGAGCTGGGCTTGCTGATGGTTCCCTCGAACTCGCCTTCAATGCGGAAGGTCCCCTGCACCTCGACCTCGCCCTTGAACTTGCAGCCCTGGGCCAAAATGGATGTGCTGCGGGTGTCGCTGGCTGCCGGCGCGCCGCCCTGTTCCTGATCCTTGCCAAACATCGCGTATGCCTCCTGCTGAGCCGGCCGTGGGGCGCTCAGCGACTGTTCTCGGTTCTCAAGTAGCTCCGAGGATTCACGGGCTCGCCATCCACCCGGATCTCGAAGTAGAGCTGGGCCTCACTACCCAGATTGGAAGTACCAAGATAGGCGATGATCTGGCCACGATCCACCCTCTGATGAGGCTCGACCACGATCCGTTCCGCGCGGGCGTAAACCGTGGTAAATCCGAATCCGTGGTCGAGAACGGCAAAATTGCCCAGTTTCTCGTTGTGACCGACCTCGATCACCCGTCCGCGACCCGCGGCCTGAACCGCGGATTCGGCTGCAGCATCGATGGCCAGCCCGGGGTGACGGTCTTCGCCAGGTACAAACTCTCGCCGAACCAGGCCGTCGATCGGCCAGGCGGTTGGCGAATATTCACGTAGCAACTGCGCGGCGCGCAGATGGTCCAGCGCGTCGGCGTCCAGGGAGGCCAGCCGGGCCGAGTGGTCCGTGCCCAGCACCTCGTCAAAGTCGGGCCGTGGTGTCTCGCCCAGCATCTCCACGAGCTGAGCCCTCAGGGCGGTGATGTTCTCCAGCTCATCGTTCAGCTGATTGATCATGACCACCTGACTTCGGAGTTCCTGGTTCTCCTGCTCGAGGCCTGAAACCCGGCGCGACTTCGAAAGGACGCTGCCATAGGTCGCCACGAAGAAAA
The DNA here is from genome assembly GCA_029262065.1 of Candidatus Krumholzibacteriota bacterium. Lineage (GTDB taxonomy): Bacteria > Krumholzibacteriota > Krumholzibacteriia > JAJRXK01 > JAJRXK01 > JAJDAC01. The sequence continues at coordinate 371,738 of JAJDAC010000027.1, read as the reverse complement.
TGAAGGTCAAGATGGTGATTACCGCCGCCGCGATGGCGCCGATGATCAGCCGTCGGCTCACTCGGTACTGTCGCGTTCCCGAGTGATCGCCGGGAACAATAATCACGCTGTAGGTGCCGCTCTTGCTCAACATGGGCGTATTTCGCGTTGGGGAAGAGCGTGGATAACATGGGTATATCTGCCGTGTTGTAGCAGAAAGTTGTTATTTGATAATGAGTTATAACGTTTTCGCATTGTCCACACCATCTACAACTGGCTGGAGATTCCCAAACGCTCCAGCACTCTTTCCAGCTCCTCATCAGAGAAGAAACGAATCTCGATCTTTCCCTTTTTGGCGCGCCGCTGAATCGACACCGGGCTGCCAAGATGGTGCTCCAACCGAGTCTCGAATTCCCTTACGGCCACGGCCTCCGCGGAGTTTGTCTTTCGGCGGGATTTGCCGGATCCTCCGGGACGATTGTCTCCAAGCAATTTCTGGATCCGTTTTTCGAGCATGCGCACTGGAATGCCGGAACTGACGACTTCCTTGGCCAGGCTCAATCGGTCCGTGGGCTCACTAACAGCTAGTAGGCATCGCGCATGGCCCATGGACAGTTGCTCGGTTTTGACCAGTTCCCTGATGGGTTCTTCCAGCGTGAGAAGGCGCAGAATGTTGGTAATCGTGCTGCGATTCTTGCCGAGCATGTCCGCCATTTCCTGGTGGGTCGCCCCCAGGTCATCCATCAGCCGGCGATAGGCCTCCGCTTCCTCGATCGCGTTCAGATCCTCGCGCTGGATGTTCTCGAGCAGGGCCAGCTTGAACGCCTCCTGCTCCTCCATGCTGCAGACAAGGGCCGGTATTACGTCCAGGCCCGCGAGATGTGCCGCACGGAGCCTTCGCTCTCCGGCGATCACCTCGTAGCTGGTGCCGCTTCCTGGCCTTTTTCGCCGGACCAGGATGGGCTGGAGAATTCCGTTGGCTCGGATGCTTTGCGCAAGCTCTTCCAATGCATTGTCATCGAAGGCTTTACGGGGCTGATCGGGATTGCCTGAAACGCTCTCAAGGGGCAGCGTAAGCGCTTCGCGGTCTCCCAGCATAGGCGGCCCCATGGGGACCGGGCCCTCGCCGGTGGGCATCTGGTTCATTGGTTGTGGAGTAACGGCATCTCCCAGAAGGGCCGAAAGTCCCCTACCCAACGCACGCTTCGCCATTCTTGATCACCTCCCGGGCCAACTGCAGATAGCTCTGCGCGCCCTTGCTTTGAACGTCGTGAAGGATAACTGGCTTGCCGAAGCTCGGGCTCTCACTCAGGGTCACGTTCCGCGGGATGACAGTTTCGTACACCGTCTCGCCGAAGTAGTCCTTTGCTTCAGTTGCCACCTGATTGCTCAGCCGAAGTCGTTGGTCGTACATCGTCAGAAGAACTCCCTCGATGCGCAGGCCCGGATTCGTTCCCCGCTGTACCAGGTGCACGGTGTTGAGAAGTTGGGTCAGGCCCTCAAGGGCGTAGTATTCGCATTGGATCGGGATCATGACCGACTGGGCAGCCGTGAGTGCATTGATGGTCAGGAGTCCAAGGCTGGGCGGTGTGTCCATGATGATGAAGTCGTACTTGGCTTGAATCGGAGCCAGGGCACGAGACAGGAAATACTCTCGCCGGTCCATATCTACCAGCTCGATTTCGGCGCCAGAAAGGCGCTGATCGGCCGAAACCGCGTCTAAATAGGGAATGCCGGTCTCCCGACGCGTCTGCTCAAGGTTTGTTTGGCCGAGCAGAAGTTCGTAGCTGGTTGCCCCCGCGCCCTTTTCCAGGCCTATCCCGCTGGTCGCGTTGCCCTGGGGGTCGAAGTCCAGGAGAAGGACTCGGTACTCGCTCACAGCGAGACTGGCGGCAAGATTTACCGCCGTTGTTGTCTTCCCCACTCCACCCTTTTGGTTGGAGATGGCGATGATCTTTCCCATGGAATTCCTCCGTCGGACTGCGGTGACGGACGAGAGTGGAGCACAGAGGTCTTTGCCGCGGCAATACTATCGGCGCGCAATTTACCAAGTCATTGCGTAGCAACAGGAGCCGTCGACCTGTCGAGCTGGCCTTCCGTTGTCCGGCCCGGGTCCCGCGGTGGTTTCACGTGGAACACCGGGTTGCCCCACCTCTCATGTTTCACGTGAAACATGCGGCACAATGTTCCACGTGAAACATCGACCGACGAGCCCCGGGCGGGGGCACAATGTTCCACGTGAAACATCGCCACGCGGAACAATGTTCCACGTGAAACATGGCCCTGCCGAACAATGCTCCACGAGAAACATCGCCCTTCCGAACAATGTTTCACGTGAAACGTTGGCCTGGGGGGGCGTTGTGTTCCAGTCTGAAATGCCAACAGGGCGCCTTAGGCGGACCGGGCGGGCCAGACCTCGAGAACAGTGTCGGACCCCTCCACCGATACGGTGGTCACGCCGCCCCAACCGTCGTGGGATTCTTCGCTGTCCGTGGCGGCAGACTCGGCCGAAGAGAAGATTACCGCCAGGCCATTGGCCGCCAGGAACGGCCGGGCCATCGATAGCGCGGCTGGTCGTGGGGCCAGCGCCTTCATGAATACTGCCGCGAACGAACCTACCCAGGGCTCGATCGAGCCCAGGTCGACGGCATCGCCACAGAGAACCGACGTGTTGTCGAGCGCCAAGGCCATCTTTTCGCGATTCAGGAACTGGCACCGGCTCGCCCGTCGCTCAAGCAGGACGACGACAACATCCGGGCGCGACATGGCGAAAGGAATTCCAGGCAAACCCGCACCAGAACCGAGGTCCAGGACGTGATCACCATCGGAAATGGGAAACTCGCCCGAGAGGGCAAGGGCGGCCAGCGCCGGCTCCACCACGATCTTGGCCACGGCAGCTGTCGACAGGCGCCGACTGATCAGGTTCTGCCCGCGGTTGAAACGCAGAAGATCCTCACCGTACGACACCAACCGATCCACCAGGTCAGGCGCCACGCGACCACAACCCTCGATTGCTGCCCGTAGCCCCGGATCACCGGTCAATGGTTGGTACCTACAACTATTTTGGTGAAAAAGACGGCGCTCAGTCGACGCCGCTATTCATCGGACGAATTCGATGCGTCGTCCAGGCGAGCCACCACGATGTGTCGCGCGGCCCCTTCGCCCAGGGTAAACGTCTCGACTCCCTCGATGTCTTCGATCGCCAGGTGGACCGTGCGACGATCGCGGGAGTTCATGGGTTCGAGGTGATGGTCTTCGCCGAGCTCAAGAACCTTGGCGGCGATATCGCGGGCCATCTGCTGCATCTCTTCTTCGAGCTTCTGGCGATATTCGTTCACGTCGACCTGCACGGGTACCAGATGCCCAACCACCTGCGACACCATCCGCCCCAGGAGATGTTCCAGGGCCTCGATGGCGTTACCCCGACGGCCGATAAGCATGCCCGCCTCGCCTCGCTCCAACGAGATGAACACACGCTGGTACGACTCGTGTTCGAACTCCACCTCATAACCCACATCCAACGCATCGAGCACACGGGTGACGACATCGACGATTGCGTCGTTGTCGCTTTCGGTGGGCACGTACTCCTGCCGCGGTTTCGCCCGGGACGGCTCGATCCCCATTCTCGCAATGGGCTCCACGGCTGTTGGCTTGTTCTCAGCGATCACCACTGTTGGCTTGGGTGATGGTCGAGTGTACGTACGTCGGACTCTGCGCCTCATGAAAGTTCTTCCGCGTTGGAGGGTCAGGCCGGCTCGGCCTGCGGGGTGAGATCTACCGGGTTCTTCATCTTGCTTTGTATGCGCCACGTTTGCGCCGCCGTGAGCACGGTGTTCACAAACCAGTACAACACCAGCCCCGATGGACTGTTGTAGAACATGACGAACATCATGATGGGCATGAGCGTTCCCATCATCTTCGCCTGCTGCGCCATCATGCCACCACCGACGGCCGGCGTGCCCGACGAGGAGATCTTCGTCTGCCACCACATACCCGCGGCCATCAGGAACGGTAGCAAGCAAAGCTTGTCTCCCAGGATCGGCAGCGAAAACGGAAGTCGCGCCAGGACATCGGGCTGACTCAGGTCGGTCATCCATAGCATGAAGTCGGCCTGGCGTAGCTCGATGGTCTTGCGCAGAATCGTGAACAGCGCCCAGAACACCGGCATCTGCACCAGCAAGGGAAGACAGCCGCCGGCGGGATTGATGCCGTTCTCTTTATAGAGCCTCAGCATCTCCTGGCTTTGCGCCTGCTGATCGTCCTTGTGCTTTTCCTTCAGCCGCGCCAACTGGGGTTGGATGTCCTGCATCTTTCTCATGCTCTGCGTGCTGCTCTTGGTAAGCGGGTAGAACAGCAGCTTGGTGAGCGCCGAGAAAATGATGATGACGAATCCGTAGTTCGGAATGATGCCGTACAGAAACTTGAGCGCGACCAGCACACCCATGGACACCGGCCGAAACAATGCAAAGCCCATGTCGACGACGCCGGAAGCCACCTGGGCGTTAAACGGGTCCTGATCGAAGTGGGCCAGCGCGTCTACGTCGATAGGTCCCATGAACACGCCGTAGGAAACCGAAGACTGCGGCGAACGCGCCATGCTCATCTCGGCCGAGAACGTCTGGATGTGTCGCGCCGCGTCACCGTCGAAACGCACGACCCCAGGCTTGGATTCACTGGGCACCACGAGCGACAGGAAGTATTGGCTGAGCACACCGGCCCAACCCAACGAGCCTTCGTACTGCGCGCGACCCTTCGCCCCACCGTCCTTGCGTAGGTCGCCGAACTTCTTCTTGTGCACGTCTTCGCCGACGCGGGCCGCGGCCTTGAACTCCTGGTACTCACGCGAGCTATCGGGTTCGGTGTTGGAGATACCGCCGGGCCAGGCAACCTCCAGCCCTCGCGGTGACACCAGGGCATCCTTCGATTCGTACTGAAAGTCCACGTCGAAGCCGTAGCGGCTGTTATCGAATTCGTACACCAATCGCACACGGTCACCGTTTGGTGCGTCGGCCTCGAGAACCAGCTGCGCCTGGGGTTCGTCGACGCTCAGAGCAATCGAACGGCGGTTGACGCGAAATTCCACGCGGCCAAGGTCCACTCGACGATCGTCGAACAACACCGCAAGCGCATGCGCTCGTTCGGTATTCGACAACAGAGACCGCGACGGGACCAGGTCGACCGCCGAACCATCGGCCAGTGCGAACTGCGCGAGCTGCCATCCCAGAATGTCGCCACCCACGGGATCGATCTGCGCGGTGAAGAGATCGGTGTGGACCTGGATAGGCACGCCGATCTCGGCGCTGGCGGGCACGAACGAACCCTGTCCGCCCTGCACCACGCGCTCGACCGGTGGCTCAACCGTGGTGGTGGTCTCGGGTGGGGTCGCAGGCGTTGTCTGGGAAACAGTTGGAGGCGCTTCGAACTGTTCGGTTGGCACCTCTGACGGCGCCGATTGATCGTCCGTTTCGGGCGGCGGCGGCGAAAACACCAGATTCCATCCGATGAGCACCACGAACATGAGCGCGAAAGCCAGCAGAGTCCGCTTGTCCATTAAGCAGGTTTCCTCGGGTCAGTGACCAGAACGTAGGATCGATTGCTCGGGCGATGGCGTAGGTGACTGCGGTGGTACCGGATCATCGCCGCCCTTTGCCCAGGGATGACACCGGAACACTCGCCCAATACCCATCCGGGTTCCACGAAAAGGACCGAAACGCTCAATTGCCGTTGCCGCATACGACGAACAAGAGGGCACGTAGCGACAGGTGGGGCCAAGCAAAGGTGAAAGTACAGCGCGATACACACCGATCAACGTAAGCAGAAGACGCGTGAGCCAACGGTTCAACACTGAACGAGCCCCATTTTGCGCAACAGACGATCCATTTCCTCGGCCACGTCTTTCGAATTGGCTACTTCGTCGGCCGCGGCCGCGCGTGAAACCAAAACGACCCACGCTGGCGATACTATGCTCGACCGAACCGACCTGAAGGCCGCGCGGAGGCGACGCTTGGCCCGGTTCCGCCTGACGGCGTTTCCCACCTTGCGACTCGCGACCACCCCGACCAAGAGCTCGGACCCGTCGCCGTCTATGTCGGGGGAAGGAAGAGCGAATACCACAAGGTAACGGCCGACCGATTTGTTGCCCGAGTTGTAAACCCGCTGGAATTGACCTCGGGTCTTGATCGTACCGTTCACGGTGCCTGCGGCGGATCGACAGAGGGCAGATCGACGGGGATTATGAAGTCGGCGATCAGGCGCTGAGCTTCTTCCGCCCCTTGGCGCGACGTCGGTTCAACACGGCGCGACCACTCTTGGTCGACATCCGCTTGCGAAAGCCATGATCGCGCTTCCGCTTGATTCTGCTGGGTTGGTAGGTACGCTTCACGATAGCTCCAAGCCGCCTATTTCGGCGGTGTTTTCGACGACCTTTTTACGGCCATCTCGAAGTACGTCGACTCTGATCTTCACCCGTTAGTCGTTCGGAAGTCAGAGATCTATATATGTATGTTTCCACATAGAACCGATACACACTAGGTCGAGCAGAACTTGGCGTCAACCCATTTTGAAGTCTATGTATACCTGCCCAGAGGGGGCACCCCTACAGACCCCGCAGGACGATTTTCTTTTTTCCTTAATGCTATGTTTTTCAAGTCCTTATGACCCACCTGGAGGGCTCGGGAAAATGGGTCTTGCTCGCCTCGCGAGGCCGGTGATACCGTTTGCCGCCTGGCCGTCGGGGATAACTTGCTTCCGCTGACGCCCGGTTTTCCCCGCCCAGACCGTGTGGGGATAAGTACTGTGAAAACCCCGTGTCCGGCTGCGTAATTCGTTAAATTAAAGTGGTTTAGGGACTTTTCCACATTTGTGGACGGCGGTCTCGTGTGTCTAAGACGTATTCCATGCATTCATTTCGATATGAGACCCGGTTATGAGCCCCAAAGAACAACCATCGACGGTTTGGGATAGAGTTCTCACCACCGTCCGACAAAAAGTCAACGAACAGACTTTCCAGACCTGGTTCGCGCAGACTAGGTTTGTTTCGTTCGACGGCCAGACGCTGGCGATCGAGGGGCCCAATCAGTTCTTCGTGGACTGGCTTACCGAACACCATTTCGACACCCTGGCGGGGTGTGCCCAGAGCACGTTGGGCGAGACGGTCAGTGTCGATATCCAGGTCGGGACCGAGAACGCCACGGCCATGTCCAGCTTCGATACGGTGCCCGCGGCCACCGCGCCCGCGCCCGAGGTGCGTGACGAGCCGGTCCTGCGCCAGCCGCGAGATGCCGGCCTGAACCCACGCTACGTCTTTCGCAACTTCGTGGTAGGCGACAACAATCGCCTGGCCCATGCAGCTTGCCAGGCGGTGGCCGAGAACCCGGCGCAGGCCTACAACCCTTTGTTTCTCTACGGCGGCGTGGGTCTGGGCAAGACCCATCTCATGCAGGCAATCGGCAACCGCGTGTTGCGTCAGAATCCGCGCGCGGTCGTGCACTACGTTTCGGCCGAGAACTTCATGAACGAACTCATCCAGTCCATTCGGACGAGCCGCACCTTCGAGTTCAAGGATCGCTATCGCAACGTCGACGTTTTGTTGATCGATGACGTGCAGTTTCTCGCGGGCAAGGAAAGCACGCAGCAGGAATTCTTTCACACGTTCAATGCGCTCTACGATGCGAACAAGCAAATGGTCGTCACCAGCGACCGTCCCCCACGCGAAATTCCCACGCTGGAAGAACGTCTCCGCAGTCGCTTCGAATGGGGGCTGATCACCGATCTCCAACCAGCGAACCTGGAAACGCGAATAGCGATCCTGAAGAAGAAGGTGGAGAAGGAAGATATCTTCATTCCCGACGACGTGTTGGTTCTGATCGCGGAAAGCGTGAAAAACAACATTCGCGAGCTTGAAGGCGCCCTTATCCGCTTGCTGGCCTTTGCCAGCCTGACCGGCAGCGAGATCCACCTGGACATGGCGCGAGAGGTGTTGGGCACGTTCATCAGCCGACGTCGCCCCAACAAAGAGCCTTCGCTGGCTGAGATCGTCAAACTGGTTTCGATCTACTACGGTGTTTCGTTGGACCTGCTGCGATCAAGGTTGCGAACCAAACCTGTCGCGCACGCACGTCAGGTTGCGATGTATCTCTGTCGCGAAAACACCAAGGCGTCGTTGACTCAGATCGGCCGGAAGTTCGGCAATCGCGATCACACTACCGTGCACCACGCGTGGCAGAAGATCGGCAACCTGAACGAAAGTGATCCCGGCTTTCGCGGTGAGCTTCGTGACCTGCAACAAGAAGTGACATCGAATATCTGAACGGCGTCCACACGCTTGGAATTCAAGCAAATTGCGTCCGTGAATGATGGGCATAACCCTGTGGATAGCTGAGGACAGATGCTCACAGATTCTGGGGAAAAACGGAAAGTGCGCGTTTGGGTGTTGATAGGCGAAATGCTTATCCCGAGTTCATCCCCAAAGCACTCGAAGCCCTATCGGTATGGTTACCAACGTCTTCTGTTGCGAAAGGCATGAGTTGTCCACATATCCCCATGTACTGCTTACTACTACTGAATATATATATCTTATAAGAATAGAAGAGCAGATCCGGCACAGCTGGGATAATGGCCCCACGCTCTTGTAGCGATGTTGGCCGTGCGCTAGCATGTAGCCCCAAATTAAACGAGCATCCGAGCCCCAAATTCGACTCCACCGACCCTTCAGAAAGGCCCCACGGTGAAGATCCAAGTCCAGCAGACGGACCTCGCACGTGCACTCGGTGCGGTGGCGAATGTCGTCAGCAGCAAGACCACTCTACCGATTCTTTCGACCATCCTGTTCGAGGCCGACAAGGACAGCCTGACCCTGTCAGCCACGGATCTTGACGTATCCGTGGTAACCAGGCTTTCGGAAGTGCAGGTTGAAAAAAAGGGGAAGGCGGCGGTTCCGGCCGCGAAGTTCGTTCCCTTCGTGCGAACGCTGCCCTCGGACCCGGTGAAGATCCAACTTTCGGGCGAACACGTGAGCGTGCGCAGTGGAAAGGCTCGCATGGAAGAGCCGTGCATGGCCCCCGAGGACTTTCCTGCCTTGCCCAAGGTCGAAGACGCCGAAGCCTTCGAAATGCCCGGTCCTGTCATCGTCGAGATGATCCGCAACAGCATCTACGCTATTTCCCGCGATGAGACGCGACCCGCTTTGCAGGGCGTACTGTGGGAACTCACTCCCAAGCGGTTCACGATGGTTGCGACCGATGGTCATCGTTTGGCCCGGGTTCACCGAGAAGTGAAAACGGGAGTGAAGGAAACACGCAAACTCATCGCCAGTTCAGCGGGACTCCAGCAGGTCATGCGACTCGCTGAGGCCGTTGATACCGTGAAAATCTACCTGGGTGAGCACCAGCTGAGTTTCGAGATGGGTGACACCACGGTGCATACCCGGTTGGTTGAGGGCGTTTTTCCCAACTACGAGCAGGTAATTCCCAAGGGCAACGAGCGTCGCGTGGTATGCGATCGTGAGACCCTGGCCGGGCGTATCCGGCGCGTGAAGATCTCGGCGGACCGGGTGACCAACCAGGTTCGGTTTGGACTCGACGGGACGCAGCTGACTCTGGCGGCCAGTGGAACCGAGGGTAGCCGGGCCGAGGACGAACTCGAAGTCGAGTACGGGGGCGAGCCCATCCTCATTGGTTTCAACCACAACTACGTGGAGGATGTCCTCAAGCACATGAGGGGTGAGAACCTGGTCATCGCTTTGGATCGACCGGACTCAGCGGCCATTTTCGTACCAGGCGAGGACGCCAAGAGCGACGTACTGGCGAGTGAGGATCTGTGCCTCCTCATGCCCCTTCGGCTGAACGATTGAAGCCGCGAAACGTTGCTCCTGAAATCGGTTAAACTGAATAACTTTCGAAACTTAGACAAAATTGAGCTGGACGTTTCTCCCCAGATCAATATCTTTCTAGGACGGAATGGACAGGGCAAGACCAACCTGTTGGAGGGTCTGAGCTACCTGGCCCTTGGCCGTTCCCACCGAGGTAGTCTCGATAGGGACATCATCCGGTTCGATGCCGAAATAGCCCATGTTGGGATCGTGGGAGAAGACTCCCAATCCGATCCATTTCGGCTGGACGCGGCGGTGCCCCGTGAGGGAAAAAAGAAGCTGAAGTTGGATGGGCAGGCGGTTCCCCGTCGCTCTGATCTGGTGGGACATCTGTCGATCGTTCATTTCGATCCCGACGAAGTTCATCTGACCAAGGGCAGCCCCGATCATCGACGACGGTTTCTGGATTACACACTGAGCATTGGGTCGAAGGAATATTTTCGGCAACTCCTTTCCTATCGCCGAGCCCTGGCCCAGAAGAATCGCTTCCTCAAGCATTACGGTTCTCACTCCTCCGCTGCCGATGAGCTCGAGGTGTGGGATGAAGAATTGATTCGTTTCGGTTCCCCTCTCATACAGGCGCGCATGGAAATTCTGGCACCACTCGAACACGCGGCAGCTGAAAGCTACGAGGCGTTGGCGCCCGAAGGCGGCGCCCTGTCGTTGTCCATCGAGACCACGGTGAGTCAGACTCCGGTGCGAGAGCTGGACGAAATCGAGCAGGCCTTTCGCAAGTCACTCGAGCGGCTGCGGCCGAAAGAGCGGCTGGCGCGTCACAGCCTGGTTGGGCCCCACCGAGATCACCTCGAGGTTGATCTGCGCGCGCGACCGATACGCACCTACGGCAGCCAGGGCGAAAACCGAAGCGCATCGATTGCGCTCAAATTGGCCCAGGCCGAATTGATATACCGTCAGACCGACGAGCGCCCCGCGGTCTTTCTGGACGACATTTTCAGCGAACTCGACCGTACCCGTACGGAGGCGCTGCAGAAGTGGCTCCATCGTCGCCACCAGTTGTTCGTGGCGACGGCGCGTATAGACGACGTGCGCGGCATGGAACAGTGGTCGAAGGCTCGCACGTGGATTATTCGCGACGGAGGTCTGACCGAAGTCGATGACCTCCAGCGCGCACAGGCGTATCTGGAAAACTAGGGAGTTGCGTAGCACGGTGGACGCGTTCAAGAAGATCGACAGCATTGTGGCGGGCATGCTCGATGGGGGCAACCTGGCCGAAGGCGTGCGCGGTCAGGAAGTCCTGAACGAGTGGTCAGAAATCGTGGGCGAACAGATTGCACAACACAGCCGCGCGGTGTCTCTGGCCGACGGTGTGCTTTGGGTAGAAGTAGACGGAAGTGTATGGGCGCAGGAGCTGGTGTTCCTGACCCCCCACATCCAGGAAACCATCGACCAGAAGCTGGGATCGGGACGCGTACGCGAGGTTCGCTTCCGCTCCAGCCGCGTGTAAGACACGCCTCTCTTGAACCGAGAACGGTGAGACGATGACCGGAGACGCACAAAAGGAATACACGTCGCAAGGCATACAGGTCCTCAAGGGACTGGATGCTGTTCGCAAGCGCCCCGCCATGTACATCGGCGGTACCGGGCCTCGGGGTCTGCATCACCTGGTGTACGAGGTGGTCGACAACGCCATCGACGAGGCATTGGCGGGTCACTGCGACCGAATCGATGTGACTATCCACGAAGACAATCGGGTTACCGTACTCGACAATGGCCGTGGAATTCCTGTCGACATCCACAAGACCGAAGGCAAACCCGCGCTCGAGGTTGTGCTTACTTCGTTGCATGCCGGTGGCAAGTTCGACAAGGACAGCTACAAGGTCTCCGGTGGTTTGCACGGCGTGGGTGTGTCGGTGGTCAACGCCCTGAGCTCGCTTACCGAAGTAGAGGTGTACCGCGATCAGATCTACGGACAAAGCTACGAGCGCGGCGCCCCCAAGGCACCCATGGCAATCCTTGGACCCAACACCACGGGTGGTACGGGGACAAAAGTCACGTTCATGGCCGACGTGGAGATCTTCGAAACCGTCGAATACAGTTTCGATACGCTCAGCCAACGTCTACGCGAGCTGGCGTTCCTGAACGCCGGCGTGCGCATCACCATTGTCGACGAACGCACCGACGAGAAGAAGAATCACGACTTCCACTACGAGGGTGGGCTGATCGAGTTCGTCAACTGGCTCAGCGAGGCGAAGGAACGCATCCACCCCAAGCCCATCTATTTCTCGGCCGAACGCGATGGTGTCGAGTGCGAGATCGCGATGCAGTACACGCAGAGCTATCGCGAGCAGGTGTACACGTACGCAAACAACATCAACACGCAAGAAGGCGGCACCCACCTGTCCGGCTTCCGCGGGGCTCTCACGCGTACCGTCAACAGCTACGGCACCAACTCCGGCCTGTTGAAGAAGGAAAAGGTCACGATTTCGGGCGACGATGTGCGCGAAGGTCTGATCAGCGTCATCTCGGTGAAGATTCCCGAACCGCAGTTCGAGGGACAGACCAAGACCAAGCTGGGCAACAGCGAAGTTCGAGGCCTGGTCGAGGCCATGGTGAACGAGAAGCTGGCCGAATATCTGGAAGAGAATCCTTCGGTGGCCAAGAAGGTCATTGAAAAGTCACTGGGCGCCGCGCGCAGTCGCGAGGCCGCGCGCAAGGCAAGAGACCTGGCGCGACGCAAGAACGCCCTCGAGAACAGTAGCTTGCCCGGCAAGCTGGCCGATTGTTCCAACACCGACCCCGAGGCCTGCGAAATCTACCTGGTAGAGGGCGACTCGGCCGGTGGCAGCGCCAAGCAAGGCCGCGACCGCACCTTTCAGGCCATTTTGCCCCTCAAGGGCAAGATCCTGAACGTCGAGAAGGCGCGGTTGGACAAGGCTCTGGGCAATGAAGAAGTGAAGACGATCATCACCGCGCTGGGTTCCGGCGTCGGCGAAGACTTCGACCTTTCGAAGCTGCGCTACTCGAAGGTGATCATCATGACCGATGCCGATGTAGACGGCAGCCACATCCGCACACTCCTGCTCACCCTGTTCTACCGCTATATGCCCGAGTTGATCAGCGAGGGGCACGTATACATCGCCGAGCCGCCGCTGTATCGGGTGGCCAAGGGAAAGCAGGTCTACTACGCGCACACCGACGACGCTCGCGACGGCTTCATCGAAAAGCTCGGTGGGACCAAAGGTGTGTACGTGCAGCGCTACAAGGGTCTGGGTGAAATGAATCCCGACCAGCTGTGGGAGACAACGATGGATCCCACCACCCGTAGCATGACGCGCGTTCGCGTGGACGACGTGCAGGAAGCCGACCACATCTTCACCGTGCTCATGGGAGACATGGTCGAACCCCGCCGCGCCTTCATCGAAAAACACGCGGCCAGCGTGGATCTGACCGAATTGGACATCTAGTCGCCGGTTTACGCCCACAACTTTTCAGCTGCTGAGGAATCATCGTGTCCGATAGCCCTAATCGAGTGAGAGACGTAGACGTCGAGGACCAGATGAAGTCCTCGTATCTCGAGTACTCCATGAGCGTGATCGTAGCGCGTGCGTTGCCCGACGTACGTGACGGCCTGAAGCCGGTACATCGCCGCGTGCTCACGGCCATGAACGATCTGAACCTGGCGCCCAACCGGCCCTACCGCAAGAGCGCCAAGATCACTGGTGACACCACGGGTAACTATCACCCGCATGGTACGGCCGCGGTATACGACACGTTGGTGCGCATGGCGCAGGACTTCTCGCTGCGCTATCCGCTGGTCGACGGCCAGGGCAACTTCGGTAGCATTGACGGCGACTCTCCCGCCGCCGAGCGATACACCGAAGCCCGCCTGACGCCGTTGGCGATGGAGATGCTACGCGACATCGACAGCGAAACCGTGGACTACGTTCCCAACTACGATGGCTCGCGCGAGATGCCGTCGGTTCTGCCGGCCGCGGTTCCCAACTTGCTGATCAACGGAACCACGGGTATCGCGGTGGGCATGGCGACCAACTGTCCGCCCCACAACCTGGGCGAGATCGTCGACGGACTGATCGCGGTTCTCGACGAGCCCGACATGGCGCCAGAACGGATGCTCGACTTCGTCAAGGGCCCCGACTTTCCCACCGGCGCCACCATCTACGGTCGCAAGGGAATCTACGAATACATCACGACCGGCCGCGGCAAAGTCATCATGCGGGCCGACTGCGACTTTGAAGAACTGAAGAGCGGTCGCGAGGCGATCGTCGTATCGGCGATTCCGTACTATGTGAACAAAGCCGAACTCATTGTGAAGATCGCGGCGCTGGTCCGCGAGGGCGTCCTTACCGGCATTGCCGATCTGGCCGACGAGAGCGATCGCAAGGGTATGCGTATCGTAGTCACGCTAAAGCGCGACGCGCCAGGCCAGGTGGTGTTGAACCGCCTGTACAAGCACACGGCCATGCAAAGCACGTTCGGTGTGAACAACCTGGCGTTGGTGGGAAGCCAACCCAAGACGCTCACGCTGAAGGACTCGATGCAGCAGTACCTGGACTTCCGTGAAGTCGTCCTGGTGCGCAAGACGCGCTACGAGCTGCGCAAGGCCGAGGAACGCGCGCATATTCTCGAAGGCTACCGCATCGCCCTGGACAACCTGGACGAGGTCATCGAGCTCATTCGCAACAGTGCCGACGCACCCACGGCGCGCATGGGCTTGGTTGCGAAGTTCGCCCTCAGCGAAATACAGGCGCAGGCGATCCTGGATCTTCGTCTACAGCGACTGACGGGGCTCGAGCGCGAAAAGATCGAGGCCGAGTACACGGCACTGATCCAGGAGATCGAACGGCTGAAGAGCATTTTGGCCAGTCGCGAACTTCAGATGCAGATCATCCGCGATCAATTGCTGGAGATCCGCGAGAAGTTCGCTGACCCCCGCCGCACCACCATCGTCGAACAGGAAGGCGACGAGATCTCCATGGAGGATCTCATTGCCGAGCACGAGACGGTGGTGACCATGAGCCACCAGCAGTACATCAAGCGTCTACCGGTTACCGCCTACAAGAGCCAGGGCCGGGGCGGCCGGGGCGTCGCCGGCGCCCGCATGAAAGAAGAAGATTGGGTCGAACAGTTGTTCGTGGCCAACACCCACGACAACGTCCTGTTCTTTACGAACACCGGCCGCGTCCTGATGATCAAGGTCTATCAGATTCCGGAAGCGGGACGCATGGCTCGCGGCAAGTCCATCGTTAACTTGTTGCAGCTCAATCCCGACGAGAAGGTCTCGACCTTCGTACGAGTGAGTGGCGATTTCAGTTCGGATCGGTACCTGATGTTCGCCACGAGCAAGGGAACGGTGAAACGTACCAGTCTTGATCAGTTCACGAATATTCGCCGTGGTGGAATCCGCGCCATCGAGTTGGTGGAGGGCGATTTCCTCATGGATGTCAGGTTGACGCAAGGCGAGCAAGACGCGATCTTGGCCCTGCGATCCGGAAAGGCCATCCGCTTTCACATCGACGACGTACGTGCCATGGGCCGTACCGCACGGGGTGTGAAGGGTATTGAATTGGCCGCCGCGGACGACGGCGTGGTGGGCATGTTCGTGGTCGACAGCAGTGACGAAAGCGCCGAGGTGCTGTCCGTCACCGAACGCGGCTACGGCAAGCGAACCCCGCTCAGTGAGTACCGTCTCCAGCATCGGGGAGGCAAGGGCATCATCACCATGAAGACCACCGGTCGTAACGGCCAGGTCGTGGGCATCAAGCCCGTGGGTGGCGATGACGAGCTCATGGTGATCACACGCGGAGGCATCATCATTCGGATGGCAGTGTCGAATATCTCGACCATGGGTCGCAATACACAGGGCGTGAAGCTCATCAACCTGGACGATGGCGATACCGTTTCGACGGTGGCACCCATTGCGAGCAGCCCGGAGCTCGACGAAGAGTCCACGGAATAGTTTCACGCGTTGCCCAGCAACTCGTAACGCCGGACCTCGATGAAGCACTTGGACCGTTGCATTCTTGCCACTGCTCTCGTGCTTGTCGCGACGACCGTCGCCGTGCGCCAGAGTAGTGCCCAGCCACTTGCGTCGCCCATGCCGTCCACCGCGTATGGCTTCGAACTGCCTCGTGGTGTTCGTGTGGATTTCGATGGCGCGGGGTTGGCGCAGGTTCTCTGGCACGACGAAGTGGTCGCCCAACTCGAACTGGTCCTACGCGAAGACCATCCCGATGGCCTCGGGCGTGAGTTCATACTGACGGGCGACCAGGGTGCACGACTGGTCGACGATCGCATCGGCCAGGTTCGCCTCATGGAGGGCCAGGCCAACGGTATGCGCGGATCGCGCTACGGAGACGATGATCAGGACGGCCGGTACGACGAAGACCCGTTCGACCTATTGGACAACGACGGCGACGGGCAGGTCGACGAAGACTTCGCCGCCGTGGGGTCGGACATGCGCGTGTCGTACGCCGACCTGACTCCCCTGGGTCTGAGCGGCGTTCACCTGCGCCCCGCGGCCCACCACTGGTCCTACTACCACCTGAAGCGAACCGTGTTCCTGTCCACGCGATTCGAGATGATGCAACCTCGTCGGTTCGCGGTGGCGGCACGCTGGAGCACGGTGGTTCCCGGCGCCGAATTGGATGAGACCCTGCCATCGGTGTCTTCGGCCGGACGGGGCAAGCGAGTGCGGGTCCGCGCACCCTACGCGCGCGTGGAACGCAATGGTGAGCGCCTGTACCTGGCCGCGCTGAGACTGGACGGTCTGCGGCTCGACGGTACGGACGCGGCATCTACCGTTGAATGGAAACCAGCCGATCGCGCCCACTGGCCGATCGCCATTCTCACGGCACCCACACTCGAAGTGCTACGTCACGACGCGGCCCAGGCTCTCGTGGCCTTCGGTCAAGACGGCACATCCGGACGCTGGACCGTCCCGCCCCTGTGCGGCCGCTGTCAGGAAGCTGGGGTTTCCCAGCTGAAGCTGCGCTTTGATGCCAGCGACGACGAGATTCTGCTCGACGTGAAGTACACCGATCTAGATGACCATCTGCAGGTAAGCCACGAGGGTCTGCGCGTTCGAGGTGCGTCGTTGGGGTCCGTGTTCATGAGCGGCGGCCATGACGGGGCACGATACCGGGTGAGTCGAGGCACCGAGCTGTCCAGGCACCTTCTGGACTTTGCGCGATCGGGCGGTCAGAAAGCCAGCGTGCTCATGACCTCCGGCATCGAAGTCGAGCCGGTTCAGGTCCAAACCGAGGTTTCCATGGCGCTACGGGAAGAGATCGCCGCCATGGATCCTGAGTCCGAAGCGGATTTCCCCACCCACCTATCGCCCCGGCTGCTCCACGCCTATCCAAATCCATTTCAACAAACAACCACGATCCGCTACCGTGTGCCCACGACGCTGGGAGAGGCCTTCGATTTCGAAGACCTTCGGGCCACCGCGCTCGACCTGGAGGCGCCCCCTCCCTTTGGCACCAGCCCCACGGTACGAGTGAGGGTGTATAACGTGAGCGGACAGCTCATTCGCATCCTTGAGGAAACTATACGTGACCAGGGCGAGTTTTCTGTGTCATGGGATGGTAGTGATGAGCAAGGACGAAGCGTGGCGGCCGGTGCCTACTACGTGAACTTCGAAGTGGGCCAGTACAGCGTGACCAATCGCGTGCTGCGACTGAAGCCCTAGATTTCAACCCCAGAACCCTCCAAAAATCTTATGTACTCAGGAGCTACCATGACCAAGGTAAAGCCAGGATCATTGTGTCTACTCGCGATGGTTCTGTGCCTCGCACTTCCTGCTTCGGCGCAGGACGAAGAAGAAGAGAGAGTGTTGGAACCCGGGAAGTTCTACCCGACGTTCGAGAGTGGCGTGACGATCACGCAGAGCGCCTTCAGTGACAACTGGGCGGGTGGCGATCAGGGCTCGGTGGTGTGGACGGGCATTGCCAACGCCGGCCTCGAGAGTCAACTGAAGCCGCGCGTCCACTGGAACAACACGCTCAAGTTGGCCTTCGGACAAACACATCAGCAACGGCAGAACAACGACGGTACGCGAAGGTGGGAGAAGCCCCTCAAGTCGACCGACCAGATCGACTACGAAACGATCTTCCGCTTCACGCAGGGCTGGCCGGTCGATCCGTTCGTTTCAGCGCGTTTCGAGACACAATTCCAGGATGCCTCGGATCAGTTCGGGCGCAATCTGATGTTCAACCCGCTGCGCATCAAGGAATCGGCTGGTTTGGCGAGAAAAATCATCGACGAAGAGAACCGGTCGTTGCTATCGCGTGTGGGTTTCACCATACGTCAGTTCAAACGGAAGCTTTTCACCGACCAGGACCCAACCGACGGACTGCTCGCGGACACCGAAAGCGAAGGCACCAACGATGGAGGCTTCGAGTGGGTGACTGACTACAAGGCGAAAGTGTTGGAAGACCGGGTTTCGTGGACTTCGAAGCTAACGCTCTTCCAGCCTGTGTTCTCGAGCGTCGCCGATGAATTCGACATGCTCACCGCCGCACAGTTCACCGCGGCCGGGCTGGATACCGACCTTCGCGATTTCGCCAAGACGGCGGATATCGATTTCGAGAACGTCTTCACCAGCCAGATCACCAGTGTCATTTCGGTGCAACTGTACTTGCGCTGGTTGTACGACAAGTACGATGACTCCGTGAAGCCTCTGATCGACGCCGACACGGGCGAGCTGACCAATGTGGCCGATGTTGGCGCGGGTATTCGCAAGGCTGGCCAACTCAAGCAGACCTTGGCCATCGGCATCACCTACCGTTTCTTCTAGGCCGCCCCCAAGCGGTTTTGATGGAGCAAACAGAGCCCACGGCGTAGGCTGCGCCGTGGGCGTCTTTTTGTGCGAGCAAGAACGGGGAGTCGGCATGAGTGTGGTGGCCAAGGCCAAGCGCCTGCTGGAGTTGCACCATGAGCCCGCTGTATTGCTGCTGCCCAACGTGTGGGATCCGCTGGGCGCCCGCCTGCTGCAATCATTGGGTTTCCCCGCCGTGGCCACGGCCAGCGCGGCGATCGCCTACTCGCGGGGCGTGGACGACGGCCAGGACCTCCCGTTCGAGACGATGCTCGAGGCAATTCGAAGCATCGCCCAGGCCGTCGACGTCCCCGTGACGGCCGATATCGAAGCGGGCTACGCTGACGATCCAGACGAGCTGGCCGACAACATCAAGCGAGTGGTCGCTGCCGGCGTCGCTGGCGTCAACATCGAGGACAGCCTGACCGAGGGCGGCGAGCTTCGATCGCTGCGGCAGCAGGTGCGTCGTATCGAGCGGATACGCGAGGCGGCGGGAAACACGCCGTTGGTCATCAACGCCCGCATCGATATCTATCTGCGCGACGATGAGACAACCGACGAGCAGCGCTGGGAGGAGCTTCTGGAGCGGGCCACCGCCTACCGGGAAGCCGGCGCGGACTGTCTCTACCCCATTACCCTGGAGAGTCTGTCGGCGTTGCGGGCGCTACGCGACCAGGTGGGGCTACCGCTGAACGTGTTTGGCCACCCCGGCTGTCCTTCCCCAGATGATCTGGGACAAGCCGGAGTGAGTCGCGTGAGCCTGGGGCCGGGATGGCTTCGCGCAGCCTTGGCCGCCCTTCGGGACTCGGCTATTTCCTTGCGCGATAAGGGGTCCTACGCCGCGTTTGGCGAGCCCTCGACTGACCAGATTCGAGCCATTCTGGGTCTCGCTGAGCCCAAATGAAATAACGCCAGAGGCTTTGCTGATCTTTCGGTTTGCTGCGCGCGTTTCGCGTGGTAGCTTTTGCGCCGAAATCGAGCGCAGCTAACCGGTCAAGACCAGGGGGAGCATCCATGGCGAAGAAGGCGACCAAAAAGAGGGCAAGTCGCAAAAAGAGCGCCGCCAAGAAGAAGCGAACCACCAAGAAAAAGGCGACGGCGAAGAAGCGGTCTACCGCCAAGAAGCGCACGACGAAGAAGCGCGCGACGAAGAAGCGGACAACCAAGAAAAAGTCCGCGGCCAAGAAGCGAACCGCGAAGAAGCGGACTACCAAGAAGAAGTCCGCGGCCAAGAAGCGTACCGCGAAGAAGCGGACTACCAAGAAGAAGTCCGCCGCCAAGAAGCGTACCGCGAAGAAGCGGACTACCAAGAAGAAGTCCGCCGCCAAGAAGCGTACCGCGAAGAAGCGGACTACGAAAAAGAAGTCCGCCGCGAAGAAGCGCACCGCAAAGAAGCGCACTACCAAAAAGAAGTCCGCGGCCAAGAAGCGCACCGCGAAGAAACGGACTACCAGGAAGAAGGCCACGGCCAAGAAGCGTACGGCGAAAAAGCGGACTACCAAGAAAAAGGCTACTGCCAAGAAGCGCACCGCGAAGAAGCGGACTACGAAAAAGAAGGCCAGCGCCAAGAAGCGTACTGCGAAGAAGCGCACTACGAAGAAAAAGGCGGTCGCCAAAAAGCGTACGACCAAAAAGAAGGCCACGGCCAAGAAGCGCGTAACGAAGAAGAAGTCGGCTTCCAAGAAGAAGTCGGCCAGCAAGGCCCCGGCGAAGAAGGCACCAACGAAGCCACGCCCGAAGCCGAAGCCGAAGCCGAAGCCCGAGCCTATCGCGGCCGAGCCCAAGCCCAAGGCCATACCGGCACCACCGGTGGTTACCGAGGCCGCGCCTCCCCCGCCGCCTCCCAAGCCGCCGCGGGTCATCGACACGATAAGCATCGCCGACGAGCCGGCCGAACCGTCGTCGGCCTTCGGTGACGCTTCCTCGTTCGATGCGCTGTTTGTGGGTCAGTCCATCGAGGTGCAGGCGATTGCGCACAAACTGCGCGATATCATTCATCACGAACTGCCCAACGCAGTTGAAGACGTGCACAAGAACATCGCCTTGTATCGCGATCCCACCGAAATCTGCGGGATTCAGCCCGCGGGTGATCGCTGCAACTTCTACCTGACGCACGGAGCCCACCTGTCGGATCCGCGCGGCCTTCTTGAAGGCTCGGGCAAGAGCATTCGCCACGTGGTGCTTCGTTCACTCGATGCCCTCCCTACCGATGGCATTCGCGAACTGGTTCGTCAGGGCAAGCGCTACCTCGCGTAGCCGAAGGCCCTGGCCAGCGTCGTGGCCATCACAACAATTCAAGCCCCCAGCGAAATATTTCGTCTGGGGGCTTGTCATATCATGGGCACCGTCTTGCCGCTGAGCATGGTATTGCCAGGGAGAAGAACATGTCGACGATCGTCGTTGTAAAGAAGGGCTCCACCGTAGCGATAGGTGGCGACACCCTGACCAAGCACGGATACACGAAACAGTCAGCCCGATTCATCGAGAACCACACCAAGCTGTTGAAGCTGGGCCCCAACTGGATTGGACTCACCGGCGAAGCTTCCTGGGCGTTGTTGCTGGACCACTACGTCAATCAGCGCAAGGAGCCGTTGCCGGTGTTCAATACGCCGGCCGCGATCTATGCCTTCGCCAAGGACCTGCACAAGGTTCTCAAGGAAGAGTATTTCCTGAACCCGAAGGACGACGAGAA
The DNA here is from genome assembly GCA_029262065.1 of Candidatus Krumholzibacteriota bacterium. GTDB lineage: Bacteria > Krumholzibacteriota > Krumholzibacteriia > JAJRXK01 > JAJRXK01 > JAJDAC01. Next base: position 350,399 of record JAJDAC010000027.1, on the reverse strand, counting down.
AGACGAATTCGAAACGTCACAACTCTCGGTCGGCATTGCGAACGCGCACGGGATCTTCGGACTCTACGAGCTGCGGTCGGTCGATCAGTTTTCGAAGTTCTGGGCGTTCGGCACGGGGGCCAGAGTGGCCATGGGCGCAATGCATGCTTTGTACGATACCAAGCGTAGCGCCAAGGAGATCGCCAGCGGCGCACTTGATGCAGCCGTGGAATTCGATGACGACACCGGTGCGCCCGTGGAGATTCGCACCATGAAGCTGAAAGGCTAGATCACTACCTGGAACTGTCCAGCCACTCGAGTACAGCTTCGTAGGGCGATACGATTCCTTCACTTGCGCCGGGCAACTCTGCCGCGGTGTTGCGCAACAGTCCGGTGGCGTCGTCGGCGTCCATGCCCGCGGCCATGAGCAAGGCCGCACAGGCGCTCACGACGCCGCAGGACATCGACGTGCCCGAGGCTACCGCGAGGCGCTCGTCGGGGTAGCTGCTTTCAATCCCCACACCCGGGGCGAAGATGCGCACGTCTTCGGAGGCGGAAAAGGGCGCGATGACGTTTTCGGTGCAGGCACCCACACCAAAAGCGTGCGAGTCCGAAGCCGGGAATCGTGCCTTGCCCGGCTGGTTTCCGCCCGCGGCCACGACCACCACGCCGTCGTCATCGAGTTCGCGCAAAATGTCTTCGATAACGTCCACTTCGTCCTCGAGAACCAGGCTCAGGTTGATTACGTGTGCGCCCATGTCTTTCGCCAATAGCATTCCGGCGGCCAGATCGAAAGCGGTGCCGTTGCCATCGGAGTCGAGCACGCGAATTGGAATGATGGTGGCGTTGGGCGCGATGGACGCGATGATGCCAGCCACGTGGGTGCCGTGGCCGTACGCCTCGTCGATCTCACCATCGTTGTCGTCGTCGATGCCATTGGCGAACTCATCGGAGTGCAGCCAGGTAATGTTAGGGTCCACCAACTCCAGGCGACCGGCAAACGCCGGGTGCGAAGGGTCGACGCCGGTATCGAGCACGGCGATTCGCACCGCGCCACCGGTCGTATGCGGATGTACCAGAGGAAGATTGAAGTCGGCGAACGCGTCTTGCTGGGCGAAAGATCCGTCAACGAAGTCGCCTTCGTAGAACCCCAGCGTGATGTCCACCGGATTCGCAAGCAGCAGCAACCCGTTGCGCTGAACGAACTGTGTACGCGGGTCTTCTCTTACCGCCGAGGCGGGTGCGCATCCGTTGTACAGGACCAGCCGGCTGTCTTCCTTGATCTGAATGACTTCGAGTTCGAAATCCGCAGCCAGACCTTCGGCCGTGTCCACGTCGTTGAGAACGACGACCAGATGGTCGGGGTTGGCCTGCGGATGCCATCCGGGAGGCGGAGGCTCGTTGTTGTTTTCTTCCGGCGAAGTGGCCACCTCGCACGCAGTAAGACCAAACAACAGAAGGAGCAGGAGATATCGACGCATAGCCACGGGAACTCCCGAAGAGGGGGGATCAACGCCCAGACATTCAGGATATCCGGTCGGAGACCTGTACTGCAACCGGGGCGAACCCCTAGCGGTCGACCTCATCTTGGGGGTATGGCGGCAACACCGGAGTTCTGAGAGCCTCACGCAGCGCAGCCAATGGGCGGATGCTGCCGTCCTTCAACGGTGGACGGGGCCGCGAAGTGGCTCGTAAGAGATGTTCAACGCGTTCTCCGCCAACCAGTTGGCGGATGACCGCAGCCGAGCCCGAGACCACGGCGCAGGCCATGGACGTCCCCGAGGCGACGGCGGCGCCATTGCTCGGATACGTGCTGATGATCCCGGTTCCCGGTGCGCCGAGGCGAACATCTTCACTCGCCGAGAATGTCGCGATGTTCCAGGCGTCCATGGCGGCCACGGACAGCACGTGCGAGTCGTCGGCCGGGAAGAACGCCGGGCCCGGCTGGTTCCCCGCGGCTCCCACCACGAGCATTCCGCCATCGGTCACGTCTCGCAGGACTCGCTCGATGAGGTTTGATTCGCCGCTGAGCACGAGACTCAGGTTCACTATCTGTGCACCCTGCTCGTACGCCGTGTACAAGCCCATGGCCAGTTCGAATGCGCTGCCGAAACCGTCCGCGTTCAATACACGAATGGGAAGAATCGTAGCGCCGGGGGCAATCTGCGAGACGATACCGGCCACATGGGTGCCGTGCCCGAACGCTTCGTCGATCAAGCCGTCACCGTCATCGTCCACGCCGTTGGGGTCTTCCAGCGAACTAAGCACTCCTGGCGGCAGAAGCTGTACATGCGATGCGAGCATCGGGTGGTTGGGGTCGATTCCCGTGTCCAGCACGGCCACCGTCACGCCATCGCCTCTGGCGATCGTATGCATGCGGTCGAGCTGCAGCGACGAAAAGGCGGTCTGTTGTCCAAGAACCACGTCATCCCAATCGCCTTCGTAGAACCCCAGCGTGATGTCGACAGGACTGCTCAACACCGATAGGCCGTTTTGCTGCACCTCTCGCACCCGCTCGTCAAGGGCGAGGGCCGCGAGATCGGGGGTGCCTTGGGTCAGTAGCAGGATATCGTTGCCGAAGGTTTCGATGACGGTGAGCCCGTAGTCGGCCACGACGGCATCCATGTCGCTACCCTCGTGGAGCAGCAAACAAAATTGCGAAGCAGCGACAGACTTTGTGCGCGACCACGCTTCGTGGTCGGGGGCCACCACATCTTGGGAACAACCTACGAGTATTGCGGCGAACGCTATGGTCAGCAACAGCGACCAGGAGAAACGATTCATGACTCACGCTCCACGGAGAACGGAGATGCACCTACTGCGACCAGCGGTGCCCAGGAAAAGGGATGGGGATGAATTTCCCGTACGCTTGCCCGTGCCTCGCGGACGGCAACGGGCGCATTCGAGGAACCCCACCCGGGATAGAACGCGGACGCCAGGGCAGTCGCCGAAGCGTCATCAACCTTCCACAGCGACAGAACCAGTTCACGGGCGCCCGCACCAAGCCCGGCGCACATCCACCCGTCGAGCTCGGCGCCGGGCACTTCCATGCCCAACCCCGACTCGCACGTGTTGAAGAACAGGAGGGAGTCTTCAAGCACTTTGCGGTCGAGTTGTTCAAATCCGATCCAGCCGTCTCCCAGCTGGATTCCCGACGCCATCCAATTGCGCCGGTGAATGGTTCCGTGCGCGGCCACGTGCAGCACACCAAGGCGCTCATTCTGTTCCAGCAGGTCCTTGCGTTCCGAACGTACATCAACCTGGTAACCGGCTGTTCTCAGCGAGGCGGCCACCGCGTCGATCTCGTTGGACGCCCCAGGCACCATGCCCTGCAATAGGAGAGCGCGCTCCCGCCGCTTGGCCCGGTCCGCCCGCACCAACGCTGGATGTGGAATACGGGTAAACACCGGTAGTTGACCCTGGGCCTCGAACTCGGCGGCGGCCTCGATGGGTAGGCCGGCCAGTGGCCCGGCTGGAACCACGATGGCCATTGGACACTCCAGCTCCAACGGTCGCCAGAATGCGCGGCGGATTACCCTGAGTGTTTCTTCGGCCTCGTCCCGTGTGCGATCGAGCAGCGAACCGCGAAACTCTCGCGGAACGTGAGCCAGGGCCTCCAAGGACATTCGGGTGGGCAACCAGTGCTCGTCGATGGCGTCGTTGGCGTCGGGTAGATTCACGTGCCGCACGCCCTCAGGGCCCACGATAAATGCGCGCCAGGTGCGTTCGCCGCGATCGAACAGCACCAGCGATCGTCCCTTGAGGCGCGGCGCCCATTCTTCCAACCGACGCGACGCCATGGCGCGACGGACCAGTTTTGGATACTGCTTGGGCGTGGTGTCGATGCGTTTTTCGAGCCGCTCGGCTTCGGTGCGCAGGGTTAGATAACGCACGTCGTCGGGACCGGACTGGCCGGCCGACAGGATCCTATCGCGGAGCTGCGTAATGGCATGCCGCAAATCGCCCTCGACGCGGCTGGACTGACCATGGAGAAGGTCTTCTATCAAAGCCGGGGATCGCGCGACGCTTATCAGGTCCAATGCCGTGGCCGATGCTTTTTTTCCGCCGGCCGCCAGGACCACGTCTACCGCCTTTCGGTAGAGCTGGGATCGCGCACCCTCTATACCCGCGCGGTGCGAACGTCCCAGGCGCGTGACCACGCCCTCGTACTCACCGACTGCCTTTCGGCACCAGCGCACGGCTAGCGTCGGCTGACCACTGGCTTGCAGCGCGCGCGCCAGCGTGATGGCGATGTGCGGTCGCTCCAATGTGGCCGGGTAGCGGCGAGCGGCGCGGTGTGCGGCGCGGGCAAGGTCGGCGGCACGTGATTTCTGGCCACGGGCCAGGGCCAAGTCGGCGCGTAGGCCACGACACACTGCACCCATGCCGCCGGCGTCGTGCTTGTCGAGATAGGGCTGCGCGGCGCGCAGCATTTTCTGCGCGTCGGCCAGCCGTCCTCGCCGTATCAGTTGCCGCGCCTGATCCACCTGGGCCAGGCGGCGGGCACGCGTGTTCTTCGACGCCAGCCACACTCTCTCGGCTCCACGGAATCGATGGCTGGCATCGTGATGGCGATCCATCGCGGCCAGAATGCGCGCATGAACGCACGCGGCGCGGGCGCCCTCCTCACTCAACCCCAGCATCTCGTAGGTGGAGCACGCCTGGGCGGTGGGCTTCTCGGCTAGCTCGGGTGCGCCCAACCCCGCGAACAGTCGTCCCATTTCCTCGGCGACCACCGCGTCTCCGCGCAAGTCGCCAAGATCCTTGAGTTCGCTGCGAACCCGTTCGAGCTGGGCGAGCGCGGTATCCCACTTGCCCTGCACGAGGTCGAGCGAGGCCAATGCGTACTCCGCCCGGAGTCGGAACACGGCTCGATCCATTTGCTCGAATGTGCTCTGAGCCTGTTCGTAGTGAGCGCGGGCCCGCGGGAGCTTACCGTCGAGTACAAGCAGGTTGGCCAGATTGAATGCGCAGACCGAAGCGTCAAAAGGAAAGTCATGTCGTTCAAAGTACCGGAGGGCTTTCTTGTATGACGCACGGGCCAAGCGCAGATTTCCCGCCAGGTACCATGCGTTTCCAAGGTTGGCCTCGAGCCTTGCGAGCGAGGCCGGCGCACGTCGAACCAGAAGCTCTCTGGCACCGCGCGCAATGGTGGACGCTTGTTTTGCCCGGCCCAACAGTCCCAGGGTATCGACCCAGCCAACGACGGTTTGGCCCATTTCCTTGTATGCGCGCTTGCGGCGAAATGTGGTGTAGGCCGACTTGTACCTACGTTCAGAGTCCTTCACGCGCCCGTTATCCCGCAGCGCATGCGCCAGCAATCGGTCGAGGTGGGCACGGGACAACGGGTCGAGGGATTTTCCCACCGCGCGGTCCAGGTGTTCAGCCGCGAGGAGGGCCTGCGTCGGGTTCGACTCGGAATGACTGAGAATGGCGATCCGCGCCGCTTCGAAAACGGCGTCGGCGTCACCCTCCTGCCAACTCGCAAGCAGGTTGCCGCGCGCGGGAAGCGCCAGCAAGCGATCGATGGCTGACTGCGTCGAACTCACGCGAACGGATCCTCCAGTGCGAGCGTGGTTCCATCGGGCAGATGGAATTCAAGCGTCCAATTCACCGGTAGCAGCTCTCGCAGACGAAACCGTCCGCCGTCTTGCAAGGTCGTTTGCACCAGCACATGATCCTCGTGCACCAATACCACCCGAATGGCCCTGGGGCTGGGCTCGCGCAGCCAGACGCGGCCCTCGATGCGCCATTCGCCGTCACCCACCGGGGGGATGGCCATGACGCTCAGGTCTGCCCCCGGACACGAGCGGGCGATCACCTGGGCCTCTCCGGCCAGCGCCGGTCCCGCGCCGCGAACATCGGGCGCGGACCACTCGACGGCTATCGCTTCATCGGCCCGACCGGGTGGGTCGACTCCCGGTAGCCGCGCCGCGGCATCGAGAACATCTTCGGGCGGGCCCTTCCATGTGCCCAGCCCGGCCATGAACTGGGCCCATTCCTGAGGCGACGCGTCGGGGCGCGGTCGTTTCATGACTCTTCCTCCATGACACGGCGCAATTGATTCAGACAGCGGGAACGCGTGGGACCAATCGAACCAATGGGAATGGCCAACGCATCTGACACCTCGTCGTACGAGGGCTCGCTCGTATTCAGAAACAGAAGGCGGAGTAACTGGGGGCAAGGCTTGCGCAGCCGATCGAGGAAGCCCTCAATGGCCAGGCGTTGTTGCAGGGATTCAAGCTCGTCGTCGGGGAGGCGATCGGGGTCGACCATGTCATCGAACACGCCTTCGACCATCTTCGATCCGGCGAGTGCCTGCTTGTACGCAATACGGCGCGACGTGACCACCAACCACCGGGGCAACGCCTGTGCGTCGCGAATGCGATGCAGAGACTGAAACACTTCTGTCCAGACCAACTGAAAAACCTCGTTCGCGCCCTCTTCATCAAGGCCGGTACGCAGCGCCGCCGAGTAGACCAGCGAGCGATACTTCTTTACCAGCTGGGCCCAGGCCCGCTCGTCTCCGCGGCGACACCGATCCACCAGGACCACATCGTCGCTACCGTCAGAATCCTTGTGGGTCATGGTCGGCCGAGGGCTTGAGGGAAGCTGCATAGCTCCGGGCCCTCCCATCGTAGCGCCTACCTTGCCGCGGACTCAAGCGAACGCGTCCACAAGTCCAACCGTTATCGACAGTTACTTGGCTATGGCGTTCGTCGGCTGAATCGACGAGCGCACCGCTGTCGATACCAAGGTGCGGTCTGGGGGCTCGCCTGATACACGGATCCAAAACTGTGACGCGTGTATCAACCGGGCCATGGGTTCTCACCTTTGCGTGATCTTTGCGGATTCCCCCGTCTGGAGAGCAGCATGAAGACGATCGCGCTGATGGTTGTATCGATACTTGCGAGTGTGGTTTCGGCCGCCGAAGGCGGCACGATCCAGGGAACCGTCCGCGACCAATCCACATTGCTTCCTCTCGCGGGCTTCGATGTGGACATCCTGGACGATCGCCTGCGACCGGTGGGGACATCCAACGATATCACGGCGATCGACGGAACGTATTCCATCGCCGGGCTGAACGACGGCCTGTACTTCGTTCGCATCGATGCGACGCCGGCGCAGGGCTACGTAGACGAGTACTACCCGGGCACACCGTTTCCGTCGTCGGCCGTGACGATTTCAGTGGGCAGCGCAAGCGTCGTGACGGGCATCGATTTCGATCTGAGCTTGGGGACGACGATTTCGGGCACCGTCGTTGACCCCGTCAGCGGCGCTCCTCTGGCTGGCTACGACATGGACCTCGTTGCGACCGATGGAACACTTCTCGCCAGTATCGACGCGACCACCGCCGCCGACGGCACCTACTCGCTGGGTGCCGTCGGCGCGGGTTCGTACTTCGTGCGTTTTGATGCCGACCCGCTGCTCGCCCAGTTCTACGTGGACCAGTACTGGGCCAGCGTGCCGGACCTGGCGTCCGCCACGCCAATCGTCGTGGGCGCGACGCCGGTTGTCGACGTGAACCTCGCGCCGCCGCGCGGCGGAACCATCAGCGGTATCGTGCGCGACGCCACGTCGGGGCTTCCGGTGGAAGATATCGACATCGACATATTCGATCTGACGTTCCAGGAAGTTCTCTACGTCGATGCCGCGACCGAAGCCAATGGCACCTACACGTTGGGCTCGTTGCCGCCTGGCTCGTACTACGTACTGGCCGACCCCGACATCGACCAGCCCTACTTCAACACGTTCTTTCCCGCGGCCGTGGTGATCGAGGGCGCCACGCTGGTCACCGTGGCCGAGTCGACGAATACGGTGGGCATTGATGTGGACCTCTCGCCGTTCTCGTTCATCAGCGGTCAAATCACGCAAGCCGGTGTTGGTACGCCGCTACCAAGCATCGATCTGGATTTGCTGGATACCAACCTGGTTTCCATTCCGGGCCTGGACGACCACACCGCGCCCGACGGCACCTACATCATCGGTCCCGTACCCAACGGGACGTATTACCTGCGGGCTGACGCCACCCAGGCGCAGGGATGGGTGGACCGGTATCACCCGGGTGCATTCCTTCCCTCATCGGCGGGCGCCATCGTGGTGGCCGGAGCGTCGATTCCGGGAATAGACTTTCAACTGTCGGCGGGCGTCAACATCGTGGGAACGGTGCGGGCCGCGAACAATGCCATGCCTCTTTCCGGCGTCGATCTGGATGTGTTCTCGCTGACGGGCGAGGCCATCCTGTCGGTAGATGGTGACTCCGATCTGAGCGGCGCCTACGCCATTGGCGCGTTGCCGCCGGGCAGTTATCTGATACGGGCCGAGCCGCTGCCTGCTTCGGGCTACGGACTTCGGTACTACGACAACGCGCCGGACCTGGCCCAAGCGACCACGGTCGTCGTGACGGGCACCGGCGATACCGCGAACATTGATTTCTCGCTACCGTTGCTTGGTGCCACGGCGACCGAACCCATCGCACCCCTATTCTTGTTGGAGGCGCCCTACCCCAATCCATTCTCGGCGCGAGTGGCCATCGGCCTGCGTGCAACGGCAACGGGCCCTGTTGCCGTAAGCATCTTCGACCTGCGCGGTCGTCGCGTACGAACACTGACTAAGTCCGGTTTCGCGCCAGCTACACAGATTATCTGGGACGGGACAGACGAGCATCGCCAACCGCTTTCCAGCGGTACCTACTTCGTACAGGCGCGGACGCGCCTCGGTACCGACACCCGCAAATTGGTACTTACGAGGTGACTCCGTGAAGGATCCGGTGCGCATTCTGCTCTATAGCCACGACTCGTTTGGCTTGGGCCACTTGCGCCGTAACATGAACATCGCGCGAAGCCTGGTGCAGGCCAGTCCCGAGGTCAACGTGCTGTGCTTGACCGGGTCGCCACGCCCGGATCTTTTTCCGGCCGCACCCGGCGTGGACACGGTGAAACTGCCCAGCATTACGAAGGACGAGAACGGCCACTACGTACCCCGTGATCTGGGGGGCCGCCTCCAGCCCGTGCTGGAGATAAGAGGCCAGGCCATCAAGTCGGTATGCGCGTCGTTTCGACCGCATGTCTTCCTGGTCGATCATGCGCCAACCGGTATTGGCGACGAACTTCTACCCGCCCTGGAAACGGTTCACCGTCAGGGTGACACGGCCGTGATGTTGGGCATGCGCGATATCCTGGACTCGCCATCGCGAGCCAAGGCCGAGCTGCAGGCCAAGATAGACCCGGTTCTTCGTGAACTGTACCACCGCATTATCGTCTACGGCGATCGCCGCGTGTTCGACTTCGAGCGCGAGTGTGAGCTACCCCCGGACATTGGCGAGAAAATACGGTACGTGGGGTACGCGTGTCACGGCGCCGGCGAACACCCGGTGCGATCCGCACCCAACGGAACCGGAAGAAAGCATCTGCTGGTTCACGCGGGGGGCGGTGAAGACGGGATGTTCCTATTGCAATCGATGGCGAACTACGTGTGCAGTGCGCAGTCTCCGTTTGACCAGGTCACAATCGTCGGCGGACCGCTCATGGACGATGAGCACAAACTGTCGATCGCCACCGCCGTCGCCGACGACGCGCGCGTGGAGTTTCTGAGCACGACGCCTTCCATGGAGGGGCACATACGCCGGTCCGACCTGGTGGTAGCCATGGGCGGCTACAACTCGGTCTACGAAGTTCTTTGCCAGGAGAAGAAGCTCCTGATCCACCCGCGCACGTACCCCCGCCGCGAACAGGACGAGCGAGCTCGCCGACTGGAGAGTATGGGGCTTGCGGGGGTTCTGCGCGAAAACGATCTGATCGAGCCCCGTCGCATTCACGCTCGTGTGGTGGCCATGCTGCAAGGGGCTCCGCCCCAGCCCCGCGATCGCGGCCTCGTGTTTGACGGCGGAGTTCGCGCCGCCCAGCGTATTCTGGCCCTGGCCCACGGGGCATCCCATACCTCGTTGCAAGCGGCGTTGGCCGCAGAGGAAGCTTAAGATGCGTGTTGCCTATGTGCTGAACAAGTTCCCCAAGCTGTCGGAAACGTTCATCCTGCACGAAATGCTGGAGCTGGAACGGCAGGGCGTGGAAGTAGTGGTGTACGCACTGGGCCTGCCTGACGAAGGGAAGTTCCACCGCGCCGTATGTCAACTTCGCGCCCCGGTGCACTACGTGGGAGCCGGCAAGTCGAGCGAGCTGGCAGCCGCGCTCGTGCAACACCAACCCATGCTTCGAGAACGTAGCGAGGCTATTTTCGACGCGCTGTTCGCGACCCTTGCGCACGGCGACCGCGACGCATTCAAGCGGTGTCGCTGGGCGCTGGAGGTCGCGATCCTGGCCAATCTGCACCAGGTAGATCGCCTGCATGCGCACTTCGCGAACACCTCGGCGCAGGTAGCCCGCGACGCGGCTGCGATCGCGGGCATCCCCTACGGTTTCACCTGTCACGCAAAAGACATCTACCACGAAGCAGTGGATCGACAGCGCCTGGCGCGGACCCTGGACGACGCCGACCTGGTGGTCACGGTGTGCAAGGAGAACCAACGGTTTCTGGAAGAAGAGGTTGTGGGCCGCGTTTGTCCTCAACTTCACGTGATCTACAACGGCGTGGACCTGGAACGCTTTTGTCCCACCGAACCGGGTTCGGCGCGAGCATCCGCGGGACCAGTGGGCGACAATTCCGGTCATATTCTCGCGGTGGGCCGACTGGTTGAGAAAAAGGGTTTCGGCTACCTGGTGGAAGCCATGGCCGAGCTGCGACGGCGTGGCGTGGAGGCGCCATGTCGTATCGTGGGCGGTGGCCGCGAATTCGCGCAGCTGCAGGCGCGCGTCGATGAACTGGCGCTGCGGAACGTTCACCTGATGGGCGCGCTGCCCCAGGAGGAAGTCCAGCGCTTGCTGGCGGGGGCTTCCATGGTGGTGCAGCCGTGCGTCATAGGAGAAGACGGCAACCGCGACGCCTTGCCTACCGTGTTGCTGGAAGCGTTGGCCTCGGGGGTTCCCGTCGTCACCACGTCGGTCGTCGGAATCGATGAGATCGTGGCCAACGGTGACGCGGGCGTGTTGGTGCCAGAACGCGATTCGTTGGCGCTGGCCGAGGCCATGGGCGAGCTGCTGAGCAACCCCGCGCGTCGTGAGGATCTGGCGCGAAAGGGACGGCAGCGGGCGGAAGACCAGTTCGACCTGCGTAAGAACGTCGCGACCCTACGGGCGGCCTTCGCCGACGCGATGGCTTCTTCTGACGGATTGCGAGCCATGGCATGAGTCGCAAGCTCGCGTACATATGTGGCGACCCGGGTATTCCGCCCGACGGGACGAAAGGCGCATCGATCCACTTTCGGGAGTTCGGCCTCGCGCTCGCGCGGGCCGGGTGGACGGTCGATGCCTGTACGGCGCGCGCGGCCCGTACGGGAACCTTCCAGACCCGCTCGTTCGGATGCCCGGCGTCGCCAACGGAACTGGGGCGCGAACTGGTTCAGCTCATTGACCAGCGCGCCGCGACCACGGTCATTCAGGCGGGTGGTAAGCACGACGCCGTGTACGAGCGGTACTCGTTGTTTGGCCTGGCGGGGCTCGCCTACGCCCAGGAGCAGGGCATCCCGCTGATCGTCGAAGTCAACGCGCCGCTGTGGGAAGAGGCGGCGCGCTACCGGAACCTGCAATTGCAGCACGTGGCCCGCGGTTTGGCGCGCGACCTGTTTGCCCATGCCGACCGTGTGCTGGCGGTATCGTCCGTGCTGGCTGAGCAACTGGAAGCGTTTGGTGTCGACCCCGATCGCCTGCAGGTGTTTCCCAACGGTGTCGCCCGCGATCGGTTTCTTTCGCCCGCGAAGATCGCACGGCCGGCTTCGTTGCAGGCAAAGACCTGCGTGGTGTTTGTTGGTTCTCTAAAACCCTGGCACGGCGTGGAGTTCTTGCTGGAGAACTTCGCTCGCTTGCCAAAGGACAGCGACCTTGGGCTCTGGATCGTCGGCGACGGCCCCCTGGCTTCCACGGTCGAGCGCGCCGTGGCGCGGTTCCCTGACCGCGTGGCGTGGACGGGACAGTTGCCGCATGAAGACATTCCCGGCGTGCTTGCGAGCGCGGACATGGCCGTGGCGCCGTACACCGAACACAGTCCCACCTATTTCTGTCCTCTGAAAGTTGTCGAGGCCATGGCCGCCGGGTGTCCCGTGTTGGCCAGCCGCACCGCGGCCACCGATTCGTTTTCCGACTGGATCCATCGTTTCGACGCCGGCGACGGCGATGGCTTCCTGTCCCTGGCCACGCGGCTGGCGGCCGATGAAACAAAGCGGCGTGAGCTGGGAGAAGCAGCTCGCGAGTACGCCTTGCGGTGTCATACCTGGGACGAGCGCGCCCGCGAACTGGATGACATCGTGGACGAGGCCCGGGCGGCAGTGGCATGAGGTTGCGTTGGCCGAAAGCCCGTGCGGCGAGTTCGGTCGCACGCCAATTGTTCCCGTATACGCGCCCTCATCGGCGAACGTTCTTTTCCGCGTCGGTGTGCACGCTGTTCTTCGTGGTCGTCGATCTGGCTCGGCCCTGGCCGGTGAAGATCGTGATCGATCAGGTGATCCTGGGCGAGCCGTGGACCGTAATTCCCGCCGCACTCAGCCGGAATCCCATGCTGTTGCTGGCGGTTTCGTGTGTGGCCCTGCTTCTGTTGGCCACGCTGTCCGGCGTGCTTGCCTACGCACGGACTGTGCTATTGGCCCAGGCCGGCCATGCGGTCGTGGCTGACATTCGCAAGGATCTCTACAAGCGCCTCTTGCGCATGTCCGGTGGCTTCCACGGAAAACACTCGCGTGGCGACCTGCTGGTTCGTTTGACTGGTGACGCCACGGCAATGAAGACGCTCCTGGTGGAGGGCATCTTCGCGTTGGCGCAGGAGCTCATCCTGATCGTGGGCGTATTGCTGGTGATGCTGCTGCTCGACTGGAGGCTTGCCCTCATTGCTTCGGTCACCGTGCCGGCGGCCGCCTGGATCGTTACGCATTACGGCCGGCGATTGAAGCGGGCGGCGCAGAAGCAGCGGAAGAAGGAAGGCGAGATCGGCAACGTGGCCAACGAGGCGTTGTCGGCGGTCAGCGTGATCCAGGCGTACTCCCTTCACCAGCAGGCGTCGCGTTGGTTTCGTGAGCGCAATCGAAGCAGCAAGAACGCCGGCGTGCGCGCCGCGCGGCTCGAGGGCTCGATGAGCCGCTGGACTGAAATCGCGATTGCCGCGGGAACCGCGAGCCTCCTTTTCTTCGGCGCCCGGCAGGTGCTGGACGGACGGCTCACGGCGGGAGAGTTGATCGTTTTCGTGTCCTACGTGCGGGCTTTCTACAAGCCCATGCGTCGACTCAGCACGCGTTCGGCGCGTGTCCTGAAGTCGGCCGCGGCCGGGCAGCGAGTACTGGAGATTCTCCAGACCACGCCCGACCTGGTATCGCCCGAACACCCGCTGAAGGTCTCTGGCGTGCGTGGACAAATCGAACTGAACGATGTGTGGCACGAATACTCACCCGGCCACCCCGTGTTGCGCGGTGTTTCCCTGAGCATCGAACCCGGCGAACGCGTCGCCGTTTGGGGTCACAACGGCGCGGGCAAGAGCACGCTGGCGGCTCTGCTTCCCCGGCTGGTCGACCCCACATCGGGAGTGGTGCGCCTCGACGGTCACGACGTTCGACAGTTCGACCTCGACTTCATGCGTCGTCAGTTTGGTGTCGTGTTCCAGGACAGCGTGTTGTTCGACGGCTCAATCCGTGAAAACGTGCTGCTGGGATCACCAGACGCATCGCCGGAAGCAATCGATGAGGCCTTGGCTCGCTCGGGTGTTGCCACCATGGTGAGTCGCTTGCGCGATGGGCTCGACACCGCGGTAGGTGCCTCAGGACAGGCATTGTCGGGTGGAGAGCGTCAGCGCGTCGCCCTGGCAAGGGCCTTGGTGCGGCGTGCCCCGACCCTTTTGCTCGACGAGCCAGCGGCCTCGCTCGATGCCAGCTCCGCCGTCATGTTCGACCGCCAACTCCTGGACGGGTTGGATGGCGTAACCGTTCTTCTCATTACCCACCATTGGCCATCGGTCGAGGCCCTCGAACGCGTGATCGTGCTTGACCGAGGTCGCGTGGTTGCCGATGGCCCGCCGGCCCAGGCGCGGGCGTGGATCGATCGCCACTCAGGCCTGCTCCCGGTGGAGGTCCGATCGTGAGTACGTTCCCGTTGCCGGTGGACGCCCCCGAAGCTGTCCGGCGTGCGCTCTCGCCCGTCGACGTACGCCAGCTTCTGGAGACGCAGGCCAACAATGGGACACGAATCGAATCGGTACGAGCACGATACATTCGTTACAAGAAATTGCACGGCACGGTGGTGGCCTACGAGGTTGAAACCAACCGAGGCACGGTATGGGCGTACACGCGCGCAGCCGAGCCGGAACGTCTGCGCCAGGAAGCCGCCCGATTTGCCGCACCCGCGGCCAACTCGGCCGGGCTGCCCCCCCTGGTCCTCGCGGCCGATGCGTCGCTGTTGCTGCTTTGCTTTCCCAATGACCGCTACCTGGGCGAGGTTGAGTCCGCGTTGGACCTGCGCAAACTGCGACGCGTGCTTATTCAGCACGAATCCCGCTACGAGGCTCTTCGCCTACGCAAGCGCAAGAGCCACATGCAGGTGGTGCGCTACAAACCCGAGCGTCGTGCGGTGCTGAGGGCCTCGCTTTCTTGGGCCGACGAACACGAAAAAAAGTTCAGCGAAGAACTCTTCGTTCGTTGCAGCGCGGTGGGATTCTCGCCCGACCGGTCGGCGGCCCTGCACGCCGCGAACGCCGCGGGCCTGTGTGTTCCACGGGTTGTTGCTCAGCCCACGGCACGCGTATCGGTGGAGAGTTCGGTCGGACCTTCGTTGCCCAACGTCGATCTCGCGCGTGTTGGAGCCGAGCTGGCCCGACTGCATTCCATCGCATGGCAAGGGACGCATGACGCGGCCACGGCGTATCTAGAGTCCGCGCCCGTCGAGATACGCGCGCTGGCGCAACTGGCACCTCACTTGGGAAAACGAGCCCAGGAGCTTCTCTGCGCGCTGGGACCGTGCCCGTCGCGCGAGCGCACGCTGGTGCATGGCGACTTTCACGTGCAACAGATCGTGCCGCGCGGCGACGAACGACCGGCCGTCGTAGATTTCGATCGCGCGGGCACGGGCTTCCCGGCCCAGGATCTCGGTTGGTTCTACGCACACCTGGCGCTCGCCAACCAGCCTGGTTGGGAAGCTCGTATGTACGAACTGGAGCGGGGTTACGCCACGCTTCGAGCTCTACCGTCGGCCCTTGAACTGCAGTGGCACAAACGATGGTCTCTGTTGGCCACCGTCACGCAGCCGTTCCGACGGGTGCAATACGATTGGCCCGCCGCACTCGAGCGACAGCTCGATCGGGTTGAAGAGCGCGAGGTGCATGCGTGAACGCGCCGGCCGTGAAGTACGCGGAGGAGACCTTTACCAGATTGGTCAAGGACGGTGGTTGGGCCGGCGTAATGAAGTCGCGAGAGCCATCGGCACACGAAGTCCTGGTGGACGACCTGCGCGATGGAAGCGTGGGGGTCCTGGTGCGGCGCGGCGACACAACCGCCGGAGCCTACCGCCTGGTCGAGGGGCCGCGCGGGTTTGGCCTCGATCCGCTCGATCCTGCTTGCGATGCCCGGTTGCCGGGAGTGGCGATGCTCACCGACGGATCGCTGAATGACAGATTGGACAATGAGACCCGGTCGTGCGTCACCGTGGCCTACCGGCCAGGCCGACGCCTGGTCGCGCGGGTGCAGCTTTCGAGTGGGGCCAACGTGTATGTGAAATTCATCCGGCCAAACGCCTTTCGCCGCGCACTCTCGGTGCTGGATCAGTTGCCCGTGGACGGCTTGATCGCGTTTGCCCGACCCACGGTTATCTGGCCCGAGGCGAACGCGTTCGCCACCGCGGAGTGCCCCGGCCAGGCGCTCTGGCAACGACACGAACTGCATACCATGGTGCACGCGAGGCCACCATTGGCGGCCCTGGCGGCGCTCGAGGCCGCGGCGTTGCCGCGTCACGACGCGGATTCCGAACGCGAAGCCACCCTCCGTCTCCTGCACAAGGCGTCGGTGGTGTCACCGGCCGTTCGTGATCTGAAAGAGTTGGTTTCCGAGGCGACGTTTGAACCCACGACCCAGGAGGGCTTCCTTCATCGGGACCTGCACGAAAAGCAGATCTTCGTGTCCGAAGGCCGCTGGACCTTGATCGACTGGGAGGGGGCAAGCCTTGGCGATACGCGTTGCGACGCCATCAATCTGGAAGAACACTTCAGGTTGCGAACCCTGCGCCCGGATTCGCGGGCAGCCGGGCCGCCCTATGACAGACCGCCCCATCACAGGCCGCCCCACGATCAGATTGCGTGGCGCGGGATGGTGCGGGCTCGCTTGGCCGCCGTGTACGCGCGTCGGCCCCAGTGGAAGTGGCTTTGCGAGCAGTTGGCTGACGAGAGTCGGGAGCTCTTGCAGGCGGTGGCGTCATGAGCAGAACGGCACGAACAACATTCGCTCTGTTCTGGCTCATAGCCGCGATGGCGGGTGCGGCCGT
The DNA here is from genome assembly GCA_029262065.1 of Candidatus Krumholzibacteriota bacterium. GTDB lineage: Bacteria > Krumholzibacteriota > Krumholzibacteriia > JAJRXK01 > JAJRXK01 > JAJDAC01. The sequence goes on along the minus strand of JAJDAC010000027.1, from coordinate 333,861 downwards.
GGCCGAAATGCCGGCGGGGCTGGTCGAGGGGCGCGGTGTGGAAATCGAGGGCGACCTGGATTCGGCGGGCGTATTCGTGGCCAGCGACGTCGAGTTGCTATTGAAGCCGCGGAGCCTGAAGCTGCGAGGGCGCCTGCGGGCGGTTGGCGAGGACTACCTGGAATTGTTGGGCTGGCGCCTCGCCGTGACCAGGAAGACCGAGTTTTCTGGTTCGGGCACGGCGTCGATGCTGCCGCGGCTTGTCGGTGAATGGGTTGAAGTTACGGTACGCGAGCGTAGCGGCGGCGTCTGGTTGGCGCGACGGGTCGAAACGGAGGACGTAAAACCCAGCGTGAAGATCAAGGGCACGGCAGAGCGCGTGTTGCCGCCGGACGGGTTCTACATAGGGGGGCGGTTGGTTCGCGTGGCCGAGGCAACGGGTTTCGCCACCGAAGAGGACGACCTCCTGAAGCTTCTCTTCGACGACCTCAAAAGCGAGGACGATGTGGCGGATGGCAACTACACCATTCGCCTTGGGGACAGCGCATTCCTTTCGGGCAGCGTGCGCGAAGACGTGCGCGAGGAGTCGGGCTATTCCCTGGACAACAAGGAACGAACGGGAACTACCGAGCCCAGTTTGCGACTGGAATCGCTGGTGACGCTACGCCCCAATCTGAAGTTCTTCACCCAGGCGAATCTGAGCGCGAGCTACCTCTACCAGCGTGAGCCGGCCACCGAAGGCGTGAGCAACGATGTTCAGGGTGAGCTGCGCCAGTTCTACGTAGCCCACCAGGACGTAGCTGGCCGACGCCTGGGGTACCGCGTGGGCAAGCAACGCCTGCGCGACGAGCGCGAATTCCTGTTCGATGACTACGTGGATGCGGCGCGCTTGTATCTGTACCAGGCTCGCCCGTTCGTGCTGGAGGGCACGTTCGTGGCTCCCGTCGTGCCGTTGAAGGAACGCATCAAGACCTGGACCGATCTACTGGTTCAGGTCCATGCCATTGCCACCGACCACGACCATGCTTCGGTTTTCGCGATGCGCCGTTGGGACTCCGACGCACGCAATCGCGAGCCCGTCTACTTCGGCGTGGCCGCGCACAGTCGCCTGGGGGGCGATTGGCACGTCTGGACCATTGCCAGCCTACTGCGGGGCGAGGACAAGGACCGGCCGCAGCGCGGCTACGCCGTTGATCTGGGTCTCGGCAGACGCTTTGATCTGCCGCTCTCCCCCTGGCTGTGGGCTGGCTACGCGCGTGGCTCCGGGGACGACCCGGATACCCAGAACTCAGAAGGGTTTCGCCAGACCGGCTACCAGGACAACTCGTCTCGACTATGGGGGCATTCGAATTTCCAACACTTCGGCGAAGTCCTCGATCCCGAGTTGGCCAACATCGAAGTGGTGTCGGTGGGTGCGGGAATGCTTCCTTTCCGACGAGTGTCATTCGACGCGATCTGGCACGGCTACTCGCAACACCGTGTGATCGACGAATTCGATCGCAGTGACCTGCGCGTTGTGGAAAAACCGCTCGATGGCGACACCGCGAATCTGGGTTGGGCGCTCGACGTTGCAGTGGGAATCCGCGAAGTGTTCGAAAGCCTGCATCTGACGTATCGTCTAGGCTACTTCCGACCCGGCGCGGCGTTCCTGGGCGACCCTTCCCGGGCGCTGGGACAGCGGCTACAGGTGCGTTGGGAATTCTAGGGGGACCACGGCTCGAATCGCAGGAAATCCAATGAGTACAAAGCACCGCCGCACGGCGCTCGTAACCGGATCCAACCGAGGTATTGGCCTGGCCATCGCGAAGGGCTTGGCCGCGCGCGGCGACATCATGCTGCTCGCGGCGGCTCGACTGGCCGACGATGCCGTGGCGTGTGCGTCCGATATCGGTCGCGGCACGGTGGGAGTGGCTCTGGACCTTTCTTCACCGGACGAAGCGCGAGTCCGCGTTCGTGAAATAGAGGCCGAGCATGGTCCGGTGGACATCCTTGTAAACAATGCCGGGGTCCTGATCGATCACTACGGGGCCGATGTGAGCATCGAGGACCTCGAGCGCTCTCTGGCGGTGAACGCCGTCGCACCGTTTGCTTTGGTTCAGGAACTGGGGGCCGGCATGAAGGAGCGTGGGTGGGGGCGCGTGGTGAATGTCTCGTCCGGATGGGGTTCCTTCGAAGAAGGCCTCACCGGGCCGCCCGCCTACTCCATCAGCAAGGCCACGTTGAATGCCGTCACCCTGACGTTGGCGCAATGGTTGGGTCCAGCGGTCAAGGTCAACGCGGCCGGGCCAGGCTGGGTTCGCACCCGCATGGGTGGCGCCAGCGCAACGCGCACGCCAGAAGAGGGCGCTGACACGCCCATCTGGCTGGCTACGTTGCCCGACGATGGTCCCACCGGCCTCATGTTTCGCGACCGTACACTCGTGCCCTGGTAGGGGCTCGGCGGGCAGGCGCGCGCGGAGGTTTTCTACTCCGCGTCCAACTGTCTTCGACCGAACGCCAAACCGATTCGGTTGGGCGAACCACCGGACTCTCCATCGCCGGTGTAGTACAGCGTCATCCAGCGGCTGTCGGCAGAATCAAGCGCGGGGTCGATCAGCAGGCAAGGGTGTTCCAGGTCGCCGGAGTCAAACGGCAGGGGACTCAGATTGTCTGAACTTGGCGTGAGTACCGGAAGGTCCAAACGCGACCAGGTCAATCCGTCGCTGCTCGTGGCCAACCCCAGACGGTTTTCGCGATCCACGCTCGATGCGGCCGCCTCGTACATCATGAGGTAGCGTTCACCTGGTGTCTTCGCGTTGGTATCCACGAACACGCCCGGCGCGTTGACGCCCAGCGCGTCGAAGCCGGTTCCATCGGCACTGAAAACCGGCCCCGCGGCCGCGCCCTCGTTGCCCGCCGCATCCCGGATCGTCCATGTGAGCCCATTCGCGGACTCGGCGTAACCAATGGTGCCGGGTCCATCGCTGTTTCCCTCGCGCGAATCGATGGCCTCGAACCACATCTTGAAGACGTTGTTCTCGAGAACCACGGTGGGGTCGGCTACCCGAACCGAAGCGAAGCCAACGTTGGAAAACCCCGAGCAGGGAAAGAATTCACCCCAGGTAACACCATCAGCGGAAGTGGAGAACATGATCGTACTTTCATCACCGCCGACGCCGCCGCGGCCCTCGAACCACATCTTGTATCTTGCTCCGCGCACCGGCGGGTTCTCCGATGCGCGCGCGTCCACCACCACTGTCGGGTCGGTGGCTCCCAGTGCGTAGGGCGACCCCGGGTCTCCCAACCCCACCACCTGCATGCGGCTCGTGACGATGGTTTGCAATGTTGGGTCACCGGCGGTGATCAGACCAATGGTCGAAACCGACTGCGAACTGCTTGCCTCGTAGTACAAGAGAAAGGGATCGACGCGATTGGGATCGTTCACCGCCGCCGGACTGTCGACTTCAGCCGCATCGAACCCGGTACCCGACTCTGCGAACACGGGCACGATGTTGCCGGTTCCACCCTCTCGAAAGCGCTCGAGCTGGAGCGCGCCGGAAGTCTCGACGATGGGCCCCGGATCCCCCGGGCCGGTCGTGTCTTCGCTGCAGGCCGCCCCGGCCAGAACAACGGCCAAGCCCAGCCACTTCCATCTCAGAAACATTGGTCGCATCCCCCGGACCGAGTCAGTTACCGCACCTGTCGAACCAAAGGTGCGGCCGGAGGGGCTATTTGATACGTCCAAATGGTGTCCTGGCCCCTCCCACACGTGACCCGGTAAGGCATTTATTCATAGCCCTTTACTCCGGCAGCCGTGGGATGGCTTATGGGCGAAACACCTAAGATTACAAGCTTGAAAGTACTTCCTTGATTCGTATTTTATTGCAATGAAGATTACATGCGTTTACAATATGGCTTGCCGATACGGCGGGCCAGCCGTCGGCACATCCCAAACCCCTGGAGGACCCATGCATCCCTCCTTCGAACGATCCCCGCGCATCGCTCTGCTACTTGTCCCCCTGAAGTTGATTGTCGCACTCGTGCTGGCGACAACCCCGGCTCAAGCCATCTGGTTTTTCTGCGACGCACTCGACTGTGTCGACTACGTGGACGACGCGTCTGCAATTCGCAACTTCGCACCGGCCACCAACGATCCCTGGGCCTATGCGGAAATCGAGAAGATCCACAAGGCACTGACGGCCTGTGGCATCGAAAAGGCGATCAAGATTGCCAAGACGTTTCCCGGCACGAGCTTTACCGGGCCTGTTCCCACGTCGGTGAACCAAGCCACCGCCTACATCATCCAACAACTGGCCGACGCGGGTTGGAAGAAGACCCCGGGGCCCATTCTTACATTCAGTGACCTGACGCGCACCGCGTACACAAGCGTGAATGCCGAGGTGACCCACCTGACGATGAGCATTTCCAGTCAGGGCGCCTACGGAATGGTCGCGTCGGGTAAGTGGACGGTCGGTAGTATCCTGCCGATGGAAGAAATCAATCTGCCATTGGCCGACTATCTCTTCCCACCGCTGAACGGCGGGCGAAGCATGGGCTTCCTGCAGATAACCGCGGTTGATGTAGGCACGGATTCGTTCGACGGCGACTTTCTGGGCCTGGCGCACGGATACTCGTCGAGCGAGCCCTTTGCGTTCATCCACGAAATAGAGCGTGCCGACGAGTTCGGGCTGGATATTCGCGCGGTCATTCCGTCGTTCTCCACGTTGGTGGTTGAGGCATCGAATACCTGCGACGGCAACTTCGTCGACGTACCCACCAATTGGTTCCTGGAGCGTTTCTCGGCGTTCCCGCACCTGTCGTCGATCGGTGCAGTCGAGATACGAGTCGTCGACCCCGGCCTCATACCACCGTACGAGATCCGCTTGCGCGTCAACGGCGCGACCCTGGGAAGCAACCAGGTCGTGTTCGACGGGACCTTCGCTTCTGTCGAAACCACGCCCCCGGACAACTGCTTCCCACTGCTGTGTCCCGACCGGCTCGATCCCGACGACGACGCCCTGGGCTCGGAGTGTGACAATTGCCCCAGCACGTACAACCCCGACCAAACCGATACCGACGGCGACGGCACGGGCGATGCCTGCCAGGTTACTTCGGCACCGGTCCTTGCGGTGACGCGGTCCCTCCTGGTGGCGCCAAACCCCACCAGTGGGCGCACCACCCTGGCCTTTTCGTTGAGCGTAGGCGCGGACGCCAGCGTGGACATCTTTGACCTGAAGGGTCGACGCGTTCGAAGCCTCGCCAGCCGTCAGTTTGAAGCCGGACTCCATGAACTGTCGTGGGACGGGCGAGACGACCTAGGCCGCACAGTGAGCGCCGGCACCTACTTCGCCAGCCTGCGATCGAGCACACTGCAGGTAAAGTCGAAGATCACCGTGCTTCGTTAGTTGCTTCGACCGTGCTGGGTGCGGCGCTAGCGCACCAACGATATCGTTCGCGTTTCCCGGCCGTCGCCCGCCGACAGAACCACACGGTACACACCACTTGCCACCTCGACGCCGGTCGGGGTGGCTCCGTTCCAGACAATCTGGTGGGTGCCGGGCGACAACTCGTTCCTTGCCAACCGACGCACCAACCGTCCCCGGGCATCGAAGATCGAAACGTCCACATCGCTGGCTCGCTTCAGCGATACCTCGAAGGTGATCCGGGGATTGAACGGATTGGGATACGGAGCCGACCACTGCGCTACCTGCGAGGGGATGTCGGTGGTGGTCAATCCGCCCAGCGCGATCTCGACTTCGCCGCCGGCATGTTCCACAACCAGCACACTCGTGGCGGCATCCCACGACCACACGCCAGCCTGCGGAATTGCATGCCACTGCGATCCCAAGCGCACGCTTACCGGAATCTGCGACAGCTTGAAGGTAGCGACTCCGGCGCCCGACCATCGCGTGTTGATGCGCACCGTCTGGTAATCGATGGCCTGTAGTTCTCCGCCGGTGAAGCCAATCAGGTGGCTCTCGTCGTTGGGGGCCAGCTCCGGCGCGAGCGGCATGGACCACAACAGGTAGATGAGCGTGTTGAAATTCTGCTCGTACCAGGTTTCGCGCCCGAAGCTGGGTTCGATCAGCTCGCGAATGGTCGTAAGCATGCGGCCATCGTCACCGGGAGGCGGAACCTCCTGTCCGTAGGTGAGGTTGTGCAATGCCTGCAGCCCGTCCGTGCGCCACGACGGATCGTGCAGCGGAGTGCCTTCGGTAGCGCGATCGAGCAGGAGATTTACGTAGCCCCACTGTCCGGTGGCGGCGTACGTGGAGTTGAGCCATGCATCCCATTCGAGCAAGGCGGGCGCATACAATCCGCCACCGTCCATCAAGCCGTTGGGGGCCAGGTATCGATTCGTGGACCAATTCAGTATGTCGATGGCCAGGTCTAGGTCGCCGGGTTGGTTGCGTAGCACCAACTCGGCCAGCGTGCTCTCGGCGCCGTAGTGGTCGTGCAACCCGACCGAGGCCGTACCGATGTCTTCGTAGAAGCCTTCCCAGTGCATGTAGTCGGCGCTGGTGGGCTCGAGGGGGTTGTTCAGCAACCAGTCCCAGGCGCGTTGCGCCGCCAGACCGTAACCGTTGCCGGGCAGTCGCAGCTCGAGTTCTTCCAGCAGTCGCGTGGCCGGAATCAGATGGCTGGTGTAGTCCTGGATGACCAGGCCATCGGCAGGGCGAACGCGATACGGCCAGCGGCCGTCGTCTTCAACTCCCCCGGTAAGCTGAGTGGCCACGTACGTGTCGGCGATCTCCACCGCGGTGTTGAAGTAGGCGATTTCGCCGGTGGCATCGAACAACCGTAGCAACCGGCGTCCGAACATACCGGACTTGTCACTCATGATGGCTTCACCGTCGAAGCCGCCGCCCATGACGCCGTCGGTCTGAGTGCTGTATACCCAATTACCGTAGGTATCGGCGGCCGGCGTACGACGTGGCAGCAACCAGTCGGCGGCCTGGCGAGCCCTGGCCAACGCCTGCGGGTTCCCGCTGTACGCCCAGTACGCCAGGAAGGCGTCTATGGCGATGCTCATGGTGTACCCGGGGTAGCTGATGCTGGCGTAGCCGGGGTATCCAACCAGGCTGCTCTCGAGATTGTTCGTGTGCCAGATCGCGTAATGGTAGAAGTACGGCGGCACGGGATCGCCCAGCGGATCGTTGTCCTCGGTGAGGATCCCGTTGGTGCCCACGTCGCTGACCAGGAATCCGTAGACCTCGTGGACAACCTGATCGTGGGGTACGAGGGGAGTCGTGGCGCCGCTGGCCACGCGCGCGGCCACTACAGCTAACGCAATAATCGACAACAAGATAGATGGTTTCAGCATGGGTGTGGGGCCTTCTGTTTGGCTTCGGCGTTACAAATACTTAACAACTGGGCCGGTATCAGCGGGTGGCTGAACCAGCACCTTTGACCACGGAGGCCGCACCCACCGGTTGCCATTCTGGCAGCACACGGAGAGACGCGTGGGCGCAAAATCCGGTCGCCTCGGCGAAAGTCGACGACGTCTTCGATGGGTCCGGTCGTATCGACTCCGGTTGCGCGGCACTGGGCGGGTCCATGAAGCGTCTGTTGGCTTTCGCCCGAGGCTCATTTCTCGTTCGGATCGGCGAAATCGGGATTCGTCAGGAATTCTTCGTCGGTCAACGTTTTCAGGAACGCGATGATGTCTGCCTTCGCCTGCGTCGAGAACGTCCGGCCCTGCGTAAGATGAAGGAACAACTTCGAGTCGAAGTTGGGTCCGTCCTGCATGCCGCCACCATAGTGATCGAGCACCTGTTCCAGCGTATCGAAACGACCGTCGTGCATGTACGGTCCGGTAACCTCGATGTTTCGTAGCGTCGGCGCGCGAAATTTCCCCATGTCAAACTCGTCGCCCGTGTTGGCGAATCTTCCCGGGTCGGGGTCAGCGTCCAGCCCGTTGTTCGCGAACACATTGTGCGTGAAGAGCCCGCCCAACGCGTGACAGTGGAAACAGTCTCCCTCGTTCTCGAACTTGTAGCGGTCGAAGCCACGCAGTTCCTGCGGCGTCAGCTCCAGTTCGCCGCGAACGTACTTGTCGAACCGCGAGTTGTTTGAAACCAGCGTGCGCTCGAACTGGGCGATGGCCCGCACGACCAACTCCTTGGTAACGGTGCGGGTACCGAAAGCGCTTTCGAAATCGTCAACCAGTTCTTCGTCGGCCTGCAATCTGGCCACCGCCACATCCCATTCGACATGCATTTCTATGGGGTTGGGGACCGGTTCCAACGCCTGCTCCTCGAGCGTGGCCGAACGTCCATCCCAGAACAGATCCGGGATGTAGAGTGCGTTGATGATCGCGGGAGCGTTGGTGGTGCCCTCGATTCCGTCGATGCCCAGGCTGAAGCGGCGACCGCCGTCGGTGAAGGCAAACGCCTGCTGATGGCAACTGCCGCAGGACTGGGTTTCATCTCCCGACAGCCGTTGGTCGTAGAACAACCTACGTCCCAGCGCGACTCCTTCCACCGTCGTGGGGTTCGAGGCGGGCAGAAAAGCTTCGGCGTCGGGTAGGCCATCCAGGTTGAAGGAAAACGGAGTTGGGCCTGACTCCGGTGGCGGAGCGGTGGAGTCGCTTCCGCACGCAGCCCAGCCCCACGACAGGGCAAGCACCAATACGAATCGCGGAGCTTGTTTCAGTATATCTCCACGCATTGGTCTACTCCGGAATATCCACCGAGAACACATCATCGCCGTTGTCCAACAACAGTTGTTGGGCCGGGTGGCTCGGCATGACGGGCCCGGACAGCGGAAGGTCGCCCACGGTGCCTGAATCGAGCACCTGGTTGAAGTCATAGAGTGGGTCGTTCATCCAATTCAGCAGATCGATCGTGAGCACTGCCCCAAGCGTGGCGCCGTCGGTAATGGTGATCGCCGAGGGCAGAACGAGGTTCACTTCAAACGAGCCGTTGGTCACGGTACCCGCACGGTCCAGCCGCCCGGTGTGCAGCGCGAAACCGCCTTCGGCCGCCTGGTCGTCGATCCATCGGCCTTCGAAACGCATGCAGTGATAGCCGCCGCCGTTCACGTCGGGCCATAGCATGCCGTCGTAGTCCATGGACAGGAAGTTGCTCACGTTGTTGCTCCCGCGCACACCCCATTGGAACGACAACCCCGTATATACGCCCACGGCGACATCCTGGGCGTCCAGCACCTGTTCGCCCACGAAAGCATCGGAGTAGAACGCGGGGGCGACGACCGTCGAGGTGCCATCGTCGCTCGTCAAACGTACGTCGGTCATGATGTACTCGAACCTGCTTACGCCAAACTCGTTGCCCGCGAGGTTCGTGTACGGAAACGGTGGCGTTGGCACCGGGGGTAACGGTTGTAGGACTTCGTTGCCCACCATGTAGTTCAGGTCCAGGCGAAAACCACCCAGGTCTTCGGGACAGTCGACAGTGCAGAACACGTTGACGCCGTTGTCCTTCAGTAACTGTTGAGCGGGATGGCTGGGCATGACGGGCCCACTGAGAGGCAGGTCGCCCACGGTCTCGGAGTCGAGCACCACGTTCATGTCGTACAGTGGACCATCCATCCATTTCTGTACGTCGATGGTCAGGTTGATCTCGCGTGTTTCGTTGGCAATGAGGGTGTAGTTCGTTGCGTCAGCAGTGAGCGCGAGTGTTACTTCGAACGTTCCGTCGGTTACCTGGCCTTCGCGGTCGAGCCGGCCGGTGTGCAGAGCGAAACCGGTTTCGGTATCGCTGTCATCGACCCAGCGGCCTTCGAAGCGCATGCAGTGGTAGCCGCCGCCGTTGATGTCGGGCCATTCCATTCCATCGAACGAGGTATCCAGGAAGTTGGGTGTGTTGTTGGCCTCTTCGATGCCCCAATGAAACACCAGGTTCTGGAACTTGGTGCCCGATGGCACCTCGTCGTTCTCAAATGAGTTCGTGGAGTTCTCGAAGGCATTGGCGTAGAACGCGTCACTCAGGACGTGCTCGTTGGTTTCCGTTCCGTCGATTCCCACGAGCCTCACGTTGCTGATCAGGGCCTCGAACTTTTCGACACCAAAGTTGTTTCCCGCCGCGTTGAAATAGTCGAACGGGGCCGTGGCCGAGGGACCCAATCTTTCCAGGGGGATACCCCCAGACTCGAACGATATGTTGACCCGAACCGTGCCCGGGCCCGCGAACGGGGTTTCGCTGACCGGATCGCTGCCGCAGCCGGCCGCCAGAGCAAGTAGGATCAGGCTGCCGAGTTGGACTCTCTGAACGCTCATGCCGCTCCTCTTCCAAGTCGAAGACCTGGATAAACAATTGCAAATATGGGGGTTATGCCAAACGATGGCCCGGCGGAAGGTGGCCCGGCGTGGACGCGCCCCAGGAGAGACGAGCACCATTCCATTATACTCAAAGCCCGCGTAGGTTAGTAGATACCAACCTTATATGCCCCACCGTGGTCCAAGTCTTCGAGGGCCATGCGAATCGACCTGGGAGACAAAGAGCTGAACGGCCAGAAACGCAACCGGCCCCCCGCGGGCGATTCGGTGGATGCGGCGTTGGCCAGCGCGGGAGACGCGGGTGCCTTCGAGCGGCTGTACCGCGGGCACGTCCCGCGTATATATAGCTTGGCCATACGAATGGCCGGCCCCGACGAAGCTGAGGAACTTACTCAGGAGATATTCATACGAGCGTGGGAGAAGTTGAGCAGCTTCAAGGGAAACTCGGCCTTCGGCACCTGGCTGTTTCGACTTGGCATCAACCACATTCTCACGCGACGCGCCAATTTGAACCGACGGCGTAGCCGAGAGCAGACGGGCGACGACCTAATGGTCGACATGCCGGCCCGGCCCGCCGGTACCGACATCCGGATGGATCTGGAAGTCGCCATGCGAAGCTTGCCCATGGGGGCGCGAGAGGTTTTTGTGTTGCACGACGCAGAGGGTTACAAGCACCAGGAGATCGCCGGCATGCTGGAGATCACAGTGGGAACATCGAAGTCCCAATTGCATCGGGCTCGAATGATGCTTCGCAAGGTGCTGCGAAGCGAAGGCCGAGCCTAGGAGTTTGCCATGAGTGACGTATGGGTACACCGCCTGTCCGAGTACATCGATGACGAGTTGGCGTCGGAAGATCGCGCAGACCTCGAAGCGCATCTTTCCGAGTGCCACAACTGTTCGCACACCCTGCGTGAACTGCGCGCGGTGGTGGAGAGCGCCGGGACTTTGGAAGACCACTACCCACCACGAGATCTGTGGGAGGGTATTGCACAGCACGTGAAGCCGTTGGCCAAGGTGGTTTCGCTGGAAGAAGCGCGCCCGGGTGCATTTCAGTTCTCGGCTGCGCAACTGTTGGCCGCGTGTCTGGCCATCATGGTGTTCTCTGGGGCGATGGGTTGGATCCTGGGGTCGACGGGCCCGGCCGATTCCAATTCCGGGCATTTTGCGGACGAGAGCATCCGATCGATCGACCCCGAGCCTTTGCGCGGCGTGGAACGGCAGCCGGACATCATTCCCGTTGGCGGCCCCGGCGCGGCCACGGTAGCCGCCGCGCTGCGTGGTTTCGACAAGCGCATCACTGCCCTCCAGGACGAGTTGCGTGCCCGTGCGGCCACCATGGATCCAGAAACGCTGGCCAACCTGGCCGACAGTATCGTCATGATCGACGACGCCATCGACGAAGCGCGGGTCGCGCTTCGCCATGAACCCGAAAGCGAATACCTGTTGGCCCACCTCACCGATTCCATGCTCATGAAGGTTCGCGTGCTGACGCAGGCTACCCAGATCCCCGTGAACAAGATCTAGAACCGTGTTCCAACGCTCCCAGCATCGGTCCGTGGCCGCCTCGATTGGGCCAGCCTGCATACTGTTCTGCCTGGCGACCTTCTCGACGCCACGCGTGGCCATGGCCGAACTGTTCGAGCAGACGTTCAAGATTTCCAGCGATGGACTTCTCCAGATCGAGAGCCATAGCGGTTCCATTTTCGTGCGTGGCTGGGACAAGAACGAGATCCATGTGCGAGCCCGGCACCGTAGCGACATCGAAATCCAGGCACGGACGCGCCCAGATCGGGTTTCGCTCTTCGAAGGTGGCAAAGAGAAGGACAACTCGGTGGACTACGAGATCAAGGCTCCCGTTGGCACCGAGATCCAGATCCGCGGCCACCACACCGACATTACGGTGGAAGGCATCTATGCTCCGGTTGAACTCCAAGCGGTAGACGGTGACGTGTTTCTGCTAGGCGGTCGCGATGACGTCTACCTCAAATCGATGCAGGGCGAAGTCGAAGTCGAAGATGCCTCGGGCCACATCGAGCTGCACTCGCTCAACGAGAACATCACGGCCGTGGACTGCAAGGGCTCGCTGTTGGTGGAAACCGTGAACGGGAACGTTCGGCTTCAGAACGTGGTCACCGACGAGGTCGATGTTTCCACCGTGAACGGTGACATTCTGTATGACGGTGAACTCATCGAGGGCGGCGACTACTACTTCAGTACCCACGACGGTGACGTGTCCGTGCGTGTCGACCCCGAGTCCAACCTGAATGTGACGATCGCGAATTTCAGGGGCACGTTCGAGCCCGACTTCCCCGTTGATCTCGAAGAGAAGTCCGATGCGAAGCGCATTCGTTTCCAGATGGGGCGCGGCGGAACCGATCTCCATATCCAGAGCTTTTCAGGGGATGTGCGCCTGTTCGACCCCAAGCGCGGGCGACGCAAGACCCACCGCTGAACGCACTGCCATTCGCTGCGCATGTTCTCGTAGAGCCCGATCCGGACACCAGGCTGTAACGCCAGGTCACACTTCACGTCCGACGTGCGAGCAGGCGGATCCAGGTCAGGGGAGGATCGCTGCGCTCGCGGACCAGGGCGGGTCCTCGCAGCATGTTCCAGGTTGGCGGGGGCAGCAGGTCGCGCACCTCGCCCAGTCCCAGCCGATGCTGTGGGTTCGTTGGTCCATGGGCGGGCTGGCCCTCGTCGATGGGCCCGAAGGTGGAAAGAAGCAGTACGCCGTTGGGGGCCATGAACGGGGCCAGGCCGATCAGCAGGGGACGGTGCAGGAAACGCACGTTCAGGGCCACCGAGAATTTGCGAGCCGCGGGAATCGAGCCCGGTTCGCGTAGGTCCGCGGCGAGGGTCTCGATGGTCACTCCCAATTCGGCCGCGCGTCGCCGGGCCAGCGTTCCGGCATCGGCCAGTCGGTCGATCGACAGCACGTCGTACCCGTGGTGGGCCAGAAACACGCCGTCCCGACCCGATCCACCGCCCAGATCAACCACGCCTCCGGCCGACGGTCCTGGCAACTGGGGCAGACAATCCAGAACATACGGATCGGGATTCCACAGCACGCCCTTGCGCGGGCCGGGCTCGATCATGGCGGGCGGCACCCCCTCGCGCAGCCACCCCACGTCATGTCCGCGATCGAACAGGTGTTGGGCGATGTCGCGTGCCCGCACCGGTTCCTGGTCGCAAACCACGACCAACTGGGATCTGGTTCCCATGCGGGCGGCCACCAATTCCGCCGGTTGGGTCGCGTCTTCCACCGGAATACGGGCCGAACCCGGGATGTGGTCGACGACCGGCAAGACGCGTGTATCCAGCAGTGTGCAGCCAAACACACGGCGGCAATCGCGCTGGCCGTGGGCCAGCGCCCATTCGGGAGAATAGAGCGGGGGTGATGTGGGTGAGGGCATCAGCAGACCATACCACGGGAGAGCGAATCGTCAGATCGTGCAGCGAAGGACAAACTACGGTAGCTTTCTTGCAACGTCTCCGTATCCCCGAGGAGCGTCAATGGCCACGACGAAAATCAAGTGCCCCGTAGAGGGCATCATCGACCTCGACCGGCTTCCCGGCGTAGGCGCCGCCCAGGTGCGTCGGGTGATAGATGCCCCGGAGCTGCAGCGCCTGCGTTCCATAAAGCAGCTGGGGTTCACCGAGCTGGTCTACCCGGGGGCCACGCACACGCGATTCGCCCATTCGCTCGGGGCGTTCCAGGGCGCGCAACGTACGCTCAACCACCTACGACTCAGCGGACACGACATCCCCGACGAGTGGTTCATAGCCACCTGTCTGGCGTGTCTCGTGCACGACCTGGGGCACGGTCCCTTCAGCCACACGTTCGAAGCGGTCACGCGGGTGAGTCACGAGTCGTTGACCACCGACATCATGCGCTCGGGGCCCGCCATTGGGCAGGCCATGGAGGATATTCGCGGCGGCATGGCCGGTCGCGTGCTTGATCTGCTTACCGGACGCATCGTCGTGCCCGAGTTGCAGTACCTGACCGACCTGGTGTCGAGCGCGCTCGACTGCGACCGCATGGACTACCTGCGCCGCGACGCTCTGTACACGGGCGCCCAGTACGGTACGTTTGATCGTGACTGGCTGATTCGTGAAATCAAGCCAACGGCCGAAGGCGATGCCATCGTGGTGGCATCGAAGGGCCGTAGCGCGGTCGAACAATATCTCATTGGTCGCTACCACATGTTTCAGAACGTCTACCTCCACAAGACGTCGCGTGGATTCGAAACGGCCTTCCGTCACTTGTGCGAACGACTGGTATCGCTGGGCCGCGACGCCATTCCCGCTGACAGTCGCGCGTTCTCGGCGTTGTTCGAATCCCCGTTGAGCGTGGAGCGTTTCCTGGGATTGTCCGACAATGCGTTTCGCTACGAACTCACGGCCCTCGTGAGTCACGATGACGCCACCGTCGCCGCGTTGGCCCAGAGCATTGTTGGGCGACGGCCGCTGCGCCAGCACACCTACCGTATTGACCTGTCCGGCATGAATCGAGAGGTCAGCGAGCGTCGAGAGCAAGCTCTCGCGGCGGGGCTCGACCCGGAAACCGCGGTGTGGAAGGATGCGGCCACCGACGTTCCCTACCGCCCCTATTCGCCACGCGAGGGAACCAAGGGACTCCGCGTGGAAACGCACAACGGCCTGGTCGATATCACCGATGTAAGCCCAACCATCAAGGCACTTTCGGAGCGACTCGTGGTTCATCGGGTGTACTGGCTTGCGGCGCAGTAGGCCATTCCTGTTATCCTATGGAAGACGTGCGCGACCCTCTCCGTGAAGTTCATCATGCGAACACTTCCTGTTCTGGGCCTGGTGGCCATATTGACACTGCTTGCCGCGCCACCGTGCGTGGCCGATTTCATCTGCGGCTGCGGCAACGAAGAATGCGATGACACGGCGCCGCAGGATCTTCCCGCGGTCCAGTTCCAGGTGTGGTTCGACGGCACCGAACTCGTGGGCCAGTTCGACAGCAATGACCCCAGTGGGTTTGTATTTCTCGATCCGAGTATCCGTGAGGCCATGGTCGACGGGCGGCTGAGCGTGCGCTACATGGGCGAGGACCGCCGCGCCGATCTGGGCGATGGCAGCACGCAGAACATATCCGTGCATTTCTGGCACCTGGGACCTTCAAAGGCCCCGACAACCAAGGCGGAGTTGGAGGCCTTTCCCAAGCACGCGGATGGCGACGCCAACACCATTCCGGTTTTCGGCGAGGGCCCCGTGCAGAACTGGAACGGCCTGGCCGAAAGCATCATCCACTTCGGCAACATTGCGAAGGGCGAGGGCCTGGATCCCTGCCAGTGGCTGATTACGCGAGACGTGGTTTGGGGAAGCCTGGTTCCCGTGGAAGCTCACTCCTGGGGAACCATCAAGGCTCGCTTCTAGGCGAACACCTTCCTGAACCAAACGGCAACGTCCTGGATTTCCTTTGGGTGCACCGAGTGCGGCATGGGATACGTGTGCCACTCCACCGTGTGCCCCAACCGTTGCAGCTGATCGCGCGCGGCCTCGCCGCGAGCTATGGGAACCATGGGGTCGAGCGTTCCGTGTCCCTGGAATATCGCGACGCCGGCGTTGGCCGACAAGCGCTCTTTCTCCAAATCATCTTCGTTCACCAGATACGTCGATAGCGCGGCAATGCCGGCCAGCGGCTCGGTGTGTCGAAGGCCTACGTGCAACGCCATGGCGCCACCCTGCGAAAAACCCGCCAGCACGATGTCGTCGCAGGCGATACCTCGCTCGTTCTCTCGCTCGATGAGCTGCGTAATACGCGCGGCCGACACCGCGATACCCTCACGGTCGTGCTCGCGCTGAAGGTCCATCTGCTTGATGTCATACCATGAGGGCATGACGAAGCCGCCGTTGATGGTTACCGGCATGGGCGGCGCGTGCGGAAACACGAAACGAATATCCAGGTCGTCCAGCCCCAACTCGGGCACGATGGGCTCAAAGTCGTGGCCGTCCGCGCCCAGGCCGTGCATCCAGATGACGGCGCGTCGGGCCGTGCCCGAGGGAACGATCTCAACGCAGGAAAGAAGTTCGGCCATGCTTGTGGTTCTTTCTGGTCTCAAGAATCCGAAGCCCCGGAGCGGCGTCGTAGTGCTTCATCGAGTACGTGGACAGGATCGGTCCATCCGGTTTCGTCCTGGATGTCGCGGCAAGCCGTCAGGATATCACGGAACTCCGGCCCCGGTTGGAAGCCGCGTGCGATCAGGTCGCGACCTCGTACCACATCGTGCTTTGGGGTCGAAAGGTCGAAGGCCTGGACCTGCTGCAAGAAGTGTTCACCCGCGGGAAACTCCCGCGCCAACGCGTCGGTCGTGGTGCGGCCCATGTGGTCGGCGCGGGCTACGCGCAGCAAGAGCTCCATTCCTACATCGGCCGCGTTCAGCTTGCGGGCAAGCCGTCGGAACGCGCGAGGCTTGGCGCCGCCGCGGTGGAACTGCGCAGGAGCCAGGTGATGTGCGACAAGGGCCGCCACCTGACATGTGAGCCGGGTCGACGCGCGCAATCGCTTGAGAAAGGCCTCGGCCAGCGGGACTCCCACAACGTCGTGCGCATTGGAGCTTATGCGGTCGGTCTCGACCCGGGTGGTCGCTGGCTTGCCAAAGTCGTGGCACAGCGCTCCAAACATCAACGCCAGGTCGTCGCGGTCACCGCGGCGCAGGGCCGCGGCCTCGTCGATCACCATGAGCGTGTGGACGTAGACATCTCCCTCGGGGTGCCAGCGTGGGTCCTGCGGCACTCCCACCAGGGCCTGTACTTCCGGGAAGAAACGCAATAGCCCCGTTCGTCGCAGAAATTCGAATCCCGCCGAAGGGCGCCGGCCTTTCAGGAGCAGCTTCTCGAGCTCGCCGAACATGCGCTCGCCCGATAGTTCGGACAGGTCCTGCGCCGCGCACAAGGTCGCCAGTTCTTCGTCGGGTTCCATTTCCAGACGGGCGACGAACTGGGCCACGCGCACCGCGCGCAGGGGGTCCTCGCCAAAGTAGCGGGCATCGGTGGCACGTAGCACCTTGCGCGTCAGATCGCCGCGTCCGTCAAACGGGTCGAGGATCTCGTCGGTGAGTGGATCCATGGCCATGCTGTTGATGGTGAGGTCGCGGCGGCGCGCGGCCTGCGTGTAGTCGAGGTGTGGATCCACCTGAACCTCGAACCCGCGGTGTCCGGTTCCGGTCTTGTTGTCGCGGCGGGGAAGCGAGAAGTCGGCGTTCAGCCCCTTGAGGCGGAAGACCCCGAAAGACTGACCCACCTCGGCCACCGATGAAAACTCCTCGAGCACGTTACGGAGTGAAACCAGGTCCAATCCGTAGACCTCGATGTCCACGTCCTTGGAATCCTGCCCCAGGATGTGGTCGCGCACGAACCCGCCCACCACGAGCGCACGGCCACCCTCGTCGCGAATGCGTCGCGCAATCTTTTGGAAACGATCATCCACCGCTCGTGCATCCCCGGTTGATTGGTCAGCGCAGCTTCTTTACGGCCTTGTACCGAAAACATCGCGTCTCGTGATCGTTCACCAGGCCGGCCGCCTGCATCAATGCATAGCAGATGGTGGGGCCCACGAACTTGAAACCCCGCTTGCGCAGGTCGCGGCTCATGGCTTCGGCCTGTTCGGTCTTGGCCGGAATGTCCGACAGCGCGTGGAATGAATTCTGTCGCGGCTTTCCGCCCACGAAGGACCACAGGTGATCCAGGGGGTCTTCGCCGGCCCGTTTCATGGCCACCCAGATCTTGGCATTTGTAACGGCGGAGGACACCTTCAGCCGGTTGCGCACGATGCCCGGATTCAGTAGCAGTTTCTGTTGCTTGGCTTCGGTAAACCGGGCCACCTTTTCGGGCTCGAACTGGGCGAACGCCTTTCGGTAGTTGTCGCGCTTGTTCAGGATGGTCGACCAGCTCAGGCCGGCCTGCGCGCCCTCGAGTATCAGGAACTCGAACATGCGGTGTTCGTCCCGCACCGGTACGCCCCACTCGTGATCGTGATAGTCGCGTTCGGAGTCGGTGCGGGCCCACTCGCAACGATAGATCTCCTTGGCCATGATCAGGACTCCACGGTGGCCAGCTTCAGCCCCACGATTCCCAGGAGGATCAACACCATGCTGCCGACCCGCATGGGGTTGACCGTTTCCTGGAACAACACCACCCCCAAGATGGCGGTTCCGACCGCGCCGATTCCGGTCCACACCACGTACCCGGTGCCCACGGGAATGGTGCGAACCGCCTGGGCCAGAAGAAACATGCTGGCCGCCATGGCCGCCAGTGTGAGCAGGCTGGGCACAAGTCGAGTGAATCCATCGGTGTACTTGAGCCCGACGGCCCACGCCACTTCGAGCACACCGGCGGCATAGAGAGTCACCCACGCCATGGCGTTCCTCCGAACTCAGGGGGTGGCAGCAGTGATGTCAGAAAGTGTCGCGTCGTATAGCTCTACTAGCTGCCGCTCTCGGTACGCGAAGGTACCGATGATGCTGGCCAGGTTTGCGTAGTTCTCCAGAAAACCCTCGTGGCCTCTGGTGTAGAGCTCGCTGTAGATGATCTGGCTCACGGCCAGCGACTGCGTATCGTAGCGCTCCTGGTCGGAGTAGACCCTCGAAACGGATAGCACGTCTTCGTAGTCGAAATGCGAGACGGCGTCGGTGGCGACCGCGGTATCCCACCCCGTGGAAAGCAGCTGCGCGGGCATGACGAAGCCGCGTGGAAACTCGGCGCTGGTGGGCTGTGTCGCGCCGGGCCTCATGAGGAGTTGTAGGAGTCCGCTGTGATAGTCGAGCGACTCCTGGGCCGCCTTCCGGTTCATGGTCAGCTCATCCTGGATCCCGCGCATGGCGCGTTCAGCCAGTTGGGCATTCTCACGACCCTCTTGCCAGCGGTGGGCGAACAGGGCCAACACGATACTCAGGGCAATGAGGAATGACTCCAGGATCACCAGCCGCGCTGGCCGCGCAAACTGTTCGCCGCGGAGGGTTCGGCCCGGACGCAACATGACGGCCTACATTCCCAGGATGTTGTAACCGCAATCGACGTAGAGCACTTCGCCGGTGATGCCCGACGACATATCGCTCAACAGAAACAGTCCCGCGTTGGCAACTTCTTCGAGTTCGACGTTGCGGCGCAGGGGAGCCTTGTCGGCAACGTCCTTGAGAATGGTGGTGAATCCGGCCACGCCACGCGCCGCGAGCGTGTTGAGCGGTCCCGCCGAAACAGCATTGACGCGAATGGCGCGTTCACCCAGCCCCGCGGCCAGGTAGCCCACGCTGGATTCGAGCGCGGCTTTGGCCACGCCCATGACGTTGTAGTTGCGTACGACACGCTCGCCACCCAGGTAGGTCATGGTGACGATGCTGCCACCGGTCTCCATGAGTGGCGCGGCCATGCGGGCCAAAGCGGTAAGCGAGTAGGAACTGATTTCCTGGGCCATGAGATAGCCGCGGCGCGATGTATCCACGAAGTTGCCCTCGAGATCGGCCTTGTCCGCGAAGGCCAGCGAGTGCACGAGGAAGTCGATGGTGCCGAAGTCCTTGGCCAACGATGCGCCGACCGAGGCGATGTCCTCGTCGTTCGTGACGTCGCACTCGTAGAGCGGTGGATCACCCGGAAGCGTCTTCACGAGCTCTTCGACCCGTGGCTTGAGCTTCTCGCCCTGGTAGGTAAATGCAACCTCCGCCCCCGCTTCGGAACAGGCTTTGGCAATAGCCCACGCTATCGACCGCTTGTTCGCGACCCCCAGTACGATTCCCTTTTTGCCTGCCATCAACAACTTCGACATGTCACCCTCCAACGTGTTTCGCTGCTTGCGGTTCGGAGTGTACGGTGTTTGCCGGCTGGAGTCACCTGCCGGCATCGAAGCCGAAGCAATATCGTCCGGGAGCGCAGACCCGTGGTATAATTGGCGAAACGGTGACTCCCTGCCGCCCAAGTTCGCGTCCATTCCTGGGGGTTCATCCGTGTTGTTCCGTGCCGTACCGATTCTTATCCTGTTGGTCTCATTTTCTGGCCCATCCTGGGCGCAGAATCTCATCGTCGACCCTGGCTTCGAGCAGGGCTTCGTCGCCGGCTGCGGCGAGGGAGCGTTCATCGACACCTGGACGAAGGCGCAAGGCAATCCTGCCGTCTTCTCCGAAGACTGTGCACAGGCTGCCGGCTTGCCGCTGACGTTCCTGAACCAGTTCACGCTGTTGGGCTCGGCGGCGAGTGGTCTTCGCTTCGCGTCCGTGAAGCCGGGGCCTCTTTCGCAGGCGTTGGCCGCGCCCATAGTCGTGCAGAGTCCCGTGGCGGGTTCGCTGACGCTGTCGGTGGCCCTGGCGGACGCCTCCCCTTCGGGGTGTCTTGAGTTGTATGGCAACGGCAGCCCGTCTCTTTCGGGGGCAGCCTATCTGGGTTGCGTTCAGGTCTCGTCACAACAATGGGAGCAGGCGACGGTGCCCATCACCGCGTACGGCGCCTTTGACTTCGACTACCTCATCTTCGCGGCCAACCAAGCCCACATTGCCATAGATGACGTGGAGCTCGAACTCAGCGGCGTGGGCATCCCTTCGCTGCAAACGTGGTCGATGCTGATTCTCTCGGCGCTGTTGGTTCTGGTCGGGCTTGGCCATGGTCGTCGCCCGTCGTTCCACCTACGGCGAAGTAGCTGAAACTCCGGTAGTCTTGGCGCCCGCCCTCGCTAGTAGCTTTTGGTACCAGGTGGCTACCCGGGCCGCTAGCGAGGCGGCGGCCTTGGTTCCCCACACCACCGACAGTGTCCGCTGGGTACCGTCGTGCGTTTTGGTGCGCTGTGAATCCTTAACGCCGTTGGAGCACGGTCCCTGGGCGTCGTGCAGGCACACCAGCCCCGCGATGTTCATCTCCTGGCCCGACGCGTTGAACACGTAGCTCGTGTCCGGTGCGGCCAACGCAACGGACAATGGTGGCGTGGCCAGATCCAGGTCGATCACGCTGATTGGCAGGCCGCTGTGTAGCGACGCCACGTTGCACGCATCCACGGCCAGGTTGATGCTTCCCAGCTTCCCCTCGCTGACCGCGCGGACCAGGTATTCCGAGGCCGGCTTGCCGCGTCCGGTGGGCTTGTAGCCGCCGTGGCGCATCATGTCTCGCACCGCGGCGCGAAGTTCGTCGCTGCGTTCGAAGGGAGCGGGAGCATCGAGTGCGAGGTGTTCCAGCAGCCAGGGCGGAGACGGCACCTCACCCAGTGGGGCAGGGAACTGGGTGACGAACGCGGCCAGTTCGAGCGTCGGGTGTTCGTGGATCTTCAGTTCAATCGACATGTACCTACTCCACCGAGCGAGTTCTGAGCGACGGACGAAGGTGGCGTCCCCACCACCAATTGTACGGATGTACGGCGGCGACGGGCTCTCCGTTGCGAACCACGGTCTGACCCTGGTTGGCCCAGGCGAAGATGGAACCATCCAGATTGTACACGTTGTGGTTGGTGTGCTTGGCCAACTCACGTGCAAACTCGGAAGAGCGGGCTCCGATGGAACAATACACAACCACCGGCTGGTCGGAGGTGGCGTTGCCGATGGCTGCAAGGGCCTGTTCAGTGGTGGGAGTGTGAATCGCGTGGGGTAGGTGGCTTACTGCGAACTCCGGCGCGGTACGGACGTCGAGGACCAGAGGATTGTCGGTACCCGATGTCATCCACTGCTGGAGCGTGATCGTCTGCACCTGTTGTACGTCGGCGTATTCCATTCGAATCTGGGCGCGTACTTCGTCAAAAGGCTTTTCGTAGGCGCGAATCGCCAGCGCGAAAGCCACCAGAAACAGGACCAACGCGAACGGTAGGACGAGACGGAATTTCACGACGGGGAAGAGTCCCAGGCTTCCAGAAAGCGCTTGGCCAGGGCCGGCCCGGTGCCCTCGTCTTCGTGTTTGAAGTATACGAACGCACGGCTCCACTTCTGTGCGCGTATTGCATCACCCCACGAAGACAACTCTGCGTCTGAATACTCGCATTTGCGCAACCGCAGATAACCCACGTCGGCCGTGCGAACGATGTCGATCGTGTCGTCATCTTCGGTGTCGGCCACGCACAACGAACACCCGCTGGCCCGGAGGGCGTCGTACACCTCGTCGTCGAACCATGTCTCGTTGCGGAACTCCAGCGCCGCGGGCACGTTTGGTGGCAAGATGGCCAGGAAGGCCTGTAGTCGTTCCATGTCCTTCTTGGAAAAAGGAGGCAACTGGAACAACACGATACCCAGCTTGTCGCCCAGCGTTTCCAGCGTCTTCATGAGGTAGGCCGTGGGTTCTTCTACTTCCTTGAGTCGTTTCAGGTGGGTGATCCGGCGCGATGCCTTCACGGAAAACCGAAACGAATCGGGAACCTGAGAAGCCCAGCTTTCCAGCACGTCGGCGCGCGGTAGACGGTAGAACGTGTTGTTGATTTCGACGGTGGAGAAGTGCTGGCCGTAGAACGCCAACATGTCCTTGGCGGGCATCTTGTCGGGATAGAAGGAGCCCTTCCATTCCTTGTAGCTGTAGCCGCTGGTGCCTACATGTAGTTCCATGCCATGAGGCTAACGCAGGCTGTACGTGGGTTCAACGAGCACGGGTCAGATCGATGACCGTCATGCCAACCGGTTGTGCCTCGCCCAGGGCCATGAGGCGGGCCGGGGCTTCCTTTAGCGCGATGGTTTCGCCCACCAGATCCTTCAGGTCGTATATGCCGTCGGCCACCCGGCGCAGGATCTCTGGGTAACGCGAGGCCGCGATTCCGTGACTTCCCACCAGCTCCAGTTCGAAGGCGACTACACGCTCGAATGGTACACCGGCCAGCGATTCGCTCGCGGGCAGAAGTCCCACCTGCACGTGGCGGCCCCGCTTGCGAAGCGACATGACCGAGGAGCGCACAGTTTCCGCTCGGCCAAGGCAATCCAGTGATACGTGCGCTCCGGCCGTGTGCTCGACGACGGCGTCGGGTGCGTCTTTGGCCAGGACGACATGGGACGCTCCCATGGCCCTGGCCCGCTGCAGCGCAGCCGGGTTCACATCCACGGCTACCACGCGTGCCCCCGCGGCCACGGCGATCATTACGGCCGACAGCCCCACTCCGCCGCACCCGTATACCGCCACCCACTGACCTTCGCGCACGCCTCCCTGCTCTACGACCGCTCGGTAGGCGGTAGCGAAGCGGCACCCCAGGGCGGCCGCGGTTACCGAGTCGAGTTCATCCGGCAGCGGCACCAGATTCGCGTCGGCGTAGTCGATGGCGACATATTCGGCGTGGGATCCCCACGCGGTGAAGCCGGGTTGGAAGTGGTTGTCACAAACATTCGGAAAGCCGTGCATGCATTGCGAGCAGGTACCACAACCACAACAAAACGGAACCGTTACGCGCTGCCCCACCGCGGCTCCATGCACGTTCGGGCCGGCCGCTACCACCACACCCACCAGTTCGTGGCCCGGCACATGCGGTAGCACGATGTCGGGGTCGCTTCCCTGCCAGCCGTGCCAGTCGCTACGGCAAAGGCCGCTGGCCTCCACGCGTAGTACAGCTCCGTTGGCCGATGGGGTTGGCCCATCCAGCTCGCGCAGTTCGATTGGGCCGCGGAATTTATCGTACCATAGCGCTTTCATGCGCGCTTGCTTGCGTCCAGAACGTCCCGTATGGCCACCGCGAGTTCTGTCTGCGTATAGGGCTTGGCCACGAAACCACGGCTGATGGCGTGAAGGTCATCGGGCTCCACGTCGTTGTATCCCGACATGAATACCACGGGCATCGACGGACGCAACATCAGCACCTGCTCGGCCAGTTGTTTTCCGCTCAGATGCGGCAGCACGACATCCGACAGCAGCAGGTCAATACTGTCGAGCTTGTCGCGCGCGATGGTGAGCGCCGCGCGCCCGTCCTCGGCTTCCAGTACCGTATAGCCCAGTGATTTCAGGTGATCGCCCGCCACTTGCCGCACCGCGGGCTCGTCTTCCACCAACAGGATGCATTCGCTGCCGCGTGGTGACCCCTGCGTGCCCGTGACCGCCAGAGGCTCGGTAGGTTCTTCGAACACGCGCGGAAAATAGAGTTCGAATGTGGTTCCTCGGCCAAGGTCGCTGTTGACGCGAATGTCGCCCTTGTTCTGCTGTACGATCCCGATGCAGGTGGACAGGCCCAGGCCCGTTCCACCGCCGATCTTCTTGGTTGTGTAGAAAGGCTCGAACACATGGGACACGGCTGCGGGGGTCATGCCAACCCCCGTGTCCAGGACCGAAAGGCAGACGTAGTCACCGGGCGCTACGTCCGGGCTCCATTCGGTGCCGGTGTTTTCCAGGCGTACGTTGCGGGTCTGGATGGTCAGGCGACCACCGCTCGGCATGGCGTCACGTGCATTCACGGCCAGATTCAATAGCACCTGTTGAAGCTGCCCCGGGTCCATGCGCAGATTCCCCGCCTGCGGGTCCGGCATGGAGATGAGTTCGATGTTGGCTCCCAACGTTCGCCGGAGCAGCTGGTGCAGCTCCATGACCACATCGTTGGGTCGAATAACGCGAGGTTCGATGGCCTGCTTCCGGGCGAAAGCCAAGAGCTGCGACGTGAGATTCTGCGCCCGCGTGGCTGCCGTCTGAATCGACTCGGCGGACGCGCGCAGAGGACTTTCGTTGTCTACCGCGTCTCGCAAGGCCTCGACATTGGCGAAGATCACCGTGAGCAGATTGTTGAAATCGTGTGCGACCCCCCCCGCCAATCGCCCGATGCCTTCGATTTTCTGGGCGTGCAGCAGTTGCCGTTCCAGGTCGCGGCGCGCGGTGATGTCCTGGATGGAACCAAACACCTTGGTGCAGTGATCACCCTCTATTTGTGTCTGTCCCACGACCCGCACCCACAACAGGGTATCGTCCGCGGTGCGGAGGCTGGCCTCCAGATCGAACGGGCGACCCGTGACCCGCGCGGATTCTATTCGCGCCAGAAGCTCATCTCGTGATTCGGGCACGAAGAAATCGAAGGCCGAGTCGGGCGTGAGCTCAAAAGAAAACGCGTCGACACCGTGGATGCGATACATCTGTGGCGTCCAATGCATGTTGTTTGTTTCGAAGTCCAGCTCCCAGCCACCGATGCGCGCCAGCGATTGGGTTTGTTCCATCAGGATGTCCTGTCGCTGGCGCTTGGTGATGTCGCGAGCTACCGCGTAGCACTCGCCCTCGGCGACGTTGGGCACCGAACCCCACTCCAGCCACACGAGCCGTCCGTCTTTGCAGCGGTACCGATTGACGAAGCCCACGATACTTTCACCGTGAGCCAGCCTGCCAAGTTCCTGGGCGGTGTGATCGCGGTCATCGGGGTGCACGAATTCCACGAAGGGAACCGACAGCAGTTCTTGTTTCGAATAACCCAGCAGGTGCTGGAACGATTGGCTGATGCGTTTGAATTCGCCATCGAGGGTGGCGATACAGAACAACTCGTCAGTCAGGTCGAAGAAGCGATCGAGTTCCATTGCAGCGCGCTGGCCCTCGTTGGCGGCCGCACGGTAGCGTTCGACCTGCGCCTGCAGTTCCTCTACCTGTCTAAGCAGGTTTTCGTTTTCCGGAGGCACGTTGCGAACCTGCCTTCTTCTTGACCTTACTCGCGCGGTAAGCCTTCGTGCGGGCGATGTACTCCGCGGCGTCGGGTGTCTTGCAACCCGTCTCCCCGTGGTCGACATCGACGGTCCCGATTCGTCGCGCCACGGCCAGGGCCTTCTTTTCCAGCTTGCTGTTGCGTAGGCCCAAGGATATCAGAGTACTGTTCATTGCGTCGCGCACGCGGTTGCTGGCCCCGTGGATATCCGACTCGATCGTGGTCAGAAGGGCCTCCAGCTCGTCGTTTGCGTAGTCTGGGTCCAGATCCTGAAGGCGGTGGTTCAGCACCACCCAGCCGGCCCGGGCGAGCCACTCGCTCTTCCGTTTCATCCAGGTCTCTGAACGCTTGCGCGCCAACGGGGAGCCAGCCACCAGTTTCGCGAACGCATCGGTGATTACGTAGCTGTCCAGGTCCTTGGCCCAGGCGTCGATGCGCTTGGCGCTGAGTTCGCGCGCGTCGGCCACCATGGTGGCCAGGACGCGCGCGTCATGGTTGCCGCTATCCCACAGGGCCACGGCCAGCTCGGTGTCCACCTTGATCTGGCGGCGTAGCTTGTTCAGGTTGGCGTAGCTCACGCCGTGGCAGTTCTCGCCTACGCCGTGGCGTGCGAAGACCTTTCGATTCTGCGCGGTGCCGAGCGACTTCAGCTGTTTCAGGACCTCCGCGACCTTCATGGATTACTGGCCCGGTCCGCCGGACACCCGCTTTGCTTCTACTCGGCGATTCTGCTTCCGGCCCTCTTCGGTGGCATTGTCGGCCACCGGCGTTGCTTCGCCGTAACCCACGGCCGTCAACCGGTCCTCGGTGATGTGTGCGAACTTGCCAATCAGGTAGGTGCGAACGGCGTCGGCTCTTTCCTGTGACAGCTCGGCGTTGCGCTTATCCGATCCACGGTCGTCGGTATGGCCGCCGATTTCGATGACCAGCGAAGGCCACTTCTTCATCATGCTACCGATGATTTCGAGTGAACCGTAGCTCGTGGCCTTCAGTTCGGCTTTGTTGCTTTCGAATTCCACCGAGGGCAGCACCAGAAGGCCCGTATCATAGAAACCCTGCTCTTCGTCACTGTCCACGCTGGGACAGCCCTTGGCGTCGACCCTCACGCCGGCCGGCGTGTCGTTGCACGAATCGAGACCGTCGAAAATGCCATCGGCGTCAGCGTCGGTGGGGCAGCCGTCACCGTCGATGTGCGCGCCGTCGGGCGAGTTGTCACACTTATCCAGCCCATCGAAGATGCCGTCGCCATCGCTGTCGATGGCACAGCCGCTGTCGTCGATCACCGCGCCGGTGAGTGTGTTGTTGCACTGATCGAGGCCGTCGAACACGCCGTCGCCGTCGGTGTCGATGGGACAACCCTTGTCATCGATAACGATGCGCGTGTCGGTCTTGGGGCAAGCGTCGAAGCGATCGATTACGCCGTCCATGTCGGTGTCGCGGTGCCAGTTGTCGCCAAACTCCACCTGCAGACCCGCGCTTACAATGATGTTGCTGGCGTGGTCATCGGGCAGAGGTTGCCGGAATCCCAACCACATGTCGCGTACATCGAGACGTAGCGAGGCGCGATAATGATCGCCGCCTTTGAACGGAAGAATGGCTCCCGCACCGAATTCCCAACCGCTGTAGTCGCCGTTCAATGCTTCGTTGGTCGGCTCGAATCGGCTCTCGGCCCAACCCGCGGCCACGTACCAGTTGATGCGATGCTTGGGAAACGGATGGTACCGAAGGTCAAAACCCAGGCTACGCGTGTCGACGAGGGCGCCGTTGCGATCGGCGAAGCCCAGCGACTCGGCCTGTCCGAACCGCAACCCCGCTTCAATCGCGATGTTGTGGTTCAACTGCACGCCGATCATGCCGCCGTACTCCACCGCGGTATCGTTGTCCGATCGCTCCGACCAGAAATTCACCGAACCCATGGGCGAGATGATGAGTCGCGACCCGTCGGGCTGTGCCCACGCGAGGTTGGACGACAGGCAGAGCCCCGCCGCCAACAATGAAATGGAGAGCGCGAGGCGGGTTAGGCCGGGACGTGACGTGTTCAAGGGCGGGTCCTCTCGAGGCGGCGACGACATCGGATGGTGGTGGGAAAGCTATCTTGCAATGGAAACGCGACTTGGGCCACTTTGCAAGATCTGATTGCCGGCCGTGGACGCTCGTCCCCCGGGTTGATCGCAGCCGCCTGTTGCTGGGCCCGTGGTTCTGGCTCGCGGCCCGGCCCCGGTCGTGGGTATGATGCACCCAGGAGCCCCCAAACCGCCTGCCGGAGGTTGCGATCCATGCGACACATGCCCGTTCGAATCCTGCCCGTTTTCTGTCTTCTCGCCCTCTTGCTCGCATCGGGGTGCGGCCAGAAGCAGTCGGCCTCGGGTGATCTGGAAGTGGTGGTGACCTTCGATGACGTCTCGGGCCTGGAACCAGGCGACGAGGTGCGCCTCCGGGGCTTGGCCATCGGCAAGGTTTCCTCGATGGAGCTGGGCGACGGGAACGTGAACGTCCATGTGACCGTGGGTGAGAGCTATCGCGGCGTGATCACCAGTGGCACCAGCTTCAAGATGAAGCGAGCCAACCCCGTGCTGGGTGGCCGCTTTCTGGAAGTGGACCCGGCCGAGGGTGAACCCGTGAAGAGCGGCCATATCTTCGAGGGTGAGCGCTCGCTGCTGGGTCGCATATCCGAGACCATGAGCGGAGCCAAGGATCTGCTGGGCAACGCCGAGCTGCGGTCGGCCGTGGAGGACTTCGGCAGCAAGGTGAAGGACGCGGCCGGCCAGGGTCGCGAGGAGTGGGAAAAGCGCAAACCCGGCCTTGAAGAGTCGGCGCAGAAGATCGTGGACCTGACCAAGGAAAAGGCTCCCAAGGTGGCCGACTGGGTGAAGCAGCGCCTGCAGGAAATCATGGACGCGGGTGACGACCAGTTTCCCGAGGCGGATGGGTCGACGATCTAGCTGGCTTCCGCCGCGCTCGTCCCTTCCACCGCCGCCTTGATGGCGTCCAGGTCCTTCTCGATCAACTTGGCCGTGCTCTTGAGCATGGGCTTGAACACAACCATCGACATGATCTTCGCGCCAAACGTGTGTGGCGTGGCGCCGAAAATCATTTCCAGTTCAGTACCGCCGTCCTTGGGCCGGAAGTGGAACTCGGTGTGGTAGAAGCAGCCGTGGTTGTCGGCGTCCACATCGTAGCGATGCGGTGGCTCGAAGCGCGAGATCTCCATTTCCTCGACCGCTTCCTTCTTGAACATGATGCGTGTTTCTCGGAAGCGGGTGCCCTTGGCAATGGGGCCGTCCGTGAGAACCTCCATTTTCACGATGCCCGGAATGGTGTCGACCGCCTCGCGCAGATTCGTCGCGCGCGCGAACACTGCTTCCACCGGGGCCGCAATCTGTTTCTTGACGGAAATGCTCGTCATGTCTATTTCGCCTTCCGCGTGTAGACGATCTCGAACACCTTGTTGTTCTCTTCGCCAATGGGAAAGTCGTGCACTTCCATGACCATCTTGTCGTCGGAATGGAAGCGCCAGGCGACCTTGACCATCTTGTCGTGCTCGCCTGTCAGGTATTCATCGAGAGTACCATATAGAATGAGCGAACCGGTGGCGGGGTCCACGTCACCTTCGGCCCGGGTCATGGCGGTGTCGAACGTGGACACGCTGGTCACCACGTAGCTCATCTTGTTGTTGTCGTAGCCCATGAGGCTGAACATGCGCATCGGCATGCCCATCATGGAACCGTCGGAGTGCATCTCCATCCAGCGGCCGTCCATGAGCCACTTGAACTCGGCGGTCCCCTTTTCGGGAGAGGTCTCCATGCCGGGCATGGTGATCTGCAGAGCGGTGTTCCACTGGCCCAGGAACTTGTTCAAGAATGCGTGGTTCTCTCCCGGCTTGGTGAACTTCTCGGCCTTGGCCATCATGGCCGCCATGTCTTCCGCGCCGGGTTCTTCGTGGTGGTCAGCCCGCGCTCCGGTGGCGAGCGAGGTCAGCAAGATCAGAAGGCACAGGGTCAGAGCGGACTTTGACATGGAGAAACCTTTCGAACTGGGTACGGGGTCAGTCGGCCGAAGCGGTCGCGGGCGCGACCGCTCGAGCGGGTAGGTCGCGAGCTGGGGAGTGCGCGACGAATTGGTCGCGAGCGGCCATGGCCTGCATGACGCGAAGTCGTGTGACCATGCAGCCCGCGGCGATGGGATCCACCGTAGGCGCTGCAACGGGCCTTCCCATGGGCAGGACACACGTGAGCAGAATTGCCACGAGGACACCGTTGGTGGCTCGCCGCAGCGTGGCATGCTTCGTGGAGTGTCGTTCCAGCTGAGCCAGTCGCGACAGGATTGGACTCTGGGGGTGAATGAATCCCAGGTGACCGTATCGGGGTTGAAGAGTCGAGCCTTGCGAAACGCCGGGCTCGTCCAGCAAACGTTCAGCGAACGATAGCAACGTGTCGCGATAGCCAAGGCGGCCTTCGGCCAGCCGGCTGGCCACCATGCGGTCGGTGGCCTCTTCGCGCAAGGTAGCCAGCCGCCGCGTGGCGAACCACACCGCGGGGTGAAACCAATACGCGGCATGAACCAGTAGGCAAAGCGCGTGGATGAGCGGGTCGCGACGTTGGATGTGGGCCATCTCGTGCATGAGCACGTGTTGCAGTTGTTCCGGCGTGCTTTCGTCAATGACACGCCGCGGCAGATAGATGACCGGCCGCAGGATGCCGGCCACCGCGGGACTTCGTAGCGCCCGACTCAACTCAACGCGGGGAAGCGAGCGCAGACCGAGTTGTTGCGCGGCTCGTTGCACGGCCGGTCCCAGTTCGCATGGGAGCGTCGAAGCGCAGTCGAGGCGCAGTTGCCCCTGCAGGCGTCGGTATCGGACTGCACCGAATACAAGGGTCGCCACCAATCCGGTCAGCCAAACGACGGTAAGTACCGAGAATAGGAAATTGGAGCTGGTAGCCGCGATGCCCAGAGGCGCGTCGATCGGACTGACACCGGCGGCAACATCGGGCGCGATGTCGGCGATGACATTGGTCACGCTGATCGGTGAAATGAGCGTGGGCGGCACCAACAGTTTCAGCATGACCAACGACCACAGCCAAACGCGCTGCTGCGGCCATGCATACCGGCCCCAGATTCGATCGACCACGGCCACGACCACGACGAACGCCACGATCTGGATCGACATGTCGCCCATCCATTGCCACCACGCCAACGACACGTGGGCGCCCCACGACTGCATCGTGGCTATCATGATGAGCTCCGCTTGCGAGTGGCCAGCGCTTTGCGCAGCGCGGACTTCTCTTTGGCAGAGAGCCGTTCGTCATCGACCAGGTGGTGCAACAGGGAACCGAAGGTGCCGTCGAAGGCCTTGTCCAACAACGACCGAACGGCCGAGCGGCGCGCCACCTGACGCGACATGCACGACGCGTAGACGCTCTTGTTGCCGCTCTTTTCCTCGGTCAGGATGCCCTTCTCCACCAACCGGGCCAGCATTGTCTTCACGGTGGTGTAGGCCCAGTCGCTGTCTTCCAACGATTCCAGCACGGCACGAGCGGTAGCGGGCTCACACGCCCACAACGCGTTCATGACTTTCCACTCTGCGTCGCTGAGTCGCAAAACCTGACTCCCACCACGGGTGCGCACGAACTTCTACTACGAACGTAGAAGAATAGTGCTACATCTGTAGAAGTTCGTCAAGGGTCTGAATTATTTCAGGCTGGGGGGGTCAGTACAGGGCCTTCACGTGACTCCACGAGTCCTGGCTGGTGGGCATACCCGTTTCGAACTCCACTTCCAGCACGGGACGGGTGGTGTCGTCTGTCGCTTCGCGCGAGGCGAACCGGCGCGCAGTGCCGCTGTTGAGTTCATCACCCTGGATGACCCATCCATACTCGGGCTGGGCCCCCGACAGCCAGGCGGCAACGTCGGCGGTCAGGCTGGCACTGCTCCATGACGCCGGGCCGGTGCCCGCCACCAACGTCGTGGCCGACGGCGAAACGACGAAGTCGCCCCCGGGGATTGACCAGGTTTGCGAATCAAAGAACGTGTGGATCCATGTGGCGTCGTTCGTCGTCGAGGCTGCACCGCCGCCGCCGGCCGAAATCGACGAACCCTCGCCCCAATCGGCCAAGGCACGGTGCGCGGTGTGGTTTCTCGCGGTCGCATCGGATGCGTTGGTAACCAGCAGCGTAAGCGTGGCCGAAGTCACCGTCGCTCCGGGCGGCAGAGCGTTGACGACGTCGAAGAACACGAGCGTGCGCCGGGCGGAGCCCTGGTTGTTCGTGCCCGTGAACAGGTCGCCGCCGGCCCCATTGCTGAGCGAGCCGTCGACGCTGAAGAAAAGCGTGTTGTCGCGCACGCAGGGCAACTTCACGGTCGCGGCGGCCGCGGGCATGACAGCGACGGCCAGCGTGATCGCAATCGGGGCTGCGCGGAACGCGTACGCAATTGAGTTTCGTATGTTCATGATTCATCCAGGTGCAATTTGTAGCCTTCGTGGGAAGCCACGAAGCCAAGGTTGTCATAGAAACGGTGCGCGTCCACGCGCTGCTTGTCGGAAGTGAGTTGTACCAGGCGACACCCGCGATGTCGCGCACGATCGATGCTCCATTGCATGAGGAACTGACCCAGGCCGGCGCCGCGCGCGGCCTCGTGCACTCGTACCGCTTCGATCTGGGCGCGCCAACTTCCCTTCCGGCTCAGTCCCGGGATGTAGGTAATCTGCAGGGTGCCCACCAACCGCCCTTCGCGTTCGACGACTACGAGTTCCTGGTTGGGGTCGGAATCTATGGCTTCGAACGCCTCCACGTATTCCGATGGCAAAGGCTGGGTAAGCTCTTCGCGGGTTGCACCCAGTGAATCGTCGATCAACATGGAAACGATGGACGGCAGATCCTCGAGCGTTGCCATGCGTGGTGATGGGTGGGGTTGGGTCATGATTCCTCCGGCGGCGTTTGCTCGGGTTCTACCAGCGCGGTTTCGCCGAACCAGGCCATCCAGCGCTTTACGACGTCCAGTCGTGGCACGGCCACGGCATAGTACCGCTCTCGTCCGCGGCGTGTTACCCGCACCAGGCCCGCTTCCTCCAACAGGCGGAGGTGGCGCGTGGTAGTGGGCCAGGAATGGTCGAAGCGTGCGGCAATTTCGCGCGAGTTCATCTGTCCGCCGCGGAAATGTAGCACCAGCATGACCTGGCGCCGTGTCGCATGGGCCAGTGCCTTGAACACAAGATCCAGCTCGGCCAGCTCGCGCTCGGGATCACGCGCCTTGGATCCCCGATGCCCGTGACCGGGTGCGCTCATTGCCGACCTCCTTGACCTCGGGGCGAGATGGGTCGAAACAACTATTAGCCATATTGCAAACTATCGTCAACTCTGAATTAGCAGTACTGCTAATAGATGGTAAAATGTTGTGGTTTGAGGAGTTAGGGGGCCGAGGGGCGAGTGGGGCAGATGGAAGGGTTGGCGAGACGGGGGTGCGGCAACCAGTGCCGCACCCCGATCATTCTCTAGTGGGCCTCTTTCTTGGCCAGGTTCTTGGCCGCCTCGAAGATCTTGTTCAGTTCATCGTTGTCCTTGATCTTGGCGACCATCTTGTCGAAGTCGGCGCGCGACATGCCCAGGTCCTTCAACATCTGCTCGGCCTTGGCGGGAGCCGTCTCGATCAGGGCTGCGATCTTGCCCATCTCCTGGACCTTGTCCTTGCCCAGGTTCTCCACGGATGAGGCCAGCTTCTCGGCCGATCCGGCCAGCTCGCCGGCCGCGCCCTTGACCTGGTCGAGACCGTCGCCGGCCTCTTTCTGACACGCCGCAATGGCGAACAACACCAACACTGCAATGAGAATACGCATGGGGGAATTCCTCTCTTATTTTCTTGTTACGGGATACATGGTTATCGGGCTCTCAATCTGGACACGGTGACCGCCCGTGGGTCACAAAAAACACTAGTCCCGGCAGGCCAGGTATATCTGCTCTATGTGCCGGTGGTCCGTTCCACAGCAACCTCCGAGCACGGTCAGGTTCTGTAGGTGGCGACGCATCTCCCGGTAGTGGCTCCCAAGCTTGACCGGATCACCCGCATCGAGTTCTTCGGCCTGGTCGAGCTCGGCGTGGCTGAGCTTCGATGCATTGGCTCGTAAACCGCCGATTCGTTCCATCCACTCGCCGGGCGATCTGAAGATATCTTCAAAGTGCGTGGGGTGCGCGCAATTGATCATGTAGTAGGCGGGTGCGTAGTCGGTGGCCTCATCGACCTGCTCGATCGCGGTGGCGAGCGTTTCACCGTTCGGAAGGCAGCCGTCCGTTTCGACCGTGAAGGACATGACGACCGGCATGCCAGCCGCCGTAGCGGCCTTGGCTACGCCGACGGCTTCGGCGGGGTAGTTCATGGTAATCGCCGTAACCATGTCCACGTCGGCGTCATTGAACGCGGTGATCTGCGCCGAGTGGTATTCCTGGGCACGATCTTCGGTCATGAGTGCCGACGGAGAATAGCCATCTCCGCGCGGCCCAATGCATCCACTGATGACCATGGGCGATTGAGACGACTCGAACTCGTTGCGTATTTCGTGCAACAGCGCCACCGCTTGCCGGTTCGCTTCATCCAATGCGGCCGGCGAATAGCCCAACTTCTCGCCCCAGTCGGTGTTGGCACGCCAGGTGGGACTCTCGAGTATCAGGCCTACCTCATGGCGCACGGCCAGGGTCGCGTAGACGCGAAAATACTGGTCGAGCGAATTCCGCCCTGACTCGTGGCGCAATAGGTCGAATGCCGCGAACTCAGGCAGGTGCAGACCGTCGTGGTAGATCAGGGTTGTTTCGATGCCGCCGTCGGTAAGGAATACGTCCCCACCCAACTGTGGCAAGTTGCTGCGATACTTTGCCATGTTCCTGTGAGGTGCTACCCAAGGCGAGATTTATCAGGTGATGCGAGATCCAGCAACAATCCCTCAGAACAAGCTTGCTGGCAAGCGGCGGCTACACGGTATTGCGCGCTCGCTGAAACTCGATGGCCACGTACCACAGCGTGGCGACCGACATGGGAATAATCGGATACAGCGAAGGACTCGACACAGCTTCGGCCTGCATCATGTCCACGACCAGCCAACCACACGCTGCTACGAACAGGGTGGTGGCGCCCATCTCCTGTTTGGCGAAACGCTTCAATGGGCTCCCCCTTTCCAAGGCGAGACTCCCACATTCTGACTCCGCCAAGATACTGCACCCGCATCGGACCATGCGCAACCGTGGATACTTACCACCAGGGAGACCCTGACGCGGTGGCAGGTGAAGACAATGCCGAACCAAGGTGAAAATGGTGAGAGCCACCTATTCGTCCGTTGGACCGCCCCATCCCTCAATCGCCTCCAGAACGCTGGCGATCGCAGTCGCCGGCGGAGCTTGGTCTGGAATACCCAGGGCCTCGGCCACGCGGTGCAGCGAATAGCTACCGTGAAAGTCCTGGTGATAGAATCCCGCGACCACCAGCTCGCGAAGGTCGACGATTTTTTCTGTCAGTGCCTCGAGGGGGGAGGCGAGGTCTTCGTGGCGGCGGCTCAGTCGACGTAGTGCCCGTGGGACAGCGTCGCCGTAGACCACCACGGTAGCCGCGGCGGCGGTGGCCTGGACCACCTTCACGATGAGGTCGTGCTCCCGACGGTCCTCGTCGGCGTGTGATATCTCGGTGGCGGTGTTCCATTGAACACTGGCCGACTTGACGTGACTTTCGAAGGGCCTCGCGTCGTCCTCAACCGGCATGGCCACCAGTTCGGTTTCCATGTCCAGGCACGCGCGCGGCTCCTTCAGCGCGCGCACTTGTGCCGGCAACCCTTCGTCCATCCAGGGCTGGGCCTTCTTGACGGCCTGGATCATCACGTCCTGTGCGTCACTCCACTCCAATTCCTCGGGAATGTCGGCCACGTCCCGCACCCCGGCCTGGTCGAGCGCCATGAGTTTGTCGGCGCCCACGTAGGGCAGATACGCCACGGGATACGCCACCCCTTTGCCAAGGCATCG
Organism: Candidatus Krumholzibacteriota bacterium; assembly: GCA_029262065.1. Classification (GTDB taxonomy): domain Bacteria; phylum Krumholzibacteriota; class Krumholzibacteriia; order JAJRXK01; family JAJRXK01; genus JAJDAC01. The sequence continues at coordinate 298,103 of JAJDAC010000027.1, read as the reverse complement.
TTCAACGTAGTACGGACAGTCCCGGCAGCCCGGTACCAGCCGGGCTGTCGGCGGTGACTCGGACACAATCTCGTCGATCAGGGAATTCGCCGATGTGTGCAGTTGCTGACCCAGGGTCATGGCGGGCTGCGTACGATCGATATCGGTAAACAACTGGTCGTCGTCCATTCCCTTGCGGTACCGGTGCGATACGAGGAACAGCGACGAGTGTACCCTGAGCCCCAGGTCGCTCAGAACCATGGCCGACACCGCCAAAGGGTGGGTAAGGTCACGAAGCCGCTTCTTGGGCACGGTGTCTTTTGCGGCGCCCACGAGAATCTGTTGGAAGCCACCATCGGGTTGGGCCACCAGGATGTCGATTCGGGCAATCAACGCCCGCCACTTCACGACAGCGTTCAGAATGGTCTTGGCGTTTGGGTCCGAAAGGGCAGACCTCGACTCCTTGAGCGCGGTCTCAACGTTGGTTGAATCGATCATCGTGCTATCGGGAAACTGAGCGAGCGCTCGCGCGGCCAGTTGTTCCCGCTGTTCATGATCGGGCGCCAGTGGCTGTGGGTCTTCGCGATGGTGCCACCACGCACGCAACGTGCACACTCGAGCCAGCAGGAACGTCGCGGACCCCACGCGTGCATCCATACCTACCGTGCCGATCCCGACAAGTAGTCCCACATGGTGAACGCCATGGCTCGCATGCCCACGGCCAGCGCAGCATCGTCGGCTCGAAAAGTGGGCGAGTGGTGCCCCCCCGATTCCGTTCCGGGAAGGAGCGTACCCAGTCGAAAGTAGAACCCCGGCACCTCGTTGGCGAAGAACGCGAAGTCCTCTCCCGCCATCCAGGGGTCCATCGCATTCACGTTCGACTCGCCGGCCGCACGTTGCAGACTGGGTACCATGCGGGCCGTCAACGCGGGATCGTTGATGGTGGCGGGTGTGATGCGGTCGTACTCCAGCTCGTAGGACCCGCCGGCGGCAAGCGTGAGACCATCGAGAATCTGCCTCATACGCAACTCCACCTGGTTCTGGACATCGTCGGCGTAGGTACGCACCGTGCCTTCCATGTATACGGTCTCTGGAATGATGTTGAAGCGCGTTCCGCCGCGCATCAAGCCCACGGTAACCACACTGGGTTCGAGCGGACTCAAGTTGCGCGAACGAATGGTCTGCAAGGCCATGACCACCTGGGATCCCAGAACGATGGGATCCACGCTCAGGTGGGGCGCGGCGCCGTGCGCTTGCTTCCCCTTCAGCGTCAGGTAGAAGTGGTCGACCGCGGCCAGGGCGCCACCCGAGGTGTAGCCGATTTTTCCGACTTCCATGGCCGCGTACGTGTGCATTCCAAATACTGCTTCTGGCGTGGGGTCTTCGAAAACGCCCTCGGCAAGCATCATGGGAGCACCACCGTCTTCGCCCTGCGGCGGGCCTTCTTCGGCCGGTTGGAAGATGAAGACAACGGTTCCGGGGAGTTCGGGCTGCAACTTCGCGAACACTTCGGCCACGCCCAGGAGAACCGCCGTGTGGATGTCGTGTCCGCACGCGTGCATGACTCCGACTTCTTGTTCCTTGAACATCGTTCGCTTGGTGGAACGAAACGGAAGGTCGGTGTCCTCGGTTACGGGCAGAGCGTCCATGTCGGCCCGGACGGCGATCACGGGCCCCGGCTGGCCACCGCGTAGAATGCCCACCACGCCGGTATGGGCTATGCCCGTACGTACATCTTCGAAGCCGAACTCGCGGAGTTGGCGTTCCACCAGCGCGGCGGTTTCGAACTCCCTGTTGCTCAACTCGGGGTTGGCGTGAAGGTGGTGGCGGGTTTCGGTGACGCGGGACAGTGCTCCATCGATCAGCCCGTTGATTCGTTCGTCGGCTGCCAGTGCCACGTTCGTGGAAAAGAACGCCATGACCACAATCGCGCCCCAGATTCTGTAATTCACCATCAGGTCCTCTCGAACTCGCGTCGCAACATTGCGAACATCACGTCGTCGGTCCATTCACCCTTGTCCCATGTGCTCTCCACGAGATGCCCTTCTTGCCGCATGCCCAGGCGTTTCAACAGGGCCAACGACGGGAGATTTCGCGGGTCTACCATGGCGATTACGCGGTGCAGGTGACATTCCTCGAACAGAAACCCCAGTAGAGCATGCAATGCTTCCGTTGCGAAGCCCTGACGTTGGTGCTCTCGGGAAAGGGTGACGCCAATCTCGGCCTGTCGTTCATCGTGTGGCTGGAGTTGGACGGCCAGATCTCCCACCACCAGGTCACTGGACGCAAGCGCAATGGCAATCTGGTACCAGTCGCCCGGGGTGGCGGGCTCGCGCTCGGTCAGTTCATCGAAGTATTCGGCGATTGCATCGCTGTTGGCGGGCGCCCAGCCCTGATAGCGAGCGACCTCGGGGTCGCTGCGGTACTCGAATACGGTGGCCGCTTCTTCTCGCTTGAACTTCCGCAGAACCAAACGGTCAGTGCGGGCGATCTCGCTCATGTATCGAGCTGACGGGCCAGGGTCTTCGGGGCAGCCAACTTGTAGGCGTGGGTAACCAGCTGGGTGATTTCATCCCAGTCATCGGGCGGCATGCTGAGCAACGAAACCCAACCGTGTTGCCCGATGTAGGGCGTTTTCTTGAATCGTTTCGACTTGATGAGAGACGCCTGGGTCTTGTGATCGGACTTGATCGACATGCCCGCCCCTTTTTCGCCGTCGCCCAGCATGATGAACGGCTTGTCGCGAACGCGAAAGGAGGTGTGACCGAACTTATCGACGGCCTCTTCCACCTCGGGTAGGTGGGCCACGACCTTGCGCAAGCGATCGACCGTAAAGAGGGCCTCAGCCGAATGCAGGTGTTTGTTGTGTTTTGCCACGAGGCTGCCTTCAGTGGCTAGGGGACGAGCGACTTCTGCCACCACGACACATCATACCACTGGCCGAACTTGTAGCCAACGTTGCGCAAGGTTCCAACTTGCTCGTAGCCTAGAGCCCGATGAAGCCGCACGCTTGCATCGTTGGGAGGAACTACGCCGGCGAACCCAGTTTGTCCGCGTATGAAAACAGCGCCGGGCTGCCGCCAGTATGCCAGAACAGCACGCGGTCGCTGGGCTGGAATTCGCCCAGTGCAATGGCGTTGATCAGGCCGGCCATGGCCCGGCCCGTGTACACGGGGTCCAGCAGAATGCCCTCAGTCCGGCCGCACAGGCGAATCGCCCCGCGCTCGGCTTTGCCCACCACGCCGTAGCCTGGCGCGGCCGAGCGAAAATCCAACTCGACATCTTCCGCGACGAACGCATGCTCAAGGTCCAGGCGCGCCGCGGTGTGGTTGGCCAGCTCAACGATGTTGCGCGCGGCCATGCGGTCGACGGCATCTTCCTTGTCGATGCCTATTCCCAGGAACCTGCAGTTCAACCTCGCTTGTTTCGCGCCCACCATCATGCCGGCGTGGGTGCCGCCCGAGCTGGATGCGAAAACCACGTGTGTCAGTTGGCCGGCCAACGACTCATCCTGGGCCACCAGTTCTTCGATGGCCGATACGAAGCCCAAGGCTCCCACCACATTGGATCCCCCGTAGGGCACCATGTAAGGACGTAGGCCACGATCGGTCAGCTCGCGTTCAACGTCGGGCAACGTCTCGCCCTTGCGGTACGGTCCAGCCCAGTGGATGTGCGCCCCCAGTAGTTCGTCGATCAGCAGGTTGCCGGTGACGTTCGGTGGTCGTTCGCCGCCCAACACCAGATGACACTCGAGTCCCGCCCGCGCCGCCGCCGCGGCCGTCTGTCGGCAGTGATTGGATTGCGCCGCACCCGCGGTGACCAAGGCGTTGCAATCGCCCGTCAGGGCATCGGCCACCAGGTATTCGAGCTTACGAGTCTTGTTGCCGCCGAACGCGAGCCCGGTCAGGTCATCGCGCTTCATGTGGATGCGGGGCCCGCCGAGGCGATCGGAAAGGCGGGATAGTTCTTGGACCGGAGTGGGAAAGAAACCCAGTGGGAAACGTTTCACGGGGCAGCCTCTTCGAGAAGGAGAATGCCCAGTGTATCATCAGCCCTGTCGTCGTCCTAGCCGCGCATGTGCCTCGCGACCAGTGGGTGTCGTAACAAACTCATGCCCAGGACGACGGGAATCGATTGCACCAGAATGTTGATGCCCGTGGTGGAGAACAACATCGTGCGGAACTCACCGGGAATGGCGACATCGGGGGCCGACTGAAGGATCAGTTTGGCCATGCCTATCATGGACGCCGCGATGACCAGGATCATGAAGGCCCCGGTAACCAGCAACAAGGAGCGGGCCTGCGACTGCCGACGCAGTAGACGCACGCCGCCCCATAGGCCTCCCAGGCACGCCAGGAAGAACGGAATGGCCATGATGCGTTGGAACCGCAGTCGCTCTCGCTGTTGGTCGCGGTACTCGAAGTACTCGGGTGAAACGTACTCGGGCGCCTCGGCCGCCAGCCGGGCCTGTGGGTCCTGGGAACCTATTTCGACGTGTCCCTCCAGCGTGGCTATCAGAAGGATGGCTCGCAGGATGCCAAAGACCGACATCAGAATCCAACCACCACCGAGCAGGCTCACAAGCCACGGACGAGTGTCCGGAGCAACAAGGCGTGATGAGATGGATGTGGACATGATCGACCCTCCGGGAGCGAGGCGAGGGCACTACGCCCGGCGCGACTTCCCGGAGATGCAAAACGGGGACCCGTTGTCGATCCTCGGCCAGGTCAGTTGTTGCCGGCGCACTTCCAGCACTCGCTGAACTGGCCCTCGATGGTGGTCTGGCACTTGGGGCATTGCCAGGGCTCGGTCTTGTGTTCCATGTCGTGAAGCGCATGGTCGACGATGAGCTTGGCGTCGTCGGCCTGGTCGTCGTTCAGCACCCACAGGGCGGGCCAGGTCTCGGTGAACGGAATCTCTCCCGCCAGCGACGATAGTGTTCGGTTGCGAACGGTGCATGCAATGTTCTGGGCTTCGACCAGAAGTTTCATGTGATCGACCATCATGGTGTTCTGCGAAGAATAGACACGCTTCATAACGGTTACCCCAGCGCGGCGAAAAAGCCGCGGAGTTTGGTTTCGTCCAGCTGATCGTGGGTGCGAACGCCCGAGCAGACGTCCACGGCGTAGGGGCGCACCTCTTCGATCGCCTTGGCCACGTTGTCTGCGCTCAGCCCACCGGCCAAGAACACAGGCACGGCTACCGCCTGGACGATGCGTCGACTGATATCCCAGTTGTGCATGCGTCCGGTCCCGCCCAATTCCTTGGTGGGCAGCGACGGATTTCCCGAATCCAATAGGATGGCGTGCACGTTGGGCGCCACCCGCTTTGCCTCCTGGATCGATTCTTCACCAACCACGTGGATTACCTGGACCAATTGCACGCCGGGCAGGGCGGTGCGCAAATTCGCATGCGTCTGTGCGTCGACGGCATCGCACAGCTGAATAGTATTTACACCACATCGTCGCTGCTGTTCGACGATGGCCTCGGTGTGAAGTTGGCTGGTGAGTAGAAACGTTGCGACGCCCGGTGGAATCGCGCTCGCAATGTCTTGGATCAGTGCCTCGGAGATGACCCCGGGCCCGCTAGGCATGGCCGATACAAGTCCCACGGCCGCCGCCCCGTGGGCGACGGCCATTGCCGCCTCGTCCGGCGACGATATGCAGCAGACCTTGGCGCGAAGCATCGACCCTAGCCGTAAACCTGGGCGTGGTTTTCGATGATCTTTCCAACAAGGCCGTAGTCAATCGCTTCTTCGGCCGACAGCCAGAAGTCGCGTTCCATGTCGTTGAGCACTTCTTCGACGGTTCGATCGGTCTCACGCGCGACAACCTTGGCAATGCGTTCGCGCATCCGCAGGATTTCCTTGGCCTGGATGGCCACGTCGGACGCTTGACCACCCGCGCCGCCGGCGGGCTGGTGAATCATGAAGCGCGTGTGCGGCAGGCAGAGCCGGCGCTCTTTGGGCACGGACAGGAAAATATGCGTACCGGCACTCGCCACCCACCCGGTTCCCACGGCCGTCACTGGCGCGCGAATGAATCGCACGATGTCGTGGATGGCGTCACCGGATTCCACGTGACCGCCCGGTGAGGAGATGAGCATGGTAATGGGGTCGTCGGCTTCTTCGGCCAGCGCGATCAATCGTTCGCAGGTGGTCCGTGCCGTGTTCGAATTGATTTCTCCGAACACCAGGACGTAGCGCGACTGGAACGACAGTCGTTGCTCGATCGTATCCCGGCTCTCATCGGTCGACGCGCTGCGCGTCTTCGCAAGCTGATCCATGCGGAAGAGTCCTTTCTAATCCCAAAAAGTCTGGCTCAAGGAAGGTTCGTGCCGGAATCCGGCCCTGGGTCTTGAATCTATTTCTGAATCTATTCTGAATCTATTCTGAATCTATACAGTTACCTGGGTTCGGCCACGCGAAGCAGAATGACGTCGTAGTATAGCGTATCCTCGGGATCAATCGAGTCCGGGTAGACCGTGCGTTGGCTGAGCGTGGGCGGCACCATCAGGCGTCGTCGTTCGCCAACCCGCATGGTAGCCACGGCCTGATCCAATCCGTCGATCACCTGATTGCCCCCCACCAGAAACTCGATGGGCATGTTCCTGGCCCAGGTGTCGGTGATCACCGTGCCATCGGCTTTCCTGGTGACCTCGTGGATCAGGGCCAGCTTCCCCGGAGCCGCCGCCGGCCCCTGCCCTTCCTGAATGACCTCGTAGGTAAGCCCGGATTCGGTCTCCACCGAGTCCACCACGCGCTGCGCGCTCCATACCGAAAGGAAGTTCCGTCCGACGGAATGGGTGGTTCCCTCGATTCGATTCCCTCTTACCACGCCCGTGGTGTTGTAGGCTCCGGTTCCATCGCCGGTGACGAACGCGAATCGCAGCTCGCCCCAGTCGTTGTTCAGGCCGCCGTTGGAAATTGGCGTTCCGTAGAACGATCCCGCCAGGGTGTCATCGCTCGCCTCGCTGACCACGAATTCCTGATAGTAGGGATCGGCATCGGGAAGGGGCCTTAGATCCACCTTCCAGGTTCCCACCAGCGCCTGTGGCGAAGGTTTGCCCTCCGGTTCAGCCGAGGCGGCACTCGTTCCCAGGCAAAGAGCGAGAACAAGAAGCGTGCGCATGGATCTCCTACGGATGAAGGTTCTATTTGGTTGTGATCAGACGGTAGCCGAGGTCCAGCTCCGCTCTCGGGACAACTTCGGAGTACTTCTCATTCCACACGCCCGACTGCAGATCGTTCCCCAGCCTGCGCAGACCGGAGGAAATATCCACCAGCTTGGCGAACGTGGATATGGCCGAACGGGCGCGTTCGTCGAGATAGGCGTGCGGCCGCCTCCAGTAAGCCCCCAGGAACCCATCGCTGCAATCGTGAGGAATGGGGACAGCCTGGACATCTATGGATCCCCAGGCCTCGCGCACGTCTTCGATCGTGGGAAAAATGCCCCGGTCGATTTCGAGGATCGACGGAAAATAGTCGGTGAGCCAAAAGCCCGGGAACGTTGGGTCCCAGGTGAGAAGCGTGGCCCGTCGTCGAGCTACGCGGACCAGTTCACGCAGTCCGCGTGGCCGGTCGGGCCAGTGGTGCACGGTGAGAATCGCCAACGATGCGTCGAAACTGCCCGTGGCGAAGGGTAGGTGCGTACCCGACGCGCTCACCGCAGGCGCGAGGCCGGGCTTGCGTTGACGGATCATGGTCATCGAAGGTTCCACGGCAACCTTCGTGCGGCCCGCCGGCTCATACGACCCCGCCCCCGCCCCCACGTTGACTACCGACGCTGCGTCGCCCAGCGCGTCATGGATCGCGCGCGCGATGCGCGAGTCGGGCAATCGGAGGCTTCCGTACCCTCGACCAATGGTGTCGTAGATCTGCGTCAACCTAGTCCTCCGGTAGGAACGCACCGAGGAGGGCGAAGCTGAACATGATTCCCCCGACGATGATTGTGACGATGTTCCACCGCGACAAACCGGTGTTGGGGTCGGCGTAGGGCGCGTCGACCGCGTTGACCCGATCTACCACGGCCTGCAGCACCAACAACGGAACCACGGTGAATAGGCTGAGCAGCCCGTAGGCCCCGGGCAGTCGCCAAAGTACGTTCATTGCGACCCAGACCAGCCCCAGTGGCCACAGCGGGAGTCCTGTGACCCGAACCCGGCGCGCGCGCTCTTCAATGCGCAGGGTCAACGGGATGCACCAGATGCCCGAGAAGAACGCGCGCCAGAATGGCGTCACATGACGCTCGCTTTTTTGGATTCGGCACCAGTTCTGGTAGAACCAATACAATTCGTAGAGCCCCAACGAACAAAGCGAGAGCACCAGAAGCTTGGGCAGGCCCACGGCAAACAGGGGCGCTTCCACGGGCGCGAACTCGTCGGAGCCCGACGAATCGGTGGGGATCGAAAGCAGGGGAAGCATGCGTCCGGGAATGCTGCCCGACTCCTTCTCGCCCACTACGACGCCACCTTCCCGTATGTAGAATTCCTTGGCGCCCGGGTCGGACTGCGTCAAGAGAGCGTCGATGCCCTTGCTGCGGGCGAAGCCCTTCGCGCGCTGCAGCAGCAAGCGGCCGACTCCACGTCGCATGTGGGACGGCTCCACGAACAACGCATTGATTTCCATGCTTGCCGGTGACACGCGCTCCAGGGCGCAGAATCCCAGTATCGCGTCGCCTTCCTCGGCCACCAGAAACGCGAATCGCGGGTCGGTGAACTGCTCGGGCGAATAGGTCAGCTCTTCGCGGCAGGCTTCGAGGAACTCTTCGCTGTAACCCCAGTGGCCCTTGGAGCGAATTGCCAACTCGCTCAAGCGAGCCGCTTCTTGTGGTCGTCCGGGTCGGATTTCCAATGGCGACACCTAGCGTGAGTTCGTGGTTTCGCAGAAGGCCTTTATCAGATCGGCGTCTTCTTCCACGGCCTTCGTGATCATGCCCTTGATGAAACGGTTGATGATACGCGGAAGTAACTTGTAGGCACGTGCGTCCATCGTAAGGGTGAGCTCGGTCTGGCTGTCGTCTCCGGCCACCGCAAATAAGGTGTCCCAGATAGTGCCGTGCGAATCGGCCACCATTCTCACATGGCGATCAACCGCGTACTCGGTGATTTCCAGTTCGGTGGGCGACTCCTTGCCGCGCATGAGTCGAACCTCGCGAAAACGAGTGCCAAGGCCGGAGTGCGTTCTCGAAAGAAACTCGTAGCGCACTACGTGCGGAAGCGCCTGCGCCATCATCCGAATGTCCGAGACCGTAGCGAAGACCTGGGTCACGGGTGCGGCGATGGTCCGGTGAACAACGGTTCGGCTCATACGGGCTCCAATGGCAATCGAGGACCGTCGCTGCGGACTATCCCTTGGGCTGGCCATGAATTCATTGGGTGTTGTCCTGGGAGCCCAGTTGTTCTTCGACGCTCTTCGTGCGGGGATCGATGACGTCACCCGTGTGTTTCGTGGTGTCGGTCTCGATCAGTGCGATCCAACAATCATCATCGGCCATGGGGTTGTGCAAGACTCCGCGTGGCACCACGTGCATGTCCCCTTCACCTAGCCGGACATCTTCGCGGTCTTCGTAGTGGATGACCAGCTCGCCGCGCAGCACCAAGAACAATTCGTCTTCATCCTCGTGCCGATGCCAGGTGAATTCTCCGTTCAGCTTGGCGACCTTTATGTACTGGTCGTTCACACGCCCGACCACGCGTGGCGACCACGTGGCCTCGAGCTTCAGCGCCTCTTGCAAGAGATTCGTTCCGATCATTGTGGCAGCACCTCACGAACCAAAGGGCTGGCGTCATTGCGGAGTCGCTTCAGGTAGCCATCGCCGGGGTCGTTCGGATATTCGAGGCTCGATCCGGCGTCGAGCAGCATTTTCACGAGTTCCACGTAGACGTCCTGACGTTCTTCGGCCCCTCCGGAATAGCGAGATCCGTGAACCGCCCAGCCCAGAGGGGATGACTGGTGGGCGGCGTCGAATACATCGAGTGGAGCCCCGGCGTCGATCAACAGCCGCGCGTTCTGGGGTTGTCCGAACCACGCCGCCGCGTGCAACGCCGTACCGTCGTCCAAGCCGCGGGCCGACAGGTCGGCGCCGGCCTCTATGAGCAAGCGAACGGGCTCCACCTGGTTGCGCCCGGCGATATCGGCCAGGAGACGATCTTCTTCGCTGTTTCCGGTGCGCGCCGCCTCGGGATGCTGGCAAAGAATGGCGCGCGCGTCGTCCAGCCGAGAGTGCGCGATGGCGTCGGCCAGCTGGTCGGCGGGCGTGAGATCGGTGTTCGCGCCACGGTCCTTCAACAACCGCACTACTTCGTCGAAGGAGCGGCGGATCGCGTGCGCGTAAGCGGTCTTGCCCCCGGCATTTCGCGCGTCGATGTATGCCCCGTGATCCAGCAGGATCTCCGCCGCTTTCAGGCGTCGTCGCCGGGTCGCCACGTGCAAAGCGGTCTCGGACAGAGGGCCATCGATTTGGTTGGGATCAGCCCCGGCGGTGAGCTTGGCTATGAGTTGTGCCTCACCGTCGGCGCCGAAGTTCCAGTCGAGAAATTCGTTCAGGCCCATGGGCTCAGCCTCCAGAACGAGTCGTGCTCAAAGAAGGTCGCGCAACTTTAGCACAGTGCGCCAGTTTCGCGTTGTGACGGTTGACCCCACCAGGCGATCCAGAAGCGCCGGTGTGAGTTTCGTGTCGCCGGCGCCGCTGGCGAAATGAATCCAAAGCGCATCGGCGGCCAAGATCACGATCTCCCCGCCTTTCGCGCGTTCCTGCAACGCGGCGGCCGCTTGCCGGGCGGGCTTCGACTTCGCGAGCGTTAGTGCAACCTGGCTGGGGAACTGCTCCGCTTTCTCCATGAGTGGGTTTCGGCTGGCGTAGCGGCGCCACTGGGCGGCCGTTCGCACGATCACGGGGATGGAAAGGTCCAGACGCTTCGAGATGGCCTTCTCCAGCTGCGATTCCAGGGCGGCGGCCTTCGCGGTTGCGTCGAACACCACGTTGCCGCTCTGAATGTACGTTTGAACATTCCGCCAACCGCACGCTTCGGCGCAGGCGCGGAGTTCGGCCATGGGAATCTTGTTTCGTCCGCCAACGTTGATGCCGCGAAGTAGCGCGACGTGGCGTTCCGCGGCCATCTCAGTCTTTTCCCCTTCGGCTCTCGATGCAGGCCATGGGAATGGTCAGTGAGAGTTCACCACGCTTTTTGGCCACTGCATTCAATCGCATTTCCAGCTCGACGAACGTCTCTTCGATTTGACCCGCGGGTGCGAGCTTTACCCAATCGGCAAGGAAGCCCAGGCGAATAAAGTAGTGGCGCAAGAGTGCTGACCCGTCGACGAAGCGCATACGGAACGAATCGTTGGTGGAATGTTCCACTTCGAACCCCGCGCCCTCGAGCAGAGCTGATACCGACTCTATCGTTCCCCGGTGCTCTACGTGGGCATCGAATGCCTTGAGTTGCGAAGCTGAAGACACCGGCTCGAGTACCTTGCGATATACGTCGTAGAACTCCTGCATGTGTCCCACCAGATTTGTCGTCAAGATCAGCGGCGCGTCGGGAGCCGCCAGACCATGGCAATGCCGCAACACGGCGTCGGCGTTCTCGAAATTGTTCACGCCAAGATTCGACACGATAAGGTCGACCGAACCCGCCAGAAGGTCCAACGAACCGGCGTCGTGCTCCATTACCAGCACGTTCTCGATTCTGAGATAGGCCAGCCGGTGGCGAAGTTGGTCGGTTGCGTGCTTCCACGGGTCGGCGGCGATGACCATGGTGTTGGGACCACAACGTTGAGCCAGCTCCAAACTCAAGAACCCCGTGCCCGCGCCGACGTCGAGAATCGTGCCTTTGCGCGGAAGCGGAACGCGCTCCAGGAGCATGCGACCGAAAGGTGCGGACCAGAGCGGGAGCTCGTCGAAGAACTGGGCGACCGCCGGGTCACCGATGTCTATGGGATCCAGATAGTGCATGCGATCGATCCAATGGCGTTTGGCCTGAGAAGCGGTCGTAATTGATGATATGGGAGTATCTTATGCAAACAGCGATGGGTCCACGCTTCACTTTGACCCGAGCTGCTCCCGTCCAGGGAGGCCCGAGGATTGCAAGTCGTTGGTGCGAATAGACATTTCGCTCCACACCCGGGCAGGCGGCGCTATGCGCTCGAGCTATCCAATCCGAACATTCTGGGCCCTGATTGCGGTCTTTCTCGTAGTCAATGGCGTGCACTGGCTCTGGGGAGGGCTGAGTCTGGATTCCCTCCGTCATCGGGTCGAGTACGACTACGTCCAGTCTCTGCGCCTGGAGTCGGCTCCCGGTGCGTTTCGGGTGGCCATGTACCTTCCCGCCGAAACGGCCAGCATATCGCGCCTGGACGAGAGCTTCGACGCGCGCGACCTCAGGTTCCGAACCGAGGACCTCGACACGGGTCGACAACTGATCGTCGAGGGGGACGGCGTGTTCAAGCCCCGGGAATTTCGCTACGTCGCGCGCTTGCGCAGCGTGCCGGTGGAGTTTCACCTGGATGCTGGTCTGGAGTGGGACGAACTGAATGCGTCGGACGAAGTGTCTCTTGCGTCTACCGAAATAATCCAGACTGGTTCTCCCGAGGTCGTTGCGCGGCTGCGCGAGTTGTTTTCGTTGAGTCCGGTGGACAACGCCATGTTGAACGCCGACCTGGCCAGGTCGTTACAACTGGAACTCGACGAACAGGGAATCACGCCGACCGATGCCATTGGTCGTTGCTTCGCGCACTGTCTTCAGGATATTTCCCCCGCCAACTTCAGTGGTACCACCGACGCGTTGACCGCGCTTCGATTGGGTGAGGCCAGTTGCGGTGGTAAGTCGCGCCTGATGACTGCGTTGCTACGAACTCTGGGAATTCCTACCCGCTTGGTCGGCGGAGTCCTGCTCACCGGCGGTGCGCCCAAGCGCACCAGTCATGTGTGGGTCGAGTGCCGGCTGCGCGACCAGTGGGTACCGTTCGATCCATTGAACAATCACCTTGCCCGCCTTCCCGCGGGATACATTCGATTGTACCACGGTGACGAAGCACTCATGCGCCACAGTCGAGGTCTTGCGTTCGACTATTCCTTCTGGTCGCGTCGCGAGCACTCTCCCGCCGTCTGGGGCGATGAGATGAGCGCGGCCGCTCCGCAGCGCATTCCGCTGCTGCGTCGCGATGACTTCTCGTTGCTGTTGCTGGCTCCCTTCGCGTTGCTTTTGACCGTGTTCTTGCGCCAGGTCGTGGGACTCGGCAGCATTGGCACCTTCCTTCCCGTGTTGTTGGGTTACTCGTTGCTTCAGACCGGTTGGTTGTTGGGGGGCCTCCAGATCCTGGCGGCCCTGGCGGTGGGCGTGTTGCTACGCGGGCAGCTAGGTCGCCTGACGCTTCTTCACGTGCCACGCACCGCGGTAATGATCTCGCTGTTGGTGTTCCTGTTCCTCCTGGCATCTGTTTTCGTTCAACCACTGACGGGGGTTACCTCGGGATCGCGCATGCTCTTGCCGCTTGCTGCCTTGGCCATGGCCATCGAACGCGTGAACACCGTGGCGTCCGACCGGGGCGCAAAGGAAGCCGCCTGGTTGTTGGCCCAGACCGCGATTCTGGCGGTGGCCTGTTGCATCGTGTTGGGTTCGGCCGTGCTGAAGACGCTCACGCTGGCGGTGCCCGAAGCGTTGCTGGTGGTCATGGCCGAGATCATCCTCATTGGTAGCTACCGCGGTCTGCGCGTGAGCGAGTGGGTTCGTTTTCGTGGCCTGCTGGGCGGCTCGCAAAGCGGAAGCGTGGCACCATGAGTTGGTCGACGTGGTGGCAAGAAGTGTTCGGGGGGCGCGGCGAGGTTCTGGGCATCAACCGGAGAAATCTGGAGTTCGTGTTCGCGGACTACACGCCGGGAAAATTCCGCGATCTCGACGACAAACTCATCAGCAAAGAAAGATTGACCGCGGTGGGCGCGGCGGTTCCGGCCACGCTGTCTGTGATTCGTACCGCGGCCGATCTGAGCTCGATACCTGAATTGTTGCAGCAACCACGCGATCTGGTGCTCAAGCCCGCTCGTGGTTACGGTGGTCGCGGAATCCTGGTTGTGGCACGAACCGAAGACGGATGGTGCCGGGCCAGCGGGCGCCCGATTTCCGCCGACGAGATCGTCTTGCACGCGCACGGCATCCTGGCGGGGCTGCACAGCCTGGACGAGAGCGACGATGTCTGCCTGATCGAAGAGCGTATCGAGTCCCACGAATTCTTCCACGCACTTTACCAGCACGGCCTGGCTGACATTCGAGTTGTGTTCCATGGTGGCCAGCCGCTTCAGGCCATGTGTCGCGTGCCCACTTCCCTGTCCGACGGGAAGGCGAATCTGCACGGCGGCGCTATTGGGCTGGGCGTGGTTCTGACCACGGGTGAACTCACCGGGGGGATTCACGCAGGTCAATCCGTACGGACGCACCCCGATTCGGGGGCGTCGCTGGTGGGCGCGCGAATTCCGCTTTGGGACGAGTGCATCGAGCTGGCGCGCCTGGCCGCGACGGCGGTGGACGTGGAGTACGTGGGTGTTGACATCGTTCTGGATGCGCGCCGGGGCCCCGTGGTTCTCGAAGTGAATGCGCGCCCGGGCCTGGCGATTCAGTTGGCCAATGACCAGGGCCAACCCGTGCCGCCTCGCGCGGCCATGACCCGTATCGAACGAATGACGTTCGGCGTTGCTTGGCTGTTGCTCGCAGCTCTTGCGATTGGGTTTGGTTTCAGTGACTCGCTGCTGACCCGTGACGATGCCTCGCTACGTTACCAACTATCCGCGGCCGATACGAACGACGACTCGGCGGCGTCGGTTCAGCCTGGTTCGCAATGGGCCTACGAAGAGTCGTCGCTTTCCGAAGAAAGTAACCATTTCCGCCAAGCGCGCGCCGCGTTGGCCAACGGCGATACGCTGCAGGCACTGGATATCTACGTCGCGGCGACGGCCGACACTTCCCTGGCCCCGTTCGCGTTGAACAACGTGGCTCTGATCCAACGCGGCCGAGGACAACTGATCGAGGCTCGGCGATCGTTGGAGGCGGCGGTCAACACCTACCCATCGTACGCGCGTGGCCGGTACAACCTGGGTCTGGTGTTGGAAGAGATGGAGCAGCCCCATGCGGCCCGCGAACAGTACGACCAGGTACTGGCGTTGCGACCCTCTCACGCTCGAGCCTGGCACCAACTGGCCGGGATCCACTACGGGAACGACGACTTCACCGCGGCGGCCACGGCGTATGAACAGGAGATACGCTTCAGCCCTGGCAGCAAGTACGGATGGTTGCGACTTGGTCTGACGCAACGCCGACTCGGCCTGCACGAAGACGCGACACAGAGTTTCGCAACAATGCACAGGCTCGATCCGGCCGACGAAGCTGGCGTCTATTGGTGGGCGCGATCAACCATGGACATGCCACCAGATGGGCAGACCAAGGCGATTCGGGATTCGCTGGTCGGCGAACTACGTCCATTCGCCGAGGCCGACGCTCCATCGTTGCGGTGCCGTTCCGTCCTGGGTGACCTGCACTGGGGTCTAGGTGCCTGGAGCGAAGCGCGCGACGTATTCCAGGGTTTGGTCGATGAGCGGTATCGTCGCGGTACGCATCGGCGGCGTCTTGCCGCGGTGCTGGTGGATCTTGGTTTGACCGAAGCCGCCCGGAATATTCTTCCGAAATTGGATGACAGCGATCCTGTTCGTGGTCGCGAGATGGGAACTGTGGACTGGCTGGCGTTCGTTCAGGATGCGGCGGCCGAAGAGGATGTTCGAACCCACGACGTTTTTTCGCGCGATGAACCGCTGTCCAATGCGTACCTGGAGTCCCTCCGCCTAGCGTGGAATGGCAACCTGCGAAGGGCCGACTCACACTGGCAGGCCAGCGAATCAACTCCGGATTTGGCCGTGTCCCTGGCTTCGTGGGTGCGTGCGTCGGAGAGTGACGACGGCATCACGCCGGAGTGGGGCGTCCTGGTGGAGTCTCAACTTCGAGCCGGGTTGCGCGCGCGGGTGGATGGAGACGTGCCGGGCCCCGCGGTTTTGCTTTGGGCCTGGGCGAGAATGGCCACGGCGCTAGGTCGGCTCGACATGGCGACCGAGATCCAGCGACACATCGACGAAAAGTTTCCGCACTTCCAACCCGGGGCGCGAGCCCGCTTCTTCGCTCAGGTCGAAAGCGGTGACAACAAAGCGGCGCGTCGGACGGGGCGTGGCCTGTTGCTCGCACGGAACGATTCCGAGGTTCGCTTGGCACTGGTGCGGCTATCGCTGGACGCAGACCGCCCGCGCGAAGCACGCGGGTTGTTCGATGCACTTCCCGCCACCCAGATCGACCAACTCGAGTCGCAGCTTCTGCTGGCCCGAATCCACGCCGCGACCAACTCGCCTCGCCGGGCGATTTCAGTACTGGAGAAGCTGCGTCGCCGGGCCCCTTCGGATGCCCGCGTGCGTCAACAACTGGGCGCGCAATATGCAGCCCAGGGGAAGGCCCGCAGCGCCATTCGCGAGTTGACGCACGCCGTGGAGTTGATGCCCACCGACGTCGAAGTGCGGCAGTTGCTGGCACATCAGCTCATGGATGCCCGCGAGTACGAGCAAGCCGTGCTGCATTGGGAGCGTGTCGTCCGCTTCCCCGGCAGCTCGACGATCGATCGCTTCAACCTGGCGCTGAGCTTGCAAAGAAGCGATCGCTTCGAGGAGGCGATCATCGAATACGACCGGCTGCTCGAATTGGATCCAGAGCGCTACAAGACCCGATTCAACCGCGGTCTTGCCCTCGAGAAATTGGGGCGCATCGACGAGGCACGGGCCGAGTTCGAGCGTGTCCTTCAGACGGAACCGAATCACGAACCCAGCCGGAACCGGCTGGCTGTCCTGGAGACCCTACGATGAAGTTTCGATACTTCGCATCCATCGCGTTGACGTTGGCCCTGCTGGCCGCAGCCCCGGTTGCGACGTGGGCGAAGTGGCGACCGGCACTACCGGCCACCAACCAGCCGCGGGTACATCTGGCCAACCGCGAGCTGAAGCCGTCGAGCTCGACCAGCTACTTCTTCCTGAGCCCAGGTGAGACGATGCGCGTGGGCTTCGATGGCAGCGGCGGGCGCGCTCGGATACAGGCGATGCCCGTACTTCAACCTGGCGAGAAGATCGAGTACCTCCGCTACACGGTGGCCTTCGACGACGGTACCCAGCGGCGATTCAAGCGCCGCACGAACGGCAACCACTTGACCAAGGTCAAGCGCGCCGCGACCACTCCCTGGAGCTGGACCGGACCGACCACCGTGGCCGTCGGACGCGAGAATCGACACGAAATAGAAGTGCCCCGTGATGCGCGCACCCTTTCCATTCAACCCAACGGCCAGGACGGCCGCCAGATGTTCGTTCGCGTCGTACTGAGCGACGAACTACACCCGCGCCTGCCTGGGTGGGCCCGTCAGGGTGATGGCGAGAGTGGTGTGTGGACCATGAACCTGGGCTTTGCCCTGGCGGGCGGGGGCTACGACAGCAACGCGTACCTTGCCCCCAAAGGCGGAGTAGAGGCAATAGGCGCATCGTACTGGCCGGCGGACCTGAGTATTGATTTCCGAGCGCACCCCACGCCAGATTTCGAGTTCTCGGCCGACTACGATTTCGAGGGCCAGTTCTACCAGGACGAAATCCTGAATCAGAGCGAGCACTCGATTCGCCTGAAAGAAGAATGGACTCCGCATCGGTTCGACCAGAAGTGGAGATTCTCGTTGGACCAAAGGGTGAGACTGCGCGACGAGACGTTCTTTGGTCGCGGTCAGACCGAGGAATTCGAGAGCGCTCAATCTGGAAATCTTGTTTCGCTGGCCGATCGTTTCGACGCGCTGGACTACCGCGGCGGTACGCAGTTGGAGTACAGGCCTTCGTCGCAGACCACGTGGCGCGTGCGCGCTTCCTGGATGCGCGCGGATTACAACGAGGACTTCTCGGCCTTCCCCGATATCTATGCGTTGGACAACGAAGAGTGGACGACGGGACTATATTTTCTGCGAAAGTTCCGCGGCCCCTGGTCGTTGCGCGCGTCGACATCGCTCACCCGACAGGACTACGACGAAAAGTTCAGTCGAGATGCCACCGGGGCCGAGGCCCCTACCGTGGCTACGTCGCTGAATCGGGTCAGGGCGTCGTTGGCGGTACGCCGCGCTCTGCGTTTCGGACCGCAGGTGGCCGCGAAGGCCACGATGGTTCGCAGCACGGACCAATTCCAGGACTACTGGTCCTACGATCGGTGGGAACTGGAACTCGAGGCAGGTTGGCACTGGCGAAGCGGTCTGGGCCTCATGGCCGAAATCGAGCGCGGGCGTACGAGCTATGACAATGCCAACGTCGACTATGATCCCGCGCAACCCCTGCGCAAGAAGGATCCGCTCATGGTAAGTCTGGAAGCACGCTATCGCCTGGCGATCATGGCCGACGCGGTGGTGCGATACGAGTACCTGGATCGGGAGTACAACTCCAAACGGTTCGCGTACTCGCGTTCCAGCGTGTTGGTTGGGTTTGAGTTACGGCGCTGATCAGTCCTAGGCGTTCTTGACCTCGCTCACCAGGTCCTGCAGCACCTTCTTTGCGTCGCCAAATACCATGATCGTGTTGTCGTTGTCGAACAGGCGATTGGCGATGCCCGCAAACCCGGGGCTCAGGGATCGTTTCACCACCACGACCTGACGGGCTTCGTGCACGTTCAAGATGGGCATGCCGTAGATAGGGCTGTCGGGTTCGTCCAGCGCGGCCGGATTCACCACGTCGTTGGCGCCCAGCACCATCACCATGTCGGTGGTCTTGAAGTCACCGTTGATGTTGTCCATCTCCACCAGTTGTTCGTAGGGCACATCTGCCTCGGCCAACAGCACGTTCATGTGTCCCGGCATTCGCCCGGCCACGGGATGGATGGCGTAGCGAACGCTGATGCCTTTTGCCTCCAGCAGGTTGGCCAGCTCCCGCGTGGTGTGCTGGGCCTGGGCCACGGCGAGTCCGTATCCGGGCACCACCACCAGCGTCGAGATGTCGTCCATCATCATGGCAACTTCTTCGGCGCTGGCTTCCTTTACGTTCTCGTATCCATCTCGTCCGCTGTCGGCGGATCCACCGAACGACTTGAACAACACCGCACCCAGGGTGCGGTTCATGGCCTTGCACATGATCTGCGTGAGAATGAGGCCCGATGCTCCGACCAACGAGCCGGCGATGATCAGCAGATGATTGTCCACCGCGAAGCCGGCCATGCTGGCCGCAACCCCCGACAGGCTATTCAATAATGAGATGACAACCGGCATATCGGCGCCGCCGA
The DNA here is from genome assembly GCA_029262065.1 of Candidatus Krumholzibacteriota bacterium. Taxonomy (GTDB): domain Bacteria; phylum Krumholzibacteriota; class Krumholzibacteriia; order JAJRXK01; family JAJRXK01; genus JAJDAC01. Next base: position 278,813 of record JAJDAC010000027.1, on the reverse strand, counting down.
TGGGACTGGTGCCGGTAATGCCGACGATGAGAGCCACCACCAGCGCCGCCGAGAACACCATGATCGTGACATCGGGAGCCAATGGAACGAACACCACCGCGGCACCGGCGGCGAGTGTTCCCAGCAGCAACAGTCCGTTGACCGCGTTGCGGCCGGCGAAGACAAAGTGATTTCCGCGCACCGACCCATTCAGCTTGAGAAAGGCAATCAGGCTACCGGTAAACGTGATGGAGCCCACGACAAGACTCAGGACTCCAGCCACCGCGATGTGCGATCCGCCCATGGCCGCGGCCACATCCACCGTCGCGCCGGTTTGCGTGCCCATGGTGCGGAAGAATATGCTCAACGCGACAAGCGCCGAGGCGGCTCCTCCGAATCCGTTGAACATGGCGACCAGTTCGGGCATGCCCGTCATCTGCACACGGACGGCGGCGAAAACACCCACCGCCGTGCCCACGGCCAGGCCGCCCAGAATCCAGCGGTAGTCGATGTTACCCAGGTCGACCAGTGTGATGACCACCGCCAAGAGCATGGCGGCGGCCGCGAACTGGTTGCCCTGTCGGGCCGAACGGACCTTCGAGAGCTTGCGGATGCCCAGAATGAACATGCACGCGGCGAGTAGGTATCCCAGCTGTAGAAGTGTGTTGAGCATTATCTTTTCTTTCCGAACATCTGCAGCATGCGATTGGTGACCAGAAAGCCGCCGACCACGTTGATCGTGGCCAGAGCCACCGCCAGTGCGCCCAACACGTTGGCCAATGTAGTTTCACCCGTGGTGGCGCAGGACAGCGCACCGACCAGAGTGATGCCCGAAATCGCGTTCGCGCCCGACATGAGCGGCGTGTGCAGGGTCGGGGGTACCTTGGTGATCAACTCGAAGCCCAGGAAGATCGCCAGCACGAATACGTACAGGCCGATCATCAACGGCGATAGCATGCGTTTACCTCTTGTCCGTGTCTTGGAATGCTCAAGCTCCGCTTTGGGCCTGCATCGCCTCGCGTGTGCTTGCGTGCAGGACCTCCCCCTCGTGCGTCACCAGGGCACCCTGGATGACAGCGTCCTCGCGGTCGATGGCCAACTCGCCATCTTTCAACATGTCGTTCAGCAGATTGAATACGTTGCGCGCATACATCTCGGTGGCATGTACGGCCACCAGTCCGGGCACGTTGGTCATGCCCACGATGGTCACCCCGTGCTTCTGGACCACTTTGCCGACCTCGGACAACTCACAGTTGCCGCCGGTCTCCACGGCCAGGTCGACGATGACCGAACCGGCACGCATGTCGCGCACCATGTCTTCGGGCACGAGCATGGGAGCTTTCTTGCCCGGAATGGCGGCGGTGGAGATGACCACGTCGGCTTCGATGATGCGCTCGCGCACCAAAGCGCGTTGCCGTTGCAGGAATTCCTCGCTCTGTTCCTTGGCGTAGCCGCCCTCGTCCTCGGCCGCTTCGTCAGTGGGCACCTCGATGAATTTTCCGCCCAGGCTTTCCACCTGTTCCTTCACGGCCGGCCTCACGTCCGAGACCTCGACCACAGCGCCCAGGCGCTTGGCCGTGGCAATGGCTTGCAGGCCCGCGACGCCGGCGCCGAGAACCACTACGTGGGCAGGGTGGATGGTGCCGGCCGCGGTCATGAGCATGGGGAACAGCTTGGGAAGATGGTCGGCGGCCATGATCACAGCCTTGTAGCCGGCAATGTTGGCCTGGCTGCTAAGGGCGTCCATTTTCTGCGCGCGTGTGATGCGGGGAATCAGCTCCATGGCGAGGGTCGATACCTTGCCCTGACGTAGCGACTCGACGCGGGCCAGGTTGGTGTGGGGGAAAAGGTGGCTGACCAAAACCGTCCCCGGCTCGAGGCGCTGAATTTCGTCGGGCGTGGGTGGGTGGAGCTTCATGACCAGCTGCGCGCCGGCGAAACCCTCGGCCGCGCTGGCTACGACCGTGGCCCCCGCCTGGATGAAGTCTTCGTCGGAAATGCCCGCGAACTGACCGGCACCCGCTTCGACACACAACCCGAGCCCCGCTTTCATGAGCCTCGTGACGGTCTCGGGGGTGGCCGCCAGCCGGGTCTCGCCCGGTTCGACTTCCTTGGGAACGAAGGCCTTGAGCATGGTGCGGATTCCTGGCGAAAGCGTGGAGAGTTGGATTTGCAGCCCGTCTAAGGTATGGGCACAAATCCAGGCCGTAAAGGGGCTAAATCGTGACGTGGATGCGACATCCATGTGTGGCGTGTGATTTGATTTACCGTTTGGCGCATTGCCTTGTGGCAAAAGATATATTTCCATCCCAGCAAAACCCCAAGTGGCCATTCACCATCGTATTGCCATTTTTTTCAAGGGGTTAGCAGCCTGACGGCGTGGTCGGGCCGAGCTCCTGGAAACACACGGCCCATGCCACAGTTCGCGGATAGTCCTCAACTTCTGCACTGATCACGCCGATAGAACCTGGGCGTCGTGAATCACCTACTCCCCGGTCAGGGACGTCCCATGCCCAGCTTTCGACCGCTGATTTTCATCGTGGTGCTGGCCACGTTCGTCAGTTCCACCCGGTTTGCCAACGCGCAGACCGACCTTCGGGTGGCCACGTCGGTCATGCGCATCACGAGCGCCGACATAAGCTATTCAGCGGTCGAAGACATCGATTTCTTTCGCACCAATGTGGCCATCGACCTGGGTTGGAGTTGGGGCACCCTGGGCTTGATCTACCAGAACGCCAACAAGGCCGAAGGCGTAGAGGAGGGTCGGGTAGAGAACGGATTGATGCTCACGGGCGGATACGACTACCTGTTCTCCCACAGTCTGCGGCTGGAGGGCTTCGCGCGCGTGGGCGTTTCAAACGGCAACGATGAGTCCCAGCCCCTCTACGCCACTGATACCGATGTCAGGGTGAACCTGGTGGCGTTCTCATCCGAGGGAACCGGGTTCATTCGCGACGCCGCGGTGTTTCCCTCTGGCTACGTAGGAGCCGTGGTCAACAAGCATGGCCGCGTTCAGGCGCTGGCCGGCGGTGGCGTCTGGTGGCACCAGTGGTCGGCCTATGTCACCGCTTTTCATGCCTTCAACGGTGTCAGTGATCCCATGAACGCGGGCGGTGACTTTGATCGCCGCTTTGCTTTCCTGAAGAATCGTGGCATTACGACCAGCTTCGGCTACGACGTGGGCCCGGTTCGGTTTGGTGTGCAACGCAACTTTGGCCTGCTCAACAGCGGCAACGATCTGGCGTTCACGTTCGAGTGGAAACACCTGCTGGGGGGCGGCTTGTGGGAGTAAGACTCGCCACCGCCACTACCGTGCTGGCGTTGCTCCTCATCAGCTCGCCAACTTCGGCCGCATGGGAACGCCTGAAGCATTTCGTGCAACCCGGTGCGGTGATCGAAGAGGAGACCGAAGATCGGTTGGTGCTTTCGTTCGCCGATTCCAGAATCGTCATTCGAATGGTGCTCACCACCGAACCGCAGGATGACTCCGACATCTACGGCGACTTCGAGGTCCGCCGCGGTGGCAATCCCTACCGAATCTGGGTGGCGACCCACCAGCTCTGGGACGACCCTGAACGCCCCCGGCAGAAATGGGGTCGTCTGTTTCGCTCCCAGTTTCTGCGCGCCGTGAGGGCACCGCGTCAGCCTCCCCCACCAACCATGGCGCGGTAGTACCGCATGTCGCCGCCATCTTCCATTCGGCAGAAGATCACCCTGCTGCTCACGCTCAGTGGCGGTGGGGCGGTGCTCGTAGTTTGCCTCGTATTTGCCATTGTCGACCATTTCGAAGCACGGCGGCAGTACGCGCGTGAATTTGGTTTGCAAGCCGACCACCTGGGTAGCTCGCTTCACGCGGTGCTCATGTTCGGTGACGCGCGTGGGGCGCAACAGGCGTTGGACGCGATTGAATCTTTGCCGCACATGATGGCGGCCCGGCTGGAAGACGCGCGGGGCGAACGATTGGCCGAGGTGCGACGTGCTTCGGATCTGGAGTTTCCGGTCGAGCGAGTACCCGAGCAGCCCCGGTACGCGGGTCGTTTTCTCGAGGTAGGTCGCTCCATCGACCACGATGGCGAACGTTTGGGTACCCTGATTCTCATGGCGGACCTGTCGCCGCTGCAAGCCCGGTCGTCAAGGCTCATGATCATTGTCCTGGCGGTCTTCGCCTTGGCGATGGTCATCATCGCCGCGTTCGCGCGCACGATTCGTCGTGACATCACGGGGCCCATCGAGAGCCTGGCGGCGGCGTCGCGCGAGATCACGTCGCAACGGGATTTTCGCGTGCGCGTGGAGTCCACGTTGGGGGGCGAGGTTGGTCAGTTGATGCGCGGGTTCAACGAGATGATGAACACGGTGCAACGACAGGACGACGAGCTGCGCGAGGCACGCGATCATCTCGAAGAACGAGTTCATGCACGCACGGCCGAAATGCAGGAAGAGATCTCTCGCCGTATTGCCGTCGAGCGCGAACTGATTCGGGCCCGCGATGCGGCCGAAGCCGCGACCCGGGCCAAAGCTGACTTCCTGGCGAATATGAGCCACGAGATTCGCACGCCGCTGGTAGGTGTGATTGGCATGGCCGACCTGTTGATGGACTCACCACTGAGCGCCGAGCAGATGGACCACACCGAAACCCTGCGCGAGGCGGGCGATCACCTCTTGACCTTGGTGACTGACATACTGGACTTCACCAAGATCGAATCCAACAAGCTGGAACTCGAGGTGGCATCGTTCAGTCCGGCGCAGGTGTGTGAAGGCGTGCGACGCCTGTTTGCGCCGCGCGCGGCCGAGGCCGGTCTGGAGTTCGATTTTTCGATCGATCCGGCTTGCAACGGACTGGTGCTTGGGGACGCGGCTCGGCTGCGTCAGGTGCTGACGAACCTGGTTAGCAATGCCCTGAAGTTCACGACCGAGGGACGCGTGGTCCTCCGACTCGAAGCCGAGTCCGAGGCTCGTGACTACCGGACCTATCACTTCGAGGTAACCGATACCGGGATTGGCATCGAGCCGTCCCAGCAGCAGCATATCTTCGAATCGTTCACGCAGGCCGACACCTCCACTTCGAGGCAGTACGGAGGCACGGGGCTGGGCCTGGCCATCAGCAAACGGCTGGTGGAGCGCATGGGTGGCCATCTGCGGGTGTCCAGCGAGCTTGGAAAGGGCACGCGATTCTGGTTTTCGCTGACCTTCGATGTCACCGAACCCTCGACCGAGCCTGCGGTCTCTTGACACTATCTGGACTCCGCGCTTAGCTTTACGGCTCGCTTGCTGCCGTAGCTCAGTTGGTTAGAGCACCAGATTGTGGATCTGGGGGTCGGTGGTTCAAATCCACCCGGCAGTACCATCCTCTTTTGCCCCTTTGCCTTAGGGCGCTTTCCGGGGCACGGCCATGGCGCAACGCATCCAACCAAAACTGGTCAAGGGCATGCGCGATCAGGTCGGCGCGGCCGTGGCGCGGCGTCACGACCTGATCCAGACCGCTCGCCGCGTCTTCGAACGCTTCGGTTTCCAGCCATTGGAAACCCCCGTCGTCGAATACGAGCAGACGCTCACCGGCGTGAAAGCGGGCGAGACCGGGCAGCGTATCTACACGTGGCATATGGCCGAAGACGATGTCCATCTGGGGCTGCGGTTTGACCTCACGGTGCCTCTGGCCCGCTTCGTCGCCGGCAATCGCGAGTTGCGCCGGCCGTTCAAGCGCTACCAGACGGGCCCGGTGTTCCGCGTCGACAAACCAGGCGCGGGCCGATTCCGCGAGTTCCATCAGTTCGATATCGACGTGGTGGGAACCCCATCCATGATGGCCGACGCCGAAATCGTGGTGGCCATGGGCACGGTACTCGCCGAGTTGGGGTTACCCGACTACACCATTCGTTGGAACCACCGAGGCGTGCTCAACGCAGCGTTGACGCGGGCCGGTGTGCCTGACGACATGGCTACTCCGGTCATTCGGGTCATCGACAAGGAAGACAAGATCGGAGCCGAGGGAGTGCGGGCCGAGCTGGGCCCGGGACGCATCGACGCCGAGTCGGGCGCCAAGATCGACGGGCTGGGTCTACCGCGGGAACAGATCGACGGCATCGTCGAGTTTCTGCAGATCTCGGCCGATACCGACGACGCGCTCGTGGCCAAGGTGGTCGAATTGCTGGGCGACGTGAAGGGCTCGGCCGACGCGTTGCGCGAGGTCGCCGAGCTGCGCCAGTTTCTGTCGACCGAGGCTGCCGTCTGTGACCGAATCAAGTTCGAACCCCGTCTTGCGCGCGGCATGGACTACTACACGGGCCCCATCTTCGAAGCGTCCCTCGACGCGCTTCCTGCGTACGGCAGCATCATGGGCGGCGGAAGGTACAATCAGTTGGTGTCTCGCTTCTCTGGTGAGCAGTTGCCCGCCACGGGAGCCTCCATCGGGGTCGATCGCCTGCTAGCCGCGCTGGACGAGCTGAGTGGCGAGCGCCGGCGCGGCACGGTTACCGATGTTCTGGTCACCACCATGGACAAGAAGCTCACGCCCCACTATCTCGAACTGGTGAGGGAACTACGTCAGGGTGGCCTGAACGCCGAAGTTTTCCTGAAACCCAAGGCGAGACTGGGCGATCAGCTGCGATACGCGAGCGAATGGGGAATCCCCTTCGCGGTCATCGTGGGCTCAGACGAACTGGAAAGCGGCATCGTGACCGTCAAGGATCTCGAAGCCGGCAAAGAAGCTTCGACCGACGTTGAGGATCGCGCCCAGTGGGTCGAAGAACGCCCCGGTCAGTTCGAATTACCACGAACCGAACTATTGGCGCGGCTGCGTCAACTGCTGGGACGTGACTGAGCCGGACGCATGGCTCGTCGAGCCCGACCGACTCTCCAAATCAAACTGGTGTCCAGGCCGCACTCCAAGGGCCGTTGCCGACCACTTCCACTTCCGCGTTGCGCGGGGCGTAGAGCATCTGCCACCCACGTTGACCGTACCCGTGGATAGCGGGTCGCTGCGAAACGCGCGCCACCAACTTCGGTGCGTCTTCGTCGCACGATGTTCGCGCCAATCCAACCGCCCAACCCAGGTGGGATGCGCGCGGAGGTTCGCGCAGTGGCAACGGTTGGGTCGCATCGCCCCGATGGAAACGGTGACGTTCGATACATCGAACCATGCGGTGTCGGTTCGGAAGGCCGCCCCCCAGGCTCCGTCCTACGCGTTGCGGCGGGTCGAAGTAGCCGAAAGGATCGTGAGCGACCTTGCGCGCCGATGCCAGCAAGATAGCCCGCACGGTATCGGGGTTCCGGTCGTTGGCATCGAGGCGTTCAACGATCTCGGTCACCATGCCGGCAATACGAGGCGCCGCGAACGAGGTGGCGTCGGGCCCCCCGCTGGGATCCTGCGCCAATGCACAAACCATGTTGGTGCCCAGCGGCAGCGATCGATTCCACGGGAACGATTGATACGCCCCGTCGTCACGAACCACGCCGGCGACCGCGATCACGGATGAACAACACGCGGGAGAGGTTACCGGCTGTGTCTTTCTGTCCAGTGCCGAGGCGTTGCCGCAAGGGGCCACGATATTGGCGCCAGAATCGGTCACCCAACGTTGCAGCGCAGGTTCCCAGAGCGGCCACGTCTTCTCCAGACGTGCGCGATCCAGACCCATGCTGAGGTTCAGGGTGTGAACCCCGGCCGCGATCGCTCGGTCGATCTGTTCGATCCACGGCCCCTGTCCGTCTTCGCGTTGCAACGAGACTGAACGCACGGCCACCGCGGCGGGACACTCTTCCAATAGCGCCAGCAATACCCGGGTGGGGTGCGGCTGCACCGAAGTGTCACCCACCACCTCGACCAGGTGATCCCAGATTCCGAACATCTCGTGATCAAGGTCGGGGTGCCCACGTTCGACTACGGCGACCCGCGGCTGGGCCGCGGGCTGGGTGGCGTCTCGCGTTTGTACGATGCGGACCACTGTTCACCTACTACCGCTGGTTGCACTTGGCGATCCGTGAACTCCAACTGATCAGGGCGGGTACGCAGAGCTGGCACATTGGCCTTGGGCCATGCCCGTGAACTTCACATCGATGCTCGCAACGGCCCCGAATTCTTTCACTTCTTTTTCGAGGTCACCCGGGGTGCCGGCCGTCACCTGGTACAAATGACACGGAGCCGGCAATCTGAACTCGGACAACAAGCGCCCGTCCACGCTATGCGACTTCCATTCGAGATTGTCGGTCATTATTACCAGCGCGGTCTCGAATGGTCCGGTGGACCCCGGCGCACCCGGCGAGCGATACATGAGCCCGGGCCACATGAACGATCCGCTATTGAAACAGAATAACCGCCGAGGGTAGGCATGGCTACGCCGGGTCGGATCGACGGCCGGGTCGCAGGCGATGAGAATCATGTGCTCCTCACCGCCTTTGGGCCTGATTGGACTCCCCGAGTTGCCATTGATCACGTATTCGCAATCGGCGGCGTCGTTCAGGAGAACAAGTGCCTGCTTCGAAGCGTCCGGTTTTTGTGACAGCCCGAGCTTGCCGAAAGCATCGAGCTGCATGATCGAGAAAATGCCTACTTCTACCGAGACGATGGGCGGCGCCATGGGACCATTCCTTACCGTTGGGGCGTGAATGTTACTCACCGTAGCAGCGATACGCGCCAAGTTGAAGCTTCGATAGGGTAGGTGTCGTGTTCTTGGTAAGAAAATGAACCTGGGTGCGACGCAGGGTCTCGGCGGCCGAGCTACTGGAAGTAAGGTTCTCGTAGAATTTCCGCATGAAAACGTCCGAGTCTTCCACGCTCCACAGGGTAGCCAGCACCGCCTTCGCGCTCAGATCGAAGAAAGCCGAGACGAGACCGCCGAGTTCTCCGCTGGGACCCTCGGTTTGCGGCCCGGGCAGTCTCTTGATGGCGGTTTCGCAGGCCGACAGAACCACGAGGTCTCCCGCGAGACTCCAGTCGGCCATGTCGTAGTCGTAGATCTTGGTGGGAAGTCCATCTTCGCCGGCCAGCACCAGGAAGGGGTTTCCCAGAGCGTCGAAACCGGCATGGCAGGCGAAATGAAGAATGGAAGCCCGAACCGAATGATCGCGGATGTTGGTCACGGTGGCCGAATTGCCAATGAGTGTGTTTGCGTCGATGCCGCCTACTCGTCGGGCCTCTTTCTCGGCGAATGCAAGCACGGGGAGTCCATCGGGCGGGTTTGGCCCGCCGTTGTGACCCACGGCCAGAATCCCACGCCGGTTTCGTTCGGCGTGAGCCAGCTGGAGGCGGCGGGCGCCGGCGGTCGGCGCGTGGATCACCGTGTGACGCTGGACCAATGGCTCCTGTCCCAGCATGGCGAACGGAACGCGCACCAGAACGTCGTCTTCGACAAAGCATAGGATTCGAACCGAATCGAGCTCGTGGGCGAATTGCCCCAGGAGCAAGTCAAAGAGTTCGGTACGGCGGACGGTGTCGGTGCCATCCAGCTCTCGCCGGACGGCGCGGGTCAGGCGAATCAGCTCGGTTCTCGGCGCCTCGATCCACGCGTAGTCGGTCTTCTTTCGCGTAACCCACCAGGCGTGGATACCCGATGGTTGGACGCGATATTTCACTACGGCCTCGCCGCTGGGCATTACCTTCTGGAGGTCGCGTACGGGATCCACGCTGGTGGTACCATCCGCTTTTCGGCGCCACATCCGATCTTGTTCGTCGACCGCGAACGCGGCCTGGGTTCGTTCCAGGTCGATCAGAACATCCACGTAGCCGTCTACGGCCTTACGGACCGAAAGAAAGCGCCGCGCCCGGATGGCATCATCGCTTACCGTCGCGTTGGTGCGTTGGATGTCATCGAGCGCCGTGGCATAGGCTATGACCGCCTGCTCCAGCTCGCCCATGGTGTGCAGTGCTTCAGCTTTGGTGGCCAACGCACGCCACGTGAAATGTTGCACATCCTTGTCCAACGCCAGCCGGTGCGCCTGCTCAGCGTGATCCAGTGCCTTGCGTGGCCGGTGGTGTTGTAGTTCTTCCCGTGCAATCAACAAATGCGCTTCGACGGCCGCGGGTGTGGACCCCGCGGACTCGAGCGAGTCGGCTACCGTCGAGGCGGTCGAAAGACCAGAAGATGGTGAGCGGTCTTGCAACAGCGCGGCGAGAAGCCGAGAGCGTTCGATTTTCTGCTTCTGGCGGTCGTTCAGCTCGGCTTTGTCGCCGTGTGCCTGGGAGAACCGTGCGAGGAACATACGAAGCAGTGCGGCCGCGCGTTCATCGTTGTCCTGGTCGTGCGCGAGGTAGGCCAGGTTCATCAACACGTCCAACGCAAGGTCGTGGTCCTGGCTGCGGCGCGCGCGTCGGTAGACCTCCTGCCACATGCGGTCCGCGCCCGCGGGATTCTCCAGCTGTGATTCGAGGTCGGCGATTCCTCCCATCAGGTTGTCCATGACGATGCCGGTTTGATCACACAACCGTTGCATGCCCGCGGTTCCGTCGAGCACCATCTGCGAACGGCCCGAGAGACGGCCCATCCAGATGTACAGGTCCCAGTAGTAGTACGACGTAACGGGGTCGGGCCGGTCGCGCACGTCGTTGCTCATCCACTTCAACATGGAATGGGCTTCGGGAAAGCGTTCCAGACGCACGACCGCCTGCAGGTAGGTCTGTCGTGCCAGGTCCATGGTGTAACCCACGGGCACCGGTCGTTGCAGCGCCGGAAGAAGAATCGCCGCGGCCTGTTCGTAGGCTCCCAATCTGAATCGTTCCTGGGCCTCGTCTTGTCGTCGTCGCACGTCATCCACGCCCAGGTAGCTCTGGAAGTCGAGGGCTCGCAGTTCCTCAACGTGCCGTCGCGCGTACGCCAGCCTGGAGTTGCTCCAGGCCAGCTCGGCCTGGACCGAGTCGACGTAGGCCACGGCGACGTCGAGTTCGGCGCGCGGCGTGGACTCCAGGCGGGAGTGCAACAAGTACGCAAGTTGAAGTGGCGCCCGGCGAGCCAGCGCGCGTTGCCGATCACGGTCACCGTTGTGACGCGCACGCGCGAACTCCGTCTGCCAGGGTCCCGAGCGAGCCGGCACGCCCCAGGCGACGGCTTCGAAGATCCGCTCACGAATCTCGGGCAGCCAAGCGGATGGGCTGTTTTGCAAATTGGCGGCAAGCGCGCGCGCGGGAGCCGCGTTTCCCAACTGGCTGGCGGTCCAGGCCGCGTTGAAAGCAGCCGCCGAATCGAACGGAGCAACCCAGGTTTCTTCGAACAGGGCCCGGGCCGACTGGAGCGCGGTTTCGCCGACGATCAGATCGCTCGTGGCGTCGCTCAATGCCAACACACAACCGTTCAGGAATCGTGCGGGCATGGAGGTTGGTTCGAGTTCCAGCCAGAGATCCAGATCAGATGCGGCCCCATCCAGTTCGCCGACGTGGAGACCCAGCAGTATCGCAGCATGCGCGTCGCGGGTGGACCCCGAGTAGAGGGAGTCGCGAAGCTGGTCCAGGCGGCCCTCCAGCAGTTCGGCGTCGACCCCGGCCCACGTTGCCTCCATTGTGTGCCAGGATGAGGGCATCATGGGGCCCTTCGAACCGATCCCGGAGGCTCCCTCCTGGCCCAGGGCCAAACTCGCACTCGTCACTGAAACGACGAAAAGCAGGGTCAGGGCGACTCTCGCGGGATTCAGCGATCCTGGCCGGGGGGAAATCATGCCGGCATTCGTCCTATTTCGTGAGAGGGGCGGTGACTACTGATGGGGTCGCATGCCGCGGAATCCAGCAATCGTGAATCGGCGAGAGGCGCCGAAAGCGTGCCGAAACGGCTCCCCATTCGACGACTCATCGACGCCTGCCTCGATGGTAAGGGTCCGTGTCCCCCGTGGGAAGAACTGGTCAGCCGGTCCGACCCCCACGCGTGGGGGTACGCGCGGCGCTGCCTGGTGGGCCTTGGGAGTTGGCAACGAAACGGCCTCGAAGCCGAGGACGTCGCCGGTGAAGTCTGGCTGCGCTTGCTGCGGAATGACGCCCGTGGATTGCGTGGCTTCGAAGGCACCAGTGACGGTCAGTGGTTTCTGTATCTGAAGAAGGTCGTACTCAATACCGTGTTGGACGCACGGCGAAAGTCCGATGGAAGCACCATGCCTCCGATGACCACGATGGGCCCCGAAGAACTCATGGACGTGCTCAACAACCGTGCCGACAACGCCGACAGTCCATCGAAGCAATACGAAAGCACCGAAGCGCGCGAGCGTTTCGAGAAGGCGCTGCTTGATACCTGGAGCGGCAAGGAGACCTGTTCGCGCGATATCTTCATTTGCCAGCTGTATTTCCTGCTCGACTACAGCGCGCCCCAGATCGCCGGGATCCCCACGGTACGATTGCGCGTCAAGCAGGTGGAAAAAATCGTCGAACGCGCGCGAAAGATCATCCGTGATCACATGGGTGGGCCCGGCGCGCGATCGGCGTCGCTCGATGACGGTAGCCCCTGGCCGAAGGATCCCGGTTCGCACTTCGAATCAGATGAGCAGGTACAACAGTTCGTATTCGATGCGATCGACGAGGACACGAGGGCGCGACAGTTTTCGCACCTGGTGCAGTGCGCGCAATGTCGTGAGCGGGTCGCGACGGTTCTCGATACCTGGAACGCGCCGCTGTCCGACGAAGAACGAAAAATGTACGAGACCGAAGGCCCCGGTCGTGACGATGCCCGCGTGGCCAGCGTCATGGCCAGGCTCGAGTCCGAATCGGTAGCCCAACCGGCAATCCATCGTGGGGGGCGTGCTGGCCGCCAGGCCGCTTGGTCCCGTCCCCGACGATGGGCGCTGCTTTCGGTGGCCGCGGTGGTCGTGCTCGCCGTTGGTCTGACCCTACGTCCGTCGTTGGTCGGTGAGTCTCCCTACGCCGTTCAGAGTCCGCTTGGCCAGCTTCGCTTCGGCGATTCGTTCCATTTTCCTTTGACGGTTTCAGCTCCGTTGCGCCTGGCCCAGGAGTTCACCGCCGAACCCAACGGCTGGTTGCGCGGTGAGGAAGATGACGTTTCGAGAACCCAGGCGCACGCCGCGATCCGCGTGGCCGAGCGGGAGCTGCGGCGCGAGATGGGCGCCTCCGCGGACATGTCGGTCGTCGAACGGGTTGCCTATCTCAACGCTCTGGGCCACCTGAAGCTGGCGCGCGGACGTTTGCAGTTGGCTTCGCAGGAGTACGCCGCAGCGCTCGCCCTGGACCCAGCCGATGCGGTCGCGCTGGTCGGGTTGGCGGTCGTGGAGTTCCAGTGGGCCGAACAGGAGGGTCAGGCGGCGGTTGAGCGCCAGGACCGTCTACGCCGGGCCGATGAATACCTGAGCCAGGTACCAAGCAACTCTCGTCACTACGGCCGCGCGCTGTTCAACAGAATCGAAGTGGCTCTACAACGCGGCGACGTCGAACTGGCGGCCTCGCTGGTCGATGTCTACGAGAATCTGGATGTCGACGCCGAATCCCCCTGGCAGCGCACCGCGAGCGAACGCGTGCGCGGCGCGCGATCGGATTGAGCGAACCTACCCGCGTTTCTCGATCGGTACGTACTCGCGCTTGTTCTCGCCCACGTAGATCTGTCGCGGGCGGCCAATACGCGAGGCCGGATCCTGGTGCAATTCCATCCACTGCGATATCCAACCCGGCATGCGTCCCAGCGCGAAGAACACGGTGAACATATTCACGGGAATGCCCATGGCCTGATAGATGATGCCGCTGTAGAAGTCCACGTTGGGGTAGAGCTTCCGCTGCACGAAGTAGTCGTCGGACAGGGCCATTTCTTCGATCTCGATGGCAATGTCCAGCAGCGGGTTTGAAGTACCCACGGCCTCCAACACGTCGCGCGTCATTTCCTTGAGCACTTTGGCACGGGGGTCGTAGTTCTTGTAGACACGGTGACCAAACCCCATCAGGCGCACATCGGGGTCTTTCTTCACGCGTTCGAGAAAGGCGCGGCCGCTCTTCTCGTTGGCGTTGATGTACTGCAGCATTTCGATGACGGCCTGATTTGCCCCGCCGTGCAGCGGGCCCCACAGGGCGTTGATCGCCGACGACGCCGAGGCGTACAGGTTGGCGTGCGAACTTCCCACGATGCGCATGGTGCTGGTGGAACAGTTCTGTTCGTGATCGGCGTGAAGGATCAAGAGCGTATCGATGGCCTTCGACAACGCGGGATGAACTTCGTAGTCCTCGGCCGGCGTGCCGAACATCATGTGCAGCAGGTTGGCGCTGTATGACAGTCGATTCTTGGGAAACATGAACGGGTGACCCACGCTGTACTTGTAGGCCCAGGCGCACATGGTTGGAAGTTTCGCCATGATCCGGTACGCATGTTCCTGCCGAGCCTGCTCGTCCAGCGGATCGAGCGAGTCCTGGTAGAAGGTGGAAAGCGTGCCCACCAACGAACTGACTACGGCCATGGGGTGCGCCCGCAACGGAAACGCGCGGTACATGTGCCGGAAGTCTTCGTGCAACAGCGAATGATATGTGATGTGTTCTGTGAACTTGGAGAGTTCGTCGCCGGTGGGCAGTTCACCGTGCAGCAGCAGGTACGCGGTTTCCAGAAACGTACTGTTCTTGGCCAGCGTCTCGATGGGATAGCCGCGGTACTGGAGGATTCCCTCTTCACCATCGATGTACGTAATGGCGCTGGAACACGAGCCGGTGTTGGCGTACCCGGGATCCATGGTGATGTAACCGGTGGTGGCGCGCAGTTTGGAAATGTCGATCGCGCGCTCGCCTTCACTCCCCTCGACGACGGGCAACTCGTAGGTTTTCCCATCCAGGATGAGCTGGGCAGTCTTGGCCATGGAATCGGTCTCCCTCTTGAATTCGAAACCGGGCAGTGTAGCCCTTGCCCGCAATCCCCCGCACGGCCGTCGCACGGGCCGTGCCTGGCGGAACCAGGCGGGGGTCGGATGCGTCTTGCTGCAACGACCCGCTAGTCTAGTCCCTGGAGCTTCTGCGGTCACGCCTGCGTAGTGGCCGGATCACAGGTTGTGACCCCGCGGCCGCTTGTTGTGTCCATAGAACGGGCACGAATGATCTCAGCAACCTGGCACCACCGGGCAGAATCGTAGTAAATGTAATTATGACAACAGAAATAACAACCAGTACCGAAGCAGACCAAACTCCCGACGAGAACCGCTGGGAGCTGGTCCGTTTGGTCCAGGTGGCCGTGCGCCGCTGGCGCTGGGGCGTTCGCCTGCTGGTCGTGGGTTCCATGATCCTGCTGGCCGCGCAGGTGGCGTCCGTCTTCCGGATGTTCCACGACATCCATCCGTGGGCTGGAGTTGCCGCGTCGCTCGTGTTTGTGGCCCTCGTGGGTTGGTTTGTCTTCAGGCCGCTGGTTCTTCTGTGGCGAGTGCCCAGCGCCGTTACGCCCCCCTTGATTCCCGACGAGATGGTGCAGACGCTGGAACACGGCCGAAAGCAGTTGGCCTACCTGCGACGCTACGTGGCCATGCTCGAGCGCAATCCCGAGTTGCCCAATGACCCGCAGCAGTTTGTCGACGCTCGCGGGGCGCTGGACGAGTTGGATCGCCGCATGGACGATGTGCCCGAAAGTACCGAGTGGCACGCGCGGATCACCGAGGTCGAGGAAAAACACATCCTACCTCTTCTGAAGCCCCTGGACCGCAAGGCCGATGCGCTGATTCGCAAGGAAGCGTTGGCGATAGGCACCATGACCGCCATTTCACACATGGGCACGGTCGACGCGTTCCTGGTGCTTTGGCGCGACGTGAACCTGGTGGCTTCGATATCTCGTCTGTACTACGGCCGACCGGGCCTGCACGGCACCGCGCTCATCGTGCGCGATGTGGCCTCGGCGATCCTGTTGAGTTCGGTGCTCGAACGGGTCAGTCAGATTGGGTCGGGGGTTGTACGCAAGATGGGCGAGGGTGGTCGCCACATTCCGCTGCTGGGCGCCATGGTGGGACCGTTGCTCGACGGCACGGTCAATGCGCTCATGACCATGAAGGTCGGGTATCTGGCCAAGGAACGTTGTCGATCCTTCCAGGCCTGGGATCGCTCCATGACCCAGAACGTGTTGCACCGCACCTTCCTGAAGGTGAGCAACTCGGCCACGGGCCTCGTTGAGGAAATCAATCTGGCCTTGGGCACCACCCTGGGCCGGGTAGGAGCCGGGGCCAAGGCTTCGGTTCATGCAAGTCGCGAGGTGTTGACGGGTGCTTCGAATCTTACCGTTCAGTTGCTCAGAGGGATTCGGAGTGGCTTGTTCGGCCGAACCGTTCCCCCGGCCGACTAGGGTCGCCGCGGAACAACCTGGCCTGGTTTGCTCTCAAGTTGGCATGGAACCTGCCGAAGACTCACCCATGGACAACAACCCTTCCGATTCCAAAGCCACTGCAGCGACTTCCGGTCACCTGGATGCCGCCATTGTCGAGGACCTTCTGAGTCTTTCCGACGGCGATCCAGAGTTCGTGGAAGAGCTCTTCTCTACATTCCAGACCACCGCGCGAGAAGGCATTGGGCGCCTGCGCCTGGCTGTCCAGTCGGCGGACCACGACGCGATTCGCCGCGAGGCGCACTCGTTGCGCGGGACCAGCGCGAACGTGGGAGCCAGTCTGCTTCAGCATCTCTGCGCCGCACTGGAAGACCTGGCGCCAAACGAACTGGGCACCTCGCAGGGTCTCTTCGACCGCATCGAACTGGAGTTCGAGACCGTCTGCGATAGCATGGAGCAGGTCACCCTCTAGCGGATCGTGGCCATGGGCATCGCCCGGCTGCGAGGCCTTGCCGCCGTAGATGGGACCGTCTACCTTCGCTGCCAGTGTCGGCGGCGATCTACCGCCGTTGTCGAACTCATTCGATCGAGGGCGCCAGATCCCAGTGTCTTCCCTGATCCTGATCGTGTTGGGTTCCGCCCTGGGCGGTGCCATGGGCGCGTTGGCCGTCGAACGTCGCAGTTGGCGGTGGATGAGCGCGTTCGTTGTGGTTGGCGCCCTGGTAATAGCCGGCGTCGCCGAGCTTCCTGGCCCCCACGCCACGGAACAACGACTCCGTATCATCTCGGTGCTCGACACCGAGACCACTACCGCATTGGTCGAGAGTTTCTCGCGGGAAACCGGCATCCAATGCGAGGTGGACCCGTTCGTGGGCGGCACGCAGAGCACGGTTCGCTTGCTGCTGCAGGGGCGTTTGCAGCCGGACGTGTTTCTTGGCGGAACCGTGGAAATCCACGAAGAACTCTCGCGTGCGGACAAGCTGGCGCGATGCGAGATCCCCGAAGACGCCCGGCGTGTGAGCCGCTACGACGATCCCGACCAAAACTGGGTCCCGCTGTACCTGGGCTATCTGGCCCTGGTCCACCGGCCGACGCCCGAACTGAGGTCGCACCCCCCCGATTGGCTTACCCTCATCCAGCCGCGTTGGAAGGGCCGGGTGACGATCCCCTCGCCGGCGCAGTCCGGTGGAGGGCTCGTGTTCCTGGCCACTCAGCTACAACGGCAGAGCGACGCCGAGAAGGGCTGGGAGTACATGAAGCTCCTGGTCGATGGCGGTGCCCAATTTGAGGCTCGCTCGGACATTCCCATCACCAACGTGGCCAAGGGCACCTTCGACCTGGGCGTGGCCTGGGCCCATGACATCCTTCGGCGCATCGACCGAGAGCGGATTCCGGTGGAAATGTCCATTCCCGGGGCCACCGGCTACGAGGTGGGCGGCGCCAGTATCCTGGCCGACGCGCGCAATCTTGAGGCGGCCCAGACCTTCGTCCGGTTCCTCACGGGGCCCCGGGCGGCCGAAATCCAGGTGTCCAACGGCTATCGCGTACCCCTGAGAACCGACGTGGATCCACCGGCTTACCTGCAGGGAACCGACCTGGGTGACGATGCGACCGACTTCTACGATCGGGCCCAGGTTCTGGCCAAGAGAGGCGACTGGGTCAGCCGCTGGGAGACCATCGAACCGCGCCTGCCCTGAGTGGCTTGCGGCCAGGGCCCAGACCGCGTAACCTTTTCGGCTGTCGTGTCCTTGTTTTCCGCCCCACCTTGAAGAGAGCAGTCATTTCATGTCTTCGATCAGCCGTCCGCTCATTCTTTCGACCATTCTCGACGAGAGCTTCACCGAGTCTGACAAGAATGATTTGAGCACCCTTCTCGATATCTTCGACTCGTCGCAGGAGAATCTGCGGTTGGTCTATATGAGTCATGACAACTCCGAGAACCTGATTCAGTTGGCGGCCAAGGCCGAGCTGCCGGTTCCCGAGATGTTCCTGGCCGATACCGGGACCACGGCTCTCAAGGGCGATGGAACGGGCACCATCGAACCGCTGCAGCGCAGCATCATTCAGCTTTGGCCAGGCAAGGACGCGGTACACAAGGCTTTGAGTGAACTGCCCGGCGTGAAGACCCTCGAAGATGACGCACCCTGTCGTCAGTCGATCAAGATCGACAACGAGGAAGCGGTCGAAGCGTTGAAACTGAAGATCGACGAGATCGGTTGCCAGATCGAGCGCATCGGTGACCACGACGCGGCCATTCTGCCCTACGGCGTCGACATGGGTTCGAGCCTGGGTCGTTGGTTCGTGCAGGAGAACATCTCGCCCTCGCAGGCTATTTCGTTTGGCGTGAGCGCGGCGGATGTTTCGCTGTTCGGACGCGGCTGGCGGGGCGGCATCTACGCGGGCGCTCCGGAGTCCTTGCTCAAGGAAGCTGGCGAGTATCACAACGTGCACGTGTCCAAGAGCACGGGCGCAACGGCCGTACTCGAAACGCTGCGTCACTTCGGTTGGCTGGAGATGACGGGCGTAGCCTAAAGGCCACCTTCGGCAGCCTGAAGAGGCTATCTGCGGTAACCAAAGGTCATCTACGATAGCCAAAGGCTATCTCCGATGGCCTAAAGGCCACCTTCGGCAGCCTGAAGGCTACCTGCGGTAACCAAAGGTCATCTACGATAGCCAAAGGCTATCTCCGACGTACCACGATGGTATCGGCGATCAGGTCATGCAAGCCTTGCCGTCGCGGCGTGAACAGGATCAACAGGTAACCCACGTTTGCCGTGAGCTGAGACACCAGTTTGGCCACGTGGCGCACGGAGGCGCGGCCGAACGTGAGTCGCGTGCCATCGGTGTTGGCCACGACGATACCCAGGAATTGTTTTCCGAGGGTCGCCTGGGCGCTCGAAGACTCCATGAACCCGCGATACAGCCACTCGATAACGAATGTTCCCGCCCAGAACACCAGCATGAACTGGCGCTCGTTGGGTGAGGGCGTGCGTGAACCGAGCAAGTTGCCGAAGTCGGGGTTCGCGGACATTTCTTCAAGAGTGGCCGGCGTCAGGGCGAGCGCGGCGAAGAACCACAGCAGCACAGGTGCGAAGAGCACGAACGAATCGATCACGTGCGCAACCAGGCGTGTTCCGAATCCTACGTAGTCCAATTCGAAGGCAAGTGGTCGAGGGTGATCGGCCGTGGCGTCGTAGCCCAACATCGCCGCGTCGGCTGGCGCGGTGGCTGCGTCGCCGGCCGCGGCCGCCACATCGGCCGATAGCTCCGGGTAGCTGGAAATCGCGAACCAGTCGTCCCGTGCTTCGTCCCAGATGTAGTCGTCGGGGCATACCTCACCGCTGCTCAACAGTGCCCGCAAAGCTTCACGGCTGACGGGTCCGTAACGTACCCCGTCTACCCCGTAGTAGTATTCGTGTTCGGTTTCCATGCGGCCTTCTTCGTGCGGTGTGGCTACATTAGAGGGGAAAGCGGCAAAGGTCGCAACATTCCCCTCGAGCGTGAAGGCAACCACCATGAACCAGACATCAAAGTCTCATCGAAGCGTTCGGGAGATCATCATGGATTTTCTGGACGAGGGTCCGTACGCGGTGGTGGGCGCATCCCAGGATCGTTCGAAGTACGGCAACAAGGTGTTCCGATCGTATCTCCAGCATGATCGTAAGGTGTACCCCGTCAACCCGCGGGCCGAGACCATCGAGGGCCAGATGGCCTACGCGAGTCTGAAGGACCTGCCGGAAGTGCCCCGGGGCATATCGATCATCACGCCGCCGAAGGTGACCGAAGCAGTTGTGGCCGAAGCGATCGAAGCGGGCGTGCGTTTCGTTTGGATGCAGCCGGGGGCCGAGAGCGATGCGGCCATCGCCGCCGCCACGGATGCGGGACTCGAAGTCATTGCCGATGGAAGCTGTCTGCTGGTAGTGCAGGGCTTTCGCGACTAGGCCCTAGGCGCTGGCTGCCACCTCCAGAGGTGAAACCAGGTTATCGGCCCATAGCCCCACGCGCACGATATCCACGGGCATCAATTCGAACTGCGGGTCGATCAGCTCGCGCAGAACCTCGCTCGGTTTCACCTGGCCTGGCCCGTCGAGCCGCAGGCGAAGGTACAGCGTGCACTCGGGAAGGTCCAAGGCCAGGCCGTCGGGAATCCGGGCTCGATCTTCGTCTGTCGCCAATCGCGCGCATTCGAGCACGCCCTTCAGATCGAAGGTCTTGGGGCCCTTCTTGCGCATGATGGTGATGGAGTGTTCGAGCTTGGCGTCGAAACTCGCAATCCGCTCGCGAGCCAGCTCCACGAGCTCGGCGGACCCGGTCGTCGCCAGCGAGCCCGGGCGGATCTTCACCAGGTAGTCGGCGCATTGGATGGACTTGGCCAGTCCGGCTTCGCCCGGCGATAAGATGCGACATCCCGTGAATTCGATGCCGTCTTCTGACACGGCGTTCACGCGGCGCAGAAGCTCGCCCGGATTCATGGTCTGCGTGAGCTTTACTTCCATGAGTTCGCCGGCGCTTTCCACCCCCAACGCCAGGGCGGGACCGAACGATACCGCCGCCTTGGGGTGATAACCTTCGGTGTAGTACACCGGGAGCTGGGCGCGCCGGAAGATGCGCGGAATCTTGCGGATGAGATCCAGATGTCCGGCCATTGCGTCGGGCCCGGTCTTGCGAAACTGCAACCGCACCCGAATGGGTTCACCCTGGTGGAACTCGTGCGGCGTACCGCCCTTCGCCACCCGCTCTTGTTTGGCCATGCGCTCGACGCGAGCTTGCGATTCGGTGACCGGTTCGTACGCTTCGAGCTTGGTCAGGAATTCGCGTCGTTCGACGCGCATCTGCCCCATGTCGCAGGCTACGCCGCAGTTGTAGCACACCAGCAACCGCTGATCGGCGTCGTGCTCTTCGATGTTGGAATAGTGTACCTGCGCGCCCACGGGCTTGCCGCAGGGCGGGCTCAGTTTGTCCTTCACCGAGCGCTTGTAGTCGCGCAACAGAAACTTGGGCTCCAGCTGCATGTCCAGGTGGTCCCAGGGCAACCGTGCGTCGGTGGGAATCGTGCCCAGGTACGTCTGGGGGTTGATGTCGCTTTCCTCGATGGCTTCGATCCACGCCGACCAGTTCAGGTGCTCGTCCCATCCGTCGAAGCGAGCGCCCTTGCGCCAAGCCAGCTCCACGGTCTTGGCTACGCGTCGATCGCCACGTCCGATAATGCCCTCGAGCATGCTCGTGCGCGGATCATGACGCCGAAACTCGAGGCGATACTTTCGCCCCAGCTCCCACAGGATGTCCTGCTTGCGTCCAATTTCTTCCATGGAGTCCATGGCCACCCACTGAAACGGTGTGTGTGGTTTGGGAACGTGCGAGCTGACCGACACCGTGATGCTGGCGCGGTTCTTGTGGTACTCCCAGCCAATCTCCTTCATGACGCGACCGGTTTCCATGATGCCGGCGACGTCTTCGTCGGCTTCGGTGGGCAGGCCAATCATGAAGTACAACTTCATGCGTTTCCAATCGCGACTGAACACGCGATGCGCGGTGCGTTCGAGATCTTCGTTGGTCACGTTCTTGTTTACGACGTCACGCATGCGCTGCGTGCCCGCCTCGGGGGCAAATGTCAGGCCCTGGGCGCGGTGACTGGCCATCTCATCGAGCGTGTTCTCATCCAACCCGTAGGCTCGCAACGAGGCTACGCTCAGGGAAACCTTCCTCTCCTTGAGCTTCCCCATGAGCTTGCTCATGAGCGGGCTGATGCACGAGTAGTCGGCGGTGCTCAGCGTGGTCAGGCCGGCTTCGTCGTATCCACCCTTGTCGATGGCGCTGAGCACGGTGTTCACGATTGTCTCGGGATCGCGTTCGCGCACGGGGCGATAGATCATGCCGGCCTGACAGAAGCGACATCCTTCGGTACAACCCCGCGCGATCTCCACGCTCATGCGATCGAAGATGGCCTCGGCCGCGGCGACCGGAGAATCGTCGGGGTAGGCGAAACGATTGAGGTCTTCAAGGATCACACGCTGGGGGCGAGCCGGAATGCCCTCGACGTTGGGCCCCTTGACCACTTCAAAACCCGTACGGATGTCAATTTCGGTGTCGTATAGCGCGGGACAGTACAGGCCGCCGAGTTTGGCCAGGGCCACCAGGGTTTCGTGTCGTGTCCAGCCACCATCGCGTCCGTCGGCAATGCATCGCAACAATTCGGGCAATTTTTCTTCGGCGTCGCCAATCAGGAATACGTCGATGAACGGCGCGACCGGTTCGGGCTGGGTGGCGACCGGGCCGCCGGCCAGGATGAACGGATCGTCGAGCGTGCGATCGCTGGCGTGGATGGGAATTCCGCACAGGTCCATCACGTTCAACATGTTGGTGAACGTGAGTTCGTATTGCAGTGAGAAGCCTACCGCGTCGAACTCCGAAAGCGGTCGCCGGTTCTCGCAGGAGAGCACGGGCAATCCGCGCTCGCGCAGCTCGTGTTCCATGTCGGGCCAGGGCGCGAACGCGCGCTCGCAGGCCATGTCGGATTCCGCGTTCACGACCGAGTACAGGATCTTTGTACCCATGTGGCTCATGCCGATGTCGTACAGGTCAGGAAACGCCAGAGCCAGCGAAACCCGGACCGAAGCCGGGTCTTTGACGACCTGGTTGTATTCGCCTCCCAGATAGCGCGCAGGCTTTTCTACACGGTGAACAAAGCTGGCGTACGGGTGATCGTTGAGGTTTGGCATGCTTCGATCGTTTGGCGAAGGGAGGTTCAGTCGGACTTGGATTCGGGCGGGAGCTGGAAAAGCTACGAAAGGATAACACGGGAGTCCAGGCGGGGCTCTTTCGGTCGTTCGGGTGCGTGAGTAGCGTATGACGGAGAGCCCGGTTTAAACGTCCAACAGGAGGTCCAAATGTCCGGCGAAGTAACTCCCCACGTTTCCCAGCCCGTTGATCCGTCGGCGAATCTCGGTCTGGGGGACGTTCTGAGCCTCTCGGTGCGTCTGGCCCAGTTCGACTCTTCGGCCATTGAGGAGGCGCGTAGCCCCCGCGTGGAGCTTTGGGCGGGTATGGCGGTAGTAGCGTTGGCGGGGGCGGCCTCGGGGCTCTTTGGAGGCCTGTGGGGCATCGTCGCGTCAGCCATGCTGTCGGTGGTCTCCCATCTGGTAGTCGTGGTCATCCTGCACGCGCTGGCCACCATGCTTGGTGGCCGTGGCGACTACCTGGAGCTGGTGAAGGTACTGGGTGTGGGATCGCTGGTGAAGTCGGCCCACATCATTCCCATAGTGGGCGTGTTGGGCACACTGTGGTTTGCCGCGCTCTCGGTTCCGGTGTTGTCGAAGCTATACGGAATCTCCACCGAGCGGGCCGTGCTGGCCGTCATTCTTCCGGCCGTGCTGATGGCGCTGGTCCACCTGATGCTGTTCGCGGCGGTAGTTTCCCTGTTCGCGCTCTGGGCGCTCTAGGGCGTGGCTGGGATGTAGCGGCGGTGTTCTCTTGACGATCCTGGTTGGATCAGTCGAGCATCGTGGTGGTTTCGATGCTCTGATTCGACTGCGTCAGGTGTATTGGCTCGGGTTCCGGGCCTGGTCTGGTCGCGGCCAACAGGTTCTGGAAGATTTCGTAGCGACGCATGATGTCGTCGACGTATTTCGTGGTCTCCGTGCCTCGCACGTACCCGTAGCGCACGCGTCGATACTGCTCGGGCTCGAGCAACAACAGCAGGCTCTTACGCACCGACGGCCACTGGTTGGGATCCTCGCCGCGCATGATCGCGAGCATGCGGGCGTCGTCCAGATGCCCCTGGCCCGCGTTGTAGGCGGCCAGCGAGAATGCCAGGCGCATTTTGTCGTCCAGGAAGTGGTAGTTGTTCCACAGCGATTTGAAGTGTCGCCCGGCCACTTCTACATTCACATCGGCGTCGTACAATTCGTCTTCCGGTAGACCCGCGGTCCTGGGCATCACCTGCAGCAAGCCCACGGCACCCGCGAACGATTTCGAACTGGGGTCGAACCGACTTTCCTGATAGGCCATGCTGGCCAGAAGGCGCCAGTCGATGTCGTACTTCGAGCCCACGGTCTGGAACAGTTCGTCATATGGCGAGACACGTCCGGTACGTCCGGGCCGGAAGGGGTGGTCTTCGCGACCCCGAATGAGGTTTGAATCGGCGAAGTACTTCGATTGCAGCACGCGGTGGAAGCGTGACGAAACGAATTCGCCGCGCCGATTCTCGGCCAGATGACTCGACAGGAATTCGTTGAGGGCCGCGGCCAGTTCGGAACTGTTCTGCCGAACCGCCCATCGGACATCGCGTTCGCCGCCCACGGGCAATACCGATTCCAGCTCTGGCAGATACGTCTGGGCCGCCGCGACGATGTTGCCCGGCACCAACGCTGCGTCGTACGTGCCGTTGGCCACCAGACGCATGAGCTCCTCCCCCGGCATTTGCGGGCTCAGATACACCATACGCACGTCAATGCCCTGTTTCTGCAGTTCCAGCAGCGCGTATTCTTCGTTCGACCATCGGCGCGTGGCCACCGCCACTCCGGCCAGATCTTCGGCCGTAGCCACCGACGTGGCCTTGTCGCTGTGCATGACCAGCTCAAGGTGGGTCGAGTTGTAGGGAGCCGTGTACATGACGTTGGCGAACGAAGCTTCCCGCTCGAGCAACGGCGCGGCAATCAGGTCCACGTCGCCGCGATTGAGAACCGTAAACAAACTGTAGTGATCCCGCGGCATCACTACTTGAAGCTGCAGGTCGTGGGCTCGGGCGAAGCGGCGCACAAGCTCGTACTCGAAACCGTATTCCTGCCCGCGCAAGACATGGTAGCTGCTACTGCTGTGCCGAAGCAGTACGCGCAGTGTCTTGTCTTTCTTGATGTCGTTGAGATCTCGCTGTACGAGCGGTGCGTCAACGAGCACCGACTCTTTCTCCAGCGGCCGCACGGGAACATTGGAAACTTCGGGAAGTTCCCGCTGTCCACAGGCAACCAGAAGGAGCGACGCGCAAACAACAGCCACGGCGTTCCAACCTGGTATACCGGTGCGATGCTTCGATGAGTTTACGTGTTGGTTTCGCATGGTATCGGTGTCGCGACTCGTCCCCGTGAATCGCGCTCTTTTTTGGGAACCCGAAGAGCCCGCCCCGAAGGTCCAGATTGAGACACCAGACGGGGAGGCAGAATTCGGGTACCCGTTGATTATACCAAGAGTCGGCGCCGCTCAAGCAAAGCACTTTTTTCGTTGTCCGCGAACCCGGGCTCTCTCGAGCGTGGTAAGAAATTGTTCTGTTGGTCTTGAAACGGTTGCTATATCGCGGTTTCGGGCCGTTGGCAGTCTGCCCATGAGTTGGGACCTGGGTCCGTCAACCGTGTACGGATTAAAAATTCACATTGGGTGCGGCCCGGCTGCCGCCGCTTGTTACCGCTAGCGCAACTCCAGCAGAAAGCGCGCAAGCAGGATTCTGTGGTCGTCTGGGATGGGATACGAAGGCATGGGATTGTCGGGGAAGCGATCGGTAAGTTCACGCAACCGCGGACGCAGTGACGCGAGTGAGTCGGGCGCGAGTATGAACGCGGCCAACGCTGACTCGGTCCAATGTTTGTCGAGTGATTCCAATGCCGGACCACGATGGGTTCCGTTCATGGAGGGTCCATGACATCGAATGCAACCGAGTCCGGTGTACAGTCTATAAGTAGGGTGCTCGCGATCGATCTCGCGCTTGCGGCTTGAGTTGTTTCGACCGACAACGGACGCCACCGCCAGTGCGATGAAGACGACAAGAGCACCCAAGCTCACCCACCGCACCACACCGCTCACGCTGATCTCACTTTATCCCGGGCCCCGTCGTCTGCTGGTTCGGCGACAGTCTAACGAAAAAAGGACCCCTCGCAGTGAGGGGCCCTCTTGACGTGACGTTGGGAAGACCCGGGACGACCGTACCGTTGTCACCTACGACGTGATGACCCGGTGCAACCCATTGTCCAATGGATACTTGCCACGCAGGCCCCGTGCCGCTTTGCAGTCGGCTTGTACTCGGTCCATAAATAATTGTAAAATAATAACTTACAGAAATTTTCTGGATTCTGGCTCGTTCTCGCGATGCGCCAAACCCCCCAGCGCCTGATGGATTGTCCCCCCTGCCTGTCGTGCCCTGGTCGCCGAGAACCAAGAAAAGTGAGTTTAGTTGCATCAAACACCGCCGGGTCACCCTCCTAACTATGCTGTGCCCAAAAAGCGGCCGCTGAGAGCGCAGCCGGGTCGCATTGCTCGCCCTCCAAGGGTTGATAGATGTGTGCCTGCCTCAGGAGGCGAGAGCCGTGTGCGGATGGGAGCCCGCGCTGGCTTTCGCCTCCTTTTAAAGCTCCTTCTCGGCGGTTCCAGGCCGCCGAAGCCCTCGACTCCCGTTGGGCTCAGGTTCTTGTGCGGGCTCACTCGTCCCGAGTTCCCGTGGCTGGAAGCAAGGGTGGCATGTCGATGGACATCTACACCCTTGTGAAGCTTTGCCTATCGGGCAATGAAGCGGCGTGGAAAGAGATGGTGGATCGGTACAGCGGCCTGGTTCTTTCAGCGGCTCTGGACGTGGGCCTCGACTACGACCTGGCCACTGACGCCCTGCAAGAGACATTTCTGGAGTTGCATCGCTCGATCGGTCGTATCGCGGACCCGGGAGCGATGTCCAGATGGCTGGTGGTGACGACTCGCCGGCTGTCCTATCGATTGGCGACGAAACAGGGTGTACTGCTGAACGAATCGGCGGCGGACCTGGTCGACGAGCGGGCTTTGCCCGACGAAAAACTGGAAGCCTTGGAACGGCAGGCGCTAGCACGACGAGCCTTGGATAGGCTCAAGCCAGAATGCCAAGCGCTACTGGGAATGTTGTTTCTGGAGGAGGGTTCGGCTTCGTACAAAGAAGTCTCGAAACGGTTGGGGTTGGCGATCGGCAGTATTGGCTCCGCACGCGCGCGTTGCTTGCAGAGCCTGAAGGCAGTGATGAAGGAGCTCGACTAATGGTTTTGAACAATCGTAAATCGTCGGACCATCCATCGGTGGAACAATGGTCACAATGGCTGACCAGTGGCGCGTCCGAGCCGCTGACAAACCATCTGGTTTCCTGTGCATCTTGCACCGAAGAGGTCGAACTGCTTCGGGCCTTGCGTGAATGTGTCAGCGTTCCGCTACCGGGTGTGGTGCAGCGAATTCCTTCCGACCTCGTTCAGAGACAGCCTTCACGGGTTCCGCCTCTTCCAATGGGTAAGAGGCGTGTCGCCTGGCGGCCCAAGGACATTCGAGGTGTGGACTTTGCGATCGAGTCCGGGCCCCGTATGCTCAACCTGTCCGATCCCGAGGCCGAGGTCAGCATCCGGGTGTCGCCCCCTACCGCAGACGTAATGTGGACGTTCGAGGGCTCCATCTGGCTGACCACCGATGCGCCGGATCCTACGATCAATCTGGTTTTGCTGCTCGGCGACCACGTCCTGGAACTGGCCACGGCGCGTGACGGCGAAGAGTTCGTGATCCGTCAGGTCGTTGGCGCGGGATGGACCCTGGAAATCCACCTTCCCTCGGGCAAGAGTCTGGTTCTGGAGGATCCACTCGGTGACGGACCATCTGAGGCAGATCCGCCGCCTGCTTAGGCTTCGTCCCGGAGCCGACCTGCTCCATAGATGGGCGAAGCCGCTGCCCGACAGCAGCTCGCCCATGGACCACTTCTACACGTCCATCCTTCGCGTTGCGCGGATTGCGCCGACCATCGGCCTGGATGCCGTGGAGAGGTTGCTCGAATCCACCGAGAATCTCGACGCTATTGAAGTAGCCCGGCTGACCCGGCTACATGGGCACACCTTGCTGTCCCTGGGCCGAGCCTCTGAATCGGCCAAGCGCTACGAGCGCGCGTGGCAACTGTTTGATCGTGAGGACAGCGCCGAGGAGCGCACGCGTACCGCCGTGGGTTGGATAGGATCGCTTGCTCACTGCGGTGACTATCGGCGTATGCGAGAGTTGATTCCTGTCGCTCGCGATGGAATCGCCCGCTCGGATCATTCCACGCGGGTGCGGTTGGACGTGAATGTCGCCAACGCAATGTACTTGACCGGGCGCTTCGACGAAGCCGCCCGCGCCTACGGCAAGGCAGCAAAACGATTCCAGAAACTGAATCTCAGACTCGACGCGGCACTGGCCCAGGCCAACCTGGGACAGGTGTACCTGCGGCTGGGGAGAGCGGACTCGGCGCAGGCAGAGTTCACCGAATCGTTGGCGGTGATCGAAGGCCGGGGTTTTCAGTCGGCCGTACTCCAGGTGCAGTTCGGGTTGGCCGCGGTGCTGCTTCTACGTGGATCCTGGGAGCAGGCCCTCCATACCTTCCAGGAGCTTCGCAACCAGTTGGCGCAGTTGGGTGACAAGAGCACGGTAGCGGCGATCGAGCGCGAATTGGCGCAACTGCTGGCCAGTGTAGGGGAGAACGAAGCGGCATTGGAATCGGCGACCGCGGCGCGAGACACCTACCGTGCGCTGGGCCTGGTGCATTCGGCGGCCCTGGCTGCGCACCAGCGTGGGCGACTGTTGGTCGATGCCGGACGACTGATCGACGCCCACACCGAGTTGAGCGAGACGCGGGCCCATTTTACCGAGCACGGCAACCGATGGGCACTGCATCGGATCGACGTCTCGCTGGCGGAGCTTCATCTGTCGCGCGCGCGGCCGGCGGAAGCCCAGAGAATTCTGCGGCGAGCGCAGCGTCAACTGGATCGTAGCGACCGTCACGGGTTGGGCGCACAGGCACGTTTGCTTCGCGCCCGTGCAATGTTCGACCAGGGTCGCCTGGGGTGGTCGCGGCGTCTGGCCGAAGTGGCGTGGCGGGATGCCCGCGCGTATCCCGCAATCAACCAGCGGCCCCAGATCGCGCTGTTGCTCGCCCGTACCAACTCCCAGGCGGGAAAAGCAGATCGGGCCCGGCGCTGGAGCCAACGCGCCCTGACCGAGTTCGAAGCGGTGCGTGAGAGGTTTGGGCAATCGTTGGCGGGCCAGCATTTGCCCATGGCCAACCGGTCGTTGCTCCAGGGTGTTCTCGCCGTGCAGCTACGAGATAAATCGTCGCCGGCCGTAAAACGCACGCTCGAGGCCGTTCTCAAATTTCGTTCACATCTGCTTACCGACTCCCTGCTCGCGGCCCGGCGCGAGACCGGTGTTCCTGAAATTGAAACCGCGCTGAGTCAGATTCGCGAGGAGCTGTCGCTGGCTGACTCCGTTCCAAATCGCGACCGCACCAATGCCCTACGGCAACAGGCGGCCGACCTGGAACAACGCATGCGCAAAGCTACATCGGGCCTCACGCGGATCGCGCGCCGCGCCGGCCTTCCCGTGGGTACCACCGACTGGACGGGCGATATGCCCACCGTGTTCTTCGAACAGACCAGCGACGGTTGGGGCGCGTTCGTGGTCGAACCGGGTCGCGCCCCGCGTTGGGTCCCGTTGGATCGCGCGTCTGATGTGTTGCAGGGACCGTGGTCATCGTTGCAAATATTGTTTGAGGCCATTGCCGCGGCGCCCCGCGAACGCCGGGCCTTGCTGATGACGCGTACCCTCGACAAGGCGACGAGAGCCCTGATCACCGTGCGCGAAGCATTGTGGGATCCGCTGGAGCTTCCCCGTGGCCGTGTCCGGGTTGTGCCCACGGGCGAAGTCTGCCGCATTCCCTTCGAGGCGCTTCCCTTGGTTGGCGAGGATACGCCGCGACACTGCGTGTCGCGTGGTCCGCTGAGTACATCGACGGGCCGCCGACGTGCGAGTTCAGCTGTCCTGTTGGGAGGCACTACGGCTGCGTCAGCCCGGGAGTTGAAGAACGTTCAAGGTCATCTGGGGGACATGGGGTTGCAGGTGGAGGCCAGTGACGAACGGGCGCTGCTTCTGGAGTCGAATGACGAGCTGGCCGTGTTGCATCTGTCCGCGCACGGTTCGTCCAATCAGCGACATTGGTTTCTCACGGGCCTGCGATTGCGTGACGGTTGGTTGGGCCTGGAACATCTCGAGCGCAAGCATCTTCGCGGCTCACTGATCTTTTTCGGCACGTGTGATTCAGCCGCCACGCCGGCGGCCGGTGCCGAGGTGGACAGCTGGATGACGGCCGGCATGGTAGCCGGCGCGCGCGAAATGGTTTTGAGCCTGTGGAAATTGGATGACGCACCCGCTTCGTTCTTCACCGATCGTTTCTACGCTCAGTGGGCCACCGACCGGGTCGCGGCCAGCGCGATCACGGTGGCCATGCGAGAGACGAGGAAGAAGTTTCCTCATCCCTTCGCATGGGCACCGTTTATCGTAGTGGCCTGAACGCTCTACGGTTGGTACGCAAGCGCGGCCACAGGGTCGACCAGGCCGAACGTCACGCCGGTATGAATCGACGCAGCGGTCGCGTACAAGGCGTCCAACCCTTGGTCGAGATCTTCGCCCTGCAATGCCAGGGTTCCGGTGGCCACGGCGCAAGCCATCGAGGTACCACTGCCGATAGCCGAGTCGTTGCCGGGGAAGGCGCTGACCAACCCGACGCCTGGAGCCGCCACGTCGGCGCCGCCAAAGCCCGAGAACCAGGCCAAGACACCACCATCATCGGCGGCCGCCACCGCGACGGTGTGCTGGCTCGATGCGGGGTAGGCCAACGTACCGCTTTGGTTGCCCGCTGCCGCTACAACCTTCAGGCCGGAACTGGTTACGAAATCCAGCACGGATTCCAACAGGGCTGATTCGCCACTCATTGACAGGCTCAGATTCACGATGTCAGCGCCATTGAACAGCGCCCACATGAGGCCCGATGCCAACTCGTAGACGGTGCCTACACCGTCCGAATCCAATACCCGCATGGGTAGGATCGTGACCTCGGGAGCTACCATCGCTACCAGACCAGCGATGTGCGTGCCGTGTCCCCAGGCTTCGTCGATCAGGCCGTCCTGGTCGTCGTCGTACTGATTGGCCAGGTCGTCGTGCCCGGTTGGGGTCCAGTTGATTTCAACCACATCGGCCAGAGCGGGGTGAGTCGCTGACACACCCGTGTCGAGAATGGCGACGCGCACGCCAGCACCCGTGGAAACGGTGTGGGCCTGATCCAGGTCGAGCCCGGTCAGCCCTTGCTGCGAAGGATTCTCAGTGTCCCAGCCACCTTCGAAGAACGTGAAGATAACGTCGTTGCTCTCCACCACCTGCGTGGTCTTGTTGAGATCCAACCGCATGACGCCGGCGTCTTTGGCCAGCGCAGCCCTGTCCACGTTACCGCTCAGAAGAGCCAGGTTGTGGTATTCGTCAAGTACGGTCGCGCCTGTGCGCTTGGCGATTTCGTTCGCGCTTGAACCGGGCGAAATCTGGATGACCCAGGTCGCGTCTGGGTCCGACTGATTGTCGGAGGGGAGCGAGCCCTCCGCCTGAATCCCAGTTGGTTCGACCAGGCCGGTGGACTGGTCTTGCCCGCAGGCCACGAGCCCGAAACAGAGAAGAAAAACAAGGAACGATGAGGAACGGAGATACCAGCTCGACAGAATCCGAGACATAAGTGTCCTCTCGGAATGTCGGCGAGGTGTAATGAGCATCCGAAAGGAACATCAAGTTACGTGCCCCGTACGGATGGACCGTCGTTGCGCCGGATTGGAAATAATAAGGTATCCAGGCTGTTCCTGTTGCTTCCCGGAAGTGGCGAGTTGCAACGAACGCGCGTTCGGGACGCCCTGAACCGGGGTCCGGCGGCTACTTGCGTAGCGCGTATCGCCGCTCGGCGTAGGCGGCATCTTCTCGCCACAGGCGGCGAGCGGCCAGACGCATGAAGGGCCGGGCCGCAAAGGCCAGGTTGCCGGCTACCATCCAGAACCCGGGTCGATCGGAAGTAGCCAGCGTGGCTTCGATCACGGCGGAGCGACCGGGTTCAATCGGAGTTGCGTGCGTCTCGACCACCGACCCCGTTCCTTCACCGTCGACGATGGTCATGACGATCGTACGAGCATCGGGACAGTGGAACCTGGCGTCGACTTCCACGCCCCAAGGTCCGGCCACGCGATACACCACGCGAACGGTGATCTCGTCTTCGAGTTGTTCGACTACGCGCAGCCGCCCAAACGAGTGCGGGTGGTAGTGCACGCCGTGCCAGGGGTCGAGACGGTTGGCGATTACGTCGGCGGGCTCGCAGCGCACTTCGTGTCGGATGACCGCATCCAGGTGACGCGGGGGTCGCACGGGTAGTACCGGAGTCTCGGTCAACCCGGGGCTTTCGTCCTTGTTTGCCGGGTCGGCGATACGGGCCCACACCAACACGCCGTCGTCGTACACCGAAAGCGTTGGCCAGCGTTCTTCGCCGGCGGGGCCAAGGCGCAGTCCGTGCCAAGGACATACGACGCATCCGTCCTGCATCCGTCCTTCGGCCAGTGAGGCGCCCATATGAGGGCAGGCGTCGGCACCAGCCAGCACCACGTCGCGATTGCGCCAGAACACATAGTCCTGGCCCTGCAGTCGGTACCGGCGGGGTTTGTCTCGAAACTTCGGCGCCGCGTCCACGACCATCCATCCACCGGTGGCGCGGCCGGTCGCCAGGCGCAACGCGTTTTCTATCCAGGCTGGCTTGGCCTGACGCCAGTCGGGTTCGCTGGATACGTTGCCCAGGTCCGGAAGATTGCGACCAATGACACGCAACTTGCTCATGTCGGTGACCAGTTCATAGCGGGAGCCCCGCCAGCAGGCCGCGATTGGACACGGACTGAACTGGCTCGGGGGCTACCCCGTGAGAGTTCAGCAGATGATTGGCGGCCATCAAACCCGAGGCGGCGGCCCGCTCCATGAGTGCACTGGGAAATGGCAGCCGCACGAAATCTCCGGCGATGGCCATCTGGGGAAACGGCGTGACCACGGTGGGGCGTCGCGAGTAGCTACCCGGTGCAAACGCAGGACAGTCGCGACGCACGATCCAGCGCTCTTCCACGATCGTGGCCGCGGCGGTCTCGGGATACAACTCGTGCAGGTGTTCGAGTAGCTGCGCCTTGATGAGGGCTTCGTCGAATCCGGGTTCCACGGCGTACGCGTGAAGTTCCACCACTGACCCGCCGTGCGAGTCGGCCCAATCGCGGCTCTCCGACTCAAACTGATGATAGAGCGAGATGTTGTCCAGGATGCCGCGGCCGGTGATGCCCACGAACGGCTTTCGATCCCGACGGGTCGGCCGATCGAGCCATAGTCGCCAAACCACGAATGGCAATGTCAGGGCCAGCGAATCGATCTGCTGTTGCCAGCGAGGAGCGTCGAGCTGGGACGACTGGGCGACCAGGGCCTGCAGCCCAGGCACCGTAGTGGCCACGACCAGGCCCTGTCCCTCGTGGTGGCCACGATCGGTTTCCACACGCCAGACGTTGTCGTCGCGCGCTACGGTTTGTGCCGTTGTTTCGCATTCGAAACGTACGCCCAGTTGTTCCAGGTATTGCTGCCACGGCGCGAAAATCGCCGTGGAAAATGGTGTTCGAGCCACGTCGAACACGAGTCCATCGGGATTTCCCGTGAAATAGAAATGAAACATCATGAGCAGCTCAGCCGCCGACATGTCGTTTTCGGGGTTGAAGAACGAATGCGCGAACACATCAAACAGCATGCGCCGCGCGGCCGGGGGAAAGTTCAACGAATCCAGGAACTCACTGGCAGTATCGGTGTCGAAGCGACGATAGGTATCTTCGTTGTTGTAGGAAAGCATGCGGGCGGCACGCCGACCGTCGATGCGCATGAGATCCTTCCAACCCATCGCGGGCGAACGACGCGTCAGTTCAATGATGTTCCAGGGCACGCGCGTGGGTAGACCCGCGAAACTCTGAGCCTCGCCGTTGGGGCCGAGAATGGGGTAGTCGTCCAGCGGTCGCAGAAACGAGAGGGTGGGATCGAACCGCCTCAGTAGTGCGCGCAGATTGTAGTACTGCCGGAAAAATGCATGAAATCCCCGTTCCATCTGGAAACTGGTTCCATCGTCCAATACGTCGGACCACGCACCGGCCCGGCCACCCAGGTAGGCCTCTCGCTCGAGTACGGTTACGCCCACGCCGCGCTCGGCGAGAACGGTGGCCGCGGCCAGGCCGGCAATGCCGCCGCCCACCACCACGGCGTTGGCCGCGCTGGTCACTCGCTGGGCCACGGCTGAGCTTGATGGTCCGCTCATCGTGGGCGCGACGCCAGGAAGCTGTGCACGATGCCTCGTTGCCAGCCGTCCATGGGTTCGGTGTGGACTCCATCGTAGCCGGCTTCTTGCAGGCGTTGCTCGAGCCGTCGTCGTCCGTCGAACTCCAGCACGCTCTCGCGCAGATATCGGAAGATGGTGGTGGTTCCGGTTCCCAGCTTGCCCAGCGGAATGATGATGGTGTTGGCAACGCCCTTCCAAACCAGCTGACTGAGCCGCGAGTCGGCCACCGAGTACTCGTGCA
Source organism: Candidatus Krumholzibacteriota bacterium (assembly GCA_029262065.1). GTDB lineage: Bacteria > Krumholzibacteriota > Krumholzibacteriia > JAJRXK01 > JAJRXK01 > JAJDAC01. The sequence goes on along the minus strand of JAJDAC010000027.1, from coordinate 244,249 downwards.
GGCAAATCACTCCGCCCGGAGCCAGGAGTTGCCGCAGCTGCGTCAGGCAGACGTCGGGATCGGTCACGTTGCGAATACCGTAGGCCATGAGGATCGCGTCGTAGGGCCCGGCGGCTCCGGCGGCGGCCGGATCCATGGCATTCCCCAACAACCAGTTCACATTGCCCAGGTCCGCCTTCTCACGCGCAATGGTCAGCATTCCGTCTGACGAGTCCAAACCCGTGAGGCTCGAATTGGGGTATGTGCGTCGTAGGGCGGCGGTGGACAAACCGGTTCCGCAGCACAAGTCGAGAATGCGATGCTGGCCATCGCGCGGAAGTCCCAGGCGCTGTGCACTCTTTCTCAGGTGTCGTGTGTAGCCCGGATTGAGGGTGCAGAGTCGATCGTAGCCGCGGGCCACCCGATCAAAATCTTCGGCCAGGTGGGGTTTGCGCGCGGAGGGATCGATGTTGGCGGAAGCGGTCATGGCAACTCGGAAGATTCAGGTTCAGTAGCGTAGGTTTACGACGATGCTCACGTCGTCGGTGTCGACGGCGACGCTCGCCGCTTCGAACGAAGGCGGACCGAAACGCTTGTTGGCATCGTTCGAGAATCCATAGCCCTCGGACGGAGCACCAAACACGTTTCTCTCCATGGCACTGTTGCCGTTTTCGTCGTGGAGTACCGCCAGCGCGTAATAGCCCGACGGCAGTTGTTCGAAAGCCACGTTCATGGTTGTGGCGTCGACGGGTTCCACAAGGGTGCGAAACGCCTGGTCGGCATCGCCGGGAAATCCCTCTTCTGATGTAAACAACGACATCATGAGTTGGCCGTCGGTATGCTTGAAACCGCTTACCTCGACATGCAGCGTTGAGAGCTGATTCCCCCGATCCATCAACGGCCGCACCGCAACCTGGGTCGCGCAGGCGCCCAGCGCGAGAATCAAGACCACTTTCCATGCTCGCATGCGGGCTCCTCGAACTTCAAACCGGCAAGACATCTTCGGGAAAAACGATGGGTCGCGTCGGCACCACGGGACGTTCAGGGCCGGCTACCGCACCCTGGCGCATCCGCGCCGGTAACTCCAGGACCGAAACCAGCACCGAGCTCGACGTAAGCCGGACTTTGGTTCCGCGCGACACCACCGCGCGCGGCGCCAGCGGATCGTGGCCGAGCTGGGCCAACCTTGATCCAATGGAAGAGTATACCCGCCGGGCCGTTCGGATGGCCAACGCGCACTGCCACGATAGCGTGCACAGACCCGCGTCTCCCGATTGGTAATACCGGTCGGCTTCCATGAGAAGGTGCTCAATGGAAAGCCGCATGGCATCGCGCTGATCGATCGGGAAGTCCTGTCCCAATCGCTCTGAGAGTCCCACCGCACCGTGCGCGGCCAGGACCGAATCGGGAATGTACAGGCGTCCGGCGTTCCAGTCTTCGCGCACGTCGCGACAGATATTCGTGAGCTGCATGGCCATGCCCAGGTGCGACGCGTTGCGTACGCCCCATTCTTCGCGCAACCCCATGACGTGACACATCATGAGGCCCACGGTGCCAGCTACCCGGTAACAGTACTGCAGCAGCGGTTCCATGGTCTCGTATCGCTGATCCAAGGCATCCATCTCGAGACCCAGTAGCAATTCGTCCGGGTACTCCCGGGGAATGTGACAGCTATGAATCACCTGGGCGAACGCGTCGAGCAAGGGATCGCTCATGGCTTGCCCGCGGTAGATGGCGTCCACCTCGTCTTGAAGAATGCGCAGCGCACGCAACGGTGCCTGGTCGGAAGCCAGGTCGACGGCGTCGTCGGCCCGACGGCACCACGCATAGAGCACGACCGCCCGATGCCGCACCTGTTTCGGCAGAAAACGCGATGCCAGCGTAAAGCTGCGCGAGTGCACGGCAATGGAACGATACGCCTCGTGCAGTGCCAGGTCGACGGGACTCAACGCAAATCCTCCAGTACGAGTTTGGCCGTGGCCTTGGCCGAATTCACTACACCGGGAACGCCGGCTCCGGGGTGCGTGCCGGCGCCCACGATGTACAGGCCAGGAATGCGGGAGTCACGATTGTGCGGACGAAACCACGCGCTCTGCGTGAGTTTGGGTGCGCAAGAGAAGGCCGAGCCCTGGTACGAACGCAACGTGTCACGAAAGTGCTCGGGGTTTATCCAGCGGCGCGTGACCACGTGCTTGCGCAGATCGGGAAGTCCCCGTTCCAGGTACGCCAGGATCTTGTCGGCGTAGTGAGGCGAGGCCTCTTCCCAGTCTATTGGCGCGTTTCCCAGGTGTGGAACCGGTGAGAGGACATAGAAAGATTCACAGCCCTCTGGTGCCAGGGTCGGGTCGGTTACCGTGGGAGCGTGTAGATACAGGCTGAAGTCGTCGGGCAGTTTGGAGCCATTGAATATCTCGTTCAGGAGTTCGCGGTAGCGTTGGCCGAACAAGATGGTGTGATGGGCGAGGTCCGAGTAGCGTCGATTCGTGCCGAAATACAACACGAACAGCGACATGGACCAGTCCATGCGCTCGAGCTTCTTTCGAGTAGCCGCGGCCCGAGGTTCTCCTCCGTACAACTTGGCGTAGGTGTGGTGCAGGTCGGCGTTGCTGACCACTACGTCGAAGCTTTCGACGGCGGCGTTTGCGCTGTGCAATCGGTGTTGGACGCGTGATTGCCCGCCGCTTTCGGCGGCCTCCTCCACGACGATGTTCTCGACCGGACACGACAGGCGCAATTTTCCACCCAGTTGCTGGAACAGGCGAACGTGAGCCCGCACCAGTTCGCCCGTGCCCCCGCGCGGGAACCACACGCCCCACTTGCGTTCGAGGTAGTGGATGAGCGTGTAGATGGAACTGGTTTCGAACGGATTTCCACCCACCAGTAGCGAGTGAAAACTCAGAGCCTCCCGCACGTGCTCGTTCTTCACGAATTTGCTGACGGTGGAGTACACGGACCGATCTGCCCGCAACCGCATGAGTGTCGGTGATACGCGGACCATGTCCGAGAATTTCAGGAACGGCGTGGCGGCCAGGTCGGTGTAGCCAGCATCGAAGACCTTCTGGCTGTACTCCACGAAACGACGATAGCCTTCTTCGTCGGCTGGATTGCGTTGACGGATCTGCGAGGCCATCGACTCGGATCGACCGTTGTAGTCGAAGACATCGCCGTCTTCCCACATGAGGCGATAGAACGGATCCACCGGTAGGAACTCGACATCGTCGTGTACGTCGCGCCCGGCGGCGGCCCAGAGCTCTTCGAAGATATGCGGGGCCGTGATAACCGTGGGGCCACCGTCGAAGGTGAAGCCATCATCTTCGTACACGTAGGCCCGGCCACCGGGTTTATCGCGGGCCTCATAGATGGTTGTATCCACCCCCGCGGCCTGGAGGCGAATGGCGGCGGCCAGACCGCCGAATCCGCTGCCGATCACTGCGGCGCGTTTGCGGGTCACGGCGAAGGCCTTCCTTGTGCGCGGCGATGGCGCCAGGACAGGCCCGCGGGCGGGCGGCCCACCAGAATACGCGCCTTGTCGAGTGGCGTGGGAGTCAGGGCGTAGAAACGCTGGATGATGGGCTCGGGCAGGCCATAGAAACGTCGGAGGATGTTCACGCGTTGGTGGGGTGGATACCACCGAAACATCAAGCGGTTGAGAAACCGGGCGTATCGCGATTGCGCGCGGACGTTGGACGCGAGCTTGTCGATCGCAAGACGACGGTCGGTTCGATGGGCGTGGCGTGCAATTGTTTCGGCCAGGCGGGCGGCAACGGGAATCGAGTACCCGGTTCCGGGATGGAACCATCCACCGCGGTACCCCGCGGGCAGCGGCTCGGCCGTGGCGGGAATCCCCTCGGCCGCTCCCCACGGCATGGGCAGTACGCCTTCTTCGGTGCGCACGACCGATTCGATCGTGTAGTCATGGGCCTGCGCGTACTGGTGCAGGAACGCGGTACGGCCGGGGCGATCCAACTCGGCGTCTTCGTTGAAACAGGTATCCTCGAGCAGGAGGCGGCGTGGTCCCAGTGGCAATACGTACACGAAATGGAAGCCGTTGGTCTGGTCCACCGTGGCGTCCATGAGCACGGGATGGTCAAGGTCGTGGTTGTCGGCCAGCTCGACCTCGAGGCCCACGAATGATTGGTATCCGGTTTCCGCCACCGGACCCCGGGCTCCTCGTGCATCGATGATGCAGTCGGCCGTCAGCCGCCGACCGTCGTCGAGTTGCACGTGCTCGGCGGTGACCACGGTAGCGTTGACTCCCAGCTCTACCGAGCACCCCGGACGACGTAACATGGAGGTGACCGCCTGGTGGAGACTGTGGTTGGTCACGGCCGCGTAGGCGCCGGTGAGCGTGCGTTTGAAGCCTGGAAAGTGCACCGAAGTTCGACTCCAGCGCACGGCGACCAGAGGATCCACGAATGTCTTCGCTCCGGCCGGCAAATCGGATTCGTGGAAGCACCAGATATGGTTGCCTCCCAGCTGTTCGTCGCGCTCGATGATGGTGATGGAAGCCGAGGGCCGGAGTTCATGGCACGCCGCCGCGATCAGGCCGGATTGTAGCCCGCCGCCGACCAGGATGATGTCGTGGGTGGTGTCCATGAGCCCCTCGATGCGCGAACGTAAAAGGCCCCCCGATCTTGGCCCCTCGAGACTGGCCCCCCGAAACTGGGACGAAAAAGGCCCCCCGATATTGGCCCCTCGAAACTGGGACGAAAGAAGCCCCTCGATATTTGATCGAGGGGCCTCTTTAGTAAAGCTCCACGCGTTCCTCGAGTGAAGAAAGCCCCCGCTCGAACCGCCGGGTTCTCTTCACTCGAGGGAAGATAGCCCCCGCTCGAACTGTGGGGGCCCTCTTCACTCGAGTCTCGGGGGCTTATTTCAGCAGGGTCATCTTCTTCTGAAGAACCTGCTCGCCCGCTACCAAGCGGTAAAGGTACGTACCGCTGGAAACGCCGCGTCCACCGTTGTCCACTCCGTTCCACTGAATCGACTGCGGACCCGCGTCCTGCACACCGCTCACCAGCGTTCGTACCTCGCGTCCGCGCAGGTCATAGACCTTCAGCGACACGGGGCCAGAGGCCGCCAGCGAGTACTGGATCGTGGTGTTGGGGTTGAACGGGTTGGGCAGATTCTGCTGCAACGCAAACCGGCCGTTGGGCGAATCAGCCGCCGTGGCGCCCGTCTGGATTTCCAGATTGTCGATGGCCCAACCCCACCCGTGGACGAACGCATCGGCGAACAACCGGAAGCGGATGAGAACGGTGTCGCCCGGGTTGAACGTATCGAGCAGATTGATCACTCGATGCCGATACAGGGTTTCGTCGCCCTCACCGGTGGAATCCTGGCCGTTGAAACTCGAGTTCCACTCGTTCAGCCAATCGGTGTCGGTGCGCGAATCGTAGCCATCCAACAGCGGCAGCCATACGCCACCCCCGGTGGAGCCTTCGACAATGACGTAGTCCCAGAAATCGTCGTCGCCGAACACGCTGCCGGGCTCGCCGGGCTCAATGAGCACGACTTCGTCGAACTCGACCGTGGCATTGGCACTGGCCACCGTAATGGGCACCTTCAGGAACGAAACCGACTCGCGGGCGTCGGCGTAGGAATGAAAGGTGTCCAGGCTGTTATCGGTGAAGTTGACGTTCGTGCCGACGTTGAACCCGTCGCTTTCGGTAAGGTCCCCGTTGTTGGGATCGAAGTTGTTCGAGTACTGCGGTTGAGCCGCTTGTAGCGCGAACACGTCGACGTTGCGGATGACCGATACGAACTCGGTGGCTCCGATAAACGAGTGGATACGTACATCCCAGTTCTCGTCGGCAACTACTGGTAGAACCACCAGCGGCTTGTCGAAGGCCGCGTTCGCGCCCAGCGTTTGCACGGTGGAACCGTTCACGCGGATCTCGGTGGAGTCGTACGCCGATCGCAGATTGAAATCGACCACGACCCCGTCGGGACCTTGCTCGGCTCCATCCAGCAAAGGCCGGTACTGGTAGACCGATGACAGACCAGGAATGTTCACGCTCCACACGCCACGGCCGTGCGTGGCCACGACGATCTCGTCTTCCACCTGACGGAACTGCCAGATGGGAGTCGGCTGCGGGAAACCATTGGTGGCCATGGCCCACGTGGCTCCGCCATCCAGCGACTCCACCAGACCGATTTCGGTACCCGCCCAGATCTTGTTGGTGTCGTTCGGGAACACCATGACGTCGTAGGTAGCCACGTCCGGGAATCCGTTGGTGCTCACCGTTCCCGCGCCGAAGCCCGAGATGTCGGTCCAGGTGCTGCCCTGGTCGGTCGTGCGCAGGATCTTCGGACGCTGACCGAACGAGAAGCAGGCGTACGCGGTGTTGGGGTCAGTGGGGTGCGTCGCCAGGCCCGAAATCGAGCCGAGTGTAGCCAGACCGTAGTTGTTGGTCTGGGTCCAGCTCACGCCACGGTTGGTCGATAGGAAGATGCGACCCGTGCCGTCCATGCGCGCGCCCGCCCAACAGATGTCGCCGTCGGCCCGAGACATGCGCACGTCACGGAAGCCACCGCTTCCCCAGGCCACCGGAATACTCGTGAACGACCACGACGCACCGAAGTTGCTGGTGCGATAGACGCCGGTACTGGTCACGGCCAGAAGTGCACGCGGGAACTGGTACGACTTACCCACGCGCGTGATGAACGGTGCGGAGCCCTGACCACTGGGTCCAATGTTCTCTTCCCAGGTGGCACCACCGTCGAGCGTACGCCGCATGCTGTTGAACTGCGACGACGTGAGAATCTGCAATCCGTCGAAGAAGTGCCAGGTGGCTTCGAATCCGTCGCCGAAACCAGCCTGCGACCAGCCGTTTGTCGCGCCCGAGTCTTCGTTCGAGATCCAGCTGCTGTTGTCCTGCATACCACCAACGTACTGGCTACGCCCCGGACGCTTGTCCGCGCCGTAGAATTGTGTGGTGAGCATGCCGTCCTTGGGGTCGTCCCAATTGGTGTCCTGGCTTCCCGATAGGCCCACGCCGCCATCGTTGGCGGCCAGGATGCGCCAGTTGCCCCCTCCATCGTCCAGGACGGTAAGCCCGTGGTAGTCGACATGCACGGGGCCGGTGGCGACCGACGTAGTGACCGCCGTGCTGCCCGTGATCGTGATCTTGTTCAGCGGCTGACCGCCGACGTACACGATGTTCACGTTGGTGGGGTGGCACACGATGGTGTTGTCGTACCAGCCCTGACCACCCAGGAAGTTGCCCTGCCCGGTGGTTTCGGTCCACGAAGCGGCGGCGTTGGTGGTGTAGAAGAAGCGCGGAGTTGGGCTTGCCCACACCGATGCGTATACGCGGTCGGTATCGACGGGAGAGATGGCTATCTCGATTCGCTGCAACCCCGGTGTGGAGAGAGCGGTGCTCCACGAAAGTCCGGCATTGGTCGACTTGACGATGCCCTGCGAATTCACGGTCGCGTAGAGCACGTTGAAATCGCCCGGCGTGGCCACGATCTGTTCCACCGAGGCGGCCGAGTTCGAGTACACGGAAGAGAAGGTGCTACCGCCGTCGGTCGAACGCCAGATGTTGGACACGTTGTTCAGGCTGGATTTCCAGAACCCGGTCGTGGTGCTCGCCAACACGATGTCCTCGTCGGTCGGATCCACTACGACGCGGGTAACGTTTTCCCAGGTCACGACGTCGGTGCCCGGCAGAAGCGTCCACGTTGCGCCCCGGTCGGTCGACTTGAACAAGCCCTGACCGTTGGTGGCGTCGGTGTTGTTGAAGCCTTCACCCGTGCCCGCGTACATCACGTCATGGTTTGATTCGGCCATGGCGAGAGCGCCCACGGAGTAGGACCCCAGACCGCTTGATGAATCGGTCCAGGTCGCGCCGGAATCGGTGGTCTTCCAGATACCACCGCCGGCGGTACCGATGTACCAGGTGCTGTTGGTGGCGTCGTCGGGATCGACCACGATCGCACGCGCGCGACCGGCCACGTTTCCAGGTCCTCGCGCCATCCACGGAAGCGCCGGACCGCGCTTGGCGTTGCGCATGGCCTTGGCCGCTTCGGCCCGTCGGTAGCCGGGCGCATACTCGGGAGTCGTGCGGTCGGCCGGGATCTTCATTTCATGAAGAATCTTGGCAAACAGTTCGGGGTGACCCTTGGGCACGGGTTGCGCCGTGGGTGCGATGCCCTGCTTGGCTTGTTGGAATTTCTTCCACATGGGGCGATCGGCCGCGGTCCACTGACCGTCGGCGGGAACTTCCAACAGGTTGGGCACTTCGGCTCGTTGTTGGAAGAAAAACACCCCTAGCAGGGGTAGAAGTAGGGGCCACAGTCGCACGCGGTCGCGCATCGGTTGGGTATCCTTTTCCATAAGGTGTCAGTGTTTGACGAAGGGAATCACTGTACCAGACCACCGTCTGCGATGCCACACGATCAACCTATTGACAATATTGGGGCGGTTGGTGGTGCTCAGTGGCTCATGATGGCGTATGGTTACCGACCTGTAATTTCCGAGGGAACGAGCATGATTTCAGACGCGATACGAGAAATGCCGAAGGTCGAGCTGCATCAGCACCTGGACGGGTCGATTCCGCCCGAAGTGACCTGGCGCATCATGAAGAACCACGGTTTGAACCCCGTGGAGACCTTCGAGGAGATGAAGGTCCTACTGCAGCTCCAGCCGCAGGAAGAGGGATCCCTGCTCAGCTATCTGGACAAATTCCACTATCCCATGTGGATCACCCAGTTCTACGAGAACATCGCCGAGGTTACCGAGGCGGTGGCCGATCAGGCGGCGGCCCAGGGCGTGGAGCTGTTTGAGCTGCGCTACTCGCCCGTAATCCATATGTATGCAGGACTTACGGTGCGGCAGGCGATCCGGGCCGTGCTTTCCGGGCTCAATAAAGCGGCCAAACGACACAATATGAGCACCGGGCTGATCGTCATTGCCATGCGCCAGCACGGCCCCCATGTGGCCAAAATCTTGTCACGTGCCGCGGCGGGTGACTCCGAGCGCCTGCATGACCGCGCGGGTGTGGTAGGCTTTGACATAGCCGGAGCCGAGCGTGGCAATCCGCCGCGCCTGTTTCGCAAGGCCTACGAGATCGCCGCGAGGGGCGGATTGGGCCTGACGGCCCATGCCGGCGAAGATGAAGATAGTCGCTGTATCTGGCAGGCCATTGACGAACTCGGTTGCACCCGCGTTGGTCACGGTTGCAGCGCGGTGAACGATCCGGAACTATTGAAGCGCCTCGCGCGTGACAAGATCCTGGTGGAGTGCGCGCCCACCTCGAACTACCAGACGGGGGCCGTGGCCCGGGGCGAAAAGCACCCGTTGTTCACGTTCCTCGAGCATGGAGTACCGGTGGCTTTGTGTACCGACAACACGACGGTCAGCAACACTTCGCAGTCGCGGGAGAGCGAGATGTTCCTATCCGAGTTGGGTCTGGATACCATCGCCGAGATTCACCGTTCCGCGCGCGAACACACTTTCATCAAAGGTGGCGGCCTGGCCGTCAATTCAGATTAGAGAGTCGATGGTACGCTCCCAATTGAATCGATGGACTCTTGGAACGAGTGTTGGCGCGGCGCTGCTGGCACTGCCGGTTTGCGCACCGGTGTGTTTGGCTCAGGTCGACGGAGCTCATACAGATCTATCCGTAAGCGGTGGACCGCTCCATCTGGACGACGGACTGGATGTGGACCCCAGCATGGGCTTGTTCGTGCAGGGTGGATTCTTCCCCGGAGGAATCTGGGGCGGCGAACTGAACGCGCTCTTGATGAGCAGCGTCCGCGAGTCCACTGGCGAGGGCGACTTGACGTACGGCTATCTGGGCGGTCAGGGCATACTCAGCCTGGTGCCTCTGAGTCGGGTGGAGCCATACCTGGCCGCGGGGCTGGGAATTTCACGTGTGAGTTTCGACGGTGACGCGTCCTACAGCATGACCGCGCCGGTGGGCGCGGGTGTGCGCGTGCACGTGGCGCCGCACGCGGCGCTGCGTTTCGACGTGCGCAGTATCTTCGCGGGTTTCGACGATGGCAACACCGTCAGCTGGACGGCCACGGCCGGCGTTTCCTTTTCGTTGGGTCGTGACACCGACCGTGACGGCGACGGAGTCACCGATGGACGTGATTCCTGTCCCGAGACGCCGATTGGCGCCGAGGTCGATTGGCGCGGTTGTCCTTACGACGACGACGCCGATGGCGTACCCCGGGGGTTGGACGAGTGTCCCGACACTCCCGCCAATGCGGTAGTCGACGACGCGGGTTGTGCAATCTACCGGCGCATGATTCGTCGTGGCGGTGGCTGACCGCATGCGTCCGGGTGCTTTCCTGGTACTTCTTCTGATTTTCTTTCCTGTGTCGGCCCTGGCCGACGGCGTGTTGCCACGGGGTTGGCAGCTCACCTACCGCGACGCATCAGACACCACCCGCGTGCGCGTGCTTACGTTCGATGAATTGCTTATCCAAACCACGTTGGCCGGTCCTGACAGTTCGTTCGCCGTGACCGTGTTGCGAGCCACCTGGAGTGTCGACCCGGTGGTCGCGGGGTTGGAGTGGTTCTTCCAGGAATCCGATTCAACGCAAGCCAGCACGAACCAGATTTCATTCGTGGGCTTTCGCCGGGCTGGTTTGGAGGGGGCCTTGCTCGACGAGCAGCGAGAGTTGTTGCCTCAGCTTTGGGTTCCCGACGCCAGCGGCCTGGTCGCTGACAACAACTGGAACTGGACGGGCATCATTCCCGACAACAACGGCACCAACGCCAGCGTCGATTTCCTGGTGGAGCTGCAGGAGTCCATCGTGGTACCGGTTTGGCCCGGCGGGGTTTCCACGTGGCGAATTCGCAGCGAGCAGACGGTGATTTCCGGCAATCAAGGCGCGGCCCAGTTCGACGTTTGGGGTCGGGACCTCAGGCACGCTTCGAACACCTCGGGCCGTTCGGGAAGCATGGGCAACACCTTCCGGGGGCCGGCGGTCATCGTTGACGAACGCTGGTTCGGGCGAGCGAACGAGTCGGTGTGCCTGCCCTATCGGATCAATGAGTTTGTACTGCTTTCGGCCACCGATCTGGCGATGCAGCCGGTGGTCACGACCCCAATGTCCATGGGGCGATTTCGTTCCAGGTTCACGCCCCGCTAGCGCTCACCGTCTTTGGCCGGCGGGTTCGTGCCCAGCTGGATGTCGCGTTCGATGCGGCTGCCGCGGGAGTCCACGGCCACGAGCTTGGCGGTAAACGACGCCAACGTCTTCCCCACTGGCCACTGCACGCTCTGACTCGCGTTGTCCCAGCGAACGCCCGCGGGGGCGCCCTGCAACTCCACCTGCACGCTGTCGCCGTCGGGATCGTTCACTTGGATCTTCAGCGACGCCATGGTCTGTTCCCCGCTGCGGTCCAGGCTCACGGTGGTGCCGACCTCCATGGTCGGGCTGTGGTTGAGAAGCGCGAAGGGGTCGCTGGTCAGCGACTCCGACCTCGATTTTCGGTCCAGCAAGGTCGCGGTCACTTCGATGCGATCGCCTGATTCCAGTTCGCCCAATGGGTAGCGGTCACCCTGGACCGACCCGTCGCGGGTTCCGTTGCGGGTCCATCGGTACTCCACGGTCAACTCATCTTCGTCGGCGTCGCTGCCGTCGACGATGGCCTCGATGAAGTTGGGTTCGTTCTGGGGCTGACGCAGCAACACACGACGCAGAACGGGGGGCGAGTTGAGGATGGTCTGACGAGCCACATCCAACACGTCGATGTCGGTTGCGGTCTGTCGTTCCAGGCGGAGCTCGATCTTGTCGCCCGCCTTGTATTTGGTTGCCGGCAGCTGACCGCCCAGGCCGGCCAGCGTGTCATTGACGTACCAGGCGAGTCGCAGGCCAGGGTCGTTGACGGGGGCACGGCCTTGGATCAACGAGCCCATGCTGGCCAGCGAGGAGTTGCTCGAGGCCTTGAGCTTGGTGAAGGTGTAGGCCATGGGTGGCGCGATGTGCACGGTCGAGCCTGGCTGCGCGGACGGCGCGTCGAGCATCTCGCTCGTGGTGAGTGGCATTGGTTCTACCGCGCGAAAAACGGCGGCGGCTCCTACGAGCGCCAGACCGGCTCCGATGGCAATGAATTGTCGGTTCGTCAAGTTGTCGTCCCCCAGTGGTGGGTGGCCCGGTCGATCACGACGATCGGCCGGGCCCGCGATCCCTATTCGGGTGCGTTCTTGCGGAAGTGTCCGAGGTTCTCGTTGGATTCGCTCGGAACCATCCATTCCTTCAGGCTATCCATGGGATTCATGCTGAACGCGCCCGAGTCGATCAGCAGAAGAGTGGCTTCGACCACTCCGCCGCGTTTGGTACCGAACACGGTGACATGCTTGCCTCGAAACCGCGACGGGTCAGGCATGCGATCGCCAGCCGGCTGTGGGAAGAAGCTGGTCTGAGGCGAAATCCGAACGGGCATGCCGTCGATCGTCAGACCCTGCTTCCCCGAGAAGGTCATCTTTCCTTCCAGGCGAACGCTGTTGCCCTTGGGATTCGTGTTTCCATCCCGAACCGTCGGAGCGGTTACCTTTGGCGCGATACCCCGGCCATTGTTCAGAATGGGAATCGGCCTCTTTTCGGCGGCCGCCATCGAAGGAGCCAACAGCGCGCAGGCCATGAGCGATGCGGCCAAGGGCTTCAGAGCGCGGCGCCAGTGAGTTTCTTTGCGAATCATCGTTTCGTCTCCTGCTTGAATCTGGATCACGGATCCGGGGTTTCCTGGGTCATGGTTCCGTCGGGGTTGAACTCGCTGTCGAACATTTCGCGCCAGGAGCGCACGTTGACGATCTGCGGCGGTAGCGAAAGCTGCTCAATATTGAGCCGAGCGTCACTGGTCTGGACGATGAGGTCCTCGGAACCCAGATTGATGACCGGGCGTGAAGCCACACCGTCACCCAGGTCGCGAACGCGATCGCCAATGTCGTCGCTGACTTCTTCGTCCACGATGCCCGCGCTGGTCTCGAAGTTCACCGCGTACAGGTACGAGGTTCCACCGGCCGAACAGGCCGCGATGCTGGGTGCGAACGACGTGAAGTACAGCACGCCTTCGACGATGGTGGCCGGTTCCACGACCCGCTCACCTGATTGCTGAATGAGTGTCATGTGCCAGCCCAGGTAGCCGTCGGTGTCGTTGATGCTCGAGGTCTGGTCGACCAGATCGCTCATGGTCACCTGGACGCCGTCGTCCTTGTCGGTGATTACGTAGAAACGGTTGCTGGACATGTCGTTCACGTCGGCTGATTCGATGTACTTGCCGGTACCAAACATGATCACGGCGTTTCCGTCGTCGTCCACCGTCACCGCCGGACGTGCCTGGATAGGCTCGCTGGCCTTGAACAGTTTGGTGATGTACCAGAGGCCACCGGCGTCGGCGGTATCGATCTTCCAGAGGTTGCCATCCAGGTCACCCTGGTAGATGGCGTCCACGTAGCCGTCGTAGTTCTTATCGAACGTGGCCCCGGCGCTCATCATGTTGATGCCCGTGCTTCCCAGCAGCGGAACGTTGAACAGCGTGGCGCCGTTGTCCACCATGATGCCCGTGATCCAGGCGTTTCCGGTTATGTCCGGGCCGCTTCCCGCCCACAGCAGGGTACCGTAGGCTTCGGTGCGGGCAATGACGGGCTCGGTGAACGAACTGGTCGGAAGTGAAGTCTCCCACAGGGGCACCGGTGCATAGGGGTCCGTTACGTCGATGGCGAAGTAGGTGTCGCCGCCCGTACGCTCGCCTCCGAACAAGACGGTCTTCCACGAGCCGTTGATTTCCACGTCAAAGGCCGTGGGGCTTAGATCGACGAACGTCTGGTGACAGTAGTTGGGGTCGGTCAGGTCCGGCAGTTTCGCATGCACGCCCAGCGGGATGTAGCCCCAGACTTCGTCACCCGTAGCGGCGCGGATGGCGTGTAGCATGCCGTCGTTGGCTCCCACGTACAGCACGAAGTCCCGGTTGCGATGCTCCTGGATGAAGGCCTGGTAGCCCGCGTCCAGAATGAACTGGCTGGGCGGACCCACGATCACGGGCGTGGAATAGACGAGGTCGCCCAGTTTCCAGCCGTTGCGGTCGCGCATGCCCGCAATGTCCTTGCCGCGGACCCAATCGATGACGTCCTCGGTCGAGGTGATATCGGGCAGACCGAGCGTGTACTTCAGGTCAGCCGCGTGGTCACTTTCGAACTCCACCATGGTCCCGTAACTATCGGTCACGGTAAAGATGGCACGGCTGTCGGGGGTGCGCTGGGCCAGGATGCTACCGGCCTCCCATACGGGTTGACTCGCGTCAGAAACCGGCATCTGGTAGGCCTCGAGAAAACCACGCCACTGGCCGGGCATGAACTTGCCACGGTACAGCTGATTGTTCGCGCCGGCCTCGGTCGAAACGACGGCCACGGCCGCACCCGACGAGATGCGCTGCACGATGTCACCCACGATGGTGCTCAGGCTCCATACCAGCGAGTCGAGATCCCAGGCGATGCGGTAAAGTCCCTGGCCATTGTCGGCGGTGTCGCGCAGCAGCGGCGCGTCGATACCAAAGCCAATGGTGTAGGTGAACACGTTCTGGTCACCGTCCATGTCGGCGCGTAGGTCGTTGTTGGCCATGTAGTAGGCCACGTCGTCCAGGTAGTCCGAGCAGTCGTTGGTGTTGGCGATACCGGCACCGATGGTGCCGCAATCGCCAGGGTCGCGACCGTCGCCGTCCTGGTCGCCGATCCAGCCAGGTATGTTGAGGTCCTGCGTGGGGAACCCGTCCGTAACGAAGATGATGAAGTTCTGCTGACATTCGTACTGAATTGGTCCGTTGGGATCCTTGAAGTGATTCAGAGCCGTCATCATGGTTTCCGCCGACGGGGTCCAGGTAGTACCCGCGGTACCGTCCACGATGCCCGTAAGGGTGGACACGTCGGTGCCCAGATCGGCGTTCAGTACGCCGCCGGTATCGAAGTCGAAGGTCATGAGCCCGTAGCGCAGTCCGCTTACCTGGTTCATGATGGCATTGACGGCCAACTGCCCCACTTCCATGCGCGTTTGCGTGGGAATGTTGTTTCGCTGATCGTCGGTGGCGTGATAGTAGACCCAGTTCAGGTAGTTACCCAAGTAACGCCCCCACTGACCGTTGACGCCAGGCACCAGGTGCGCCTCGTCCGAACTGTTGTGACCGTTGTTGAAGTCCTGGGCGTCGTAGTCGCCTTCGGCCCCCACCCAGTAGATCCAGGTCGATTCGAAGCTACCGGAATAGTCGGTTTCCCAGTCGTACTCCTCGTGGAGAATGACCTCGTTCATGGAACCGGAGTTATCCAGGATCCATAGGATATTCGGTGCGACGTTGCCCGACTGAACGATCAGGGGGTAGTCGCAGGTCTGCGCGCTACTTGGGCTGGCCACGGTCAGCGAAACCAGTCCGCCGATGAAGGCCAGCACGAGCAACGCTTTGTAGTTGATCGACAACATGACGCTCTCCGCTAGTTGTAGTTGAGGTTGGTGAGTTTACTGACGATGAGAGACACGTTGCTCTCGGCTTCTACGCCGGCTTCCCCCTCGGCGTCGACGTTGTAGAAAAAGTCCCGAAATTTCTGCACGTCGTATCCCTTGCGCGGGCGAGGATTGCCACGCATGCGCATGTCGTATCCGAACTCCTGCGACGTTTGGCTAGCCATGGACAAGTTGGACTCGGTATCGACGCGCCACGTGGACATGTCGGTGATCACCGGGGGCCGGTCCTGGACCATGAGAAAGCTGATAGCTTGCTCGCCGCCCGAGTCGGCCGACAGGAACGCGCTGGTGTAGGTCACGTCGTTGAATGACGTGCGTCGTTCGTTCACGGCCATACTGGCCGCAACCACTGCGAACACCGCCAGCAGGCTCAACGCCAGCATGGCACTTACCAGACCCACCCCGTCCTGGTTGTTCAATCTCGCTACTGCGTACGCTTTCATTGATCCGGTTCCTCGGTCGGGAGTTTCTAGTTCACCGCAGGGTCGTTGCGCAGGGCCACGACCGTGGACTTGTAACGAATGGAGCCCTCACCATCGATGTCGACACCCATGGTCAGGCGTATCGCTCTTACGCTGTTGCGCCCGGCTCCATCAAGGGGTAGTGGCGAAAGGGTATTTCCGTCCCCGTCGAGATACTCGAGCTGGAACGTGTCCAGTTCGCTCATGATCTCCACGGGCGAGCCATTGCCGGTGTCGCGCACCAACGACTTGTTGCTGGGGTTGTAGTAGTACGCCACGTCCTCGGCCGGCTCATCGCTCGAGATGAACCCGTCGCTGTTCAGGTCGCTCTGCACCCGAACCGTGTCGGCGCCGGCGGCCATGAGGCGCTGCACACCGATGTCATTTACGTCGCTGCCGGCCGAACGGAGTTCCTGCGTCATCAGGCTCATGACCAGACGCGGTTCCGATTGGGTCTCCACGAGTCGACGGTTGTCGTAGTACGACTCCTGCGTGGAAATGAAGATGCTGAAGATCACGGCGGCCGCTACGGCGGCCAGGCCGACGCCCACCATCACCTCGATGATGGTGAAACCTGTGCGGTCGTTCAGAAGGGAGTTGCGTTGCTTCATGGCTTACCTCGCCGCCTGTTTGCTGGCCAACGTGACGTTGCGTTGCTCCGCGCCGTACTCCCAGGAGACCGTGGTCTCGATCTCCTGCAGAAACGGGTTGGCGGGGTCCGGCGTGATGGTGGTCACAAAGGTGAAGACGCCCACCTGACCCGAGTCGGGGGCTGCGTTGGCAAACCCGGCCATGCGGGCGCGCTCGATGCGTTCTTGCGCCACTTGCAGGGCCGCGGTCTGACGATCGGCCTCGGTGATCTGTTGCCTCGAGCTGAACTGGATCGAGGCCAAGGGCATCATGGCCAGGGCCACCACGGTAAACACAAGCAGCATCTCGATGACGCTGAAACCCTGGTTGTTTCGGGCGTGGCTCTCTGGGCTCTTGCCGAAAAAGTTGCCGAAGTGTTTGCGCATGAATCGTCTCATTGTTCCTCGACCCTCCCCGTCGGAAGGATTTGTAGGTTCTTCGAGTAGCTGGTGCTGGTGATGCTGACGTCGGTCGGTTGCACGAGACCCCAGGGAAAGATCAGGGGATTCGCCGTGGCCGCGATCGCGGCAGCGCCATCAAAGTCACGCTGTTGAATTGAAGTGGAATCGGACGCGTCCATGACCACGTAGCCGCCGGTGTCGAAAACGACACGGATGGTGCGACCCGTGGCCTTTGCGTTCGAAATTGCCATTCGCAGATCAGACTGCAACTCAGCCGGAACACGATCCACGCGTGAACGAACCAAGGAACGCTGGAATGGCGGGATGGAGAGGGCTACTGCAATGCCCAAGATGGTCAGCGTCACGGCGAGCTCGACCATCGAGAACCCGCGCGTGTTTCTGGTAGTTGAAAACATGGGTGCCGAGCTCCGTGTGTCGCATCTCGATGTCCCGCCCAGAGAATGCTGTGCGGAAGTGAGAGCAGAGGTCATGCCAGGGCCGAACCCGACGCCGTTGCAAATGGCGAACCGGTTCTAACGGCAAATTCTGCAGGCACATGGAGGAGCGTCGCGAACCCTCGGCGGGAGTCGCGTTCGCGAGGTGAGGTCAGTCGTTTTCGGTAAGTGGGCGTTTTGCGACGATGGCGGTTGGCACCCGATGAGGGCGCATGATTCCCCGTGGCATCTCAGCATTCCCCTACGGGCGTAGGGGTTTCACAGAGGTACTTGAGCACCATTTTGGCGTCCGGCCCGCCGCGTGGGGCGCGCCGGACACCCAGGGAACTAGTTCGCGGGGCGGTAGATTTCGCCGCCCCCGGACTGGAATTCCTTCGCCTTCTCGGCCATTCCGGCCTCGAGGGCCTCGGTTGTTTCCAGACCTTGCTCACGCGCATAGTCGCGGACGTCCTGCGTGATCTTCATGCTGCAGAACTGGGGCCCGCACATCGAGCAGAAGTGCGCGACCTTCGCGCCATCCTGAGGCAGCGTTTCGTCGTGAAAGGCCTGGGCCCTATCGGGATCGAGGGCCAGTGCAAATTGATCGCGCCAGCGGAACTCGAATCGTGCCTTGCTGAGTTCGTCGTCCCAGGCCTGCGCGCCGGGATGTCCCTTGGCCACATCGGCGGCGTGGGCCGCGATCTTGTAGGTCACCACACCCTCGCGTACGTCGTCGCGGTTGGGCAGACCCAGATGTTCCTTGGGTGTTACGTAACACAACATGGCCGTGCCGTACCAGCCGATCATGGCGGCGCCGATGGCACTGGTGATGTGGTCGTATCCCGGCGCGATGTCCGTGACCAGTGGTCCCAGGGTGTAGAAAGGCGCCTCGTGGCAGATCTCCATCTGCAAGTCGACGTTCTCCTTGATCTTGTGCATGGGAACGTGGCCGGGGCCCTCGATCATGGTTTGTATGTCATGCTTCCAGGCGATCTGGGTGAGTTCGCCCAGCGTTCTGAGTTCGGCAAACTGCGCCTCGTCGTTCGCGTCGGCGATGCTTCCGGGGCGTAGCCCATCACCCAACGAAAACGACACGTCGTACTGTTTCATGAGGTCGCAGATCTCTTCGAAACGCGTGTACAGGAAGTTCTCGGTGTGGTGGGCCAGGCACCACTTGGCCATGATGGCGCCGCCACGCGAGACGATACCGGTCACGCGCTTGGCGGTCAGGGGCACGTAGGGAAGTCGTACACCGGAGTGGATGGTGAAGTAGTCGACCCCCTGCCGCGCTTGTTCTTCGAGGGTTTCCATGAAAACGTCGAAGTTCAGGTCTTCGGGACTTCCGCCGACCTTCTGCAGCGCTTGATACACCGGAACCGTACCGATTGGAACCGGACTGTTGCGAAGGATGAACTCGCGGGTCTCGTGGATTTCTTGACCGGTGGACAGATCCATCACGGTGTCGGCGCCCCAATGCACCGCCCAGTGCAACTTCTCGACTTCTTCCTCTATGACACTGGTAGTTGCCGAGTTGCCGATGTTGGCGTTCACCTTCACCAGGAAGTTGCGCCCAATGATCATGGGCTCCACTTCGGGATGGTAGATATTCGCGGGAATGATGGCCCGTCCCGAGGCGACCTCGGCCATCACGAACTCGGGGGTCATGCTTTCGCGCAACGCAACGAAGCGCATCTCCTCGGTGATCTCGCCTTTGCGGGCGTAGTGCATCTGGCTGAAGTTGCGATCGCCGCGGGCCCGGCGTGCGTCGATCCACGGCTGGCGCAGCGGAGGCAGTCCCTTGTGGATGTCGAGATTCTCGGGGCCCGACGGATCATAGACGCGGTGCGTACCTGAACCACCCTCGAGCGAGATTTCGCGTGCGGGCACACGCAGTTCATCCTGGGTCTCGTACACCTTGCGCGAGCCCGTGAACGAGGGCATCGAGCCGGTGGCGAGGACATTCTTCTGGGGCTTCTGAGCCATGGTGCTCCTCCGGGTTGGCGGGGGCTACGCGTCTGGGTGCCATGCACCGTGGGCGCGTTGGCCGCGGGAGGATCCGGGCTGCGAGGCGTTCCCTGCGGCGGCATTACCCGCTTCAGGTTCCAGGGGTCGCGGCGATGGTCGAATGGACCATCGTCGCCTCTCAGCCGGAGCTCCCCCCGCCGACAAAGGCGTTGGAATCCGCGGCGCGATTCGCCGCGGATCGACCATCAAGGGATAGCGCCATCGAGCCGCCACCACAAGCACCAACCCGCCCTTGACGATGGGGCACGTTGTGGGCTTATTGGCTCACACCGAAGGGAGCCCGCTGTTGGGCAGTCAGACACATCCATCCCGCACCCGTGGGTTCGGCCTCAGGGTTGGCCTGACGTTCGGCCTGTCGTTGGGCTTGGCGAGCCTGCTCGGCTGCGGCGGGAAAGGCGAAGAAGCCGGCGGAGCACTCATAGACTCGCGGCTGCAAATGGGACTTTCGTTCCTCCAGGACGGCGACGTCGAGGCGGGACTCGACCAGCTGAGAGCCATGACCGCGGAAACCGGCGGAGGCCCCCGCCCGGGGACGGCGCCCTCGTGGTTGCCCGAGGCGGTAGAGCACTTGCTCCAGTGGCGGGCCCTGGGCGCGGCCGACTCCATGCTGGCGTTGTTGGGCCCCGCCGATGGACGCCCTCCGTATCATCGATATCTCACGGCACGTCTGGCCGCGCTGCGTGGCGACGAGTCCGAGGCCCTGCGCCTCTACGAAGGCGTTCGGGGCGGCAACGAACTCATGGCCAAGGCCACTGAGGCCGCGGCCATTCTGCACCGCAGCAACGGGCGGCACGACGCGGCCCTCCAGAGCGCTCGCAGGGGGTTGACCGTGAGCCCCGGAAATGAACGCCTCGGTAACCTCGTAGTCAGTAGCCTGCTCGATCTGCAACAACCGGCCGAAGCCCTGGCGGCCGCCACGAAGTTGCCGGTGTCGGCCGAGCGTCGGACGTTCGAAGGCGCGGCCCACCTGGCTCTGGGGGACGTGGCCAGTGCGCGCGCCGCGCTCGAGGAGGCTCGACGGGTTCATCCCAAGTCGACTCGTGTGCAGTACCTTCTGGGTCAGGTCTATATAAAGGAAGGCGTGGCGACGCAGGCCGCACAGTTGTTGGCCCCGCTCGCGAACGCAGAACCACCGTACCAGGATTCCCAGGCGTTCCTGGCCGAGGCCTATCGTTCGATGGGAAGGACCGCGATGGCGGATAGCCTGGCCGGAGCCTTCGAGTTGCATCGGGTCCGGCGCGATGCCAATGCCCTCCGCACCGCCGGCTTGAAGATGTTGCACGCCGGCGATCTCGAGGGCGCGATCACGCCGCTGCGGCAGGCGCAAACGGTCGACCCCAACGATGGGAACCTGCCCAACGATCTGGGCGCTGTGTTTGCCCGTCTGAAACGCTATGATGAAGCTGAGCGCGAATTCCTGCGCGCGGCCGTTTTGCGCCCAGACGACCCCGCCGTCCAACGCAATCTGGCCCAGTTGTACGAGCTGTCCGGAAACGCCCAGGCGCGCGACGCCGCTCTCGAGCGTCTGCGCGACATGTTGGCGCGCCAGGAGAATCGCTGATGCATCCATTCCTTCAGGCGCTACAGACCCGCCCGATCCTGTTCGACGGCGCAATCGGAACCGAGCTGTACAAGCGCGGCGTGTTCCTGACCAATTCGTTCGAAGAGCTCAATCTCTCGCGTCCCTCGTTGGTGCTCGATGTGCATCGTGCCTACCGAAAGGCGGGCGCTGAGGTCCTGACCACCAATAGCTACGGCGCCAACCGTATTCGCCTGGATCGCTTCGGTCTGGGCGACAAGGCCTCGACCATAAGCGAGGCGTCGGCTCGATTGGCACTGGAGGCTGCCGGTTCGGCCGCCTGGGTGGCGGGGTCGGTGGGGCCCACGGGGTTGGAGCCCGGCGCACTTATGGGTGCCAGTGCGGATCGGTTGGAAAGCGCGTATCGCGAACAGATCGAGGCGCTGATCGAGGGAGGCGTGGACCTCCTTCTCATGGAAACCTTCGAGCACCTGGTCGAAATGCGAACCGCGTTGCAGGTGGCCAAGGAAGTGGCCCCCGACGTACCACGGTTGGCAACCATGCGATTCACCAGCGATGAGACCCTACGCGATGGTAGCGAACCCGAAGACGTCGCCGATGCCCTGAAGCGTTGGAGCGCCGATGTCATCGGTTGCAACTGCGGTGATGGGCCCGACCTGGTATTTCGCGTAGCTCAACGCATGCTGGGAAACGGCCTTCCGGTCATGGCCCAGCCCAACGCGGGTACGCCCGAAATGCTCGAAGGCCGAACCATCTACGTGGGCAACCCCGAATATTTTGGCGTATTCGGTCGTCGCATGTTGAAGGCCGGCATTTCATTGGTGGGCGGTTGTTGCGGCACGGCCCCGGCCCACATCCATCGGATGCGCGGGGCTACGCGCATGATGGGTGGTGCGCTCCACGTGAAGCGGGCGGAAATGGAAACTCCGCGAGAGGCGAAGGCTTCATCGCGACAAAAGAGGCCCGCAGTGGCCGATCGCAGTGAGTTGGCTCGCAAGATGGAGGCGGGCAAGTTCGTGGTGAGCGTCGAGGTAAACCCGCCGTTCGGTTTGGACCCCAAGCCGGCTATTGATGCTGCGCGCATGTTGCGCGATGCCGGAGTCGACGTGATCAACATTGCCGATGGCCCGCGGGCATCGGTGCGGATGAGCAACCTGGCCGAGGCCGTATTGGTGCAACGCGATCTGGATATGGAGGTAATTCTTCATGTGTGTTGCCGTGATCGAAATCTCCTGGGGTTGCAGGCCGATGTATTGGGTGCCCATGCCCTGGGCATTCGCAACCTGGTGATCATTACCGGCGATCCGCCCAAGTTGGGCGACTATCCCGATGCTACCGCCGTGTACGACGTGGATTCGGTAGGCCTGCTGCGCATGGTCGACGGTTACAACCACGCCGTGGATCCCGTGGGCAAGGAAATGCCCGAGCCCACGCATTTCTGGGTGGCTACCGGAGCCGAACCCGCGGCGCTGGACTACGATCGCGAGATTCGGCGACTCGAGCAGAAAGCACAAGCGGGCGCGGACTTCGTCATGACGCAACCGGTGTACGACCCACGCATGTTCGAGAAGTTCCTGGACGATATCAAACACATCCAGCTTCCGGTGCTCATGGGACTTCTTCCCCTGGCCAATTATCGCAACGCGAATTTCCTGCACGAGAACGTTCCGGGGATGCAGATCCCCGAGGAAATCCGTTCCCGGATGAAGGGCGCGGGCAACGGCGAAAAGGCGAGGGCCGAGGGTGTGACCATTGCGCAGGAAGCGCTTTCAGCCGTGCGATCGCGCATTCAGGGTGCCTATATCATGCCGCCGCTGGGACACTACGAAATGGTGCCGCGCATTCTTGACGTGCTGGGCGACGACTGGAAACGGTGGCCGGTATCTGACGCAGCACGGCAAAGCTAGCCTCGAGGTGTTCGCGCTCGCCGTACGAACCTGGTTTCTCACCAGCTTGTTCATGGCTATCGCCCTTCGCTTGGCCGCGACCTTCCACGCAATTCCCGCCGAAACGACTACATCACTGGGTTTGCGAGCTACCGCGCCCGTGACGGTAGCGGTCGCGGGCCTGGGGCTGGGGCTCATGGTCGTGGGTCTACAGGCGGGCGGGCTTTCGCTGGCGTTGCTTGTCGCCGCGGCGTTGGCGTTTTCTCCCTGGCTCCCCACGGGATTGCCGGAACCGGCCCTGCTCGTGGTTGCGCTCGCCCTGCTTGCAATTGGGCTGTGGCGGTTGCGTGAGCATTTCCGTCTACCAACACGACGAACCACGGCGATAGCCGCGGCCAGCATCGCCGCGCTCAGCTACCTGTTCTTCGTTGAATGCGCCGAGATTGGCCGGCTGGCCACACGCCCCACCGACTTCAAACAGTTTCTGCTGGCGGCTGAGGCCCTGCGTGACGGACAGGACCCGTACGCGGCCACCAACGTGGGATATTTCTATCCGCCACCGTTCGCCAGCTGGATCCTTCCGTTTACCTGGGTCGATCCGGCGCCGGCCAGCATGATCTGGTTCGTAACCAAGATCGCGCTGCTGCTGGTGACCTTCCGCGCAATCGTATTGCACGTGGCCGGGGTGCACCTGCGTACGAGCACGCTTACCGCGGTACGTTTGCCGGCGTTCACGCTCTTGGCGCTGTTTGCCACCGCGAGGTTCTGGTTGGCCGACCTTCAGTACGGGAACACCAACGTGGTGGTAGCCTGCGCAATGGCCTGGTGCGTGCTGGCGGACGCGCGGCGGCAAGCCCCGTTGGCGGGGTTTACCCTGGCGGTGGCCGGCACGATCAAAGTCGTACCGTTCATCTTGGGCCTGCACCTGTTGGCGTCGCGCCAGTGGCGTTCCCTGATGTGGTTGGGGCTGGCGTTGGTGTTGATCGTGGGATTGCCGCTGGTGCTCGACGCATCGGGCCAAACCCAGGCCTGGAGTTCGTATCTGGAATTGGGTGCGCGGGACAAGCTCAGTCAAGACCTGGGGCAACCTGACAATCAATCGCTTTGGGGAGCACTGTCTCGGCTGGGCCTCGGTGGTGCAACCCATCGAATCACCTGGCTCGCGATGGGTGTGTTGATGCTCTCGGTGGCGGGTCTGGCCTCGTGGCGCACGGCACGCGAATCGACCGGGCAAAACGCGGTTGGCGATCAATCGCGAAGAATTGTCGCCGGTGCAATCTACCCGGTGGCCACGTTGCTCATTTCACCGGGGTCGTGGGTGGTGCACTACGCCAATACCATTCTTCCAACGAGTGTGCTGTTGGCGCACGCGATGGCGCGTCGCAGCCGGCCGCTGACGGCAGCGTTTGCCGTGGCCACGTTGGTGTTCGTGGTATCGGGCTGGTGGCGGGCGACGGTGCGCTGGTCCACGCACTACTCGTGGTTTGTAGTGGCCGCGTTGTTGGTGATGGTCGCGTTGGCGAGCATGGTCGTGCGTAAACGCTGAGCCCTAGAACGTTGCCTTCACGGTACCCCAGCTGGAGCGTTCGGTGGCCACGGGAGTAATCTCGAAGCTCAGGTCGTCGAATCCCACGGGAAGGGTGCCTTGGATGGCACCGAATTCCACGGCCGTGATCATGCGCGAGTTCGAAGCCAGTACTTCTATGGCTTGCGGCACGTTGACCCACGCGGGTCCTGATTGACCGAATTTCTGATCGAAGGGAAACGACTCGCCGTCGGTGAAAGCCTTCAGGTAGCTGGCCCCATCGCCGCTCTGCGTGGCTACGATCGAAACTCGCGGCTGAGGCTCGGCAAACTCCACGCGAAACCAACCCAGGTTGTCAAACGTCTCCGGGCAGAATCCGTCGGGGAAGATGCTGATGCTGTTGGGGGCTGAAGAGCCGGGAATGCAGGGGGCCTGGGTGATCACGTCGAAGGGGCCACCGTTTCCCACTCCGATCAACGTAAGGCCCTGGGGCGCGTAGTGCGAGTTGATCACGGTGCCCGCAACCACGTCATCGAAGTCGATGAGAATCTCGGCCGCGCTTGTGGTTGCGCACATGCAAAGGACGATGGCCAGAATGAGGAAACGTGTGTTCAACATTGTGATGATGCTCCTGACGGGAGGCTTCGGTGTTTCAAAACTAGCGTGCCCTGAATAGACCGCCCAGCACGTTGCCGGCGACCATACGCAACATATCCGGGTTGTTCTCGAGCCGACGCATGGAGTACGCATACCAGCGCCGGCCGTAGGGAACGTACAGCCGGACCCGTACTCCCCGCTGAACCAGCTCCTTCTGCAGAGCGTTGCGTGGCACACCCAGCAACATCTGCACTTCGATTTCATGGCTGGGCTTGTTCTTCTTGTCGGCGAGTTCGAGTGCCTTCCGAATGACCCATTCTTCATGGGTGGCAATGGCCACGTGCTGACCATTGTCCCACAACACGTTCAGCAGCTCCAGTAGATGGCGCTTCATCTCGGTCTTGCTCTGGAGAGCGATGGACGGGTTCTCGGGGTAAATCCCAATGCAAAGACGCACGTTGGGGCGCAGTTCGCGCAGACTTTCGATATCCTCGCGCGTACGATAGAGCCGTGATTGCAGCACGACGCCACAGTTGTCAAATTCCTTCCTCACGCGCCGATAGATGCCCAGTGTGCTGGAAACCGTGGTCGCGTCTTCCATGTCGAAGCGAACGAACGTACCCACATCGCGTGCTTGCGCCACCAGCTCGCGGGTGCGTTGGAAGCAAGCGTCTTCGTCCTGAGCTTGGCCCAGTGCCGATAGCTTGATGGAGATGTTGGCGTGTTTCCGACCCTCGAGCTCGGTCACCAGTTGTTTGAACTGCGAAAAATAGTCGTCGATGTCGGCCTGGGACTGGACGTGCTCGCCCAGCACATCGAGTGTCGAATGCAATTGCTTGGTGCGCCACAGGTCGTCGGCCAACCGCCATGCCTGTGCACTGTCTTCGCCGGCGATGTAGGGGCTGGCGGCCAGACGGACCACGCTGCGGGGCATGGCTTTCATCACGCCAACCAGGGCGCGGTGGAGTGCCTCGGACAAACCGCTGCGTCGTGGTGCGGGCTTCTGCTCGCCCCAGACTACCCCCGGCTTTTCGCCGGAGGCCTGGGTTTCGTTGGAATTGATGGCGCTGGGTGACATGCGACCATGATAGAGAGTTGGCTCGACGGCTTCAACGGGTGTCAACCGTTGCGGTCATCCAATGCTACAGGATCGAGCGGAGAGCGGCGCCCAGTTCCGGGTGCTGGAATCGGTAGCCCGATGCCTCGGTCTCTTTGGGCAGCACCTTCTTGCTCGATAGCAGCTCTTGCGAAAAGCCGCCCAGCACCAGTTTCAGGGCAAACGCAGGCGCGGGCATGAAAGCGGGTCGCTTGAGGACGGCGCCCAGGGCCTTGGCGAAATCCTTCTGTCGCACAGGTTGAGGCGCCGTACCGTTCAGCACACCATCGACCGGACTGGTCAGGGCGTGCGTGTAGATGCCCACCAGATCCTCGCGGTGGATCCAGGCCCACCATTGGTTTCCCGAACCCAGCGGTCCGCCGGCGCCCATCTTGGTGGGGAGCAGCATTGCGTCGAGCGCGCCTCCACCCTGCGCCAGTACCACGCCTACGCGCACTATCGCCACGCGGATGCCGTGCTCGCGGGCGCGCGCCGCCTCGGCCTCCCATTTGATGCAAACGCCGGTCAAGAAGTCGTTGGTGTCGCCGGCCGTGGACGACTCGTTCAGCTCGTCGTCGCCGCGGTCGCCGTAGAACCCGATCGCACTCGTGGACACCAGGATTTTGGGGCCCTCTTTGGCGGCGATCATGGCGTCGACCAGGTTTCGCGTGCCCACGATTCGGCTGTCGGCAATAGCGGCGCGTTGACTGGCGCTCCATCGTCCCTGCACCGATTCCCCGGCCAGATGGATCACCGCATCGGCGCCTTCGAAAGCCGCCGCGGGTGCCTGCTCAGCCACCGGTGACCAGTCCAATGCGTCCGCGAACGGCAGCTTGTGCTGCGCCGAGCGTGCATTGCGTGACAGCACCACCAGGGAATGGCCCTGTTGGTGTAGATGCTTGGCGAGGGCTTGGCCTACGAAGCCCGTGGCGCCCGTCATGACGACTTTCATCGATTCTCCTGACCCGAGGTACGGAAACAGTTTCGCGCGGCTCGTTGCCTTTGGATTCAGGCTACTTGTAGTCCATCCAAACGGCGATCACCAAGGCCAGGCTGCCCAACACCCACAGTTGCACCATGAAGGGCATGATGAATCGCCACCACCGGTCCAGTGGCACTCGGGCGATGGCCAGGATTCCCACCAGCACCGCGTTGGTGGGTACCAGTATATTGGTGAAGCCATCGCCGAACTGGTAGGCCAATACCGCTATTTGCCGGTTTACGCCCACCAGGTCGCCAAGCGGTGCCATGAGCGGCACCGTGACATACGCCTGGCCGCTGCCCGACGGAATGAACAGGTTGCAAACGCTTTGGAACATGAACATTCCCACCGCGGCGAGCGATGGGCCCAGTCCTTCCAGAGGAGCGGCCACGGCGTTGATGATCGTGTCCACGACGCGGCCTTCGTCCAGTACCACCTGAATCGTGCGTGCAAACCCAATGAGCAACGCCGTCGTGGCCAGCTCGGCGGCACCCACGCAGAATTCGCGGGCCACCGTATCGGGAGAGAGTCGCGCCACAAAGCCCAGTACCACGGCCAATCCAACGAACAGCGCCATCATTTCCGACAGGTACCAGCCGTGGACCTTGATTCCCCAAACCAGCAATCCAATGAGCGCGACCACCAGTGCCAAGACGACACCGTGGGCGGGGACAAACGTTGGGTGATTGTCGGGAAGTCGATCGTCGCCGTCATCGGGTAATCCTGCCAGCAAGCTGGCGCCGGGATCGGCCGCGACCTTACGTGAGTACCGGTAAACGTGGAAAAATCCCGGAACCATGAACAGCAATACGAGTATCACCCGGTACGCAGTTCCTGAGTACGTTTCGAGACCGGCGATGTCCTGCGCGATGATCACGGTGAACGGGTTGAACGGGGCGCAGCCGTATCCCACGGCGTACGCCACCAGCAATATTCCTACGGCTGTAATGCGGTCGAATCCCAGGCCCACGCAAAGAATGATAAGCACCGGAATGAACGGCAGATACTCTTCGGCCATACCGATACTGGCTGATCCGGCGGTGAAGAACACGATTCCCCCGGCAATGAGCAGCCAGGGCACGCCACTCAGTTTGTCCAGCAGCACCCCGATCATGGCGTCGATCGCGCCCGTGGCTCGGAGCACCGCGAACGTGCCGCCGACGATGAACACGAAGAAGATGATTCCCTGGGCTGCCTCGAATCCCCGGGGCAGTGACGTAAAGGCCGCGTGCCACGGCAGGGCGGGCGCGTCCACTTCGTGGAAACTTCCCGCTACCACCGACTCGTGATGGCCGTCGGCCGCGGTCTGACGTTCGAACTCGCCCGAGGGCAGAACGTAGGTCATGATCTGCGCCAGTATGACCATGCCGAACAGCAGGACGAGCGTGTGTGGTACCTTGATGGGACTGGACATCGACAGCTCCTGGACGGGGATTGCCGGCTATTGTAGGCGGTTCAACCCCCGGGCGGAAGCTCGTCCTTGTCTCCCTGGTAACAACAACCCAAAGGAGGGCATGGCCCATGGCTGTCGCCAAGATTACCGAAATCACTTCATCGTCGAAGAAGAGCTTCGATGATGCCATTGCCAAAGGTGTGAAGCGCGCGTCCAAGACGGTGCAGAACATCGAGTCGGCCTGGATCAAGGACCAGAGCTGCGTGGTCAAGAACGGCGATATCGTCGAGTACCGCGTTCTTATGAAAATCACGTTCATATTGAAGGACTGACATTGAGCCGCCGGATCGTCGCCTGCGCGCTGACGCTCGCGTTGCTGAGCTCGTCCGTTTCGGTCGCCGGGATTGCCCAGGAGCATCCCGGCGATCAAGGCCTGGCCCAGGATCCAAGGGTTCTGTTGTTCGAAGACTTCGAATCCGAGCAGTGGCGTGCGCACTGGTCCGATGGCACCGAAAAGTACGACCTGGTTCAGGTTGAGGGCGGTCTGGCCGGACTGGCATTGCAAGCACCGTGTGTGGGTGGCACCAACGGCGCCATGGACTTTCGCAAGCGACTGCCGGGTCAACCGGTCGATCTCTACGCACGCTACTATGTCTGGTTCGAGCTCGACTTCGAGACCGTCGACGTGGGCAAGTTTCCTGGGTTCGCGGGAACCTTCGGCGAGTGTGGCTGGGGTGGTCGGCCGCCGGCCCAGGGCGATCGATGCTGGTCGGCTCGCGGAGATCTGGGTCGTACCACGCTCGACGGCAAGATTCCCATGGGCACGTACCTCTACTCGCAGGAAATGACTTCTCCCTGGGGTGAACACGATCACTGGGACCACGAGGGCTCGAAGCATCTGCTGCCGACCGCGCAGTGGATCTGCATCGAAACCCATGTGCGTGTCGAGCGGGGCGGCGGCGCTCTGCTCGAGGGCTGGATCGACGGCGAGCGCGCCTACCGGCGCACCGTCCAACTGGCTGGCGCCGACACCTACATCGAAACGTTCTGGATGAATCTGTACCACGGGGGTGGCAAGGCCTGGCCTCAGCACCAGGTCATGCGGTTCGACCAGGTGGTCGTGGCCACCGAGTACATCGGTCCCATGGTCGCGCGGAAGGAACCTTCCGCCGATCGGAATTGATTCCGCCTCAACGGGTCACGGTCACTCTCCGGGTCTGGATGGTTCCCTGGGTTACCATTCGGAGGAAATAGGCGCCCGACGCTACTGGTCGGCCCTGGCCGTCGCGTGTGTCCCAGGTCAGTTCGTGGGTTCCCACCGGCAAGCGGCCATCGTGCAATGTACGCACCGCACGTCCGCGAACGTCGTACACCTTGACCGCGGCGTGCCCACTGCGTGGCATCGTCAGCGATGCAACCGTCCGGCCCGACGTTGGATTGGGCGCAACCGCGCGCAGCGAAGCCACCGACGGCGCCTCCGTTTCCAGCCCCGTGGGCGCGAGCGCAACCGACTGCTCGGGCGCAAACGCCGAACCAATGTAGCTTCCATCGACGGTTTGCACGGTCCAGTACAGTGGGCTCGCGACGATGTTGGTCAGGTCCAGTTTGAAAACGGGGGACCACTGCGCGTTACCGGGTCGAAACACCTGGCGAGTACCGTCGGCCAGCGCCATGGGCGGTACCACGTCGCCCAGGCCAGGGGCGGTTCCCACGCGCACGTTGTGGGTCACTTCGAACGGACTGGTCTCGGCGTCCGATCCCGCGGCCCAGTACAGGTACAGATAGCCGTCCTGCACGCCGGTCCCCAGGTTGGTGGGAGCCTGCGGCGGTTGGTTCGTCGTGGTGGCGTTGTTCCGGTAGAGTCCCCCGCCGTATACACCCGATTCACGTTTTCCCAGGAGCAGGATGTCCAGGTCGTTGTCGCCGTCGTAGTCGCCCCAGCTTCCGGTGCCTTCCATATGAGGAAGGTTTGTGGCGGCGAAGACAAACGTTCCTCCGAGGTTTTCGAGAATGGGTGTTTCCGCGTTCGATTGCATGAAGCCCGTAAGCAGAAGGTCCTGGTCACCGTCGTGGTCGAAATCGGCCGGGAGGATCGCTCCGCGACTTACCCAGGGCAGGCCCGCCGACGCCGTGGAATCCAGCGTGAAGGTTCCTCCGTCGTTGCGGTGGATCTGGGCCGGCATCGCCTCGGATGTCACCACGATGTCCAGGTCGGCATCGCCGTCGTAGTCTACGAAACAGCCGGCGGCTTTGTAGTCTGCCGCCGTGGCGATGAAGATCTCGGTCCAGCTACCATTGTCGTTGCGTTGCACTCGGTGTTCGAAGTCGTTGGCACCAAACCGGCCGCCTTGGAGCAGATCGAGATCGCCGTCGCGGTCGTAGTCGCCGAACCGAGCGTAACCCGTTGACGACCCGGGTTGAATCGCCGGATCGTGCACGAACGCACTGCCGTCATTTCGGTAGAGTCCGTGGATCACGAACATCAGATCCAGGTCTCCGTCGTTGTCGTAGTCACCCCATTCGGCGCCTCCACCGCCTGTCATGGGCAAGCCCAGATTGTTCGTACCGCTGGGTTCGCCCCGGTCGTTGCGAAAGAGAATCGTGTCGTCGCCATTGGACAATATGAGGTCCAAAAAGCCATCGCGATCGTAGTCACCCCAGGCCATGCCACCCGACTCGTTGAGCGTGAGGCTTCCCAGAAAGCCAGGACTGAAGATGCGGGTGCCCGAGCTGGTTGAGTCGGCGCCCGACATCATGATTTCCGGTACGCCATCGCCCGACATGTCGACCATTGCCGCGTCACCAAAGAGCCAGCTCCCCACGGCCGTTTCATCGGCAAACCGTGCCATGGGCAGGAAGAACTGCTGCTCGGCTGCAAACGGCGAGGCGCCGCCGCCAGCATCGATCGCCTGCACGCTCCAGTAGAACGTTCCTCCGGGAACCGCCCGGGTATCCAGGAACATTTTCGTGGCCAGGGTCGTGTTGCCCACTCCTGTCAGTAGGCGCGTACCGTCGGCCAGCGAATGGCTGGGAACGATGTCGTTGGCGCCCGGAGACGATCCCACCCGCACGTTGTACGACAGGGAGACATCGGCTGTTTCCAGGTCGGTACCGGGGTTCCACGACAACTCGATCCATTCGGCGTCGGCCTGTACGGTGAGTCCCGTCGGCACAGTGGGCGCGGTGTTCAAGAGAAACGCATCATTGCGGTACAACAGGAACCGAGCAAACGAAGTGTCATCTTGTCCAACCGCGGCCAGATCCAGGTCGCCGTCTCCGTCGTAGTCGCCCCACGCCAGGCTACTACTGAGTAATCCGATCAGTTCTCCCTCGTGGGCCAGGACTCCGTTGTCGTTGCGTTTGAGAATTATCTTCCTGTCGGACAGGCTGTCCCAGCCGCTGTACACGAGGTCGAGGTCGCCGTCGTTGTCTGCGTCGCCCCAAGCGGCATCGCCACGGCTTATGCTTGACATGAGTTGAGGCGTGAAAACGCCGGCGTCTTGTCGGTACAGGTTGGACTGGTTGATCCCACCGACAATCTGTCCCGATGTGACCAGGTCGAGGTCTCCGTCACCGTTCACGTCGCCCCAGACCAAAGCCGAACGATCAAGGCCGGGAAGGCTCGTGATGGAGCTGGCCTGGCCCAGCGTTCGATACTCGATGTCGGTTATGAAGTCGCCGTTGTTCGTGGGGCTGTTTGCGATTCTTCCCATGAAAGTAGCATCCGGGTGCCCGTCACCGTCGACGTCGATGAACGAGACGTCACCGTCGGTCAGCCCGTGGTTACGGACATCGACCCAGTCAAAGTAGTTCCCTCCGTCGTTGATGTAGGTGCGGCTGTACTTGGTACCCGTTACAAAAAGATCGAGGTCGCCGTCGGCATCTGTATCGTGGAACCTGACCTTGCCCGTGAACTGGCCCTCGAACGCCACGTGCAATGTGAATACTCCCTGGTCGTTGCGGTAGAGGTTGGCGTACTTGTCCGATTCGTCGAAAGCAATGCCGGTCAACGCCAGGTCCAGGTCGCCATCCCCGTCGAAGTCACCCCAGTCGGAGTCGCCCCAGTACATGTTGGGAATGTTCGCGTTGATGTCGACGAACGACCCGCCGTCGTTGCGGTAGATCGTGGTGTTCGCGAACGAAAACGTTTCCCTGCCCATGGTGATTACGTCGAGATCACCGTCCCCGTCGAAATCACCCCACTCGACATCGCCTACGAAGACGCCGGTGATGGAAGTGGGCACCTCGGTCAGAATGATCGCACGTGCCGGGGTGGGCAGCGCCGCCAGGGCGATTAGAACGAGCCGGGCGAGTTGTGCGAGCGGCGTGGGGCGAGTCATGGCGAATCCTCCCAGGAAGCGTGGTTACTCCTTGGTTCGGAATCCGGTCCCCGAACCTGCCATCGCTGGTCCCAGAAAGTTGTGCGGGAAAACGGCTCTAACGGGCCACGGCCACTTTTCTCGACTGAGTGCCGTAGGCGGTGCTCATTCGAAGGAAGTACGAGCCCGAGGCTACGAGCTGCCCCTGATGGTCGCGAGTGTCCCATTCCATCTGGTGTGACCCGGTGGTCAGCGGGCCATCGTGAAGCGTTTGCACGATACGTCCGCGCAGGTCGTACACGTTGATGGCCGCGTGGCCCGACCGCGGCATCGTGAGTGCTACCACGGTTCGGTTCGCGGCCGGGTTGGGCGCCGCCCCGCGCAGTTCGGCCACTACGGTTCCGGCCGGGTTGGTAGCCGTGGGCACCAGCGCAACCGACTGCTCGGGCGCGAAGTTTGAGCTGGCGTAGCTGCCATCGATGGTCTGAACCGTCCAATACAGAGCACTGGCCGCGATGTTGGTGAGGTCGAGCTTGAAGAACGAAGATGCGCCCACGTTGCCGGGTGCGAAGACCAGGCGCGTTCCGTCGGTCAGAGTCATGGGTGGAACCACATCGCCGGCGCCGGGAGAGGTTCCCACGCGCACGTTGTGGGTAAGCTCGAACGTCCCGGTTTCCGCGTCGGTTCCCTGGGTCCAGAACAAGAACAACGTGTTACCCAGGATGCTCTCATCCAGGTTCGTGGGCGCGTTTGGCCGCTGGTTCGCAACCTCGGTGTTGTTTCGGTACAACCCAGCGCCGGGACTAGCGTCACTTCGATGGCCCAGCATCAGAACATCCAGGTCGTGGTCGCGATCGAAGTCACCCCACGCCGCGGTGCCCTCCATTTGCGGCAACTTCGTACCCGCCGCCGCGAACGCGCCACCGATGTTCTCCAGGATGAGGGTCTCATTCTGGATTTCCCATAGTCCGGCGAGCAGAAGGTCTTGATCGCCATCGTGGTCGAAGTCGGCCGGTCGAATGGTGCCGGTCGACAATTCGGGCACGCCGGCCGATGCGATGGGGTCCAGCACGAACACACCGCTGTCGTTGCGAAGTACCTCGGATGGAAAGAGGTTCCTCGAGGCCAGTATCACGTCCAGGTCGCCGTCGCGGTCGTAGTCCACGAAGCATCCCGCCGCCGATAGGTTTCCCGGCGGTGACAAGAGAATCTCGGTCCAGCTCCCCCCTTCGTTGCGCTGGATCCTGTTGCGCAGGGTCATGCCGAACGATCCGCCCTGCAGCACGTCCAGATCCCCGTCGCGGTCGTAGTCGCCGAAGGTAGCGAAGCCACCGAAGGTGCAGCCCGTGAAAGCGGCGTCGGCGGTAAACGTGTTGCCGTCGTTGCGGTACAGACCCAACGCCGAGAACAACAGATCCAGGTCGCCGTCGTTGTCGTAGTCGCCGGCCTCCACCGTGCCGCCTCCCGCAGCAGGCAACCCCAGGTCGGTCAAGACCATCTGGCCGCTCTGGTTGAGGTAGGACAAACAGGCGTTGTCGTTGGCGAGCACCAGATCCACGTCTCCGTCGCGATCAAGGTCGGCCCAGGCCATGTCGCCGTGTTCGGCCACGAAGTTCTTACGCTGGCTTTTTCCCGAGGGATCGTGCAGATCGAAGAAGATCGTGCCCTCATCGTTTTCGTGGGCACCTGAAAGAACCAGCTCGGGGAATCCGTCGTTGGTGATATCGGCGAGGGCGGCGTCACCGGAAAGCCAACCAAGCAAGCGGTCTTCACTCAACTCGCGTGACATGGGTAGAAACAGTTCCTGTTCGGTTGCGAACGGCGAGGTGCCCCCGGACGCATCGACAGCCTGGACGCTCCAATAGGCCCGCCCGTTCGACAGCGCGCGTGAGTCCAGAATCAGTGTGTTGGCCTGCGCCGTGTTGCCCATACCGGGCTTCAGTCGCGTTCCGTCGGCCAGTGAGTGACTGGGTACGATATCGTTGGCACCGGGCGCCGACCCCACGCGCACGTTGTAGGACAGTGAGTTCTGTGCGGTTTCGAAGTCGGTGCTGGGCAACCACGACAGTAGAATCAGATCCGCGTTGTTCAGCACCGCCAGGTTCGTCGGTACGGTCGGCGGCGTGTTCGATAGAAACGCATCGTTGCGATAGAGAATGAAGTGTCGGTCGGCGCCGTTCGCGCCCATGGCCGCCAGGTCTTGATCACCATCGCCGTCGTAATCGCCCCAGGCAAACCGGGAATCGTCCATGGGTTCCAGCGGGCTTTCGGTGACGAGAGAGCCCGCGTCGTTGCGTTTCAAGATTGTCTTGAGGTTGTTCAGACTATCTCGACCGCCGTACACGAGGTCGAGATCGCCGTCAGCGTCGGCGTCTCCCCACTCGGCTCCGCCGCGGCTGACGCTGGACATGAGCGACGGGCTGAATGTTGTCAGGTCGTTCGTGTATAGGATGGACAGATTCGAATTGTCGGTGGTACGTCCGGTGACGAACACATCGAGGTCGCCGTCTTCGTCGTAATCGGCCCAGGCCATTTCGCCGTCGTTCACCCCGGTCAGCGTAACGGTTGCGCCGAGGGGCTCTCCGAAAGACCTATACTGCACGAGAGCAATCGCCACTTGTCCCCCCGGAACGGGACTGCTGATCTTCCCCATGTAGCTGGCATCGCGGTGACCATCACCGTCGATGTCCAGAAACGTGGCGCTCGCGCTGAACGTGCCGTGCTCGAGGTCGAATTCGATACCGGAGAACACGTTGCCCTGGTTCAGAAAGGTGGCCGTGTATTCGGTCCCGACCATGCCCACGTCGAGATCCCCATCTGAATCGCGATCGTAGAAGGCTATGGTCCCCAGGTATTGCGGGCTGAATGCCGCCGCCTGCACGAATGTACCCTGATCGTTTCGGTAGAGCCGCGTGTGGATTTCGTCCTGATCCGTCACCCCCATGATGGCGAGGTCGAGATCCCCGTCGCCGTCGTAGTCTCCCCAGTCGGCCGATCCCGATTCGAGCGGCGGCAATCCCGCGTTGATGTTGACGAAGGTTCCGGCGTCGTTACGAAAGATGTCGGCGGCGCCCCCGCCAAACTGAAGATTGCCCAGAACGATCAGGTCGAGGTCGCCGTCGTTGTCGAAGTCGCCCCATTCCACGTCCCCGCCGGAGCGGCCGAGGATCGACGTGGGCACCTCCGTCAGCGTGATGGCGCTGGCCAGGGTGGGCGCCAGAAGCAGAGCGAGGAGCGAGCTGAGGGTCAGGCGAGTCATGGCGGATTCCTTCCGAAGGGCGTGGGTCACCCATCAGTTCGAAATCCGCCTTTCTGGACTGCCAGGTGGTCTACTCTCCGCGATCGAGGCGGTCGCGCATGGCCTGGCCAATGACGGTCGCCCTATCCTGGGCCCTCTTCAGCGCCTTCTGCGCCCGCGACCGGGTTTTCGACGCCCACTCCACGTCGCCCTCGATGCCGTTCAGGTTGATCAACACGTTGTAGTACGCGCCCTCGGCCGCGGCCATGGCGCAGAGCGAGGCCACGCCGGCGTCGCTGGCTGAGGCCTCGAGACCTTTCGTGGCTACGTGTTCGGCCAGGTCGAAGATCTCCAGGCTGCGCTCGAGTACTTCCAGAGGAACCATGGTGGCGCCGCGATTGGCGTCGCGCAGAGCGGCCTTCTTGGCGGCCTTCTCTTCGTCGGACTTGGCCGACATGCGGTTGGCGTTGATCACTTCGGTAAAGGCGTCGGTATCGGCGTCGATGGCGTGGGCAAACCAGTCTTTCAGCTCCTGCGACTTCTCGGCCGTCGCGTTCAGTTCGTCCCACACCTCTTCGAAAGAGCGCTTGCCCACAGTCAGGTTGGCGACCATGGCGGTAAGGCTGGCGCCCAAGGATGCGCACAGCGCGGCTACACTGCCGCCGCCCGGAGCGGGCGACTCACTCGACGTTTCGTCGACGAAGTCCACGATGGGCAGGTGCCGCAGGCCTTTGTCCTTACGCAGGCGATACTCGATGATCTTTTCCTGGGGATCGAACGGCGCCACGTCGCTGAGTCCCATGGTGCGGATGGCCGTTTCCACCAACTCGGATTCTGGTACCCCCGCGCTCTTGTTCTGTTTGCGCAGGTAGTGTTTGCCCGCCATGAGCATGGCGTCGAGCGGCACCAGTCCCACCAGCTCGCTGCCGGTCACCCGCAGACCCAGTGAAAGAGCTTCGTCGCAGATGGTGTCGAACACCGTATGAATGGGCGTTTCGTGGTGGTTGGTCAGATTCATCGAAATCTGGGCCACGCCGTATTCTTCGATGAACCAGCCAATGCCCTTGACGTGCTTCAGCTTGCCGGGCTCTTGCACGGGCTTGCCATCGGCGTGCCGTAAGATTTCCCAGTTCGCGTCCCGCTTGGCGCGTCCCTGTTCGCGTACGCGCAACGCAATCTCGTGCGCGAGTTTCTTGTCGCGGCTGTTGATGTTCACGTTGTAGGCCAGCAGGAACTCACGGGCACTCACGGCCAACGCGCCGGTGCGCGGTCGAAACTCGGCGGGGCCGAAGTCGGGCTTCCACTGCGGATCCTTCAGCTTCCGCGCCAGGCCTTCGTATTCTCCCGAACGTACGTGGGCCAGGTTGCGCCGCTCCGGACTGGTGGCCGCGTACTCGTACAGGTACACCGGATAGTCGAGTTCTTCGCCGACACGCTTCGCCAACGTGCGGGCCAGCTCCACGCAGTCGTCCATGGTTACGCCCGATACCGGCACGAACGGACACACGTCGGTGGCGCCGAATCGCGGGTGCTCGCCGCTGTGACCGGTCATGTCGATCAGCTCGCGCGCCTTGGCGATGATCTGGAACGCACCCTCGACCACCGTTTCGGGGCTTCCCACAAAGGTAATCACGGTGCGGTTGGTGGCGGCGCCGGGATCGACATCGAGCAGCTCGCAGCCCTCGACCTGATGAATCACTCCGGCCACGGCATCGATAACGGCGCGATCGCGCCCTTCACTGATGTTGGGTACACACTCGACGACTCGCATGGAACGAGACCCGCTTTCTGAAATCTATAGAAGGCCCAGACTGAGCCCGACGTTCAGGAAGAAACCGTCGTAGCTCTGATCGAACGTAATGAGGTCGCCGCCCGGACTGCTGAACACCTGATCGAGTTCCAGGTCGCTGGCGTCCACTGTGGCCCAGGCGTTTCCCCCGCGCACGATGATACCCAGTTTGCCCAGCAGTGACACGGAGAACAGTCCATAGATACGTAGCGATCTGGCGTCACCGCCCAGGCCCACGGCGGGCAGGCTCGAGCCGAACCCCAACGAGTCGTCGAGCGATATCTTCGAAAGCGAAGCGCCTACTCCCAGCGAGGGCTGCAGAGGAGACGTGGGAGCCAGTGAGCGATGTAGTTCGAGGAACCCACCGAACTCGTTGGCGTCGAGCCCCCACTCCAGGTTGGTGGAGTTCACGGCAATGGTCGCCGAATTGAAGATGCGCTGGTATCGCACACCGGCCACGACGCCCATGACGCGCAACGAAAGGTCGGCGCCCACGGTCGCACCCGTGCTCTTTTCACTACCCGACTCGTCGCCCTCGATCAGCTGCACGACTTTGGAGCCGGTGAGGCCGCCGAAGACCGAGAGCTGCGGAGTGACTGGTAATTGAGCACTGGTTGGTGCGGCAATGGCCAGAACCAGTGTGGTAGCCAGCGCCATGGCCAGGGTAAGCCAGGGCGCGCGGCCGATTGGGGTCGCCATGATGGTCTCCCGAGACATGAGGAAGCGGGGCGACGACACAAGCCTGGCCTCAGGCCGGGCCGACGTCAATCGGCGATTTGGCGCTGGGGGGGCTTGGTCCTATAGTGGGGGCATGCACGAAATGTTCCGCAACTGCTGTTTTCATAGAGGGTTTCAGCCTTCCATGGGGTTCGCGGCCATCCTCCTGGTTTTGTTGCAGGTCGTGGCCTGCGAGGAAGATGCGGTGGGCCCCGGTGGCGGCGTGCCGTTTTTCTGCACCGAGTACGATGTCGACCCGGTGGAGTTCGACTCCATCGAGACCCTCGACCGGGCCGAGGGCGTGGCCGTCATCAATGACTACGTGTTCGTGGCCGACGGTGAGGCCGGCCTGTTGGTTTTCGATGTGCTGAACCCTCGGTTCATACGCCCGATCGCCGGTCTCGACACGCCGGGCGTAGCATGGTCGGTGACTCTGGATGACGTGTTTGCCTACGTTGCCGACGGTCCCGGCGGCGTGCACGTGGTGCGCATCGACAATCCGCGGCGCCCGGACGTGGTGAGCACGCTGTTCATGAACGGGTCGGCGTTGGCGGTGGACATCGCTCCCGATCTGATAGGCACGGTGGCGGCTGGTGACCGCGGCATCGTGATGGTCAATTTCACGTTGGACGACCCTGTCATCATCGGTGCGTTTGGAAGTTTCGACGGGACCAGCTTCGCGCTGGATGTGGTCTCGAGCGGCCGGTACCTGTTCGTGGCGCACGGTGAGGCTGGCTTGGTGGTCATGGACGCGGGTGATCCCACGTTGCCCGTACCGGTGACCAGTCGCGACACACCCGGTTTGGCCAGGGGACTCTTTCTTGACGGCGTGGTGCTGTATCTGGCGGACGATGGCGGTGGCCTTCGCATCTACGATGTGAGCGACCCCGAAGCACCCCTGTTTCTGGGCAGCCGCGACCTGGGCGCCCGCGCGTTCGATGTCACGGTGACGAACCTCTACGCCTATGTAGCCGCCAGTACCGGTGGCCTCATCGTGCTCGATGTGGTGCAACCCGGGTCGATTCTCGAGGTGGGTGCATTTCCCGCCACCGCCGAAATGGTGGCGGTGGCCACCGATGGTGTCAGCATCTACGTGGCGGCGGCCCAGCAGGGCGTGGTAGCCCTGCCTCCGCAGTGCGAGGTCCCCTTGCCTCAAAAAAATTCCCCCGCTTGGGGGAATAACCCAGTAAGCTTACGTCCTTCTGGGTAACCGGGTTCGGAACGTGGTTGTCGGACGTTGATGAAAGGACAGCGGCTCTGCTGCTGGCCCCGATCGTGCGTTACGCTATATTCCGACACACTTCCGGCCTTTCAGCTCCCAGGGGAAATATAATGAAACTGTTCAATAGCAATGGGTTACTGTTTTCGAAGTCCGTGAAACAGGCATCTGAATCGCAAAAAATGACGAAGCAGACTGGCGACAAACCCACGCCGGGGCCGGACCCTCGTCGGCCGTACGAAGTCCCCCAGCTGGTACGGCGCCCAAACTGAAACACGGCCCCGGCCTGGGACGATCTTCCGTCTATCGAGTATGGTGTTGGCCGCTGAACGAAATCGCGCGCCAACACCACTCGGGAGATCCAATTGAGCGGGCCGAATTACTGGGACTACCTGAAGCTCGATCAGCTGCTGTCAATCCAGGGCGGAATCGAGGGCGATGAGCGTCAGCTCATGTCCGACGAGCTTCATTTCATCATCGTCCATCAGGTCTACGAGCTTTGGTTCAAGCTCATGTTGCGTGAGCTACGCGAGGCCCGCGACCATCTAGCCGAACCCGAAATCGCCGAAGAGCACGTCCCCCACGTCGTTCACCACCTGAGGCGCGTGGCCGAAATTCTCAAGCTCGCCGTGCAACAGTGGGCGGTCATGGAAACGCTCACGCCACAGGACTTCCTGGCGTTTCGCGACAAGCTTGCCCCGGCCAGTGGTTTCCAGAGTTTCCAGATGCGGGAGTTGGAGATTCTCATGGGGCTCAAGCCCGAGAATCGTCCCCGCTACGGCAACGTCGAGCCGGTGCGGCACATCGAAGAACGCGCTCCCGGCAGCGCGGCCGGTGATATGGCTCAACGTCATCTGGATGCGGTTCGCGCCGAGATGAGCCTACGCGATGCACTTCATGGTTGGTTGTTCCGGACGCCCATCCAGGGGTCTTCCCCCGACGACGCGGGCGACGAAGAGGCTGTTCTGGAATTCGTGAACCAGTACGAAGCGGCCTACCGCACATCGCAAGGTAAGCAGGAAAAACGTCTGCTCGAACTACGCGTGCACGACGCCGATGCGTTACGCAAACGATTCGAAGTCAGTGCCCAGGAAACCCGTGGCTTTCTGTTGGCGCAGGACGAACCTGAAGACGGTCGTGCCCGACTCACGCGCATCCGCGCCGGGTTGTTGTTCATTGAGTCGTACCGTCAGCTGCCCCTGCTATCGTGGCCGCGCGTGCTGGTGGATACCGTGGTCGAGGTCGAGGAACAGTTCGTTCTTTGGCGCAATCGCCACGCGCGTATGACCGAGCGCACCATTGGCCGACGCGTGGGCACCGGTGGTTCGTCGGGGGTGGACTATCTGGATCGCGCGGCGCAGGGGCGCATTTTCCCGGAGTTGTGGGCGGTGCGCTCCATACTTCTTGCCGCCGACTCGCTGCCTCCTCTGCGCAACGCCGAGTTCTACGGATTTGCCTAGCCCGAGCGACTTTGTGAGTCCCACGTGGACGAAGTCCCGTACTTTATTGCATGAGCCCTGGTCCCACCCCCCTGGTCGGGAGTGCGGCGTGACTGAATACGACATTGTGGTCATAGGCGGCGGAGCCGCCGGCCTCGTGAGTTCGGGCGTGCTGGCGCACCTTGGCGCGCGCGTGTGTCTGGTGGAAAAAACCGGTGAGCTGGGTGGCGAGTGTCTACACACCGGCTGCGTGCCCAGCAAGGCCCTACTGGCCGTGGCGCGACAATGGCACGAGGCCGGTCGTACCGCGCACTACGGCCTACCGGCTCTCGACCGTGGCACGGTCGACTTACAGGCTATCATGGGTCGGGTGCAACGCGTGGTGGCGGGCATCCAGGAACACGAAACCGTCGACATGGTGAAGGCCGAGCACGTCGAAGACGTGAAGTTTGGCGAAGCCAGTTTCATCGATGCCTACACCGTGCGCGTGGGCGACGAAAACGTCCGCGCCAAGAAGTTTGTCTTGTGTACCGGCAGCCGCCCGTTCGTCCCCCCTATCGAGGGAATGAACGCCAATGACGTTCTGACCAACGAGACCATCTTCTCCCTGTCCAGACTTCCCGAGCGTTTGGCGGTGCTGGGTGGAGGGCCCATTGGTCTGGAAATGGCGCAGGCCTTCGCGCGACTGGGAAGCCGTGTGACCGTGATCGAGATGCTCGATCGGATCCTTCCCCAGGATGATCCCGAGCTTACTGTGCTACTGCGCTCCCAACTGGAAGCCGAAGGTGTCCAGTTTCGGCTGAACAGCCAGGTCGTGCGGGCCGCCCGAGGCCAGGAGTGGGAGATCGTTCTGCGTCATGACGAGGAAGAGCACACCGTACACGCCGACGAATTCCTCGTAGCGGCCGGCCGTCGGGCCAACGTCGAGAGCCTGAATCTGGACGCCGCTGGAGTTCGCGTGGAGCGAAGCGGCGTCTACGTGGATGGGAACTTTCGCACCACCGCGCGAAATATCTGGGGCCTGGGCGACGTGAACGGGCGGTATCCGTTCTCGCACATGGCAGAAGCGGAAGGCCGGGCGGCGTCGCGCAACATCGCCTTCGGCCTGCCCTCGGGGTTTCGCAAGGACACGGTGGCGTGGGCTACGTTTACCGAGCCCGAACTGGCTTCGGTGGGCCTGACCGAAGAACAAGCGCGCAAGAAGCATCGGCGCGTTCGTGTGCTGCGCTTCGGCGTGGACCGCGTGGATCGGGCGCTGGCCGATGGCCACGAATCGGGACTCGTGAAGGTAGTCATTGCGGGCTGGACCGGACGCGTCGTGGGCGCACAGATACTGTCGGCGCACGCGGGCGAATTGATCCAGGAGTGGATCCTGGCGGTGGAGCACAAGTTGAAAGCGTCACAGATTTCTGGCGCCGTACATGTCTATCCCACTTTCTCGCTGCTCAACCAGCGTGCGGCCGACGGTTACTTTCGAGAGTGGAGTGAGCGCGGTTGGGTGCGCAGTTGGGTAGCCCGGGCGTATCGGTGGTTGGGGTGAAGCGCCCCCTGCAGGTCGCGGTCGTCATCCCCACCCTCGACGAAGAGTCGCGATTGCCGGCGTGTCTGCGCGCCATATACGAAGCCGCGGCGGGAGTATCCTACGAAGTAGTCGTAGCCGACGGTGGCAGTCAGGACGCTACCGTTGATCTGGCCCGGTCGATGGGGGCCAGTGTGGTGCAGACCGTCCGTGGACGAAGCGTGCAGATGAATGCAGGGGCGCGATCCACGTCGGCTCCCATACTTCTGTTCGTACACGCCGATACGCGTCTCTCGCCGGGCAGCATGGCCAGCATGGTGGAGGCGCTGTGCGAACCAGGCGTGGTGGGGGGATCGTTTACGCTTCGTTTCGACTGCACGCATCCGCTGCTTTGCGCCTGCGCGAGTCTCACGCGCCTGCCGCTGACCTGCTTGCGGTACGGAGACCAGGGCTTCTTCGTGCGCCGCCCGGTCTTTTTCGATTTGGGAGGCTTCCCCGAGGTGCCGCTCATGGAAGACGTGGCGTTCTTTCGGCGATTGAGCGCGGCGGGGCAAACCACGCTGGTGGACCGGCCGGCCACGACCTCTGCGCGGAGGTTTCTGGACCACGGTGTGGTTCGGCAACAATTCCGCAATGTGTGGCTGGTGCTATTGTACTGGCTGGGGGTATCGCCGGAACGCTTGGCGCGGCACTACGAGGGGCGTCAACGCGCGGGATGACGTTGGCCAGCGGGCGTGGTAGTTTCGTGGCATGGCTAAAAACGCAGGTACACAAATAGATCTACAGGGGCGGCACGCACTGGTGCTGGGCGCCAGCTCGGGCATCGGCCGCGCCTGTGCGTTGGCCCTGGCGGGCGCCGGTGC
The DNA here is from genome assembly GCA_029262065.1 of Candidatus Krumholzibacteriota bacterium. GTDB lineage: Bacteria > Krumholzibacteriota > Krumholzibacteriia > JAJRXK01 > JAJRXK01 > JAJDAC01. The sequence goes on along the minus strand of JAJDAC010000027.1, from coordinate 200,726 downwards.
AACGGTCACCGTGCTGGCTCGTTCACAAGACAAGCTCGTTGCTCTGTGTGATGAATTGAAGGGGCTGGGCGCACCCAACGCATACGCCATTGCGGTCGACATGGATGACCGTGGCCGCTTGCGCGCCCAGGTCGAAGCGCACCTGAAGGCCCACGGCCCGATTCACATTCTCGTGCACAACACGGGTGGCCCCAAGTCCGGCCCATTGCTCGAGAAGACCGAAGAGGATCTGCTGGCCACGTTCGAGCGCCACCAGCTCACGGCCCACAGTCTGGTCCTGCAGCTTCTGCCCGGGATGCGCGAGGCCGGTTACGGGCGGTTCGTGAACATCCTGTCCACGTCGGCGCGCGAGCCCATTCCCGGGCTGGGGCTGAGCAATGCCATTCGCGCCGGCATGGTGGGATGGGCCAAGACCATTGCGAACGAGCTTCCGCCCGACGTGACCATCAACAATGTCCTGCCCGGATACACCGCCACCGAGCGGCTCGAAAGCCTCAAGGAGGCGGTGGCGGGCCGCACCGGCCAAACGCCGCAGCAGGTTGAAGACGGTTGGGTAGCGGGAATTCCCGAAGGTCGCTTGGCGCGCCCCGACGAGATCGGCGCGGCGGTTCTATTCCTTGCCTCCCCCTTGGCGTCCTACATCCGGGGTAGCAGCCTGGCCGTCGAAGGTGGTCGGCTTCACTCGCTGTAGGCGGCACCATGTTATTCGACATCTTCTTTTCCATCAGCCAAACGCCCGCGGGCGGGACCCTGCCGAGCGAAGCGGTCATGTTCCGCAACTTCTTCGATCAGGTGCGCGCGGCTGATCGGCAGGGCTACGGGGTGGCCTGGGTGGCCGAAGCCCACCTGTCGAGCGAAGTGCAGAAAGAAAACAGGCGCCCCGTCATTCCGCACTGGCACGGCGAGGTGGGGCTGAATACCGACATTCTGCAGCTGGCGGCGCGCGTCTACCAGCAGACCGAACGCATCGAAGTTGGGTCGGCCGTCATGAACATGCTTTGCAACGGTGGTCCGATTGCCCACGCCGAACGTATCGCAACGTTTCTGGGTTTGCATGGACTGTCGCCGGCCGAGAAGCGGCGGATCCACGTGGGGTTCGCGGCCGGCCGGTTCGATTTCAACAATGCGGCCGGTCAGATCGTTCCCCGAACTCCTTTGGAGGAAGCGTTCTGGCCGGTGTGCAAGAGTCGCATCCTGGAAGAGGCCACGCATATCCTATGTAGGCTACTGCGTGGGGATGCGCTGAGTAGCGATGACGTGCCCGGACCGGTGTTGCGCCGGGCCCATTTCCGCAGCGACGAAGACTGGGAGCGCGCGCGTGAACTGGCCAAGGTTTCGGGAGACGTCATCGAGCTTCCGCGGCGATGGACGTTCGAGAAGCTGAAGATCGTCCCCCAGGACTTCCGGCGCGAACTGATGCAGCTGGTGATCGGCTCGCACGATCCCACGTTGCAGCAGCTGGCCAACGAGTACATGCCGGTGCAGGTCTTCAACCTGTCCATCACGCGACCCGAGATCATCGAGGAAACGCATGCCCGCATGGCCAAGGCCTATCACGAAGATGGTGGGCCCTGGCAGCGCAGTTACATGCCACGCACGGTTTTTGTTTTTCTCAACGACGAACCCGACCTGACGGCCGGCGCCCAGCGTGAGCAGGCCGAGGGCGAGGCGAAAGAAGCCTTGGGTGCGTACTGGACTGCTTTGGAAGGCACACTCGATCCCTCGAAGGTAGAGAAGGCCGCGCACAACGCGCTGATCGGCAACGCCGAGGACGTGGCGCAGCAGGTGGCCGAGCGCTTTCATGCCGAAGATCGACTCATGCTCTGGTTCGACTTCTTCAATCACGACTCCGGTCGGGTCATTCGCAACCAGGAGGCCTTCATGCGAGTCGTGGCGCCCCGGGTGAAGGAACTCATTGGATCATGAGCGGCAACGAACGCATTCTCGCCACGAGCAAGTCCTACCCACGTAGCGCTCTGGGTGAAACGGTCGAGGGAATTCCCACCGGTCGCGACGTCGAGTGGCAACCGCTGGTGGACTATCGCCGCAACGGCGTTAGCGAAACCACCATTCACGGTGCGGTGGCCTGGGCCTCGGGCGGTGATATCGCGCACAGCTTCGGTGGCAATGTGCTGTGTTACGGCCGCAGCATGATGAAGCCCATCATGCTGAAGGTATTCACCGACGAGCTGGAGAAGGTGACCAGCTGGGAGCAACGCGCCATTTCGGTGGCCAGTCACAACGGTGGCGCCGAGCACGTGGCGGCGGCGCAGTCGCTGTTGCCCGAAGAAGAATGGGGACTGATGCAAACCCCTCTCGATGTGCCGTTGGTGCAGTTTGGGCGCCAGGTGCGTCGGCCACGACGCTGGTACAACAATTCGTCTGGTCAGCACGCGGCCATCCTGCTGGGCTGCCGGCTCAAGGGGTGGAATCGCGCGGGGTACACGCTACCCCACCACGTGTTCTTCCAAGCGTATCTGGATCGCGTGCGCGTGGTGCTGGGTGATTCGTGGCAGCCCAAACGAGTCGCGCGCGATGGCGACGGGTTCCCCACTATCAGTATGACTGTGTCGGAATTGGCGAAGGTCTACGCGTCACTTGCCGCCGACCGACACGACGATTGGATCTGGGAGGCCATGGTCCGTCACCCCGACCTGGTCGGCGGATTCAATCGTCTGGACAGCACGATTCTGAAGGCGGGCGCGGGCAAGGTCATTGCCAAGGAAGGTGCCGACGGGCTGTTGGGGATGGCGATCGAGCACCCCGACTATCCAAACGGTTTGGGCGTGGTCGTAAAGATCGCGCACGGTTGGAACCCGCAGGCCACGTGGTACGTGGCGCGGGCCATACTGGGCACATTGGGCATCACGTTGCGCAATCCGTATCCGCTGTACAAGCAGAAGGCGTTTCTCGTGGAGGGCGTCGTCCCGCCCGATCGTCTGGATACGCTCGAACGCGTGGCTACCTGGGACGATTGGGATCCCGACCGGGATCGGTGGTACTACCGCTGGGACCGCTACGCAGAAGAAAACGTCGGCGACGAACGCGGTCGTGACCCGTTTGCCCCCGGAGGTCAGAGTTGAGCGCACCCGGTCAACTTCCCCACTACATCGGCGGTGAATTCGCCGGTCCGGTCGACGGCGCCTGGCTCGACGACATTCAGCCGGCCACGGGCGCGGTTCTGGGGCGCATTGCGCGCGGCACTTTCCAGGACGTGAACCGAGCGGTCGAGGCGGCCAAGGCGGCTTTGCAGGGTCCCTGGGCCGGCTGGACTCTGGCCCAACGCGCCGACCTTTGCGACGCGATCGCCAACGGAATAGAAGCGCGCGCCGAAGAGCTGGCGCGCCTGGAGTCACAGGACACCGGCAAGACGATCACGATGGCGCGCAATGTGGACATACCGCGGGCGGTGGCGAACTTCCGGTTCTTCGCGGGCGCGGCCCGGCACCAATCGGGCGATTTCTTTGAAATGCCCGACGCCATCAACTACACGCTGCGCAAGCCGGTGGGTGTGGTAGCGCTGATCACTCCGTGGAACCTGCCCTTGTATCTGTTGAGCTGGAAAACCGCACCCGCGTTGGTCATGGGCAACGCCGTGGTGGCCAAGCCTAGTGAGCTTACGCCCATGACCGCGACGGCTCTGGCCGAAATCATTCACGAGGCGGGAGCGCCAGCGGGCGCGTTCAACCTGGTGCATGGATTGGGCGGTGAGGCCGGTCAGGCATTGGTAGAACACGCCGATGTGAACGCCATCTCGTTTACCGGCGGAACCACGACCGGTCGCATGGTGGCTGCAACGGCGGCGCCTCACTTCAAGAAGTTGAGTCTGGAACTGGGCGGTAAGAACCCTACCCTGGTGTTTGCCGATTGCGATTTCGAAGCCGCCGTGGAGGGAGCCGCGCGCGCCGCCTTTCTGAACCAGGGCCAGGTGTGTCTTTGCGGATCCCGGCTTTTGGTAGAACGGTCTATTGAGAACGAATTCACTGCGGCGTTGGTGGAAAAGGCCAAGTCGATGCGCCTTGGCGATCCCGACGCCGAGGACACGCAGCTGGGTTCGCTCATTTCGCAGGACCATCGCGACAAGGTCGAGGGCTACGTTCGCCTGGCGCGCGAAGAAGGCGGCACCATTCTGTGCGGCGGAGAGCGGCCGTCGTTACCCGCGCCGCTCGATCGGGGAGCGTTTCTTCAGCCCACCGTGGTCGGTGGACTTCCTTCGGACTGTCGAACCGCAACCGAGGAAATCTTCGGTCCGGTGGTTACTGTGCACCCCTTCGATACCGAGGCCCAGGCGATAGCCATGGCCAACGGTGTGCGGTACGGACTCAGTGCCTCGGTGTGGACGCGTGACCTGGGCCGAGCGCATCGCGTGAGCGCGGCATTGCAGACCGGCATGGTCTGGGTGAACACCTGGTTGCATCGCGACCTGCGCGTGCCGTTCGGTGGCGTGAAGGAAAGCGGCGTGGGGCGCGAGGGTGGGCGGTACTCATTGGAGTTCTTCAGCGAGGCGACCAACGTTTGCGTGAAGAAGACCCCCTGAATTCAAGGGCAGTTCACGGTCACACCCTCGACGTTGGCACGACCAGAACTTCAGAAAGGCGGTTGCGCCCGTGCGTGTGGCACGCGGCGCCGAGAACCGGCCCCAAGTTCAGTATTGCAGGGTGTTACGAGTCCAGAAGGAGATCTCACCATGTGCCCCGATCGACAACTATTTGTCTTAGCTGCAACCATGGTCATGGCACTCGCCGTTGGCCCCGCTCATGCCGGAAGTTCATACATTGTCTCCGGAGGCGACACGGGCGTATTCCACCAGCACGTGAGTGTCTGGACCAGCGACAACGATCCCATCACCGACGCCACGGTCACGATCAACGGCGTCACCCTGCCGTTTGTTTCGGGAGCCCGGTATTCCCAGGACCTGCCCGAGGAGCTTCAGGCCGGTGACCCCTTTGAGCTGGTCGTCCAGATCGGTCCTGATACCATCACATGTACAGACGTGGTTCCCGCCAAACCGGTCATCATGGCTCCGCTCGACGGGGCTTCCATCGACCAGGGTTCGTCCTTGCTCGTTGAATGGACAAGTGACTCAGATCCCGACCGATTCCAGATCAGCGCGTACCCATGTGATGGCAACTGTCGGGTAACTGTGGGCGGAGATGTGCGGAGCCTGGAACTGGATACCAGTGGGTTCCCGACCACCGAACCCGTAAAAATCCGGGTCTACGCGTACGCAGAGGGTTCGTTCACCGGTCCGGCCGATCCGTCCTCGAATCTCAACCTGCGGCACCTGGGGATCGCACCGGACATCACGGTGATTTCGGGCACGCCGACAACGCAATCTTCGTGGTCGTCATTGAAGGCGCGGTTTCAATAGTTCTTCGCAAAGATCTCGTAGGAAACGCCCAGAAGAACGGTCCGATCGCGGACTCTGGTCAGAGATCCCGTCTGGCTCCATGAATCAAACAAGACCAAGAAGTGACCGCGAATACGATTTCGCCGGACGAATACCGAGGCCTGGACGCTGCCTTCGACCCTGGGAAAGTGTTTCTGGTCGATGGGAAAGTCGTTCGTTCCGCTCCAGAGGGACAACTGAGGTCGGATACTCAATCCCACCCCCAGTCCGGCCTGCGACAGGGTGTGCTCGTATTCCAACGGCAAGCCAAACACCACATAGTGCCGCGACTCAGGTTCGACGAACGCCTGCCGGCTGGATTCGAGCACGGTTGGACCCCGATTGGCATATTCCACCGAAAGCCCCAACGAAACTCCTGACGCCCGGACATCCGAATACTGTGCTCCGACCTGAAAGGCTGGCCGCTTGTCTTCGGGGCGTCCTCCCAGCGATCCACTGAGTTGGAAATGGGATTCGATATCTGGATCCGAGAATCCGGCACTGGCGTTGATGTGTATGCGACCTCGTGCCGTCGCGTCCGTGGCAGAGAAAACCGCGTAGAGGCTACCTATCAATGCTATCAGTTGAACACACTTCATAAATGGGCCGGTTTTCTGTGCGGGTCAGAAGGCAGCCGGGCTGACACCTGTAGACACTATGGGGTCAGAGGGGACCGTCCCCCACTGTCATCACAAAATTGGTCTCAAGGGCGCCGATTTGTTACCGATATCCTTTCTGGAATATGCCGCGCTCCCCCGCGCCTGGTGTCGTGGTGCTCACCTCCGGAAAGCCGTCCCAGTATGAGTGTGCCTACCCCATCATGACTACGATGATCGATCGGTGGCAACGGCGGGCAGGTCGAGAGCGCCGCGCGCGCGAGCTCGCGAAAGAACTTCTGGAGAAGAAGAGTCGGGAGCTGCTCCGAGCCAACGAACGGCTCGAACGAAGGGTCGAAGAGCGCACGACCGAACTCGCGACGATCAATGATCGGCTGCGCGAAGAAATCACCACGCGTCGCGCGACCGAATCGCAATTGGAAAGCGTGCTGGGTGTGGTGGCGGGCTACAACGAAGAACTGGAAGACAAGAGCATCGAGGCCCATCGAGCAAACGCGGCCAAGAGCGAGTTCCTGGCCAACGTGTCGCACGAACTGCGAACGCCGCTCCATTCCATTCTCAGTTTTTCCACGTTCGGTGTGAAGGAACATCAGCACGCCGATCGGGAGAGCCTGGCGCACTACTTTGAACAGATATCCACGAACGGCCAGAACCTGTTGGAGCTCATCACGGACCTTCTGGACCTATCCCGGCTCGAGTCGGGGAACATGGAATTTCGACTCGACGACACCGACCTTGCGTTCCAGGTGAAGGTGGTCGGCTCGGAAATGGAATCCTTGTTCCAGCAAGCCCAAGTAGAGCTGAAGTGCTTCATGCCCATGGAGATGGTCGTACGACTAGATGACCAGCGGATGTGCCAGGTGTTGAGAAACATCCTGTCGAACGCATTGAGAGTGTCGCCGGCCGGTGGAGCCATTGTCGTGCGCCTGGAGGCACGGGGCGACGAAATAGAGCTACGTATCGAAGATCAGGGACCGGGTTTCCATCCCGACGAAGTCGACAGCGTCTTCGAGAAGTTTACCCAGTCGCGCCATTCGCCATCGACGCACGGCACCGCTGGCCTGGGCCTCGCGTTGTGTCGCGAGATCGTGTCTGGGCACGGCGGCACTATTGGCGCCGAAAATCCAGAGTCTGGCGGCGCTTGCATTCGTATCACCCTGCCCCACCTCAATCCCAGAGGAAGTCGATGAAGTCGAGAGTGCTGTTGGTTGACGACAACGCCAACAACCTGACCATCCTGTCCAAGGTGTTGGGCGACGAAGGTTACGAGCTACGCGAGGCTCAGAGTGGCTTGGATGCCCTGGCTGAAGCGCACGATTTCCTGCCCGACCTGATCCTGCTGGACGTAATGATGCCTGGTCTCGACGGGCTGGAGACGTGCCGCCGGATCCGCGCCGAACCCGATCTGAGTCACACCAAGATCGTCATGGTTTCAGCCAAGGGTCAGGTGTTGGACCGCCTGCAAGGCTACGCGGCCGGTGCCGACGACTACATCGCCAAGCCCTTCGACCACGATGAACTACTGGCCAAGGTACGGGTGTTCCTGCGGCTCAAGAACGTGGAAGAACTGGAGGCGTTCCAGCGTTCGGTGTTGTCCATGCTGGCTCACGAGACGCGCACCCCGCTCACGGGGATTCTGGCGCCACTGGAGATCATGGGATTCAACCAGGGGCTTTCTCCCGACGACGCGGACATGCTTCAAACCGCGACCAGCAACGCGCAACGCCTTCGCGAGTTGTTGGAAAGGGTCCTACGATTGAGTTCGCTCAAGCTATCGCAGGAGCTCGACGAGACGGTGTCCGTGGATCTTGCGGAAAGCGTCCGGGAGGTGTGTTCCATGATGAAATGCGCCCATGACCTCGCCGACGCCGAACTCGTGGTTGAGGTTGAGCCGGTTTCGGTAGCAGGTGACGCCGCGGCGCTGACGGACGTAGTGGAAGCGTTGCTCGACAACGCCATTCGATACGGCGTGGCCCCCGTGTGGGTTGAATTGAAGGTCGTCGGCGCCTGCGTCAAGGTATCGGTGGTCGACCACGGATCTGGCATTGAGTCGGCCCACCTCCCGTACGTGTTCGAAGCGTTCAATGAGCCCGATGTGAATCATCACTCGCAGGGCCAGGGCTTGAGTCTGGCTTTGGCCAGGGAAGTGGCCAGATTGCACGGTGGCCGGTTGGAAGTCGAAAGTAGGCCAGGACGTACGGAGTTTCGGTTGCAGATTCCCATCGGCCAGCTGGCCGAGACTCGCGAACCCGCTCGAACCCATGGACATTCGGTGCTAAGCTGAAGGCCCTCGTCTCATCGCCAGCCGCTCGCAGGTGAGAGATGGTTCGAAATCTGCTGCTGAGCCTCTTCGCTCTATTGGTGGCCGATCTACTGCTGGCCCAGGTGGGCAAGCAGTTCGTCGGCGGCTGGACGCCACTGCCCCCGGCCTCCTATCGGATCCAGTCTTCGATTTATCACCACGATCTGGCTCCGCTGATCGATGCTGCGGCCGCCTGGGGTCCACGCAGACACATTCTCCATACGAACAGTCTGGGCTTCAAGGACGCCACGGCGCGCAAGGTTACAGCCTTGACTAGCCACCGGCGCGTTCTACTGATCGGCGATTCCTTTACCGAGGGCGTAGGCTTTCCCTACGAGTCCACGTTTGCTGGACGCATTGCCAGCGCACTGAACTCCGAGAACACCGAGGTCCTCAACGCAGCCGTGGTGTCGTACTCACCCACCATCTACTACCGCAAGGTGAAGTATTTGGTGGAAGAGAAACGACTGCACCTGGATGAGGTCGTGGTATTCCTGGATATCTCCGACATCGCCGATGAAGCGTTGTTCTATGACCTCGACCACGACGAATCGGTCATCTTCCACATGGAGGGAGCGCCTGATTGGGCCCAGGCGTTGTTCCGGTTCAACGCAGCCGACCCGGGGCCAAACCGAACGCTTCGCTCAACCGTGCGCAACAACTCGGTGGTGGCCCATCTGGCCTCCGATCTTCGCGTGCGCCGACAGCGATCTCGTTTCGAAACCGATGCCGACGGCGAGTTGCGATTGCCTCTCGTCGATCGCCCGCGCGCCACGTGGACCTACGATGCCAGTGTGATGCAAGACTACGGTGAGCGTGGCCTGAAGCGGGCGGCCGAGCGCATGCGGCAGTTGAAGGGCGTGCTGGACGGCCACGGCATCGACATGACCGTGGTCGTTTATCCCTGGCCCGATCAGGTCCTCTACGACCGCGCCGATTCCAAACACGTGGAATACTGGCGAATGTGGTGCGCGCGGAACGACGTCCGTTTCATGGATCTATTCCCTCCGTTCTTCCCGCTAGCCGGGGAGACATCTGAAGATGCATTGCGCCGGTACTTTCTCCCCGGAGATGTGCACTTCAGTGCGGTGGGGCACGCCACGATGGCGGAAGCCTTTCTGGCGTCGTACGGACCACACCAGATCTAGGTCTTCGGGCCAATTGCTTGGTCAGTCCAAGGCCCGGCCCGGCGGGATCCCGACTCGAATTGATCGGAGGCTCTGCTCGCCTCATGACAGTGCCGGTGCCCCATGCTAATCTCCCCGTATGAGCACCGGCACCATCATTTCAGGCGTCCTCGCCCCCCATCCGCCCCATCTGGTGTACGCGGAAAACGCCCCCCAGAACGAGCCCAAGGCCGAGTGCGGGTGGGAAACCCTGCGCTGGGGCTACGAGCGATGCCGCAAGAACGTTTTGGCCAAGAAACCCGACGTGTTCATCGTGCACTCGCCGCACTGGAAGACGGTGGTGGGCCACCATGTGCTGGGTATTCCGCGCTGCGATGGGCTGTCCGTCGATCCCATCTTCCCCAACCTGTTTCGCTACAAGTACGGGTTTGATGTGGATCTGGAGCTGGCCGAGTGCCTGTACGACGGCCTGAAGGCCGCGGGCATTCTCACCAAGATGATGCGCAACCCGGGTTTCCGGGTGGACTACGGCACCATCGCCTCGTGCCATCTGATCAACCCCGAGTGGAACATTCCCATCGTCGGCATTTCTTCGAACGCGTCGCACTACTACTTCTCGAACGAGGTGGGCGACGAGGAAATGATCGCCCTGGGTGAAGCCACGCGAAACGCCGTGGAGAAGAGTGGGCGCCGAGCCTGCCTGCTGGCCAGCTGCAGTCTGAGCCACCGGCATTTCACCGTGGAGTCGGCGATTCCCGAAGACATGTCCCAGGAGCACATCTACCACCACGGCCAATACCTGTGGGACATGCGCGTACTGGGGCTCATGCGCGAAGGCAAGTGCGCGCAGCTCATGGCCGAGATGCCCGACTTTGTCGAACAGGCCAATTCAGAAACCAAAGAGGGTTGTCTTACCTGGCTCATGAGCGCGCTGGGTGTACCCGACTATCCGGCCGAGGTGCACGGCTATGGAAGTGTCATTGGCACCGGCAATGCGGTGGTCGAGTGGGACCCCGAGAATGCGAAGGCCACGGCATGAGCATCGTGCGTGGCTACATTGTTCCGGGGCGGCCGCACCCGCTGCTCGCCCCCGAGAAGTCGCCGGCCTGGCAATCGTTGCGCAACGCCTACGATGAGGTGGGCCGGGAGATCGCGCAGCTCGACGCCGACCTCATGCTCATCTACAGCACGCAGTGGATCAGCATCATCGGTCACCAGATGCAGGCCGATCCCAAACCCGTGTGGACCCTCGTGGATTCCGAGTGGCACGAATTGGGCGAAATGCCCTACGAGTTCAACATCGACGCTCCGTTTGCCCAAGCCTATTGCAAAGCCGCGCAGGCCCGCGGGCTGCACGCGCGTACCGTGGCCTACCATGGCTTTCCGATCGATACGGGGTCGGTGGTTGCGCTGAAGCTCTTGAATCCCGACAACCGCATTCCATCGGGCATTGTGTCGTGCAACATGTACGCCGACCGCGGCGAAACATTGGTGCTGGGCAAAGCGGCGGCCGACGCCGTGCGCGACTCCAACAAGCGCGTGATCGCGGTGGCGGTCACCGCGCTTTCGAATCGTATGTTCACGCAGGAGATCGACCCCAAGGAAGATCACATCTCGTCCGAGAAGGACGACGAGTGGAACCGGAAGATCCTGGAAATCCTGGAGCACGGGCGCCTGGAAGACGTATCGCAGCATGCGCGCGATTTCGCGGCTCAGGCCAACGGCGATCAACGCATGAAGGCCATCTGGTGGCTGGCGGCTCTCATGGGTCAGAACAATCGCTACGAGGGTCGCGTGTTCGACTACCAACCCATTTGGGGAACCGGCGCGGCGATCGTGGGGCTCACTCCGGCCGAGCGCGCGTCGGGCGATCTGGAGTTTGACGAAGAAGACGTCGAAGTGTATACGGGCGACCGCAACGTGCTGTCTGGCGCCGGGACGGTGGCGGACGAGGGATCTGAAGTGGAAACCTCGTCCACCGAGCCGTCAATCGATGGCGCCATCCACGCCGAAAAAGCCCCCCGTCCCGTCGGTGCGTTTCCTCACGCACGGCGGGTGGGCGATCTTCTGTTTCTTTCGGGAATGGGACCTCGTACTCCTGGGACCGATGAAATACCCGGTGGGCCTGTACGTGATGAGAACGGCAAGCCTCTGGACTACGATGTCGAGGCTCAGACGCGCGCCGTCATTGCCAACCTGCGCACGGTGTTGGAGTCGGCCGGTTCGTCCCTGAACGACGTGTTGGACATCACCTGCTTCCTGATCGATATGAAGCGCGACTTTCCGAAGTTCAACGCAGTATACGCCGAGACCTTCGGGCCCATTGGTGCCACCCGCACCACGATTGAGGTAGAATCCCTGCCTACGCCCATTGCCGTGGAATTCAAGGTCATCGCCGCGGCGCGTCAGAACGTCTCCTAGAAGGAATACCATTGAGCGATTACGAGAAACTCGGCGCCTTCTATCTTGGCCGTCGATACGACATGGACACGTCGTCCGTGACCAACGAGGCCACGCTGTACGACGCAAAGGATCTGACCACGCACGCGCTCATCGTGGGCATGACCGGCAGTGGCAAGACAGGGTTGGGCGTTGGGATCATCGAAGAGGCGGCCATCGATGGACTGCCGGTGCTGGCCATCGACCCCAAGGGTGATATGGGCAACGCCCTGCTTACGTTTCCCAAGTTGCGGGGCTCGGATTTCCTGCCGTGGATCGACCCGTCTGAGGCCACACGTAAAGGACGCACGCCGCAGGAGCACGCCGATTTCCTGGCCAACCTGTGGAAAAAGGGGTTGGGTGATTGGGGTCAAGCGCCCGCGCGTATCAAGAAGTACGCGGAGTCGGCCGACCGGGTCATCTACACGCCCGGTAGCAGCGCCGGAATTCCGGTGGCCGTGCTGAAATCGTTCGCGGCTCCTGCCGCCGCGGTGTTGAACGACGGTGATGCGCTGCGCGACCGGATCATGTCGGCCGTATCGGGGCTGTTGGGACTCATTGGTGTGAACGCCGATCCGGTGCGTAGTCGCGAGCACATTCTGCTTTCCAACATCATGGGCGCCGCGTGGAAAGAGGGCCGGGACCTCGACATTCCGTCGCTCATCCGCGATGTGCAGAGTCCGCCGTTCACCAGCGTGGGCGTGTTCGACCTCGAAAGTTTCTTTCCGTCGGACGACCGGCTCGAATTGGCCATGATGCTGAACAACCTGCTGGCCTCACCGGGTTTCGCGGCATGGACCGAGGGTGTGCCCATGGACATCCAGAGCATGCTCTACACACCCGAGGGCAAACCGCGGGTGGCGGTGGTTTCCATTGCGCACCTGTCCGAAGAAGAGCGCATGTTCTTCGTGACGCTGTTGCTCAACGAGTTTCTCAGTTGGACGCGGTCGCAGGCGGGTTCCAGTTCTTTGCGGGCTATTCTATACATGGACGAAGTGTTCGGTTACTTCCCGCCCACCGCCAATCCCCCTTCGAAAAGGCCCATGCTTACGCTGTTGAAGCAGGCGCGTGCCTACGGCGTGGGCGTGGTGTTGTCCACGCAGAACCCCGTGGACCTGGACTACAAGGGTCTTTCGAACATCGGCACCTGGTTTCTGGGACGTCTTCAGACCGAGCGTGACAAGGCGCGGGTCCTGGAAGGTCTGGAAGGCGCGGCGGCCAGTTCCGGCGGCGAGGGATTCGACAAGGCCAAGATGGAGCAGACACTGGCGGGCTTGGGCAAGCGTGTGTTCCTGATGAACAATGTGCACGAAGACGGCCCGGAAATCTTTCATACGCGTTGGGTGCTGTCGTACCTGGGCGGGCCCATGACGCGCCAGCACATTGAGCGGCTCATGGACCCGAGGAAGGCAGAATTCCTCGCGCAATCTGGAAGCAAGCCCGGGCAGAGTGCGGGGGCAACTGCCTCGACCCCCATGGCCGCATCTCCCGCTGCCGTGGAGAAAGTCACTGCCCCTTCCAAGCCGCGCCCCATCGTACCACCGGACGTCATCGAACGTTTCTTCCCGGTGCAGGGCGGCGCATCGCGAGAGCATCGCCTTCTCTATCGGCCGGGTCTCTTCGCCCAATGCACCATCCACTACGCCAAGTCGACCGCCAAGGTCGACACCTGGGAAGACGTGGCTCTGTTCGTTCCGCTGGGTGACAAGAAGGTTCCTACCGATCCGTGGGAAGCCAGCGAAGTGCTGGGCGAAAGCATGGCCTTGGTCGACGAAGCCGAAGATGGGTTCGAATTCGCCCCCGTCCCATCGGCTGCGACCGACCCCAAGCGCTACAAGACCTGGGACAAGAAACTGAAAACGCACCTGTACCAGAACCGTCCCCTCGTCGTGTACCAGTGCAAGGCGTTGAAGCTCACCTCCGAGGCGGACGAGTCACAGCGTGACTTCCAGGCGCGGCTGACGAACGCGCTGCACGAGCATCGCGACCTGCAAATGGAGAAACTACGAGCCAAGTACGCACCCAAGGTTGCTCGCATCAAAGAGCAGATTCAAACCGCCGAGCACCGCGTGGAGCGAGAATCAACGCAGGCCAGCCAGCAGAAACTGAAGACCGCGATGGATATTGGCACCACCGTGCTGGGTGCGCTGTTCGGTCGCAAGCTGGGCAGCGTGGGTAACGTGCGGCGCGCGTCCACGAGCATGCGGTCGGCCGGGCGTGTGGGTAAGGAAAAAGAAGACATCGCGCGCGCCCGCGAGAAACTCGAAACGCTGACCACGAAACTGGCCGGGCTCGAGGAAGAGTTCAAGGGCAAGCTTGCCGAACTACAGGACGAACTCGTGCCCGAGAACTTCGAGGCGCAGGAGATTGCCGTAAACCTGCGCAAGTCGGATCTGACCATCGACACGTTGGCTCTGGCCTGGGCGCCCTGGCGAGTGGACGGCAGCGGCATTGCCGAGAAGGCCTACTGACATGAGGCGCCGTCGCAAGCTACCCGGTTGGGTCATCGTGTTGATCATCGTGGGGTGGTTCGGATACCAGTTCTTCCTGGGCGAGGACCAGGCGCAAACGCCGGCCTCCACGACGACGAACGGGAACACGAGCACTGCGATCGCCGGCGGCGAACGAGCCGTTCTCGATGCGTTTGCTGATCGCCGTTCGGAAGTGGTGGTCGAAGTCGCCGGCACGGTCGATCGTACGTTGAGCGATGACAACGAAGGCAGCCGTCATCAGCGGTTCATCCTGAAACTACCGGCGGGTCACACCGTCCTGGTGTCGCACAACATAGACCTGGCGCAGCGCGTCCCGCTCGGGCGCGGCGACTTGGTTCAGCTACGAGGCCAGTACGAATGGAACGAACAGGGCGGCGTGATTCACTGGACACACCACGACCCCCGAGGACGTCGGCCCGGTGGGTGGATTCGTCATAACGGTCAGGAATATCGCTAGAAGTCTTTTCCCAGGGCCCAGAGCAACTCGTATACGTTGCGAAAACTCTCCGACAGGCCCGTGTTGCGGATTTCCAACATGACAAAGCCGTCGCCTTGCCCCGCCGCGGGATCCACCATGGGTAGAATGGTGATCTTGTTGTCGAAGATGCCCAACCGCATGGGAACCTTGTCGATGGTTCGTATCTGCGCGCCATTGGCTTTCGATTTGGTCAGGCTTTCGCGGTCTGCATCGGCCATCGGGCCGTTCAGCTCGCATAGCATGCGCACTGCAATACCCTGTTCGAGTTTTTCGTGAATCGTGTCGTCGTCGTCCTGGGCCACCAGGGGCAATCGCGCCACGATGTCGATGTACGACTCGGCGGTGGAGACCAGGAACTTGAAGTTCCGATTGGCCGCGGGTTTGCCCTGAAACATCTTCAGGCGACCTTCACGACGCGATAGACCCTGCGAAGATTCGTTGTGCAGTTTCTGCAACGCACTGATGGCCATGGTGGCGTCGCTCTGACGTTGAGCGGTGAAATCCAACAGCGGCGCGAATGCGTCTTCGGGATCGAGCACGCTGTACTGGTTGATGGGCCCCAGGTGGCTTTCACATAGCCCCCGTTCGATCAGCCTCTTGATGGTGGAATACACCTTGGGCTGGGGCACCTTGCTGAACCGGGCGATCTCGGGCACGCGACTGCGGGGGTGCTTCAGGATGGCCTGGTACACGCGGATTTCGTAGGCCGTGAGGCCCAGATGCTGAAGACCTTCGGCAATCGTCTCGGGAATTCCGTCGAGATTGCCGCGTCGGCCTGGGGTTGCAGGTACTGTCATAACAACGACTTAGTAGTCTCTCCGCCGAGGTGAGAACCAGCTGTTGGCGACAGGAGGCCAGCGGGGGACCTCGGAAGTGCCCCCTGTGCGTCGCCTTTAAATACTATACTACTAAGTATTTTTCGCTTCCACTTTCTGTCCCAATTTGTCAGAATAGACCTACCCCAAAGATTTCTGGCGGCTCCCCCGCCGCCGATATCGGGTTCGGGCCACGCTGTCATGCAGGGGTGAGAGCGTAGGGTCCGTACAGAGCCCGGTGGACGTTCGCGTTCACCGGGCTTCTCTATTTGTAGGCCGTTCCTCGCCTGGGGTCATCTCCCAATTTCTGGCCTGTGACTTGTAAGGGCGGCAGCGACAGGTCGCGGCCCTCGATAGGACAGCCGCGAAGAACGCGCACTTCCCGCGCATTCATTATCGGCATATCAGGAGAACCCCATGACTGTTCTTTCTCGCAGCGGTAGCGAAACACCGCGTCGTTGGGCGGCTCTGGCGCTGGCCATCGTCTGCTGCTTCGCCATTGGTTGTGGCGACGACAGCACCGGTCCGCAAGTGGCTCCCGAAGCTATTGAAGCGGCGAAGGCGGCAAATACTGCCGCCGCCATGCAACAGATTGCCTCCACCGAGTCGATGCTCGACGACGTGGAGAACCCGCTCACGAGCGCAGCGGGCAACTTCGAGACTTTCGGCGCCGTCAGCGACCTGGAAGGCATCGATGACTACTCGGGCGTTAGCTCGCAGGTGGTGGCTACGCTCAGCACCTACCGCGACAACCTACCCATGGAGCGTCAGTTGCCTGGCGTTCGTGCGATGGTGGCCAAGCACTACGCAGCGGCCAAGCGCGCCTGTGAAAGCGTCAATACCGAAGGTGGTGTGCGCGAGACATGCATCGACGATCTGACCAACAACGTGGTGCGGGTCACGGTGACCGAAACCTACGACGTGGGCCTCGTCGAGTCGATCGCGAGCACCTTCGAGGTAGACACGGTTGGTACCGCCACCGCAGAAGACGACATCATGCGGTCGTTCGAAACCGTCACGCGTCTGCGCACTGGGCGAGTAACCACGGTGCAGGTCGCGCCTACCCAGGGTGACGAGATCATCGACAACGCGGTGGTAGCCCTTACCGAGACCATCGACTTCGTCGTGGGCCTGATTGATCGTCAGACCAATCAGCTGACCATGGACGTAGGGATGCTGGATGTGGAAAACGACGAGGTCATCTGGATGCTCGCTTCCACGCAAAACTGGATCAATGGTGCGATCACCGCCATCAGCGCCGCGGAAGAGACCGAAGGCGAAGCTGACGGTATCCGCGACAATGATTCGGTGCGCGTAACCGCGACGTTCACGGCTGCCCCCACCAACGATCGTCTGCAGCAGGTTGTGTCGACCATCGTGGCGAACCTGGTGCTTCTGGACAACGAAGAGGACGACCTGTTCGCTTCGGTGTCGCGCACCGTGACCTTCGACGGTCAGACCGACGCGGGCGGCACACCCACCGCGACCGAGAGCTACATGCCGGCCGAGCCGGTGCTTCAGGGCGAAGAGCCTTGTAGTGGTACCTTCTCGCGTACGGCCAACTTCCCCGCCGGTTGGGAAGCCCAGTCGCTGCAGCAGACGGTGACCCACGACTGCAACGCCGGTGGCACGGCCTCCATGGACGTGACCTTCTCCGACGGCACCGACTTCGAGCGCGACATCACCTGGGACGGCGCGGGCGTAGCCACGCTCGACGAGATGCGTCGCGACGGTACGGTAGTGGCCGGTACGTTCGACGAGAACGACAACTCGTTCGACGTGACCACCACCTTCCCCGCGGGTAGCGATCCCACGCAGGTAGCGCAGAGCGGCATGAGCAACGATGACACGGGCGAGCGCTCGTACACCATCGAGGCCACCTACGCCGATCAGACCACGCGCACGCTGACCGTGGCCACCAACGAGAACTCCGACGGCACCAGCACGGTGAGCGGTTCGGAAGTAACCGAAGATGGCACCAGTACCTTCACCATGACCTGGAATCCCGCCACCGCGACGCTGTCGGGTGCGGCCAGTGGTCCCAACGACGAAACGTTGGACTACCTGTTGGTGTGGCAGGAAGACGGCAGTGGTCTGTGGGACTTCACCTACATGGATCCCAACGACGACCTCACGGTCGTGGGCGACATGGTCGTGAATCCTGACGGCAGTGGCTGTGGAACGCTACGGGTTGAGCGCAACAACCTGGCGACCATTACGCCGGTGTGTTTCGACGGCAACGGCAACATGTGGATCGACGAAGACGGCACTCCGATTCCTCTGTAACGCAGAGATGTTTGGGTGACGCAGAGACGGGGAGGGAGCCGAGGGCTTCCTCCCCGTTTTCTTTGGTGGGCGTTGTTCAGGCTACGGTAACCACGCTGTCCACCGCGTGGCGGAAGGCATCTTCCCAGGCACGACGGGCTTCATCGCTCAAGGGGCCCAGGTGCCCCCGGTACGTGCGACGCCAAAGAATATCGTCCAGGCAGGTGGCCATTTCTTCGCGTACCGCGTACACCAGCTCGGCGCGCAGGAAAGGACGGCCCGACTCCAGCGGCTCGGCCCGGCTGGGGTCTTCGTCGATCAGCTTCAGGATGCGATCGTGGCGTGTGCCGTAGGTTCCCAGCAGGTATCGCAGAGAAGGTGGCTCCACGTTGTACCGTTTCACCAGAATGCCTTCGGCCATGGCGAAGTAGGCTGACATGTCGGGGATATCGCCGCCGGGCAATGGTTGCGTGGCCGTAGTTGCCTCGTTCATGTGCGAGCGTTCCAGGATACGTAGACAGCGGTCCACCACCTTCTCGCTCACTGCGCGGTAGGTGGTGTACTTGCCCCCCAACACGCCCAGCAGGCCAGGGCTTTCCAGGTGGATCTGACTGGCCCGGCTCACTTCTCCCAGGGTTTCCTTGCTGTCGGCGTGCAGTGCACGTACACCGGCAAACGAAGCCACGACATCTTCCGCCGTTAGATTTGCGTTGTTCACGAAGTGGCCGGTCTCTTCCAGCAGGTAGCGGATCTCGGCCGGTGTTGCGTGTACGGCGTCGAGGGAATCGGTGTGCTCGACCTCGGTCGTGCCCAGCAGTGAATGGCCTTTCCAGGGCATGACGAAGAACACGCGTCCGTCGCTCTTGGCGTTCAGCAGCAGAGCGTGACTACGCGTGAGCGAAGGTACGATCAGGTGCGAACCGCGGCTCCACCGTACACGTCTTGGCGCCGACAGTTGTTGCATCTGTTGCACGTTGCCGTACCAGGGCCCCGCTGCGTTCACTACCAGTTGCGCCTCGATGTTGAGCGGCTGGCCGGAACGCAGGTCGCGGGCGCGAACACCTACCACGCGCTGACTGCGCTCGAGTAGTGCCTCTACCTCGACCTGGTTGTAGACCATGGCTCCCGACTCACGTGCGCCGATAGCGTTTTCCAGTACCAGCCGGGCGTCGTTCATCTGGGCGTCATAGTATAGGAACGCGCCGTGTAGTCCGGTGGGGTTCAGACGCGGTTCCAGTTTGATGACTTCGGGGGCCGACAGCCATTTGTGGGCCGGGAGTCGCTCTTTCTTGGAAGTCACGCCGCCGCGGGCCAGCATGTCGTATAGCGTCAGACCCGCCCGCAGTTTCCATTTGCCGTGGGGACTGTGGTCATACAGAGGAACCAGGAACGGCAGCGGACGCACCAGATGAGGCGCGGTGCGCAGAAGAATCTGACGTTCGTGCAAACTCTCGCGTACCAGGCCGAATCGGAAGTGTTCGAGGTAGCGCAGCCCACCGTGGACCAACTTGCTCGATGCGCTACTGGTAGCTTGGGCGAAGTCGCCCTTCTCCAACAGAGCTACCTTGAGGCCGCGCAGGGCCGCGTCGCGGGCAATGCCGCATCCTTGGATGCCGCCTCCCACGATGACCAGGTCGAATCGGGTGTCCTGCAGCAGGTTGGTGTTTCGGTTGATGTTCATGCGTCCTGTTTCCACCAGTGGCCAAACTCGGTCACGTTGTTGGTGCAGATGGCTTCGCAGCCCAGATCCAGAACGCGCGTGGCTTCTTCGCGTTCATCGATGGTCCAGGCCCATAGTGCAATGTCCCATTCGAGAATCTGTTTCGCGGCGCGCGCGTCGATGAGGTCATGGCGTAGACTTATCGCGCGCAGCGCTTTGATCTCGCGTTCGGTGAGCACGGCCAGGGCCTCCCACCGATCTACGATGAGCGCGGCGGCGCGCTGGGCTTCGATCGCACCGCGTACCAGGTCGGCGTCGAAGCTGGCCAGAACGTGGGACGTGGTCGGCTCCACCGCGGCCAACGTGGCGTCGAGCAGCGCGGCGTTGTGCGGGTTGGCGCGACCCTGACCGTCGGACTTGAGTTCCAGGTAGAACCAGGCGCGATCTTCGAATTTTCGTAGTGTATCGGTCAGCGTGGGGATGTGGTCTTCGCGGCCGTTGGGGTGGCGCACCGAAAGATGGGTCAGTTCGGCCACGGTCAATGTTTCCACGCTTCCAGAGTGTGCGGTCAGGCGCTCCAGGACGTCATCATGGTATAGAACCACGTGACCGTCGCGGCTGAGGCGAAGGTCAGTCTCAATGGCATGCGCACCCGCGGCCACCGCGCTGGCGAAACCAGCGTGCGTGTTCTCGGGCTCGTGGGCCGAATTTCCGCGGTGTCCAACCAGCCATCGCCGCACGTGTTGCATCTCCGAAAAGAGGGTTCAAATGAGGGCGGTCGTGTCGTTCGAAACAGGGCAAACCCCGTGCCGCCGAATGGTTTCCCGCGGTTTCCCATGGTGTGCTAAAGTCTCGGCCACTTCACCACTTCGCCAATTCCTACCATAGAATCCGCCATGCGACTGGGCATTCTGACCGACATCCACGCCAACGTGCCGGCTCTCGAGGCTGTGCTCGAAGACCTTCGTGCGCAGCAGTTCGACCAGCTGGTTTCGCTGGGCGATGTGGTGGGCTACGGCCCCGACCCGCACGGCTGTCTCAATATTCTGGCCGACCTGCCAATCGAGCATCTGCAGGGCAACCACGAGGCGCGGTTGCTCGACCTGCCCACGGGGCGCTTCAACACCATGGCCGAGACGGCCATCGAGTTCAATCGGGCTCAGTTGAGCGACGACGAAATGAAGTTCATCGCCGACTTTCCTCCCCAACGCAGCATTGGCAAGGATGTGTTGGCCGTGCACGGATCGCCCTACGATCGTGACGAGTACATCCTGGGACTCGATCAGATGCACGCGGCTATTGAGTCGCTGGCCGAGAGCGACCACTGGATCTGCGTTTGTGGGCATACCCACCAGCAGTACGTGTTCGACGGTGAGCGGGCCAAGGCCGGGCCGTTGACCGTGGAGCTCTCACGCGAGAAGCGCTACCTGATCAACGCCGGCAGCGTGGGCCAGCCACGTGATGGCGATCCGCGGGCGGCGTACGCCCTGATCGACCTGGAATCGGGCCAGTTGGACCTGCGACGCGTGGAATACGACGTGGAGCGGGCGGCCGGGTTCATTCTGGATGCGGGCCTGCCCGAGTACCTGGCTCGACGGTTGAGGGTGGGGAAATAGGGCGCCATCCCTAGGCCCGCGATCCCGCTTCGCGGGATTTATTTTGTGCGCGCTGAGCGCCCACAAAACGAAAAAGCGGGGAACGGTCTAAGACCATCCCCCGCTAACCGGTGGCTAACCACGTTCTGCTACCGGAAACCGAATTCAAAGATCCGGAAATACGTCCTGAGCGGAGGCCGCGATCCTGCTTGGAAGGCCATGCCTATGTCGCATCCGTCGACATTCAGGCCGACCGTATTTCCAGCGATCTGGCAGGAGAAGACGACTCGGGTGCCCCACGCTACCTGACCCGTCCCTCCATTTTGAACGGCAGACCCCGGAACCCCTTGGTAGGAAGTCCGTTGTCTGTGCTCCGCTCAGGAACACACTGGTTTATACTTTACCCGGATGGCCATGGCAAGTTGCTTTTGGAGCACTTCACCAATTGGCGCATCGCCTTTCTGGCCAACATGATGTACAACAATCTCGCAGTCGGCCACTTTCCCCGGGTGGCCAGGACCACCCCGGAAGTCGCGTAACCTAATGTCAGACAACCCTTTCAGGTTCCGCCGACCGCTCGACCCGGAGGCGCTCATCGGCCGTCAGCACGAGCTGGCGGAAATCGTGCGCATGTTTGGTGAAGCTCGCAATTTTGCCATGGTGGCCCCCCGGGGTACCGGCAAGACCGCGCTGCTCCAGGCGGCCCTGCACCACCCCGATTCCCGCTGGGCCCAGGCCATATATGTGGACCTGTTTCCGGCCATCAACACCCGGCGTTTTGCCGAGATCTATGCCTCGGCCCTGACCCTGGCTCCCACCAGTACGGTCGAGGCCATGCAGGAGGCGGTGCAGCAGTTGGTGCCCACCATCGTGCCGCGGGTCGTGGTCACCGGAAGTGGAAAGCCCGGACTTCAACTGGATCTGTGGGATCGCGAGCGCGACATACGCGTGCTGGTCGAGCGCATACTCAACGCCCCGGCGGTGATGGCCGAAGCGGCCGACAAGCCCATCGTGGTGGTGTTCGACGATTTCGAAGATCTGCTCAGCGTTGGTGACACGCAGTTGCTGCAGAGCCTGGCGCAGGTCATTCGCAAGCACCGGCACGTGGCGTACGTGTTCGTATTGCGCAAAGACGCCACGGCGGAAAAGCACTTCAACCAGCCGCGCAGCCCGTTCTATCGACTGGCCGATTCGGTACGGTTGGATCCCATTCCGGCCGAGGAGCTGGTGGTGGGGTTCGAGCGTCGCTTCCGCGATCTGGGCGTCTCGGTGGATCCGGACATACTGTTTGGCCTGCTTGAGTTCTCCCGTTCGGTTCCCCACAACGCCCAGATCCTGGCGCATTCTTTGTTCGAGGAAGCACGGGCCAAGGGAGCGGCCAGCGACGCCGACCTCCGGGCCGCGCTGTCGCACGTTCTGGAGGCCGGTGCGTACGCGTACAAATCGCAGTGGGACCAGCTTGCCCCCCACCAGCGCAATCTGGTACTGGCCATCGCGCAGGGACACACCGAACGGTTACACTCCCAGCAGATGGTTTTCCAGCTGGGGTTGGGTTCGCCCAGCACCGTGAGCAAGAACTTGCGAACCCTTACCGATCGCGAGATTCTTCAGAAGCAGGACAAACACATCTCGTTCGTGGACCCCTTCTTCGGACTTTGGCTACAGCGCCGGATGACCTGAGTGTCTCTCATTACATTGCAGGGTCTGGGTTTCGACTACGGTCGCCAGACCATCCTCAAGGAAGAAAACCTCACCGTACACGCGGGCGAGAGGTACGGCTTGGTCGGCATGAACGGTGCCGGCAAGACTACCCTCATGCGCCTGATGGCCGGGTTGCTGCAACCGGTGCGGGGCAGTCTGCAGCGGGCCGCGCGGATATCGGTGGGGTACCTGCCGCAGGATACCGAACTCGATTCTTCCGAGGGATTGTTGGATGCCGTGCGCAAGGAAGCGTTTGGCGATTTGCAGGCCGTAGAGGCGCGCCTTGGGGAATTGACCGACCGCATGGGCAGCGGCGATTCCAGCCCCGAGCTCATGGAAGAGTACGGCCGGTTGCATGAGCGGTTCGAGTCGGCCGACGGCTACACCATGGACTCGCGTACCGAGGCCGCACTGCACGGGTTGGGTTTTGGTGCCGACCGGTTCGCCCAACCGGTAGCCACTTTCAGTGGTGGTCAGAAACGCCGCGCCGCGTTGGCGGCCACGTTGTTGGCGCCGCACGATGTGTTGCTCATCGATGAGCCCACGAACCATCTGGATCTGGAAGCGCGCGAGTGGTTGGAATCGCACTTCGCCGACCGGCCGGGTGCGTTGGTGGCGATCAGCCATGATCGCACTTTTTTGGACAACGTTACGCAGTACACGTTGCACCTGGTGAACGGTCGGTTGAACCGATTCGTGGGCGGCTACACCAAGTTCCACAAGCAATGGGAAGAGCAGAAGGAGTCGTGGAACAAGCACTACCTGGCGCAGAAGGATCACATCGAGCGCACCGAGGCGTTCATTCGCAAGAACATCGCGGGTCAGCGCACCAATCAGGCCAAGAGCCGGCGCAAGCAGCTGGATCGGCTGGACCGGATGGAGGCGCCGCCGAACGAGGGGCGTCGGTACAAGTTCAACCTGAAGCCGCGTCGTGAGAGTTCGAGTGTTGTATTCGAGGCGCACGGTATCGGGCGCTCGTTCGAAGCGCTGACGTTGTTCCGCGACGTGGATTTCCAGGTGTTGAAGAACGACAAGATCGGGATCCTGGGGCCCAACGGTACCGGCAAGACCACGTTGTTGCGATTGCTCACGCGCGAGCTGGAGCCCTCGGCGGGACGCGTGGTTACCGGTGGAAATGTCGATCTGGGGTACTACGACCAGAACCTGACGCTCACCAGCGACGGGCATACACCCATTGATGAACTGCGCGTGTTGGAGCCGTTGGCCCCAGAAGGCGATCTGCGTTCGCTGCTGGGGGCGTTTGGATTCGACGACAACATGGTGGAGCAGAAGGTAGGCACGTTCAGTGGGGGAGAGCGTGCGCGTATTACCCTGCTGAAGCTCATCATGGAGAAGCACAACACGTTGTTGCTGGATGAGCCTACGAACCATCTGGATACCGATACGCGCGAAGCGTTGGAAGACGCGTTGGTGGCGTTCCATGGGACCATCGTGGTGGTGAGTCATGATCGGTATTTCCTGAATCGGATATGCAATCGGATCTTCGCGTTCGAGAGTGTGGCCGGTGGGGGCACCGGGGGTATGCGGCAGTTCCTGGGCAACTATGACGACTACAAGTACCGGATGGCGGCGGAGCGGGAGAAGAAGTCGGCCTCCGTTACGGTTGCTGAACCGGTGGAGAAGGTGTCGAAGAAGTCCGTCCCAACGGCTCCGTCCGCAGCGTCAACTCCGGTTGACACGAAGGCGAAGACGAAGCGGCAGCTCAGCAAGAACGAACTGCGGAAGCTACGACGCGAAGTGGCTGACCTGGAGGAAGAGATTTCATTCCTCGAGGTCGACGTGGAAACGTTGGGCGGACAAATGGGCTCAGCCAGCGGGCGGGAGATGGCGGACCTGGCGAAGAAGGCCGCCAAAGCTCAGGCGACGTTGGACGGGAAGATGAAGCGGTGGGAAGAGCTGAATCGGTTGTTGGAGCGGTAGGCTGAAGAGAGAGTACCGTGGGCTGCGAGCGCCTCGTTTCCTATCCTTTTCTGTAGCCGCAGCGGGATTGAGTATGCACCAAAGCGTCTACATGATCGTGGCCGCGCTGTTGGCTGGGCCAAGCGAGTTCCGCATCGACACGTACATCGGTGGCGGCCTGCCGAGCAACGTCCCCGCCACGGAAACGACGGTCTGGGTTTCCCACATGGCGGTCGACGCATCCGGCGCCGTGTATCTCACCGCGAACAAGGTCGTCCGCAAGATCGAGTCGGGACTCATCGAAACGGTCGCCGGCCGGTTGCCACCGCTGCTTGTTGAAGACAATGGAGGGGAAGCGAGCGAAGCTTATCTAGCTGCGTCCAATGGAATCGCTGTGGACCAAGACGGCGGCGTGATCGTGTGCGACACGCTATCGGATGTGATCCGCAGAATCGACCCCGACGGCACCATCCACACGATCGCCGGACAGTGGGGTGTGAGCGGATCCATGGGCTCGGGCGGCCCCGCCGTGCTGGGGACTCTCCAGACGCCCTTCGAAGCAGCGCTCGCGGGTGACGGCAGTCTCTTCTTCACGCAGTTTGGCGGCGTCCGCAAGATCGATCCCCAAGGCATTCTCACCGACGTGGCCGGCGATGGTACGCCAGGTACCGGCGGGTACGGCGACGGCGGCCCCGCGCTGGCCGCTCGATTCCAGTCGCCCAAGGATATCGTTCTCGACAGCGCGGGTCGCATCTACGTTGCCGACTCCAGCGATGGGCGGATTCGTCGGGTCGAGCTGGACGGCACGATCGATACGATCGCCGGGACTGGCTTCACGGTCGAGAACACGGGAGATGGCGGTCCTGCCACCTCGGCCAAGATCGGTCAACCGTGTGCGGTGGCTCTGGATTCCAACGGTGGCCTGGCCATTGGCGATGCGTGGAACGGTGTCGTTCGGTACGTCGATTCCCAGGGAATCATCACCACCATCGCAGGCACCGGCTCACTCGGCTACTCCGGAGACGGTGGTCCCGCCACCCTGGCACAGTTCGGCAAGATCAGTGACCTCGAGTACCTGGCTGACGGGAGCCTTCTGGTCACCGATACCACAACTTACCGAATCCGACGCATTCACCCCGACGGAACCGTCTCCACGTTCGCCGGAAACGGTACCTTTGGGTACGGTGGAGATGGCCTACACATCAGCCAGGCTAGCTTCGAGGATCCATCGGACATCGTGTTTGCCGAAGACGGCACGGCGTTCGTAGCCGACGTCTCGAACAATCGGGTCCGTCAGATAGATGCCGATGGGTTCGTGTCGACGATCGCTGGCAACGGAACTGATGGTACGGTTGGCCTCGGCGGCCCCGCCATCGACGCACAATTGGGCCGACCGAAGGATCTGGCGCTCCACCTGGACGGTTCCCTCTACGTTCTCACGTCCTGGTCCTGGCTCCGCGTCATCGACGCCAACGGTGACTTACATCACGTGGCGGGCACCGGAGAGAACAACTACAACGGTGACGGTCGCCCTGCGGAAACGGCCGCGTTCGACCGGCCGGAGGATATCTTCGTGGATGCTCATGGCACGGTGTACATCGCAGACACGAACAACAATCGTGTGCGCATGATCGACGGTGGCGGTCTCATTCAGACCGTTGCTGGTGACGGTGGGTTCTCAGGGCATGGCGATGGCGGGCCCGCCACGAGTGCTTCCTTGAATCGTCCGGGAGGTCTTTTGGTGCTTCCCAACGGCGAGATCTACATATCGGAACTCTCGGGACACCGGATTCGTCACATAGACACCAACGGCGTAATCACGACCGTCGTGGGAACGG
Organism: Candidatus Krumholzibacteriota bacterium; assembly: GCA_029262065.1. Lineage (GTDB taxonomy): Bacteria > Krumholzibacteriota > Krumholzibacteriia > JAJRXK01 > JAJRXK01 > JAJDAC01. The sequence goes on along the minus strand of JAJDAC010000027.1, from coordinate 174,088 downwards.
GGACCGGTGGGTTCTCCGGCGACGGTGGTCCAGCGAGCGCGGCCGAGATCTCCGTACCCGTGGGCTTGTACATGGGTCCCGACGGCTCGCTCTACTTCTCCGACTCCGGAAACTACCGCGTGCGTCGTATCGACCCCGACGGGTTCATTGCCGCCGTGGCTGGCAACGGCAGCACGCTCTACAACGGTGACAACCTTCCCGCGGTTGAAGCGACTCTTCGGCGCCCTCTGGATCTCGCCGCGGATCCACGAGGCCGAATCTACGTGGCCAACGGTCTTTCGGGGCGAATCAGGGTGCTCAAGGACATCACCGACGTTTCGGTTGCCGTGTTCGCCCTCCGATCTGAAGTATCCGGAAGCCAGGTGCAGCTTACGTGGGATACAAGCATCCTCGGCGAAGTCCAGCACCGTGTGCTCAAGGAGGCCACTCGAGATGTGCTCGGAGAGGTTCGATCCAGTCGACCAGGAGCGGTGACGTTCACGACCCGTCTCGACGCGGGAATCTGGAGTGTTCTCGTTGAAGCTCGAAGCCAGGGCGGTTCGTATCTGGGTTCCGCGGGACCTCTGACGTTCGAGGTGAAGGAAGCCCAGTCCACGTTGCGCCTGGCTAGTGGCAATCCCGCTCGGGGGGTCGTTCGAGCGGTGGTCAGTTCGCCCGGAGAGCGTGTCCGAGTACAGATCTATGACCTCCGGGGTCGACGAGTTGCGACTCTGTTCGACGGAGTCCTTTCTGCCGACTCCCAGACTGTCACGTGGACGGGGCAGGATTCGACCGGGCGCAGGGTGGGAACTGGCACGTACTTTCTGGAGGCACGTTCTGGCACCTGGGCGCAGACTCGAAAGATTGTGTGGCAGGACTGACCGCCTAGAGCTTGGCATCCATGTGTTTGAAAGTCGCGGCCCGATCTGACAGTCATCCGCTCTGATGACCGTGCGCCGGTCAGATTAGTTGAGCGTCCGTGACGGTGCGTCTGCAGCATCTACTCCCACCACAATGGTATTTGTTTTCAACGAGTTACCCGGGTATTTGTGGTCCCGATGTTGACTTGAATCAACGTCGGAGCGACCGGACTCAGTCAGCGCCCGTCAAACTCGGGCTGTCGAATCGAGTCGCGGATCACTTCGAAAATTCTGCCGCTGGCGTAACGCCCCAGTTGGGAAGTCGGGTTGATCGACTGGGCTTCTCGATCGTCCTGTGGAAGCGTCCGCGGTATTCTGCGCGTGATCTTCAGGGTTCTGTTTCCTTGCAGCGGGCGGTACCAAACTTCCGATCGACAGCTATCGGAGAGCTCGACCTTCAAGCCCCAACCGCGCGTCATGCGAATGTCGTAACCCTTTGCCGTTCGGTTGAACGCGACATCGGTGGGCAGTATGTCGAGGATGAACCCGTCGAGAACTTCGAACTCCATGTAGAGATCTGCATCAAGCGGGTCGTCATCGCACGCGCTGTGCTTGAATGGGTGCCAGAAGGTGGCAACGCGACCGCGTCGCTCAGAAAGTAGGAACTGACTTGGGAACTCGAAGGTCACACCGTCGAGTTGATACTCGACGACCGGCCCAACGTTGGGAAGTTTCGGCGTAGGAGGGACAGGCCGATCCTCGGGTGGGACCCATAGCTCACCTCGGTCCGGATCGCGTTCGGCAAGCACATCCAAATCGACGGCGTAGATCTGCCGCTCATGCCACGGGTTGAGTTCGGCAAAGTAGAAGGTGCCGCCGTCTGCGCTCCACTGTGCCGAAGACATGTTACGCATCGGTCCCAGGTACAGCTCCTGACCACGGTCGATATCGAAGATGAACGCGTGGAAGCTTCGCCCCATGCTCCCGATCCGGGGGAAGGGTTGGGTCGATCCCAACGTACCGCGATACGCGAGGAACTGACCGTTCGGCGAAATCGTGAGGTCATTGATCGACCACGAATGGCCAGGTCTGGTCTTCGTATGGAGTCGCTCGATTTTGCCGTCGGGGCCGGTACGTTCCAGATGCGCGGCACCGCCCTCGTTCCGGTGCACGGGGTACGCGTACTTGCCGAAGTACTCCCCGTCCCAAGCTACCTCGAAAATGCCCTGCTTGCCGGCGATCCCAACCGCGTGTTCGTGGCGCTCGTGGACAGTTGGGGGCCGAGGCCTTGGCCTGTCTTTCCATTCGAGCCGGCGAACACGAGCAGTCGCGGTTTCCAAGATGGCCCACTTGTTTGTGTCGATCCCAAGTACGAGTCCGTCGTTGGTCCAATGGGAGCGAACCAGATCCAGGTACAAGTCGAACAAGTCTTCTCCGTAGACTTCGGTCGGCTCGACCAGGCGTTCCGTGGACTCGGTGAGATGCCGAAGTACGAACTCCGGGCTCCATCTCAACGAATCACCGGGTGCCTCGCGTGCGTACAAGAGCCACCGGTTGTCGGGGGAAACGGAGAACATGGGTTTCCCGTAGTTACCGCGAAACAGGTCGGTCGATTCCACCAAAATGCGTTTCGGATACAGCTCCGCGTCGACGGTCGGGTTGCACGCCGAGGCCATCGCCATGAGCAGCGGAAAGAGAAGATGGAACCGAATTCGATCGAAACGCTCTCGCATCGTCGCGATACCTCTACTGTGAGGATGCCGGGTCTCGAAGCCCACGGGTCATAGCCGTACGGAGTCCCGTGGCTGCAAGCGATGTGCCGGGCTGTGTCGCGTGAGATCCGCGAAGAAAACTCAAATCGTATTCTTGCAACGGGTTACCCGGGTGCATAAGGTTCACACCTTGACCGGCTTCGTACATCGGCTGCTTTGGCGCCGACAATGATCTGGCCATATAACGTTATACGTTATAAACTGCATTCATGATCCGTTCGTTCCGGGACAAAGAGAGATTGAAGAGGAATTGTGTCGGGCAATACAGCATTCGGATCAATGACCAATGGAGAATCTGTTTTCGTTGGCAATCCGGTGATGCAAACGACGTGGAAATCGTCGACTACCATTGAGGTCAGGCAATCATGCCTACAAAGAAATTGGAACCGATTCATCCAGGTGAAGTGCTACTCGAAGAATTCCTCGAGCCTATGGGTCTGAGTCAGAACCAGATCGCAAACAACATTGGTGTTCCACCCAGGCGTATCAACGAGATTGTTCTAGGGAAGCGTCGCGTGACCGCAGACACGGCGCTTCGCTTGGCCAAGTACTTTGGCATGTCTCCCGATTTTTGGTTGGGGCTACAGATGGACTATGATCTGGACCGAGAAGTTGATCGTCTGGGCAATCGTCTCGAGGAAGAAGTGTCTCCGTACAGTTCGAAGTGACCGCACAACTCGGAACAGTGAAACCGCCGGCCAAGTGTCGCGGCGGGGAAATCAATTTCCGAATTGATGGGGTCGAACTCGATGGGGTGCTTGGCGCAGGGTCCACCGACGCCGTCGACGGAACCCTGCATGTGAGAGGCGGAGATCCATGGAGAAGCTACAGTCATCCAGTGGCCCTCGCTTCCTTGTACTGGAATCCCCAAACCCGCGCTGCTGCGCTCGATTGGTGCTCTGTGAGGCGATGGGAAGACAACTTTCCAGAGGACAACGCAGCACTGACTCTTACTCGCGCGCGCACCTGGTTGTCAGAGCACGCACAGGCAGCTACCTCCGATCTCGACGAAGAAGAGTCCACGCGCCTTCACAATTGGTCGAACGACTGGCAGAGCGCGTATCGATTCCTGAGGTATCTCGCGACCTTCGCGACGGTCGACGAGGTAGCATCATTGCTTGGCGATGACTCAGAAACTCGTTCCGATGCAACCTCGATGCGTGCATACTCGCATTGCGGCCCTAAGATCAGAGTCGTTCAATGACTCCTCACACTGTGAGGCATGACCGATGACACGGTACAAGACGGTCCTCTTGTTCTTGCTTGCCACGCAATCCTTCGCGTCGTCCCAGAGCCAAGCACACGTATGGACCACTCCGACCTCCGTCGATGCGACCAGTCCTGGTAACTTCGGATTCACGGCTACACTCCTCGTAGAAGATGACTCCGTTGCCTTCGATTTGTTCGAAATCACAGACTACGAAAACGTTCGTAACCTCAGCGGCAACGCGACCGCAGACTGCAGTTCCCCCGTGGTGCCTGGCGAGGAAATCAGGTTTGAAGTTCGGGGCCAACTGGCCGATAGCCGGATTCCAGGTCGGGTGACTGTTCGCCTAGCTGTTTGTTCCGACGGACCGGGCGAAACGGAATGGACGGCGACGGTCGTGGCCAATTCTCACCCCAGTCCGCACGTGTGGTTGGTACCGATGGTGGTTCTGGCCGAAGCAGATGGCAGCTTCTCGGTGTCGGAAACCCTGATCGTGGGGGCGGGCGGCCTTGCCCAAGACTACGGAGGTTTCGATAACGTCGAAAACACGAATCTCTCGACCTCCGTTGGCGATGGATTCTGTTCATACTCGCACGACGAGGGTTCGTCCTTCGAGAGTTCGATAAGGGGTCAACTTCTCGACCCGCTCAAGCCCGGAAGAATGGAACTGTGGTTGGTCGCGTGCGCACCCAGTGCCTGGGAAGGGCAGGCGGCCTGGGGCGCGGAAGTGCTGATCGAGAACAGGGGCGTGGCCACGACGCGAACGAGTATGTCTGGGTTGCGCGGCTTGTTCGGAGGGCAGCCCTAGCGGTTTCGCCAGATGACGCGTAGCCCCCTCGCGGCAAGATCGCTCACGTACAGGTTGTCATCCCCGTCCACTGCAAGTCCCATGGGCCCGATCCGTACCCCCAGAGGATCAGCACCGGTGATCGGAGCCATGCGATCATCCGATCCAGCAATCGTATTGATGATTCCGTCGCGAGATACTTTTCGGATGTAGAAGAACTCCGAGACAAAGAGATTTCCTTGGCTATCCATAGCGAGATCAGTTGGGAATGTCAGTGTCGCCCGGGTAGCTAGCTCTCCGTCTCCGGTGTGTCCCGGGAGCGGGAACCCATCCTGGTCCAGTCCCAACCCCCCGCCCGCGATTGTCGACACGACTCCCTTCTCGATCTTGCGCACTACGTGGTTTCCCGTGTCGCAGAAGTAGACAACATCGTCGTGAATCAACAGGCGACCGCCTATTGCCAAGCGAGGATTGTCGTCCCGCATGGCGAGCGAAACGAGCGTGTCCCGCGCGGGGAGGCCGTCGGCAGAAAATCCGGGCGGGTTGCTCGGCACGACGATCTCAATCTGCTCCCAAGACAGGCTCCGCCCGTCTGCTGTGCTCTTCAACCGAACGATCCGGTTGCCGTGGGCTTCGCTAACATAGAGATCGTCATGCGAGTCGAGCGCTGTCGACGTCGGGTGCGATAGGGTTCTGCCAATTGGAGGGTCGCCCTCACCACCGTGCCCATCGCAGGTGATCAAGGAACTCGAATGCTCAGTTAGGCAGTCTTCCACACCGCCTGCAACGAGTTCAATTCTGCTCTCACCGAGGCTTGCCAACACGATCGCGTGGCTAGCGCCTACCGTTACGAGAAGATCATCACCAACAATGTTCACATGGGTTGGGTAGGCCAACTCTCCAGGCATGGGCCCGGTAGCTGGGTGTCCCGAGGGGTTTTCGCCGCCTCCTCCAAGAACGCTGACGATGCGTCCGTCTAGAATCGAGAAGACACGATGACCTTCGAAGTCCGTCAGAAACGGGGTCCCGGCCGACGAAACGGCCACGTGCCACGGGGTCATGGTTCTTGCCTGTAGTGCGGGCGTGCCGTCAGGAGATGTTCCGAATTCTCCGTTGCCCAGAAGAATCTCGGTGCGGGAATAGAGTGGATGGGGCGCGGGGGGTGTTGGTTCAACCGCCTGTTCGCAGCCAACCGCCAGCAGGAGGCCTAGTAGGGCAGGGCACGCTGCGGTGTGTCTGGAGGGGGGCCGGGGCGTTGCGTGCGTCAGCATGGAAAGAAGTGTGTCACAAACTTGCCGTGCCGGCAACGCGCTGGCCCTGATTCGTTGAGCCGAGGGCGGCTCACTTGACCGCGTGACCTCCCACTCAGTAAGATCATTGTCCACCCACAAAGGAGACGACCAGGTACACGGCTATTCCGCTCTTGAGTTCTGCGCCCTTCGGAACCAAAGGAAACCGTGATGCTCTCGCTTCGTTATCCCTACATCTTGATGCTGCTCAGCTGTTGCGGATGCGAGCCTGCAGTCGAGCCCGGCCTGCGTGAAACGGCTGATCCGCCGGATCCGCCTGATCCTCGTAGTCGAGTCGAACATGTTGCCGGAACGGGCGAATCCGGTGCCTCACCAGAAGGTACCCCTGCTCACCTTGCTCAGCTCAATCTCCCTGCTGATGTGGTGGTTGGAGACGACGGCACGCTCTACGTCGCGGACGCAGTCAATCATCGCGTTGTCTCTTTTGGCCAGGGCGGACTGCGCGTTGTACTTGGCAAGTCTCTGGGAATCACCGAGACCGGACCCATGCCCGGCTCAGCAGTCTATCCTTTCCATATTTCTTGGGGAACCACCGGCAAGCTCCTGGTTGCGGTCACCGGTATTCACCATGTGGTCGAGCTGGATCTCCAAGCAGGGTATGTACGGCGCATTGCGGGGAGGTTCCATCCGGATTGCTACGGAGGTCCCGAGTTCAATCTGAAATACTGTGGTGGTTTTTGGTTAGAACATTCTCTCGCGCTCGGTGCCGGGCTGCGGCGACCTGCCAGTGTGGTGCAAGGCACAGACGGGGTTGTCTACATTCGGGAGGGGGGCAACATTTCTCGTGTGGACGATCCAGGAGAGCCACGCAGCGTCATCGAACGTGCACTGCCTCCCGGATTCTGGTTCGAGGAGTCGGATAGCGCGTACAACGTTTCCCCCGGCCACATGGCGTTTCACGACGGAAAACTCTACGTCTGCGACGTACTCAGCCAAACAGTACGGACCGTCCACGGCGGAATTGTTGAGGTGGTGGCCGGCATCGAAGGGGCGGAGCCTCCGTATCCCGATGTGGACGGTGACGGAGGTCTCGCGACGGACGCTAGGCTCTCGTATCCGAGAGACGTGGATTTCGATAGCCACGGCAACATGTACATCCTGGAATGGAATCGAATCCGCAGAGTGACACCGGACGGCATCATCTCCACTTTCGCTGGTGATGCCTCCGGCCCTCCACTGGTTGGCGTCGAACCGATAGTCGACCTGTCGCTCGTGGGCGCGCTCGGTATCTTCGTGGATCGCTACGACTACGTGTATGTTGCGGATGCGCAGGGGCACAGAGTGCTGAGGATTAGGCCGCTGTAGCCACTGCTCGTACTGCTGGGCCTGCAAGCCGAACCAGGTGCCGGGCGTTTGCTGAAGGCGGACCTAACCATCGCTAACGCAGTATGTTACCCGGGTGAACATCTGATGGGTCGAAAGCGCGGGGCAACTAGCGAGAGACCGCGTCAGCGTAGCCGGCTCAACAACCACTCCCGCGCATCGATCGCAAACTGCGGCGGCAGCCTATGGCCCGCCTCATAGAGCGTCAGCTCGCTCGCTTCGTTCCGCAGCAACTTCAGCAGTGTGTTCGCGTCGTCCGGTGAGCTCAGCCAATCGGTTCGCCCGATCAAGAGTCGCGTGGGCACGTTCGAACGAGCTGCGAAGTTGAATGGATCGGTCGCGGTCACCTGCGTGCTCATGGGCATGGCGCAGAACACGGCGGCCGCCAGATCCGGCTCCAACGTCGAAAGTCGACACGCAATGGAACCGCCCATGCTGTACCCGACAACGGCAATCCTCGACGCGTCGATATCCTCGCGTGCTCGGAGCACTCGGAGCGCCCGTCGGGCATCGACAGTAGAGTCCACGACCATGTCGCGGCTTCGCACATGGAGATCGTTGCCGAAAGTAAGATAGACCGGCGACTCGTAGTCGTTCTGCGCACTGCGTTCGCCGTGGTAGCGGAGGTCGATGGTCATGACCGCAATGCCGGCCTCGATCAAACCTTCCGGGAGTGAGCGGCGATCGTCTTCCCACCAGCGGTCCCGGTCGTTCCCGAGCCCATGAAGCAGGAGCACAGCGGGAAACGGACCGCCACCGCCTACCGGGCGGACGAGATCTCCCGGCACGCGCTCGCCGGACTGCGTCGTGTACACCAGCTTGGCAAAGCGCCCCGACTCCGTTTCCCATTCTTCGACGATGCGGGTTTCGAGCGGAAGCGTTTCGTCCAGATCATAGAACAGCTCGACGACCGCGAACACTTCGTCGGTCACGGGTTGAAAATCCGCCCGGTGCACGGACTGTTCGGGTTGGGCGTGGGCGACAGTGAGTGCGTCGATGGCTAGGCAAAGCATGGGGACCAGGATCAGGGTCCGAAGAAAGCGGCTATCCATGGTGAATCCACGACTTGGGGTGGTGGCGGGTGTCGCTGAGGCGAGCGATTCGACTCAGGGTCTACGTAGCAAAGCTGGCCGGTGGTTGCGATTCATTTCTCTCGTAGCCACGGACTTCTTCCCGCCAGAACGAAGTCCCATCCCTTGCGGCCCCTGCCTCCAGTAGTAGCCAGGCTCGTTGAGTCGATCGAAGATGTTTTGGAAATGGTTTCGTTGCATAGCCTTACGGACGGAAAACCAGATTCCTCAGTATATTGAGTAATTTACTCAATAAACTGAGCAAGAAGAAAGCCGTGGCCCTGGGTCACCGTTGCAACCGTTGATGGGGTTTCGTAGTCCAAACAGATACGGCGCGCCCCCCGCCGTGGTTCTCGCACTCACGCGAGGCACCTACACCCCACGCTTGTTCAATGGACACACCATGCGAACCCTGCTCATCTCGTTTGTGATGCTATGCCTCGCCCTGCCCGCCGCTGGTCAACCCTTCGATTCAAGTTGGACGGCAAGCTCCGGCGAGCTGCCCAACCAGTCGTGCCAGTACACCTTGATCGACACCTCTGGATTCAATCCGGTGCTGCAGCCCAACTACCTGCGGCTGGAAACGCTCACGCTCAATCGGTTCATGGGGTACGAACACAAGGGCACGCGAATCCAGATGCCCAGCCAACTGGTCGTCGACGCGAGGATTCGTTTCAACGGCGGAACGAGCAACGCCGTGAACCAGACGGGTTGCGGAATCGTGATCGAGCCCGTGCCCGACGAGACAATCATTCTATACCTCGAAGAAGGCGGCATCTTCTTGCTGGCCACGCCAAGTACTCGGGGCGAGGAGGCTGCAGTTGCCACCAGCGATGACTTTCACGACTACCGCATCACGGTCGACGTAGCTACCGGTGCAGTGCAGGTTTTCTACGACGGGGTGCTCACACTGGAAGGCGAGACGTACCGATTCACGGCATCGGATGGGTCGCCGAGTATCTACTGGGGAGACCCAGGGAACGCCGCGGCGGCGTCTTCGGACTGGATGTGGTTGCAGCACAACGCGGCGACGGTCGCGTGTGGAACGCCGGTTGGTACCGAGGCATTGAGTTGGGGAAGTGTGAAAGGGATGTTTCCGGATGATCAGCCGCGGTAGCTCTACGGCGACGGAGCAACGGCGCGCGAGCCGTGGGTTTCCGCCAAGTCACATATTTCGACACGTCTACGTGATTCCGACCCGCCGAGTATGTCATAATACCTGAGTCCCGACACACTCGTGTGCGATGCGGTCCCGCCAGTTCTTGCGCGAGGCCGCCACTTCCCTGCTGCCCCGCTTGCGGCCGGGGACCTCGTATTCTCGCCACTCGGTTCACGGTGCCAGGCGCAGCGCGCAGGGCGTCACGTAGTCGACCCATCAGGTATTCCTCCGAAAGGATGCCCCCATGCGCTCCTATGGTCCGATTAGCCTCGCCGCTCTTCTCGTCACCATCTTCCTGTCTGCGCCATCTGACAGCTGGGCTCAGAAGATCCTGACAGGCACCATTTCCACCAACACCACCCTCGACACCGTCGGCGGCGCCATCTACGAGGTCACGGGCAACGTGACCGTGAACTCGGGTGTAACGCTGACCATCGATCCCGGCGTGGTGTTGAAATTCAACTTGAACTTGGGACTCACAATCAACGGCGAACTGCAAGCGGTTGGAACGTCGATCGCCCCCATCTATTTCACTTCGATTCGTGACGACAATTCACCCGCGCCGGGCGGAGACGACACCAACGGCGACGGGGGAGTGACAGTTCCCACCACGGGAGACTGGAAGTGGATCCAGTTCAACGACACGGCCTCTGACCTGAGTACCCTGGAAGAATGCATCATTCAATACGCGGGACGGTCCAACACCGCGGCCATCATCTGTAACGACGCCAGCCCCTCGGTCATCAATTGCGAACTGGCTGCGGCCTACCAAGGCGTTCGCTGCAACGGAGCATCGGATCCGTTTCTGAGCAACACCGGGATCAACGCCATGACCGATGTGCCGGTTGCCATCGAGCTCGAAGCGGATCCGGTGTTCGACAACCTGGCCTTCGAGTCCACCGCTGACAACGGCTTCGACGCAATCGGCCTGTTGGGCGGGACGCTGAGCGGCAGCAACACCCTCAGGGTACGCGGCGCAACCCTTGGCGCCTCTCCCATATCCAACTTCGTCTACATCCTGCTGAGTGATGTCACGATCGCACCGGGTGGCACCCTTACCATAGAGCCCAGCATTGTCATAAAGCCCAAGGCCGGCGTGGATATCTTCGTGCAGGGCACGCTGATCATGGATGGCACCGCAACCCCGGGTGATGAGATCATCGTCACCTCGTTCAAGGACGACAACGCGGGCACGCCCAACGATACCAACAACGACGGATCGACCACCTCGCCCGCCAAGGGCGACTGGAGCCAGATCGAATTCCAGGATGGAAGTACCGGTTCCGTTTCCTTCGCTACGATTCGCTTTGGTGGAACTACCTCTGAAGGCATCGTGCGATGTGTGAATACGAGCCCGCCTCTGGACAACCTGACCATCTCTGATTCGACCTACGGCATCGAGCAACAGGGAACATCGGCCTCGGTCATCAGCAACTGTTCGGTGAGCAACACCACCAATACGCCGTTCTTCCAGTCGGTGACAGCGAACCCTACATACACCGGCAACACCTTCACCAATGTTGGCCTGTCGGCCATTGGCATCATCGGTGAGACGATTGGTGTGAACGGCAGCTTGCCCCAACGCACGGTCGCGGGGTTCACCAACATCACCTACTGGCTCGAAGAGAACCTGATCGTCTCGTTCGGTTCGACCCTGACCATCGATCCGGGCGTCGTGCTGAAATTCAACAATCCCAGCTCCTATCCGTTCATCGATGTGCAGGGCGCATTCATTGCCAATGCCAGCGCCGGCAACGAGATTGTCTTCACGTCGCAGTACGACGACGACGTTGGCAATCCGGCCGACACCGAGGGCAATGGAACAGCTACGGTGCCCGATGATGGACAGTGGGGCTACATCAAGTTCTCGGCCACGTCCGACGATCTGACCTGCATCCTGAATCACTGCGTCCTCTCGTACGGTGGGCAGCAGACATCGACCGCCTATCGCGGCGCGGTTTGGTGCAACAGCTCGGCGCCCACCATTTCCAATTGCCAGTTCAATACCAACGAAACCGGCATACGCACCGACGGCACCGCCTCACCGATCATCAGCGACAACGACTTCTTCAACAACGATGAGGTGCCGTTGGCCACCTCGGTCGTAGCGAATCCCCAGTATTCGGGAAACACCTTCAACCAGAATTTCTACCACGCCATCGGGATTCTCTCGGAGACCCTGGCCCAGGACGCCATCCTGGAACAGGTCACCGTGGGAGGACCTCCTCAGTTCACCGAGTTCTTCCCATACCTGCATCTGGGTACGCTGACCATCGGCAGTGGTTCGACGCTGACCATCGAGCCCGACGTGGTAGTGAAGGTGCTGAGCGGCCAACGACCCATCGATTGCAACGGTGGACTCACCATGAACGGCGTGGCTCCCGACCAGCTGGTGGTATACACGTCCATTCTGGACGACTCGTTTGGCGGTGATAGCAATACCGATGGGTCGGCTACGTCACCGGCATCGGGCAACTGGAACCAGATTCGTTACAACGCCAGTACGATCGACGCCAACAGTACCCTGGAGAATTGCCTGTTCCGTTTCGCGAGCAGCGGCAATCGCGGCGTCATCGAGATGCAGTCGGCGTCGCCAACCATCCAGAACTGCGAGTTCGAACTGAACAACTACGGCCTGTGGATGCAGAACCAGTCGGATCCAGTGGTGCAGAACAACTTGTTCCGACTGACGTCGCGGGCACCAATATCCAAGTCGATCCTGGCCAATCCCACGTTCAGCGGCAATGTGTACGACAACAACAGCTACGACGTACTGGGACTCATCGGTGAGCCTATTGGGCAGGACCTGACGGTTTCGCAGTGGAACGTTGCGGGGTACACGAATATCACGCGGACCCTCGTTGGCACCACCTTGACCGTGAACTTCGGCGCGAAGCTGACGATCTCCCCCGGTGTCGTACTCAAACTGGGCAGGACTTCGGGCGGCCCGTTCCAGAGTCTCATTACCGTCGCTGGCGCACTGTCGGCGTTTGGTACGGTGGCCGACCCAATCGTATTCACGTCGATCAATGACGATGCTTACGGGAACCCAGCCGATACCAATAACGACGGTAGTCTCACGACACCCGCCCAGTTCGATTGGCAACAGATCATTTTCCAGGACGTGAGTGACGACGCCAACAGCATTTTGAACGAATGCATATTGTCGTACGCGGGCTGGCAAGGGCAGGCAGTGCTCATGCAAACCGCGTCGCCAACCGTTTCCAACTGTACGTTCGATACGAACTGGAACTATGGCATTCGTATTGAGGGTGACAGCCAACCGGTCATCGTGAACTCGACCTTCGGCAATCATCTGACAACGCCGATCGTCATGTCGCTGGGCGCCGACCCGATCTTCGCGGGCAACGTATTTCTTCCCAACAACGCCTATCACGCTCTGGGCATTCTCGGCGAGACGTTGGCATCTGACGCATTGTGGAAGAAGCGCAGCATGGCCCAGACCGAGAGCATCCCGTACATCCTTGTGAGTGATCTGACCGCGGGCCTTGGTGCCATTCTTCGCATCGAGCCGGGGGTGGTCATCAAACCGCTCAGCAGCAGTGTTGACATCATCGTACGAAGAGGTCTCATTGCCGAGGGCACGCCCGACCCCGAGGGGTTGATCGTATTTACTTCCCCCCGGGACGATTTCTACGGCGGCGACACCAACAACGACGGCACGGACACCGACCCTTCGACGCTTCGTTGGGGCAGCGTGAAGATCGAGAACGAGGCGATCGACGACAGCACCCGGTTTTCCAACTGCGTGTTCCGATACGCAACCAACAGCTCGGCCGTCGGCGCGCTCAACGTGACCAACGCCAATCCGCAGGTCGACGACTGCACCTTCACCAACAACGGCGTTGGCGTGAACTTCGTAGGCGCCTCGGGAGATCCTACCAAGGGTCACGTAAACGACTGCGACATCTACGGCAATTCGTTTCACGGTATCAAGAACACGGGCATGAGTTTCGTGGTCGATGCCACCAACAACTGGTGGGGCGACGCAACCGGTCCATTGGATGCTTCGGACGACACGGGAACCGGCGGTTTCTACAACCCGGGTGGTCTGGGTGACGTGGTGACCGACATGGTCGACTACGGCATGTGGGACACCACCGGAATCCAGAACGTGTTGTTGGGCGATGTGAGTCTGAATGGCGACGTTCGGGCTTTTGATTCCTCGCTTGTCCTGCAAGATCTGGCCCTGCTCATTTCACTCAGCCCTTTGCAGACCCTGCTGGCCGACGTCGACTGCTCGGGCCTGCACAGCACGCTCGATGCAGCCAATATCCTGCGCTACGTGGCTGGCTTGGACGCGTTTCTTCCGTGCGCATTCGAATCGGTGCCCACGAAGGGATCGGCGGTACGTGAGAAATACGCGGGCAGTGAGCCTGGAGATTTCCAGGTCAGCTTCCCATCGTTCTCGGTCGATCCGGGGCAGTTGGTTTCCGTTCCCATCGGCGTGAGTGGGTCGGGTGAGCTGCTGGGCCACGAATACCGCCTGACGTTCGATCCAGGTCAGGTGTCCATTGAAGACGTGGTTCTGAGTCCGGCGGCGCAGGGGGCGACCGTGTTCTGGAACCAGGTCGACGGCGAGGTTCGCATTGCCCTGGCTTCGGCTCAGTTCCTTCCCGTGGCGCCGGCCGTGGAGCTTCTGATTCGCGGCGCCGATACGCTCGCGGGTACCACGGTCGTCGATGTCGATCTGATCTTTGCCCGCCTCAACGAGCAGGAAATTGCCACGGGGCCCACGGGTACACCACCGCAACGGCAGTCGTGGCGACTGGATCAGAACCAACCGAACCCCTTCAATCCTTCGACCAACATCGTATTTTCGGTACCGGGCGAAGTAGGCGACGAGGCCCAGGTGCGGGTGGTTGTCTATGACCTGCGCGGTCGCGCGGTGCGTCACTTGGTGGAAGGTCCCCGAGCGGCCGGAGAACACCTGGTCACCTGGAACGGTCGGGATGATGCCGGCCGAGCCATGGCCAGCGGAGTGTATCTCTACCGCCTCGAGGCCGGAGGAAACCAGGCCACCAGAAAGATGCTTCTTCTGAAATAGCGGTTGGCCCATCACCAGCAGAAGGGAGGACCTCCAATGCTGACCGTGAATTCAAGAACAACAGTACTACGAACGAAACGCATGAAGGCCGGCGTTACGGCGGCCATGATCTTGGTTGCCTTGATCGTCAGCCACGGTATGGGAATCGGCGTCGCGCAGGCCGTGTCGGTGTCCGTGGGCACTGGCGCGGGATTCGTGGGCGACACGGTCTCGGTTCCCATAACCGTTGACGACGTGACCGGGCTGGGAGTTGTCTCCTACGAAGTGACGATTACCTGGTCGGCGACGAGAGCCTCATTCGCGACCACCGATGGCACGGGCACGCTTACCGACAGTTGGGCTGCGCCTACGGTGAGCTTTGGCCCGGGCACCGTGACGGTAGTGGGGTCGAATACCCAGCCGCTGTCGGGAACTGGAACGTTGGTGAACCTTCTGTTCACGCTGGGACCGACGGCCGGTTCGACCACGCTTACTTTGGCGAACGCACTCTTCAACGAGGGTTCGCCCGCGGTAACCGGCACTACCAATGGACTGCTCACGGCCACGGCACTTCCCGTTATTGCCGTTTCGCCCAACAGTGGCGAGATCGCGGTGGGTGAGGCCCTGGCGTTCACAACTTCCGGGGGCACGCCGCCGTTCACGTATTCTTCCAGCAATCCCGCGGTCGCCGACTTTGCGGGCGACGCGGTCTTGAACGGTCTTGCTCCAGGTGCGGTGGCGGTAACTTCGACCGACGATATGGGACTCATGGACACCACCAGTGGCGTGGTGGACGTGCGTGCGTTGCGGTTGACCGCCGGCACCGTCGCCGGTGCGCCAGGCGATGTGGTGCAGGTTCCCCTGATCATCACCGACCCCGGCCCGTTTGCGATCACATCGGCCGAGTTCCGGTTGACGTACACGGCATCGCGGGTCACCGCGTTGGGCGTAACCACGGCGGGCACGCTTGTCAGTGGTGCGGGCTGGGCGACCCCGGCCGTGAATGTCTCGGCGGGTCAGATCATTGTTTCCATGGCGGGTGTGAATCCTCTCACCGCGGCCGGGACGCTGGTCCTGTTGGACTTTCAGATCGAACCCACGGCCACGTCGTCTTCCAGCATCACCATCCAGGAAGCGCTCTTCAACGAAGTCTATCCATCGGCCAATACCAACGGCTTCGTCACTGTGAATGCGTTCCCCGTGATCACAATATCTCCCAACACGGCCACCCTGGTCGTGGGGGAGACAGTGCAGTTCGGGGTGTCCGGAATCACCGTGCCGCCGCTGGTCTGGAGCGTCGTCGACGGTGCAGTGGGGTCGATCGACGCCACTGGTTTGTTCACCGCCATCGGCCGAGGCCAAACCGAGGTTTCTGTGGTCGACAACGTGGGGGCCAGCGACGTGAGTGGCACCATCGATGTGTGTGACTTCTACATCTCTGCACCCACGGCCACATTGCTCTCTTTCAGCCCAACCCTCTTGCCCGTCCAGATCGACCGTGATGTTACGGGGATGGGGATTTTCGGCTACGAGCTGACGTTGAACTACGACGCATCGAGACTGCAGATGAACAGCGCATCCAACGTGGGTACGTTGTCGAGCGGTGGCTCCGTGGTCACGAACAGCTTGCCGGGGCAGCTCATCGTCGTTTACGCGGGTGCGAATCCGTTGACGGGAACTCTCCCGCTCGTCGAGGTCGAGGTTCAACTTCTGGTGCCGCTGCTCGGAACCTCGACCACCGTTACCCTGAGCCGGGCGTTCTTCAACGAGGGAAGCCCATGTGCACGGACCATCACGGGCACTGTGAACGCGCCTACTGCTGCGCCGGATCTCCCGACGTTGCGGGATCGTCTGGGTCAGAACGTACCCAATCCGTTCAACCCACAGACCCGGATCGAGTACTCCTTGGTGGAGCCCGGGCACGCCAGTTTGCGGGTGTACTCGGCGGCCGGCGCGCTGGTGCGCACTCTGGTAGATCGAAACTACGCCACGGCGGGAAATTACTCGGCTCGTTGGGACGGCCGTGATGATGCCGGCAGTCGGCTGGCCAGCGGAATCTATTTCTATCGATTCCAGTTCCCGGGCGGTTCCTACGAGCGCAAGATGGTTCTCTTGAAGTAGGGGTTTCAGGCCGGTGAGACCAGGCGTGGATGTTGTCAAGAAGTGGGAGGCCGTCGAGAGGTGAACATTCAGCTGCTCGACCAAACCCATGCCGACAGGTTCCAGGACATTCGTCTGCGCGGGCTTGCCGAACAACCCACGGCTTTTGCGTCGAGCTACGAAGAAGAACGCCGTCGATCGCCGGATGAGGTGGCGCAACGACTGAGCCCCACACCGGGACGCTTCGTGCTGGGTGCGTTCGACAACGAAACCCTCGTGGGCGTCGTCGGCGTGCTACGCGAACAGAAAATCAAACGTGCCCACAAGGCGTTTCTCTGGGGAATGTACGTCGATGAAGCCTGGCGCGGGCGCGGCATCGGCCGAGAGTTGTTGCAACACGCTCTCGACCGGTCGAGGGCAATGCCCGGCCTTCGCCAGGTATACCTGGGCGTGATCGCAACCAACACGTCGGCGCGTGAGTTGTATCTGAGCCTGGGTTTCGTTGAATACGGGAGGGAACCGGCTTATATCGTGGTCGACGGGGAATCGCACGACGAGATCCTCATGGTCTGCGTTTTTCCGCCAACCGCGACAGAGTGATCTCCGTCGGCACACACCTTGCAATTGACCAATGAGTTTTTGTCGGCCGGGTTCTCTTTCCCGGCTTACGGTTCATATCTGCAAGAGGATCCCAAAATGCGCACTCCCTCCCTACTCGCCGTGGTTGGCCTTTTCGCGCTGATTGCCGTGGGCTGTTCCCAGAGCGGTGCTGGCCCGGAGCAAATTGCCGATCAGTTCTGGAATGCCGCCATGGAAGGCGATGCGGCCACCGTCGAGGCACTGAGCCTGCCGTCGGAAAACGCCAAGCTGAATCTCGACAGCGACAAGCGACCGAAGGATCTCACGCTGGGCAAGTTGACGAAGACCGACGACGGCGCCGAGATCGAAACCAAGGTGGTAGCCGGCGAAGAAGACGCCACCATGACCATCTCGTTCTCGACCATTCTCGTGGAGAAGAACGGTGAGTGGCTGGTCGACCTGGACCAGACCACCCAGAGCATGATGCAGGGTATGTTCGGCGGCGCCTTCGAACAGATGGGTCAAGCCATGGCCGACGGCATGCAGGAAGCGATGCAGGGTATGGCTGACGGTATGGCCGACGCCATGGAAGACCTGGGCGAATCGATGTCTGACGCCATCAAGGAAGCTGAAGCATCCACCGAAAGCGTAGAAAACGGCCACTAGGCCTCGGACAGAGCATCGGCGCTTGTATTGTTCTGGTGCCACAGTCTATGCTTGGTGAACAATAAGTGAGACCGAGTGCCAACAGGTGCTCGGACAGTGACGTTCCTTCTGACTCCGAGGTCAAAGATGCGCAAGTTCATCGCGATGCTCTCGATCCTTTCCTTGATCGCCCTTTACGGTTGCACGCCGGACTTTTCCGAGTCGTCCGAAGCCGACACCCAGGAAAGCACCACGGAGACCGCACCGGAGACTTCCGCCTAGTTCGCAACTTCGCGGTATAGCTCTTCCGATCGATGATCAGCGAGCGCCGTCCTCCGGCACGGGGGGCGTGCGTTTCGAATTGCGCAGCGTCTCGCGCACGCGCAATCTGTGGTCGCGCTCGTCCAGCTTCTCTCACGGCTGACAGCGCGACCACCTACCCAATCACCTACTGATTTCATCCGGAGACCAATCAAGTCGGTTGACTGTGCCCTGGATATATGTCACCATATAGTGACATGACTAACGAAGATCTCATATGGAAAGCCCTGGGTGACCCGACCCGCCGTGCACTGCTGGACGATCTGGCGTCAGAGCCTCTGACCACCGGAGAGTTGGTAGCAAAGCATTCTGACCTGTGCCGCACCGCGGTCATGAAGCATCTGGGCGTTCTCGAAGATGCGGGACTGGTGGTGGTGCGCCGCGAGGGGCGCCATCGTTGGAACTACATCAACCCCGTACCCATCGACCGTGTCTGCGGACGATGGATCCATGGACAGGTGCGTCACCTCACCCAGGCTGTGAATCGCCTGAAGAGTTTCGTCGAAGACCAGGAGGAACCATGGCCGCAGTAGAACCGGCACAGATAGGACAGTTCGAACTCGAAGTCGAACTGCGAGCGTCACCCGAGAAGGCTTGGCGCGCGTTGACCGAGGAGATCGACAAGTGGTGGTTGCCGGACTTCCGGGCCACCGGAGAAGGCAGCGTGGTGCGACTGGAAACGCGCGCCGGCGGTTCGTTGGTGGAAGAAACTCCCGACGGAAACGAACTCGTCTGGTACACGGTACAAATGGTCACGCCTGGCTCGCGCTTGTATCTGGTCGGGCACGCAGCGGCCGACTGGGGCGGACCAAACGTATCGATGTTGAAGATCGCGCTCGCGCCCCAAGGAAAGGGCTCGGTCCTGACCATAAGCGATTCGATCGTCGGCAGAATCAATGACGCTCAACTGGAGGGCATCGCCGACGGATGGAAGGCGCTCTTCGGGAAGGGATTCGCAGACTACGTGGCCGCCATGTCTACTTGAGAAGGACGATTCGGGTGGTGTCCGTGCCGTTCGCGGTGTCCAGGCGCACGATATACGCGCCACTTGAAACCCGCAGCCCACTATCGTCGCGCCCGTCCCACGACAAGGCGTGCGATCCCACGGGCATGCTGTGCAACACGACGCTGCGTACCAGTCGGCCGGCCACGTTGTATATGCCGAGCGTTGCGTCACCGGCCGCGGCCAAGACGAAGCGCAATTGAGTGCGGGGGTTGAATGGGTTGGGCATGGCGCGCAGCAAGCGAGTGGGACCCACCGTGGGCACGTCGTCGGCCGCGGTAACGCCGAACGTGAACGAGCCGTTGAGCAAGTCCAACGGTAACTTCTCGCCGTTGGAGTCGAACGCGGAAGCATTGGAGATTTGAACGGTTGCATGGGAGCCAGTCACGGTGAATTGCAATTCGATCTCGCTGTCCTGCGCAAGCGAACTGGCTACACCGAGTCGGACCAATCCGTCGGACACTTCGTTGGCCGCGACCAATGTGCCCGACCCCAGGGCCTGGGCTCCAATGAAGTCAACGGTCTGGGGGTCGAAACTGAGCTCCAGTTCCACGCCCGCGGATTCCTGCAGTCGCAGGTGCATGGCGTCGAGACCCGCGGCAAAGGCATAGACCCGCGGCGACAGCACTTCACTCGAAGCGGGCGGAAGCTCTCCCACGGCCGCCTGTAGCACCAAAACCACATCCCCAACGTCGATGACGCCATCCGAGTTCATGTCGGCCGCGCAAAGCTCGAGTGGCGACGGCACCAGGGACCCAACGGCAAACAGCAACGTTCGAATACCATCGGCGGAGTTGATTTCGCCGTCGCGAACGACGTCGCCCTTGAGGCAATCGGCGGAAAGGAATCCGTCCTGCGTCTGATGAACGATGGGTTCCTGAACCACGTCGAACGCTCGCGTTTCGAACAACGTGAGCGGAGTATCGATTCCTTCCTCCAAGAGTTGGAAACTCAAATGCAACATGTCGATTCCCGTGGTGGGAACGTCGACCACGTCGAGTCCGGCCATGGACACGTCCACGTGTCCCGCCATTGGGTTGGACAAGACGGTCCAATTGGCGGTGGCGGAAGTCTGCGTCATACCCACCAACGCCGCCGCCGTGGAGTCCCAGCTGGCCTCGAAATCGATCCCGGCCAGTCGGGATGGGTCGCCGGCCTTGGCTGCGAACAGACGCTGGACCGAAAAAGGTACGTCGACCATCTGCCCGGGCTGTCCCGATGAATTGCCCAGGGCCAGTTGCAATACGTCGGAGGCTGAGACCACGCTCAGCTGACCGTCCACGGTCAAGTGATCGATGCCCACCTGGTCCAGGTCGAACAACTGGGTTTGCGAGACCATCAAAGGAATGATCGCGGGCGGACCGCCAAGCACAAACTCGAGTTGGAGCAACTCGACTCCGTCGGACACCACGTCCACCACATCGAGTCCCGCGGTGGCAATGTCCACCTGTCCGTTCGAGGCGTTGAACTGCAATGCCCATGTAGCGGTGGCTGGTGTTACGAGCACGTCTTGCAATGTCGCGACCGCCGGATCCCAGTCCATCAGCAGATCCAACCCCGCCAGGCGAGAGGCATCACCGTTCTTCGCCGCAACAAGGTCGGTTGCAATGAGCGGCACCAGGACAACATCTCCACTCTGTCCCGCGGCAAAACCCGCCGCCAGCTCGATCGTGGCTGGGGGCAGGATGCCGGTGCCGGTAGCGGACCCAATCACAGTGCCTTCGTCGGGGTCGTCGCTGGACATGAGAAGGGCGGTTGCCCGCATGCCCGGGGCAGCCGGGACGAACGTCACGTCCACGACCTCGGCCTCGCCGGGTGCAACCGTGAATGCCGTGAGACTGGCCGAGAACGCGGAGTCGCCCAACGAAACCGAAGTGACGGTCAGCACCTCCGACCCCAGATTGCGTACGGTGATCGGCAACGTTGATGATTCCCCAACGACCACGTCGCCAAAATCCAGTGGTGTCCCTTCTACCGCTATGTCGGGAGCCCCAACCACGGTGAGGGTCACGGGAACCGTGACTTCGCTCTGAGCGCCGTCGTTGCTCAGGACCACCAACTCGGCTTCGTAGATGCCGCCGGCTAGTCCGAATGCGTCGAAGCCCACGTCCACCGTGACGGAAGCAGCCGGGGCCAGCGTGCCGGCGGTCTGCCCGGTCGCAAGCCAGCCCAGACGATTGAACCAGTCGAAGATCTGATTGCCAAACAGCTGCCCGTCGGCTGCGCCGATGCGACCGTTGGCGAAAAGCTCGTCGGTAATGACGATCATTCTTCCAAGGCCCACCTCCGACCATGCCCCCGCTGGCAGACCCGACACGTCACCGAACAGCCGGCCGGCGGGCGGAAGAATCTCGGTGATGTGGGCGACGTTTCCGTCGAGCAGGATCGCACCCACGCCGTCGGTCGTGGGGTGGCTCGTGATATCGGTGGTCAGTCCGGGTGTCCCGTCTACCGGCGACAGCTTCAGTCCGCTCACCACTTCCTGCAGTAGCTGGTTGAAGGCGTCCACGGTTTCTGGGTTGTCACCCCCCAGCAGCAGACTGCCCCCGTTCTCGATCCACGTTTTCAGAACAGCTCGTTCGGTCGCACTCCAGGACCCAGTTACGTCGGTGGACCAGAATACGTCGAAGCCATCGAGTAGCGTCGACGTGATGGTCTGCTGCTTCTCGGTAACCTTGGCTCCTCGCAATGTGAGGTCGTCAATGAGTGTCGACCAGAACGAGGACAGCGCTTGGCCCTGTGAGAGGTCCCAGAGAATGTCGATACCATCGAGTTTTCCCAGGTTGGCGCTGATGATCGCACCCCGCGTGGGCGGAACGAACAACGTGCCGTCGAAGTCACGGCCTGGTCCGTTGGGTGGTGTCAGATCGGTCAGTGGGAGGGTTGGTCGTCGTTCTATTTGCCAGACCAGCTCGGACGATCCCAGGTTTGAGATCGTGAGCAACCGGTTGGACGATTCACCGGTGAACAGCGACTCGTCGATCGAAGTAGACGGAACAACCTGGATGTCAGGCTCAGCCCACGCTGGTGTTGCCTCGGTGGTAGAAAGGACAAGAAGCCCAGCCAAAAGCAACCGGCCGATCATCGAGTTCCTCCAGGGTGCGGATTACAGAGGTGTCGTGCAGCTAGGAGTGCGGGAAATACTTGCCTTTCAGACGTCTGGGCCGGAGCGCGCTTCTGCAACTGCGCTCCGGCCCTTCGACGTGTTGAAGCTATTTCAGCATGACCACGCGGCCGGTGTCGACGCGACCGTCCGCGTCCAGTTGGATCAGGTATGCGCCGCTGGCCACGGTCGCTCCCTGATCGTCTCGACCGTTCCACGTAACGCTGTGTTCGCCTTCGGCCAGTCCCCGCAGATCGAACTGCCGGATCTGGCGACCCGCCGCATCGAACACCTTCAGCGAAGCATCGCCCGCCCGGGCCAGCGAGAATCGTAGCTCAGTGTTGGGATTGAACGGGTTGGGATAGGCGCCAAGGAAACGTGAGTTGGCCGCCGTGGGTGTATCATCGGCCGCGGTTACGCCGAATACGAACGTGTTGGTCCAGAGTTCGGCGATGTGCCGCGCACCGGCTTCATCGAACGCATGCGCTGCCCACAGGTTCAGTACGCTGTGCGGCTGTTGCACGTCGAACTTCAGGTGGATTTCTCCCTGCCACAGACTGGACTTCGCGAACGCCATGCGAACGACGCCCGGGTCATCCTTGTTGACCGTGATCAAGCCGCCCGATCCAGGCGCGGTGGCTGAAGCGAAGCTTACCTGCGTGGGATCGAAGCTCATGACCATTTCGAGGCCAGCCACTTGATCGACGTGGAGAACAACGTCGCCTAGTTCTGGGCCCGATTGTGCGAACACAGTTGGCTGAATCAAGGCAATGTTCTTGGCCGCGGGGAGTCCCACGGCCAGGCGAAGAATCAGCACCACGTCGCCCGAGTCAATAATCCCGTCCGAGTTCATGTCGGCCGCACAGAATTCCTGCGGTGTTGGCTGAAGGGTCCCGACCGTGAACAGGAGGGTCCGGATGGCATCGGCCGAGTTGACTTCACCGTCGGGGATCACGTCACCCTTTTCGCAACCGGTGGTCAACGATCCATTGCTTGTTGTGATGTCGATAGGCATTTGCTCGACGTCGAACGCGTCGGCATCGACGACGCTCAAGGGTGTTTCGCCTTCCACGCCCGTGGCCGTGAACTGCAGTCGCAGGACATCCAGGGGTGAGAGCGGTGTGTCGATTTCGCTGAGGCTGGCCATGGAAATGTCCACGGTACCCGCAGTCGAACTGTACTCCATGAACCAGTTGTTCGTGGCGGGAGCGAGCAACACGGCGTCGAGCGAAGCCAGCGCGGGATCCCAGTTGATCACCAGATCCAGGCCGGCTAGCCGGGAAGGGTCACCCGCCTTGAGAATAGTGGTTCGCTGCACCGTGACGGGTACTTCGACTGGACCGACGTCGACGGTACCGTTGCCAACTGCGATCTCGATCCCGTTGCCCTGGACCGGATTGCACTCGGGTGCATTGACGCAATTGACGACGAGGCGGGAACTGGCGTCCACGAAGGGTCGCAGGCATGGATCGGCACACTCGCCGCTGGCTACCCACTCGACCCAGCCTGGGACGGGGCCGGGTCCGCCCAGCACGTCGAACGACGATGGTACGGGGGCTCCCAGATCTACCACCAGGTCCTCGATGTCGAAACTCACCAGTAGCCCCGAGAACCGGACGAGTGTGAATGGTGTCGAAGCCGCAGCAACCAGCGAACCCGTTCCCACGATCCAGTTGGGCAGGATACCCACGTTGATCGAGCTGATGGGTTGGAGCGTTTGCTGCGTGACAATGATGTTGGGGTCAATGTCGATCCGCGCTTCCCACCCGCCCATGCCATTCACGAAATCCTGCCCGGAGATTCCCACGTCTTCGAAGCTGAACTCGGTGACGAGGTACCAGTCGAACGGAGTGAACGCGGGGACGTCGGCGGTAGAGACGCGATCGTTCTCGACGAACGTTGGGTAGAGGTCTCCCAGCGGCAGTCCGAATGATTGCGCGAGCGCGGCGGGTGGTGGCGTCAGGGCGCCCAGCGTAGCGAGAAGAGCGCCGACGAGAATTGCGGCGATGGTTCTGGTCATACCTTGCTCCTGCGGAAGTTCGACGCGCCGCGAGACTCGATCGCGTTTCGTCGGAGAGACATGGTGCTTGCGTCGACCGCGTGGAAGGACCGGGCGGGTTGACGGCGAAAGCAATCTCGCAAGCGGGCATGCGCGGGACCGATGCGCATGGAGCAGTGGCTGAGGATGGAGACGTGGCTCCCGGGACTGCCCGCTCGGTGTTTTCTGAAGTGAGGGAATTGCCTGGGTAGTTTCTGGCCGAATCGTGCTGGTCGTCAAGAAGTGAATTGTGACGTGGGAGGCGTGGTTTCACGCGAAAGCCTGTGATGTGGGCCAATGGGCGACGATACGGTGAACAAATCAGGTCATCGTTGGGTCGGTACCAGGGCCTGTAGTGCTTTGGCGTGGTCTTGCGCCCGAGTTGCCAGTTGTTCGTCGTCCAGTTGTGTTGCGAGGGTCACGATTCGGTTCCACGCGGCGAGGTCGCCGGGATGCAAGCGCGTCCATTCTATCCAGAACTCACAGGCCAGTTCGGGTGTCGCGGCTTTCCTGGCCAGCGACTCCACGTGGATCATGTCCGGCGGTTTCACCTTGTATCGCAGGGCAAGCGCACGTCGCATGTCAAGCACGGCAGCGGTGGTATCCATGCCAGCCTCCACGGAATACACGCCGGCGAACCAGTGGGGGTCAGGCCAGTGTGGGTTCAGTCTTCGCGCGCGCTCCACGCGTTCCAGGGCTTGCGCGTATCGTCCCGCTCCCACGCTCGATTGTGCAGCCAGCAGATGGACATCACCACGCGTCGCGGAAATCGATTGCAGTCGATGATAGTTCGCTTCGGCGCGCTCCAGATCTTTGGTGTTGGCGTGCATGAGGTATCTCAGGTTGCCAAGTTCCATGAGTTCCAGGCCCACGCGTACATCCAAGGGTCGTCTTGTCCACTCGCGATCGAAGAACCCGATCAGTTGATCCACGGCCTGCGCCTGGTCCGTCGAAAATCCGTCTCCGTCCATCAGTTGATTTCGTAGCCGGTCGGACAGCATCATGGCTGGGGAGACCAGGCTCCAATTGTTCCTGGATTCGATGCGGAGGAGCTGTTCAACGCTCGTAAAGACAGAGGGGGATTGAACCATCCGTGCGGTGTCCAGGGCTGCAATGGCCGGGCGAAGGCCCGTTTGCCACCCGATGAAAATCCAGGCCACCAATGCCGCGACGATCAAGGACCTTGGTACACGCAATTCGGGACCATCCGGAAACGGATGCCCCAGCCGGTGCGCGTAGGCCAGCAGCGCCAGCCACACGATGGTTGGCAGCAGGGTGTCGAACAGAAAGAACAGGTTTACCGCGTAGGCGACCGTGCAACCCAGCAGTGTGCCCCGAACTGCGAACGGAAGGGTGTTTCTACGTAGGGTCACCACGGTAGATGCCAGCAAGGCCACGAATGCAAGCAGGCCCAGCGGGCCGGTTGTACACAGCGTTTCGAGGAATTGGTTGTGGGGGCGGTCGAGCAGGGACTCCTCGGCGCTGAGAGTATGGACCAGAGGATCGAAGTGGACGTTGAATACCGCGTAGTAGTTCTCGGGCCCCCATCCCAACCGCGGCCGTTCCAGGAAACCTTCCCATGCGGCTTTCCAGCCCAGAATCCTCATTTGGGCGGAGCTTGAGTCCATACCCATCTGGAACACCCGGCCGAATCCGCCTCGGTTGTTTCCGTCGGCCACGCCAGCAACTGCGAGTCCCAACGCCGCGGTGGCTACGACGGCGACCCCAACGGTAGTGATCACGGTGCGTGCGCGTTGTCTCGATATCCACCAAACTCCAGGGACCGCGACCCCGCAACCAAGCGCCAACAGCGCACCGCGTGAAAACGTCAGAAACACTCCCGCCACCATGACCAAGCCAGCCAGTGCGAATAGTGTTCGAACTCTTCGCGAGCCCTCCGTGGCGAAGACAACCGCAAGGGGCGCACACACCAGAAGGTACGACGCCAAGAATGTTGGGTTGCCGCTCAGTGTGCTGAGTCGTTGCGATAACAGGGTTCCCTGGACCCATTGGTTGACGATGCCGAACGTGGTCACTGCCGCGGCCACCAGTGTGGCGATACTCAACCAACGCCGCCAATCCTGAGCGCGCAGGCAACTTGCGGTTGCGATCCACCAGGCGACCAGGTGAGCAAGCGTCAACCAGCCGCCCGTGCGCTCCAAGTCGCCCCAAAACGAGCGGCCCGGGTCGATGCCAAAGGCCGTGGCCGCCGCGGTTACACCAAGCAGGCCCAGCAGGGCCACGGTTCCTGGCCATCGCAGGACCTCGCGATACCGCGGATCGCTTGTGGCTAGAGCCAACCAAAGCGAAAAAACCAGGCCTGAAAGCACACGAAACGCCAGGACCCTGGGGGTTACGTAGGGTTGAAAGAAGTCAGGGATCACGAGTAGGAACAGGACAGCACCGGCCATGCTTGTACTGGCGATGAAGTGGCGAAGATTCAAGCGGTGCACGATGCCGGTCCTTTCATGCCTTCAAGGTCTCCGCCCCGCTGCTCGTGTTCAGATCACGAGTATGGTGCACCTGGTACTTGACGAGTAGGGGGAAACAGGAGCAGTTTGGTAGCGCACTACCAAGCGCAATCATGCGCCCGCATCAAGGAGTACGTTCGAATTCAGCCCAAAGGAAGGCCCACGTGAAGCACTGGCACGGGCTTCTGATCATGTCTCTGATCCTTCCCCTTCTTGCTACGCCGGTCACGGTTGTTGCAGCCGATGGTCCCGACGCACACGCCGGCACGCTTAGACAGTTCGCAGTTCCCCGAGCCGACTCCTGGTCGACCACTATCTCCCAATCCGATCCCAAGGCCGGTACGAACACCCCGCGGGTGTTTGGTGAGTTGCGGTTGAACACGGCCAGCGATGGAACCGGGGACGACTTCAACGTCAACACACCCGCGTTCGTCCCGTTCACGGTCTACCTGGTGGCCGATATCGACTTCGGCGAAGACGGGCGGCCCGGCGACAACCTCACCAACGGTCTGAGCGCCTGGGAAGCGGGTTTGAACTTTCCTCCCGAGGTTGCGGTTCTGGGGCTGCAGCTCATTCCCCCTACCAGCATCAACGTTGCATCGAATTTCGGGGAATTCATCGTGGGAACCGGATCGTTCGTTTCCGCGTTCCCCCCGGTTTCGGTCGTGAGAATCGACTTGCTGACGCTGCAACCTCAAGGTGACGTCGACCTTGTGATTGATATGCACACGGTGAGCCCGCCGTCGCAGCCGGGCGAGTTGGCCTGGACCGAGACCAACAACAACTTCGATCTGAATTTCTTCGCGCGCTGGCGTGAGAATCGGTTCGTGATCAATTGCGTCAACGAACCCGAATGCAATCCCGATATCGGCAATGGCCTCGTGGTGGATATTGGCGAGGCCACGGTCGATGTGGGCCCGGTTTCGGTGCCGGTAACCGTGCGCCGCACGAACGTAGCCAAGAGCGGCAACCCCGCCGAGTTCGCGGGACTCGACCTGCTACTCAGCTGGGATCCGGCGTTGGCCGACCTGGTCAACGTTTCATTGGCTCCGCCGTTCGCCAACTGGTTCCTCGAGTTCAATGCGGGCATTGGTACGGTCGATATTTCCATGGCAACGCTGGACGTGGTCAACGTTCCCGAGTTCGATCTGGACATGCTGAACCTGGAGTTCGTGGCCACGGGCACTCCAGGCGATTCGCCCATATCGTTCCTGGATGCCGATGCATTCGATCTGGCGCAGCAGCCCATTCCTCTGGCCTTGCTCGAGGGAAGCATCGCCACTGGCTGCGACAAGGGTGACGTCGTTCCCGACGGCGAGGTCAATTCGGCCGATGCCATTCGGGCGTTGCTCTTTTCGGTGGGCTTGCTCCAGCCCACGGCCCTCGAGTTCTGCGCGGCGGATATGAACTCGGACGGAGTCATCGATGGTGGCGACATCGTTCTTATCCTGCAAAAAGCCGTGGGTATCATCCTGGCGGTAGAACCCGGTGAGGCAACAAAGCCGACGGTGTACGCGCGTTCGGGGTACGGAGCCGGAGAAGTTGTCTTGCACCTGGAAGATGCGGCAGCGTTGGACGTGATTCTGAGTTACGACGCCGCGAGCATGTCCTTCGTCTCGGCCGAGGCGCCGGGGTCCGAGGCTCTGGTGGCCACGAACTCGCAGTTCCCGGGATTCGTCCGGCTGGGATTCGCCAAGTCCAACGCGTACTCGGGCGAAGTGCTGATCCACTTCGAAACCAACGGTCGGAGCGCTCCGGTACACATTCTGAGTGTGGTGGCGTTCGACGAGGTCGGCTTGCGTCATGACATGGGTTTGAACGGTACCGATGTGGTGTTTGGTGTGACGGCCGCCGAGGACATTGCCTCGCGCGGTACGTATTTCATGCAGGCCACTCCGAATCCATTCAACCCTCGTACCGAGCTGCGCTTCTCGTTGCAACATGCGGGTGATGCAACGCTGAAAGTCTACGATGTGGCTGGACGCTTGGTGCGTACGATCGCCCTCACGGGCCTTGCGGTCGGTGAGCACAGCGTGACCTGGAATGGCCAGGACGACACCGGCAACAGCGTTGCCAGTGGCACCTACATTGTTCGCCTCGAGGCGGCGGGCGCTGTAGATTCTGGTCGTGTCACTCTGTTGAAGTAGCCTTTCCCGGGGCCCGAGCTTGGTTCGGGCCCCGGGATTCCGTTTGATCATGGAATGCCGAAGGCAGTTCGACGAGTCAGCTTCAATCGGCGGGTCGCAGTACCGCGTGGTCGGAAACCGCTGAGCTCGTGGCGTCTGCCCCGGTTCGCGGTGAAGCGCTTGTCGTGGTTTCACGCGAAGAACAAGGGTGGGCGGAAGTAGCTTCGCTCTAGTTCTCCGCGACCTCCAGCTCAATCAATGTCTCGTCCATGAGTTTCAGCAGGGTCCGAAACCCACCCTGTTCCAGCACCGCGCCCGCGATGGCTACATCCAGATCGGGAAAGTAGTACACGGCGGTTCCCCAGAAACCGGTGTGTCCGTAGCCGATGTGCCCGTTCATGGTCTGCGGCGACAAGCCCATGCGGTACTGGTCGGGATTGGGGTGGCCTGGCGCATCCATCATCAGTTTCAACGTGTCTGCGTTCTCGAAGACCTTCCCTCGTAGGAGAGCCGCGAAGAACAGGGCCATGTCACGGGGTGTGGATAGAAGTCCACCTCCTCCGTATAGATCGACCGAGGCATTCACGTGATGAAAGTTCTCATTGCCCACGTACTGGTGCGCCCGCCGAGGTAGTCCTTCCGGCTCGGGCTCCGCTACTTCCCACCAGGTTGCCTCTAGACCCAGTGATTCGAAATCCAGTTCGTGCCGCACGGAGGCGGCCAGGGATTTCTGGGTGACCCGTTCAATGATGTGTCCCAGCAATACATATCCGGTGTCGGAATATTCAAAGACCTCACCGGGTGCGGCCAACGGATCGTGATTGGCTACGTTCAGCGCCACCTGTTCTTCGCGCGTCCAGACTCGTTGTGGATCGGCGGCCACGATTTGCACGTACTGCTGATCGGCATGGTCGGGCAAGCCGGCCGTGTGCATGAGCAGGTGGCGCACGGTGATTGCCTTCGTGTCGTATCCGTCCGACTTGAGGATGTCATCGAAGCGTTGGTCCACCAGCTGGGATATTGCGGCGTCGAGGTCGATACGACCCTGTTCCCATAGACGTAACACTGTCGCCGCCACGTAGGTCTTGGTGACGCTGGCAATGCGTACGGGCGTGGTGCTGGCGAACGAGCGACCGTCAGGATCGGCTTGACCGGCGGCCGCGCCCACCGGTTCTCCGCGCGCTGGCACTACATATATGGCCAAGCCGGGCAATGCTTCGTGTTCCACCGCATCGGTCACGCGTTGTTGCAGAGTGGTTGCGTTGACCGCCGTTGCCCCAACCAGCAGAACCGGAAGCAATATCGAAAAAATCAACCGCATGCTTCACTCCTTTGTTACCAACAGATTAGGTGTAGAACGCGGGTTCTGCTATCGTTGCACCGTTGAGCGATGCTCCCGAGTCGCACTCTGGGCAAAGAGTTTCAATTGGAGAGGCCCTCATTGAACTACCTGAATTCGTTTCTGCGACGAGCCCTACTCGTTGTTTGCGTGGTCACCATTCCCGGGCTCGCCCGGGCCCAGGACAACGCCGACGATGCTCAACTGAAGCACTCGGTCGAAGAGTTGCGAACCTCCATTGGCCGCTGGGAGGCTACCACAGATTTTCTGAAGGACGACGGAACCGTCGCCCGAACGGTTTCGGCGATCTACGAGTTTTCGTGGGTCGTGCCCGATCGCGTGGCCATTGGCAAAAACCGAATCGAGGAGCTGGGCCAGGCCTCGGGCATTCTGTTCTACGTAAACGAAGCCGAGCGCAAGATCGAGATGGCCGCGGTGGGTGTTGATGGGAAGTTGTGGGTCATGACTGGCCCACTGGGCGGTGAAGTGCGCGTTTCGCAGGAGTACGCCATGCCCGACGGCGGAACGGGACAACTGCGCTTCACACGGTTCAACGTTGCCCAGGATTCGTTCGAGTCCCGCATGGAGGTTACCAGCGACGGTGGAGCTACCTGGAAACCGGGCAATCGCCAACGATTCAAACGCATGGAGTAACTCTCGACCGGCATTTTTGATGCTAGTGGATTTGCGTACCTAACCGACGCAATCCACCAACTCACGAGTGTTTCAATGGCCAGGTTCACCACGCTTCTTCTCGTTGCACTTCCGCTGACCTTCCTTGCCGGACCCGGCGATGCCAACGAGACCCCGTTCGTCTTCACCGAAGATGTCTCCGACCTGAGCATCCGCGCCAGTGAAGTGCCGGGCGTGTGGGAAGGGCCCACCGGCATCATGTTCGACGATCTGTCGGATCTGGACAACGCGCCCGATGCACTCAAGCCCATCGGCGAGAAGTTGTACGAGCAACTCACTCCCATTGGCATTACCGGATGCGCGGACTTCACGTACATGAACCCCACCGATTTGTCGCGGATGGTTGTCGTGCGTGTATTCGTGTTCGATTCGGAGGAATCGTGCAATGCGTGGTGGTCGAAGAAGTACGAGAACGAGAAGAGCAAACCTCTGTATGAACCGGTTGGCGGCGTGGAGTACCGGGCCATCGACAGCATTCAGATGACGAAGCGGATCGTTTCGCTGGGCAACCTTTGGATCACCTGCCACCAATTGGGTGACAACGATGATCATCTGAAGATCCTGGCGGCATATCTGGATAGGATTCGCGGAACGTAGGCGCAGGTCCCACGTCGGTGTTTGTTTTCAACGGGTTACCCGGGTGAACTATTCGCGGCACGGAGCCCGTCGGATTCGCGTATGCTTGACACGTCGCCCGGCCAACATTCGGCCGACAAATGGTGACATTCCAACCCCACACCGGAGGTCCACCGGTGAAACTTGCGATGATTTTGGTCTTGCTTGTGATCGGCGTACCCTGCGTCCGTGCTCAGGAAATTCACGTTGGCTGGGGAGATGCTACCGGGGGCGGGGAAAACCTGGGCAACCCCTGTGATCCCACTGCTCAGGTAAACGAGTTGGTGGGGGCGTTCCGCATGCCCCCCGGCCTTTCGGCGGTCTACACGCTTGAAGCAACCGTGGATTTCTGCACGTTGCCACTCGCACTGCCTCCCTGGTGGGGAGGAGCTGGCTCCGAAGGCTGTATTCCGGCCGTCGTGTACCCCAGCGCGGACTTTACGAACGGACCTTCGACCGCAGTAGACTATTGGGGTGGGAGAGCAACAGCCACAGTTACTTACGAGGTTGATTTCCTCGACAACCCAGTGCGTGGCCGCGCTATCATCACCGTTCAGATGCCACCCGGTGAAGCTTTGCCTGTGGTACCGAATACGCTCTACTACGGTTTCAAGCTCGTTGTGGATGGGCGTGCTGCTACCTGCGGGGGCTGTGAAATTGCGACCTGCTTCATGACGAACGGAATCACCTTGCGTGGTCCCGAGGGCGAAGTGCGCTTCTATGGACCCTACGACTCTGCATGGGCGGGGTGGCGATACTTCACTTTGGGTTGCCCATTTGTCGTCCCCGTTTCGAGAACCAGTTTCGGTGCACTGAAGGCCTCGTTCGACTAGAATCGACGGCGCATCACACCATCGAAAGGTCGAGCATGAGCGAATACCGGTACGGCGGCGCCAAGACGTTGGTCGCGCTGCACGCCCGTTACCTGCGCGAATTCCTGGCTACGTGGCGTCGCGCTGACGCCGCGGGGATTCAGTTGCCAGAGACCACCGATCCCAGCTACGCGTCGCGAGAGGTTCTACTTGCCCATGTGCTGGGTTGCGCGGCTCACTACCTGGTGTGGATGTGCGAGCAGTTGAATCTCCCCGCACCCGACGTGGAATCCAATCCGCCCGCGAAGGGTCTTGCCGCCCGAGCCGACCAATACATGGAGTCGGTCCTGGCCGCGTGGGAACAGCCGCTGCGCGAGGTATCCGAAGAAGTCGCTGATTCCAAGGCGTACCTCGCACGCTGGGGCTCTCCGTTCACGATTGACTCCATGCTCGAACACGCCGTCATGCATCCGATTCGGCATTCGTACCAGTTGGAGAGTCTTATGGCGCGGGAAGCCGGGTCATGACGAATCCAAGCCGGCACCTGCGCGGCATCTTGGTCACGTGCCTCGTGATTGCCGCGGGTTGTTCGTCGATTTCCCAACTCAAGGACCTCGAAACGATTGGATCGGACCTGAATTCTTCGCAGGCCCAATTCTGGTTGGCGCTCGAAACCCTCTGCGGTGAATCGTTCGAGGGCCGGGTCGTGCAGAATCAACCAGCCAACGATGAGTTCGACAAGGCTCGCCTGGTCATGCACGTTCGCAAGTGTGGTCCCAACGAGATTCGCATTCCGTTCTTCGTTGACGAGAACCGCTCCCGTACCTGGGTGATCACACGGACCGAAACTGGTTTGCGCCTGAAGCACGATCATCGTCACGAAGACGGAAACGAAGACGAGGTGACGCAATACGGCGGTGACACCCAGCAACCAGGATCGTCGAACGAACAGGAATTCTACGCCGATGGATTCACCGCCCAACTCATCCCCGCGGCGGCGACCAATATCTGGACCATGGAGGTTCGTCCGGGCACCAAGTTCGCCTATGGACTCAGGCGTGAGGGAACCGACCGCCGGTTCCGCGCCGAGTTCGACCTGACCAAGCCCATTGAAACACCGCTACCCCCGTGGGGTCACGAATAAGGACCGGCGCTGATTTCCAACTGAGGTCGAGTCTTCTCGAAAGGTGAATCCATGATCGCCAACGTGATCATCGCCCTGGTCGCGGCACTGCACGTGTACTTCCTGGTGTTGGAGATGTTCCTTTGGGACAAGCCGCCGGGGCTGCGCGCGTTTGGTCAAAGCCACGAAAGGGCGGCGGCCACGAAGGTGCTGGCGGCCAACCAGGGTTTGTACAACGGTTTCCTGGCCGCGGGGTTGTTGTGGGGGTTGAGCCTGGGCGCCGATGGCCACGCGATCAAGGTTTTCTTCCTGACGTGTGTTGTTGTTGCGGGGTTGTTCGGGGCGGCCACGGCGAGTCGCAAGATTCTGTTTGTGCAGGCACTACCGGCGGCAGTGGGCCTGGGGTTGTTGCTGTTGGGGTGAGTTCTCTTTGGCAGCGAAGGGAAGATCATGGACGAGCACGACAAGGACTATCCGGCTGAACAACGGGAAACTCTGGCCGAGGCCCCTGGGCTGCGGGTCCGACTACTCGCCTTGGCGCCCGGGCAGTGCGTGCCCTGGCACTACCACAACAACATTACCGATACGTTCTTCTGCATGAAGGGACCAATGCGGGTGACCACCCGCAACCCCGATGCGACCCACGTTCTGAATCCTGGCGATACCGTGGCGGTGCCACCGGGCGTTGCCCACTACGTGGAGGGAAGCGGCGCCGGCGCCTGCCGATTCATGATCGTCCAGGGAGTGGGGGAGTACGACTACGTCCCCAGCGAGTTTCCTTCGAATCCATGAGCCCCGCCCGCCCGTTTTCCGGTTGTAGGGAATAGACCGCATTCCCCACCACGACGGAGAACTCCCATGAGCACAGCCCTGGACCGGATCGATCGGGCGGCCGCCCGATTCATGCAACGTTGGAGCCTGGGCGCCCTTCGCATCTCCATGGGTATTGTTTTCATATGGTTCGGGGCCCTCAAGCCGTTTGGCTTGTCCCCGGCCGAGCCTTTGGTACTGGCCACGGTCGGCTGGTTTCCGGTGATGGATGGTGCTACCTGGTTGGTGGTTCTGGGCTGGTGGGAGGTCGTGATCGGCCTGGCCTTCCTTTTTCCGGGCACGGTCCGAATCGGCGTGGCCATGCTGGCCGTGCAGATGGTGGGAACCCTCCTCCCGCTCGTGCTCTTGCCCGAGGTTACGTTCCAGGCGGGCCTCGTTCCCTTCGGACTGACGATGGAGGGCCAGTACATCATCAAGAACCTGTTCATCATTTCGGCGGGCATGGTCCTGGGGGGCGCGGCCCGTCAGGAGACACCCATCAAACGGGCCCGCGTCGCCCGGGCCGCGCAGCGTCAAGCCCCTGGCCCCGCCCGCGGTTTCCCGCTAACCTCATATGCATGTGTGGCATCGCAGGCTTCCTCCATCGCGACCGGCGGCGCGTCGACCCCGACGCTCATTCCCCCATTCTGAGGGGCATGATCCAGGTCCTCCACCATCGTGGTCCCGACGACTCCGGTGTCGAGATCCACGAGCACGTGGGAATGGCCTTTGCCCGGTTGTCCATCATCGACCTCCAGCACGGGCATCAGCCCATGGTGTCAGCCGATGGACGGTACGCCATCACCTTCAACGGTGAGATCTACAACTTTCCCGAGTTGCGAGACCAGTTGGCGGCCAAAGGCTGGGAGTTCCGGACCCGCAGCGATACCGAGGTATTGCTGACGGCCTACGCGGCCTGGGGCACCGACGTGGTGTACCAGCTGAACGGAATGTTCGCGTTCGCCATCCACGATCGGCACGAGAACACGTTGTTCATGGCGCGCGATCGTCTGGGCATCAAGCCGCTGTTCTACTGCGAACAAGGAAACCAATTCGTCTACGGCAGCGAGATACCCGCGGTGCTGATGCACCCCGATGTTTCCCAGGACCTGGACGCACAGGCCATGGGGGACTACCTGACCTACGGCTACACGGTGGCACCGCGAACCATATATAAGGATGTGCGGGAATTGCTGCCGGGCCACGGGCTTCTGTTGTCTGATGGTTTGGCCTCGCCCGAGATCATGAGTTTCTGGTCGGTGGAATCGCAGACCGACGTGCCCGACACATTGCCCGAGGCCACCGACGCCCTGGAGTCATTGCTCGACGATGCGGTGCGCATGCGCATGGTGGCCGACGTTCCCATTGGCGCGCTTCTCAGTGGAGGCATCGATTCGGGGTTGGTGGTGGCGTTCATGAGCCGCCATTCGACGCAGCCGGTGAAGACATTTTCCGTGGGCTTCGCCGAGCAGACCCACAACGAGTTGCCCTGGGCAAAACAGGTAGCCCAGAAGTACGCGACCGACCACACCGAGATCGTCTGCGACCCGAACATAGAAGAACTGGTGCCGCGGTTGGCTACCGCCTACGGGCAACCGTTCGCCGACTCTTCGGCCGTGCCTACGTTTCTGGTGTGCGAAGAAGCGCGTCGGCACGTGACGGTGGCGCTTTCGGGTGACGGTGGTGACGAGGGTTTCGCGGGCTACCGTCGCCACATGGCGAGCTTGCATCGATCCAGTTTGCCGGGCCTGGGCGCGGTTCTGGATCCGGTGAACCGCATGCTGCCGCCTTTGGCCAGGGGTGCGCAACGACTGCGCCGCCTGGCTCTGAGCGATCGCGAGTTCCAGGTAGATTCGCTGGTATTGACCGAGGCACGCATTCAGCGCCGACTGGCCGGCCCTCGCTTACGCGACGGATCCGACCCGAACCACAGTCTGCGATTGGGGCTCGATGCGGGTGGCGTGTTCGAACTGGAGGGGGGCATTCGTCGCTTCCAGCACCAGGATCTGGCGCTCTACCTTCCCAACGACATTCTGCGCAAGGTCGACATTGCCAGCATGATGAATTCGCTGGAAATGCGGGTGCCTCTGCTGGATCACCGCGTCGTGGAGTTTGGATTGAACCTGCCGGTGAACCTGAAGAACGATGGAGTCCATGGCAAACTGGTATTGCGCGAACTAGCCCGGCGTCACCTTCCGGCCGATCATCTGACCAAGCCCAAAACCGGTTTCGCCATTCCGCACGAGCAATGGTTGCGTGGTCCGCTCAAGGGCATGCTGCAAGACTCTCTGCACCGGTCGCGCCTGGCCCAAGAGGGGTGGCTCGATCAGTCCTATGTGAAGCGGCTGCTGGATCAACATATGAGTGGAGTATCACGCGGATCCATCCTCTGGACGGTACTCATGCTCGAGCTTTGGTTTCGAAATCGCGTACCGGCCCGCCCTTCGGTGGGTCAGGAGGTTTCTTGACGAATCCGACCGAATCGACCCGTGATGGGGCGTTCTATGTACCCGCCGATGAAAAGCCGCGCGAAGTCGCGATCCTGGTTGGCGTGAATATCACTGGTTCCCGTCCGGGTGCACCTGCGCGTTGGGCTGATCTGGACGAACTGGAGCGGCTGGCCGAAACGGCCGGCGCCCTGGTGAAAGGACGCCTGGAACAACGCCGCGAGCGACCCGATGTGCGCTCCCTGTTGGGCAAGGGCAAGGTTGAGCAGCTGAAAATGCTGGTGGAAAGCGAGAAGGCCAACCTGGTCATCTTCGACAACGACCTGGCCCCCGCCCAGGGACGCAACCTCGAGAAGTTGTTGTGTTGCCGGGTGCTGGATCGCACCGAGTTGATTCTCGACATCTTCGCGCGCCACGCCCGTACGCGTCAGTCACGACTGCAGGTGAGCCTGGCCCAATACGAGTACATGCTGCCGCGTCTGGCTCGCATGTGGACGCATCTGGAACGGCAGGCGGGTGGAATCGGTGCCCGAGGTCCGGGTGAAACGCAGATCGAGACCGATCGTCGCATCATCCGCCAGCGTATTTCCCAGCTCCGACGCGATCTCGCGAGCATTCGCAAGCAGATGGATACCCAACACAAACAACGCGATCAACAGTTCCGCGTGGCATTGGTGGGCTATACCAACGCAGGAAAAAGCTCGCTCATGAACAACATCACGCAAGCGGGCGTCTACGTGCGCGATGAGCTGTTCGCCACACTCGACGCCACGACGCGCCGCGTGGAAACCAGCGACGGCCACATGTTTCTCATGACCGACACGGTCGGGTTCGTGCGGAACATTCCGCATCATCTGGTTGAGAGCTTTCGAGCTACCCTCAGCGAAGTAAACGAGGCGGACCTGTTGTTTCACGTGGTCGACGCGGCATCGGGTGAGGATGAGGCGCACATAGAAGCGGTCGACAAGGTCCTGAAAGAAGTGTGTGACGAGCGCAAGCCCACACTGTTGGTGTTGAACAAGGTCGATAACGTGAGCCCCGGCGTACGCGATCGCCTGGCACAAGCCTACCCTGATGCCGTATTCACCAGCGCGGTGACCGGTGAGGGCGTGAATGAGTTGCTCGATGAAGTCGCGTTGCGATTGCGCAGCGAGGAACGGCATCTGGTGGTAAACGTACCCAACGATCAGCAGCGCTCGCTGGCGCAGCTACACGAACTGGCCGACGTGAGCAGTATCGAATACGAAGACAACCACGCGGTGGTCCGTCTGCGCGTGAACGGTCCCAACTACGGGCGCCTGTTGCAGCTGGCTGGTGTGGAAATAGTGGAGGTGGCCCGCCACCGCCCCGAGTCAAGTTCCCGGTCAGTGTAGCGCGGGGCGAAGGTCGAGACCGGCGACCACCTTGGCTTCAACGTCGAGTAGCTCGTCCAGTCGTGCTTCGATGGTCTTGACACTGAAATATTCGCGGGCCAATCGCAGGAACAGACCGTGGTGACGAGCCTCCGAAACGGTCAGGTCCTGGTAGAAGGCTGCGAGTTCGGGGTCGGTGTGGTGTTTTCCCACCAGCCCAAAACGCTCGCAGCCCCGGGCCTCGACCACGCCAAACATCAGCAGGCGGTCCAACAACCGTTCGTCACGGCCCGACCGCACGTGCTCGCTGAGCGCATGGATGTACGGATCGCGGGTGTCAGCCGATAGCTGTAGCCCCCGCGATTCGATGATTCTGTACACCTGGTGGAAGTGCTCGAGTTCTTCGCGCGCCAGCGCGATCAGTGGGTCGAGCAGGGCGGGGCGATCGCCGTAGCGGACAACGAACGACATGGCCGAGGCCGACGCCTTCCTCTCGCACGCCGCGTGGTCGAGCAGGAAGGGGTCGAAATCGGCCAGCACGGTGGTCACCCAGGCGGGATCGGTCTGACGGCGAAGTTGAAGCATGCGGTGAGTGTGATCCTCACCGGTCACTGGTGACAAGGGCGAAACCATGGCAGATCGATTCGATTCTGTCATAATGTAGCCCATGCGCACTCCATACCTATTGCGAACGTACACGCGACGCCTGACCGCGGCCCTGGGGCACCGGAGAATTCCCCTGGTAGCAGTGATGGTCCTGCTGGTGGGCTGTGGTGGGACCGCCGAATCGGCCGATTCGTCGGGCCCACCCAGGGCAACGCGCCAACCCGACATCGTATTGCTTTCCATCGACACCCTGCGTGCCGATCACCTGGGCGCCTACGGATAC
Source organism: Candidatus Krumholzibacteriota bacterium (assembly GCA_029262065.1). Taxonomy (GTDB): domain Bacteria; phylum Krumholzibacteriota; class Krumholzibacteriia; order JAJRXK01; family JAJRXK01; genus JAJDAC01. The sequence continues at coordinate 135,108 of JAJDAC010000027.1, read as the reverse complement.
GAGCGCGACACCAGTCCATTTGTCGATCAGTTGGCGGCCAACGGCACCCGGTTTGCCGACGCGTGGGCGCCCTCGCCCTGGACGTTGCCTTCGCACGCAACCATGCTCAGTGGTTTGTTGCCGTTTCAGCACGGCGCCATCGAAGAGCAGTTCGCCATTGGTGAAGACGCGCCCATGCTCGCCGAGCATCTTGGGATCGGGGGGTATCGTACGGGTGCTGTCGTGACCGCGCTCTACACGTCGCGCAAGTTCGGGTTTGAGCGCGGGTTTGATTTCTACCACGACTTCGGTGTGGTCAAGGGCTGGGGCAAACGCCGGGCTCCCCGGGCGCAGGAAGTGTTCGAGCAGGCGCTCACCTGGGGGCAGAAGATTCGTACCGAGAAACCGGTGTTCCTGTTTCTGCATGTGTACGACGTTCACTGGCCGTACGCGGCGCCATCTCCCTGGGATGAGAAGTTCGACCGCGTCTCACGTGGCAATGAAATGCGCTACAAGAACTACAAGCACTACATCGACAATCCTCCCTCTTCCGATCTGATGGAACATCAGGTAAATCAGTACGACGAGGAAATCGCCTACGTCGACGACGCGTTCGCCCAGTTCCACGCCACGTGGACGGCCATACGACCCGAGACGGTATTCGTGATCGTGTCCGACCACGGAGAAGAGTTTCTGGAGCGTGGCAGTTGGGGCCATGCCCATACGCTCTACCCCGAGCAACTGCAGGTCCCTTGGATTGTCAGTGGCATTGGCATTCGCAAGCAGATCATCGACGAACGCGTGGGGCTGGAAGATCTGGCGTCCACGTTGGCATCGTTGGCCAACGTGACGTTTCCGGTTGGTGACGGGGTGAACCGGGGTGACCAGCTGCGTACGGGCTCGTCGCCTTCACTTCCCGAGGGTCACGTCCCGGGGCGGTTCGCGTCCACCAGTCGTCACGAAACCCTGCTGCATCGCTGGCACAAACCAACGTGGGATCTCCATCATGACCTGTCCAACCACCGGTTCTCCTTGTTCGATCTCGAAAACGATCCAAAGTCGCGGAACAACAGAATTGATGAGTCGCGTGGGTTCGGTCGATCGAAGCGAGCTCGACGCATGAGCGAGGACATGTACGCGTGGCTTGGCCAGCCCTGGGCCGTGGCGCAGGCGGGGTCACTTCTGACCGACGGTGTGTTCGTTACCTACGGCAATCGTCAGGAATCACGCATCGTGGCTCCCGAAGGTTTGCGATTCGCGGTCTACCCTCTCGATGCATCGGTCACGTGGATCAGTGAAGACGGTAGCAAGCGCGATACGTTTCGCGCGCACGCGGGCAACACGCCCGCGCCCGATCATCCTGGCCTGCGTTGGCTGGGCGCGGAGTTGGCAAACCAGGCCAGTGAATTGACCGAAGAACAACGCGAACAGCTTCGCGCGTTGGGCTACATCAACTGACCGGCGCCACGCGGCTGTTTTCACCTTCCGAATCTGTGATCGGGGCTCGAATGGACCGATTCGCGCCGTTTTCTTCCTGGGTGAAACACCCTGCCGCTGGGCCTTTGTGGTACGCTCGATAGCGAAACTTGAAGCCGATCCCCTGCGCCCGTACCTGACTGCCGCGCGATCTCTCCCTCCCTTTTTCGCGCGCACCGAAAGGGGTCCATGCCATGAGACTACTCGCCTCGTGTGTACTCACGTCTGTGCTCTTTCTACTGCTCTCCGCACCGGCCAAGGCAGCGCTTTCCGATCTTCCCCAGGGTATCGGTGTCACGACGTCGCTTCCCGCGTTGGATCGCGTCACCACATTGTTGCCGGGCGAAACGACCCTCGTTCACATCATTACCGACGATTTGAATCTAGCGGGCGACGGCATGCTTACCGCGCAGTTCTCGGTTCAGGTGGATCCCAGACTGGAAGTGGTGAACCGGTTCGCGTCCACCGGGTCTTTCTTCGTCGCCAACCCAACTCCCGATGAGTGGCAGATCGGGTTCCTGCAGTGCCAGGGCAGTTTCGAGGGTCCCCACGTTCTGGCTACCTACGTGGTGAAGCTTCCGCTGGCCGAACCTTCTACGGCCGATCTGAGAATTGACGTAGGCAACCTGGATTCGATCGCCGAGCCGGCGGCCTTCGGCCCTTGTAGTTTCTCGAGTCGGTTGCTTCGGCTCTACGATGCCGGCGGCGCGGTCATCAATCCATCGGCGGCCAGCATTGTGCACCTGTCCGCCAGCCCCGAGGTGTTGGTGGAAGGAAGACCACTCGAGTTGGCGTGGGAGACCTTCGGCGCCGACACTATCGCGCTCAACGGAGTTCCGGTGGCGTCGGCGGGCTCTATGTTTGTTACTCCGACAGTCACGACGGACTACCAGATTTCCAGTTCGGTCGGCGGCGGCACGCCGGTGGAATTGGCTCGCCAGGTGCTGGTTATTCAGCAGCCCCGCGTGGACAGCTTCACCGCCGAGATCTTTGAAACGGGTGGTCAAACCAAGGTGCGCCTCCGATGGGATTCCCGGGGGGCCAACCTGATCGAGATCGACGGCACTACCGGTTTCCTGAACAACTTTGGTACGGCGGTAGCGGACCTGGTCCCGTCGGCCGTCTATGAACTTCGGGCGACCAACGAATGGGGTACCACTACCGTCCTGACCTCGGTCGAGGGAGTTGACGGCCCTCCGATCATCACCCAGTTCACGGCCAACCCCGCGATGTTCAACTGGGGCTCGCAGGTTACGCTGAACTACGGATTGTTCAACGCCGACAGTGCCAGTATCGACAACGGTGTTGGTTCGGTCGATCCGGCGGGTGGCAGCGTGTTGGTTGGCCCAACGGGTTCCACCTCCTATACACTCACCGCTACCAACAGTGAAGGGTCGGTCACCGAAACCAGGGCCGTACAATTGGCACCGCCCGCGGTCGTGATCTTTGAAGCCGTTCCGGCCGAGATCGCCGGTGGCGCACCCACGCAACTGCGTTGGGACGTCACTTCGGGCGAGACCATAGAAATCCTTCCGGATGTGGGCCTCGTGTCGAGTTCGGGCATCGTTACCGTAACGCCTCCCGCGGATGGGACCGTGTACACGATCACGGCTACCAACCCCGAAGGCACCGACAGTGCCACGACTACCGTCACGTGGAAGCTCCCTTCCGTTTCCATATCGAGTAGCACGGTCACGCCATTTGGTGGTGAAGACTTCACGCTGACCGTGGGAATCGCCGACGCGTTGTCGGCCACGCTCGAACCCGGGTTCGGTTCGATTGATCCCATCAACGGTACGTTTGTGACCAACGTGGCCGTACCCACGACATTCACGGTTGCGGCCACCAATCTGGCGGGCAGCGTCTCCGCGACAGTCACCATTACGCCGCTCGTGCCCACCGTCGAGTTGTCGGCCGATGAGCTGGAACCGTTTGCTACCGACACGGTCACCTTGACGGCCACGATCGCAGGCGCGCTGTCGGCCGATATCTCCCCAGATGTCGGGAGTATCGATCCATCGGGCGGGCAGTTCGGCGTGCAGGTTCCCACGCAGACCACGTACACCCTGAGCGCAACGAATACGACCGGCACAAGCACGGCTGCGGTGGTCGTATCTCCCAAGGCACCCACTGCGACTCTCGTATCGACCATTGCCAATCCGTTTCCCGGCCAGGCGTTCGACCTCGTCGCAACGGTGCAGGGAGCCGAGTCGGTTACGCTTGAGCCGGGTTTCGGCAGCATCGACGTTGGTGGCGGCACGTTTACCACTTCGATAGTGCAAGAGACGACGTTCGTTCTGACCGCAACCAGCACGGCCGGCGTTACGATGGCGCAGGTCGTCGTGGCCCCGCGCCCCCCCACCATCGCTTCTTTCCAGGCCGATCCATCGGCGTTCGTACTGGGCGAAACGACCACTCTGTCGTGGAATGTGCAGGCGGCCGACACCATCACCATTGAGCCCCTGGGGTTCACGACCAGCGATCCCGTGGGAACGTTCGAAGACACGCCGGTGACCACCACCCAGTACGTTCTGACCGCGACCAACTCGGGCGGATCGGCGACGGCCAACCAGGTGGTGAGTGTGGTTCCCATCCGCATCCAGCGGTTCACGGCGAGCCCAACGTTGGTGGTTTCGGGCGGGCAGGTCGAGTTGAGTTGGGAGGTCATTGGCGCGGGTGACATCGAGCTAGTGGGCTTTGGCCCTCAACCCGCGGTCGGCACCCTGGTAGACATCCCCTCGTTCTCGCGTACCTACCGGCTGCGCGTATCCAACGGTGCTTTCGTCGAAACCCGCGACGTATCGGTTTCGGTGGTCTTGCCCGACGCTGCCGCGGTGGCCTTGAGTTGGTCGCCTACCGATCCCCAGGGTCCGCCGCCGGCTGGCGGACTGGGAGCGACCTTCAACTTCTACGCGCTGCTGGCCAACATGGACCTGCCCGTCGACGGATACGAGTTCGCGTTGGACATCCCTCCCTGTCTCTTGGTGCTCGACACCCAGTTCATTACACCGGGAGCGTCACCGGTTGGCGTGGGCCAGGGATCCGACAACTGGATCGTGGGTCTTGGGTTCTGTGTGTTCCTGGATGTGATTCCATTGCTCCAGTACACGGCGGTGTACTTCGACCCAGCCTGTCGGAATGAGAGCGTGTCGATCATGGAATCGACTCCGGCCAGTTTGTCGCCTCCTGTACCGGCCTATCTGGACTGCGCGGGTGATATCCGTCCGCTGCTGGTCGGCGGTCCGTTGCGGCTCGACGATCTTGAGTCGCCGGTCTCCGCCGTTTCCGTGGGCCTTTCCGCCTCGGAGACCACGGCAGGAATTGAACTCCGGTGGGACATCAACGGCGATGTACCTGTGAATTCGCTGGAGATCCAACGAAGTGAAGGCAACGCCAGCATGAGCACGGTGGCTCAGTTTTCCGGATTGAACGTGCCGGAAACCTGGGAAGACCAGCACGTGGAAGCCGGTACTACGTACCGCTATCGCACGGTGGTGTACGCTGCCGACCTGGTGGTTACCTCGCCCGAAGTGGAAGCCAAGCGGTCATTGACTCCCAACAATCGAACACGCCTGTTGGCCAACCTGCCCAATCCGTTCAATCCCAGCACCGAGCTTCGGTTCGTGTTGGCGAGTGCGGGCGAAGCTGAGCTCACGATTTTCGACGTGGCTGGTCGTGAGGTTCGTCGATTCGTGCGGCCAGGATTGTCGGCTGGGCCGCATTCGTTGGTCTGGAATGGCCAGGATGAACGTGGCCGAACCGTGGCCAGCGGGGTGTACATTGTGAAGTTCCGAAGTGGCGCGACTCAAGACTCGGGTCGCATCACGTTGTTGAAGTAGTTGATAGGTCGCTCGCTCGAACCGGGTCCCAACTGGGTTCGAGCGAGCGGCGTTTGGCACCCGAACTCTTAGGGGTTTTCTATGAAGAAGCGAGTCCTGGCGCTGTTCTTGGCGTTGATGGGTTGGTCTGTGTGCGCCCACGCCGACTTTTCTGAACTTCCCAACGGCCTGGGAGTGGTCCTTTCGACCACCTCCGGCGAGCGCGTTGGCACCTTGGCCGGCGGCGGCGTTGTCGAAGTGCACGTCGTGACCGACAACATCGAACTTCATCCACTCGACGGTATTCAGGCCGCCCAGTTCGGCGTGACCGTGGATCCACGACTGCAGGTGCTGGGTCGTACGCCCAACAGCAATGCATTCTTCGTCCAGAATCCCACGGCCGACGAATGGATTCTGGGGTTTCTGAACTGTGTGAACCCGTCGGCCAGTCCGTTCACACTGGTCACGTACCTGGTGCAGTTGCCCGCAGGGGCAACCGACGTCGACGACCTGAGAATCAATGTAGGTCCGGTTGCGTCGATTGGTGAGCCCATGCTGTACGGGCGCTGCAACAATCCAGCCGACCTGCTCAGGTTCGCGCCCGCGGGTGGGGTGACCTTGAATGCCACGCTGCCCGCCGCAGTGCACGTATCCAGTTCCGTGGATGTACACGTGGAGGGGCGGAACCTGGAGTTGGCCTGGGAAACCTCGGGGGCCAGTTCGGCCACGTTGCAGGGTGCGCCAGTTGCCTTGGTCGGAAACTCGACCGACTCGCCACTGAGCGACACGGTCTACGAAATCGTGGCCAGCAACGGCAGCGATTCGAACGCAGCGCAGGTATTGGTCGAGGTAATCAGAGAACCTCGTGTCGAGAGCTTCACGGTGGATCTGGTAGACGGCTCTGCTCGTCTCGCCTGGGATGTACGTGGTGCCACCACAATTGCTGTCGATGCCGTGTCCGGTGTTGGCCAGGTTGCTTTTGGCGGTGCCCTTGTTCCAATCGATCGACTGTCTTGGGAGCTGAGGGCCACGAACGAATGGGGCACGACGTCGTTGGTCGCGGCCATCGAGGTGAACGAGAACGAGCCGCCGCTCATTGCCGTGTTCGACGCCCTGCCCGACAACTTCGTGTTTGGGCAGGCGGTTACCTTGCGCTACGTAGTCCTGAACGTCGATACCGCTCAGATCGACAACGGCGTGGGTTCGTTGGATGTTGGCGTGGATACCGTTGTCGTCAATCCGTCCACCAGCACCAGCTACACACTGTCGGCGACGAACGGGTTCGGGACTTCCATGGCCACGGTCAATGTGACGCTGGCCCCAACCACCGTGACCCTGTTTGAAGCCAACCCCGACGTGGTCTACGGGGGTTTTCCTACCACACTACAGTGGTCGGTTTCTTCGGCTGACCCGTCCTCGATCGGGATTACGCCCGACGTGGGGCCGGTGCCACCGGATGGGAGTGTTCAGGTAACGCCCACGGCCAGTCCAACCACATACACGCTCTCGGCCAGCAACGCGGAGACTTCCACTTCCGCTACGACGACGGTCACGTGGAAGGTGCCCGACGCAACGCTGGCCGTATCGAATGCGCAACCGTATCCGCAAAACGCCGTTACCATTACCGCCGACATCCAGGGGGCTCAATCAGCCAACCTTCAGCCGGGGTTTGGAACCATCGCCGCCGCCGGCGGAGAGTTCGTGGTGTTCGTGACCGAGCCCACCACGTTTGTGCTGGAGTGTACCAACGCGGCGGGTACGACGACTCGCACTGTCGACGTCACGCCGCTGGCACCGACTATCAATTCTTTCGCTCCCGACGTCACACCGATTGCCGCGGGAACGTCTGCTGTGTTGTCGTGGGATCTCATCGGGTCAGACTCGGCCACCGTCCAGCCCGTTGGCTACACGTCGAGCAGTCCCAGTGATCAGTTGGTGGTCAATCCGTCCGAAACGACGGAGTACACACTCGTAGCTACCAATGCCGCGGGCACCAGTACCGCCTCCACGACCATCGAAGTCGTACCTCTCATCATCGAGTCGTTCACGGCCAGTCCCCAGTTGTTGGGTGCCGGGCAGAGTTCGACGCTCTCCTGGGTGGTCTTGGGGTCGGGCACCGTCAGTATCGATGGGGAGGGTGCTCAACCGTCGGAGGGGTCGTTGGTGGTGAGTCCTACTGAGAGCCGTACCTATACGTTGCGAGCCACCACGGGGGCGTTCGAGATCACGGCCGAGGTTCAGGTAATCGTAGTCGAAGACGCCGATGCAACCATTGCCTTGAGCTGGTCTCCCGACGAGTTCCCGGGAGTACGCCCGAACCTTCAGCCGTTCTTCATTTTCGATTGGTACGTCGTAGTCTTTGGCGTTCCCGGATTTGAGGTGTACGAGGTGCGAGTGGAGGTCGATCCGTGTGTGGTGGTGGCGGGGATCTCCCTGAACCCACCCAACGCGCTCAATGTGGCGTTCGCGCCTGGCGATTTCATCGTGGGCCTGGGCAGTTGTGTGTCCGGCGACTTCGTGGAAGTGATAAGACACACGGCGCTTATCATCACCCCGGACCCCGCTTGTGTGGCAGAAGGTGTGATCTCGTTGGGGGCCCCCACTCCGAGCAGCTTCAATCCGCCGGTGCCGGGTTGGGTGGACTGCGAGTCGCCCTCCAACCTGAATCCGTTCAACATCGGTCCACCGCTTACCTTCTCGGACACTACTCCCGTTCCCGTGGTTTCGTTCTCTCTGGAGGCGCGGCCGCACCCCAATGGGGTGGAAGTGACGTGGGAAGTACCGGCCGGAGTTCTGCCATCGGAGATCAACATCTATCGAAATGTTGGCAATGGTGCGATGGAGATGGCCGTTTCCGTTCCAGGGTCATCGGGCCGCAGTTCGTGGGTCGACTCGACTGCGCCGTTGGGCCAGGACCTACGGTATCAGCTCGTGGCTCGAGTTGGCGGTATAGAGATGTCGTCGGAGTCAGTTGTGTTTCGTAGTGGCCAAATATCGGCACGCCGAAGCGGGCTGCTGGCGAATTGGCCGAACCCGTTCAACCCCAGCACTGATCTGAGATTCGTGTTGGCGGAACCGGGGGAGGCTCGTCTTCGGGTCGTTGATCTGTCGGGACGGCTGGTACGAACCTTTGGTTTGCCGGGGTTGTCGGCCGGCGAACATAGCGTGACGTGGCACGGAACAGATGATCGCGGACAGACCGTGGCCAGTGGTGTATACGTGGTTGAGTTCGAATCGGGCTCTGTCCGTGACGCCCGGCGCATTACTCTGTTGAAATAGAGCGCGATGCGGTTTCCCAGTTTGCAGACCGTGGGTCAGTCGGCTCGCGCGGTCACCGTTCGATTCCCTCTGGTGGTGACCGCGGCCGCGGTCGCCACCGTGGGTTCGACTCTTGCGTTTGACGATCCCTCGGAAACCTCGTTTGGCCTTCGGCTCTTGTTGGTCGGCGGACTGGGCCTACCCATTCTTGCCGCGTTGGCGTTGCTGAAAGAACGCCGTCCGAGCATCTGGACCAACGTGGGTTGGCCAGCCCTGGCGGTGGTTGCCCTGGTTGCGTTCGGCCTGCTCATGTTTCGTTGGCCCCAACCGGTGTTTCTTCGGCGCCTTGTGCAGTACTCGTTGGCCGCGCACCTGTTGGCCGCGTTCCTGCCGTTCGTAGGGGGATCTCAGCTGCGGGGATTCTGGCAGTACAACCGGATTCTGTTTCTTCGCTTCCTCACGGCCCAGCTCTTCGCCCAGGTCCTGTACGCGGGTTTCGCGGTGGCACTGCTGGCTCTGGACAAGTTGTTCGGGCTCAACTTCGACGAAATCAGATATCCGCAGTTGTGGGCCATCGTATCGATCATGTTTGGCACCATGTATTTCCTGGGGGGCATTCCCGAAAATCTCGACGCGCTCGAAAGCGATACCACGTACCCCACCGGAATTCGCATTTTCGCGCAGTACATTCTATTGCCGATCGTCGCGGTTTACGTGGTGATCCTTACTCTCTACCTGGGCAAGGTCCTCGTTACCAGAGAGTGGCCCAGCGGATGGATCGGGTATCTGGTGTCTTCGGTGTCGGTGTTGGGTGTGCTGTCGTTGTTGTTTCTGCACCCTGTGCGCCAACGGCAGGAAAGCCGCTGGGTCGACACCTACGGCCGGTTGTTCTACATCGTCATGCTGCCGGCGCTGGGCATGCTTCTGGCGGCCCTGGGTAAGCGCGTCGATCAATACGGCATCACGGAGAATCGGTATTTTCTGTTCGTGCTGGCGGTTTGGCTCGCCGGGTTATGCGTCTTCTATCTCATCACACGGTCAGCAAATATCCGGTGGTTTCCGCTCACGCTCTGCGTGGTGGCTGCGCTGACGACGTTTGGCCCATGGGGTGCGTACGCGGTTTCACGGCGAAGTCAAGAATCGCGCCTTGATGAATTGCTGGCCAAGGCTGGCATGTTGGTGGACGAAAAGGCCGTTCCCGTGGCTACTACTCTTGAGTTCGAAGATCGCCGCGAGTTGACTGCGGTCATGAACTACTTGTTGTCCGGGCACGGACCAGAATTCGTCCGCGAACGATTCGCGGAACAGTGGGCCACCGTGGACGAGCCCGAGCCGCACGACGGCCGCGTCAGTTATCGGAGCGGCACGGCCCGTGAACACACTTCCAGGTTGCTTCACGAGGTTGGCGTGGAGGCAGTCGACAAATGGCAACGTACCGAAGACGGAAGTGGCCTTACGTTGAGTTTTGGTTCGCAGACACTGCGCGAGGGTCAGAGCGTGGCGGGCTTCGATACCCATTTTCGAATTGGCGCGGAACTCTCCCGCGCACCTACGTCGCTGGAGGGACTGCACGTCGCGGTTGATCGTCCGAATCCCTTCATTCGTGTCATGCACGGGGATTCATTGGTGGTACGTATATCCGTGGCCGAAGTACTCGCACAGGCGCGCGAACGCCAATCAAGCCATCCAACCCAAATGAATTCCGCGCCCCTCGTACACAACGGCACCGACAACGGAATTGTCTGGAAGTTGGTAACGCGATCCCTCCACGCCAATCGCGCCGACAACTCCGACAACCTTGACTGGATTGAAGGCGACCTCTACCTCAAGTGGCCCTAGTCGTGACGTAGGTTGGCGACTACTGGTTGAGCTCCCAGAGAAACGGCTTCCGCTTCGCCTTCACCGGATACATCTGATCCATCGTGTCGCCATCGAACATCTCGCCGTTCTTGATCACAATTCGCACCGTATCGGTGTTGCGGATGTCGTCCAGCGGATTCTTGGCCAGTAGGACGATGTCAGCCAGCTTGCCGGCCTCCAACGAACCCAGTTCGTCGCCCAATCCAATGTAGCGGGCCGGAAACAGAGTGCCGCATCGCAGTACATCGTGGGCGTTCATTCCACCGTGGCTCAGGGCCCACAGTTCCCAATGGCAACCCAGTCCCTGGCGTTGACCGTGCGCGCCCATGTTCACGCCTACCCCGGCCTGGACCAGTTTGTCGCACGATGCAGCCACGTTTACATGGTGCCAGTCGCCCTCGTAGGCATGGATGTTCAAACGCCGCGAGCGGCTCTCTACGTCGGCGCGCGGTGTGAAACGAAGAAGCTTCTGGTTGCGCCAGATGGGTTCGTCGTTCTGATAGAACCAGTGTTCGCCACTCAAACCGCCGTACGACACCAGCAGCGTCGGCGTGTATCCTACCTTCGTGTTGCTCCACAACTGCACCACATCATCGTACAACGGAGCCACCGGCACGCTGTGTTCAATACCGGTGTGGCCGTCGACGATCATGCCCAGGTTGTGCTGGAAATTTCCGCCGCCTTCGGGGAATACCAACATCTTTTCTTCACGAGCGGCCTCGAGCATCCACTGCCGTTGGATTCGTTTGGGCTGCATGTAGCTTTTCACCGCGAACGCGCCCAGTTTCTTCTGGCGACGCACGTGGCGCTTTGCGTCATCCAGGCTCTTGGTCGGTGCCTTACCGGGGATGTCCGCGCCGTACAGAATGAACCCGGTGGAGTAGATGCGAGGTCCCTTCATGACCCCGGCCTCGACCATTTCGGCCTGGCTGAACACCAGGTGCGTACTTGCCGATGGGTCCATGGTGGCCGTAACGCCGTACGCCAGGTTGGCGTAGTAGCGCCAATCGCGTTGGGGCAGGATGTCGAGGCCGCCGTAGCCCATGTGGGCGTGGGCATCGACCAGGCCGGGAATGGCGGTCATGCCACTGGCGTCGACAATCTCAGCTCCGTCGGGAATGGAAACGCTGCCCTTGGCGCCCACCTGCACGATGCGGTTGTCTTTCACCACCACTACGCCGTTCTCGATGACTTCATCGCCGTTCATGGTAATGAGTCGAGCACCGTCGATGACCAGCGTGCCCGTGGGGCGTTGGCGATTCACTTCCACCAGAACGTCCACGGATTCGGGGGCGTTGGGATCGGGGGCTTCGTCTTCGTCGTCTTCACTGCCTTTGCCGTCGGCATCGTCGTCGCCCTCGTCTTCATCCTCTTCCGGTTCAGCCAGGATCTTCTCGAGCGTCTGCCGGTAGAAACTGTTTCCTTGGGCCCAGGTCAGGGTTTCATCGTCAGCCCAGGCAATCCAGTCGGCCACGTCCTTCGTAAGCGCTTTCACGACCACGGCGCCGTCGCTATCGCCCAGCTCCAGCTTGTTTGTCCCCGCCAGCGGCATGGGGGCAACGTAGGCATCGTGCAGGTGCTTGTAGGCGATCCATTTCCCGTTGGGGGACAGGGCGAACTCTTCTCCGTACTTCAATGCTGCGTGGGTTTTCTTGTCCACACCGTCGAGATTCACCGACACGAAGTTGACGGTGTTGCTCTCGCCGTTTTCCATGAAATAGATGCGTAGTCCGTCGGGACCAAACACCGGATTGGGCATGCGGGCCTGCGATCCACGCATGCCCACGCTGGCCACGTAGCGCCGGTTCTTGCCGTCGGCCTGCACCACGTAGATCTCGTGCCACAACTCTTCGGCCAGGTCGTTGCCGCGCAAGGTGGCGCCACTGCCCTTCAGGTACACCAGATGTTTGGCATCGGCCGACCAGTTGGGGTTGGCGTACTGACCGGCGACGGTGGTGATCTGACGCTGGCCGCCGCCGTTGGCGTTTGCCGTCCACACGTGACCTTTGTCGGTGTCGCTCCAGGTCACGTAGGCAAGTCGCTTGCCGTCGGCACTGAGACGGGGCGCGTACTCGAAGACCGAGTCGTCGTCGTTCTTCAATAGAACCTTGGGGTTCGTTCCGTCCGAATCGGCTTGGTAGATACGACCCAACGCGGCGAACACAATGCTCTGATCGCGGGGGCTTTCATGGATCCAGCGCAGGATGTTCAGGTTGAAGGTGTCGCTGGTGACGTTGGGCTTGAAACTCAAGGCCTCCTGGACGGTTTGCTCCACCGCCACGGTGAAGGGAATCGTGGCTTTGGCTCCGGTGTTCGCATTGACCTTCCAGAGTCTCCCCTGCGCCGAAACAACGATGTGTCGGCCGTCGGGCGTGAAATCCATGGCGGGATATACGCCCGTCCACGCGAATGCTTCTTGAAGATCGGGATCGAGCCCGTCGGTCAACCGGCGCTCGGCGCCGGAAACCAGATCGTGCAACATGAGCACGGTATCCAGGCCGTCGCGCGTGATGAACGCCAGCGTGTTGCCGTCGGGACTGATGGCCGGATTTCCCGCGCCGCCAAAGCGATTGGTGACCGGCGTGACTTCCCCGGTCTGCAGATCGAAGCGACGAATCTGGTAGATGCCCTGGTGAACGTTGCGGTTGTAGCCGAAGCGACTGGGACGGGCACTGAAGTAGACGAAGCGACCGTCGGGGTGGAAGATGGGCTCGCTTACCTCGGGGATGTCGTCTTTCTTGGTAATCTGAATACCGTCGCCGCCGGTGCGGTGGTACATCCACAGTTCGGTGGTTCCCAGCGAACTCGTGTCGGTCAGACGACGCTTGGTCATTACGGTCTGACCGTCGGGGCTCCAGGCTCCGCAATTGGTGACTTTCTCGTCTTCCTTGGTCAGCTGTTTCGGGTCGCCGCCGGCAACCGGAAGAATCCAGATGTTGTCGGAACCTTCACGATCGCTGGTAAACAGGATCTCGGTTCCGTCGGGCGAGAACCGCGGTTGGAAGTCCCACGCCATTCCTTGCGTCAATCGTTGGGCCGTACCACCTGAAACGGGCAGGGTGAATAGATCACCCAGATGGTCGAACACGAGCGTCGCCCCGTCGGGTGACACGTCGACACTCATCCACGTTCCCTCGCTGGTGCTGAACGTCACGCTGGAATGGGGACCGCGGGGTTCGTTCACATCCCACTCGTCTTCTTCCTCTTCCGCCGCTTCGTCTTTGGCGACGGTCTCGGCGGGCGTAGACTCGTGGTGATCGTTGTGGCCAACGTGCAGGGTTGTTTGTGCCAGCGATACCGGGGCCCAGGTGAGCAGTACACTCACCAGGAACAGAACGATGATGGACATGAAAGCCTCCACTGGAAGTCTCGGCGGGACGGCGGACGACCAGGGTAGCCAAACCCCTGGGGTGTCGACCAGCGCTTAAGTCGTCACTGGGCCGGCGGCGTGGTTTGAATCAGTTGTTGCAGGCGATCGATCAGATGCTGTGGTGACCAGCCCACCCGCCGCGCCTGAACCAGGGCCAATCGGAGGTGGGGCTCCACGAGTGTTCCAGCCAGCGCCGGGTCCACGGACGGAATCTGCTCCCGCACGACCATTCGACGGCCCCGTCGCCCTCTGACCCAGCCCTGGCGGGCAAGTTCCGCATACGCCCGGGATACGGTCATGGGGTTCAGATCGAGGTCGCGTGCCACCTGCCGAACGGAGGGTAGCTCGTCGCCTGGTTTCAAACGATGATCTGCAATGGCCATGGCAGCGTCTGTAACCAGTTGCTGATATATGGGTTGGGAGTTCGCCGGTTGGGGGCGAAAGAAGATGGTGATGTTCATAATTGTATTAGTGTATCAGTATACTAATACAATTATCAATATGAAAACATAGCCCTGTTCACCCAGGAGACGATGAGCGCCTAGGCGAGGCGTCCTCTTGAAACCACCCCCGGAACCCATGGGGGGCGACCCGGGTACCAACTTCATATATACAGACTGCTTGCTACGCGCGCGGCGTGGATCCAGATCGGAACCCGTTCCGAACTACTTTTTGCGTCGTCTTGCAACACGACCACGCGCGCCTTCGTAGACCCTCTGAAGACATGCCCGATTTCCCGCCAGAACACAGGAGAATCCGATTCCAATGTCGCACAACCCCACGCGTTCTTCGCAACGCCCACGCGGCCTTTCCCTGTCCATTGCCCTAACACTTGTTGCGATGCTTACCATGGCCGCGGCCGCGGTGGCGGGCGACTGGAAGGGCTCCGAACAGACCATCGACGAAACACTGCACATGATGAACCCCGTCAAAGGCATGGAAAAGCCAGCCTCCATCGAGTTGGAAGAAATGTTCCGAGTCGGCGGTTACGACGAGGACGTTCTCTTCGGCGTAGTCGGATCCATCATGGTCGGCGAAGACGGTAACTTCTACATGCTGGACACGCAGCTGAATGAGATCCAGATCTTCTCGCCCGAAGGCGAGTACGTACGCACCATCGGTCGCGAGGGTGAAGGCCCTGGCGAGTTCCGCGGCGCCCTGAGCATGATGAAGATGCCCGGCGGCAACATCGGTGTACTGCAGGCGTTTCCGAGCAAGATCGTCATGCTGACCCCCGAAGGTGACCCGGCTGGTGATTTCCCGCTGCCCGAGGTCGAGGGTGCTGGCTTCCGCGTTCTGTTCTCGGCCGCCTATGCGGGCGAAAACCTGGCCCTGATGTACGGTCGCAACCAGCCCTCCGAAAAGGCGTTCACGCAGAGCAACGTTCTTGCCCTGGTAACCGCCGACGGTTCGAGCGAAACCATTTTGCACACGCAGGACAGCACCATGGATTTCGCGTCCGCCGAAATTTCCGAGCGTGAATGGGACAGTTTCCGCAATCGCTGGACGGCAACGGCCGACGGTCGCGTGATGACCGTTCCGGAGTTCGGCAAGTACAAGGTCAAGGTGTGGGATGCTCAGGGTAAGACCGATCGCATCATCGAGCGTGAGTACCCCACCCACAAGCGCAACGCGGAACAGACCGAACGTATCCTGGAGATCTACAAGGGTTTCACGCGTCAGATTCCCATTCCCAACATCAAGTACGACATCGAAGAGAACTTCAGCCCGGTTTCGCAGGTGTACGGTCGCGATGACGGAACGCTCTGGGTCCAGACCAGTCGCGGCACCGTGGAACTCGGCGACGGTGTGTTGGCGGGCTACGACGTGTACGATGCCAAGGGGCAGTTCGTGCAAGAAGTCACACTGCGAGGCGAGGGCGACCCCATCGCTGATGGCATCCACATGGTTGGCGACTACATCGTGGTGGTAACGGACTTTCTGAACGGCATGATGCGACTGCAGGGTGGCGGCGGCGGCGAAGGCGCAGCCGAGGCCGAAGAAGACGTCGAGCCCATGGAAGTCATCGTCTACCGGTTGAATGCACCAAGCGTGGGAATGCGCTAAGCTGTATTTCTTGAAGGGCGCGGGCCGGGTGGCTCGCGCCCGTTGCGCCCAATCTGCTGTATCCCGCCTTTTTCCGGAGACCCCCATGCGCACTGGCCCCCGAACTGCCGTACGGCCGTTCATTTTGCTGCTCTTGATCTTCGCTTTTGCCGCCTGCGGCAACGGTGGCGATGAGTCGACGAGTGAAGATGGTACCGAGGTGTTGTCCGAAGACGCGACCGACGCGGAGGCCGCCGACGCCAACGAGGAATCCGAAGACGGCGAGGCCAAGAGCGGGGACGAAGACGGTGAGGAAGAAGAGAAGAAGCGCCCCGAGCGTGCTATCTCGGTAACCGCCACCGCGGCGGGCCGCGGTGAATTGGTGCTGCCCGTGGTGGCCGAAGGCAGCATTCGCGCTCGCAACACCACGGAAATGAAATTCGAACTGGGCGGCCATATTCGACGCCTCTACGTGCAAGAGGGCGACCGCGTAAAGAAAGGCCAGCGCCTGGTGGCCATTGACGACCGCGAATACCAAGTGGCACTGGAAGAGGCGCAGTCGCGATATCTACAGGCGCTGGGTCAGATTGCGGCGGAAGAAGACGATGTGCGGACGCCGGTGGAAGGGCGTAGGCTGGCCGACAAACTCCAGGAACTGAAGGCGATGGAGGTCGCCGGCAAGATCACCCGCCAAGAACGTTACGAGCGAGAGCTGGAGCTGGGCATCCAGGCCGTGAAGGACGGTTCATACCGCCGCGACGTGCTCGAGGTGCGCAGCGGTCTCTCCATGGCTCGCGCCGATCAGTCCCGGGCCGAACTCAATATCGAACGCTCCGTCGTACGCGCGCCGTTCAACGGTGTCATTACGGCTCTGGAGCTTACGACCGGTGAGCGCGTGCAACCCGGCCAGGCATTTGCTCGATTGGTCGACGATGTGAACATCGAGGCCGAGGTCGGCGTGCTGGAGTCGGATCTGGGCGTTCTTCAGGTGGGGCGCCCGGTTCTCTTGAGCGTTCCCGCGTTGGGCGAGACGATCCCCCTGGTGGTAGACGTCATCAGTCCCGACATCGACGCCACGAGTCGTACCTGTCGCGTGCTCATGCGCATGAAGAGCGAAGACGGTCGCGTGAAACCGGGTATGTTCGTGCGGGCTTCGATCGCCGGTGAGATTTTTCCGGACAAGCTTCTGGTGCCGCGTCAAGCCATCCTCACTCGCGATGGCCGACCGCTGTTGTTCCGCGTGGATGGAGATCGGTCGAAGTGGGTCTACGTACAGCTGGGTCTACGCAACGACAGCCTGGTGGAAATCGAGAAGGTTCTTCAGGGCGGACCACTCGAAGAAGGTACGTTGGTCATCGTCGACAACCACTTGACGCTTACGCACGACGCCAAGATCAAAGTGAAGACGACGCTCGACCTGCCCGACCCGTGGGCTGAATACTCCAAGGCGCAGTAATGCTACGCGGGGCGATTCAGCGACCCATCGCGGTCTGCATGTTCTTCGCGGCCATGGTTCTCATGGGCGTCCTGGGTGCCAAAGAGCTGCCCGTCGACCTTCTGCCGTCCATCATCTACCCGCGCCTGACGGTACTTACCACCTACGAAGATATTCCCGCGGCTGACCTGGAGCGGCTGGTTACCCAATCGGTCGAGGAAGTGGTTACCGCTCTGACCGGCGTAAGGGGGGTGACTTCGCGTACGCGCGAAGGTGTGTCCACCATCACCGTCGAGTACGAGTGGGGCACCAACATGGACTTCGCCAACCTCCATCTGCGCGAAGCGGTGGATCGGGTGGCCTTTCGCGATGACTTTCCCGACGGAGCGGATCGTCCCGTCATCCTGCGTTGGGATCCCACTTCGCGTCCCGTCAGCATTCTGGTACTGAAGGGTGACGGAGCTATCGAGGCGCTCACCGAATTCGCCCGCGAGGTCGTGAAGCCCGCGCTCGAGCAGGTAGACGGCATCAGTCAGGGTGAGTTGGTAGGCGGCGCCGACCGGGAAATCCTGGTGGAGCCCGACGCTCGAAAGATGGCCATTTACGACATCTCCATGGCCGACATCCAGGCGGCCCTGGTCCGTAGCAACATTTCGTTCCCCGGCGGGCGCGTACGCCAGGGACCGTTGCACCTGAGCCTGCGCATCGACGGAGAATACGAGACGCTGGAAGAGATCCGGTCGACCGATATCACGCGGCCGGGCCAGGGGGCGGTCCGAATCAGCGACGTGGCCGTGGTTCGCGATACCGTGAAGGATCCCGAGGGCGTGACCATGCTGGCCGAAGTGCCGGTTGTCTCACTGTTGATCTACAAGGAACCCGAGGCCAATACCATAGACGTGTCCGATCAGTTGGACATCGCGCTCGAAACCGTGAGTCAGGACTACCCCGATTTTGAATACGACTTCGTGTACCGCGACGCCGAATACGTGAAGGCGTCATTCGATGGTTTGCGAAGTTCACTACTGCTGGGCGGCGGGCTGGCCATTCTGGTGTTGTTCACCTTCTTGAGCGACTGGCGCAGCCCGCTGGTCGTGGGCCTTTCAATTCCGGTATCCATAGTAATAACGCTGGGCCTGCTCTTCTTCGGCGACGTCAATCTGAACCTCATGAGCCTGGGTGGACTGTCGCTGGCCGCGGGCATGTTGGTGGACAATGCCATTGTTGTGCTCGAGAACATAAACCGGCACCTGAGCGAGCAGAAACGCGACGATGACCACAAGCGGAAGAATGTGGTGTCGGCTACCGAGGGCCGCCGCCGCGTGGCCGAGGCCTCGTACCAAGGCACTACCGAAATGGCCCGTCCGGTCATTGCATCGACCTTGACCACCATTGCGGTGTTCTTTCCCGTGGTCTACGTGCCGGGAATCGCCGGCGCGTTTTTCCGCGACCAGGCTCTGACGGTGACGTTTTCGCTGATCGTGTCGGTGGTGGCCGCGTTGCTGTTGCAGCCGGTACTTTCGGCTCGATTGCTACGTACCGAAACCGATCCCAATCGCGGGCATCTGGCCCGGCTGTTGGGCGTACTCGACGTGATCCATGGTGTGTTCTACCGGATCTTTCGAATGTTCTTCGACGCGTTCTACAAGGTCTACCATTCGGTGTTGCTGGTGGCGTTGCGCATGCCCGCGCTGATGTTGGTACTGCTGCTGGCGTTCCTGTCGGCGGCCGGGCTTCTGGCTGTGAATCTCGATCGCAGCTTCATGCCCGAGCGCAGTCAGGGTGACCTGCGTATCGACCTGGAGCTTCCGTCGGGGACGCCTCTCGAGGAAACCGCCCGCACGGTGGGCGACCTGGCCGCATGGATCGACGCTGACCCTTCGGTGCGGGCCGTGTTCTCTCAGGTCGGTCGCACCGAACGCACCCTGGCCGCCATGGAAGACTACACCGCCCCGCACACCGCCAAGATGAGGATCATCATGGAATCGGGCCGCGGTGCCTATGAACGAGGTCAGGCATTGCAGGCGAGCATCCAGAAACAGCTGGAGAACTACGCCAACGTGAAATTCGCGTTCCGCGAAGAGGGTATCGGGCTGGGAGAGATCCTGGCCACCGGCGGTGCCAGCTTCAGCATGGGTATTCTGGCCGAGAATCCGCTGGAGGCCGTGGCCTCGGCCGACGAATTGTTGCTCGACCTGGCCAACGTGGACGGACTCTACGACTTGAAGGTCGATCGTGTCCTGGGTACACCCAACGTGGTCGTTCGCGTCGATCGCGAGGAGGTCCTGCGCAACGGCCTTGACCCCGACATCATTTCCCGTGAACTACGCGCGCGCATCGCCGGCGTGGAAGCCACCACGTTCAACGAAGTGGAGCAGCGGGTTGATATTTCCGTGCGTTTCTCCCGTGATGAACGATTCGACCTCAGCTCTGCACTTTCATCGCCGGTGCGCTTGTCGAATGGGCAAACGGTTCCGCTGCACTCATTCCTGGAGTTGACCGAAGAGCGACCGGTACGTGAGCTGGTGCGGCGCAATCAACGCCGCATGGTGGTGATCACCGGAGACGTGCGCGGGCGCAACCCCGATGACGTGTGGAACGACGCGCAGGCCGTGGCCAGTGCGGCCGCGATTCCCGCGGGCGTTCGCGTTGTTCAAGAGGGCGAACGTAAGGAGATGCGCAAGAGTTTCCGGGATCTGGGCATGGCCATGTTGTTGGCCATCGTACTCGTCTACATGATCCTGGCGGCCCAGTTCGAATCGTTCCTCGATCCGTTCCTGATTGCGTGTGTCATTCCCATTGGCTTGGCGGGCGCCGCGATCGCTATCGGTGTGACGGGCGGTACCGTCAACATCCTGTCGCTCATTGGCTTGCTGGCCCTGCTGGGTATCGCGGTGAACGACGCGATCGTGAAGATCGATACCATGCGTCGTCTTCAAGAAGGCGGCATGCCGGGGTTCGAGGCCATCCTGGAGGCCAGCCGCCTACGGTTGCGCCCCATTCTCATGACCAGCATTACGACCGTCCTGGCCATGCTTCCCATGGCCATTGGGTTGGGGTCGGGTGAACAGCTTCAGCGACCGCTCGCCATTACCATCATCGGTGGCCTTACCATGACCACCTTACTCACTTTGATCTATACTCCTATCCTATACATGGTGGCCCACCGCATCCCCCGGCCCCGGGAGGCAAAGCCATGATGACCCGCTTTTTCGTAAAGCATCCGGTTACTACCTGGATGATTTTCGCGGCCTTTGCCGTGATGGCAGTCTACGCGCTGCCCAAGATCCAGATCGAAGCCATGCCGGAAATCGATCTGCCGTCATTGACGGTATCGACGCAGTGGAATGGTGCGTCCCCCAAGGCCATTCAGCGGGCCATCACATTGCCGGTGGAGGAAGCTTCGCGCAAGGTGTACGGCGTGGAGTCGGTGAAGTCGCAGAGCCGCGCCGGGCGCAGCGTGGTAGAGGTCGAGTTTCGACGCGATGTGGACATCGATTTCGCACGTCTCAACCTGAACGAATCGCTGGCTGAGGTTCGCCAGAACCTTCCTCTGAACGCAAGTCAGCCGCAGATCCTGCCGTTCGTCCCCGAAGAATTCGAAACCGAACAGTTCTTCACATTCACAATAGAATCGCCGCTGACGCCGAACGAACTCCGCGACAAAGCGGAAGACTGGATAGTGCCTCAGGTGCTGGCCATCGACGGCGTGGCTGACGCTACCGTACAGGGGGGCGCGCGCCCGCTGTTGAAGATCTGGCTCGATCGAACCCGGCTTGACCTGTACGGAATCACCGCCGACCAGGTGTTCGGCGCGTTGAACAGTCTGGACGAGCTGATGGGCGCGGGGGCCATTCGGCAGGACGGTCTGGAGAAGCTCGTTGCCCTACGCGATCCGGTCGACATCGAGAAGATCGAGAACGCGGTGGTGGCTCAGTTGGGCCAACGCAGCTACCGACTGAACATGGTCGGCCGCGTGGAGCAGTCGTTCGAAGATCCCATGTACTTCGTGCGATCCAATGGCCTGAACACCGTGAAGATCCAGGTGGAGAAGCGCAGCGGGGCCAATTCCGTTTCGGTGAGCCGTCGCCTGCGCAGCGCCATTCCCGACATCACGGCCAACACACCGTTCCAGGCTCGACTGGATATCGAACGCGACGAAGGTAAGGACCTGGAAGACAAGCTGCGCGAGCTCATCATTCGCTCGGCCGCCATCCTGGTTCTGCTGTCCATCCTACTCATCATAAGTCTGCGGCAGGGCCTGCTCACCGTCATCGTCATTGGCTCGATCGTATTCGCTCTCGTGATCTGCCTGACCCTGTTCTACTTCTTCAAGCTGTCGGTGAACTTCATCACCATATCGGGGCTCACCATCTGTTTCGGAATGCTGTTGGACAACAGCATTCTGGTACTCGATTCCATCCATCGACGGTTGGAAGGCCTGGACCGGGCCGACGAAGCCGGGTTGAGTTGGCGCTCGAAACTGAAGGTTGCGCAGCAGACCATCGTGGCCGGCACCAGCGAAGTGGTGTTTCCCATTCTTGCGACCACGCTGACCACCATGGTCGCGTTTCTCTCGTTCATTTTTCTGTCTGGCCGTTTGGCGCTGTACTATGTGCCCCTGGCGATCTCGGTGGGCATGGCCATGTTTGCCTCGGTGTTCGTGGCGTTCGGCTGGATTCCCGTGGTGCTGAACCAGACCTGGGCCGCGCGCCACGTGCGCAAATCGAAAGACGGTCCCAATGAAGTCGACGATGCCCACGAGTTGGACGAGTTGGTCGAGGAGATCCCCGACCTGGAATCGAAGCCGTCCTGGGCGCACCGCTCCATGGAATGGGTGCAGCGCGGCTGGTTCGTCATTCTGCCGGCCGCCGCCGTCCTCATGCTGTGGGTAGGCATTCTTCCCTACGGTATAGCCGCCGATAACTGGAAAGACCCCTCGACCTACTCGTGGAAGTTCTGGGAAGACGCGGTCTATCAAAGCCGGGTCATCAAGGGTGGCTTTGGTGGCTGGTTGCAGAACGACGAAAAGCTCATCTTCTTCATGCGTGGAGCCGAAGGCCAGGACGTTCGGGTCACCTCCGAAAACGTCATGAAGTTCGAAGAGCTACTCATGCCCATCCACGAGGGAGCGCGCATGAGCTCCACGGTTTGGTCGAATCAGGGCTACATCGAGATCGAGTTCGACGACGATACGTTGCAAACGGGCGTTCCCATGCTCTACCGCGCGTTGCTTACCGACCTGGCCGATAACACCGGTGGCGTCACTATTTTCATCAATGGGTTCTCCGATCAACCATACATCAAGGGAACCTTCGGTGGCGCGGCGCTCAATTCGTTGATCAAGGTCTCTGGTTACAATTCGAAGAAGCTGGAAGAGATCGCCGAAACCACGCTGGCTAAGGTCTCGACCAACCGCCGCGTGCGAAACGCACGCATTACCAGTTCGAATCGTTGGGGTCGTTCCAGCACCGAAGAAACCGTAATCCAGATGCGTCGCGACGTGCTGGCCGAACACGGCCTTACGGTCAGCGAAGTGGTGGGGTACGTACGCCGGCTGCTGGGCCTGGACTTTCCCTGGAACATGCTGATCGACGGCGAACAGGAGCAAGTGCAGCTGTCGTTCACCGACGCCGAGACCATCGAGTTTTCTGAGATCGCCGATCGGGTCATCGAAACTTCGCAGGGCGAGCAGGTGCGGCTGGGCGATCTGGTCACCATGCAGAAGCTGCCCCTGTCCGACGCTATTTCGCGTGAGGACCAGCGCTACACCATGTTCGTCAACTGGGAGTACGTGGGCACCGATCGCATGCGCAAGGCGTACCTGCAGGGTATTCTGGGCAGCATGGACCTTCCGTACGGCTACGCCGCGGAAGAATCCGAACGACAATTCCTGACCGAGGAAGAAGAGAGCGACCTCCAGAAGACCATCCTGCTGGCCGTGGGATTCATCTTCATGGTGTTGGCCGCGTTGTTCAACAGCCCGTCGCTTCCTTTCCTCGTGCTCAACTCCGTGCCTTTGGCGTTGGTGGGCGTGTACGTCATCTTCTGGAAGGCGGGCGTGCCGTTCGACTCGTCGGCCAAGGTGGGTCTGGTATTGCTGTTTGGCGTCGTGGTGAACAACGCCATTCTGTTGATCAGCCGGTTCCGCCACGAGGCGGCCGCGATTCTGCGCGTCAAGTTGGGTGGCGATCCCGAAGCCGAGGCCGCGTTGTTCGACGGTCAGCGCAAGGATCTTGGTGGCAGTGATCTGTGGCATGTGGAAGACCGCGCGCGACTTCTGCGTTGGGCGGTGGCTCGCGCCACCATCATTCGGCTGCGGTCCATTCTGCTCACCAGCGGCACCACCATCGTCGGCCTGTTGCCCTTGCTGTTCCACTGGGACTCAGTTCGCTGGACGATCTCGTTGAAGCTGTTCGAGTTCACGCTTCCGTTCCGGATACGGTTCCTCGACACGGAAAGCCAGGATATCTGGGAGAACCTGGCCTTGGCTTCCGTGGGCGGGCTCATCTCCAGCACCATCCTGATCCTGCTGGTGGTTCCGTCGCTGTACTACTTTTGCGTGCGCTTCGGATGGATCCTTCGCAGGGTCATGAACCGGGTCATGAACATTGGCCGCCCCGGCCCTTCGGAGGCGCCATCGATAAACGTGGAACCCAATGTAATAAATTGAGTTAGCTGCTATTAGCGAGAACTTTACGCGGTCTTGATCGTTCGGCCGCATCTTCGCGGGCGGTCGCACCCTGCCTTTGCTTATACTGCGGGCATGAAGCGCGAATCCATAGTTGCCATCGAGGACGAACCCGACCTGCTGGAAGTGGTTCGGTACAACCTTGCCCGCGAGGGCTACCAGATATCCGGTTCGGAAGACGGAGAAGAGGGCCTCGACCTCATTCGGAAGCTCCGACCCGATTTGGTGCTGCTGGACCTCATGCTTCCGGGAATCGATGGTCTGGAAGTGTGTCGTCGCGTGAAATACGACCCGGCCACCCGCAACATCCCGATCATCATCGTCTCGGCCAAGGGCGAAGAAAGCGACGTGGTCACGGGCCTGGAGATGGGTGCCGACGACTACATGACCAAGCCGTTCAGTCCGCGGGAACTGGTGGCCCGGGTGAAGGCAGTCCTGAGGCGAGGGCAACAAAAAGAAGAAGGCCAGCGTAAGGCGGTGGTCATCGATACGCTTCGGATTGACCCCGAGCGGCACGAGGTGGCCATTGACGGCGAAACTCTGATTTTTACCGCAACGGAGTTTCGACTTCTCTATTTCCTGGCCACGCATCCCGGACGAGTGTTTACTCGTGAGCAGCTCATCCAGCGGGTCATGGGTGATGATACGGTTATTCTGGAGCGCAACATCGACGTGCACGTCCGGGCGATCCGCAAGAAACTGGATGGTTACGAAGACCTCATCAATACAGTACGTGGCGTAGGGTACCGCTTCATGGATGCGGGGGTTCCCTAGCACAACCCTCGGAGAACATTCATGCGGCTAGCGATTCACCTTCTTGCTCTGGCGATGGCTTTGCTTCTGGCACCCCCTTCAACCTACGCTCAGCCGCCCGCCCTGGATTCCGAAATCCCCCTCGACCCCGACGTCCGCACCGGTCAGTTCGACAACGGTCTGCGTTACTACATTCGGGCGAATCAGGAACCCGAGGGTCGTGCCGAACTTCGATTGGCGCTGAATGCCGGTTCGATGCAAGAGGAAGACGACCAGCAGGGGCTGGCCCACTTCGTCGAGCACATGGCTTTCAATGGCACCGCAAACTTCGAAAAACAGGAACTCGTGAACTACTTTCAGCGCATTGGCATGCGCTTCGGTCCCGATCTGAACGCCTACACCAGATTCGACGAAACCGTCTACATGCTGAAGGTGCCCACCGATAGCACGGCCATCGTGGAAACCTCGTTGCAGGTGCTGGAAGATTGGGCGCGAGGAGTTGCGTTCGAAGGCGACGAGATCGACAAGGAACGCGGCGTGGTCATCGAAGAGTGGCGCACGCGACGCGGCGCGGGTCAGCGCATCCAGGACCAGCAGTATCCCGTGTTGTTGCATGAGTCCCGGTACGCCGAGCGTCTTCCCATCGGCAAGAAGGAAATCCTGGAGTCCTTTCCCCACGACGCGGTCACGCGGTTCTACCGCGACTGGTATCGCCCCGACCTCATGGCCGTGATTGCGGTGGGAGACTTCGATCCCGACTACATGGAGGGATTGATTCGCACCCATTTCGAATCGCTGCCGTCGAATCCCGATGGGCCCGAGCGCAAGGAATGGCCGGTGCCCGACCATGACGATCGCCTGGTGTCGATCGTGACCGACGAGGAAGCCACGAACTCGAGGGTTCGAGTGACATTCAAACTGGCTCCCGAACGCCGCACCACGTTGGCTGACCTACGGCAGTCCATGGTCGAGGGACTGCATAACGCCATGTTGAACCGTCGGCTCTACGAACTCACCCAACAGAGCGATCCTCCGTTCATCGGGGCGGGCACGGGGTCGGGGTGGCTGCAGCGCACCAAGCGGTCCTACACGCTCAGTGCCAACGCCCGCAACGGCGAGATACCGCGCGCACTCGAGGCGGTCTTGGTGGAACACAAGCGGGCCCAGGTGCATGGCTTTACCGCAACCGAGTTGGAGTACCAGAAGAAGCGCTCGCTCCGTTCGTTGCAGAAAGCATACGACGAGCGGGCCAACGTGGAGTCGCGTCGTTACGCCCAGGCGTATCTGAATCATTTCCTGGAGGACAGTCCCGCGCCTGGGATCGAGTTTCGCAAGGAAGTGACCGAGCGTTTCCTGCCGGAAATCACCCTGGAAGAGATCAACGCCCTTTCACTGGACGTGGACGAACCCGCGAGCTCGGTCATTCTGGCCAGCGGGCCCGACAAGGACGATGTGAGCATGCCGTCGGCCGAAGACCTGCAGGCGGTGTTCGACAAGGTGGCCGCGGCCGAGCTGGAGCCCTACGAAGACGAAGTCATCGACGCGCCGCTCATGGGTCAGACGCCGGCCGCTGGAACCATCGTGGCGCGTGAGCAGTGGGAAGAACTGGGCGTGCATGTGTGGCAGATGAGCAACGGCGCGCGCGTTCTGCTGAAGCCCACGGACTTCAAGGACGACGAGGTGTTGTTCGAGGCCTGGAGCCTGGGCGGCACTTCACTCGCCAAGGACCGCGACTATCTTTCGGCCTCGATGGCCGCGAACCTGATATCGCGCGGCGGCGTGGCCGAGTTCCGCGCGCTCGACCTGCAGGAGAAGCTGGCCGACAAGGCCGCCAATGTCCGACCCTACATTTCCGGTCTGCGCGAGGGAATGAGCGGTGGGTCCTCGTCGAAGGACGTCGAGACCCTGTTCCAGCTCACCCACCTGTACTTCACCGAGCCGCGGCGCGATCAGGCCACGTTCGATTCATTCATCTCGCGACTGGGCTCGCTTTTGGAGCAACGCGACGCGAATCCCACGCAGGCCTACAGCGATACCCTGCAGGCGATTCTCACGCAGTACCACCCGCGTACGCGCCCGCTCACCACCGAACGTCTGAGCGATATCGACCTGGATACCGCGCTGGCGTTCTATCGGGATCGATTTGCCGACGCGTCTGACTTTACCTTCCTGCTGGTGGGCTCTTTCGAACTGGACCAGGTGGAACCGCTGGTCACTACCTATCTGGCCAGTCTACCGGACCGCGACCGCGAGGAGATGTGGGTCGACATTGGCGTGGGCAATCCCATAGGCGTGATCGAGCGCGACGTATTCGGCGGTATGGAAGAGAAAGCCCGTACGAACATCGTGTTCACCGGACCGTTCGAGTGGAACCGCCACAATCGCCATTCGCTGAATTCGATGGCCGAGGTGTTGCGGATTCGCTTGCGCGAGGTGATCCGCGAGGAAATGAGCGGCAGCTACGGCGTGCGCGTAGGGGCTTCGCGACGGTTGTATCCCCGCCCGGAATACTCGGTGTCCATTTCGTTCCAGGCCGACCCCAAGCGACTGCATGAACTGAGCGACGCGGTGTTCGAGGTGTTGCGTGATGTGCAGGCCAATGGACCCACGGCCGACGAGATCGCCAAGGTGCAGGAAACCCAGCGTCGCGCGGTACAGGAGGGCGAGCAGGAAAACGGGTACTGGAGTTCGCAGATCGAATTCGTACTGCAGAACGGAATCGGCTGGCGGAACCTGCTGGACTCGGCTGAAGTGATCGATTCGCTTACCGCGGGCGCGGTTCAGGCCGCGGCCCAGCGGTATCTGCGAATGGGCAACTACGTACAGGTTTCGCTGTATCCCGAGAACGCGCGCGCGGGGCGCTAGCGCCCTACTTGCCGGTTGTAGCTACGTTGACGTGCTTGAAGATGACGATTGCGTCGTCGGCTTCTTCGTAGTGAGCCTCGTGGCCGGGCACCCACTCGCCATTTTTCAGATAGCGCGAGACCATGTGCATGCGGCCGTCGGGAAGAAGCGTCGACTCAGACGAAACCTCCGTGATGCCCTCGCTGCTGCCCGTGACGAACTCGTGGGCCGTGAAGACATCGCCCTTGATTTGCATTTTACCGGTGGTCTGAAAGCCCGCGGTAGTCGCGTAGAAGAAGGCCAGCGATTCCTGGGCGGTGTCCCAGTACACGAGGGTCTCGCCGCCGTACATGCCGTCGTTCAGCGA
Source organism: Candidatus Krumholzibacteriota bacterium (assembly GCA_029262065.1). GTDB lineage: Bacteria > Krumholzibacteriota > Krumholzibacteriia > JAJRXK01 > JAJRXK01 > JAJDAC01. The sequence goes on along the minus strand of JAJDAC010000027.1, from coordinate 107,211 downwards.
ATGCATGATACGCATGGCCTGCCCATTGAGGATGAGCTCCCATTTCGAGACATCTACGAAGGGCTTCTCGGGCGTGGAATTGACGAACTCACCGCGCCAGGTCTTGCCCACAAATGGTAGCAGCGATTTCAGCTCGGGGTGCACGGTGGGTTCCTCGGCGCGGGCCGTGGTTCCCGTGGTCATGGCCGCCAGGCCTGCGATCAGGGTGCCGGCAAAAAGAATACGACGAAACATCAATCGACCTCCGTGTTGGTTCCACAAGTTCATGCTTTTATTCTATCCAACGTGGGGCCCGGTGTCTTTGCTTGGCCGTAGAGATTTTCTAGAGAAAACCGGATTCGCGCGGGGGATTGCCGAACGCGGGGAACGAATCCAGGTGTTTCACCTGATCGAAGTGGCGCAGGGCCCAACGAACGGTGGGAAACGACAGGTCGTCCCAGGGGATGTCCCGCCACGCAAAGAACCCAGCTTCCAGACTCTCGGGGCCGGGTTCCAGGGTGGCGGAGTCCAGGTCGGCCAGATAGAACATGTGGACCTGGCTGATATGCGCCAGACTATACACGGCCAGGAGCGATCGGATGGTGGGCGTGGCGCCGGTTTCTTCCACGGTTTCGCGCAGCGCGCCCTCTTCGCATGACTCGCCCTGCTCCATGAAACCGGCGGGAAGCGTCCAGTACCCATGGCGGGGCTCGATAGCTCGGCGGGCCAGCAGTATCTCGCCGTTCCACAGCGCGAGCGTGCCCACGATCACGCGTGGATTCACGTAGTGAATGAACCCGCAGTCCCGACATACGTCGCGATGACGGTTGTCGCCTTCGGGGACTTTCGATTCGAACGACGGGGGTTTGTTCATGGACCAACGCGGTAGGTTGAGGAGGAGCGCTGAGTGTACCACACCAGCGGATCGCCTACTGCGAAGTACGACCGTCCGTGGAATCGGGTTCGGCGCGCGCATCCTGTTGGGCTGAGTAGATCCAATCGGCCAGGCGGTCGGCGCGAGGGTGATTGGGGGCGAGTTCCTGGGCACGACGCAACAGGGCCACGGCGTCGCTGGCGTGCCCCAAGCGGTGCATCAGAATCCCCGCCTCGATCAGAGCCGAAACGTCATTGGAGTTGGCGACCAGCTGCTGCTCCAGGTGGGCCAGAAGCTGCAGCCGCACCTGGCGTAGCTCATCGTTCGCTGTTGTCGCCTTCGAGGCCGGTTCGCCACCCGTCAGCACCTGTTCCAACAAACGAAGGTAGGTGATCTGGTTCGGGAGTTTGTTCACCAACCAACGCAGGTGGGGAAGTGCCTCGGGCGCGCGATCGAGTTCCATCAACGCGGCGACCAGGTTGTTGCGAAAGACCTGTTTGTCCGGACGCAGTCCCACCGCGTTTTGGAACGAGGCAGCTGCTTCTTCCAGATTTCCTTCACCCGCTTGCACGGCCCCCAGCAGGCCGAACGCATTGGCGTTGTAGGGATTTTCTTCGAGGGCCGCGTGGAACCACTGTTGGGCCTGGGCGGTTTCCTGGTGACGGTAGTACCAATTGCCCACTACCACCTGGGTACGACCCAACCCCAGGGGCAGTGTCTTGAACCGTTCCAGGGCACGGGCTTCGACATGGTTGTTGGCCACCCACAACGTGGTATGGGTGGCCGATACGGCCAGGAGCAGCAACAGGACGCGCTCGCGCGATACGCCGTGCCTGGCCACGAAGTACGCCACGGTGGTGGCGTACACCACTCCCGCGGGGGCGAAGAGGTCCCAGTCCCGGGCATAGCCCAGCAGGGGTTCGGACATCAGGAAACTTCCGGCCAGGAACGTGAGCGTGGCCACGGCCAGGAAACGAGCCTCGGGTTCGCGCCAACCTCGCGCGAACCCGTGTACCAATGTGGCGGTGGCGACGAGCGCCGAGACGGGCCCCAGCAACCATTGCGAATTGAAGAAGTCGCGCAGATGCGTGGCCGACCAGGTGTACGACAGTCCGGCGCCGCCGCCGTGGTCGCGGCGGGCAATCTCGAGCAGATCACGCACGCCCACGGTCAGCCCGTAGTCGACGAACATCTGCGACAGGATGAAGTGGGTGCCCACCGTGCCCACGGCCAGCAGACCCAGGTCACGCAGAGTATCGCGCCGGTGATTCGTCAGGCCATGCCCGGCGAGCACCGCGAACGCGGGTACCAACGCCACGGCCGACAAGTGCAGGGCCACGGCCAACAGCAGGGTCAGCCCCGGCGCCATGAGCGAAGTCCTGCCCCGTAGGTAGAGCAAGGCCTCCAGTACGAACATACCGATGGCCAGCGTGTAGAAGGTGTAGTTCTCGACGTAGCCAAAGAACAACAACGCAAAGCCCTGACTCACCAACAGCAGCGCCACCAGCAAGCTGGCCAGGGTTCCGCTGCCCGCGATGGTGCCGCCCAGCCCCATCGCTACCGCGCAGAACAGCATGCCGGCCACCACGCTGCCAACGGCTACGGTACGATGGGCGACGTCGACCGGTTCGCGTCCCTCGCGGGCGAAGATCGAATCCAGCTGTTGATAGAGGGACTGTTGCAGTCGGTAGGTCAGCGGTTGGCGCGGATGGAAATTCTGGCCACCTACGAGGTCGGTAGCCAGGGGCTGGGCGTCGCCCAGCAGCCGTTGCTCCGAGCGAAACCCCCAGAACAGAGCGCCGCCGACCAGGGCCACCACCACGGTCGTGCGTGCAGGACGGTTCAGGAACAATGGTGAGTCGGGGAGCTCGGCGCTCCCGAAGAGAAACCAGGCCAGTGCCCCCAGCAATATCACAACGACCGCAACCACCAACGGCGTGGGTGCGAACGCCGCGAGATGAAATCCCCACCAGGAATCGCGCAGCAGGCCGGCCGCCAGCGCACCGCCCACCAGCGATATGAAGGCCAGTGCGACAGCCAGGGATTCGGGCCAGCTCTTCATTGCGCGCGCGATCAGTCTCCCCGGTAGGGCTCGCCGTTGATCAACCATTCGGGCGCGGGAGCGCCTTTCAGGTGGTGGTCGAAAAACTCCATCATCTTGATCGAGTAGTCGAGCTTGTTGGGGTATTTCTTCAGATGATGTGGCTCGTCCTTGTACTGCAGGAACACACACGGTTTACCCAGCCTTCGCATAGCCAGATAGAACTCGATGCTCTGGTACCAGGGCACGGCTTCGTCCACGTCGCCGTGCTGAATGAGCAGCGGCGTGTTGATGCGATCGGCGAAGAACAACGGTGAGTTTTCGATGTACCGTTCGGGGTACTCCCACAGGCTGCCGCCAATGCGGCTCTGCCATTTCTCGTATTGGAACTGGCGCGCCAGGCCCGTACCCCAGCGGATTCCGCTGTAGGCGCTGGTCATGTTGACCACCGGTGCGCCGGAAACGCAGGCCGCGAAGATATCGGTCTGCGTGATGACGTAGGCCGATGAATATCCACTCCACGAGTGTCCATGCAGTCCGATCGCTTCGGGGTCGGCGTAGCCCAGGTCGACGATCTTCTGCACTCCCGGCACGAGCGATCGCACGGTGGATGGTCCTGGCTCGCCTACGTCGAATCGGATGTCGGGCAGAAATACGCAGTACCCGTTGCTGGTGTACATGGGAAAGCTGGGTCGGTGGTTGATGACCGGTTCGTTGAACTCGTGCAACCGCTGCGAGAAAGAGCGGTAGTAGTACACGAGGACGGGATAGCGCTTACCCTTCTCGTAGTTGCCCGGCAAGAACAGCGCTCCCTGCATGGGCTCGCCGTCGAGGTTGCTCCAATCCACCAGCACGGGCTCACCGTAGGCGAAGTCTTCCATCTGCGGGTTGGCGTCGCTCACCTGGCGCCTCTTGCCCATGGTGGAGTCGGCCACCCAGAGGTTCGGAAATTCGGCAAAGTCTTCACGCGTGTAGAGCACCACGTCGGCTTCCTCGGCCTTGCCGATCACGTTGAAGAGCTTTTCGGCCGAGTGTCGTTCACGCACACCCGCCTGGCCCGCGCGTGCGGAATAGAAGGCTTCGGTCTTCACGTCGTGATCGTAGGACTCGATCAGCAGCGGTTCTTCGGCCCCGTACCACGGAATCTCACGGTCCAGGTCAATCACCCGCATGCGCTGGTTCTCGCGCCGGCCGTGCCCGTCGGTCAGGCAGATGGGGGCGCCGCCGGTGGTGGGAAACTGCCAAACGTCGTACTTGTCGTAGAGAAGAACGGCCGCATCGTCCTCGATCCATCCGCCCACTCCGTAGCCCTCGATCTCGGCGGGGTAGTCCCAGTCTTCGTTGGCGAACGGCACGCCGAGGCCTTGCGTCAGACTGCGTGTCGTCTTGGCGCCTACGTCGTACAAGTGCCATTGCCCACCCTGGAAGTACACCACGAACCTACCGTTGGGAGAGATCGTCACCGACCCCCCAAGACGTTCGGTGACCAGCGAGCGTGTTCCGTCGCGCACATCGACTATGTAGATGTCTTCGAAGTATCCCTCCCAGGTTCGTTCCTGTTCGTACCGGTCTTCGTCCGTACCCAACGTAAAGTCTCCGTACCGCGGTGCGCGAACTTCGTGCATCTGCGCGTCGGCCAACCGCACGAACCCCTTGTCGAAATGGAACACCGCCCGGTGCGTACGATTCTTGTAGTCCTTCCAGCGTTTCTCCGCGTTGGGGCGTATTACACCGTCGTCGGAGTGCCAAAGGGCACGGGTGGTCTCGCCCAGCAGCTCGTCCGTGTCATAGGGATCGAAGGGTTCTTCTGTTTCCTGGTCGTCTTCGGTCGGTGTCTCGACCGTGTCGGTCTCGGCTTGGTCGGTGTGAACCTCTTTGGTTTCGTCATCGTCTTCCTCGGGTGAGAAGGCGGCGAGACCCAGGAAAACGCGGTCGTTGTTCTCGGACCATACGAGCGAGCCATGTTCAGACAAGGTGAAGTCGTCGGGGACTTCGGGCGTACGCGCCTCGCCGTCCCAGAACACGAACTGTAGATCGGTCAGCATCTCCGGTTCGTCTTCCATCGCAGTCAGAAAGGCCAAACGCGGCGAATCGTTTGCCCACGATAGTTGTTGGTACGAACGATTCGGGCCGGCGTGAATCGTGGTGGGCGCCAACTCCCGCTTGAGGTCGTAGATGATGAGTGCGTTCGCATCGCCGGTCTTGTCGGCGATGCTCACGGCAAGGTACGCCGAGGTCTCGTCGAACATGTACGAGTGGGCGGCCGGTACGCTGGTTTCGTTCCCCGAAGGCAGGTGGCGTACGACGAGCGTGCCTTTTTCGGGCCGCTCGCTTTCATCTTCATCTTCGTCGCTATTCTCGTTCGAAGTTGCCTCGTCTGCTTCGTCTGCCTCGTTTTCGTCTTCCTCGGCCGCGTGCAGGTGGTAGGCCAGCCAGTTTCCGTCTTCCGACATGACATGGTTGTCGACGCGGTCGAACTGCAATACATCGCCCGTGGACGTCGAGACCAGGGCCATCCCCGGTTTGGGCCGATCGTCTTCGTCCTTCTCCTGGTTGGCGACGGACAACTCCAACTTCATGGCCGCGAAGGTGCCGTCGGGTGAGAGCGTCGGCGCAACGCCGCGTGGCACCACGATCTTCCTACCGCCACGGGTTTGTTGTACCACCGCCTCGCCGTCGCCACGATCGGGGTCGAGTGCGTAGGCAACCCACTGGCCGTCCTCGGATAGAACGGGGGTTCGAATCTGACGGAACTGCATGAGGTCGGTCCAGGTGAGTGGATCCGAGCCGGCGTGGGCGGCGGTGCTCAGGGTTGCCAACATCGCCGTGGTCAGAACGGTGCAGAAAAATCGCTTCATCGGCAAATCCCAATCGTGTTGCGGGAGAATGGTGTAGCAAGAGCTTCCATCGGTCGCCGGGCCGAGTGCGCTAGCAACTACGAGAGTCCAGGCGTTGGCTAACTCGCGAGATTTACGTTGAGCCGCTGCTTGCCCATCCAGCGTTCGACTTCGACGGACAACATGACTTCATCGCCGGCCGCCACCGGTAACCGGCGCACCAGCCGTCGCACATCCCACCCCCAATGGGTTCGCGGCGCGAACGGCGACGTGGTCAGTTGGCTGCGTGAATCGAGGTGGGCTCGAAAATAGAGTACCAAGCCCGCCAGCGATCCGGCATTTGCGATACGCAAGGGCACATCGATGCGGCCGTCGAGAGCGGAATCGATGCAATGGAGGTCGATGTCCAGGAGCTTGTGTTCCTCGGACAGGACCTTGTGGCCGAAGGTTCCCTGGCCGCCGCTGATCGGTGGCAGAAAATGGTGTGGTTCGAGTTCGGCAAGGAGTGCCCGATACGGGCTGAAGTCGACACCGTACAGGCCGTCGAATTCATGGGCTTCTGAAAGCAGGCGCGGCTTGTCGCGATACGGAACGTCTTCGAGCTCCAGCCCCCGGCAACAGATCTCCAGCCGCTGTGGCAGCAGTCGGCCACCCGGCCGCAACAGGCGCTGACGGGCATCTTCAATAAGAGGCAGCAGATTCTCGACCAGAGGATCCACGCCGAGAATCTCGTGGATGATTACGTCCGCGGGCTCATCCAGCTCGATGTCTCGGCTGTTGCCAAGACGTAGTTCGATTACGTCGCCAAAACCATTCGTCTCGAACATGCGGCGGGCGAGATCGGCGATGGCGCTTTCTTCGATGGCAATCACCCGCCGAGCTCCTGCTTGCGCGGCGAACAACGACAGAACGCCGGAGCCACAACCCACTTCGACGACAACCTTGTCTTGGCAATGCCGGGCGATCGCCGCCCGATAGGCCATGACCCTCACCGAATCGCGCAGCATCTGGTGGTGGGTGAACAGCGACGCGAACCCTTCGGCGGCCAGCGAGGGGCCGGTGGCAGAGTTCGGTAGTGGCGTCAGGAAGTTCTGCTGCAGCAGGGCTTCCACCACCACCTTGAACCCGTCTTCGTCGAAATCCCAATCCTCTTGCAGTTTGGCCAGGGCCGCTTGGGGCGTGCTTCCGGCAGCAAAGGTCATGAGAACCGGGAGGGCGTCGAGCGCCAGCTCCTTGGGCGGTCGGGAAACCGAGGACGATCCCACCAATTTTGCCTGACGCGAGATTTCGAAGTTCAGGGACTTCGAAACGACGTACGGAAGTTTCCAGTCGATGGCTGGTTCCTCCACGAGGAGTGAGTGACCGTTCCGCGGCGGGAAGGGTTCGCGTAGGGCCCAATGATATCGTCGTTGGCAGTGCCGAAACAGAAGAAACGCCGGGATGTTGTTCTTCGGTAGAACGCGCGTTCGAATCTGGGTGAAATCTTGCGGTGTTGGTCCCGGGTGAGTGGATTTGACTCAATTTGGTTGCGAATCTTGCAAGGCAAATAGTTGGGCCCCCGCCAATGGGGCGGGTTGACATCGCCGTGGGCTTTGCCCAAGATGTCAGTAACATCAAACTCGTAGCTTGTGGAGGTCCGTTGACTATGACGAACCAATGCGCAAGCGCGGCGTCTTCTGCGGTACTGGCGGCCGTAGGGGGTGGGCAGATTGGGAACTGCCTTTGGTCTGCGCTAGCAAGGAGGTGATCAAACGATGCAATCTGACTGTTTCGATTTGGTGGAGGTGACGGCCTCGTAGAGGGGCACTTTCTCAAAGGAGAAACAGGATCGCTGACCTCAGCGGACCACCCCGATCGCGGGGATCCCACCGTCATCGACTCTGAATTGGGAAGCCTCGGTCCATCTGGACCGGGGCTTTTCCTTTTTCGCGCTGGCGTGGACGGGCACGCGACATTCGCGCAGGCGTGGCTACTTAAGTAACACCATGCGGCGGCTCGAGGTGTTGCGCGGCGTCTGCAGTTCGTACACGTACACGCCCGAGGCCACGATTCGTCCCTGGGTGTCCGTGCCATCCCACTGCGCGCTGAACCGGCCCACTTCTGTGCGTTCATCAATCAACGTGCGCACGTGGGAGCCACGCAGGTCGAACACCCGCAGCGAAACATTGCCCGGGCTGAACACCTGGTAGTCGATACGCGTGCTGGGGTTGAATGGATTGGGCGCATTCTGAAACAGCTGAGCGGCGGGCACGGTGGGGATGGTTCCGGTGGCCTGACCGGGGTTCTCGAACATGAACAACAGGTCGTCGAGTTCATCGACGCCGGTCATGTCGAGATCACCGTCGTTGTCGCGGTCGTGCAGAATGGCGCATGAGCCAGCCGCGCTGGCGTCGTATACCTTGGGATTCACCAGCGTTCCCGTGCCGTCGTTTTCCCACACGTACCAGTCGTTGCTGCTGAAGTTGCTGGCGACGACGTCAAGATCGCCATCGCCATCGATGTCGCCTACATCGATCGCCAGCGTGAACGCTCCAGAAAAGTAAGTATCGTCCAGCGTGAGGTTGCCGGCACCGTCGCCCAATATCACCGCGATGTTGTTGGCGAAGGAGTTGGCGCTGACCACATCGGCGTGTCCGTCACCGTTCATGTCGCCCGCGGCCATCATCCACGGTCGTCCGTTGGCATCCACCGAACCCGCCGGAATCAGATTTCCGGCACCGTCGCCCAGCATGAGGACGACTTCCTGGCCGATGTTGCCGCCCACGAATACATCGGCTATTCCGTCACCATTGGCATCGGTGACCGCGCAGGCGTACTCATCGTTGACCGTGGCTTCGACGGTTTCCACGGGCAAGAACACGCCGTTGCCCGCGTTCTCGAATAGCCCCAGGTTGTTCGAGAAACGGTTGGCGGCAATGATGTCCTCGGCGCCGTCCCCGTCCAGGTCGGCAATGCCAATGCCTCGAACCTGATTCCCCGACGTATAGGCCGTGGTCGACAAGAAGCCGCCATTACCGTCACCCAGCATTACGCTGACGTGGGAACCGCCACCGTTGCCAATGGCCAGATCGATGTGGCCGTCACCGTTGAAGTCGGCTCCTTCGTTCGCGCTGGGTACATTGCCATTGGGAATCGGAACCACGGTGAAGGGCCCGTAGCCGCCAGCACCGTCGTTCAGGAAGACGCGTAGGTCGGCGGTGATTTCGTTGATGACCGCCAGGTCGCTGTAGCCATCTTCGTTCAGGTCGCCGGCGTAGGCGCCGTAGCATTGGATGTGTAGTTCGCCGGTTTGGCGGACGGGGATCTGCGCCGTTTCCACCAGGTCGATCGAGGCGGGCTTGCTACGGACCCAGAAGTTCCAGGTGTAACCGGTGGCCATGGGCTCGCCGGCCATGTTCTCCAATCCCTTGGCCATGCTGACGGTCACCCATTCGCCGGCCGAGAACGCCTGGTAGGGAATGAAGCGCGCGCGCGTGTTGCCGTCGAGAGCCTGCAATGAACCCCTGTGGACCCCCGACCAACGGCCGAACACCCGGATGGCGTTGAGGGTGAGCGGATTGATCGTCTGATCGAAGGTGATTTCGATAGATGAGGTCTCGGCGGCCTGAAGCGCCTGGTTGGTCGGCAGGGTGCCCACAACCACGGGGGCGGCGGCGAAGGACGCGTGCGCCCAGCTCAGCACGATGACGAGCCCAAGAAGGGCCCCGATTGAAAGTTTCATGACACTCGCTGAATAGGGTAGGGATCGCAGGCCCACAAATCATGACGTGAAGTATAGTATATCACCTTAGCGATCTGGCGGCCGTCAGGGGGCATTCATGGCCTCCGAGTCTCGCTTCCTCGTTCGTCCGCGTCCGACCCGGCGTGGGGCCATAGTGACCGAAACCGTGCCCGATACACCGCTGCCCGAGGAAGCTGAAGACATCGCTTCGGCGCCCAGTTTCGGGCGCCTGCTAGGGTTGGCCCGCCCCTACTTGCGCCCGCTCCTGGCCGCCACCTTTTTACTGCTGCTTGGTGGGGCGGTGAGTCTGGTCACCCCCAAGGTGGCCGGCGATGTAGTCGACGCCGCCATCACCCACCGCAGCGTGGATCAGCTGAACCGCATCGTCATCATGTTGATCGGTCTGTTCGCGATCATGGGCGTGATTGCGTTCGGCGAGCTGTATCTGCTGCGCCTGGCCGGCGCCCGGCTCCTGCAGGACCTGCGGTCGCGACTGTTCGCCCATCTGATCCAGCTGTCGCCCGACTTCTACGAGACACGTCGCGTGGGCGAGCTCCTGTCGCGCATGGGTTCAGATCTTACCGTCGTACAGAATGCACTGACCCAGCAGATCCCCGGTGGCATCCAGGCCGTCCTGCGGTTCGTGGGCACGCTCGTGATTCTCCTGGTCATGCAGACGCAGCTCACCCTGGTTTCGCTGGCGGTCATTCCGCCGGTGGTGCTGGTGGGAATCTTCTACGGGCGCCGCCTCGAAAAGCTGGCCACGGCCGAGCGCGACGCCGTGGCTGATACGGCCGCGGTCGCGGAGGAAACGCTCAGCGGCATTCGCACGGTACAGGCGTTCGGCCGAGAGTCGTTCGAGTCGGACCGTTACGGCGACCGGCTCTTGGCGCTGCTTGGCGTACAGCTGCGAAACGCGCGGGCCACCGGTGCGTTCATGGGTTTGCTGCAGTTCGCGGCCTTCAGCGCGTTTGCCTTGGTGTTGTGGTTCGGTGGCCGGCTCATGCTGCGCGATGAGTTGACCGCGGGCGAACTTACGACGTTCCTTCTTTACACGTTCTCCATTGCGTCGTCGGTAGGAACATTGGGGGCTCTGTACGGGGGCTACCGTGAGTTGCGCGGTGCCAGCGCACGTATCTTCGACTTGCTGGACACACTATCGACCATCCAGAGTCCTTTGACTCCCGTGGCCATCGCCGCGCCGCGCGGCGAGGTCGTGTTCGAAGACGTGGAGTTTGCCTACGCGTCAGACCCCGACACCCCAGCCATCTCCGCGTTGGATCTACAGGTGAAGTCAGGCGAAGTCGTGGGTGTAGTGGGACCCAGCGGAGCGGGCAAGAGCACACTGTTCTCGCTCCTGCTTCGGTTCCACGACCCCCGCCGTGGACGCATTCTGTTGGACGGGCACGACCTGCGTAGTCTCGACCTGAGTGAGTTGAGGCAGTCCATGGCTATCGTGCCGCAGGAGATATTCCTGTTCCACGGGACGGTGGAAGAAAACATTGGTTACAGTCGGCCGGGCGCCTCGGCGTACGAGGTGCGTCAGGCGGCGGAGGCGGCGGGTGCGCACGAGTTCATCGAACGATTGCCGCAGGGGTACCAGGAAGTGGTGGGGGAGCGTGGTGTCCGGTTGAGTGCGGGGCAACGACAGCGCGTGGCCATTGCCCGCGCGTTTCTCAAGAATCCACGGGTGTTGCTACTGGACGAGGCGACCAGTTCACTCGACCCCGACTCGGAACAACGGGTGCAGATGGCGTTGGATGACCTGCTGCGCGGACGAACTACACTGGTCATCGCGCATCGTCTGGCCACCGCCCGCAAAGCCGACCGCATCGTCGTGCTCGATCAGGGGGAACTGGTAGGAAGCGGTACCCACGACGAGCTTTACGCCAGCAGCGAAATCTATCGACGCTATTGGCGTCTGCAGTCCCTTCGGGATCAGCAGGACCCGCCCGAAGCCGACGCATTGGCCAATTGACGGAGATACTGGTTCCGGTCCCCGGCGCGGGGTTACAATGGTCCAACCAACTCTACGCGCCCTCGGAGCACCCATGAGTCAGTCAGAGAAGCTCTCGCGAACATTACAACGAGCGATCGACGGAGATGCTCACGCGTCGGAAGAGCTGCTGCCGTTGGTCTACGACCAGTTGCGGTCCCTGGCCAAGGCGCGTATGCGCAAGGTTCCGCCCGGCAATACCCTGCAACCCACGGCGTTGGTCCACGAGGCCTATCTGCGCGTAGCCGGCAAAGAAGAAGTAAACTGGAACAGCCGCGGACATTTCTTCGCCGCGGCCGCCCAGGCCATGCGACAGATATTGGTGGATCAGGTGCGGCGAAAACGCGCGGTGAAACACGGTGGCGATCGGCAACGACTCGATGTAGATGATCTGGAAATCGCCATCCAGGGCCCTGAGCTCGACGTTCTCGCGTTGCACCAGGCTCTGGAAAAACTCGAAAAAGAAGACCCGCGCAAGGCACAGATGGTTCTGCTGCGCTACTTTGGCGGCCTCGATCGTGAAGAAACGGCCAACTGCATGGACATTTCCGTGCGCACCGTGGATCGCGATTGGCGCTACGTAGTGGCGTGGTTGCACCGCGAACTCGATCCGGATGGACCCGAGTGACCCGCGATTCTCCCCAGTCGGCGGAAAGCATCTTCCAGAACGCGCTCGATCGTTCGGAAGCTCAACGCCGGGCGTACGTGGAGCACGCGTGTGGTGCCGACACCCAGTTACTGGCTCAGGTCACCGTCTTGCTCGATCACTTCGACCGGGCGGGAACCTCGTTCCACGAACCACGGGGCGCCGGCTGGGCCGCGCCCGAGGTGGAAGGCTACACGGTCGGGGCGTTGTTGGGCGAAGGCGGCATGGGCCGTGTATTTGAAGCACAACAACATGGTCCGTTGGAGCGACGTGTAGCGCTGAAGGTCATGTTGGTGGGGCTGGCGCCTTCCGCGGTGCCGCGGTTTCAGGCCGAGCGCCGCGCGTTGTCGCGCATCACCCATCCGTATGTGGCCCAGGTGCTCGACGCCGGTACCACGTCAACGGGCGAGCCGTTCTTTACCATGGAGTACGCGCCCGGCCTGCCACTGCCCGAATACTGCGACGAGCATGAGTTGCCGCTGTCGGCGCGCTTGGATGTGTTTGCCAGGGTGTGCTCGGGCGTTCAGCACGCCCACGAGCAGGGTATCTTCCACCGGGACCTCAAACCCTCGAACGTTCTGGTGATGAATTTCAGTGGTGAAGCGGTGCCCAAGATCATCGACTTCGGCGTGGCCAAACTGTTGGACGATGAGACCATCACACTGGCGTCGGACTTTATCGTTTTGGGCACGCCGGAATACATGAGCCCCGAGCAAACGAAACTCATCCAGGCTCCGGTCGATCATCGTTCAGATATCTATAGTCTGGGTATGCTTCTGTACGAGTTGTTGGTAGGAGCGCTGCCCTGGGACGATTCGTTTCGTTCGCGTTCGTGGGTTGAACAGCTTCGTATCGTGTCGAGTTCGCCGACTACGCCTCCTAGCGCGCACGAGGTCGATCCGGCCATGGCCGCTCGTCGCCAGACCGATCCGGCCCAGTTGCGCCGAGCGTTGAGCGGACCGTTGGACCGAATATTCCTGAGGGCCACGAACCACGATCTTGACCGGCGATACGCGAGCGTGTCGGAGCTGCGCAACGACATTCTGGAGTTTCTGGCTTCGCCACCGCAAGCGAGTTGGCGCGATCGTTTGCGCGAGCTCTTTCGCTGAATAGAACCCGGCTACAGCGGCACCACGCCGGCGTATTTGATGCCGGTCAGGTACGCCACGTCCCGTTTCCAGGTGGTGAGGTCGTCGGGGCAGAATTCCGACAACGCGGTGTGACCGCAACCTCGTGCCATGATCTTCATGAGCTCGATGGTGGCTTCGAAGTAGTTGGCCAGCTGTTGCGCCGAGGTTTCCACGATCAATCGCTGCCGTAGGCTTTCCTTCTGCGTGGCGATGCCTACCGGACAGTTGTTGGTATGGCAGGCCCGCATGCCCAAACAACCGATGGCTTGGAGTGCGGAGTTGGCTACGGCTACCGCGTCGGCCCCCAGCGCCAACGCTTTCATGAAATCGCTCTCGGTCCGTAGGCCGCCGGTGATGACGAGCGAAACATCCGATGCACCTCTTTGGTCGAGGTGCTTGCGGGCGCGGGCGAGGGCCGCGATGGTGGGCACTGAAATGTTGTTCTTGAACACCGCCGGCGCGGCGCCGGTACCGCCGCCGCGCCCGTCCAGAATGATGTAGTCCACGCCAATGGCCAGAGCCGCGTCGATGTCTTCTTCGATATGCTGCGCCGATAGTTTGAAACCGATGGGAATGCCGCCGGTTGCTTCACGAACCTCTTCGGCTACGCGCCGAAAGTCTTCTACTCCACCCAGGTCGGGAAAACGCGCGGGACTGATCGCCGACTTTCCCTCGGGCAGACCCCGGACCTCCGCGATCTTTCCCTGTACCTTGTTTCCCGGCAGGTGGCCGCCGGTCCCGGTCTTGGCTCCCTGGCCGCCCTTGAAATGGAAGGCCTGCGTCTTCTTTACCTTGTCCATCGAGAAACCGAATTTTCCCGAGGCCAGCTCGTAGAAGTACCGCGAGTTCTCGGCCTGCTCTTCGGGCAGCATGCCGCCCTCGCCCGAACAGATTCCGGTACCGACCTTCTCGGCGCCTCGCGACAGGGCGATCTTGGCTTCTTCGCTCAGCGCGCCGTAACTCATGTCGCTCACGAACAGGGGTATCTCCAGACGCAGCGGTTTGCGGGCGCGTGGGCCAATGACCACCGAGGTCTCGACCGCGGCGTCGTCGAATTGCGGCACCCGGTAGAGCTGCGCGGTCACCAGCTGGATGTCATCCCAACGCGGCAACTCGGTCAGCGGTACACCCATGGCCGACACCGGACCGTGTCCGAGGTTCTTGGCGCCGCTGCGGGCCAGGGATTGGATGTGGTTGTTGAACGGTTCCTCCGGGCCGCCGTGCGTGTCGGCGTACAGTCCCAGGTAGGCGTCGCGATCGTAGGGCTGGGGGTTCGTTTGGGCCCAGGTCTGCACTTCCTGCTCGTCGACCCAGACCGCGTCTTCCTCCAACCACGCCTGAAACTTGTGCAACGCCTCGGCGTTGTTGTATTCGCTGACTCCCGTATCCACGCGATAATCCCATCCGTGCACGCCACAGATGAGATTGTGTCCGTCTACGTGTCCATCCGATAGCAGCGCACCGCGGTGCAGACAGCGACCGTAGAGTACTGAGACATCGTCTCCCGCTCGCACGACCACCAGATCCACGCTGGCCACCAGGGCGTAGGCGGGCTCGCCGTCGCCGAGATCATTCCACGAGGCCACTCGCACTGCGGTACTGGGCTTGGTCGATGGCTGGGGCATGGAGAATCCTTTTCTGGTTCGAACGAACGGATAGAACGCGCGGCGGCGTAGATGCGACTAATAGCCCAGTTGCTCCAGCTTTACCAGAAGAGCGCCGGCTTCGCTGCGATGCGACGTGGCGTTCGCTTGGAGCTCCCGTAGTACGCGAACAGCTTCCTGCGTGTGACCCGCCGCCAGGTAGGCGTTGGCCAGGATCCACTGCATGGCTCCCAACACGTCACCGTGGGTTTCGCTTGCTGCCGCTGGCTCCAGCGTGGTGATCGCCGCTTCGGCATCCCCGGCCAACATCTGCGACGATCCCAGGTAGAGTAGCAGGGCGGTGTCTTCGGGGTTCAGTTGCACGGCCTGATCCATGGCCACCGTGGCGTCGGCGTAGTTGCCCTTCTTGTACAGATCGAAGGCCAGCTCCTTGATACGTGCTTCGTCGGCACCCTGGATACCGGCTCGTGGCACCATGACCGGCAGGGCTTCGTTGGAAACGAGGGCTTGGAGTTGTTGCTCGAGTGGAATTCCACTTTCCCAGGGGGCGAGCATGAACACCACGGCCGCGGCCACCGCCAGGATCGCGCCAGATATCACGCCGCGGCGTCCACGCGGTGCGGTCGCGCGCGGCGCCCTTGCGGCGCGCGGCTCTGAAACGACACCAAGGTCGGGTGCCGCACCCAGCGTGGCCAAAGCGTCCAGCTCGCGTCGGCACGCGCCGCACGCAGCCAGATGATTCGTTTCGTTCTCCTGGGTCGACGCCCCCTCGGACAGGGCTACGATGCGATCGGTCTCGATGTGTTGACCGCTGGCGCGTAGCGACCGGGCGAAGTCGAAGTCGGCCGCGCACTCGGCGCAGGCCTGCAGGTGTTCTTCAACCTGGCTTTGGCTGGCATCGTCAAGCCGACCGGCGACGGCGTCGGCAATGCGATCTACGACGTGGTCATTGACTGGAGAATTCACGGGCCCTCCGGACACAGCGACTGACTTTTGCGCGTACAGAACTCTCGGCCAGTTCCAAGTCGCGCGCCAACGTCGCGTAAGGGACCTCTTCAAGAAATGCACGCTTCAACAAATCGCGGCAAACCTCGTCGAGGCGGTTGAGTATCAGCTCCACGTCAAGCCGGTGCTGCGAGTTCGAGTGTGTGACCGTTTCGGTTTCGGCCGCCACATCCTCGCGCTTCTTCCTTCGATTGGCGCTGCGGGCGATCTGGATGAGAGTGGACTTCACCACCGTGTACAGGTAGCTCTCCTCGCTGCCCGTGCCACCGTATTGGTGGATGCCCGTGGCGAAGAACCGCCGACTGGCTTCCTGGGCTACGTCTTCCCACCCCAGCTCGACCTGCAGTGCCGTGCCTACTCGACTGCACGCGTGACGCGCGAAACGTTGAATGAGCTGGGAGACCTCTCTCTCGGCCCACGCTTCGCCCCGGCGTACCGCCGCGAATCTGTCGGATTGCGATTGCCCCATCTTGCCCTCAGCCTTCCCTGAAGGGGAGAGCATAGAGGCGGTCAGGGCCATCGTCCAGCCAACGGCTTGACGTTGCGTTCTACACCCACAGACGCCGCCGGGTTCGCTTTCGCTGCACCGGAATCTACAAATGGTCGGCAGCGGTTGAGGCCGGGGCGGCATCTACCACATGAGAGCGCGAAGCTATGGCCACGCGTGCACCAAATGAGGGACAATAGAGGGTAGATCGCCCAGCAGCTCCGGAGGCTCCCCATGATCGCTGGATCATCTGTTTACAAGACAACGCTTTATATGGTCACCGCCGTGGTCCTGATTGGCGGCGAAGCCCAGGCGGCCACGCGTCGACCGGTTCAGGAGCCCCTGATCAGCCGATCCGTGTTCGGGCCTGGCCTGGCCAAGACGCCGGCCGACTCCTTCAATCTGTACGGTGGTCCCGGCGAGGTAAGGGGCAAGTTCGAGGATTCCCTCGGCGACCCCGACCTGCAGGGATGGATCGGCGTCGATCTGACCCAGGCTGGGTCGGGTCCTTTCTTCGGAGACTTTTCCAAGGTTCGCGAGAATCTGACCGACCTGGACGACTGCGTCGAAAACGACAGTCCCCAGCTGGTGTTCTTCGACGACGGGACGCCGCCGAACAACGGTGGTGTTGCTCCGGGTTCGTTTTCGCCCCCGTGGACCTACGGCGACGCTCTGGGTCACGTCATCAATTATACCGGCGGTGCTTCGTCGGGGACCGAGCGATTGGCCAACGAGGTGTGGTCGCCCGAGGTGAAATGGGAATCCACGTTGCCCGATGATGACGGTATGAAGGGACTGACCATCGCCTTCGACGTATGGCGACACCTGCCCTACGAAAACGGCATCTACTACTACTGGTCGTTTCGCAGTCTTGACATGTCCACCTCCACCTGGAGTGACTGGAAAGACCGCGACTACTCCTACTGGTCACAAGATGCCCAGTACGAACGTCGTGTGCTCGACGTGACCGACCTCCTGGTGGATCAGCCCCAGAAAGTCCAGTTCAGGTTCGGGGTCGTGGACAACACATTGGAAGAGGGCGTACCGGGGGGCGCGGCCACGCCGGGGCCCTGGTTCGACAATTTTTCGTTCATCAAGCACGACGCAATTGGACCCAAGATAACCGCGCGCGATATTGACCTGTTCCACGACGCGTTCATCCACGGAACGGCGCCACTTGATCCGCTCAACCTGGGTGCGGCGGCGATTCGCCTGGACATGGCGCAGGACATCCATCACGGGCCGCAGGTGGTACCGGGTGACTCGATCGTGGTGGATGTAGTTCCGTTGCCGGGAACCACTCTGCTTGGCCCGCCCGAGATGATCTTCTTTCTGGTCACGAATCCTCTCTTCGATGGGTTTCGTTACCTGCCGCCGGGCACCGTCCTCGATGCCCCCCGGGTATATCGCGGTACCGTGGTTGGTCAGCCGGTAACCGACCGGGGTGCGCCCGTCGCCAATCGGTATTTCTTTGATTTGCCCGACGGTCCGCCCCGGAATGTGCTGGTGATTCCTGAACCCACCGAACCGACGATGTTTTTTCCCGGCGACAAACTCATCTATGTGATCGAGGCCACCGACAGCAACAACCACACGTCGGGATTCCCCACCATCGCCGCCAACCTTCCCCCGGTCATTCCCGTCCTTTGCGGCGACAACGAAGGCAAGGCGGAGCCGCGCGGCGGCAAGCCGATTCCATCGGCCGAACCAGCGGGTGGCTTGCCCGAAGCCTGGGATGAAGGTCCGCAGCGTTCGATCGGGCCGGGTGTGGCCGTAACCCGCATCCTGGTATGGGACGACGCCGGAGACCCCGACGAACTCGAGATCTTTCAACGGGCCTTGCGTGAGGTGGGAATTCGCGAGGGGCGCGACTACGCGGTGTATTCGACGCTCGCTCCCGACGCGGGGGTGGGCAATGGGCTGGGCGCCAGCGACGGTCACGGGGCATCGGCCGCGCAACTCGCGGACTTCGACATCTTGTTCTATCTGGGCGGACGCCAGTGGGTGCCGTTGATCAGCGACGGCAGCAACTTTGGAGGCAACGACAAGAGCAACGACCTGGGCGTCATCCAGAGTTGGTTGGCCCAGGCCGGGAATCGCACGGTGGCATATTTCGCCGACAACATCGGTACGGGACTGCGCGCGCAAGGCACGCCCAGCCAGGCGTATCTCTCCGGTACCATGGGAGTGCAGGCATTCAAAAATGACACGTCGAGCCTGTTGCCGAGCGTGGCGACCGAGGTGTCGTCCACCCACCCTGTGTTTCCCACGCAGTACGTCGTGTATTCGGGATGTTCACCGACGCGGCAGTTCGATGAGTTGGTTCCATTGTCGGGAGCGACGGCTGCCCACCAATACCAACCCCCGGGAGGGCCTCCCACGTTCGCCGCTTCGGTAATGAAGGAAAGTCCGATCATCGTGAACACGGTCACCTACCTGCGCCGCCAGCTCACGTTTCCGTACGCGATCAGTCGGGTCTACGATCGCCGCAATGCAGGGGGCCAACCCAACGGCGAAGCCACGCGGTCGGCTTTGCTGGGCGAAATTCTCACCTGGGCCGGACATCCGATTTTTCCGGCCGACGCCGTGGATGGTTCGGTGCCGGTGCGGCTGGACTTTGCCATGAGCGCGGCCCATCCCAATCCGTTCAACCCCACGACTTCTTTCTTCGTGGCCAGCACCGGGGCCCGTGATGTATCAATCGTGGTGTACGACGTCCAAGGACGACGCGTGCGCTCTCTTTTCTCGGGGGCCATTGGGGCCGGGTCCACCCGGTTCCGCTGGAACGGACAGAACGACACGGGGCAAAGTGTAGCCAGCGGGCAATATTTCCTCGAGGTCACCAGTCGCGGACAGCGCGAAGTGCGCCGAGCCGTGTTGCTCAAGTAGCCGCCCCGACACTCTGACGCCGAGGCCAACATGGCGTTCCCGCGAATGCTCAGCGTTCTGGTGCTACTGCTGGCTCTTCCAGCGTTGGCGCAGGACGCCGTCAATATTTCGCTGTTGGCCGAAATCGACCAGTACAACCAGTACAACGACGTGTGGGGCTACGTCGCTCCCGGCGGAAGCGAGTACGCCCTGCTGGGAGTGGTGAACGGAACGTCGATCGTGAACGTGACCAACCCTGGCACGGCGTACGAGACCGGTTTCATTCCCGGTTCGTTCAGTATCTGGCGCGATATGAAGACGTTCGGCACGTTCGCGTACGTGACCACCGAAGCGAGTGACCAGGGACTGCAGATCATAGACTTGTCCGATCCTGAGAACCCGGTCTTGGCCGCCGAGTACCACGCTGGCGCCGATTCATTCCAGACCGCGCACAATCTCTACATTGAAGAGGGTGCCGGTCGCGCCTACCTGTGTGGAGCCAATGGCGTTCCTCCTGGAAATCCACGCACGTTCATTCTGGATCTGGCCGCCGATCCCACGAACCCGCCGGTCTTGGGGTTCTACACCGATGCCTACGTGCACGACCTCTACGTTCGAGACAACGTGGCCTACCTGGCCGAGATCAACGATTGGGCGTTCTCGGTGTTCGATGTCAGCAACGCTCAGAGTCCCGTGCGACTGGCCGGACCGGTGAATTATCCGTGTGCCAAAACGCACAATCTATGGCTATCCGGAAGCGGCGACGTGCTGGCCACTACCGACGAGATCTACGGTGGGTTCGTTTGGTTCTGGGATGTGCGAGACCTGGGCAACATCACGGCTTCGTCGAAGTACGCGGTGGCTGATCCGGCCACCATCGTGCACAACGTCACCATGAAGGATGAAACGGCCTATATCGCGTACTACACCGACGGCCTGCATATCGTGGATGTGTCCGACCCCGTCGTTCCCGCCCGCGTGGGGTTCTACGACACGTCGGCTGGACCCAACGGGGAATTCGAAAGCAGCTGGGGTGTGTATCCATTCTTGCCTTCGGGTCGCGTGCTGGTGAGCGATCGATCGCGTGGGCTGCTGGTGTTGGAGGTCGACGATGATCTGGGCGAAGTGAGGGGCACGGTGACGGACGACCAGGGCTCAGCAGTCGCGGGGGCACTGGTGGAAGTTCTGGGGACTGGTGAACAGTTCGTCACGGGCGCAGTCGGTCGGTTTGCGTTGGTGGTTCCCGCGGGCAGCTACACTCTGAGGGTCACCGTCGAGGGGTTCTTCACGCAGACACCCGCGGTGTCGGTGATCTCGAGCCAGACCACTCAACGAGATCTGACGATGCTACGGCCGCCGACCGCCGACATCGTCGGTCGTGTGGTAGGTCTGGCGGTGGGGAGTGGCCCGGCCCCACTCGTGGGGGCCAGGCTCACCTTGGTCGAAACCGGTTTCAGTACCACGACGGACGCGGATGGGTTCTATTCATTGAAGTCGATTCCTCTGGGCACGTACGAGCTGGAGGCGTCGTTTCCTGGGTACGGTGTTGCGATCCAGGCGATCTCGCTTACGGCCGCCATGGAAGCGCCCTTCGAGTTGGTCAGGTCGTTGTTCTTCGATGACGGACGCCAGGATCTGGGTTGGTCGTTCGCGGATGCGCAGGACGACGCGGTGACCGGGCGATGGGTGCGGGATATTCCCGTGGCCACTCGCAATGGCGATGTGCAACCGGGGTTCGATGCATCGGGTCAGCCGGACTACTGTTTTCTTACGGGGAATGCCCTGCCCGAGGATCTTCCCAGCGTGGCCGATGTGGACATGGGGATCACGACCCTCACATCACCGCTGATCGACATGTCCCAGTTGAACAGTCCCATGATCTCGTACGCACGTTGGTTTTCGAACACGAAGGGCCAGAATCCGGCGCAGGATCTGTTGTTTACGCAGGTCAGCAACGATGGCGGAACCACGTGGACGGTGTTGGAGATCGTTTTCGTTTCGCAGACACCGTGGACCCGGAGAGATTTTCGCGTGACGGATTTCGTTACGCCCAGTTCGCAGATGCGAGTTCGATTCGTAGCCACGGACCTCCAGGGATCAAGCCTGGTCGAGGCATTGATCGACGACGTCGAGGTGTACGAAGACCCGCGCCTGGCGATCGCCGTTCCCCCGATCCCACGGAATCTGCGGCTGCGGGCCTGGCCCAATCCGTTCAATCCGGCTACGCGCCTGGCGTTCGATCTGGTGGAAGGCGTTCGCGTCCACGTAGAGGTGTTGGATGTTCGGGGCCGTCGGATAGCTGTTCTCGTCGATGAATGGATGCCGGCGGGAGAGCACAGTTTGCCTTGGTTGGCGCGGGATGCGCACGGGCGGCCGTTGGCCAGCGGCGTGTATTTCGTGCGGTTGGCCGTGGCGGGGGCAACGCGCAGCCTGCCGCTGACCCTGTTGAAGTAGTCGGCTCGGCCGGATAATCGCCGAGAAGGCGCCTACCGGTCATCTCCCATCAACACGAACGCTCCCCAGAAATGGGGATGCTCGTACCGCTTGTGGTTCGTGCGCAGCCACCGTTTTGCGTTGGTCAGCGCGTGGGTCTTGTCCTGGCCCGAAGCGCGGTTCTCGTAGAACCGGGCCATGAGCAACGCGGTGGCTTCATCGTCCACCGACCAAAGGCTCATGACCACGCTGCGCGCTCCCGCTCGGAACAGGGCATGGGCGAGCCCAACGTATCCTTCTCCGGCCACGCGTCGGCCCAAACCTGTATTGCAGGCACTCAGGGTCACGAGGTCGGCGTCGAGTTGCCACGTGGCCATGATTTCCCGAGCGGTAATGACACCGTCGTACACCCGTTCGTTGCGCGCTAGGGCTTCGCCGGGTTCCACCAGGCCGGTTTGGGCCATTACCAACGAGGCGTTTTCTGGCCGACGAGGGTCAGCGATGGCGTGCGTGGCCAGGTGCAGCGTGCCGAAAGTTCGCAAGCGATCGGATCGGGCCAGTGCGTCGACCCGGGCCTCGCTGGCTTCTGCCCCCAGCAGGACCTGCGGGTTGCCAAACGTCGCCGCCGCGGCGTTCACCTCTTGGCGTGTATAGGCCAGTCGCCGCAGGTAGCCCACGCCTCGGCCGCGATCGCCCGACGATGCCGCCGACTGGTCCATCTCCATGTCACGCAGATGGTCGGCGCTGAAAGGTGGGTCGCCCAGCAGAAGGGCGTTGGCCGAGTTGGCCGGTATCGGAGGGCGTGATCGTAGCCAACGTAGTAGGCCAGCCGAAGGCGCGTAGCTCACGGGTACCAGATCGAGCGCAGTTCGGTCTTGCGCGTCGATCAGTACTTCAATGGGAATGCCCAGCACCGGGCCCGACGCCACCACTATGAGGTGATCGATGCCCGCAAGCGAGTTGGCCAGGGGGGCCAGGTTTCGCGCGAAGACCTGGGTACAGAGCTCGTTCACCTCATCGTTCAGTGGCAGACCCAACGGTGTTGCGTACTCGCCCCGCAACCGCAGCCGCAACTCTTCCTCGGGTTCGTTGCCCCGCGCCGCCAGCGGGACCCAACGAATGGATCGGTCCGGTCGAAGCACATAGCCCCATCGCCCGTGCGAGCCTCCTTCATCGTCTACGTCCAGCCATCCCACCAAGCCTTCGTCGGGTCGCAACGTGGCCTGGACTTCCGCGAGATCGAGATCGATGGGCATGGTGGCTTTTTGTTGCGATGCGAACTCCAGTTGCAGTCGCGACCAGTTCGATTCTGCCCGGAGCAGCTGTTCACGAATCTGGGTGCGTTGGGCGGCCGTGGAGTCTGCATTCGATTCGCCCAGGGCGGCCGACTCGCCTTCAAGACGGGTGAGCTCGCGCAAGAGTTGGCGCTCGCGGTTTTCCTGTTCCGGATCGAGTCCGCGTTGGTCGGTGGCTCTGAGCAACTCGCTGAGCATGCGCGCGCGTGCACGTTCGGAGAATCGCCACGCCTCTTCGGGAGCCTGGCGGGACAGGCACAGCGCGGCCATGAGATCGTAGGGGGAGTCCAGTTGCTGGGTCGCGCGGGCCAGTCTCGTGCCACCGCGAATGCGCGCTTGTTCGTAGTTGTCGGCGGCTTGGGTCAGAACAGCTTCGGCCTGCGCTGGGTTGCCGGTGTGGGCCAGGGTTGCGGCGATCAATCGCGCACAATTGACCGTGGAGGCATGGGCTTGTCCGTAGATTCGTTCGTAGATGGCTGACGCAGCCTGAAAATTCTCCAGCGCTTGCGCGAACCGACCCAGCATGAGTTGCGCGCGGCCAAGTTCCAGCGTGGTGGAAGCCAAGGCGGCGGGACCCGATTGCAATTGTTCCCGGCGCCTTCGAACATCGTCCAGCAGCGTGGCTCCCTCGTCGGCTCGCGCGTCTTCCATGAGCAGCAGCGCCCGACGGTGGTCGAGCCGGGCCAGTTGAGCTTGCCGGTCGCCTTCGATGGACTCGTATGCCGCGCGCGCGCGTTCCAGTGCGGCATGTGCCTCGGAAATACGACCTTGTTCGCGCAGGGAAATCGAAAGGTTCTCGAGCGCCTTGGCGGTGTCGTCATGGTTTTCGCCCCGTACGGCTTCCACCAGACTCAATGCCGATTGATACATGTCCTCGGCCGCCGTTGCGTCGCCCTGTTGTAGGAACACCGCGGCAAGGTTGTTGTAGGAACCGGCCAGGGAAACATGGTTGGGCCCCAACACCTGCGTTCGTATGGCCAATGATTCGCGGAAGGCAGCTTCGGCGCCCAAGAGATCGCCCCGGCTACGCAGCACCCCGGCCAGGTTGTTCAGCGCCGTGGCGGTACCGGCGCTTTCACGGCCTTGCAACTCGACCATGGCCGAAACCACCGTGCGGCTGAGCGTCTCGGCCTCTTCGAGTCGACCCACCCTTCGCAGGGCCATGGCCAGGTAGGTCTGGCTGGTGGCCACGTCCATGTGGACCCCGGGGATGTGTTTCTCGCGAACTTCCAGCTGTTGGGTGGCCAGCCGAACGGCGTCGTCGGCCCGCGATTCTCTTAGCGCCGAGAAGATGTCGCGCGTCAGCGTTTCGACGTTGGCCAAGGCGGCCTGGGCCGGCGGCGCAAGACCGGCCAGCACTTCGAGGGTTGCGACGTCGCGTTCCAGGTCCAACCGCCGGAACAGGGGTAGGTCCTCGTCGTCCAACTCCCGCTCGAGAGTGGTGCGTGCGACTTCGAGCGCCCGACCGAACTCTCCGGCCCGGCGGTGTTCGGCGATGAGCTGTCGTAGTTCGCGTGCCGTGGGAGGGGCGGCGGTCGGCGCGGGAGAGTCCTGCGCCCACGCAGTCGATGCGCATAGCAGAATCACCAGCGGCAGCCAGCGTTTCATGCCGTTCCGGCCGTGCACGAGCGGTTTCTCCTGGCGAGGGTCAGGCGAGCGGAGTTCCACTCTAGCACGACTCCCCAGTGGGTTGTTCGGTTCGACCGTCTCGTCCGTTCCCGGGTCGAAGGGGGCTATCTGCCCCTCGCATCCGCTTCGAACCCAGGAAAGGACCTTCCATGCGTTTTCAACCCCCGTTCAAGAAGCTCAGGCCCGGAGCCGCCCGGTTAGCGGCGCTTTGGGCCCTGTTGCTGGGCTTGGTCATACCTCAGATGGCTCTGGCCCAGCTTGATACGTTTCGCCTCGATGTAACCCGATCACCGCGTGATCAACGGGCGGTGTTTCTGAAGGGCGAGGCCAACGCCGCGTTACCCATGACTCCCGGCGCCACCGCCGCCGACTTTCTGCGCACCTACGGATCAGTGTTCGGCATCGTCGATGTCGACCAGCAGCTATCGCAAACCAAAGAGGAAACCGACGAGGTCGGCTTCACCCACACCACTTTCGAACAGTACTACCAGGGTTTGCACGTGTTCACCGGTCAACTCAAGGTGCATCGCAACGCCAAGGGTGAGTTCGTATCGGCCAATGGCGATTTCTACATCATTCCCGATCGAGTCTCGACCGCGCCGGAGATCAGCGAGGCTGACGCGGTGTTCTTTGCTCAGGGCGTCCTGGCCGAGGGAAGCCCCAGTCTGGAGCAGTCCGAGCTGGTGATCGTTGACCCCAATTGGTATGGCGACCCCGCGCGCGGCGCTCGATTGGCGTACTACCTGGTGCTCACCGACATGTCGGTGGGGCTGCGTCAGGCCTTCTTCGTGGACGCCATTACCGGCGAGATCATGGACGACTGGACCTTGTTGCACACGGCTATCGATCGTGAGATCCACGAGGGCGTGGGTGTTCCGGGTACTCTGGCACGCTCGGAAGGCGATCCCGCCCACAACAACGTAGAAGTGAACCAGGCCTACGACTTCGCGGGCGACGTGTATGGATACTTCGATCGGGGTCACGGTCGCGACGGCTACGACGACAACGGATCGACCATGATCATGACCGTCGATTCAAACCTGTATTGTCCGAACGCATTCTGGTCCCCCGACTACCAGATGTGGTTCTACTGCGATGGCCTGGTAACCGACGACGTGGTGGCGCATGAAATGACCCATGCCATCACCGAAAAGACCGCGAACCTGGTGTATCAGAACGAATCGGGCCAGCTGAACGAATCATTCTCGGACGTGTTTGGCGAACTGGTCGATCTGTTCAACGGTGACGCTGCATTTCCGGGGTCACCCGGCGGCATTGCCTGGCCCACCACGCCTTCGGGCACGGGCACGGACACCGGCAACAACCTGCGTTCGGCCTGTTCGACCAGCCCGGGCCACGCAGATGGCGTGCGCTGGTTGGTTGGCGAAGACGAGGTACCGTTGGGCGGAGCCATTCGCGACATGTGGGATCCCACTTGTTACGGCCACCCCGACAAAGCCACCAGCTCGCTGCAAACCTGCGCCGGCTACGACAATGGCGGTGTGCACACGGGCAGCGGAATTCCCAACCACGCATTCGCCATGCTCGTGGATGGCAAATCGTTCAACGGTTACAACGTCACCGGCATCGGGCCCATCAAGGCCGGCGCCATCTGGTATCGCGCTCTGGTGAACTATCTGACGCCAGGCGCCGATTTTCTGGACGCCTACAATGCGCTGACGCAATCGGCCAATGATCTCATTGGGGTTCATCCGAAGGACCCACGCACGGGCAACAATCTGCTGGTGCCCATTACGGTCAGCGATGCGTTCCAGGTGGACCAGGCGCTCAAAGCCGTGGAGATGGATCTGGGTGGCTCGGCTTGCCCGGGTTCGTGCTGTGATCGTGAGCAGGGCACCTGCGTGGACGGTGTGTTCGCTTCGGAATGCACGGACGGCTTCTTCTCGCCGGGCCAGAGCTGTGCATCACTCAACCCGCCGTGTTCGCAACCGGGCCCCGACGCGCACATGATCGTGCTGCTCGATCGCACCGGGTCAATGATGACCGTGCGTTCGAGCACGGGTAACACGCGCTGCTACGACGCGCTCGAGCAGGCCAAACAAGACGTCGTGGACTTCTTCGGCAACAACCCCAACCGCAAGGCGGCGGTATGGACGTTCGCGGGCAATACCTACACGCAGTTGACGGCGGGCTTCGTGGACCTGCTCGACGCCCAGACTGCGCTGTTCTCATTGGACGGTGTCATCTGCACCGGAGCTACGCCCCTGGCCGATACGTTGTGTGACGCGGTGGATTTCTTTCCCGGCGGCCTGGCCATCGGTGACAAGATTCTATCGATCAACAGCGACGGCGACGAAAACTGGAGCTCGGGAGCTTGTTCGGGTCCCAACAGCAACACGTACCCGCCTCCCGGCGGCAACTACGACACGGGGTCGTGGCAGAAGAAAGCCTGGAACAAGATCAACGGGGCCGCCGTGGCGCAGATTCGTCACTGGGGCAACTTTGGTATTCCACTGACCGAAGGTGGGCTGCGTTTCGACATGGAGACGGGCACCACCATAGGTCCGGTGCAGGGCGACATCGTCTTCTTCCAGGATATCGCCGGCATCAACGGTGGAAACTACGTGCAGGAACACGACGGTCCCCCCGCGCCCACGCCGGGTGAAGGTTGTCTGGTGCTCGATGGGATCGTGACCTGGAGCAACGGATCGGACTGGGATACCACGTGTGTTTCGTCCCCCGGTTGCGCCACGACATGTGCCACGTGTCCGGGTGGATTCTTGAGCACGAGCTGCCTGGGCGTGAACTTCTTCAACAACACGGCCATGGACCCCTTGTTGCATCCGCTTGCGACTACGCCAACCAAACCGCGGATCACCCCTCTGGTGGGTAGCCCGGCGCTATCGGCGCATCCCAACGCAAAGGTCGTAAGGCCTGACCAGGTGGACTCGTGGTTCGGGACGGCGTGCTTTGCCGGTGCGGTCGACTACGTGGCCAACTGGCCGGCTGGCGACTGGACGCAAGGTTGGACCTGGTACGGAGAGACCGCGACCGATCAGATGGATCGGGTCGACCTGCCGCCCTCCGACTTCGCGGCCGGGGATTTCAAGACCGACGTAGTGGCCAACATTGTTGGGGCCGAAGCGTGGACACCGGACCGCAGTCCCTATTACCTGCAGGGTCCCATTGAAGTGGAGCCCGGGGCTACGCTTTCCATTCGCGCGGGAACGGTCGTCATGGCCGCGCCAGGCGCGTGTCTGATCGTGAAGCAAGGCGCTCGGATCTTCGCTGACGGCACCGAGGCAGAGCCGATCATCTTCACCGTTCCTGGCTGGGAAGCCGGCAACCAGCAGATCGGCTCGTGGGGTGGCGTTGCCATCAACGGCAATGCGGTAGCCAATTGCCCCAGTGCGACCGGTGGCGCCTGTGTGACCACGGCCGAGTCGGGCCCGTGCTTCCTGCCCAAGGCTGGACAGTTCGGTGGTAGTGATGACGCCGATAGCAGTGGTCGTTTGACCTACGTGCGCGTGGAGTTCGCTGGTGACTTCGACGGTCAGTCCGGTGGAACCGCGTTTCAATTCAACGGCGTGGGTTCGGGCACCGAGTTGTCGTTTCTGCAGGCTCACATGAGCAGCGGCGACCTTTTCCAGTGGAACGGCGGCGACACGCGAAGCAAGAACTTCGTGGCCTCGCTGGGCTTGGGGAATGGTTTCGACTGGCAAGGTGGATTCCGTGGGAAGCATCAGTTCGGCGTAGTGCTCCACAGTACCCGCAACGACAGCGGCAACGGCGTGGATGGAAGAAACAGTTCTTTCAATCCTGATTGCCCGAGTCGCTCGAACGGAAAGTTTTCGAACCTGACCCTGGTGGGAAGCAACGTGGCTCAGTCCGGCGTCGTGCTCAGCGATGGAACCTGTGGCACCGTGCTCAACAGCGTGGTCACGGGTTACAACTCGTTTGGCTTGACGGTGCAGCAACCCGCCACCATGAAGAACTGCGCCGGCACCTCCGGTCAGGCGTTGGACAAGTTCTATTGTGAGGTAACCGCCGCACCGGAAGCCCCGGTGGCTCGATTCGGAGCTTCGATTTCGCCGAATCCCACGGTGAGCACGTCGGTGTTCTCGTTCAACCTGCCTACCTCGACCAGTGTAGAGGTGAAGATCTTCGATGCTCGCGGTCGTTTGATCGAGACAGTAGTGGACGAACCCATGTCGGCGGGGCGGCACTCGGTGTCTTGGAACCCCAGGGAGCATGCCGCGGGCGTGTACTACTACGCCGTGACGACGCCGATCGGAACCGCACAGGGGAAGATCATGGTGTTGGACCGGTAGAACCCCGACCACTCACGCGAGAAGAACCTCGGCGTCGAAGTCGGGGTTCAGGGCGGGGAGGGGAAAAACCAAGAGAGCCCCGCTGTAGTAGCGGGGCTCTCTTTGGTTGGGTTGGGAGGAGCGCGGAGGAGCGCTCGGCCGGAACATTGTTCATGCTCGTCGCACGGGCTGGCCTCGCTATTTAAGCAGTACCATCCTTTGTATCCCCCGAAAGTCATTCGTCTCCAGCCGGTAGAAGTACACCCCCGACGCCACCGCGTCGCCGTCGTCGTTCTGCCCGTTCCAGCTGACGTCGTGCGTTCCGGCGGTGAGGTTTTCGGTAACCAGGGTCCGGATGTGGCGGCCACGCATGTCGAAGATGCGTAGCGACGCCAGCCCATCACTGGCCAACTCGAAGCGGATGGTGGTGGTGGGATTGAACGGGTTCGGAAAATTCCCGGCCAGTTCCGTCGGACGCGTCGGCACGGGGGCCGGCGTGAGGTTGCCCAACCAGCCCAGGTCGGTGAACGCGGGCAGTGTCAGATCTACCGAATCGTGCGGCAGACTCGAGTTGATGGCGGGCTCCATGAGCAGGTTGGGCGAGGCCGACGTATCCCAGTGGGACACCGACGAGCCCGACTGCCGGGGATTGGGTGTAAAGATGAGCGGTCGACCAATGGGGTCGGCGCCAGCCTGCTGATTGGTGTCGACACCAATCGTTGCGTTCAGGCCGTTGCCAAGTTCGGCCTTCAGCAGATTTCCGTCGTCGATGCTCACCATGACGCTGGGAATAGTGACGATTCCGCTGCTGCCGCCCATTCCCACCGCCGGGCCAGCGACGTTGTTTACAATGATCACACCAATGGCTCCCGCCGCCTGCGCGGCTTCCACCTTCGATGCGAAACTACAAGCGCCACGATCGATCATGGCGATGTTGCCGGACAGCGCGCCGGCGTTGGTAATGGGCTCACAGCCATCGTTCACCGGTGCGGTGCCGTCCTCGAGAAGCACGACGTCGCCCGTGGCCGGCGTAGTGGCCACCGATGGTCCGAAGCCGGCCTCTCCAACTTCGTAGAACCCGACCACGCCGCCGGGGGCG
Source organism: Candidatus Krumholzibacteriota bacterium (assembly GCA_029262065.1). Lineage (GTDB taxonomy): Bacteria > Krumholzibacteriota > Krumholzibacteriia > JAJRXK01 > JAJRXK01 > JAJDAC01. The sequence continues at coordinate 77,296 of JAJDAC010000027.1, read as the reverse complement.
TTGACGATGAGTCCGGGTTTGGGACCCAGTGTGGTTGCGGCCGCGTTGACCGCTAGGGGACCGTCAAAAGCAACACGCTGCGTATTGATGACCGAAGCCGCGCGCTGTGCGTTGTTCATGTCGCCCCAATGCAACATGGTGTCGTTGTCGTAGAGAAACGACGAGTAGACGTCGAGCAGACCCGCGAACAAATCGCCGGTGAGTTGGTTCACGAAACTCTGGAATCCCAGGCCGTGACCAAACTCGTGCAACAGCACGACGACCAGGTCGATGTCGCTACCGTTGTTTCCGTCCAGCCCGTAGTACCAGTTGGAATTGGCCAGGCAGTTCGGGTTGTTGTCGATGTCGGAATTGAACGTGGCGCTGATGTCGTCGGATTGAGAGCCCGACGGCGCCAGGTCGAAATCAGCCAGTTTGTTGGCCAGGGCCACGCTGTACCAGGTGTTGGCCTTTATGGCGTTGGGAAAGTCCTCGAACACCTGGACGGCGCCAGCCGAACCCAACACGCCACTGGTGGCATCGCAGGTCTGGGGGTTGAACGCCGCGCGAATGCGGATGTCGACGTTGCTGGGCAAGATCGCGCCCCAGACATCGGCGGCAAACTGGAAAGCAATGAGACGTTGTTCGCCGATGGTCGTACCGGTGTTTCCGCCGATGGGCGTGGCCGGCGTCGTGTCGTTGAATCCCTCGTTGGCTCCATCGAGATTCACGATGGTGAACGTGGCCGCTTGCGTCGTCGGCGCGAGCAGAAGCAACAGACCCAGAATCCATACAAGGTGCCTCATCTACTGCACCTCCAGCTTCGTGGATGCGTTGGGCATGAGAAACTCGGTCGCGGCTTTTTCGTTGTCGAAACAGTCGTGCACCAACTTGCCGTTGTCGTCGTAGCGGGCCACGCTCATGCTTTGGAAGCGCCCCTTCAGGTCAACCGATCGCATGCCGTTGGCGTGCTCAACGATCTCCAGGCCTTCGCTGGATTGGTTGAACTCGTCGCCGATGCGCTTGGCCAGAGCGGCGCGCTCGGCTGCCGTGGGCATGCGGATGGCCCCGTCGGGATCGATGGCCACGGTCAGGCCGGCTTGAGGCATCGTGGGAGTGGGGGCGATGTCATTGCTGTTGTCAGGGTCGGCGAGCAGGCTGGTCGAAAAAAGCACCAGTCCGGCCACGGCGGGTACGAGCAAGCCTCGTACTCTCGCGAGGTTGGCGTTCATTACATCCTCGTTGTCTAGTTGGTGGCGAAAACGGAAGAAAAAGTGACAGGCCAGGCGAGTGGCGAAACGCTCCCGTTGGTTGCGTTTCAGTTTAACGCGGGTGGCATGGAGTCAGCAAGGTGGCGAGCCCGCGGGATGCATACCCCGCGGGCTCTGGCGCTATCGTCTCGGGGTTTCGCTGACTACATATGAGGGCGCAAGCGGTCTAGTCGGACCACATGACTGCGCCCATGACGATCATACTCGGGATGGGATCCGGTCCTTCGACCATGCCCATTGGGTTGATATCGTCGGTGATCGTAGTCAGCTCGAGGTCGACGTCCTTGGCTTCACCTGGGTCAATCAACACGATGGCTTCCGCCGAGTGGACGGTCTTCCCCTCTTGATAGTAGATCGTGACTTTGACTTGCGTGGCTTCGGAGTCACCGTTGTAGAGTTGCACTGTTATATCGTTGCCGGAGTAACTCCCGCCGGCAATGTAGCTCGGGCCCGCCGAGGCCATCACTACCCAGCATGCAAGTGCAATCATGGCGGCAACTGGCCGTAACCAGTTGGTACGGATGTATTTCACCGTAGTCTCCCTTGGTTGGGTCGAAACGGTGACGGAGGGAGAGCGTCACGGGAAGTGAGGGAAGACCACTATCTTACCGTTGAGACCAGGTTGGGTCAAACGTGAGCCCCATCAAGTTGTCAGGTGCTTCGCAATGAGCATCGCCATTTCCAATGCCTGCTCATAGTTGAGGCGGGGGTCCACCGTGGATCGGTAGGCTCGTTTCAAGCCAGCTTCGTCCAGGCCCCCGGCGCCGCCGATGCATTCGGTGACGTCCTCGCCGGTAAGCTCGAAATGCACGCCTCCCAGGATCGACCCCAACGAGTCGTGCACGCGAAACGAATCGGTTAGCTCGCGCAGGATGTTGTTGAAGCGACGTGTCTTCACCCCCGAAGGCAGCGTCTCGGTGTTGCCGTGCATGGGATCACAGCACCAGAGCACCGTCTTTCCCGTGCTCTGCACCGCACGTACCAGAGCGGGTAGCTTGTCCTGCACGTTTTTGGCGCCCAGGCGATGGATAAGCATGAGTCGGCCCGGTTCGTCGTCGGGGTGCAGCACTTCGAGCAGGGCGACCAGTTGTTCGGCGCTCGTGTCGCCGCCGATCTTGACGCCAATGGGATTGCGAATGCCCCGGAAGTACTCCACGTGCGCACCGTCGATCGACGCAGTGCGCTTGCCTATCCAGGGAAGATGCGTGCTCAGGTTATACCAACCCGTGCGATGGGGAACCTGACGCGTTTGGCATTGTTCGTACAGCAACGCCAGCCCCTCATGGCTGGTGTAGAAGTGCGCGCGACGAACACTGCTCATGTTCGTGTCGAGGATGGCCTCCATGAACTGGATCGAATCGCGAATGTTCTGCACGATGAGGTCGTATTCCTGCGCGGTGGCCGAATCGCGGACGAACGAAAGATCCCAGTATTCCGGGTGGTGGAGGTCGGCAAAGCCGCCTTCGCCCAGCGCGCGAATGAAATTGAGGGTGAGCCCCGCCCGTTCGTAGCCACGCAGCATGAGATCGGGGTCGGGTTTGCGATCGTCACTGGTGAAGCCCGAACGATTCACCAGGTCACCGCGATAACTGGGTAGGGTTACGTCGCCGCGACTTTCGTTGCTGGCCGAACGTGGTTTTGCGTACTGGCCAGCGATGCGGCCCACGCGAACCACCTTCTTCTTCGTGCCGTGCACCAAGACCAAGCTCATCTGAAGAAGGATCTTCAGCTTGGAAGTGATGGCGGCCGAGTCGCAGTCGTCGAAGCTCTCCGCGCAATCACCGCCCTGCAGCAAGAAGGTTTCGCCGCGAGCCGCCTGGCCCAATTGCGTCTTCAGCGTCTCGACTTCCCAGGATGTGACCAACGGCGGCAATTTCGACAGTTCGGTCACCACCCGGTCCACGCTGGCGGCGTCGGAATACACAGGCTGCTGGCTCGCGGTCTTGGCTTGCCACGAGGTGGGATTCCAGTCGACCGGCTTTGGGTGGTTCATGGCAGATTCAGGCCCCGAACGGGGCAAGGGGTGCGGAGTGCGACGGCACCGCCAGTGTACCACCGCCCGCGAGCGATCGCGAAAGTCGTTGTGATAAAAATACATGGCGCATGGCGCCGGCTCCGGGGCGTGCCGGGGCGAGAATCTTGCGGTGGATGTCGGCTAAGAAATTGAATATCATTTTCAATAAGACTTCGCTTCGAACCATCGTCCAGGCTTCTGGCCAGGAAAACAGGTCCATGATCCAGGCAATCGATATCACCGCCAACCGAGGTCACCGCCGGGTCCTTTCCGGCGTTGATCTGGAGGTACGCGCGGGTGAGGTCGTAGCCGTCGTCGGTGGCACCGGTAGTGGCAAGTCAACCCTGGTCCGGGTTCTCGCCGGTCAGGTTGAACCTCGGCGCGGTCAAGTGGAGGCGCAAGCCGAGGGACGTAGAGTGACCCTGTGCCGCACCTTTGCTCCCAGCTCGAGTCTGCGAGTTCGCGAAGTGGTGGCCCTGGGGTGCGGCCGAAACGCAGTTGCCCCAACCGAGGGTCACCTGGTACAGGAGTCCCTCGAGGGACTGGGCGTGTCCCACCTGGCTGCGCGCTCGTTCATGGAGCTATCCGAGGGCGAGAAGCAGTGCGTACTGTTGGCGCGTGCCTTCGCATCGGCGGTGTCCAACCCCGGTCCGGGCTACGTGCTGCTGGACGATCCCATGCGCGGTCTCGATGCCGGGTCCCGTGACATGGTCATCGCAACCATCGGTCAGTACGCGGCCCGCGGCGTAGGCGTGGTGGTGGCCACCTCGGATCCGTTGCTTGCGTTGCAACTCTGTGATCGCGTGATCGTACTCGAAGGAGGCCGGGTACGCGGCGAAGGCGACCCATCGCGGGTCCTGACCGCCGAGTGCCTGCGTGACACGCTGGGTCTGCATGCCGCTCCGTACTTCCACGAGCCCAGCCAACAGTGGATTCTTCTGCCGCAGTCCATCGAGCCCGCCGCCTCGGCGTAGAGTCGTCCTGTCAGATCGAGAGTGCCGCACGTCCATCGAGGGCGTACTCTTGGCGTATTCACCATTCGTGGTTTCGGTTTCCGCAGTTCTGACCGGAGGAACGCCGTGAGCTGGAAGAAGGGCTGCCTGCTGGGTTGTGGCGGCATGATTCTCATTGTGACCCTGCTCGGGGGCGCGGGCTTCTTCTGGTCGAAGAAGCTCCTCGACGAATTCGGCGAAGCCATAGAAGTGCGTCAGGAACTGGACGAACAGTTTGGCTCCCAGGACGCGTATTCGCCGCCCATCCACATTTCCGCGGACCGGATGGAAGCGTTTCTCGCGGTGCGCGAGGAATTGCGTCATCAGTGCGCCGAGCTGGGGGCGGCGCTGGCGATCTTCAACGAGATCGACCAGTACGAAGAAGGCTACAAGCCTTCGCCCGGCGAAATCTGGCGCATCGTAAAGGGAAGCCTGACCATGGTGCCGGGAATGGCCAGTTACTTCGACGTGCGCAACGCCTCCCTGGCCGCGGCCGAGATGGGCCTGGGTGAGTACACGTACATCTACTACATGGCCTACTTTGCCTGGCTGGGCCACGATCCCTATCAGGGACCGTTGTCCGATGAGGACGATGGCTCCTTCGATCGTATTGGCGAAGTCATCATCGGCATGCTTCAACGGCAGAGCGATGAACTGGCCGCTCTACCACCGGGCGATCCTCGCGGCGTGGATCTGGAGCGGTACCAGCCCGAGATCCTGGCCATGCGAGGCGACCGCTCGCACATCGCGTGGCAGAACGGATTACCCGCGGCCCTGGAAGAATCGTTGCGGCCGTATCGCGAACGGTTGGAAAGTTCGTTTTGCCCGGAGCTGGCATCGATGGCCCTGTCGCGCAATCGACGCACCAGCGCTGTTTCGATCGAGTCGGATTGACCATGTCGCGGCCGTTGCTGTGGATGCTGTTGTTGCTATGGCTGGTTCCCGAATGCGCGACCGCGCAGGGATTGGATTCGGCGAACGATAGGCCACATCCTGAACTCCACTGGAAAGAGCGCGAAACCGAGCACTTCGTTCTCATCTACCACGAAGGCCTGGAAGAAGTGGCCGTGCGCGCCGCGACCGTGGCCGAGCAGGTCTACGAACCCATTGCGCGCGGAATGCAGGTGCAGCCCGAGGGCAAGTTCAGCATTCTGCTGAGTTCGGAAGATCAGATCATCAATGGTTTCGCCGTGCCCCGGCGCATGTTCCTGTGGGTGAATCAGAACGACTATCTGAACATATTCGGCGGCAGTGACAAGTGGTTGCGCGGCGTTCTCGCGCACGAGTTGCAACACAACATGTGGCAAGAGGCGGCGCGCGATTGGACCGGCGTGTTCAGCCTCCTGCGTTCGCCCCTGTGGTTCGTGGAAGGGCTGGCCGAATACAAGACCGAGGAATGGGGGGCGGCCCGTAGCGACGTGGTCGTACGCAACGCCATCTTGCAGAATCGACACACCGCCCTCGATCCCCACGATAGCGGCTTCGCAAAAGTACGGTACCTGGCCGAAGCCTACGGCGACAGTGTGTTGGTGCAAGCGGTGAAGTATCGCAATTGGTTGGGCCTGGCGGACTTTCACACCGGGTTTCGCAAGGCCACGGGTATTACACTGACGCAGTTCGACGAAGAATGGCGGCGTGTGGCCACGGCCTACACCTACGCCGTGTACTCGCAGAAAGAACTCATCGACGAAGTGGGAGAGTTCGAGCCGGCCCCGCAGGCGCGACTGGCGCACCTGACGTACTCGCCCGACGGATCCCAGGTGGCGTACGTGGCGCAGCCGCCGGGTCGAATGCCGGTACTGGTGGCCATGGAGAACGACTCGACCAAGGCACGCACCGTTCTCGACCACGGTGGAATCGGCCGTAACTTTGCGTTCAACGCCGACGGGACCAAGCTGGTCTACGCGAAGTTCCATCGAGGAGATCATGGCAGCCTGCTCTGGGATCTGAAAGTGGCCGACCTGGAGACCGGAACCACGCACTGGATAACGCAAAGCCGTCGCGCGAACCACCCGCATTGGTCGGCCGTGGGTGACCGCATCGTTTTCATTGGTATCGACGGTGATACGACCAACTTGTATACGTGCGACGCCATCGGCCAGGAAGTGCACCAGCTCACTCAGCACGAAGCCGATGTGCAGGTTTTCGACCCCAGATTCAGCCCCGATGGACAGGACATCGCGTACGCCAAGTTCGAGCGCGGTCGCGGCCTGGATCTGGCGATTCTCGATGTGAAAAGTGGTGCGTCTCGCTACATCACGCGCAGCCTGGCGCACGATCGGTACCCGTTGTGGAGCCGCGAAGGTGATCGGCTGTTCTTCTACAGCGATCGCAACGCGGACGAGGTCCCCAATATCTACACCGTGCCCGCGCGCGGCCACGAGTCACAGGTAGAAGCGGTTACCGATGTGGGCGAAACCATGCGGCCCTTGGCTGTCGATCCCGCCACCGGCGACGTCATCGGCCGGGCGCTGGCCAGCGTGGACACCATGCGGCTGCGGCGAATTTCCCCGGTGCGGCGTACCGGCCGTATCGATCCGGTCATTCCCGATCGCTTCACGAGCTGGCGGGATCGCACTCCCGACGAGTCGATCGAACCCATAGATTGGGATTCACCGCCGACGCTGTCACCGCCCCGCACCTACCGGGGGCTTCGTCGCATGACTTCCCTGGCGCGTTTCGTTCTTCCGTCGCCCGCACCGTGGGGTGTCATTGGCGGTGCTTTGTTGAGCGACATGGCCGGCCATCATTTCCTGGCCATGGGGGTCGAGGCCGGCACCAGTGACGACACGTTCAAGCTGCGTGGGGCGTGGGCCAACTACGAAACCAGCAGCATGCCCTTCGGGTGGCCGGGGTTTCTCACGTTGTTTGCCAGCCTCGACGGGCGCACGGGCTTTCGTATCTACGACGGCGAATTGCTGTTGGATCGACAGGACGAGGTGGGTGTGAAATGGCGGCAACCTCTGAACTTCGGCGAGCACCTGTACGCCAACCACAGTGTCGAGCTGTTCGCCCGGGCCACCAACGTCGACGTCGAAGAGGCATCGACGTTTGACGAAGAGTCGCTGGCGTTGCGCGACCTGCCGGTTCCGTTGCGGAATTTCGACGAGAACACGGTGGGGGCGGTGTACCGGTATACGAAAAGGCGTCCGCATCCACTTGAGAACTCACACGCGGTCATCGGCCACGGCCTGCTCGCGGCGTTCGAACGATCCGACGGCGCATGGGGCAGCGATGTGGACTACTCACGCTTGAACCTGGATGGCGCGAAGGCAATCCGGAGTCCGTTCCTGGGTGTTCCCATGTTCGCGCGGGCCAGGTACGAGGCCACGTGGGGATCACCGCCCCCTCAGGACTTCACCGGATTGCGTCGCGACGTACCGATTCTGCCCACCGACTACCACACCGCGTTGGTAGCCAGTGATCTGGTGGAGGTAAACGAAAGTTTCCATCTGCGCGGATTGCCACAAAACGTGGTGGGGACGAGGGCGTTGCAAACCACGCTCGAGCTGCGGTTGTCACTGACGGGCAAGCTCCCGGTCGACGTGTTCGGGTGGGGTCTGGGTGGGGTGACCGGCGTCGTTTTCTACGATCACGGTCGTGTTTGGGGTCCGGCCGGGGAAATCCTGGCCCGGCACACCGTGGGGTGGGAATTCCGTGTACCATTGACGGTGTTTGGCCAGGCGCTGGTGGTGCCCAGTTACGGCGAGGGGCAGACTCTTGGCTGGGAACGCGACGGCGCCCCGTTCGTTAAAGATGAGTACTTCAAGATTGCGATGACGCAGCCCTTTTGATTCCCCCGCTGAAAGCACCATCATGAATATCACACGTCCACCGTTGGGTTCGGTCATCCTGGGTTTGGTGACCGCCCTGGCCATGAACCTCGCGCTGTTTTCCATCGTGGCCGACGCGTGGGCCCAGGATGAAGGGCGCAACAAGCCCCGCAAGCGGCTGGGCTTCGTGGCTCCCCAACTCGCCATGGAGGAAGACGGCACCCTGCTCATGCTGTGGGCGCGCCAGGTAGGCGACGGTCACGAACTGTCGATCGCGTATCGACCGGCGCACGGCGAGTTCTCGGATCCGTTTTCGGTTACCAGCGGTTCGGGGTCGGTCAAGATCATCGAATTCGACGAGTTCCGCCCATCCATCACGACCGGTCCCAAGGGAGCGATCAACGTGGTGTGGACCGACACAAAGAACAACATGATGTTGGCCACCGGAAGCGATCATGGTCGCAAGTTCAACTCACCCGTGCAACTGAATGGCGGTGGCCAAGCGGCTCGCGGATTTCCCGCGGTAGCCATGCTCGACAAGACGGTGTACGCGGTGTGGATCGATTCGCGTCATGCTCCCGCCAACCAGGAAGAGCCGGCCCACCTGTACATGGCCAGCGTAAACCGCGGGCAGGTCGTGGAGGAGAACATCACCGCCGAGCTCACCCCCAGTGTGTGTGGATGTTGTCGACCGGCACTGGTGGCCACGCGTTCGGGCGAGTTGGAAGTGTATTTCCGCAACACCGACAAAGACGGTTATCGCGACATGTTCAAGATGACCCGCGGCGTTGATGGGGCCTGGTCGAAACCGGTCAGGCTTGGTCCGGCGCGATGGAAAATCGAAGGTTGCCCCGCGGCGGGCCCGGTCGTGACGGCCGGTGGCGTCGTGTGGCGGGACATGGCCACGGGCGACGCTCTGTTGGTGGCTTCGCGTGATCCGGCGATCGATCTGGAGCAAGTCGGTAAATCCGACGATGCCCATTTTTTCAGTCACTCGCCCCGGCGCGTGCATTCACGCGAAAAAATGCCCGTGGTATATGCGCCCGGTTCGCCCAATGGCCGCGCATACGGGTTGAGGGGCGGACGTTGGCAGGTTGTGATGGAAAACGTTCCCGAATGGTGCACCGACATGGCCTGGCTCGAAGGACAGGTGCTCATGGTCGGCGACATCGCTACCGAACTGAAGCTAGAAGCGCGTCCAGTGAACTGGTAGGAGATGAACATGATCGAACGACCCACGACCCAGGAGTACGACGCGTACTATCACACGTACGTGGAACCCATGCTGGGGGTGGACATCCGCCGGGTTTTCGACGAGCAGGTTCGCGAACTACGCGAGTTGGCGGCGGGGGTTGACGAGGACCGTGAACAGTTTGCGTATGCGCCGGGCAAGTGGACGGTGCGACAGTTGATGGGGCACCTCGTCGACGGCGAGCGCGTGTTCGGTGTCCGCATGTTTCGTCTGAGCCGATTCGACGATACGCCCATGCCGGGATACGACGAGAATCGCTACATCACCAACGCGCCGTACGCCGACGTTCCGTTGGCTGAGTTGGTAAACGAGTTTGCCGTGGTACGTCAGAGCACAACCATGGCCATGGATAGATTCACCGCCGACCAATGGAAGTTCGTGGGCGATGCGAATGGTTCGCGGATCTCGGCGCGGGCGTTGGCCTACGTCACCGTGGGTCACGTCCAGCACCATGTAGCCATGCTACGCGAGAGGTACGGTGTTTGAGGCCTCGGCCCTGAATCACACCAGCTCGGGCATCACGTCGCCAATTGCCGGCGTAAGTACTCCCGAGTTCACCAATACGGCAGCCAACTTCAGGTCGGTCGCCATGTACCGGTCTTCTTCCAGCGCCGGCACCGAGCCGCGAATGATGCTCAGGGCCACCTGGAGTCGCGGGCTGGTCTTCAGGGGCGCTCGCATTTCCACGCCCTGAGCCGCAACCAGTGCCTCGATGCCTATGATCTGATGCAGGTTCTGCGTCATGTCCAACAGTCGGCGGGCGCCGTGACACGCCATGGAAACGTGGTCTTCCTGGTTGGCACTGGTGGGCGTTGAATCCACAGAAGTAGGGTTGGCCCGCTGTTTGTTTTCGGACATGAGTGCCGCGGCCGTAACCTCGGCAATCATGAATCCAGAATTCAGACCGGGCGACGGCGATAGAAACGCCGGCAACCCGAAGTTCATGGCCGGGTCTACCAACAACGCCACGCGTCGTTGAGAAATACTTCCCAGTTCGGCCACGGTCAGCGCGATCTGATCGGCTGCGAACGCTACGGGCTCGGCGTGGAAGTTTCCTCCCGAACCAATGGTTCCGTCCGAAAGCACCAGGGGATTGTCGGTGACCGCGTTGGCTTCGATGCGAAGCGTGTTGGCGGCCTGGCGCAACACATCGAGGCATGCACCGGTTACCTGCGGTTGGCATCGAATGCAATATGGATCCTGAACGCGTTGATCATCGGTTCGATGGCTCTCGCGAATTTCGGAGCCAGCCATGAGCGAGCGCAACATGGCGGCGGCTTCGATCTGCCCCTGGTGCCCGCGCAGTTCCTGGATTTCGGCCCGGAAGGGTGTGGACGAGGCCATCGCGGCTTCGGTCGACAGCGCGCCAGTCACCAGTTGCGACATGGCCCCGCGCCAGGCGTCGAAGAGGCCCACCAGGGCCAACGCAGTGGACACCTGGGTGCCGTTGATGAGCGCCAGCCCTTCCTTCGGGCCCAGGACGTACGGCTCCAGGCCGGCCGCGGCCAAGGCCGCAGCCGCGGGCATCAGGTTGCCATCGTAGGTGGCTTCGCCTTCCCCGATCATCGTCGCCCCCAGGTGAGCCAGAGGGGCCAGGTCACCCGAGGCACCCACCGAACCCTGCGCCGGTATCATTGGGGACACGCCCGCCTTGAGCATGCGTTCGATGTGTTCGATCAGCGACCAGCGCACGCCCGAGGCACCGCGGGCCAAGGACAGCACCTTGAGCAGCATGATCAGCCGCACGATGGCATCGTCCAGGGGTGGACCGACGCCGCTGCTGTGCGAAAGAATGAGGTTTCGCTGGAGCGCGGTGGTATCGGCGGCGTCGATGCGTTGGCTCGCGAGCTTGCCGAATCCCGTGTTCACTCCGTACACGGCCTCGGAGCCGGTCGCGGCGGCGCGGATACGAGCCGCGGCCGCGTCCACGGCGGTCCGGGACGCTGGGTCCACTTGCACCATCTGACTGTCCGGCTGACCGTCTCGGTAGAAGCGTTCGAGAACCTGCAGTGGGACCTGGCCGGGCGTAAGCGTCATGGACATGAAAAACTCTTCCTTGGCAACGGGTACGCTTCATGATACCGGCGTGGGCAGACCAACGGTCAACTCGAATCGCGGAGGATCGATTCCATGCTCTGGAAAGCCGGTTGTGCCACCATTCTGGTGGGTATCGCGCTCACGGTAGGAAGTTGCTTCTTGTTCGGGACCGCCGCGCAGGAGGCTGTTCAGCAACGCCAGGTGGCCAATGTTTCCCTGCGCCCCGGTAGTGGCGGGACGGCAAGCGCCACCGTCGACCCTTCGACCGGTGTGAAGCTCTCGTTCATCGCCAATTTCAAGATTCGCCCCGAGAAGGTGAACGAGGAGCGGCAACGCGCCGAGATCTACCAGATATCGGCGCCCGTGAACTACGAGATCCTGGATAGTTCGGGAGTCACCGTCCACCGCGGCAGCGGCAACCTGTCCGGCAGTTCCATCATTCCTGAGCAGTCCAGTCCCCACTACGACGGCTATGACCCGGTCGAGGCGTGCCGGCACGACAGTGCCCGGTTCGAAGTCACCGGTGATGGATACTTGAAAATCGTGGTCGATCTGCCCAGCGAAGACCAGGACGGCAACCCGTTGCAGACGGCCCGGTTGGAAGTCTACGACCAGTTGGGGGACAGCGCCGGCTCGCGCGCGTTGGGTGGTGTGGTTTCGTTGTTTGGTGGCTGGGCCGTACTGGGGCTGGGTGTGATCCTGTTCTTCCTGGGCCTCCTTTTTCGCTTGAAGGATGGTTCCCGCGGTTCGGAGGCCTAGGGTGATCGGCGATCCTCTACGGCGAGTCTTGCGCGGGTTGAGAATCCTGTTGGCCGCGGCGTGTCTGGGTCTGCTGGCCGAGTTGCTGCTGCTGGGTCACTTCGAAGACAAGTGGCAGTGGATCCCGTTGGTGCTCTGTGGCTTGGCCGTTGTCACGCTTGGCCTTACTCTTCTTTCAGCCTCGCGGTGGGCGCGCGTCGGTTTCCGTGGCATCATGTTGGCCATGATCGTCAGCGGCGTCCTGGGTGGTTGGTTCCACTACCGGGTCAATGTGGAATTCGAACGGGAGCTGCATCCCAGCGTCGGCGGGTTTCAGTTGTTTGCCGCGGCCATGCAGGGGGCAACCCCCGCCCTCGCCCCCGGTACCATGATGTTACTGGGCTGTCTGGGGTGGATCGTTTCGAAAGGAAACCCATGCAACTTCGATTCTGCACCGCCGTCGCGACCGCGGTCCTGATATCCATAGGCACCGTTGGTGTCCACGCGGAGGTTGGACGAAACGAGTCCGTCGCCAACCCCAATCAGATCGACGCCGAGGCGCTGGCCAAGCTTCCCCACATGAACGAGAAACTCGCCAAGCAACTCTTGAACGCCCGCCCGTTTCTTTCCATGCTCGACGTCAACGCACTGGTGGTCGAACACCTGGATGCGAATCAGGCGGCGGAGTTGTATGCGACGTTGTTCCTGCCACTGAACCTGAACGCCGCATCGCGCGAAGAAATACTTCTGGTGCCCGGAGTGGGCAAACGCATGGCCCACGAGTTTGAAGAGTACCGACCCTACGAGGCCATGGCGCGCTTCCGTCGAGAGATGGGCAAGTACGTAGACGACGAAGAAGTGGCTCGACTCGAGCAGTTCGTCTTCGTTCCCATCGATCTGAACACCGCGAGCGACGAAGACATCCTGAGTATTCCCGGCCTGGGCAAGCGCATGCTCCACGAGTTCAAGGAGTACCGTCCCTACAAGAACATGGCGCAGTTTCGTCGGGAGATCGGCAAATACGTCGATGAGAACGAGGTGGCGCGGTTCGAGCGCTACGTCACCGTTGGTGAGCAACCGACCGGTGAGTAGCTCGTCCGCGCGCAATTGGCGCTACTGGATTCAACGGCACGACTATTCTTCGGAAGAGTTCGACGCTGCTTCGGCGCAAATAGTCGTGGATGCATTCGAAGCATTCGATTGGTCCAGCGAAGTGAAGCTGGCCGAGGCAGGAGAGGACGATCGCGATTGTCCTCCGGGCCTTGGCCTACACGATGGGTTTGGGGATCACAACGACGCGACGTTGGTCCACATCTGTCCGCAGGCAGATGGCACGCTGACCGTGAATGCGCACTGGCCGGTGCCGGGCAAGATTCTGGGATTGTTCAACGTAACCAAGCGCGAGGTACATTTCTCCGAGGGCATCGCGCGCGATCAGGTGTTCAGGTTGATCGAGCCGATGTTTGTGGGGCGCCCCGAGCGTATACGAGAGCTCTAGTTTGGGCATTGGCGTGTCGGTGCGATGGCAAAACTATCGGCCGGGCGTACCGGCCACAATGACCACGACCACGCCGGCCAACGCCAACGCAAACTTTGCCGTAATCGATAGCAGGCGCCCGATGGTGGCGTGAACGCCAATACGCACCGAAGGCTCCAACTGTTGATCGCGGTAGTACTCGCCGGCTACGGCTCCCCCGAAGGCGCCCGCGAAGCTTCCCAGAATGGTTCCCGCGATCGGCACCGCGCTGCTGCCCACCACGGCGCCCGCGATCCCGCCCACGAACGCCCCGGCCATGCCCCATCCCGTGGCACCTTTCTTGGCCACGTACACCGTGCCCAACACCGCCTCCAGTGCCTCGGCCGCGATCATCAGGCCCAGGAACACGGCCAACGACGGAATACCGATGGATGAGAATCCATAGAACAGATCGTAGAGAACGGCCAGGGCCAGGGCGACCCACCCGCCGGGCAAGGAGATCAAGATGCCGAACAGTGACACCAGCGACAGCAGGGTCCATACGACATACCCGATCCACTGTCCGGCGCTGGCGGCTACGTTGCCAAGGGTATCCAAGGTTATTCCTCAGTCATCGATTCGTTCAGGGTCCAGTCGTACTCGCGGTAGGAGAACGCGCAGTCGGGGTCGGTGATGGCCTTTTCCTGGTCGGGAAGGTACTTCGCCAGGAAGCCGCGCACGCCGGATTCTTTCCAGTCTGTCTCGTACCACTGGAACAGGGGCGTGAGCCAGATGGTCCGGTTGGTCTCGCAGTCTATCTGTACGAACGTAGGGTCGTGCATGGTTGCACTGGTCACGGTTTCCAGTTGAGCTTCCAGCTGTTCACCCTCGAATGCGAAGGCCGCCAACGGGGGGCAACTCTTGGCCGCGCAGTTCAGGGCGAAGTGAATCCGGGGCTCGTCAAAGCGGGGCCGGATAATCTGGTGTTCGATCGCATCGAGCGAGATGGATTTCCCGTTCACCTCCACCAGGGGTCTCTTCCAGGGCGATTCGAATTCGCCGGCCAGATCGCGAATGCTTTTCACCGGGTAATGGTCGAGGATCAGCCGCAGTGTCACGGCGTTGTACAGGTTGATCCAGTACGCAAGCTGGTCTTCGCGATCGAGTTTGTCGGGGTCCAGGCTCTGTAGCTGCTCTACGTAGGTGCCCAGGGCGGTTCGGTCGGCCTCGCTGGCCGCCCATTCCTCGTACCGGACTCCGTCCGCGACGTATCGCGCCAGCAGGCCGTCGAAAGAATCGTGGTCAGGCGGCGCGTATCCATTGCCCGCCAGCAGCGAGCAAAAAAGGACGGGCCAGGACCATTTGAGTCTTTTTAGAAGCAAGGCGTACCTCTGAGGTGGCTTTGGACGGTTCCAAGGTAATACGGTTTGCGCGCGTGCACCCGGTCTGGCCGCGCGGCTGGTTCGCCGGTCCGGGTCTTGCAACCGTGCAAAAAGCCATATCCTGCCTGGGTCCCAGACGGACACCAGGAACACGAGCGAATTTGAAGGAGTTGCCTCATGAAGTCACGAATCCATCCGTGGGTGTTGGGCCTGGCGCTGGTGACCCTTGGGTTATCCACGGGTTGCGGCGATGATTCCACGGGCACCAACGGCGGCAGCGGCGGCGGGCAGACCGATGCGCAGAAGCTCGATGGAGCCATGACCGGGCTTACGAACTTCGGCCAGGATGCCCTGGCCCTGGACGAAACCTCAGTGCTTTTCAACGGCGGAATCGTTGAGATCCTGGGCGAGCTTTTCCCGGCCGGCACTGGCGGGCTGGTGAAGACCGTCATGACCAAGAACGCCGACCGGCCACGAGTCTTGCTGCAGGAGGCTCGCGACCTCGTCAAGAATCCGCGTCGCATCAGCAAGCGTGGCCTGGAAGATCTTGCCGGGGTGTATGACCGCGACGTCTCGTCGTCGGCCGACCCGTTTCCCGGCTGGGTGCTGAGCTCCGACGACCCGCCCACCAGCGACAGCATCATCTTTCGTTTCGACGGCGACGATGATTTCACCGTAAACGAAGGCGAGGAGCTGGTTCCGGCCGCGGGCGAGTTGCGCCTGCTGGGAATTGCCAGCGACGATCGCGGGACCAGCGACCCCCTCGACGATCTGCTGACCGATGTGGTGTTCGAGATCCACGTGGGGCCGGCCGACGGCACACCCGAGACGGTGCTACGAATTGCATTCAGCGCCGCCTACGACGCTGCCGGCGAGCTGACCTTCTTTGCCCTGGGCGACGAAAACGCAAACTCGGTGACCGACAGTGGCGCTTCATTCCTGGGACCATTGCTGTTCTTCATAGGGCTCGACGTGGTTGCGGACGGTGAGAGCACGGACGTGGATCTGACCTTCCAACTCTTCGACTCCATCGACGACTACGCGCTTCGCCTGACCTTGGGAGCGGATGCCCTGACATCCACCGAGTTGGAGCAGGTGGACTTCTCGTTCGGTTTCGGCCAAACCATGAACCCCGCCGACCCGCCCTTCGTGTTCAACGTGTCCGCCAACAACTTTCGTCCCGATCCGTTGGATGCCGAAAGTGTGATTGCCGACATCACGGGAAGCATCGTGCTGAACGGAGACACCGTGGCCACCATGGTGGGCGACAGTACCGATGTACCGTTCGACACGGACGGCGACGGAACGATCGATCCCGATGAAACCTGCCCGAACGTGAACATCACGTTCAGCGACTCACCGGAGGCCACCGTCAACATCTGTGAAGCCATTGGCGATATCCTGGGATTGGCCGACGGGGTAATTGGCCCCGCCGCCATTCTGGGCGCGATTCGCTGACCGGTTGAACGAATCGATCCAAGGCGCCGCTCTTCCGATGGGAGGGCGGCGTTCTTGTTTGGGGTTACTCCTGGCGTAGCGCCATGCTCTTGAACAGGGCCAGGATGGAGCCTTTCGGCTGCAGCTGCAGATCATCGTGGGCCGCCTTGGTTACGCTGGTAAACAGCGATGAACCATCGCTCAGTTCCAACCGGACTTTCCACGTGCCATCGTCGTCGATCATATCGACGACGCGCCCCGGCAGGCAGTTTCGGGCGCTGATGTGCTCGGGCTCCGCCGTGGCCAGCACAATGTCGCGCGGCGACAAGCGCAAGTAGACGGTGTCCCCGATCGCGGCATCGAGATCGGCGGCGAAGAGCTTCTCTTGGCCCAGGTGCAGTACACAGTCGCGGCCGCGGCGTTCGACCAGTTTCGCTTGCAACAGGCAGTCTTCGAACTCGTGCGAGTGGGACCAGGCCAACACCTCGGCCGGCGTTCCCTGGCAGACCACCCGTCCCGCGTGCAAACGAATGGCTCGTCGAGCCAACGTGAACATCTCCTCGGCCGAGTGGGTTACGTAGACCATGGGCACCGATAGCTGAGCTGCGAGTTGGTTCAGGTACCCTAGAATCTTGCGGCGTCGCGACCAGTCGAGCGATGAGAGTGGTTCATCGAAAAGCAGCGCCTGGGGATTGGCCAACACCGCGCGCCCAATCGCCACGCGTTGGCGTTCGCCGCCGGAAAGGTCGTTGGGCCGACGATCCAGCAACGATCCAAGTTCGAGGGTTGAGACCACCTCGTCCCAATTCGATTGACTACCGCGGGCGAAACGCAGGTTATCGTGAACCGACAGATGGGGAAACAACCGTCCATCCTGGTACACGCGTCGCATGCCACGATCATGCGGAGCAATACAAACCCCGCTTTGGCTGTCCAACAGCACGCGCTGGTTCAGCACGATACGGCCACTGGTGTTGGCCTTGCCCGCGATGGTCCCGGCCAGGGCGTCGAGGGCCGTGCTTTTTCCTGCTCCGCTCTCGCCGTACAGCACGAGGAAACCGGAATCGGCGTGAAGCTCAACCACCGCTTCGAAGCCGCCGCGCCGCACCTGGAGTTTTGCGTTCAGACCCACGACGAACCCGTCGATCGTGGTCGTCCCAGGCGCCCGGCCACCAGCACTGCGACAAATGAGATGCCCGAAATGACCGCGACCAGAGGCAGTATTTCGCCCAGATCCGATGTCTGCGAGGTGGTGAAGATAGCCAGCGGAATGGTTTGCGTGCGACCAGGAATGTTGCCCGCCACGAGAATCGTGGCACCGAACTCACCCAACGCCCGACTGAACCCCAGTACCAATCCGGTCCACAGTCCGGTACGGGCGAGCGGAAGCGTGACCCGGGTGGCCACGCGCCACGGCGACGCTCCCAGGTTGGCGGCGGCCTCTTCCAGTCGCGGGTCGACGTTTTCGATGGCGGCGCGGAGGCTTCTGACGAACAGGGGAAACGCCACGATCGCCGCGGCCAACGCGGCGGCGAACCAGGTGAACAGCAAATCGAGTCCCACCCGCGACCCCAACCAACCCGATGGTGCGAGCAACCACAATAATACGTAGCCGGTCACCACGGGCGGCAGCACCAGTGGCAGGCTGGTGAATGCGTCGAGAAGCGCGTGTCCGGGAAACGAACGCCGGGCAAGTAGCCAGGCCAATGGCACGCCAGGAATGACCATGAGCACCAACGCCGTGAGCGCCACCTTCAGCGACACCCACAACGCAGAGACTTCAGCGGCCGACAGCATTACTCGTCGTCGACCAGTACCTTGAAACCCTCACGCGTAAAGACCGCGCTGGCCTCGTCCGACCGCAGGTACTGCGCGAACGCTCGCGCGTCGTCTCCGGCGTCCTTCAGGACGGCCACCGACACGACGATGCGCGAGTGAAGTTCGCGGGGAAAGTTGGCCAGAATGCGCACTTTGCCCTTTTTCGTACCGACCGTGGAGCTGAGGTACGCCACGCCCCAATCAACCGCGCGGGTTTCGACCGAGTGAACCACCGACTGCTCGTCGGAGAACGAGATGACCTCGGCCAACCCGTAGAACAGCCCCAGTTCCTTGAGGGCCTCGCGCGCGTAGTCGCCTACGGGAACGCCGGGTGACCCCAGGGCCACACGCAGGCCCTCATGGCCAAGATCCGAGGGGTCGATGGGGGGTTCGAACTCGATACCGAGCGAGGGCGCGATGGCCACCAACTGGTTTTCGAGCAGATCAAAACTGTCGGCGATGAAGCCCTTGTGTTGCAGGTAGTCCAGGTGGTCGGGAGAAGCCGAGACGAACAGGTGGGCCGGGGCGCCGCGTTCGATCTGCTCGCGCAGGACGCGCGTTCCCGCCACGCTCACGGCCAAATTGGCCTCTGGGTGGGATTTCTGGTAGGTCTCGACCAATTCCTCCATGGCCCCGCCCACGCTCGACGCACACAGAATCACGACCGACTCCTTCGGTTTGGCTCCGCAGGCTCCTGTGCCCGCTGACACGCTCAGAAGGCAGGCGGTGCCCAGCAGCAAGATCAGGCGATGCATGGCGCTTCCTTTCGCTTGTCCCATGGTAGTCGACCGGGGCCGCGGCATTCCAGGGCCAAGCTGGGTATGGCCCCAAGCTTACGCCGGGCTGGATGGGGTGTCCCTCTGGGGCTTTGGACCGGAACTACCATGCTTGCCCGGGCGGTTTTCCGTTTGCGGCGAGCGCCGCCCGTTGAAATGGTCTACAATTGCACCGTAGCGGGAGGAGCACGCGGTTAGTACCCAGTGAGCTCCACGTACCCGTCGCCCCGGATCATCTCGCCACCGAAGGTACCCGAATATTCGCTCAGGCCCTCCCAATAGGCAAAGCCAACCGTTGAGGTAGCGACGATCTCCTGCTGCGGCAGTAGAGCGCGCACCTCGATTACGGCGTCCTCTTCTGGAAGCTGAAGATTCCATGCCACCGGATACACTGTATTTGTGGTAGGACTCTTCCACGACTCGGTTGGGGTCGCGGTCATCCCCGTGAGGTTGAGGGGATGGCTGCGTCCCGCCGTGTCTACCAAGGTGCCAAATCGATAGTCGTCCCGATCGGGATGACGCACCACATACAGCATGAGATCCCGTCCGTCTTCCAGACGGCAGCTGAACCAATCCCAACCCAGTCCCTCCACCGGTGTCGAACCGGTAAAGAACTCGTGGTCCATCCACGTGGTGCCGGTAACCGGTACGTGCTTGTCTTCGATCCAGAGCGAACCTTCGGTCACCATCCTCGGCATGGAATAGTAGTGACTGGCTTGGTCGCCCTGCGCGTCTTTGAAAGACAGCCCGTTCTCACCGTGCAGAATTGGCCCGCGCGTCGGCGTGAGCGTCAACTCGATACGGACGTCGTTGGAACTGGCCGATAGCAACACGTCGCTGCCGTCCATGCGCGCGCCCCAATCCCCGGCCCAGACGTTCAGCGTAGTTGTATCGGCGCCCGCCAATCCCGCCGCGGCTCGTTGCACGCGTTCGTGCATGAAGAAGTTGTCCCAATGCACTTCGGTAACGGCCATGTGCGCCAAGATAAGATCACGTGCTCGCCATGAAGACGCCGCGGTAGTGGCGGGCTGGACCGTGTCGGGTCGTAGGGCCACGCGGAAGAAGGTGAGTTCGTAGCCTAGCCGTCGGCCGTCCAGGTCCTGCAGGCTGCCGGTGAAGTACCACCATTCGGTGCCGTACTCGGGGTGGCTACCGTGGTCGCGCGGAAACGACCAGTCGCGGGGCTGGTGCGCGCGCTGAAACTCGTCGAAGTCGGCCATTGCCCAGACAGGTGCGAAAAGACAAAGAGCAAACACGAATACGCGTTTCATCATTCTTCTCTCAGTGCCACGGCCACCGGCAGGCCTCGGCTTCGTAGAATCGGGATGATGGTAGCCAATGCCGCGGCCAACAGACTAAGCCCCAGGTTGGCGATCCATCCGTCGAGCGGAATGTGATACGGCAGCGACCAGCCGAAGCTGCGCAGGTTGATGACTCGCAACAGGACCCAGGCCAGACCGCTGCCCGCCAACACGGCGAAGATCCAGGCGACCATGGCCAGCAAGGCCGACTCGGCGGCCAACATGGCGTAGAGCTGACGCGGTGTCAGACCCATGGCGCGCAGTATGGCCATCTCCTTGCGACGTTCCATGAGCATGGCCAGAAGCGCGGCCAGAATGCCGATGGCCGCCACGCCAATACCAATGATCTCCAAAGAACGCGCGATTCGGAACGTTCGGTCGAAGACCACGATTGCGTTGTCGCGCAGGTCGCGGTTGCTGCTGATCTCCAAAGCGTAGCGACCTGCCGTGTCACGCTTGATGGCGTCTACCTCGTCGCGCACGTTCACGCCCTCGGCCAGGTACAGGGCTACGCCGTTGGGCGGTCGTGATCCCAGGACGCGTTCGAAGGTCGAGCGATCCAACAGGATCACGCCGCGATCACTCGAATAGTCCCGGTACACACCGGCGACCTCGAGCGACACCGGTTGGCCTTCGGCCTGCATGACAAAAGTATCACCGGGCGAGAGTCCAGATTTGCGCATGAGGGTTTCGGAAATGCCAGCCTGGCCGGCCTGGATGCGATCGAGAAACAGATCGGCGCTGGGCCCCTTGACCATGTTCACGCGGGCACGGGAACGGTAGGTGTCGATGTGTACGCCACCCACGTAGGTGTCGACGTTGCCCACACGCGCCATCTGCCCGCGATAGGTGTCGACGGCGACTACGTTGGCGCGACCCGATAGTTCGTCCACGATGCTTTCATCGATACGTGCGTTCAGCCGATCGATTTCGGCGGTGGCGGCGCTCACGTACACATCGGCACGCACGACGTCGGCAATCCAATTCAGCATCTCCTGCCGGAAGCTTGAAACCATGGTGCCCATGGCGATGGACATGGAAAGCGCCACGGTCAACGCGGCCATGGCCACGCCGGTACGGCTAAGCGACCCGCGGATGTTTTCGGCGGCCATGCCCGCCACCACGCCAAAGCTCGCGGCCAGTGGTCCGCGAATCCGCTCGAGCAGGAGCGCACCCAGGGCCGGCGTCACCAACGCCACGGCAAAGGCGATGGCGATGGCGGCCACGTAGCCCAACGTGGCCTGAGTACTGGGGATCAACAGGCAAACCGCGGCCAGTAGCGCGAATGGGATGGCCAGGCGCCACGCGCGCAGGGATTGGCGTTGCGCTTTGGCCTCTACCTCACCGCGAGACGCGGTGTGCGCGGGCGTTGTGCGCGCGGCTTCCAGCGCCGGCAGAAAAGCCGTGGCCAGGCTTGCAATGATTCCCACGAGGGACGCTTTCAGGAAAGTACGCGGCACCAACGTGACGGCCTCGGCCTGCACGTATCCGTACAGGTCGCTCGCGGTCTGTGCGATTCCGGTCAGCGCGAAGCGGCTGCCAAAGAGTCCCAGGGCGAGCCCCAGCGCCGTGCCCACTGCGCCCATGATGCCGGCTTCGATCAGCCAGGCGCCCAGGACCGACCTTTGCGTGGCACCGAGGCAGCGCACCAATCCTATTTGCGCCCGACGCCGGAGCACGGCGAGCACCATGGCGTTGTAGATCAGGAACAACGATACGAACAGGGCCAGATAGCTCAGCGCTTCCAGGTTGGTACGCAACGCGCGCAACATGCCCGACAGATGGGCGGTGCGTCCGCCGGGCTTTTGCAGGGAGTTGCCCGAGGGCACCAGCCGTTGCAGCTCGTTCAGGGTGGTGCCACGGTCGGACTCTTCCAGCACGAGATCGATGCGCGACACGTCGTCACGGCCGGTCAGTTCTTGCGCCGTGGCAACGTCACACAGAGCGAGGTTGTCGGGGACATCCACGTCGCCGACCCGCTCGGGAAGCGTGGCCAGGATGAACGCTTCGCGTAGCTGAGCCCCGACCGCCACCGTCAACCGGTCGCCTGGTGCCAGGTTCTGCCGTCGCGCGAAGGGTGCCGATACCACCAATGCACCGGGCTCGCTCAGAAAACGCGTGAACAAGGTATTGGTGTCGAGGTCTTCGCTGCCCAGGTCGGTCAACCCCAGTTGGCGTACCCCCGACTCGGCGAATGGATCCACGCCGTACACCCGCAAGGGTTCGCCGCCGGCCAGTACCATTGTTTCCAACACGGGCGCCGCGGCCGTCACGCCGTCTACCCTGGCCAGCTCGTACGCCAGTTGTCCGCGTAGCGGTTCGGTCGATGGAAACACCTGGTCGGTGGCATTGCCGTCGAGCTTCTGCATCGTGTGCCGGAAGCTGCTGACCGTACTGCCGCTGCCGAGGTCGATGGCGACGATCGCCGCCACGCCCACCGCGATGCCCAGGATGGGTAGGATCGCCTGCAACGGCATACGCCGCCAGAACGGGAGGTGCACCAACCGGAATAGTCGGATCATGATTTCTTCGCGGCGGTCGGCGTGTCGTCGTCGGACGATTCGTCGAGTTGCTCGAGGACCTCGGCGATTTCTTCGTCCTCGGTCGGCGATTCATTTCCGTCGGGAGCGGTGGCCGGGTTTGTTTCTTCGGCGGCGTCTTCGGCGACGGGCTCCTCGATGTTCGAATCCACCGGAACCGAGTCTGCGTCGATGGCGCCAGCATCGCCTTCTGACTCTTCGGCGATCGCCGCCGTAGTGCCTACCACGGCCGCCTTGGCGGCTTGTTCCACGGTGATTTCCTGAATCAGGGACTCCAGTTTGGAACGGTTGACTCCCTTGCCCGGCTTGGCCCCCGGTACGGGTGAATCGTCCGATTTCGTTGCGGCTTGGGTCGGGCGAACATTTTCGGCCAACTCCACGATTCGACCGTCGTCGAGGCCAAGGGTTTGATTGGCCACAGCCGCCGCCTCGCGGCTGTGGGTGGCCATGAGAATGGTGACGCCGAAGCGCGTGTTCACGTCCTGCAGCAGCTCCAGCGTCTTGGCCCCGGTGATCGAGTCGAGGTTGCCCGTAGGCTCGTCGGCCAGCAGTACCATGGGTTCGTTGATCAGCGCTCGCGCGGTGGCTACTCGCTGTTGTTCTCCGCCACTGAGATGGTCGGGGGTTTCGTGTTCACGTCCGCCCAGGCCCAGACCAACCAACAACTCCAAAGCCCGCTCGTTGATCTCGCGGCGTCCGCCGCCGTCCAACAGCCCGGGCAGGGCCACGTTGTCCAGCACGGATAGCGTGGGCAGCAGGTTGAAGAACTGGAAGATGATGCCCACGGTGCGGCGACGCAGGAGGGTGACATGGTGATCGTCGAGCCCCGTGATTTCCTCGTTCCCCAGGAAGATGCGACCGGAGTCAGGTTGTTCCAGGCCGGCCACACAGTTCAGCAGCGTGCTCTTGCCCGAGCCGCTGCGACCAACCAGAGCCACGAACGCACCGGCCGCGAGCGACAGGTCCAGGCCATCGAGTACGACGTGCTCGCGCTCGCCGTCGCGGAACTTCTTACTGAGTTTTTCGATTCGAATCATCGTCGCCTTGGGTCCTGGCTTGGGGTCTCCTACCAAGAACTCATTCGCCTGGCCGAAGCGCCAGGATTCAATCCCGGCTGAGATCCCGCCAGATTGTGCCCCTCGATATCCAACCTGTTGTCAAAAAACGCGTTGCGGCGGTGGTTGGAAAAACTGCCTATGAGCCTCCACCTTGTAGATCGGGTGGATGGGGCCATAACTTTACTGCGCAGAAGAAGATATGCTCGCGCTCGCCCGTGGGATTCAGATCTGGCGGTCGGCCCGGGCCGTCAGCTCCTCGAGGAGAAGTTGGTTCTCCGCCGAGCCACCGGCGGTCTCGTACTTGGAATCGAGCGAGTGGGTGATGTACCCCGACAAGACCGCGAACAGTATCGGCACGATCAACGGTAGAAAACGCCGTCGCGGTTGCCGGTGCAATAGATCCATGGACAGTGCGGTGCCCGCGGCCAAGATGAACGTGAATCCGACCGACACCTGGTACAGGTATCGGATATTCAGCCAGTCATCGGGGAACACGAAAGCGCAATAGGGCAGCACCGAGATAACCGTCCAACTCAGGAAGAACCGGATCGTGCGGTTGCCGAATACGAATCCAAAGAACGTGTAGCTGATGAGCGCCCAGCCAATGAGGAATCGAATGACGGGCGCGGCTTCGTAGACCTTCGCCACCACGGGGTTCATTTTCACCATCGTGCTCAGGTGAATGGGAAAGAACATGTGCACCAGGTAGTACATGGCATTGCCCACGAAGTTCACCGCGAACTCGAACGGATTGCGTCCCGCCATGGCGGTGCTGAAGTCCACGACGCCCGATAGTTGGCGAATGATCCAGAATACCAACGCCGCAACCAATAGTATGGTGAAGTTCAGCTCGAACACGCGGCGGTTGGGGCCGCGTTCGCCGCGGAAGAAGACCTTGTAGGCCAGCAGTCCCGCGATGAGGCTGAACGTGGTGGGCTTCGCGAAACTCACCATCAGGAACAGCACTACCACCAATGCGTAGCGCACCGATGCGATGCTTCCTTTGTGCCAAAGGTCATTGCGAACATAGAGATTCAATATGAGTAGGTACAGCGACGCGATGAGCAGGTTCTCAATTCCGGCCACGAACATGACTGCTTTGCCGTAGCTGCCCACGCCCATCGCGAACAGGATTCCTGCCAGTCCCGCGATTCGCCGGTCTGGGAGTAACGCCGTAACCAGCCAGTACACCAGGAATGCGTTCACTCCGTGTAGGAAGAGGTTTACCGCGTAGTAGCCCGCGGGGTTCAGGCCGAACACCTTGTACTCAAGAAGGAAAATGGCCAGGGGCACCGGGTGGTGGCGCTCGGTGAGATCGAGGTTGAACACTTTTGAGGGAGTCTCGGCGAGCTCCTGCACTGTCCCCAGGAATCGGAAGTCCTCGGCGTGCCAAAACGGATTGTTCAACGTGGACGCGTAGAACGCGAACGAAACGGCCAACAACATCGCCAGTGCGAGCACGTGACGCGAGGGCGATATGCGCGGCAGTGGCGAAACCAGATCACTCATGTCGTGGCCCTTCGTCGTTGTTTGCCGCGCCGCGTGGCGCACAACACAACGCTCAGCCAACCCAGTTGCTCGATATCGCCACGGAATCGGGAATGCAGCGTCGGTTCGACCCGTCGCACGTAGCTACTCTCGAGCACACGGCGCGGGTAGAGGCGGAAATTTCCCCAACCCTGCGACTCGAGGTAGTTCAAATACGAATCAGGCCGCAACCGATTGGGGGTTCCCGAGAAGGCCAGTGATCGGTAGAGACGGTGTCGATACCGATAGATGTTGAGCGGGTCAGCGTCGCGAATCCAACGCGTGTGGGTTTGCAGGTCAATTTCCGACACCAATACGGCGCCTGGACGCAGCGACGCGGTGAGTTGGGCGAACGAACGCTCCACGTCGCCCAGGTGTTCGAAACAGGAATGGCTGACCACCAGGTCGACGCTCTCCGGTTCAATCTGCGCCAGGTCGAAGTTTGGAAGGTGACGATAGGTCAACAAGGAGTCGGGGTCTTCGTTCAGGAACAGCTCGGCTTGCTTCAGTAGAAACGTGGTCAGCTTCTCCGAACACTGGGTTTCCTTGGTGATAAGCCGGGCGAGGTCGCGGTGGAAGTCGCGCTCGTCACGATGCACCAGCGCATGGGCGTCCACGGCCAGGTACGAGGTGGCGCCATTGGCCAGGCAGAACAGGCCGGTACCCACATCTGGGCCGGGACCGATCTCCAGCACACGACGGCCGGCGAAAGGATTCGTGTTGCCCAGGTAGTGTTCGAGGTGCGTTCGCCAGTTGCGGACCACGGCCTGGTCGTAGGCGACGGCCTGAGCTGCGTCATTCGTGGTGTGGCGCCTCGGCGTACGATAGCCCCGGAGCTTGTGACGCACCATATTCAACGCCATGAACGCCAGGCCCACGAAGTGGTGGGCCTGGTTGCGTACCGGCGGCGATGGCAGCACCTGGATATCGTCGGGCATCCGTTCGGACTTTGTTGGGGGGACCCCGGGGAGAGACTTGGCAAAGGAGAGCCGACCTGGGATTCTATCCCAGGTTCTCCGGCTGGCGCCACTGGGCACATGGGCTTTATGTGGAGGCCTGCGAGAGGCATACCAAATTGACGAATCCGACGGGCAATACCACAGGAACGGAAGCCGCCGTTCACGACCGCACCATCCGCGACATGTTCGCGGGCATCGCCGGCGTGTACGACCGTATGAACGGGCTGCTGAGTCTGGGTCAGGACGCTAGCTGGCGACGAAATCTGGCCCGAGCCATCGATGACGACGCTCGCGATCTGTTCGATGCCTGCTGTGGCACGGGCGAGCTGATTTTGACGGCCAAGGCCATGGGCAAGGGCACCTGGCACGTCGCAGGGGACTTCTGCGTCCCGATGCTCCGCGCCGGCGTAAGCGACCATGGGTTCTCCGAGCGGGCCCAGGTGCTGGCCGCCGACACGCAGCGCCTGCCGCTGGCAGATTCGTCCTTTGACGCCGCCATGGTGGGGTTTGGGCTGCGAAACCTGGCCGAGCTGGACCGTGGGTTGGCCGAACTCTTCCGGGTGCTTCGGCCTGGGGGCCAGCTGCTCGTGCTGGAGTTCTTCCGAGCCCGCCGTAGCTGGGTGCAGGCACCGATTTCGTTCTACTTGTCGAACGTTGTGCCCCGAATGGGCAAGGTCTTCGGCGGCGATCAATCGGCATATACTTACCTGCCGCAGTCCATGGGACGCTTCGTGACGGTGCCAGAATTCGTCCAAGCGCTTGAAAAAGCAGGATTTAGCCAGAATTCTGCCGTGCTCCCGCAGTCCTTCGGGGTGGCCCACCTCGTGGTGGCGCGGAAACCCTAGAGATTCTTCGTTCCCATGTGACAGGGAATTGACACCATTTTGGGCACCCATGCGTATACTAGGGCGTACGAATTGCTCGTGAGCCCAGTGGGTCTTTGGCCCGCCCGGTTCATCAAAGAATCCGTAACAACCCAACCCCCTCTTGGAGAGGCAAACTCAATGCGTACTCTGAAGATCCTTGCTGTAGCGGCTTTGTCCGTGATGGTCGTGGCTTCCATGGCCTCGATGGCCCTCGCCTGTGACAAGACCGCCAGCTCGGCTGCCGCCAAGACCGCGGACGCCAAGGTCGCCCAGGCCAGCAGTGCCTCGAAGACCGCTGACGCCGCCGTCGCCGGTACCAAGGCTGCTTGCTCGTCGAAGACCGCTGACGCCGCCGTCGCCGGTACGAAGGCCGCTTGCTCGTCGAAGACCGCTGACGCCGCCGTCGCCGGTACCAAGGCTGCTTGTTCCTCGAAGACCGCTGACGCCGCCGTCGCCGGTACCAAGGCCGCTTGCTCGTCGAAGACCGCTGACGCCGCCGTCGCCGGTACGAAGGCTGCTTGCTCGTCGAAGACCGCTGACGCCGCCGTCGCCGGTACCAAGGCCAGCTGTGCCTCGAAGACCGCTGACGCGGCCGTCGCCGGTGCCGGTAGCTGCTCGTCCAAGTCGGCTGCCTACCCGGCCGACATGAAGGTCGAAGCCGTGCGTCTGCCCTCGGGCACGCTGGCTGTGTTCTACACCGGTACCACCGATGCCACCGTCGCTGGCCTGCAGGCCAAGGCCGCGGGCGGCGCCGAGAACTTCGGTTGTGCGCTGGCTGGCTCGATGGCCAAGAACGAGAGCTGCAACGTCGAAATGACCAAGATGGCCAACGGCGTGATGTTCCTCGTGACCAGCGAAAAGGCTGACGTCATCGACGAGTACCAGAAGCAGTACGAAGTGGCCCTGGCCACTCCGGCCGTGGAGACTGAAGGCGAGTAATCGCGCTTCTCCAGGTTTAGTTGGAAGCGGCCCTCCCGGTATCGGGGGGGTCGTTTTCTTTTCTGCCCTTTTTTGGGCCGGTTGCGGTGGGTCGGTTGCGTGCACATACATGATCGTTCGCTAGTCCTCGCCTACCCCGGCCGGGTTTTGGTTCGGGGCCTGGCGGGGGGGTATTGCAGCGGCCGGGGTGGCTGCGGAAACGCTCTCGACCATGTATGAGCCCGCAACCTAGCGCTCAGATGTTCCGGCGAAGAACGCGGAGTCTCGTTCCTGGGTTCTCGTGCGAGGGCTGGCGCGGCAACGGCCGCGCGGGCCGTTCGAGATCGGCAGTTCAGACAGTCGCGTGGCCGTCAGGTCGAACGCATTTCCGAGAAGTAGGGCGCGTGCACATACATGGTCGAGAGCGTTTCCGCAGCGAGGCCCGGCCCGCCTTAGCCTGTTGTACCCACGATGCCAACAGGCCGGGCCAAAGCGAGGACTAGCGAACGATCATGTATGTGCACGCAACCGGCCAGCACCAACGCAACCCGCACCCGGCCCCCACCGCACCCGGTTCCATCTACTCCACGAACAACGCCTTGACCGCCCCGAAACTCTCCCCCCGCACCGGCACCGCCAACTTCTCGAGCTCGATTTCGATGGCCGCTCGAATATTGATGGGGCTGAAACCGCGAGCATCGGCGAAGCCCACGATGCCGTCGCCGCCGATCACGAACACGCTGTCGTGTCGCAATCCGTAGAGGGTGTTGGCCACGTTCGACGCGCGCATCAGTACGGGATATGAGATGCTCGAGGCGGTAATGAAGCTGCCTACTTGTCCGATGTTGCCGTCCCACGCGTCCAGGGCGAGGAACTTCACGCGGCGATCCTGGAATTCCATGTAGAGAGCCTGAGAGGCCGGACCGGCCTGCTGACAGAAGGGTCAGCCATACCCAATCATGAACAGGAATACGACGTTGCCTCGCAGCGCGCTCAGCGTGTAGCTGTTGCCGAAAATGTCGGAAAGCGTGAAGTCGGGGGCGGGATCACCGGGTTGGATCGCGGCGCTGGCCGACCCGGCCAGTAGCGTGGCGGCCAGCGTCAGGGCCGCCACACGGCGCTGGATGGGGCGAAATGGGTTCATGTTTTCCAGCTCCAGAACGTGGTGCGAACTTCAGTACTCCTACGCCGCTCTGCTGCTGGTCGTGACAGGGCCTAGGGTGTGTTGAACAGCGCCTTCACCGACCCGAAGCTTTCGGCCGTCGTGGGCACGGGCAGCTGCGTTAGTTCGAAGCCGATGATCGATCGCACGCTCTCGGCGTTGAATCCGGTGGCGTCGGCCATGCCGATGGTCCCGTCGCCGCCGACGATGAACACGGTGTCGTAGCTCAGCCCGTAGGTGCTCGCGACGGACGAGGCCTGCGAGAGCACCGGGTAGGTAATTCCCGTAGCGCTGATGAAGCTACCGACCTGGGACGTGCTGCCGTTCCAGGCGTCGAGGGCAAGGAACACCACACGGCGGCCCTGATATTCTTGATAGAGAGCTTCGGAGGCCGGACCGGCCTGGCGGCAGAATACTCAGCCATACCCCACGATGAACAAGACGACAACGCTGCCTTCCAACTCGCTGAGGGTGTAGCTGTTGCCGAAAATGTCGTTCAGGGTGAAGTCGGGCGCGACGTCTCCCACCGAGATTGCGGCCTGGGCCGGGATCGCGAAAAGGACGGAAATCAGCGAGAGGCCCGCGAGCCCCTGCCGGATGAATCTTGGCGTCTTCACTAGCAAATCATCTCCAGAAACTTCGTTGGGGAACCAGCGTTCAATACTAACACCACGAGGCCGTCACGGCAGGGTCCCGCCCGCGTAGCGATGGGGTCACCCGCTTGTGGCTCCAATGGAAAGCCTACGGTATCGTGTTTGAACCTCGCCTACCCACAGGAGTAAACATCTTGCGAACATTCCTGATCATAGGAGTCCTGGCCCTTTTCTTCGTGCTGCCGGCCCAGGCCGAGCTGCAGGATCTGGGGCCCGCGAATGACTTCAAACTGAAACTCTACGGTGGGGGAAACCTCCAACTCTCCAAGGCTTTGGAGAAGGGTCCCGTGCTGCTCGACTTCTGGGCCACCTGGTGCGCACCCTGCAAGAAGGCGCTTCCGCACTACCAGAAGCTATACGAGAAATATGCCGAACAAGGTTTCCAGGTAATCGCAGTCAGCCAGGACGACCCGCGTAGCCAGCCCAAGATTGGCGCGTTCTTCAAGTCGCAGAAGCTGGACTTGCCGTGCGTTCTGGACTCGGACAAGCAGGTCGGGCGGAAGTGGCGTGTGCAGGTGCTGCCCACATCTTTTCTCATCGACACCGAGGGAAACATCCGGATGCAGCAGGTGGGGTTCATCGACGGGCACGAGCGTGAGCTCGAGAAATACATTCGCGAACTGTTGAATCTCGAGCCCGAGGCAGACGACGCCCGTTGAATGTTCGAGTTTGGTCGCTGGTCATCGCAGTTCTCGTTCTGGTTCCCGAACGAGTTGGTGCGCGTGACATCGGTAGCCTGCAGGGGAGCAACCTGCTGATCTTCGAGGTCGGTCGCAATCCGCGAAGTACGCTCGAGGAAGACGGCCGCAACCGTTTGTTCAACCAGTTCATTCTGGACTACCGCATTAAGAGTCTCGCGGCTGGACTGCGCGTCGACGTGTTCCACGATTCAGCCAACGCCGAAATGGCCGTGGGGCCAGGCGGAGATGATTACGAGTACGACGAGATTACGCAGCGATACCTGGAGTGGTCGGACCTGACCAACACGGTTCGCTTGGGCAACGGCTACGCGATTCTCGGCCGCGGGCTCCTGTTCCGCGCATTTGAACTTCCGGGAGTCGTGCGTCAGACCCTGATTCCCACCATTGGATACGCCGAGAACCGCGACCTCGACGGCGTTACCGCGCAGCATTCGTCGGAGTGGTTGGAGGCCACCGTGTTTCACGGTGAGCCCACCATCTTACCCGACGCGCCACCCGGACTGCCGCCGGACCGACGCTCTGGCGAAGCCAGCGGCGGCAGGTTGGCTGCGCGCCCGTGGCCCGGCGTGTGGGTGGCCGGCAGTTACCTTCGTCTGGAAGAAACATCCGAGCTTACCGAGGGCAAGCGCGGCGCGGTGGATGTCGCGTTGCAGGTGTCCCGTTTTGTGCCGCTTCTGGTCGAACACGACGTTGATGTTTCGCTGTATGGCGAGTACGCCGCGGACGCCTGGAATCCCTGGCAAGACGGGTTCAATACGAACACGGGTACGCCGCACGCTTTGTATTCCAGCGCCGAGGTCAGTTACCCCGGTGGCGGATTCAGTTTCGAGACCAAGGACTACCACCAGTTTGATCTGCGGGTAAACGATCCGCCTTCGCTGGTGCCCGAGTTGGATCCCAAGCTCCTGAACCGCTCCACCCACGTGCTTCAGTCGCGCGACGAGAAAGGCCACCAGTTGGCCTGGAGTCAGTCGATTCCCTCGCCCTGGGGAGACGTTACCGCCGAGATCGTCCACGCGCAGGCATCCGGGCGCGAAGAAACACTGGGTATGTTCGGCACGCGGCGCGAGTACGAGCTGCGCTACGCCCGTATCGCCAGCGATCCGGCCCGCGACCTCCGTGTGAACGTGTATGCCGCCGATGGCTTGGATGAATTCGAGATCGTGCCGGTGGACTTTCAACGCACCGTGGGATTGTCGGCCGAGACCACGGTCACATCCGACGTGAGCGTCGAACTCGATTTGTCGCATCAGGTGGAGGATCTATTGTTCACCCGAGTTCAGGGAATGCAATTGGTGCAGGTGGTCGAGCGCGTCGACAACTTCGCGGCGGCACTCATCGCCACCCTGCCGGGTGCCTTGACCGTGGGTTTGGACTACGAACGTTCCAACGATCCGGACGAGGCTGACGACGTCCAAACGACTGAGGTGGAAACTGACACACGTGAATGGTTGGCCATGGTCGTGCGCCGATCCATCGGCTGGCGTCACGATGTCACCCTGTTTGCGGGAAGTCGGCGGGGTGGCACCAACTGCGTTTCTGGTACCTGCTATGTGGTACCCGATTTCAAAGGCGTTGAAGTCCGGGTAACCAGCCGCTTCTAGCGATCAACTACGAGTTCGAACCGGCGCGACGAAAGTCCACGTTGAATCGGGCACCGCCCTGCGCGGGTGTCTCATGACCTACCTTCGCATCTTGTGCGCGCGCGAGCGACCGGACCAGGGCCAGCCCCAGGCCCAGCCCCGCGGGTGCGTCGACTTGATCGCCGCGGGCAAACGGCTCGAAGAGCTTGCCTCGCAGCCGGTTCGGAACTCCAGGCCCGTGGTCGGTAACGCTCAGGCGAATTCTGTCGTCGTGTTTGCCGAGGTCGACATCGATGGTGCGAATACTGGCTCCACGTGAGTACTTTTCAGCGTTGTCGACCAGGTTCTGCACCACGTGGAACAGGCCCTCGGCATCAAACATGGCGGGCGGCAGATCGGCCGCGATTTTGGAATTCAACGTGCAGCCCTGGTGCTCAATGGCCGGACGCAGCCGCGTAAGGCAGTGTTCCAATGCCTCGCCGATATTGCCGGCGGTGGGATTGCACGTGAGCGCACCGCGCTCAAGCCGACTGAACCCCAACACGTTGGTGACCACGCGGCCCAGCCGCTCTGACTCGTCGGCAATTTTCCGCGCGTAGTCCTGGCTCCGATCCGGATCGCCCAGATTCTCAGCCAGCATCTCGCTGTAGAGACGCATACCGGCCAGCGGCGTGCGCAGCTCGTGGGCGGCCGAAGCGGCGAATCGTGAACGTTGACGCCCTACCTGTTCGGTTTGCCAAAGAAGCCAAACCACCAACAGTCCGGCCAGTCCGGCGAAGCTCGACCCCACCAGGAAGCTGCGCTGAAAACCGGCCCGTACGGCCCGGCCCGATTCCATTGCTTCGAGAGTGGCGCTGCCCACGTCCAGTTCAACGGCCCAGTCGCATTCCGCGCCGTCCAGATACACCGGCGCCTGTACTACTGCATCGGCCGCCCCGGCTCGCTCCGGGGCGAAGCGCACGGGGAAGTCAGAAGGGCGAAGCGACGCGTTCACTTCGTCGGTTGCCACCAGGAACCCCTGTACACTGGTGCCCGCGCTGCTTTCGATCGCACGTAGCGCGGCCAGGAAGGGTTCGTCATCCAGCGGCACGGTGACCCACACCAGATCGCCCACGCCAACGATCGGCTCGGCCGAGGTGACGGTCGTGGGAGTGAAGCCATGGCTCTGGGAAACCGGCCGCGGATTCGCCGTCTCTACCGCCGCGAAACACACGGCGGCGGCCCGGCCCAGTCGATCGCGCAACTGCTCCTGGGTGGCGGCGTCGGCGGGCGGTAGAGCCCAACCGTCGTCGAGTGACGGGAGGATGACCTGCAGATCTGAATCGATCTGGAAGTACGAACGTACCAGCGGATCGCTGGGGGAATCGGACAACGGTGATGGTGCAACCGAAGCGCAACTGCACGTGCTCGTGGGATCGTGAAACGTGTGGGCGTAGTGGTAGTACGGGCGTCTGGTTTCTCCGCCCCGAATGGATTCCAGCCGGCCTGCCAAGCGTTCAGCCAAGCCGTTGGCGGTGTCCCAGCCCCGGTTGAACGGTTCGGTTTCGAGCGCCACGGCTTCGCGTTCGGCGGCCCGACTGCCCGTGAGGTACCAGGCGGTGCAGGGAGCAATGATGGCCCCAACGATGAGCAACGCGGCCACGAAGATGCGACGTGATCTCATGTCCCCAGTTCACCCCACGCGTAGCCCACCCCTTTGACGGGGGTCACGATGCGCGGGTGAGCGGGGTCGCGTTCGACCTTTTGCCGGAGGTTGGCGATGGTCATGTCGACGGTGCGCGTTTGCAGGTCGGACCTGGCTCCCCAAACGTGTTCGAGCAGTTCGCCCCGGCTCACGGCGCGAGCCCGGTGCGCGTGCAACCAACGCAGAATCTGGGCTTCGCGCGCGGTCAGTTTCACCGTTGCGCCGTCGCGATGGGCCTGGCACAGCCCCAGGTCGATTTCGCATCCGTCGAAGGAAAGGTGCTCGGAAATGCTTTCCTGGCGGCTGGCTCGCCGTCCCAGGGCCTCGACGCGGGCCAGTAGTTCGCGGGCGCCGAACGGTTTGGTGACGTAGTCGTCCGCGCCGGCCTTCAGTCCGTCGACCTTGTCGTCTTCGGAGCCGCGGGCGGTGAGCATGAGTATGGCCTGCTCGGGCCGTTCTTGTTTCACCCGGCGGCACACTTCCATTCCGTCCAGGCGCGGTAGCATGAGATCCAGCAGGACCAGATCGAAACGTTGGGCCAGGCAACGGTCCACGGCTGACTCGCCGTCGGCCACGGCGGCAACGTCGTGGCCCGCATTCTGTAGCAGGTCCACCAGGGCCTCGCGCAGCGAGGCTTCGTCTTCGACGATCAGTACGTTCATGGCCCTTGGCAATCCGGGGTGGATACGGTCTACGGTCGGTGTCGTTCAGCAAGTGTAGTGCGCCGATTGGAAGTATAGCTGTCAAAGCACCGTAAAACGACGAAAACGGCCAGGCTCATGGGAGCCTGGCCGCTTCAAGCCAATTGGGCCGGGTCTAGCGCAGCGCGCGCATGACCCTTCCGTACTCATGATCGGAGTCGATCGACTTGGCCGCTCGCAGGTACGCTTCTCGAAGTTCTTCCTGCTCGATGCCCCGGCGGCTCAGCTCCACCAATACCCTTGCCTTCTCGAAGTCGGAGTTGATGTCGTAGACGCTCTCCAGGACCCGCATTTTCGACGCGTCGGAGAGATCACGATGGTTCAGCACTTTCGTGAGCACCCGGGCCCGTTCGAAGTCGGAGTCGAGGTCGTCGACGGCATTGAAGTACAACTCGCGCAGCTCATCGTCGTCCACGAAGTAGCCGGCGGCGCCGGTGAGAATGCGGGCCGATTCGAAGTCTGAATCGACGCTGCGCATGGTGTCGAGAATGCGCGCCAGCATGCCCGGTCGATCGCCGTGCTCGGACAGCAGTTCCGACAACGCGCGGGCCGTTTCGAAATCGCTGTCGATCTGCTCGACGCTCAGGAAGTAGGCGTCGAGCAGGGGCTCGGAATCCAGCAGGTCGGGGTCGATCTGCGTGAGGATCTGGGTGCGTTCGAAATCGCTGTCGATATCGTTGATGCTCTCCAGCAGGAGCAGTAGGTGCTCGCCCTTCAGGTCATCGTGATTCAAGGCGCTCGACAGAACCCGCCGGCGTTCGAAATCGGAATCGATCTGATCCACGGCTTCCAGAAGTGACGTTCGCATGTGATCGTTCTCCATGAACTGATCCATGCCGTTCACCAACAGCTGGGCGCGCTCGAAGTCACTCTCGATGTCGCGGGCGGCCTCTTCGAGTACCTGCGAGCGTTCCTTGTCCGAAAGGCCTTCGGTGCCCATGAGGGCACGGTAGTAGGCGCTTCGAGCGTGGTCACCATCCAGGCGGTTGATCTCGCGCAGCGCGCCGTCGAGGCCATCGCGCTCGTAGATCTTCTGCATTCGCGCGTCGGCGTTCACGCCCATGTTCAGGAGCGCTTCGGGCAGCACCTCTTCCATGAACTCCTGGGCTTCTTCGTTCCATTCCTCGCGCCGTCCGCGCACGAAGAACGACCTCTCCAGCTCGCCGTCACGGTTGACGTCGATCTCCACGCGATAGCGACGGCCGCGCTTACGTTGCTCGATCTCGAAGTAGCTGTCGTCGGCCATCGACACGACATCGGTGAGGTCGTCGTTGAACTCGATCTCGCCTTCTACCTCGATGCTCAGCTTCTGTGAGCCGTCGTTGATGGTCCAGCGGCTACGACCGTTGAATTCGGTATTGCTACGCGAATTGCGGCCGAAGAGTTGGGCCACGACCGGGCCCGACTGCGAGTCGGGTGTAAAGACCAGTGGCTGGCCGGGGTCGGCCAGTATGTAGGTGTGTTCGTCACCGGGATCTTGCGCCCATCCGGAGACCACGCGTGGCCAGCGAACCGTAAGCGGGGCAACCGGTGCCTCCGCGAGACCCGGTACCGTCCACGTTTGCTGGGACGCGGGTTCGCGTGGCACCGCGGGAGTCGGGCGTACTGCGAACGCCCGCGGGGCCGATGGCACGGTGGCCACGGGGTACCGGACTCTGGGTGCACGCGAGTTGTCAGGAGGGGCAGCCTGCGCGGTCTGCGTGTTGTCCAGGGCCACCGGCATGATCGTGGCCGCCGGAATTGCAACGAACAGCGCCAGCGCGCTGGCGGCGCCCAGCAACAGCCGGTTGGGCGCCCAACGCCGCGCCTCGGGGTCGAGAACTGCCACCAGCCGGTCGCTCAGGTGCGAGCGTCGCGCCATGGCCACGCTGGCCAGCGAGGCGCAGTTCTCCGATTTCAGGGAGCGTGCCATCTCCAATAGATGGCTGGCGTACGACGAGGCCTTCGAACCCGCCAGTAAGACCTGGTCGTCACACGCCCGCTCCCGTTCCATGCGCATCTGGGCCGCCGCGATCCATACCAACGGATTGAACCAGTTGGTGGCGCAGGCGACTTGCGCGAAGGCTTGAGTAAGACAGTCGCGACGTTTCACGTGGGCCAGCTCGTGCAGCAACACGTCACGTCGTTGAGAAAGGGACCACTCATCGGCACTCCCGGGCAGCAGCACCACCGGTTGCAGGTAGCCCCATGTCATGGGAGTCATGGCTCGCGGGCTCTTCAGCAGCTTGATGGGTTGTTTGATACCAAGTTGTTCGGCCAGCCCGTCGGTCTGCGAGCGCCAACTTCCGTAGTGGACCTCCACCGCGTTGCGGCGTAGCCACCACAGGCGAAATGCACCTACGCCAAACAACACCAGTACGGATAGCATGCCGGTTTCCCAGACGAAGAACGCCCACGACCAGCCGTTCAATTGACGCGCATAGTCCATCACCGAAGATGTAATCGACGTATCGGATTCGAGCGCACGCGCCGGCTCGTAGGATCTGGTCGTCGTAGGGTTGGCGTAGGCCGCGAAGGGAATCGATGCCGTCTGGTTGTCGCGACTTGGGCTGAGCTTGGTCTGCGGTCCGCTCACCAGAAGGAAGTCTCCGGCAGGACTCGACTGCCCCGGCTGGGTCGTGGACTTCAGTGGCGCCTCGGGCGCGGGAAGAACAGCGACCTGCCAGGCTGGCAATGCCAAGCTGAGTACCGGGACCAGCAACAGGCCCATTACGCCGGTGGTCCAACTCAGGTGCCGCAGGGCGGCCGAGCCGCGCCGCAGCGAAATAGCCGCCAAAGCGAAGAAGGCCAGGACCATGCTCCCCTTCAGCGTGAGTGCGATGCTCGTGTCGGCCCAGGCGCGGGCCAGCTCGTTCAGGGTTGAAGGCTCGATCATGGGGCTCATGGTTATCGTCCATCCTTCCGGGCTTCGTCGATCAGCTTGGCCATGCGATCCAGTTCGTCTTCGGAGAGGTCGCGTTGGGCGGAGTCGAGCAGCGCCGCGACCATTTGTTCGCGCGAGCCTCCAAAGAAGGTTCGCAGCAGTCCTCGCAGGGCCGATTCGCCGGCCACGTCGGATGACACCGTGGGGAGGAAAACGTAGCGGGGACCGTCCTGTTCGTGCGTCAGGTGGCCCTTCTCTTCAAGGATCCGAAGATGGGCCCGTACGGCGGAGTAGCTGGGGGCATCGTCGAGGTCCTTCTCGACGTCCGAGGCCGAGGCACGGCCCAGGCGATAGATGATTTCCATGATCTGCCGCTCGCGGCGGCTCAGATCCTGACCGGGATTCTTGGACATGGGCTTCGCTTCCGTTTTCAGTCTCATGGGTTCGGGTCCCGCACCGTGATGCTAGAAAACCAACAGTGTGCTGGATTTTTAGCAGGACGCATCCCAACGTCAACAGGTTTCATGCTATTTTTTTAGCATACCGAGGCTGTTTGATGTAAGATGCTAACGAATAAAGAGTTAACCGGTATGGGCGAGCGCCGAAAAAAGCGCCCCCCGTGACCTTCCAAACCGCAACTCACGGGGCCCGCGCGGTGTACAAGGCTTGTTCTTGGCCCGGTTCGGTGGGACCATTGCCGGACCTCCCCGCCGGTCCTTTTCGGGAGACCGCTCTGAAACGCATGTTCCGAACAATAGTAGCGACGCTGGTCTTCGTGACGGTGCTGCCGGTGTGCGTCCGCGCCAACGGGTCGTGGGTCCGTACTTTCCGAACCGACTTCTCCCTGGAATTGGTCGAGAGCGGTGAAGTGTTCGCGGTGCAATCGCGCGTGGTGCCGGCGCCGCGCGAATGGCGATCGAACCTGCAGATCACCCGAATGGTGTCGGAAGGATCGATGGTCGTCGCGGGCGATACGCTGGCCACGTTTGACGCCGCGTTTCTCGACGCCGAAATCCAGAAAGTCCGCAATCAGCTCGAGACACTCGAAGCCGATCTGCGCAAGAGA
Organism: Candidatus Krumholzibacteriota bacterium; assembly: GCA_029262065.1. GTDB lineage: Bacteria > Krumholzibacteriota > Krumholzibacteriia > JAJRXK01 > JAJRXK01 > JAJDAC01. The sequence continues at coordinate 38,789 of JAJDAC010000027.1, read as the reverse complement.
AAGGCGGAGCAGGGTGCGCAACGCGTGGCGTTGAACAACGCCGTGACCTCGGCCCACTACGCGCTGGAGCAATCGGAGCTCGAAATCGAGAAGCTCGAACACGAGTCGGAGTCGCGACGCATGCAGGCCGAGTTGTCGTTGAAGAAAGCCCACGTGTCGCTGACCGAGGCCACCACGAAACTTGCGTCGCAGATCACGCTGGATTCCCTGGCCACCCAAGCCGCGCATCTCAAGATTGCCAACGCCAAGTCGCGTCTGGAAGAAGAGCAGGAACGGTTGCTGGGCATGACGCTGACGGCACCGATTTCTGGCCTGGTCATCTACGGTACCCGGGACGACGGTGGCGAGGGGCGGCGCAAACTACGTGTGGGCGACGAGGTATCGGCCGGCGGAACCGTACTGGAAATTCCCAACCTCGAGGCCATGGAGGTACGGTTCTCGGTCCACGAGGTCGACCGCGAAAAGCTTTCGCTGGGCATGCCCATCAACGTGTCCCTGGTGGCGTATCCGGAGAACGAATTGAGGGCCACGGTTACCCACATTGGGCGCCTGGCCGAGTCACCCGAGGAAGAATCGCAGGTTCGCCAATTTCAGGTGCGGGCCGCGTTGGATACTTCCTTCGATCTTCTGCGTCCCGAACTCTCGGCTCGTCTGGGCGTGGTGCTCGAACGGCGCGAAGATGTCGTGGTTTTGCCTTTGGTCGCCGTCTACGAGCGCGACGGCGACGCGGTGGTATTTCCGCGCGAACGTTGGCCCGAACCGTTCATCGTAGAGATCGAAGCCTACAACGACATGTTGGCCGTGACCGTGGAACCCCTCGAGGAAGACTGGGAACTCGCCGTTCAGCCTCCTACCGATGACCTCCAGGTTCAGCCGTGGGGATACCGTGACTTTCACACCCAAGCAGCGCGCTGGGAAGAATTGCCATCTCCGGCTGTCGTGGTCGAAGATGTTGTAGTTCCGCCTGCGACCGAGGTTGAAGTGCAATGAAGTGCCTTCCCGTCTTGTTTCTCGTTCTGGTTTTGACGGCGGCGTGTGACGAAGCCGAGTTGTCGAGTGTAGCCGTGGAACAGGGAGAATTCCTGGTCGACATTGAAACCACCGGCGAACTGAAGGCGGTGCAATCACGAGCGGTGTCGAAGCCTCGTCGAGGTTGGTCACGCGCTCAGATCGTGACCATGGCTCCCGAGGGAAGTGTGGTCGCCGAGGGCGATTTCCTGGTGCAGTTCGATACCGCCGAAGCCGAACGCAACCTCGAAGAAAAGCGCAACGCCTGGAAAGACGCGCAGGCACAGTTGGCGTCGGAACGGGCGTCGATTGCCTCGCGCATGGCCGAGCTGGAAAGCCAACGCAAGAACCAGGAATTCTCGTTCGAACAGGCCAAGATCCGCTTCGAGCAAATGGAATACGAAGCTGACATTCGCAAACGTGAACAGGAACTGGAACTGAAGAAGGCCGAGCTTTCGCTCGACGAGGCAAACGCCCGCACCGAAAGCCAGCGCATTGTCGACCAGGCGATCATACGCAAGGCCGAGCTGGCGGTGCAGCAGGCCGCGTTGGAGGTCACCAAGTACGAAGAATCACTCGAGGCTCTCACGCTCAATGCGCCCATCGGTGGCCTCGTGGTCTACAAGGAAATCTGGCGAAACGGCGGGGGGCGCAGCAAGGTCCAGGTGGGCGACTCTCCCTGGCCCGGCCAGGACCTCATCGAAATTCCCGACCTGAGTCAGATGGAAGTGGTAACCAAGGTCAACGAAGTGGATGTGAATCGCATCTCGGTAGGACTCGAGGTGTTGATGGAGGTGGATGCGTTGCCGGGTGAGACTTTTCGCGGCAACGTCACGTCGGTCGCAACGTTGGCGCAACGAGAGGGCAACTCCGACGTCAAGACGTTCGAGTTGAAAGTCGTGGTGGAAACAGAAGACGAGCGTCTGCGACCAGGAATGACATCATCCTGCCGCATTGTGGTGGATCGAATTGCCGAGGCCACGTTCGTACCGCTGGAGTCGGTGTTCGAAGAAGAGGGCCGCACCCTGTGCTACGTCGTGAGCGGGGGCGTGAAGGCGCGCGAAATCGAATTGGGCCCCCGCAACTCCGACTTCGTGGTGATCACCAGTGGTCTCAGCGTCGGTGAAAAAGTCTCGCTACGCGACCCGAATCGCCCGCTCGAAGACCTGGGCACCGAACCGCCGCCATCCTAGGGGAGCTGAGTCTACCGCCATGCAGTTTCTGGAAGCGCTTCGCATTGGCCTGGAAGGTCTGTGGTCGCACCGGTTGCGTTCGTTTCTGACGGCGTTGGGCATCATCTTTGGTGTGGCCGCGGTGGTGGCCATGCTTTCCATTGGTGAGGGCGCACGGCAAGAGGCGCTCGAGCAGATCCAGCTGATGGGCATCGAGAACATCCTCATCTATGACATTCCGTTGGAAGATCAGGAAGAGGGAGAGGGTCGCAGCAATCAGTCGTCGGGACTCAGCATGGCTGACGTGCGGGCGATCTCGAAGGTGCACCCAGTGGTGTTACGCGTGGTTCCCGAGCACCAATTCGAAGACACGGTCTACTTCGGCCCCGAGTCGATCGAAGCCACGATCGTGGGTACTACACCCGACTACGCACCGGCGCTGAACTACACGCCCTCGGCGGGACGTTTCTTCTCGTTTCGAGAGGTGCTCGACCTACATCGCGTGTGCGCGCTGGGGGCCGAGATAGCGCGCGAACTCTTCTACTATCGTGATCCCGTGGGCGAACGGGTGCGCATTGGGCAAGACTGGTACACCGTGATTGGCGTCATGGAGCACCGCGCCAACCTTGCTGACGAGTCGAGCAACGAGGTACGGGATACGAATCGAGACGTCTACGTGCCGGTGTCGTCGGCGTTGTCCCGCTTTACGAGTGATCGCTTCGCCAGCGAACTAAGCCGGGTCACCGTAGAGGTGGCCGACGCCACGCGCGTTGTGGAAGCGGCGAATCTGCTACAGATGACCATGGAGCGACGCCACAACGGCGTGCGCGATTTCCAGATCGTGGTGCCCGAGGCTCTGTTGCGCCAACGTCAGGCCACCCAACGCATTTTCAATATCGTCATGGGCGCCATTGCCGGTATTTCGCTCCTGGTGGGGGGCATTGGCATCATGAACATCATGCTGGCGTCGATCCTGGAGCGAACCCGGGAGATCGGTGTGCGGCGGGCGGTGGGAGCGCGCCAGGCCGACATCCTGCGCCAGTTCCTGCTCGAAGCCACGGTGGTGAGCGTAATGGGGGGTATCATCGGTGTTCTCCTGGGAATCTTCCTGACGCGCCTGATTGCGTCGTACGCCGGTTGGCTCACTATCGTTTCCATTCCCTCGGTGGTGTTGGCCTTCGGTGTTTCCGCGGCCGTGGGCATTGTCTTCGGCTTCTATCCCGCGCGTCGTGCGGCGCAATTGAATCCCATCGAATCCCTACGGTACGAATGATGAAAGAACATGTTTGTTCGATGCTGGTGAGCATCGCGGTGGTAGTTGCTTCCACCGCCCAAGCCCAGGACGCGGCCACGCGTCTCACCCTGGATCAATCCATCGAGTTGGCTCTCAGTGGTAGTTACCAGGCGCGCTCGCTGTTGTTGGAGAAGCAACGCGCCGAGCAGTCGAAGTTGGCCGCGGCGGGTCGCTTCAAGACCAACGCCGAGCTGGCCATCGATTCGCCAAGCTTCGCCGAGAGTTTTTCGGCGGTCGAGGTGCCAAACGAACCGGTGCAATACAATGCCACGGGTACCACCGACTGGAATGGGCGCATCACTGTGAGGCAGCCATTGCCAACCAACGGAGCGCTATCGCTCACGTCCAGTCTCCAACAGGTGAATACCAGCACCTTCATCGATGAAACCGACGAGAGAATCAGAGACAATCGGTTCTTCACGTCGCTTCGATTGGGCCTGAACCAACCCCTGTTTGTTCCCAATACCCTGAAGTTGAATCTGGAACAGGCCGAACTCGAGTTGGAGCGGGCCGAGATGCAGTACACGCGCACCCAACTCGACGTGGTGTTCAACGTAACCAGCGCGTTCTATGCTTTCCACCGAGCCAAACGTAGCTTCGAGATTGCCACCGAAGAAGTCGCCCAATCCGATCGTAGCTTTCAGCTCGCCAGTACCAAATTCGGTGCGGGGCTCATTCCCGAAGTCGAGGCGCTGCAAAGCGAGGTGGACATGGCCGAGAGTCGCAATGATCTGCTGGCGCGCCAGGGAGCGCTGGCCCGCGCCGAAGAGGCGTTCAAGATTGCGGTGGGGCTTCCGTTGACCGAGCCGGTGGCCGTGGACGCCGATCTCAACGTCCAGTTGATCGTCGTCGACGACGAGCTGGCCCTTCAGCATGCCCTGAAGAACCGGGCCGAGATCCGCGAGTCCGAGATCAATTATCGCCTGGCCGAAATCAACGTGAAGGAAACCGATGCCCGTTCGACCATTCGCGCCGATCTGAGCGCCTTCTACGACATTGCCGGCGTCAGCGACCCCGGTCTGGACTACGGTACCAGCTCATACGACCTCTTCGACTCTTCCTTGGAAGACTTGCGCGACCGGCCGAACAATCGCGGCGTTACGCTCTCGCTCACGGTACCCATGTGGGACTCGGGTGTGAACGGGGCCGAAGTTGCCGCGGCTCGCCTTACCCTGGAACAACGAAGCATGGATCAGGAGGAAAACCGCCGGCGCGTCGTGCAGGCCGTGAACGATGCTATTACGTCGTTGCGCGAGGCCGAGTCACGGTTGCAGGTGTTGGAGCGAAGCGAACAATTGGCCGAGCGCAGTTACCAGATTTCACTCGCGCGGTTCGAGAACGGCGAAATCACCACCCAGGACCTGACGCTGGATCGCAATCGCCTGACGCAAGCACGCGAAAGCTACCTGGGAGCGTTCGTCCAGTACCAACTGGCCACGGCCGAGCTGCAGAGACAGACCCTCTACGACTTTCGCCGCGGTCAGAGTCTGGTGAACTGAGCACCTACGAAGAAGGCCCGGACGCTTGCGCCCGGGCCTCGAATCGACAAGTCCGTAGGTGTTCCAGGGTCAGCTGGTGGACACGTGGGGGTTGGCCTCCAGGAATTCGTTGACCGCCTTCTCGATGGTCTTGTTCTGGGGCGCCGAAATGTCCAGGTAGTGCAGTTGGTACTGAAGGTCCGTGACTTCGCCGTCTTCCACGATGAGGTCGACCTGGCCCATGTACTTGCCCTTGTTGTTGGCCGAAACCACCGCGGTATCGCCAACCTGCTGCGGCTTGAGCAGCTTCTGACCGTTGTACCCGTCGATGACCAGATCAATGACGTTGCCGGCCCCCAGACCTTCCAACACGCTGGGAATGGTCTGCTTGTTCAGGTTGGACAGCAGCACCACGACGTCGCACTTTTCCTTCAGCTCGGGCAGATACGATTCCAGGGCCATGATGGGGTTGAGAATCTCGATGCCTTCGAGATCGTTCTGCATGGAAGCCATTTTCAGTTTGTCGTCGAACACCGAGATGACGCCGACGCGCACGCCGCCTTGCTCGATGACCCGGTAGGGCTCGAACAAGAGCTCACCATCACGCATGAGGTTGCAGTTCACGTGCACGAATCCGTGCTTGGCGTCGTGCTCGCGTATGAAATCCACGCCGTAGTTGAAGTCCCACGGGCCCACGCCGAATACCTCGTAGCCCAACTTGCCAGTTTGCTCGAGCAGGAACTCGGTTTGGATTCGGCGTTCCTCGCGCGGTTCCGCGTAGGTGTTGCCACCGTCGAGCAACACGAGGTTGGGATTCTCCTCGCGAATGGTGTCGATGAGCGCCGAGCGACCGGCCAGACCGCCCAGCGGGCGCTTCTTGCAGCCGCAGTCCTTGATTTCACCCTGGACGGCGCCCTGGAACACGATGGTGCATTCCTTGGTCGCGGCATCGGCCGTGGTTGTTTGGGCCGTGGTGGCCAGGACGATTGCTGCGGTCAGGCACAGCGCGCCCCGAAGTAGCGATTTGATGTTCTTGCCTTGCATTTCCTGGTTACCTCGCGAGATAAGAGCCCATGTCGAAGAAAGCTGAGTCGCTCGTCGTGATCTAGAGTTTCGTCGATCCTGGGCGAAGCTGCCGTCAATGGGGGGTAAAATAGCGAAACCCCAAGCGAGCCCGTAGGTTGGACTGCCGAGTGCCTTTTGATTATAAGGCATCGCACCCGGCCCGCCCAGATGGTACCGTTTTCGGCCGAGTCGAGTTCCCAGTGGCCAGCCCCAGGGAATCTTCCAGAACCACCCACCCCACCGATATGACCCATGAATAGCCACGATCACGAAGCCGGACTTCGCAAGGCATTGATTGCGGGCATCGTCGCCAATTTTGGCGTGGCCGTGATCAAATTCGTCGCCTTCTATTTCACGCGCAGCGCGGCCATGCTGGCCGAGAGCCTGCATTCCGTTGCCGACAGCTCCAACCAGGCCCTGCTATTCATGGGGCTCGTGCGCAGCCGTCGCAAAGCCACCAGTCGTCATCCGTTCGGCTACGCTCCCGAGCGCTACTTCTGGTCGTTCGTGGTTGCCATCAACATCTTCCTGTTGGGGGCGGTGTTCGCGATCTACGAAGGCATAGAGAAGATCCTCCACCCGCACGTGATGCACGATCCCACCTGGAACTACATTGCGCTGGGAGTTGGCGCGGTGTTCGAGGCGTATGCGCTGAGTGTGGCCTGGAAGGAGTTCCAGCATTGGCGCAGCGGAACATCGGGTTCGCTGTGGAGCAGCTTGCGCAACGCCAAGGACCTGTCCCTACCTACGGTGCTGTTCGAAGACACCGCGGCGTTGCTGGGCCTGCTGATTGCGGCGGTGGGCATTACGCTGGCGCACGTGACCCAGAATGGAGTCTACGACGGCGCGGCGTCGGTCATGATTGGTCTCATTCTGCTGAGTGTGGCGTGGTTTCTGGCCACCGAGAGCCATAGTCTGCTCATCGGCGAGGCCGCCTCGAGCAGAGACCGGGCCGCCATCAAGGAGATCGTGAACGGTCAATCCGTCGTAGACAAGTTGGTGGACCTCAAGACCCTTCACTTGGGGCCGGGTCATCTACTGGTGGCCATCGAGCTGGACTTCGCCGATCAGTTGCAGACCCGCGACGTCGAGGACGCGGTCGTTGCCATCGAACAGCTGATTCGTGAACAACTGCCTTCGGCCAAGAGCATCTATATAGAAGCGGGCGCATTTGCCCGTCACCAAGCGGGATCGACTTGATGTTCCGCGGCCGGATCGGCTGGATATTGGCATTGGCCTTGACGACGGGGCTCACCGCCTGCGACCGCGAACCCGCCCGCCCGAACATCGTCGTCATCACGCTCGACACCACACGGGCCGATCATCTGGGCTGCTACGGCTACGAGCGCGATACCAGTCCTCGTATCGACGCTCTGGCGGCGGAATCCGTGGTGTACGAGCGGGCTATCTCGACGTCCAGTTGGACGTTGCCCGCGCACGCGTCGTTGTTCACGGGGAAGTTCACCACGAGTCATGGGGCCCACTACGACCCCGAGGGTCCGTTGCGACTTCTGGATGCAATCGATGGCCGTCCTTCTTGGGACTCCTACCGCGCGCGCGGAATCGCGCCCACCGATCGCACGCTGGCGTCTTCGCTGCGAGAGGCAGGCTACGCCACCGGAGCCGTCGTGGCGGGGCCGTGGATGAAGAAGCCCTTCGGTTTGCAAACGGGATTCGACTGGTACGACGACGAACAGATCAGCAGTGTTGCGGGTCGACTGGCCACCGATGTAACCGATCGTGCGCTTGGCTGGCTCGAGTCCAAACGCACCGCGCCGTTCTTCCTGTTTCTGAACTACTACGATCCCCACACGCCGTACGGCGCGCCGGGCGCATACCTTACGCGGTACCTACCTTCGGATACCAATCCCGCCGACCTGGCCAACCGGCGCCCCAGCGAAGAAGAAATGATCGGCCTGTACGACGGTGAAATTGCCTACATGGATGAACATCTTGGTCGCCTGTTCGATCGCCTGAAGGAATGGGAACTCTACGACGATGCCTGGATCATCATTACCGCCGACCACGGTGAACTTCTGGGCGAGCACGGACTGCAGGGTCACGGAAAATTCCTGTTCCAGCCCGAGTTGCACATTCCCTTCATCGTGAAGTATCCCGCCGGGATGCACGCTCCCAGGCGGGAGTCTGGTTACGTCCAGCTGGTGGACGTGATGCCGCTCGTTCTGCACGAGCTGGGTCTGGAGTTGCCGGACGATATTCAGGGTGTGGTGCCGGGTCGTGGTACGCATCCCATCGTGGCCGAAACGTATCCGCTCGAGGCAATTTCTCCGCACGGACACTGGCGCGCGCTGTACGAGGGCGACATGAAGTACGCCTGGAACAGCGCCGGCAAACACCTGTTGTTCGACCTGGCCAAAGACCCCGACGAATTGACCAACCTCACGGGCCCTCAGGCCGCACGCGCAGCTGAGCTGGACGCCAGCCTGCGTACCTACCTGGACGGGCTGCCTCGCCCCGATCCTACCGTGGCCGGCGAGCTCGACGAACAAACCAAGGAAGCCCTCAAGAGCCTGGGTTATATCGACTGATAGCCGTGCGAAATCGTGACCCTCACCACCCATCACAGTACCACGCTGGGAACTGTGATGCGGCGGAGCGATCCTTGGAGTGCTTCAAGGAGAGGTGGGGCAATGGCAAGAGTTCTCCAACACCCGCGGACGCGCAAGTACTCCAGAATCAGTGGTTTGGTACAGGGAGTAGGGTTTCGCCCATTCGTTCATTCACTGGCCAAGAGCCTCGCCCTGACCGGATTTGTGGCAAACGACGAGAACGGCGTTTTTCTGGAAGTCCAGGGTTCGGCGTCCTCCATCGACAAGTTCTTCCTGCGTTTGTATCGCGAGCTTCCTCCGCTGGCTCGTATCGATTCTCTCCAGCTGGAGCGTCGCAGCCCCATTGACGCCGATGGTCCGTTTCACATTGAACTGAGTCAGCGTGGAGGAACAGCACGCGCCGAGATAACTCCGGATGCGGCGACGTGTCCGGATTGCCGGTTCGAATTGCTCGACGCCGAGAACTGGCGGCACGGGTACGCCCTGATCAATTGCACCAACTGCGGCCCCCGATTCAGCATTGTGCGTGCGGTCCCCTACGATCGTCCCAATACCAGCATGGCCGGATTCGAGATGTGCGATCGCTGCCGCGCGGAGTATGAAAACCCGGACGATCGTCGCTTCCACGCCCAGCCCATTGCTTGCGACGCGTGTGGGCCGCAGGTCGAGCTGATTGCTCCTGACGGGCACCGCATCGAAGGCGATCCACTCGAGCAAGCTGTAATTCTTCTGGCGCGCGGGCAGATCGTGGCCGTGAAGGGCCTGGGTGGCTTTCATCTGGCGTGTCGGGCCGATTCACACACGACGGTATCGCGACTGCGTGCTCGAAAAAATCGCGAAGCGAAACCGTTCGCTCTCATGGCGCGTGACCTTGAAGTAGCCAAGCGACTTGCCAAGTTTTCGCTATCGGGCCGCGAGCTCTTGACCAGTCCCTCCGCGCCCATCGTGCTTGCTCGGCGCCGCGAAAACGCCTCGGTGGATCCGGCCGTGGCTCCCGACAACGATCGATTGGGCGTCATGTTGGCGTACACACCGCTGCATCATCTTCTGTTCGCGCACCCCAAGGCCAACTTCGACGTGCTCGTGATGACCAGTGGAAATCGCAGCGAGGAGCCTCTGGCCACCACCAACGCTGAGGCCAAAGCGCGGTTGGGTGGACTGTGCGATGGATTGCTATGCCACGATCGCCCGATCGTGCGTCCCGTCGACGACTCGATATGGTTGGATCGTGTCGACGCTGCCCCGCTGCCGTTGCGGCGGTCACGCGGCTTCACACCGGTTCCTTTTCCTCTGCGCAATGTGGAGGTATCGGACGGTTTGGCGGTGGGCGGTGAATTGAAAGCGGTAGTTGCGGTCGTGCGGGGCGGAAACGTGGTATGCGGGCAACATCTGGGTAACCGCGTACAATCCCTGGCCGACGACCATGCGCGTCGCAGTGTGGCGGACCTGCTCCAATTGCTCGATGTGAAGCCGAAGTGGATAGCGCACGACCTGCATCCTGGCTACGCCAGTACAGCTTACGCCAAGGAACTTGCTGAGACGTTGAGTGTCCCGCGTATCGCCGTGCAGCACCACCACGCGCATGCAGCATCAGTGTTGGCGGAACACGGTGAATCGGGACCTGCACTGGCTTTGGTGCTCGACGGCACTGGCTACGGGACCGACGGAACGATCTGGGGGGGCGAGCTCCTGAAGTTTGACCTTCTCGATTTCGAGCGATTGGGATTCTTGCACGCCCTGCCCTTGTTGGGAGGCGATGCGGCGACTCGCGACCCTCGCCGCACTGCGTTGGCCATGCTTTCAATCGCCTACGGATCAGAATTCCATGAGCACTGGCTGGTCGAGCGGCTGTTTCCCCAAGCCAAAGAGCGCGCCACCATGGTGGCTTTGCTGCAACGCGGCATGAACTGCTTTCCCAGTCATGGCGCAGGCCGTTGGTTCGACGCCGTCGCAGCGCTGTTGGGTATTTGCACGACCAACCGGTTCGAGGCCGAGGCTCCCATTGCCTTGGAGGCGTGCGCCCAACGCAGCAATGTCGAACACAATCAGCGTTGGATCCACGTGAGTCCAGCGCTGGAATTGAATCCAACGAAGCTGGTGCGCGAGCTGTCGCAGCGCTTGTTGGCGGGTGAGCCAGTGCCCGACCTTGCTCGTCGTTTCCATCTTGATCTGGCCCAGGCCTTGGCTACCGCCGCCACCCTGGCCGCTGGCCGCACCGGCTTGCATACCGTCGTCCTGTCTGGTGGTGCCCTGTGCAACGAATTGCTCTCCTCGGAACTCGTGGCCGCTCTGCGGTCCAAAGGGTTTCGCGTTCTGACCCATGGGTCGTTCCCACCCAATGATGGCGGCCTGTCGTTGGGCCAGGCTGCGGTAGCCTGTGCGCGTTTCGCGCAGCCCTCCTTCTGTACCAAGTCAGGAGGCGTGTGATGTGTCTGGCCGTGCCCGCCCGTCTGATCGAAGTCGACGCTCAGCTTCAAGGTTTCGTCGATGCGCACAGCAACAAGTTGCCCGTGAACTGCGTCATGGTGCCCGATGCCGTGCCCGGCGACTGGCTTCTGATCCACGCCGGTTTTGCAATCCATCGCCTGTCGGAGCAAGCCGTGCGCAAGACTTGGGATCTACTGGAAGACCTTGAGCGGCGAGTAGAGGAGGATTCGCATGCGATTGGCTGAGAAGATTCCGCTTTGGTTGGATCTCATCGCCGCCGTGGCGGAACGCCGTGACGACACCGTTCGTCTGATGGAGGTATGCGGAACGCACACCATGAGCATCTTTCGCAGCGGAATTCCCAGCCTCTTGCCGGACAATCTGAAATTGCTGAGCGGTCCGGGTTGTCCCGTGTGTGTCACGTCGCAGGGAGATATTGATCGCATTCTGGCCGTGGCTCAGCTGCCGGTGGTCACCTGCAGTTACGGCGACATGCTACGCGTGCCCGGTCAGGATGGCAGTCTGGAATCGGCGCGAGCCAAGGGCTCTGACGTTTGTGTGGTGTACAGCGCGCTTGACTCGGTGCGGATGGCCCAGGCCCAGCCTACCCGGGAGTTTGTATTTGCTGCCGTTGGTTTCGAGACCACCGCGCCAGCCACCGCGGCCGCCGTGTTGGAGGCACGCCGACTGAAGCTTCGCAACTGGTCGGTCATGTGCAGTCACAAGCGTGTGGTTCCCGCACTGCACGCGCTGTTCGCGGCCGATACCACTCGTATCGACGGAATCCTCCTTCCGGGGCACGTGTCAGTCATTCTGGGATCCAACGTGTACCGCGCCCTGCCTTCGCTCTACGACTTTCCCATGGTCATTGCCGGGTTCGAGGACTGGCAGATCGTGGAGGCCGTGGCCCGATTGATGGAGCTCGCAGCGGGCCGGCAAATGGTCCTGGAGAATATGTACCCAGAAGTGGTTACACCCGAAGGGAGCATTCACGCCCAGCAGCTTTTGCGCGTCGTCTTCCAATTGGGTGATGCCGAGTGGCGCGGCCTGGGAAACATTCCCGACAGTGGCCTGATTCTCGCGCCGGCGTTCGATGATTTCGATGCAGGGCGCCGCTACGGCGTGCGGCCGATCGAGGGCCGTGAGCACCCAGCGTGTCGTTGCGGGGAAATCATAACCGGGTTGGTGCAACCGAGCGATTGCAAGTTGTTCGGTACCGCCTGCACGCCGGTGCATCCACTGGGCCCCTGCATGGTGAGCTCAGAGGGTACGTGCCAAGCCTGGTTCAAGTACCACCGACACGAAGTAGCGAAGCGAGAGGCGGCCAAGCTATGAAAACTCTAGCCCACGCAGCCCTCGCTCTACCCACGCATATCAGTTTGGCCCACGGTGGCGGCGGCCAGCTCACAGACGATCTCATTCGCGACACCATCTTGCCGCGCATAGGCAACGACACCCTGAACGAGCTCATGGACTCGGCCATTCTGGACGTCCCGGCCGGACATCGGATTGCGTTCAGCGTCGACGGCTACGTAGTCCACCCCACCTGCTTTCCCGGCGGTGACGTGGGCCGCCTGGCCATTTGCGGAACCGTGAACGACCTGGCCGTGGTTGGCGGGCGTCCAGCTGGAATTGCTCTGGGTGTGATTGCAGAAGAGGGCTGCCGTCGTGATCTGTTGGAGCGGGTGCTGGATTCGGCCGGCGAAGCCGCGAGGGAAGCTGGGGTTTTCGTCGTGACCGGCGACACCAAGGTGGTGGGCCGAGGCGCGGGTGACGGTATCTATCTGACGTCAGCGGGGGTTGGCTTCGTTCCCCACGGCCGTAACTTGCGCGCGGCTCGAGTGCAGCCAGGCGACGCCATTCTCATCAACGGGCCCATTGCCGACCACGGTCTCAGTGTGATGTTGGCGCGTGAGATGCCTGAACTCGAATCCGCCATCGAAAGCGATGCCGCACCACTCAACCATCTGATCGAAGATCTCTTGAGTGAGTTGCGAGACGACGTGGTGTTTCTGCGCGATCCCACCCGTAGTGGTCTGGCCGGTGTTGGTGCCGATCTGGCGGTAGCTTGCGGCCACCGTGTGGTGTTCGAAGAAGAACGCATCCCCGTGCGGCCGTCGACGCGACACGCAGCAAACCTGCTGGGCCTCGACCCGCTGGAAGTAGCCAACGAAGGCAAGGTGGTGGCGGTAGTGCGGGCCACGGCCTCCGATCACGCGTTGGCGGTTTGGCGCGAACACCCTCGTGGTCGTGAAGCTTGTTTGATCGGGCATGTGGAGTCAGTGCCGGCCCAGATGCCTCCCCGGTGTGAACTCTTTACCCGAATTGGTGGTCGGCGGTTGCTGGCGAAACCATACGGTGAGCAACTGCCGCGTATCTGCTGACTTCGCCAAGGAGGAAGTCCATGCGACGGCTCGTTCAATCTTCCAGGTTCGGCCTCGCTGGTGCGATGGCCGCGGTCCTTCTTCTGCTGCTGGTTCAGATCGCACAGGCCCACACCCATCCTACGCCCCACGCGCATGGAGGGTCGGTGCACGGCGGTGAGTCGCTGTTACTCGCGGCCTGTCTTGGTGCGGTCGGAGCGCTTCTTGTGGGCCATCGAACTCGTGGTCGGAGGTGATGCCATGAACGCGTCGCGACCCGGCATGGTGGAACCCCAGATCTTGCCGAAGGACAGACTGCCAGAACTGATACGGATTCTGCAGGAACAGGGATACCAGGTGGTAGCGCCGGTCGAAGAGGGTAGTGTGCTTGCCATGCGTCCTGTTTCGGACGCGGGCGAGATCGCGTGCGGAATAGAGGACACGCAGGCTCCCGGTCACTACCGCATACTCGACGGTCCCGCCCCGACCTACTTCGACAACGTCGTGGGTCCAGACGGACCCAAGCGCTATTTCTTCCCTCCCCACCTCCCGTTGTTCAGCTTTTCGGTAGATGACGACGGCTTCGTGCTCGAGCAAGTCGCGCCCGAGCCGCCCCGGTTGGCTTTCCTGGGCGTCCGTCCGTGTGACCTTAGCGCTATTCGCGTTCAGGATCGCGTGTTCGGTCACGAGGACAACGGCCAGGTGTTCCGGTGCGAATCCGAGACGTACTACATGCGCGCACGCGAGGCCGCGCTCATAATCGTGGTCAACTGTACGCGGCCCGGTGGGAGTTGCTTCTGTGGTTCATGGGGCACCGGACCCGAGGCCACCGAAGGGTTCGATCTGTCGCTCACGGAACTACGCGGTTCGTTCCTGGTAAGGGCCGGTTCTTCGAGTGGTGTGTCGGTGCTTGACGCCCTGAGCACCGAACCGGCGACCGAAGCCGAGCGGGAGCTGGCCTACTTGAAGGTGTTGCGGGCACGTGAGCACATGGGCCGGGTCCTCAAGACCGACGGCTTGGGCGAACTGCTGAGGAACAATCCCGAGCACCAGATCTGGCAGGAAATCGGCGACCGGTGTCTGGGTTGCGGTAACTGTACCATGGTGTGCCCGACCTGCTTCTGCAGCACGGTGACCGACAGCAATGACCTGGTTACCGGCAACGTGACACGTACGCGCGAGTGGGAATCGTGCTTCACTCATCAGTTCAGCTATGTCACTTCGGGCCCCGTGCGCGCGAGCATTTCGTCCCGCTACCGGCACTGGTTGCGGCACAAGCTGAGCGGATGGTGGGAACAGTTCGACATGTCCGGGTGCGTGGGGTGCGGGCGCTGCCTGACCTGGTGCCCGGTAGCCATCGACTGGACCCAGGACATTGCCCAGTTGCAACGCGAAGTGGAATCGCGTGAAGCCCAGCGGGTTTCTTCGACACTGGAGGCAACGTCATGAGCGCGCAGGTAGCTTTCGACCGTGCCGAGCCCATCTGTGGCATGGATACCTGGATGCCGGTTCCCGCCCGAATCGAATCCATCATCGACGAGAATTTCAACACGCACACATTCGCATTGAAGCTGTTGGACGACGAACTTGCGCGGCGCTATCGGTGGGCTCCGGGCCAGTTCAACATGCTGTACCTGCCGGGCGTTGGCGAGGCCGCCATTTCCATCTGCTCCGACCCCGAAAACGGCAAGGAGCTGCTCCATACCATTCGAATCGCCGGCTCGGTGACCAGTGGCCTGAAGAAGCTGGGGCCCGGAGGCATCGTGGGTCTGCGCGGTCCGTTCGGACGCGGCTGGCCCATGGAGGAGGTAGAGGGTCGCGACGTGGTGTTGGTGGCAGGAGGCATTGGCTTGGCTCCCTTGCGTCCGGTGGTGTACTCACTGCTTCATCACCGGGAGCGCGTGCGCCGACTGGTGCTGCTCTATGGCAGTCGCAGCCCCGAGGAATGTTTGTACGCGAACGAGATTCGCGAGTGGTACGACGATCCCCGCATCGACGTGCTGGTGACCGTGGACAACGCCACCGGCGATTGGGCCGGGCCCGTGGGAGTTGTAACCAAGCTGCTCGCGCGCCTGAAGCTCGACTCCTCCAATAGCGTGGTCATGGTCTGTGGTCCACGCATCTTGAATCGTGTGGCCGCCTGGCAATTCCTGCAAAGCCACGTTCCGGCCGATCGAGTGTACGTCAGCCTTGAGCGCAACATGAATTGCGGCTTCGGTCGGTGTGGCCACTGCCAGTACGGATCGAAGTTTGTTTGCAAGGACGGGCCGGTGTTCCCGTTTTCGGAGATCGCCTCGATATTCGGCAAGGAGGAGGTGTGATGATGTCGACGCCGAGCACAACATCTGCTCAGGAAACAAACGCAGCTACGGCCGTGAGGCCCAAGTTGGCCGTGTACAAGTTCTCGAGCTGTGATGGCTGCCAATTGTCACTGTTGAATCTCGAAGATGAGCTTCTGGCCTTGGCGAATGCGGTCGAGATTGCGTTTTTCCTCGAGGCTCGTAGAGCCGTAGTTCCTCCGCCCTACGACGTAGGTCTCGTCGAAGGCAGCATTTCCACGCCGGAAGAGGCCGAACGCATACAACAGGTTCGTCGCGACTGTCGGACACTCATTACCATTGGTGCCTGCGCCACCTCGGGAGGCATCCAGGCGCTGAAGAACTGGGGCGACACCGAAGAATTCGTTCGGTACGTCTACGCGCACCCCGAGTATATCGACACGCTCGACACGGCCACGCCAATCGCGGCCCACGTGTTCGTCGACTTCGAGTTGCGCGGCTGTCCGGTGAACGAGCGACAGTTGCTGGAACTGATCACGGCGCATCTGGCCGGGCGACGCCCGAACATTCCATCGCACAGCGTGTGTATCGAATGCAAACGGAAGGGATATCCGTGTGTCCTGGTGAGTCAGGCCGAACCCTGTCTGGGGCCGGTAACCCACGCGGGCTGTGGGGCGCTATGCCCCAGTTGTTCGCGTGCGTGCTACGGGTGTTTTGGTCCCATGGAGCACCCCAACGTCGAGTCCCTGGGATCATGGTTGAACGAACGCCAGGCACGGGGTCACCGTGAGTTGAGCCACATGTTCCGGAGTTTCAATGGGTACCTCGAGCCATTCAAGCAAGCGAGTGAGAGCCATGAGCGCAGAGCAAACCAAGTCTGATATCCGCACCATCCGAGTCGGCGCACTCGCGCGGGTCGAGGGTGAGGGCGCACTGCACCTGGTAATGGACGGCGACCAGGTGGATGACGTGCGTCTGGAAATCTACGAGCCGCCACGCTTTTACGAGGCATTCCTGCGAGGACGGAGCTTTCGAGAAGTACCTGATATCACCGCGCGGATCTGCGGTATCTGTCCCGTGGCCTACCAGATGGGTTCTTGTCACGCGTTGGAAAAGGCCATGGGAGTCTTCGATCAGGTCGACGACTCCATTCATCTCATGCGCGACTACCTCTATGCGGGCGAATGGATCGAGAGCCACGTACTGCACATGTTTCTGCTCCACCTGCCCGATTTCCTGGGATACGAAAGCGCGATCAGCATGGCGGCTGACCACGCTGACATCGTGCAGCGCGCGCTGAGAATCAAGAAGCTGGGCAACGCCATCGTCAGTTCCATTGGCGGGCGCTCAGTGCATCCGGTGGGTGTTTGTGTGGGTGGGTTCTACGCGCCATTGGATCCCAAGAAAGCTACGGCGCTGTTGCCGGAGGTAAAGGCGTGCCTGGATGACATGTGCGAGCTCGTACTTTTCGTTGCCAGGAATCTGGAGTATCCCGACCTCGAACGCGACTACGAGTTCCTGTCGTTGTGTCCGGACGAGGGCTATCCCATGAACCTGGGTCGCATTCGGAGCAACAAGGGCTTGGACGTGGAGCAGGAAGAATTCCTGGACGCTATCGAAGAGCGGCATGTGAAGCACTCGACAGCTTTGCACGCGCGCATACGCACACGGGGTTCGTACATGGTGGGCCCGTTGGCCCGTCTGAATCTGAACGCCGAAAAACTCCATCCGCGCGCGGCTGAGTTGCTACCCAAGGTGTGCGATGCCCTGGGCAAGAAACTTCCCTGGACCAACAGTTTCCTGAGCCTGCCCGCGCGAGGCCTGGAGACGGTACATGCGCTGGCGTTGGCGGCCGACATTCTGGAGAACTACGAACGCCCGGCGCGCAGTCGTATTGACATCACGCCGCGGGCGGGAATCGGTGGCCATGGCACCGAAGCGCCGCGAGGGTTGTGCTGGCATCAATACCGCACGGACGACGCCGGAATGATCACCGACGCACGCATCATTCCGCCGACCAGCCAGAACCAGTCGACCATAGAAGAAGACCTGCGTTTGCTGGCAAATCGACTGGTAGATACACCGGACGAGCAGGCGGCTTTGCAGTGCGAGCACCTTATAAGGAACTACGATCCGTGCATCAGTTGTTCGGTTCATTTCCTGGACTTCAATCGTAGTCAGAAAAAGTGCCGGGCCTAGAAGGGGAAGAGACAATGAGTACCGATATCCTGGTCGCCACGTGCGGCAACTCCATGGCGGGGGACGATGCCTTCGGGCCCCTGGTGGGCGAACGGCTTCGGGCCATGGCTTTGCCGGATCTGCGCGTGGTCGACCTGGACATCAAGCCGGCCGCGTTGCTCGATCACCTTCCTGGTCCCCGAACTCTGATACTGGTGGACGCGGCGGTCTTCCCCGCGCAGTTCGGTGGTCCGTTGCTGCAATGGGATCTGCAGCGACAACCGCTTCCCGAACTGGCTCACGACGACGCTCTGAGCAGCCATGGAATGGGCCTGGCCGATCAAATCGAGTTGGCGCGTACCCTCGGTGTTCTGCCCGAAATAGTTCAACTGGTGGCGGCTCCCGTCGAGGATCTCACGATGGGTTGCGATCGACATCCACACTTGAGCGAGTTCGTGCAGGAAGCAGCCCGGCTGGTGGTTCAGATCGCACTTCAATCGCAGGGGGAAGGTAGTCATGCATGAAATATCCATTGCCCGAGCGGTACTGCGCATGGTCGAAGACATCATCCCCACGGGGGGGCACGTGAAAGCTTTGCGCTTGCGGGCTGGTGCTGCCCGTGCCCTTGAGCCCGAGGCGCTGGAATTCGCATGGCAGGTCACCTGCTTGGATAGCGCGGCGGCGGGAAGCAAGTTGAACCTGACCGTCGACCCTTGGGCACTGCGCTGTCGCAAGTGTGGTCGGCAGTTCCAGAGCGACGACTGGCAGACGTCCTGTATATGTGGCGGCGCGGCTGAGCTTCGCGCCGCCGATGACGAGCTGATTCTGGAGGAGATCGATCTGGTGTCGCCGCCGGGGCAGCACCGGTCGGTGGTCCAAGGCCGGGAGTAAGTCATGAAAGTGCCCGTAGTAGACAATGTGCTGAAACTGAACGACGAAATTGCCCAGTCCAACCGAGCGATGTTGCGGGCCAGCCACGTATTCTGCATTGATCTGTTGGGTGGGCCAGGCTGTGGCAAGACCACGCTGCTCGAGGCTACGTTGGCGAAGTTTGCCAATGAACTTCGTGTAGGTGTCTGCGTGGGAGACCTGGCGACGACCCGCGATGCCGATCGACTCGATCGTCACGCCGTGCAGGCGGTGCAGATCAACACGGGTCGGTCCTGTCATCTGGATGCGAATCAGGTGAAACAGGCGCTGACCCATCTTCCGTTGGCCGACCTCGATCTTTTGATCATCGAGAACGTTGGCAACCTGATCTGCCCGGTGGGTTTTGATCTGGGGCAGGATGTGAAGGTGGGAATGTTCAGCTTGACCGAGGGTGACGACAAGGCGGCCAAGCACCCGTCCATCGTCACCGCGTGTGATCTCATGCTCTTGAACAAGATGGACCTGGCGCCGCATCTCACGTTCGACCGCGAACAATTCCGCGACGAAGTCGGCCGGCTTCATCCCGGGCTCAGGCTGATCGAACTCTCATCGACGGATCCGAACGACGCCGGATTCGTGCATTGGCTCAACTGGGTACGCACTGCGGTGCAGTCCCAGGCGACGTTGGTCTAGCCGTTCTTGTGCATGAACGGACTCAGTAGGTCGATCGGCACCGGGAAAATCGTCGTGCTGTTGTTCTCGGCCGCCACTTCGGTGAGCGCCTGCAGGTAGCGCAGCTGCAACGCAATGGGATGTTTCTCGATGACCGCGGCGGCCTCGCTGAGTTTGGCGCTGGCCTGGAGTTCGCCCTGCGCGTGGATGATCTTGGCTCGCCGCTCGCGTTCGGCTTCGGCTTGTTTGGCCATGGCCCGTTGCATTTCTATGGGCAGGTCCACGTCCTTCATTTCCACCGTAACGACCTTGATACCCCAGGGATCGGTACCTTCGTCCAGGATGGTCTGCACCTGAGCGTTCAGCTTGTCCCTCTCGGCCAGGATCTCGTCCAGCTCAGCCTGTCCTACCACACTACGCAGCGTGGTTTGGGCCAGCTGACTGGTTGCGAACAGGAAGTCTTCGACCTCGATGATCGAACGGCTGGGATCGGTAACGCGAAAGTAGAGCACGGCGTTTACGCGCACGGATACGTTGTCTCGCGTGATGACGTCTTGCGGCGGAATGTCCATGGTGATCGTGCGCAAGCTCACTTTGACCATGCGCTCGATGAATGGCACCAGAATGATCAGTCCGGGCCCGCGCTCACCCACGTGACGACCCAAACGAAACACTACGCCCCGCTCGTACTCCCGCAGGATTCGCAGGGAGTTCGCCAAGACGACCAGAATGAAGAAGGCCACGATCGCGGGAAAAACCAGGTAACCCATGATGGGTCCTTTCGCGAAGGGTCAGATCTCGGGCGTGGCGAGGTGGCGGACGCGCGCGATGCGTCCTTCTATGGCCACCACCTCGATCGAGGCGCCCGAGGTGACGGGTTCATCCGCCACGGCGTCCCACACTTCTCCGTGGAATACAACCTTGCCCGGCTCTCCCGGCGTGATCGCGTTCAGTACTCGACCGTGCTCACCAATGAGCGCCGCCATGCCCGTGCTCACCGGGCGACGTTGCGAGCGCACGACCAACCACGCGCAAACCAGGAAGAAGGCCGAGAAACCCAGGAGGGCGGGAATGAGAACTTTCATACTCACGCGAGCCCAGCTGGCGGGCGATTCGAACAACATGAGCGAGCCCAGCACGAGCGATGCAAGCCCGCCGATACTCAGCGCGCCGTAGCTGGTTATCTTCACTTCCAGTATGAGCATGATCACGCCCAGGACCATCAGGCCAATTCCCGCGAAGTTCGTGGGCAGGCTGTTCAGTGCGTACAAGGCCAACAGAATCGAAATGCCACCCAGAATTCCCGGAGCCAGTGCGCCGGGGTTGCTGAGTTCGAAGAAGAGTCCGTAGATGCCCAGCAACAGAAGGAGGTACGCCACGTTCGGGTCGACGAGTCGCTTCAGGAACGCCAGACGGAGGCTCATGGGTCGCTCGTCGACGGTGGCATTGGCCGTGGCGAGCGTCCAGGACTCGCCGTCGACATCCACCGTCCAGCCGTCGATGGCATCGAGAAGCCCGGGCACGTCGTCGGCCACCAGGTCGACCACACGTTCTTCCACGGCGCGTTCGGCGGGGATGTTCTCGGCATCAACCACGAAACGTTTGGCCCACTCGGCGTTGCGGCCGCGTTTTTGGGCGATCGACTCCAGGTAAGCCACCGCGTCGTTGGTTACCTTCTTCGACATGGTGGAGTCCATGGCCGCGCCCATCATAGCCACCGGCGAAGCCGATCCGATATTGGTCCCCGGAGCCATCGCGGCTACGTGCGCCGCCATGGTCATGTACACCCCGGCGCTGGCGGCGCGGCTGCCGCCCGGCGCCACGAAGAATATCACCGGCACATCGGACGCCATCGTGGCCTTGATGATTTCACGCATGGAAGAATCGAGCCCGCCCGGTGTGTCCAGACGCACGATCACCGCTTCGACCGCGGCATCTTCGGCGGCTTCGATACCCTGGACGATGTACTCGGACGCCACCGGAGTGATGGCGCCCTCGTACGGCAGCAGGTGCACGGTCTGGGCGTTGGCCGATGACCGCGGGCCAGGTAGGAACAGTAGCAAGAGGCTCATGAGCGCCACGAGAGTAGCGCCCAGCCGACTTTTCACGGTGACCGATCGAGGCACGATATCACCTCGCATGTAGGGCTCTCAAGGTAGTCACGCCGATGCAAAGGCTCAACCCTGGTGCGGCGTTTCTCGCCGCCGGTGCGAAATCGTGACCTACCCGACCGTCAACGAAACCTGGCCGTCAGCGAACCAGCACGATCGACTGGGCCACCGAGGGTTGACGCGCGGCCTGCAATTGGACCAGGTACACGCCTGACGCCATTAATTGCCCCCGGTCGTCGCGGCCGTCCCAGACAACCCGGTGGATGCCCGCACTCCGTTGGCGGGCGTCAAACGTACGAATCTCGCGTCCTCGCGCGTCGAATACCGTAAGCGAGGCCACGGTCTCAACCCCAAGTTCGAACACGATCTGCGTAGCCGGATTGAACGGGTTGGGAACGTTGCGGTGAAACCACGCTGACGAACCACCCGACGATCCCACCGAAGGCGGCGTGGCGGTGCTTACCTTTAGACTGAAATCGGCTACGCGTGGCGAGTGATCGCTGGCCAGCGGTGAGTCGCCGGTCGACATGCCCAATGCCGACAGCGTGCTGGCTGAAAGCGTGCGCGAGTCCAGGATGAAATGGTTGCCCAGGTTGAGATCGTTGGCTCCGTAGAAGATCCAGTCGAGGATGCCCGGGTAGAAGCTGCTGCTATCGCGCCGCCATGTCCAGCCCACGCGCTGTTCAGGATGGCGCGACGGCGGAAATACGAACGGCAGGTTGTTCCAGTCGGGTGCGGCGTCGGCGCCGAACTGGCCTTCGTCCTGGATATCGCCGGTGAGCAGGGTGGTGATCTGTTGCGACAGACCCACCAGATTGAAATCTCCGGCCGCGACCATGGGCGTGCCGTCGGGCAGGTCGATTACGCCGCCCACGGTCTTCGCGTCGCGAAGGAATTCCACCAGCGCGTCGGCCTCGTCCTGACGCTCGCTGTCGGCCGTGCAACAACGCCAATGATTGGCGACGACCAGCAGGTCACTGTCGATCTGTGGCCTCAGGTCCAGCAGAGCGCCGGTCAGCCGATGCCCCGGGAAGATCTCCCAGCTCTGGGTAATGGGGAAGCGACTCACGATCACGTTGCCCCCGTCGCGCTTGACGGCGTTCCAACTCTCGCCCGGACCGCTGGGTAGGAACTGTTCGACCATGGCCAACACTTCGCTGGCGTCATGGTTCCACACCTCGCTGATGACCCACACGTCGGCGTCGATGGCGTCGAAGTGGCGATCCAGTGCATCTTCTCGACTGCCGCCTTCGAACAATCCGTCTTGTTCGATGTTGTAGGACGCGACGCGGACATGGTCCGCCATGTCACGGGCCAACGACAACGGAGGCGTGGGCTGTGTCGTGGCATCGAAATCGTAGGACAGGCTACCACCGTCGGGAACGCGGTCGCCGCCACCCGATTCGTCGCGCAGGAACAGACGGATCTGGTTGCCCGGGAACAGCGCCTGACCACCCGCGGGAACTGCGTCACGGCGCAGCGCTATTTCGAACTCGGTGTTGCTGACCGTGGGGCCCAACAGCAGTCCGATATCGGCGTGACCGATGGAGTTGGCGCCAGGGGTGTAGAACGTTCCCGATCGGCTACCCAGGTTCCACACCAGGTCGGCGCCGATGCCGCCGGTGGATTGGCCCGTGCCGGCGTCGTTGTCGGTGTCCAGGTACATGGTAAGCGACTGACCTTCATCGCCCTGGACCTCGGTTCCCGTTTCGAATCGCAGGTATAGATAGTCTTGATCGTTGGCGAACCATACCTGACCGAAGTCCACGTTCGAGCTGCCGTCATCGCCCGCGGGATCGGTGAAGCTGGAGGCCACCCCCGACCAGTCGTCGAACGATCCATCCAGAACGATGGGTAGGCTCTGGCCGCCTTGCGCGGGGCCGGTCAACGCAGCCAGGGTCAGGGCTATGAGAAGGCTGATTCGCATGGACGACGGCTTTCGTTGAATGTCTTGGTGTGGAGCGCTCAATTCACAAGCATACCATGCGAAAAGGCAAAGAGGCGTTATTGGCTTCCGTCGCCCACGATGTAGCGGTCCCAATACTTGTCCAGGCGCCTCTGACGCTGTTGTTCGCAGTAGTCGGGGATCTCCCGGCGGAAGAGAGACGCGGCCACCGTGGTGAAGTTCTCCCGGGCCCTGGCCACCAGGGACGTATCCGCTCCGGCGAATGCTCCCATGGCCTCGGCACTCAGCCCTTTGGCGTTTAGTCCACTCAGGAGAATGGCGGTAGGCCGATCGGCGGGCGCGAGCAGCGCGTCTCGACCGAACGCGTGGGCGGTGAGGGGGTCGTAGGACCATTTTTCCCTGGCCGACCCGGTGCCCTCGACGTCGGTCTTGATCTCCACCGGCGCGTCGACGGGAATCTCGATCTGGACCACCACCGGCTCAGCCTCGTGGGGTGCGGGTCCGGGCGGGGAAAGGGTGGGAATGATTCGTACGGACTGGTCGAACCGGTCAGCGAGCGCACGGGCTCGGCTGTCGAAATCTTCCGCCGACGGGGCTCGATGTTCCAGCAGCCACCGGGTGGGGGCCAACCACAAGGCCACCATGGCGACTACTACCGCCAACACCGTGGCCGGGCCGTACCGGGTGCGGCGATGTTCACGCATTGGCGGAGTAAGCCCTTGATTCCCTTGATTTTCCATGGCCCACACCTTGACCCGTATGCGGCTCGTATCTACTCTGAGCTACGTACATACGATAGTTCAATTCCCGCCTCTTGCCCCGAGGGTAGCATGCCGAGCGTCAACGCCGACTGCCTGTTCCTGAAGGCCTGTCGTCGCGAAAAAGTTCCTCGTCCGCCCGTCTGGATGATGCGCCAAGCGGGGCGTTACCTGCCGGAGTATCGCGAGGTTCGCAAGACTGCAAGTTTCCTGGACATGTGTCACACGCCAGAGCTGGCCAGCGAAGTCACACTGCAACCGATTCGCCGTTACGATTTCGACGCGGCCATCATCTTCAGCGACATTCTCATTCCGCTGATTGCCATGGGGGCTCCGTTCGAGTTTCCCGAGGGCGGTCCACGTCTGGCCGAGCCATTCGATGACGCCAAGGCGCTCGAGCGCCTGAAGCGGGTGGACGCGGTTACGGGCATGCCCTGGGTGCACGAAGCGTTGTCGCTCACCCGCTCCCAGTTGGATCCTTCGAAGGCCCTGCTGGGATTTGCCGGCGCTCCGTTCACGTTGTTCTGCTACCTGGTGGAGGGAATGGGCTCGAAACTGTTTCCCAAGGTGAAACAGATGATGTTCCGTCAGCCCGAGCTGGCTCGGGAGCTGTTGCAACTGTTGGCCGAACAGATCGGCGAGTACATGGTGGCCCAGTTGGAGCACGGCGCCGACGCAGTCCAGCTCTTCGACACGTGGGCCGGTTTGCTGCATCCCGACGACTACGAAGAGTTTGCATTGCCTTACGCTCGCCAGGTCTTCGATCGCGTGGCCCAGACCGGCGCGCCCACGATCTACTACGTAAATGGCAATCCATCGCTGTTGTCGGCGCAGAGCGCGGCCGGTAGCACTATCGTAGGTGTCGACTGGCGATCCACGCTGCGTGAGGTGAATCGCAAGGTACCCAGTAACGTAGGAATACAGGGGAACCTGGACCCACTGGTGTTGCTTTCGTCTCCCGAGGTGGTTGCTCAGCGTACCAACCGCATGCTGCAGGAAATGGACGGGCGCCCCGGATACATCGTAAATCTGGGACACGGGGTGATTCCACAGACGCCGCTCGACAGCGTGCAGGCGTTCGTGGAAACCGTGCGGGCGTCCGATCGCTCGGCATCGTCGTGACCACCCGACGTGTAGCGATCATTGGTGGCGGTGTGGCCGGGTTGGCCACCGCGTACAGGATTCTGCGCACGGCCTCCGAGCAATCGTTCGACGTACAGGTGGGCGTGGTCGAGAGCGAACGTGTGGGTGGAAAGATCCGCACCGACGTTCGCGATGGATACGTCTGCGAAGCTGGCCCCAATGGTTTTCTCGACAATGAACCGGCCACGCTACGGTTGGTGGATGATCTGGGGCTTCGCGACTCTCTGGTCCGCAGCCACGATTCAGCTCGCCGTCGCTTCCTATTGCGTCGGGGTACGCTACACGAGCTGGAGATGAACCCCGTGAAGTTCATGCGCAGCCCTTTGTTGTCACGATGGGGTCGTGTGCGCGCCGGCTGTGAGTTCTTCGTGAAGCCCTACCGCGGTGACAAGGATGAGACCATCGGTGAGTTTGGCCGGCGGCGCCTGGGCAAGGAGTTCACTCAGGTGCTGCTGGACAGCATGGTCAGTGGCATTTTCGCGGGTGATGTAGATAGATTGAGTCTACGCGCGGCTTTTCCCCGCGTGGCCGAGATGGAACAGAAGTACGGCGGCCTGCTCAAGGCGCTGCGGGAAAAACGCCGAGAAGTACGCGCGCGCGTGTTGGCTCGCCGCGCAAGAGCCGCGAACGCGAATTCCAACAATGCCTCTGGCAAAGATGATGCGCCCGAGACGGAGCGGTCCGTGGCGTCTGCGGCCGGCGTGTTGCATTCGTTCCGCGGTGGTATGGGGCAGCTGACGGATTCGCTGGCGCAGGCGTTGGGCGAGGATCATATCCGAACGAATCTCACGGCTAGCCGTGTCATTCGAAGTGACGCTGGAGATTTTCGTGTGGTAGCCGGCGCAGAAACGTGGGACGTCGACGCGGTCGTGCTGGCGGTGCCTGCGCCCGTGGCGGCCCAGTTGGTGGCCGAGTTGGCCCCGCCCGCCGCGCGTTCGTTGGGGGAGGTGTCAGTCGCGGGAGTCCACGTGGTATGCACGGGCTTTTCCCGCGCGCAGGTATCTCATGACCTGCTGGGTTTCGGGGCATTGGTTCCTCGCAAGGAACACTTGCGATCGCTGGGAACCCTGTGGACCAGTTCGATTTTCGAAGGGCGCAGCCCCGAGGGAACGGTTCTTCTACGCACCATGGTAGGTGGCGCCCACGACCCGGGTGCAAACGAACTCACGGACGAGGAGCTGGTATCTCTGGTTCTGCGCGAGATCACGCCGGTGTACGGCATCAAGGGCGAGCCTTCATTTGTACACGTGGCCCGCTGGTCCGCGGGAATTCCTCAATACGAGCGCGGCCACGACGATCGTATCGCCAGCGCCCGGGAAGCGTTGCCTCCTGGTGTGTTTCTCACCGGTAACAGCGTGGCGGGTATTGGCGTGAACCACTGCGTGGCCCACTCGGAAGTGGTTTCGAGCCAGGTGCTCGAATTCCTGACCCAGGTACCAGCCGCCAACGGAGCCACCGCATGAGTCGTCGGCTACGTATTGGAACCCGGGGCAGTGCGCTGGCGCTATGGCAGGCACACTGGGTTCGCGACACCATTGCACGGACCTATCCCGAAGTGGATATCGAGATCATCGAGGTAACCAGCCACGGTGATCGGGATGTCACCACCGATCTTACCCAGCTGGGTACCGTGGGAATCTTCACGCAGACGCTCGAGCGTCGGTTGCTCGACGAAGAAATCGATCTGGCCGTGCACAGCCTGAAGGACGTTCCGGCCCAACTGTTGTCCGACGACCTGGAGCTGGTGGCGTTTTCCCCGCGTGAAGATCCTCGGGACGTGTGGTTCCACAAAGCTGGTTTGACCCTGGCCCAGGCGGGAGAAAATGCCGACACAACCGTGGCCACGGGTAGTCTGCGTCGGCGCAGTCAACTGTTGAACCGTGTGCCCAATGTGAAAGTCGTTCCCCTGCGTGGAAACCTGAACACACGCATGGAAAAATTCAAACGCGGCGATTTCGATGCCATGATCCTGGCCGCCGCGGGCGTGAAGCGTTTGGGGTGGTCGGATCTGGTTACCGAGTGGATCGGCGTGGACACCATGTTGCCCGCGGTCGCACAGGGCGTTCTGGGCCTGGAGACACGCAAGAACGACGGCGCCGGAGAGTTGGCGTTGGCCTGTCACGATCCCTCGCTGGCCCCCTGCGTGTGGGCCGAGCGATCTCTGCTGACCGCGGTGGCGGGTGGATGTGTGGTGCCGTTGGCGGGGCATTGTGTCTGGGAACGTGGCGAGCGACTGTGGTTGCGCGCGCGCCTGGGAAGGCCGGATGGGTCGAAGGTGCTCGCGGCCGAAGCCCGCGGCACCGATCCACAGGAACTGGGGCGCCAGGTAGCCCACGAACTACTCGATCAGGGCGGTGCGGATATCGTGCGCGCGGCCAAAGAAGGAGAGCTGTGATGTTTCCCCAGCGCCGCATGCGCCGTTTACGCAAGACACCTCAATTGCGCGCCATGGTTCGCGAAACCCGGCTCGACGCGGCGCAACTCATCTACCCCACGTTTATCGTGCCGGGTTCTGGCGTGCGCAAGGAAATCCGTTCCATGCCCGGACAGTATCAACTGTCCATCGATTCACTCGTGGACCTCATGGGCGAGGCCATGGACGTGGGCGTCATGTCGACCATCTTGTTTGGCATCCCCGCCTCGAAGGATTCGGTAGGTAGCGAAGCCTACGCCGACGATGGCATCATCCAGCAGGCCGTGAAGGCGTTGAAGAAATCGCTGCCCAGTCTGAACGTCATTACCGACGTTTGCATGTGCGAATACACGGACCACGGTCATTGCGGTGTAATTGACAACGGCGACGTTGCAAACGACGAAACGCTCGAACTGTTGGCCCGCGAAGCCGTGTCGCACGCGCAGGCCGGTGCCGACGTTATTGCCCCCAGCGATATGATGGACGGGCGCGTGGGCGCCATTCGCGACGCGTTGGACGACGCGGGATTCCCCGACATTCCCATACTGAGCTACGCGGCCAAGTATGCCAGTTCCTACTATGGTCCGTTTCGCGATGCCGCCGAGTCACCGCCTCAGTTTGGTGATCGCAAGGGCTACCAGATGGACCCCGCCAACGGCGACGAAGCGATACGCGAAGTGGAGCTGGATGTGGCCGAAGGCGCCGATATGGTCATGGTGAAGCCGGGGACTCCCTATCTCGATATCCTGTACCGGGTGAAGACCACGTTTGGTCTGCCCACCGGCGTCTATCACGTGAGCGGCGAGTACGCCATGCTCAAGGCCGCGGCCGCCAACGACTGGATCGACTACGACAAGGTGCTCATGGAGACCATGGTTTCGTTTCGGCGCGCGGGGGCCGACATGATCCTTACCTACGGCGCGATAGACGCCGCACGATTGTTGAAGGCCGGCTGGGCCGAGTAACGAGGAGACAACGGGTGCTCGATCAATCCAAGAGTCAGAAGTTGCTTGAACGTGGCCGCGCGGTCATTCCCGGCGGCGTGAACAGCCCGGTGCGCGCGTTCGCTTCCGCGCATGTCTCGCCGCCGTTCATCGTGAAGGGCAAGGGCGCGTACCTGTTCGACGAGGACGGGCATCGCTACGTGGACTATGTCGGGAGTTGGGGCCCGCTCATTGTCGGTCATGCCCATCCCGAGGTGGTGCGGGCCGTGGAACAGGCCGCGCGCAACGGTACCAGTTTCGGTGCGCCGACCGCGCGCGAAGTGGAGTTGGCCGAGCGCCTGTGCCAGCTGATGCCGCAGGTGGAAATGGTACGGCTGGTGAACAGCGGCACCGAGGCCACCATGAGCGCGGTACGATTGGCGCGTGGCGTGACCGGCCGCGCGAAATTCGTGAAGTTCATTGGTTGCTACCACGGTCACGGTGACGCGTTTCTCATAGAAGCCGGCAGCGGGCTGGCCACGCACGGCGTGCCCAGCAGCCCGGGGGTTCCCGAGGGCACCGCGGCCGACACGCTTACTGCTCCGTACAACGACCTGGCCTCGTTGACCGAACTGTTCGCAAGGCACGGGAGCGATATCGCGGCGGTCATCGTGGAACCGGTGGCGGGCAACATGGGTTGTGTGCCGCCCGTGGACGGGTACCTGGAGGGAATGCGTGAGCTGTGCACCAGGAACGGGGCGTTGCTCATCTACGACGAAGTGATGACCGGCTTTCGGGTGGGAGCCCAGAGTGCACAGGGCCGCTTTGGCGTGGCTCCGGACCTGGTAGCGTTCGGTAAGGTTGTAGGCGGCGGTCTGCCGTTGGGTGCGTACGGTGGCGCTGCGCATCTCATGCAACACATCAGTCCCGCCGGCAAGGTGTATCAAGCGGGAACGCTCAGCGGCAATCCCATCGCGGTCGCCGCGGGTCTCGCCACGCTGGACATCATCATGCGCGATCCAGATTTCTTCGACCAGCTTGAGCGAACCACGCAGACCATTGGCGAAGGCCTGACCAGGGCGGCGGCCAAGGTCGATATTCAGATCACCGTCCAGAGCGTGGGCAGTATGGGCTGCGCCTACTTCTCGCCGACGCCCGTGCGAAACTTCGATGAGGCGGCGGCCACCGATACGGATACCTTCTATAGGTTCCACGCGGCCATGCTCGAACACGGCGTTTATCTGGCGCCTTCACCGTTCGAGGCCTTCTTCGTAAGCGCGGCCCATGGCGCCGAAGAAGTGGAATTCACGTTGGAGGCGGCCGCGAAATCGTTCGCTCAGGTCGCCGGTTCCTAGTCGAATCGTCCCGCTCGATCGTGCACCGATGAGGCAGAGACATGTCTGATTCCCCCCGCATTGCTCTTGGTATCACCGGCGCCAGCGGTGCGCCGTATTGGCGCCGGTTGGCCGAAGTTCTGCTGCAGGCCGACTATGAACTCCACATTACCCATAGTTCGAATGCCAACGCGGTCGCCCAGGCCGAGATAGACATCACGGTGGCTCAGGGTCTGGAGCAGGCGCACGCCGCGGCGGGCGGTAGGGGTCGATATCGCGTATTCGAATCGAACGACTTCTATGCGCCCATGGCGAGTGGCACGGCGCCATACCATGGCATGGCCATCGTCCCGTGCAGCATGGGCACGCTGAGTCGTATCGCCCACGGCATGAGCGCGGATCTGCTGACGCGCGCCGCCGATGTCATGCTGAAAGAGCGGCGACGCCTGGTCTTGCTTTGCCGGGAAACCCCGCTCAGCCTCATCCATCTGGAGTCGATGACCCGGGTCACCCAGGCCGGTGGCGTGATCATTCCAGCATCCCCGGGTTTCTACTACAAACCTCAAACGGTGGCTGATCTGGTCGATTTCATGGTCCAGCGTCTATGTGACCAGTTGGCCGTGGACGTACGGATCGTCCGGGCCTGGGGAGCGGAATAGGCCTGATCCCAGGCTAAAGGTATAGCGGATGAGCGCCGATATCCTTGGTGCACTCCCATGCCACACGTCCCGGAGCCTGGAAGAATCGTGAGCCAACGCGAGGTCGACACGGCAACCCCGGTGGAATCCACCTTCGATGCGCTGAAGGATATTTCGCACGCGATCCACGCCGCGGCCGATTTTTCGGTAGCGGCTCAACTTGGTCTGTACAAGCTCTGCGAGCTCACCGGTTTGGCGGTGGGGCACGCCTGGGTGCGCCAGAGCGGTCAGCTCGTGTCATCGGGCGTGTGGTATCTACACGATCGGGACCGCTACGCCGTGCTGCAGACGAGCACCGAGTTCGCCCGTATTGAAGGCGACGACGGTCTGGTATCCCAGGCAATTGTCACGCACCAACCGCGCCACTCGTTCGAGTTGGGCAAGTCGACGGAGTCGCGCATGAAGTTGGCGCACGCGTTGGGCCTCAGTAGCGCCTTCGTCTTTCCGGTGATGTACGGCGGCCGTACCGTCGCTGCCCTGGAGTTCTTCGGTACACGCCTCGATGCGTTGGGAGAGCGAACGCTGGAGGTGGTGGACCAGGCGTGCTTGATTCTGGGTGCCGCGGTGGAGCGCGATCGGCTGGCGCGGGAAGCACGTTCACTGGCCGAACAAAAAGAACTGATTCTGGAAGCTACCCCGGTGGGCATTTGCGGTCTCGACGACCGCGGCCACGTTACGTTCATCAATAGTGCCGGTGCCAACATGCTGCGTTTCTCGCGCGAGGAAATGAAGGGTCGATCGCAGCATGAGCTGTTTCATCACTCGAACTCCGACGGGTCGGCTTCGGACTGGGTTGATTCGCCGGTGTTCGAGGTGTTGGCCACCACGCAGCCACGTACGTGTCCCGAGGATACGTTCTGGTGCAAAGATGGAGCCGCGTTGCCGGTGAGCTATTCGGTCACTCCCCTTCGTCGCAGCGGCGGTAAGGGCGGTGCACTCCTGGTGTTTGGCGACGCCAGCGAAGAACGCCTGGCGGCGTTCGAGCACTCTGAGGCCAAGGACGCGGCCACGGCCGCGCTGCAATCGAAGGGGGCGTTTCTGGCCACCATGAGCCATGAGATTCGGACTCCGCTGTCGGCGGTGCTTGGCATGACTGAGATCCTACGCGACACGAAGCTCAACGCAGAGCAAGCCGACTGCGCCGACACGATTCATTCATCGGCGCTCGGGCTCTTACAGATGATGGAAGACGTGTTGGATTTCGCGCGGATCGAAGCCAACGACCTCCAGGTGCGTGACGAGCCCATGGACGTAGCCAGCGTGGTCGAACAAGCCGTGACCCTCATTCGACCACGGGCGCGCGCCAAGAATATTCGGCTCACGGTGAACATATCACCCGCCGCCCCCACCAGAATCGTGGCCGACGCCGACCGCATCCAGAAGGTACTGGTGAACCTGCTCAGCAACGCGGTCAAGTTTACCAACGAGGGTCACGTGGGATTGACGGTAGCGGTACCGCTGACCCCTCGCGGTCCGAACGCCACGACCCTGAGATTCGAGGTACTCGATACCGGAATGGGAATCGATCCCGCCGACCAGGGAAAGCTGTTTCGTCAGTTCACCCAACTCGACGGCTCGGCCGCTCGGGAACACGGTGGTTCGGGGTTGGGATTGGCCATATCCCGTCGTCTGGTCGAACTCATGGGCGGACGTATTGGAGTGGACAGCAATCTGGGCGTGGGGAGCGCTTTCTGGTTCGAGTTGGATGTGCGCGATACCGCTGAAGCTACCGACCCAGCAGATACTCCCGTCCAGTCAGTCGAGCCCCGGCGTCATAGGATCCTGGTAGCCGAGGACAACGGCATCAATCAGCAAGTCATTCGCCGCGTGATCGAAAAAATGGGGCACGACGTGCTGGTGGTCGACGACGGGCAAGAAGCCATCGAGGCTTTGGAACGCGAGACCTACGACGTGGTGTTCATGGACTGCGCCATGCCGGTGCTCGACGGCTACACCGCGACCGAACGGATCCGCGAATCCAAGACCGGCTTCGCCAACGTGCCGATCGTTGCGTTGACCGCGCATGCCATGGAGGGCGACCGCGAACGATGCCTGGAAGCAGGCATGAATGACTATCTTTCCAAACCGGTTCGGGCCGAAGAGATCGATGCGGTGCTGGAAAAGTGGTTGGAAGGCGCTGCGGTCGAGGCCTAGAACGCGAATCCTCTGTAGAGAACAACCTTAGAAGTAGCCCAACGCCTTGAGCCGGGCGATGTCCTCTGGCGTCAGTTCGGCGGCCTTCGCGTCCGGCCCTGCGGCGGGATTCTCCAGCCACGCGCGCAACTCCCGCAGTTCGGCCAGGTAGTCGTCGTGGCCGGCCGCGCGTTGGTTGTCCTGGGCCTGGGGGTCCTTGTCCAGGCGATAGAACTCCTGCTCTCCCCAAGATTGCAGCAACGTGAGTCTGTCAACCGTGCGCGTCGCGAACACGGGCTCCCGGCAGCGAATGAAGATACGCTCGCGCGCCGCGGCGGGGTCGGCCAGTACATCCAGGTACCGTCGTGGCCACGCAGTTCCACCGGGTGGGCGGATGTCCAGGTAGTGCAGAAGAATGGGGTGGATGTCGGACAGCGTGCGCAATGATGTCGCACTCTTTTCCAGGCCCGGTACCAGATTCGCGGGAGAGAACACGACCGGCACGTGGACCATTTCATCATACGGCGTTGAGTTGTGGGAGAAACGCCCGTGCTCGCCAAACGCTTCGCCGTGATCGCTTACGTACAGGTAGAGCGTGGGACGCTGTCGTTCTTGGCCGTCCCAGGCGTCGATCATGCGGCCAATGGCCGCGTCGCTGCGGTGCATTGCGCCGTCGTACAGGCTGACCAGGCGACGCAGCGGAGCCCCTTCGGCTTTGATGGCGCCTTTGTCGAATTGCTGCATCTGCGCCACGGAGCCGGTGATCTTGCTGCGAGCGTTGGGTTTCCAGAGGTCGTGCTGCGGACCGGGAAAGTACGGCGCGTGGGGCGGCATGATATGCACGTAGAAGAACACGGGGCTTTCGGGCATGCCCTCGTCCAGGCGCTCGCGGAAGCGTCGTTCAGGACGTTCGGGGTCCCACCCGCGCTGATCCACCTCGCGCCACTCGTTGTGGTATTTCCACATTTCTTCGAATTCGTCGAATCCCTGCGAAGTATTGGTGCCGTGTGACACGTTGGGATTGTCGGAAATACCGAATGTTTCGTACCCGGCAATCTGGAATATCTCGGCCAGCGTAATGAACTCGTCGGCCAGCGCATCGCCGTTGTGTTGCACCTGATGGTTGCGCCAGCTCTGGCCGGTGAAGAAGCTGGGCACCGAGCACAGGGTGTACGGCGCTTCGGCAATTACGTTGTCCAGCTTCACACCGTTGGCGGCGAGTCGGTCGATGGTCGGCGTGGTATCGCGACGGTACCCGTAACACCCCACGTGGTCGGCGCGAACGGTATCCATGAGGAACACGACTACATCGGGCAGCACCCGTCCCTCTTGCTGGGCAACCAGGGCCGCGGGCAAATCGCCTTCGGGTAGGTGAAGAAGTTCGTCTTCCTGGCGCGCGGGCGGCGTAGCGGTGAGCGCAGTCCATTCGTCGCGCTCGACACTGGTGAGCTGCGACGTGATTCGCAGCGTACGAAAATTCACGGCGAGTTCCGGTGCACCGCGTTGGGGGTTCTTCGATGGCATCCAATGCGACGGCTTGAAGGTGATCCGGTTCAAGCCTGGCTTCCAGGCATCGTCGGGCAGATCCACCCGCAATGTATCGATTTGCCAGGCTTCGGTCATGTCGAAGGTGGACAGCGATCTCCCGTTCAGCTGGACCTCGAACGTCTGTCCCTGGGCCGCCAGCTTGCGCGAGGTGTTGCATACCATCTCGAGCTGCGCGCTCTGGCCGGCCAGCGTG
The DNA here is from genome assembly GCA_029262065.1 of Candidatus Krumholzibacteriota bacterium. Lineage (GTDB taxonomy): Bacteria > Krumholzibacteriota > Krumholzibacteriia > JAJRXK01 > JAJRXK01 > JAJDAC01. The sequence goes on along the minus strand of JAJDAC010000027.1, from coordinate 4,253 downwards.
AACATGGCGTTGGTTTCGTCACGAATCGACCACAGGCCACCACTGGTGGGGGTGCTCCAGCCGCTTTCGAACCAGTGGAGTCCACGCGTCGCACCGTATTCATTGCCAAACAGTTCGTCTTCGACGGGCTGCAAGAAGTTGTAGTCGGCCAGGACCACGGGTTCACGTGGCTCGGGTGCTCGCGAGCAGGCGGCAATAGTTGCGATGACCGAAACCACGGTCAGTCTGCGCCGGAAGTTCATGGGCGAAGGGTACCAAGGAAGATGGGGAATCGTTGCGTCCCATAATCTTACGCGGCTCGCGCCCGGCTCGCAACGCGCCAGCTGGACCCTCGTGGAAGCGACCGGATGGCGCTATCATATGCAGCGTTACCCCGGAGCGCCGAGTTGGCCTCCAGGAAAGGAAATTATCCATGCGAAAGCTCTTCATCCTGGCGTTGCTCTTGGTGGTCGCCAGCCCCGTGGTCGCCGATTCGTTGGTGCGCGCCCCGCAGTATGGCGACCAGTTCTGGTCGCACTGGGGCGACGGTCAGGCCGAGTTGGCCGCCTACGACCTGATCATCAACCGCTACGGCGAAGAACGCGAGGGGACGGCCGTGGCCATCTTCGTAACCGAGACGTTCTCGGCCGAAGATCGCGTAAAGGCCGACCCCGGGCGTCACGCCAAGGATGACGAGATTCCGGTCATCAAGCTGAACCTGGTGCAGGACTTCCCCACCGGAATCTACGACTACAACCTCATGACCAGCGCCTTTGTGCAGGTGACCGACGCGGTGGGAATGCCCGCGGGGTCTCCGTTGAAGACCTCATTCAGCAGCCAGGAATGGTGCGGGCACGTATACCAACAATCGAGATTCGACGCCGATGCGGTGCGGATCGAGTCGCACAGCTACTTCGACGGCGAGGCCGATCGAAACATGGTGCTCTACACGCCGCGCGTTCCTCTTTCAGAAGATGTTCTGCTGCTTTGGGCACGAGGCCTGGCCGGTCCCGCTTTGGAACCGGGGGAATCGCGCGAAGTGAGCCTGCTCATGGGTAGCCAACGCGCGCGATTGTCGCACCAGACTCCCAAATGGGAAGACGCCGTCATCATGCGTTCGGGCGATCGTGGCGAGCTCACGGTTCCGGCCGGCGAATTCGAAGTGGAGATGCGCACGGTCGAGGTACAGGGCGGTCCTGCTTGGACGTTCTACGTAGAGACCGCCTGGCCGCATCGTCTGGTGCAGTGGGAGAACTCCAACGGTGACGAAGCCAAACTCCTTGGCAGTGAGCGCATGGCCTATTGGGCATTGAATGGCCCCGGCGGGGAGAAGATGTTGGAGAAGTTGGGTCTGTCGGCGCGTCCACTGCGCATGCCGTAGGGGTTGATTGTGTTTCAGAACCTGTCTCTCACCCTTCGCATGATCAAGTTCGAACACACCGTGTTCGCGCTGCCGTTTGCCCTGTTCTCGCTGCTCGTGGCCAGCGATGGCAAGCCCGGGTGGGCGACGCTGGGCTGGATTCTATTGGCCATGGTGGGCGCAAGGTCCACGGCCATGGCGTTCAATCGATTGGTCGATCATCGCATCGACGCCCGCAACCCGCGCACGGCGGAGCGGGAATTGCCGGCGGGGAGACTTCAGCGCGGGCCGGTTATAGGCTTCACGGTTGTCTCGGCGTTGTTGCTGGTGTTCGCGGCCTACAACCTGAATTTCCTTTGTTTCGCATTGTCGCCGGTGGCGCTGGCCGTGGTGTATTTCTATTCGGCCACGAAGCGTTTCACTTCCCTCAGTCACCTGGTGCTGGGCCTGGGCTTGGCGATCGCTCCCATTGGTGCGTGGTTGGCGGTCCAAGGTGGCTTCGCGGTTTTTCCATTGGTGTTGGGGGGTGCGGTGTTGCTTTGGGTGGCTGGATTCGATGTCATCTACGCATGTCAGGACACCGAGTTCGATCGTGGCGCGGGATTGCACAGCATGAGCGCCGCGTTGGGCGATGCGGGCGCGATGCGGGTGGCGCGGGTGTTTCATGTGCTCGCGGTTGGTTTGTGGGTGTGGGCCGCATGGTTGGGTGGCCTGGGCTGGATGTACCTGCTGGGCGTGGCCGCGGTGGCGGCGCTGCTGGTGTACGAACACTGGTTGGTGCGTGGGAACGATCTGTCGCGCATCGACAAGGCGTTCTTCACGGTGAATAGCTACGTGGGGCTCACGTTGTTCGCGTTCGCCGCGCTGGATATCTATCTGTTCTAGGCGGGCTGCTTGGGTGGGCCGCTCTGGTTGGTTTGTTTCCTGGAGGAAGTGTCTTGACCGCTCCGGATCGTTCCGAGTTGCAGAAAATATTGAGTGCCGGCGTTCCGCACGAGGCCTCCGAGGCCGCGCACGAAATTCGCGCCGAGCGACACGGATGCCGCGCGACGTTTGCGGCTCTGGACCACGTGGATCCCTCGGGCCTGGCCGAGTGGTGCGGTATTTGTGGCGCCAGCAAGGATCACTTTACTTCCGCGGGTCAGGTGAACGCCGCGGCCACCGACCTTCATATCGTGGCTCCCGTCTCGGTTTCGGGCATTTCAACGTTCGTTGACAACGCCTTGGGCGCGGCAGGCAAGTGGCAGGTTGCCACGAGCGCCCATCACGCTGAAGGCGCGGCAGGTGATGCTTCAGGATACCTGGCGAGCTGGTTCGAGGCTGGACTGCGAGTAGTCAGCGACGGAATACGTCCGCGCCTGCACTGCTCGGCTGACCCGGACGCGTGGGAGGCTTTCTGGAAGGCCGCCGCCCAGGCGGGCCTCAAGGGCAATACCGTGGTGTTGTATGGCCCCGATTTCTCGGCCGATGCCATTGCGACGCAGATCGAAGCGATCGAATCCCTACAAAAGAACACCGGCGTTTTCCAAAGCGTCGCCCCGGTCATCTACCGCGCGGAAATGTACGGTGGCGTGCAGGATTCACTGTTGTCCACCGGTCTGGAAGACATGCGCGTATTGGCTGCGTGTCGCCTGGGCATTCCGTCGGTGCCGCACGTTCGCACCTACTACGATCGCAGCGACCTGAAGCTGGCGCACCTGGCACTGGCCGCGGGCGCGGACGATGTGGAAGGGTACATGTGCCTGGATGAACGCACGCCGTCGGAAGACGCGGATCACACCGATCTCTCGCTGGGCGAGGTATCTCGCTGGTTGGGCGAGGCGGGGTTTGAGGGCGTACTGAGGGAAGCGCGATTGTAGGTGGGCCATGGGACCCGGGTCCCATGGCAACGCGGTTGAATGTCAAATCTTGGGGCTCGAACCTTCCAGCGCTTTCCGATCCCACTTCCCCAGGTCGGCCGCCGCATCGTACGTGCTCTGCAGAAACGTCAACAGCGTCACATCGGGATCCTTCGCGGTTCTCACTGCTTCGTACGGCAGAACGAATTCACCCATGGCTTCCAGGTAGTACGCCGCGTCGGGCTGTACGATCGCCTTCTTGAAATCGTCGTGCGCGGGATACGCGTAGGAATAGAACGAGGCTTCGCCCAAGCCGGCGCCGGGCCAGAATCCAGCGCTGGATACTTCGTGGGAGTAGGCTTCTTCCATGACCCAGTCGGCGCAGTTGGGCACGCCACCGGGATGCTTGGGCGCGGTGCGGCCCGAGAAACGGGTCACCGCCAGATCGAATGCGCCCCAGAAGAAATGCACGGGGCTCACCTTGCCGGCATAGCGCGATCGGAAGATCGTGAATACGCGGTGGATGTGCAGCAACGCGCGCCAGAACCGTTCGATCGCCACCGCGTCGTACGACGCGTGTTGTTCGTCCTCGCGGAAATCGATGATCGGGTCGGGAATCTCCACCGGCTTGGTGTAGATCTTCACTTCCATGCCCAATTCTTCCAGGGCATGCATGACCTTGTTGTAGAAAGCGGCCACGGACATGGGCTCGAGCGCGAACGATCGGCGCGTGCTATCGGACGCGGTGACGTGAAGGGCGTGGTCCAGGAAGTCGAACTCGATCTCGAAGCTGCGTCCCTCGTGGGCGATGAGCGATGTGGTGAACCCGCGTACCGTGACGTATAGAGGAACGTGCCACGATTGGTTGAACCAAGGTGTTTTGGCCAATCGGATCTTGCCGACGATCTGGGTCCACAGGTGGACGGTTTCGTAGGTGTCCTGCCAGGGCTCGAGCGGTAGCTCGGGCCACGCGTTCGCGTCCGTGGTCATGGGCTCTCCTTGGCGTCTACGGTGGGTGGAGGCGGGGGGGGGGGGGGGGGGGGCCCCCCCCCCCCCCCCCCCCACAAACCCAACCA
>JAJDAC010000026.1 GCA_029262065.1 Candidatus Krumholzibacteriota bacterium | reverse complement strand
GCCTCTTCGATGCGGGCGCGTTGGAGTTCCAACGACCCCCGTTCGGGCGCGCGCACGACCGCCTTTTCCAGGTAGGCGCGGGCCGCCTCGAAATCGCCATCGTCGGAAAGGATTCTTGCGATGCGCGCGTACGGTTTGTAGTCGTCGGGGAATCGCTTGGCGTAGCGTTCGAAGTAGCTTCGTGCCTGGGCGGCGTCACCTTCGGCTTGGTACAGATCACCAATGGTCAGCAGGAACTCGTGCTGTGTGGGGTCGATGGTCAGGATGCGCTGGGCTTGTTCGATCTGCTGGGCCTTGTTGCCCTGTAGTCCATGCAGGGTGTACAGCATCTTGCTGGCGTCGAGATCGTTCGGGTAGAGGTCGGCCCACATCTGGGCCGACGCCATGGCCTTCTTGCCGTCCTGCTCGCCGTCGAGAAAGTGGGAGACCTTGATGGACAGGGCAATGCGTTCGCTTACGCGGTACAGGTGTTCCATGGCATTGGCCAAGGAAACCCGTCCTTCCTCCACCTGTCCGTTCGTGGTGGCAAACACGTAGTGCTGGAAGTGCGCGAGAGTGAACGCGGGGTCTATGGTAGTTGCCTCGCCAATGGCGGCGGCGGCCGCAGCAAAATCGTTGTCGGTGAAGAAGGCCAGCACGCCCTCGGCGAAGCGCCGGGCGGCGGGTTCGGAATCCGTGAAGATGTCAGTGACGGCCAGATCAGGCATGCCTTCGATCTTGGTGGGGATATCCAGGTTGTGCAGCACCTGTACGGTCAGATCATCGATCAGGCGGAAGATGTCGCGGTTGCGCGCGGTCAATAGCGCGGTTTCCGTTCCCGCGGCAACGTCGTTGATCGACAACTCCACTACGTACTCGTTGTTCTCGCGTCGGAACGAACCGCTGGTGAACCATCCCACGTGGCGGTCGGCGGCCAGCTCGCGCATCAACGGTCTTGGAATATTTCGGCCGTCCTGGAAACCCGCACGGGCCATTTCGTCGCGCGCCTGAATGCAGTCCGTCAGATCGAGAAACACGTTCTGGTAGAGGTCCTGGGCCAGCATGGAAGGAATACCATGACGCAGCCAATCCATGGACTCGTCGCTGGTCTCGTTGCGACAGAAAAACAACATCAGGCTCTTGCGGAATTCATTCTTGGGGACGATTCGCTCGGCTACGTTGCCGTCTTCATCTTGGATCTCGATCGTCGTGGTGGTCTTCCCCAGCGCTTTGCCCTGGAAGACCATGAACAAGACGGCAACGCCGAGCAGTATGTTCACGGGCACGCCCACCCGCTCGCGTCGTTGCCAGGTGTCCTTGCCGGGACGACCGTGTCCCCAGGCCAGCATGACCACCGATGGCAGCAGCAGGAGCAGCGACAACCCAATTACGTCGACCAGGTGGGGAGAGAGCAGGTAGCGCTCCTCCAGGAACTGTACGAACTGCAGAAACCCCCAGCTGGCCACCACGTAGGCGGCCAGGAACTGGGGTACTCGGCGATCGAGGAGTTGTTGGCCGAAGCTCATGGGGTACGCTGATCGTTGGAGGGGCGGGGCAAAGGGCCATATTTCTATCTGGTCCATGGTACGAGCGTTCAACCTTGCCATCAAGGGCAGCGAAAGCCCGAACTGGACCTCCTGGCGGGCCTGCGTAGAATGCTCCCATGACCCTCCAAGAAACGAGATCGGAAATGAAGCTAGCGATGATCGGGCTGGGAAAGATGGGGGCCAACATGGCCCAACGCCTCCTGCAGGGCGGTCATGAAGTCGTGGGGTTCGACTTCAGTGCCGATGCGGTCAAGGATCTGGAAACCAAGGGCGGCTCCGCGGCCAGCGACCTTGCCCACGCCGTGTCCCAGTTGGCGGCGCCGCGCGTGGTGTGGCTGATGGTTCCCGCTGGCGATCCGGTGGAGAAGTCGATCGCCGCGCTGCGTCCCTTGCTGAAGTCGGGCGATGTTATCGTCGATGGCGGCAACTCTCTATACAAGGACAGCCAGCGCCGCGCCGAATCGTTGGCCACCGATGGTGTGCACTTCGTGGATGTGGGCACGAGTGGCGGAGTCTGGGGCCTGGCCGAGGGCTACAGCATGATGGTGGGCGGATCCGACGCGGCGCTACAGGTGCTTCGGCCCGCATTGGAGTGTCTGGCGCCGGCGGCCGACCGGGGATGGGGCCACGTGGGTCCGTCGGGCTCGGGGCACTTCGTCAAGATGGTGCACAACGGCATCGAGTACGGCCTCATGCAGGCCTACGCCGAGGGCTTCGCGCTCATGCGCAAGAAAGAAGCCTACGATCTGGACCTGAGCCAGATCGCGGAAATCTGGCGCCACGGTAGCGTCGTGCGTTCGTGGTTGTTGGATCTTACCGCTCGCGCCCTCGAGGACGGACAGGATCTCTCGGATCTGGATCCCTGGGTGCCCGACTCCGGTGAAGGGCGTTGGACGGTCATGGAGTCGATCGAGTTGGCCTCGCCGGCGCCGGTCATCGCATTGTCGCTCATGGAACGCTTTACCTCGCGTGATGACGACTCCTTTTCGCATCGTCTTCTGTCGGCCATGCGCAACCAGTTCGGTGGACACGCAGTGAAGCGGAAGGAAGGTTGATGAGCGAGACCATCGAGCCCCACACGTTCATCATCCTGGGCGGCACCGGAGACCTGGCCCGGCGCAAGCTGTTGCCCGCGGTCTACCGGTTGACGCGTCAGGACATGTTGGACCGCTGGTGTATTCTGGGCGTGGCGCGCGGCGAGGACATGGACGATGAGAGCTACCGGGCCTGGGTGCGTGAAGCACTGGTCGACGCTGGATTCGATCAGGAAGAGCTGGCCGCGTGGTGCGATCGCTGCCTGTACTACCAGCCATCAGGTTCCGGCGTCGAGGGTTGGAAGAGCATTGCCGCCCGTATCGACGCGCTGGAGCAGGAACACGAGTTACCGCAGAACCGGGCGTTCTATCTGGCGCTGCCGCCCAAGGTGTTCAGCACTGCCGTGACGGGAATGGGGGCGGCGGGGTTGAATAAATCGCGCGGTTGGACACGGGTGGTGTTCGAGAAACCGTTTGGGCAGGATCTGGCTTCGGCCCAGGACTTGAATCGCGCGGTGCACGAGGTGTTTGACGAAACCCAGATCTATCGCATTGACCACTATCTGGGTAAGGAGACCGTCCAGAACCTGCTGGTGTTCCGGTTTGCCAATCCGATCTTCGAAGCACTGTGGAATCGTGAACGCGTGGAGCATATCCAGATCACGGTATCGGAGGATCTGGGCGTGGGTACCCGCGCCGGCTACTACGATCAATCGGGAGCGTTGCGCGACATGGTGCAGAATCATCTGACGCAGCTCATGACGCTCATTGCCATGGAAATTCCCGTGCGGTACGACGCCGACTTCGTGCGCAACGAAAAGGTCAAGGTCCTTCGCTCGATCCGCCCGCTCGATCTCGACAACGTCGTGTTCGGTCAGTACACCGCCGGCCGCATCGGCGGCGAAGAAGTACGCGGATATCAGGACGCTCCGGGCGTGGCCGACAACAGCATCAACCCCACCTATGTAGCACTGAAGTTGGAGGTGGCGAACTGGCGATGGGCCGGTGTTCCGTTCTACCTTCGCACGGGCAAGCGACTACCTCGGCGCCAGACTGAGATCGCCGTGACATTTCGTCAGCCGCCAGTGCCCTTGTTCGCGAACATGCGTTTCGGCAACGTCGAGCCCGACGTGTTGTTGCTGACGTTGCAACCCGACGAAGGATTCTCCTTGCTCATCGATGTCAAGCGACCGGGTCAGCCGCCCAGCATCGACAAGCTTCCACTGACGTTCCAGTACGACCAGGCGTACGAGCCGTTGCAAGATGCCTACGTAACCCTGTTGCACGATCTGCTCGAGGGTGACCAGACGCTGTTCGTGCACGCGCATGAAGTGGAAGCGGCGTGGGAACTCTATACGCCTCTGCTGGCGCAGCGGTTTCCGTTGCACAAGTACGCAGCCGGGTCCGAGGGGCCGCTCGCCTCGGACAAGATGCTGGCCCGCAGCGGGCATGTATGGCGCCCCATCTAGGCGGAGGCTGATCGTGGTCAACCCGGTTCCCGCCGCGGACATCCGCGTGGTGACCGCGGCGCGTTTCGCCGCGGTGGCCGGCGAGCTTATCGCGCAGGAGTTGTCCAGCGCGTTGGGCGAACGCGATGTCGCATCGCTGGTGCTGGCCGGCGGTTCGACGCCGGCGGCGGCGTATCGTCATCTGGCCGGCGCCCGGCTCGATTGGTCGCGTGTGCATCTCTATTTCGGCGATGAGCGTTGCGTGCCGCATGATCACGCGGATAGCAACGCCCGTATGGTGAACGAGTCACTGATCGTCCCGGCGGGAATTCCCGACGAGTCCGTCTTCACCCTGCCCGAACCCACGTTCGCGAATCAGGCCGCCGCGCGCTACGCAGCTACCATCCGCCGTACGGTCGCGGGCACACCGCCACGATTCGATCTGGTGTTGCTGGGGATGGGAGAAGACGGGCACACCGCATCACTGTTCCCCGGTGACCCCGTTCTCGATGAGACGAAGGCGCTGACCGCGGTGGTACATGGTCCCAAACCACCGCCCACGCGCGTGACGTTGACGCTGCCGTTGCTCAATGCGGCTCGTACGACTCTGTTCCTGGTAAAGGGTGAGTCCAAGGCGTCCGCGTTGGAGCGCGTGTGGCGGGGCGATCGTTCGTTGCCGGCTGCGCGTATTCAACCCAATGCCATGGATCCATTGAGCCGCGTGATCTGGTTGGTCGACGAGGCCGCGGCCGGCCGAGGCGCGGACGCCTAATTGTCCACGGACGCACGCACCAGGAGCGTGAGATTGCTCACGTCGTGCACGCGACACTCCGTCCCCGGCGCGAGCGCATCGCGACCCACATTGCGCAGACGCACGGTGGCCCCACCAATGGTGCCCAGTCCAGACTGTCCAGTGCCCAACGCGTCGTGCGCGGTGGCCAGGCGCCCCGCGAAGCCGATGCGGATGACCTCGTCGCATTCGTGCAGAGCCGCCCGCTGGTCGCGCCAGGCCCAGATTGCCGCGGCACCTCCTGCGGCCAATAGAATCCACGGCAAAACCAATGTGCCTCCGATGGCGTAGTTCAGAACGATCGTTCGTGGACGCAGTGTGGTTTCCCTTGGCATCGCGGTCAAGCGTCTCCATCCACGCTTGTTTCGGGCCCGACTTGTGTGGTTTCCTAGCGCAGTCCCCAATTTCAGCCCATGGAGCTCCCATGTCCCGATTTGTCTCGTCGCTTCGACTGGTTTGGCTGGCGCGGGTCGCCATGGTCGCCGCGGCATCGTTCGCGGTGGCGTGTCAGGGTTCCAGGGCCCATCAAACGGCGCCGGCCGTGGCGGTTGAGCCGCCGGTCGCTTCGTCGGACCCAGCGATGCCCGTGCCATCCGTCCCGGTGGCGGGGGCCGCGCAGGGTGGTGCGCAGCGGTTCACCGATCCGGTTGATCCGGCGGCCCATGAAATCACCGCGGCCGCGTATCGAGCCCATATGGAATTCCTGGCCGACGATCGACTTGAGGGTCGCATGAGCGGCCAGCCCGGCTACGAACTGGCCGCGCAGTATGTGGCCGACCAGTTCGAGTCGTACGGACTGGAGCCGGGGGTCGATGGTAAAAGCTATCTGCAACCGGTGCCGTTGCGCATAACCGAGGTGGACCATCCGGCCACGAGTTTCGAGATCATTCGCCACGGCCAAACCACGCCGCTTGCCGTGGAGGAGCACTTCGTGTTTCGCGGCACGCCCACCGAAGCCGAGGTGGAGTTGGAAGCGTCGGTGGTGTACGTGGGTTTTGGTGTGCAGGCCCCCGAGGTGGACTACGACGACTACCGGGGCGTGGATGTGCGGGGCAAGATTGTCGCGTATTTCATGGGCGCGCCCAGCCAGCTTCCCGATCACCTGCGCGCCTACCATTCTTCCTTTCAGCGCAAGCGGGAAGTAGCTTCGAGTCTGGGCGCGGTGGGCGTGATCCGTATGCTCACGCCGGCCGACGAAGCCCGTTATCAATGGCCGCGGCTGACCCGTCACCTCAAGGTCGACACCATGTTCTGGCGCCAGCGCGATGGCGTGACGCACGACTCGTACCCGCAGTTGCGGGTTTTCGTGCAGATCAACGGCGCCGCGATGGAGCGATTGTTCGAGGGCGCAATGTTGACGGTGGATGCCGTGCACGACGCGGCGCGGCAGGGTCGCCCCGACCCGCTGGTGCTTCCCGCTCGCGTACGGCTACGCGGCAACAATGTGCATCGGGATGTGCCGGTGCCCAACGTCGTGGCCGTGCTCCGCGGCTCTGACCCCGAGCTCGCTTCGGAATACGTGGTGCTCAGCGGTCACCTCGACCACCTGGGGGTCGGGGATCAGGTCGATGGTGATGCCATCTACAACGGAGCCATCGACAACGCGTCGGGCATAGCCTGTATGCTGGAGGTGGCGCGGGCGTTCTCGCGAGCCCAGAGCCGTCCGCGGCGTAGCCTGCTGTTTCTGGCCGTGTGCGCTGAAGAGCGGGGGTTGGTGGGGTCCGACTACTTCGCCAACAATCCCACCGTGCCGATCGAGTCGATCGTGGCCAATCTGAACTTCGACACGGTCATGCTCAATCCACCGTTGCGCGATGTGGTCGCTTTCGGAGCGGACCATTCATCGTTGGGCAACGCGGTGGCCAGAGCGGCCGAACAGCTGGGACTGTTCGTGAGTCCTGATCCGATTCCCAACGAGGTCATTCTGGTGCGCAGCGACCAGTACTCGTTCGTGAAGCAGGGGGTTCCTGCTCTCATGCTCATGCCCGGTTTCGATCGTGGTAACGGGATCTCCGAAGGCATGGTGCAATTCCAGAAGTGGATCAGCGAGCGCTACCACAACCCCGCCGACGACATGGGGCAGGACATGGACTTCGACGTGGGAGCAAAGTTCGCCCGCGTCAATTTCCTGGCCGCTTGGCACATCGCGCAGGATGAACAGCGCCCGTCGTGGAACCCCGGGGACTTCTTTGAAACCACGTTCGCCAACAAACGCGGCGAAACCACCGACTAGAATTCCGACCAGCGGAACTTCTTCAGGTCCACCCGACCGTTTTCGAAGCGCACACCCTCGTCTTCGAGCAGCGCGCGTTGCGTTGCGGCGGGTTCTCCTTCGGGTAACGAACTTCGCCCACTCGAGTTGATGACCCGGTACCAGGGAATCGCCGATCCCGACGGAAGAATGCGCATGGCGCGACCGACGAGGCGCGCGCGACCGGGCAGACCACAGATACCGGCGATCTGTCCGTAGGTAGCCACCTTGCCGGCCGGGATGCGCTCGATGGTTTCGTAGATGAGATCGAGCCTTTCTCGTGTCTTGTCGGCCGGCATCGACTAGCCCGGATCTGACGAACTCAAGCGACGGTGAATGTCGGCAAAGTCCAGCTGGTCATCGGTCCACAGTTGGCGGCCCTCCATGCCCCCGGCCACGGTAAGCAGCTCGCCGCTTACGTGACGAGACAATCGGGGCGAAGCCAGGAATGCGATCGCCCGGGCCATGTCTACAGCACGGCCGATCTGACGGACCGGCATGGTGCGCACGGCGCGTTTCACCTGGGCGGGATCGTCCAGCGCAGGCCGGGCCATGTGGGTCGCGGTCCAGCCCGGTTGGACCATGTTCACCCGCGCGTAGGGATCGATTTCCACGATCTCGTTCTTCAGCGATCGCACCAGTCCGACCAACGCTGCTTTGGCGGCCGCGTAGTCGCAATGGTCTTTTTCGCCGAAGCGAGCCGCCGTGCTTCCGGTGAACACCAACGAGGCCCCGTCACCGTCGTCACGGGGGCCGGTGGCGGCCAGGCTCTGCATGAAGGCTCGCGCCGTGTAGGCCGCGCCCAGGAAATTGATGGCCACGGTGCGCTCGAACCGTTCGGTTGGCATGATGTGAAGTGGCTCGTTGGCCGCGGGCCATTGACCGGCGTTGGCTACGCAGACGTCGATCCGCCCGAAGCGTTCGACCCCTTTGGCGAACGCCTTGGCCACTTCGTCCGCGTTCGCCACGTCGGCCGCTACAGTTATCGCCGAATCACGCCACGGGCGCAGCTCCACGTACCGGGCCAGCTCGTCGTGGTGGGAATTTCCGTGGAGAATGAGCCGGGCGCCCTCGTCGGCGAAAACTTCGGCGACCGCCCGTCCGATGCCTCCCGAAGCGCCGGTTACCAGTACTACCTTGTCAGCGAGTCCAGTTTCCATGTGGCCGGGTTCTCCGTCGTCTGGGGGCTTCCAGGGTGGCACAGACACCAGTTTCCCGCACGGGATCCCTTCCTGCAACGTTCCTTGGAGATCTTTCAGTGGAACACTGGGCGGGGGACGGTCTATTCTTGCCTGTTATTCCATACGGCCACCCTTTGGTTACCAGTAAGGTCAATGGCCCGGCCCGTGCCCGGAGAGATAGTTGAGTTCACGCATCCCCATCCCCGGTGCAGATCTGGCCCTTGAGGCCCATTTCGTCAGCGATCTCGGCTGTGTGCGCGAGATCAATCAGGACGTGGCCGGAATCTTCGAAGGCCACTCCAACGAGCGCGGCTGTCTGTTGGTCGTGGCCGATGGCATGGGCGGCGCCGCCGCGGGCGAAGTGGCCAGTCAGATGGCCTTGGACGAAGTGGCGGAGGCCTATTTCGACCCCGATGAGATGGATCAGATGGCGCCAGGAGCCCTGCGGTTGGCTCTCGAGCGAGCCAACGCGGTCATCTTCCGTCGAAGCACCGAAGAAATCGACCTGAGCGGCATGGGTACCACCTGCACTGCGGTCTCGGTGCTGGGTCGGAATTTCTTTGTTGCCCAGATTGGTGACAGCCGGGCCTACTTTCTACGCGACGGCGAAATGGAACAGGTCACGGTCGATCACAGTCTGGCCGAGGAAATGCGTCGACGTTCGCCCGACGGTCAATCGGCTCGCAACGTTCCCACCAACGTACTCACTCGTTGCCTGGGCGTGTCGCCCAGCGTCGAAGTCGACCTGTTCGAACGCATGGGCGCGCTGCGTGGCGGCGATCGATTGCTGCTATGCTCGGACGGTCTGACCAACATGGTCGAGCGTGCGCGTATCTGTGAAGTGGGATCGGGGCAGGACCCCGCCGCCGCGTGTCAGCAGTTGGTTGCCGAGGCGCGCGATGGTGGCGGCCTCGACAACATCACGGTGCTCATTGCCGAAGTCCAGGTCCGCTGATCAGGGTTCAGCCCGCCGCTGACAGACCTTTCTGCAACCCGCCCAACCTCTTCTGACGATCACGAACGAACCGCTCGATTCCCGCCAGGAGATGCGGTGGGTCGAGGTGTGCTTCCTCCAAAACCTCGTCGAGGGTTCCCCCCGTACGCCAGCGATCGTCGAAATCACTGCTCATGGCGTACTGGGCCGACAGCGGGTTGAAGATCCAGTCGTACATCAGGCGACGGCTGCGGTTCGTGATGAAGGTCGAGTCCCATTTGTCGGCCGGCGTGATGATCTCGTTTCGCACCGATTCGGGCTGGGCCGCGAAAAGCTGTGGCGAAGGTACCGCCACCAACTTCACGTTGAGTTCGCGCCGGTCGAGTTCGGGTAGTAGCTCGACGGTGTTGGCCGTGCTCATGGTGCCCTGTACGAAAATACAACCACCGTGCGGTTGGTCGTCGCGATACGGACGCAGTACGTAGGCACCGCGCGCCGCTTCGAAGTGGTGCGCCATACCCAATTTGGCCCGGTCGGGAATGGTTACCGGCGGACGCGTGAGGTGACAGGCAACGATAGGCCAGGGTCCGCGCAGGGCGGCGGCCAGCATGACGGGAACCTCGTTGTACTCGTACGGATGGATGTCACACACATGGCCGTCGGGAAAGAGTTGGGTGACGCCAGGGCCAAACACGCCGAAGTGGGTGCGACTGTCGTCGGCCGTTTCGGGGCCCGAGTGGCCGGCAACCCATATGACCTTGCCCGTCTTCAGGTCGCAGTCCTGGGCCAGTTGGCTGAACAAGCGCATGGGCCCGTACTTCAGGTAGGAAAAGCTACCGTACGTACTGCAGGCGCCGAAGAAACCCAGGAACTCCTGTTCTGGGTTTTCGCTCATGTTGACGGTGGAAATTCCCACCGCGATGCCGCTATTGGTGAATTCGGTGATTTCCTGCGGCAGGAGCGAGCCGGTGGGGTTGGAGTTGCGCTCGTAGCGTCCGTAGTTCTCGGCGCCGTCGAAGTCCTTCGCAAAACCACTGATGTTGGTGCTGTCAGCCAGGTCAGCGCTCATGGCCAGGACCAGGGGCTGGTCGTACCTGGCTTTGCAGTAGCTATTGATGTACGCGCCGAAGTTGCTCAGGCCCATTCGGTTGGGCGCCTTGGAGCCCGGCTTCATCCAGATCGCACTGGGGTAGGATTCGAAGTCGAACAGCTTGTCGTCGTTCAGTGGGTTGCCTTTGCGGCCCAGTTGGAACGACTTGGACTCACGCGGCACGCTGTCACCAACTTCCACCAATCGATCGGCCAGGTACGTGAGGGTGTCTTCGCGCCGATGCAGGACTTCGGCGACCTTGCGCATGTTGTTGGTTACCTGCTCGCGCAATGCGGCCGGGTCCTGCGGCGCGGCTTCGCCGAATCCGTCGAAGTCCACGTCATACTTTTCGGCAAAGACCTTCTTCGTATCCCAGTATTCGGGGCTGTTGGTCTTGTGCGGCGAACCGTGGCTGGAGTAGTCGAACTTTCCGTATTCGCGGCCCTTGCGCGTGCGTACCCAGGTTACGCCCGGGCGGCCGTTCTTCTCGGGCTCGAAGCTCATGTCGAGCAGGGCTTTGGTTACCGGCTCCCACTGGCTGCCCTCTTCCGCGCCGTAGACGCGCCAACCGTAGGGCTTGAACCAGTCGTCGGGCGTACCCGGTACGACGCTGCTGGCCGCGAACGAGTCGATCCCAAAGTCGTTCCAGTCCAGGATGTACTGCAGGTTTTCCAGCCCCAGGCCCCACGCGCTATTCTTGGTTTCGTGGTGGGCGCCCGCGGTATGGCCGCCTTCGCCCTCGATGGCCCACACTTTCACGTCTTTCATTCCCGCGCGCAGTAGAGCCATGGCCTCACCCGCCGCGGGCGGCGCACCGTGGCCGCTCGGGCCGGTGTTGAATTTGAAGAAGAGGGTGTTGCCCTCCATCTCGGCGTGACCGGCCAGCCCGCCTCGATGGCGAAAGCCCAGCAGGTCTTCCCACACCAGACTCCGGCCGTCGGCCACCTTGTAGCGGTCGTCACCCGTTCGTCGACGCATCTCGCGCAACGCCTCGTGGTAGACGGGAAGCGTGGCGTACACCAACGGCGCGCAATGGCCGGCCACCAGGACGAACCGATCGGCAAAGCGCAGCTCGGGATGCCGAATGTCCCAGCGCATGGCTCCGCTCAACGTGGCCGCCACCATAGCGTGGACTTTGCTGCGACTGCCGCCAGGATGTCCGCTTTGGCGGTAGTTCAACATCATGTCGATGTACTGGTCGATGCAGTCCTTGATGATTTCCCAGTGGGCGAAGTTCTGCTGCTGCTGGGACAGACGATCGGGCGCGGGGGTCGACAAAGCGGCACGCTCTCCTGGCTGGTGAGA
Source organism: Candidatus Krumholzibacteriota bacterium (assembly GCA_029262065.1). GTDB lineage: Bacteria > Krumholzibacteriota > Krumholzibacteriia > JAJRXK01 > JAJRXK01 > JAJDAC01. The sequence goes on along the minus strand of JAJDAC010000026.1, from coordinate 79,488 downwards.
CAGCCCGCGGCAACCGCGCGCGCGGGGCTAGAGCGGAGTCTGCCACAGGCCGTGGCCGCCTTCAACCGGAGCAAAAAGAGGGGGAAGGAGCCGGGGGCCGGCGGCTCAGCGGCCGCCGGACTTGAGCTCGTTGGCCAGCCGGTAGTACTCGTCGCTGGTTTCCTGGTCGTCGAGCGCCTGGTAGCAGATGGCCAGGTTCACGAAGCTGCGGTAGGTCTCTTTCAGTTCCACCGCTCGTTCATACTCGTTGATGGCTTCCTCGAACTTTTCCTGCTTCTGCAGCGACAGCGCCAGGTTGTACCGGGCGACCTCGCTGCCGGGCTTCAACGCCACCGCCTGCTTGAACTCGGTCGACGCCTCGGCGAAGCGCGAAAGCTTCATGAGGGAGTTTCCCAGATTGTACCGGGCCGCGTAGTTCTGCCCATCCAGCGCCACCACTACCCGGTACTGCTCGACCGCCTCGGCGTGGTCGCCTTTTTTGGCCAAGGCGAAACCCAGCTGGTACAGGTCGCGTGCATCGGGTCCGAACCGTTTGACGATTTCCTGATAGGTCGAAGCGGCATCGCCGAAGTTGTCGGTCTTGCGGTACGCGGTGCCCAGGGCGCGGTAGGCGTCTTTCAGCGTGGGGTCATCGGCCACGGCGGCCTGCAGGTGAGGGATGGCTTCGCCGAATTTGTTGTCCTTGCTGAGCATGACACCCATGTTGTAGCGCACGGCCGCGCCACCCTCGCCTCGCGCGACAGCCTGTTCCAACGCCGCCGTGGCGGCGTCGGCGTTGCCGGTCTGCGCCAGCGCGCCACCCAGGGCGGCCTGCAGTCCCGCGAAATCGGGATCGATGGCGGCCGCGGCTTGGTACTGCTTCACGGCCTCTTCCATGTTTCCGTCGCGCTCGGCGATGCGGCCACTCAGGTAGGGTCCCGCCGCGCTCTTGGGGAACGCCGTCTTGGACTCGGCGGCCAGAGCCTGGGCTTCCTCGACTCGTCCGGCGTCGAGCAGGAGCTCCACTGGCTGGCTGAATGCGCTGGAGCTGTCCGTGCCCAGTTCGCGCGCGCGGGCGTATCGCGCAAGCGCTTCGTCTACGTTGCCGGCGTCCTTGGCCTGCTTGGCCAGGGTAAGGCTTGCGTACATGAGTTGTTCGCCCAGGACCTCGCCATCTTCGCCCTGTAGCAGGGTGGAATTGGATTCGATGAGCTGCGTGGCGGCTTCGAGTTCTTCTGAGTCCAGATAACTGGTCGCCAGCCGTTCTACCAGAACGGTGCGGTCGGCGGGCACCATGCCCTCGACGGCCAGGCCCTGTTGCCAGGCCTCACGGGCCTTTTCGGTCTCGCCGGCATTGTCCAGGCATTCGCCCACCAGGATGTGGCCGCGCGCTTCGGCCTGGGTCATCAGGGTGTACGTAGCCAAGGTGCTCGAGGCTTCCAGCCAGCGCTCCATGCGCATCAGGATGAGACCCAGGTTCAGGTGCGACGCCGGCTCGCTCGGCGCGGCCTGCAGCGCCTGGATGAACTCGGTGCGCGACTCCTCCAGAAGGCCTTCCTTGGCCAGGAGGATAGCCAGCTTGGTGTGGGCCTCGGCGTCGTAGGGGTCGTCACGCAGCTTGTCGCGTAGATCCTGGATCTGAATGGCCGAGTCGGGCGGCGGCGGGTCGTCGAGCTGAGCCCGGCCGGGGACCGCCAACAAGGTGAGCCAGAGCGCCAGAAACAGTGCTCCTAGGAGTTTGACCCATTTGAGGGCGCCTGGGCGGGGTGCTCTGAGCATTGCGGCGGTTCTCCGTCGGGTAGGGGGGGCTCCCCCGGATTCAAGCATTGTCCGTGTTAAAGCGGCCACGGACACCGCTCTTAACCTTGAACTCGTTGGCCCGAAATAAGTTCCGGGAAATCAGCGGATCCGGGGACCGAACCCCGAAGCCTCTCGGACCTGATCCATTGTCGCGGAAACGACCGCCTGAGCGCGACGTTGTCCCTCGGCCAGTACATCATCGACATAAGAGGGGTTGGCCTGCAACTCCCGGCGTCTTTCGCGCGCCTCGGCGAACTCTCCATCTACCCGGGCCAGCAGGCGCTTCTTGGCATCGCCGAAGCCGATGGCCCCCGAGCGGTACTCCTGTTTCATCTGGTCCAGCTCGTCGCCGGTGGCAAAAAGAGAGTACAGCTCCACCACGGTATCGCCCTCGGGCTCCATGGGATCGCCCAAGGCTACCGACGCGGTGACCACGCCCATCACGCTCTTCTTGAGTGCCTTGCCTTCGGCGAAGATCTCGATGGTATTGCCGTAGCTCTTGCTCATCTTCTCACCATCGGTGCCAATGACGCGGGGCGTCCTGGACAGTCGATACTCCGGCCGCAACAGTACGTCGGTCTGGTACGCGGCGTTGAACGACTGCGCCATGTCCTGGGTCATTTCCACGTGTTGAATCTGGTCTTTGCCCACGGGCACCATGTCCGACTTCACGATCAGGATGTCGGCCGCCATGAGCACCGGGTAGTAGAAGAGTCCCACGGATGGTTTGATTCCGCGCCCGACTTTGTCTTTGTAGGAATGGGCTCGTTCGAGCAGGCCCATGCCCGTGCATGAAGCCAGCATCCACGCCAGTTCGTGTACCTCGGGCACGTCGCTTTGGCGGTAGAACACCGTGCGTTCGGGGTCGAGCCCCAGGGCCATGTAGGACACCGCCACATCGCGCGCGTACTCGCGCAACTCCTGCGCGTCATGCAAGGTGGTCATGGAATGATAGTCCGCGATAAAGTAGAAGCACTCGGCTCCCGCTTCTTCCTGCAACGCGACGTGTTGTTTGATGGCACCGAAATAGTTGCCAATGTGGAGCCGGCCCGATGGCTGGATCCCAGAGAGAATGCGCATGGTGTTCCTTGAGGTTGCCTAAGAAAACAAAGCTGCGGTTGAAGTTAGGGCCTGTCGGCACGTGGGTCAAGTTGGCCATGGTGGCGTGGATGACGTTGGCCGGGTTGGGCTGCGCCGCTGGCGTCAGCACCATGTTCGCGCCGCGGCCACGCATTGGACTGCCGGACCAGGGCAAGACGTTTGGAACCACGGTGGCCGATCTGAACGGGGATCATCGGTTGGACGTTTTCCTTTCGCGCCACCACGAGAAGGCGCTCGTTTTTCTGGCTCGCCCGCAGGGGATACGTTTTCGGTCGCTACCGTCGGGGGACAACCTGCCCATGTTCTCCGATCAACACGGGGCGGCGGCGGCGGACTTCGACGGCGACGGTGATCGGGACCTGTACGTCACGGTGGGTGGTGGCCGTCCCAATCGGCTTCTGCAGAACGACGGCAACGCGGCGTTCGTGGATGTGGCGCCCATGTGGCCGGCGCTTGTCGACACGGCGGGGCGCGGCCGGGGCGCGCTTTGGGTCGAGTTGGACGGCAGCCCCCCACCCGAGCTTCTGGTGCTGAACTATCTCTCTCCGCCACGCCTCTTCGCCTGGACTCCTGGCTTCATGGACTGGAGCGACCGACTGCTGGCCCCAGCGAACCCGCCGTGGATCGTGGCGGGCGCGGCCGCCGACGTGGATGGCGATGGCGATACCGATTTGTGCGTGGCCGGCCTCACCGTGGCTCTGTTGATCAACGATGGGCGCGGCAATTTTCACGACGTGTTGCTTGCAAGCGGGGCGCGGCCACCGCTGGGCACCCGCCTCGTGGCCTTCGCCGACGTGAACTCGGACGCGCGCGTGGATCTTGTTTTTGGCGTCACCGCTCCGGCCCAGATGGCCGTGGCCTTGAACCAGACCGAACCAGGTGGGGAAGCGAAATTCTCACCGGCGACGCGACTCGATCTGGAGTTCTCGCACGAGATGACTTCGTTCGTGTTGCAGGACCTCGACAACGATGGGTGGCTCGATCTGTACGTTGCGCAACACGATGAGATACACAACCACGCCAACCTCGTGGCCCATGGGCGGGGCGATGGGTCGTTCGAGGCGCGGGGTCCCACGTGGGGCGCACTGGCCGACGTGCGCAGCCAGTCGACCAACGCCTGGGCGGCCGACTTCGATTCCGACGGCGATCTCGACATCCTGGCCACCGGTGGCAAGGGCGAGATCGTGGACGCCAGGGGCGTGTTGCAATTCTACGAAAACCGTACGCCGCTGCTCGGCATCACCGTGGAATTACTGGCTCCGGCGCATGGGTTGGGCGCGCGGTTGGAGTTGGTGGCGGGGTCGCGCACGATCGTGAGGCAGGTGCAGCCGGTTGCCAATCCGTGGAACTCAACCATTCTGCCGGCGCATTTTGGTTTGGGCGGCGCCATGGGACCCTTCGCATTGACCGTGCAATGGCCCGATGGTACCCATGACGAGTTCATACTTCCCGACGCGGGGCGGTCGTACCGATTGCGACCGGGCGGCGCGTTTGACGGTTGAGGAAACTATTGCCTCAAGTTCTGGCCAAATGTGCCGATACCCTTCCTGAGGGGACGGAAACCACCGAGGTTCCGCGACGTGTTCGTGTTTGCCGAAGCAGCCATAAGTGGGATGCGCGCCGCCCAGGGAATGTTCCGGGCGTCTGCCAACAATGTGGCCAATGCAAACACGCCAGGATACAAACGCCTGATTGCGTCGACCCAGGAGTCAGCTGCTTCGCAGGGCGTTGATCTGCGCGTGCTGCGCGACGACTCGCCGGGCCCGCTGGTGCCCTCATCAACGCCCTCGGATGACACCTACACGGCCCCCGTCGGTGGTAGCCCAACCACTTCCTTCGAAGAAGGTAGCAACGTGGATCTCGCCACCGAAATGGTGAACATGAGCCAGGCGGCTACGTACTACCAGGCCATGGCCAGCGTGGTTGCGCGGGGCGCCGAAATGGCCGGCTCTCTCCTCGACGCGTTTGCCTGATCCGGCGGGGTATCGGGCGCTTCGGATTTCGGACACAAAGGCGTGGCTTGGCGGGACGGCGGGTACGCTCTACTCTGGACCCATGACTACGCCTGAGCTGAATACGCTGAGCACCGCACAGCCCTATGACGTCCTGGCCATCGGCGCCCACCCCGACGACGTGGAAATGGGCATGGCCGGGACCGTGGCCCAGCTTACCGCCGCCGGACACCGGGTGGCGATCCTGGCCATGACGCGCGGCGAAATGGGGACGCACGGCGATCTTGAAACGCGAACGCGCGAGGCGCGCGCCGCCGCCGAAGTCCTGCGGTGCGACGTGCGTCTCATGAATTTCCCCGACGGTGGACTCAGCGATGATCTGGAAAACCGACACGCGATCGTGCGTGTTCTGCGGCAGTGCCGACCACGGTTGGTGTTCGCGCCGTTTCCGTACGCGCGTACGGGGCCCATGGACGGACGCAGCAACGTCGATCATCTGAGTTGTGGATCACTCGTGTTGGCTGCCTGCAAGCTGGCGCGGTTTCGGCAACTCATGCCCGAGTTGGAACCGCACGCGATACAGCGATTGTTCTACTATATGATTCCCGACACCGAGCCGCCGTCGTTTGTAGTGGACGTGAGTGATCAGGAATCCACGGTTCGCGCGGCCATCGAAGCGTATGCCAGCCAGATGCCCATCTCGCGCGGTGAGCGTAGTGCCATGGACTTTCTATTGTTGGCTCGCAGTAGCATCGGCGCCCGCATTGGCGTACAGCTGGGCGAAGGTTTCATTACCCACGACGCCATGGGCGGCGGTGCCGCCACCCTCTTCGACCTCTAGACGTTCACCAGGCTGGTTGCATGTCCGCGTTGCGCATTGCCCTCTATTCCAGCGTAGCCTACGACTGGGCCGCCCTGGTTCTGTTGATGGCCATGCCGGCGTGGCTGTTTCGGGTGTTGGGTCACCCCGTGCCGTTGGAACCGTTTCTGTTTCGCATGTCCGCGCTGCCGCTGGCGGTCCTACCCGTGGTGTACCTCATGGCAGCCAAGGATCCGCAACGGCACCCTGATCTGGTGCGGGCCAGCATCTGGTTGCGCGTGGTGGGGGCGTTGTCGATTGCGGTCGTGGTAGCGTGGCAGCGGCCACCGGCGCCGCTTGCCTACGTACTGTTCGTGGCGGGCGATCTGGTGTGGGCCGCGGTGTACCGATGGTGCAACCGCGGCCCGACCTGACCACTTCTCAGTAGTTCGCCAGTTCCGTAATCGCAGCTAGTACGTTATGGGTCTGCGGCAGGATTACTTCCTCGGTGGCCGGAGCGTAGGCCACGGGGGTGTCCAAGGCCGCGACCCTGCGCACGGGAGCGTCGAGCCACTCGAACAGCTCGTCGGCAATCCAGGCCGAGATCTCCGAACCAAAACCCAGCGTCTTGTTGTCTTCGTAGACCACGACGCAACGCCCGGTCTTCTTCACGCTCTTGGCGACGGCTTCCTTGTCCCACGGGGCAAGAGTTCGCAGGTCGATCACCTCGGTCGAAATGCCTTCGTTGGCAGCGGACTTGGCGGCCATTTCGCTGCGCCTTACCAACGCTCCGTATGTCACCACGGTGACGTCATCGCCGGGTACGTGGATACGCGCCTGGCCGAACGGAATGGTGTAGTCGGGACCGGGATACGGGGCCTTGGCGTAGATTTGCCGATACAGGTGTTTGTGTTCCAGAAACAACACCGGGTCATCGCCTCGAATCGCGGTGCGCAACAGGCCCACCGCGTCCGTCGTGTTGCTGGGCATGGCGACCCGCAGGCCGGGAAGTCCGGCGAACAGGTTCACGCCGCTTTGGCTGTGGTAGATCGCACCGCCGTTCAGGTATCCCCCCGAGGCTACTCGAATCACGACGGGCGCTTTGAAATGGCCGAAGCTGCGCCACCTCATCATGGCGAGTTCATTCTTTATCTGCATGTACGCGGGCCAGATGTAGTCAAGGAATTGAACCTCGACCACCGGCTTCAGTCCGCGGGTCGCCATTCCGACCGCGCGTCCGACAATGTTGGCTTCGGCCAGCGGTGAGTTGAAGCAACGGTGGGAGCCGTGGGTTTTCTGCAGACCGTGGGTGGCCTTGAACACGCCGCCCTTGCCCTTCAACTCGGCCAGATGTTCCTCGACCGTGGCGTCGGCCACGTCCTGGCCGAATACCACGACGCGTGGGTTGCGACCCATTTCCTCGCTAAGGCATTTGTTGATGCCTACCACCATGGGGTCATTGGGTCCCTCTTCGGGCGTGGACTCCCAGCTCGACGACGTCATGTCGACGGTGGTGCTGTACAGGTGTAGCTCCACGTTGGCCGGGTCATGGCGTTTGGCTTTCAATGCGCGCTCGGAAGCGTCCAGTACTTCCTTACGCCACTCGGCCTCGAGAGCGTCGAGGCGTGCCGCGTCGGCGACCTTCTTCTTGATGAGCTGCCGCCGCATGACCGGTATGGCGTCTTCTTTGAGCTCGGCCTGGCGTTCCTCTTCGGGGCGGTAGGTGGCGTGGTCGTCGCTCATGCTGTGCGCGTAGGGACGGGTGCAGGTTGCGCGTACGAGCGCGGCCTTGCGACTTGTGCGGCAGTGTTGCACCGCCTGGGACATGACTTCGAAGCTGGCCTCGAAGTCGCTCCCGTCCACGTCGAAGACGGCCAGGTTCGGAAACGATGCCACCAGTTTATGAATGGGAATTCCCGCGGTCTGTACCGAGCGGGGAGTCGAAATGGCGTAGCCGTTGTCTTCCACCAGAATCAACACCGGGATTTCCAGGTTGCAGGCGCTGTTCAGTGCCTCCCAGAACTCGCCTTCACTGATGGATCCGTCGCCAATGGACATGTAGATGACCTCGTCCTTTTCGAACGAGGTGTCGTCGCCGCGGGCTTCCTTCACGGTTTCCACGTAGCGACCGGCTTCGGCCGCGCCGACCGCATGCAGCGCGTGCATGCCGGTGCAACTGCTCTTGCTGATGATGTTCAGGGCCTCGTGGCCCCAATGCGCCGGCATCTGGCGACCGCCGCTGCTGGGGTCTTCCTCGGCGCCAACGCCTTGCAGAAACATCTCGTACGGGGTCATGCCCAACTGCAGACACAGCGCGCGGTCGCGATAGTAGGGAAGGAACCAGTCGTACGCGGGTTTCATGGTCATGCCCGCGGCGGTCAAGATGGCCTCGTGCCCCGCCCCGGAGATCTGAAAGTAGTACTCGTTCTTGCGCTTGAGCTTGATCTCCTCGTCGTCGACCGCGCGCGACGTATACATGTTGCGGTAGGCAGCGAGTAGTTGCTCGGCGTCGAGCGAAGCCGTGGTCTTGGCGTTGTTCGGCGTCTTCAAGATAGGTCCTGTCTTGAGTGAGACGGTTTGGTTTTAGATCGGTCGGGCCGTCGGTGGGCGGCGCTCGCCCACGAAGGCGCTCGTAGCGCCTGGCGGCTGTCGTGTCCGTATTTGATGACCCAGTATACCGGCGCTGGCCCAGACTGGCAAAACCGGAAGTAGGGAAACTCCCTAACGTTCGCCAATCCAATAACTTAGCGACATCGAGCGGCGAAGGCGCTGCCCGTAGGCATCGGCGTCCTCGCGGCGGGGAAAGTAGCCCACCCGAACCCGGTAGATCGTGCCACTGCTCGATACCTCGGCCGGCGCGACATCGGCCGGCACGTCTTTGGCCTGCAGGCGCTTTGCCTCGCGCTCGGCGTTGGCCTGATCGCGGAAGCTGCCCACGAACAACAGGTAGCTGCCCTTGGTCCCGGGCTTGTTCGAGGCCAGGGTGGAAGCGGGCGCCTTGGGAGTTGGCGCGGGCTTTTTGCTGGTCGGTGCTACCACGGGTTTCGGTTTGGAAGTCGTTGTGGAGGTGGGAGTTGGCTTCGGCGTCGTCTGCTTGGGCTCTTCCACCTGCAGCGAATTCTTGTTCGGGCTGTCGGCGATCGACTGTTCGGCCTTGAAGCTGGAATCGGCCACCTGCGCGTTGCCGACCGGATCGTCGCTTGTCGTGGCATTGTCGTCGCCGGCCGCGGCATGCTCCTCGGTGGCCTGCAGCGCCGTGTTTCTCACGCTCTCGGGCGTCAACACCATGTCCGGGGTGGAATCGCTCTGCGGCCAGAAGATGAACACGCCGACGCCAAGGATTGCGACGGCCACCAGCATGTAGATGAGAGGACGGCGGTCAGGGGACTCTTGGTCGGTCATTGCATTCCTGGGGGCTTCGAGGGAAAAGCGGTCCGTCGAACAGGTCTAGGATGTAGTGGGGTCGACGACCCGCGTCAAGCAGAACCGCGTGACACGAACGGGGCGACCAGGAGGCCCAATACGAACGCACCCACGACGGGGGGGATGAAACGCTCGCCGGTTACCACGCAGATCAGCGAGGCAACCACGGCACCCGAAAGGGGTAGCGCGGTGCTCATTTTCTTCACGTCGCCGCTCTGGCGCAGAATCCACCAGCCCGTGGCTCCCATGGCGCCTCCCAGCAGGGCAAACATGACGGCCCAGAACAACTCATTGGTCCGGGCCAGGGACACGGAAACCGCGCCGATGAATCCCAGCGCCGCGCCCAGGCCAGCTCCGATGATGATTTTCTGATTCACGGGGTCAGGATCTAGACGGCGACCGAATCATCGGTCGCCTCCGGAGCGTCGGTGGACTCGGGCGCGGGGTCGACCGGTGTCTCGGACGGTTCGTCGGGACGCACGGTCATGAGCAGTACGCTCTGCGAAATCGGATCGCTCTTGAAAAATGCCGGCGCGCGCAACGGCATTCGCATGCCCGGCCCGCTGTGCTGGTATTCCGATCCCACCACGCTCCAGTTCTTATCCTGCCAGTTCACCAACGTGCCGCCCGGGCGTACGAACGAAAGGCCTTCCATGACCGCTTGCGTAATGTGCGTATGCTTGATGAACACCGCGTCGAAGTGCCCCGCCAGTTGATCGACGAAATCTTCGGGGCGACCCACGCGGATGCGGCAATTGCGAATGCTCATCATGTTCATCAGTCGTTTCAGGAACCACACTCGCTTCAGATCGCTCTCGATTACCTCGAAGTCGACGTCGGGGAAAAGCTGGCTGAAGACCACCGCGGGGAAGCCGCGCCCCGTGCTGATTTCGAGTGCGCGTAGCCCGCCTTCGCGCTTGGGCTCGTCCTTAGCCTGTGACTCGATGCCCAGGATCTTCTCGGCGTTGACCTGTTCGCCGCGACCGACCGACATGACCAGCTCGACCTGCGCGGTCACTTTGGGCCCGCCGGGCTCGCACTTGTTGTTGTCGGGGTCTTTGCCGTTGGCCAATGCAATGGAATACAGATCACATGTGGGGTGGTCACAAGCGCCACAGTCGGTGTCGGCCAGCTCGACCCGAATGAGATTCTGCAGCGACTCTCCGCCGTCCAGCTGGGCCTTTACCTTCTCGGCCTTGTCGAGGACGAGGGCCATCTTCTCTTCTGGCGTCAGTTCGTCGGCCTCTTCTTCCTGGGTGGCCAGGAGGTCTTGCAGCAGCAGACTGGCCTCGAGGTCCTCACAGATCAACTCGACCACGCCGTCGCCCTGCTCGCCCCGACGCTGGAACGGCAGCGTGCCATCGCCGTAGCGCAGGACTTCATCGGCCAGGCGCAGGGCGATGCCCTGCACGATCGCTCGCTTCGAGAGGGCCTCGGGAAGGGCGTCAATGGCGCGTTGGGCCACCAACCTGGGCTCGAGAGACATGGCGAAACCTCGGGATATGGATGCAATTGGACCGACGGTCAGATTCACAGACCGGGTCGAACACCAGAAGCTGGAGAATAGGGGACGTGGCCACCCAGGGCAAGAAACGTGCGGATGAGGGGAAGGACGCCGTGATCAACGGGTTGCCGTTCGCGTAGTGCGTCGAGCTGACGAACCTCGGTGGCGGGAGCCACTTGGGAGCTGGTAGAAACCAGATCTACTCCCCGAAGGGAACAGAAACTCCGTACGGTTTGTCGATGTCTTGCTTGTGTATCGTCCTCGTCCTTCGCCCTCTCAAACAAAATCCCTGAGCAATTGCGCAGCCGCCTTGATGTGTGGCATGTCGTCGTCACAGCGACAACGCTGGCGAGACCAGGGATTCTTAGACCCAACCCGCGGGTGCAAAACAAAAGGGGATAGGCAAGCGGGTCAGGATCCGCAGCGGCCGCAGTATGCCTCCACGCTGGCAGTCGATCAAGGGGTGCGAGCCGGTTTTCAGGGATCTTTTGCAGAATGGTGGAAGCCCCGATTCGACGCCGAATATTGGCGGTGTTCGCCAAACGACACGAGTTGCGACGTTTGTTGTCTGTTTCTCGCCCTGGACTTGCCAAGGCGTGACCGGCACGCCTACGCTCACGCCCATGTTGTACCGACCGCCTCAAGCATTGCTGTTCGATCTCGACGGCACCCTGATCGATTCAGTGGGCGACCTGACGGCGGCCGCAAATTACATACGTGCTCAATATGATCAGGCACCGCTTTCTGAGGACCTCGTCCGCACCTACATCGGAGACGGTGCGCGAACGCTGTTGAAACGTGCCCTCGACGTGCCGCCCCACGAAATCGATGCCGCGATGCGCCAGTTCCGTGGCTACTACCGCGATCACTGCGCCGAGGCCACGACCGTCTACGAGGGCGTGGTCGATACGTTGAACGAGCTGAGAGAAATTCCGATGGCGGTCGTCACCAACAAACCCGACGACATCACTCGAGTGGTGCTGGACGAGCTGGGACTTTCGCCTTTGCTTCCAGTGGTGGTCGGCGCGCGAAAGGGCGTGCCGGTGAAACCTGACCCCATCATGGTGCAAATGGCGCTGACGGAGCTGGGGGCCGACTCGGCCCGCTCGTGGATGGTGGGGGACAGTACGAACGACGTTCAATCCGGGCGTGCGGCCGGTTGTGGTACCGTCGCGGTGACCTACGGAATCGGCGACGTTACCGCGGTTGAAGCCGAGCATCCCGACGCGACGATCGATTCGTTTGCCGACCTGCTGGGCCTCGTCGGTTGAGGACGGTAGCGATCAAGCTATTGGGTTACCGCCGGTGCTTCCACCGCACCCCGCTTGCCTAGACCTCGCCGTTGGATCCCAGTCTGTCCCACGTGGTAGGCCTCGTGAAACAAGAACGCCGCCAGCAGTGACCCAACTGTTTCGTCTGGATTGTTGGCGGGGCTGAAGGGCGCTTTCTTCGACAGCATCTCCGCGGGCACACCGGCCAGCCCGGTGGCCAGCGGATCTTGCAGCGCATCGAAACGTTTGAGCAGTTCTTCGATGGGCATGGCGCGGTTTGCGTTGGCCAAAGGCTTGTCGTTGTAGATCGCCAATTCGTCCAGGTCGAACATGGGATCCTGTCCCAGTACGGTTTGCAGCATCACGCGGCCTCGCACGATGTGCCCCACTACCCAGTTCATACAATTGCCACCGCCCTCGGGTGATTGCAGGGTCTCTTCGTGGGAAAGTCCCGCTAGATTCTTTTGCATCACGTAGCTGGTGAGTTGGAGTTGGCTGACCAAACTGTTCGTATACATTCGTTCTCTCCTTGTGGGTGGGGTCAGAGATTCAGCACTCGGCCGAATCGATCGAAGCAGGCGTTCCATCCCGCTCCGTGTTTCTCGCACAGTTCTTTGTCGTCGAAGCCGGAGTGGGTGATGATCAGCTCGGTACCGCCGTTTTTTTCGGCGAACTCGATGGTCACGAGAGTTTCTCCGTCGCCCATCGAAGTGTCTTCCCATCGCCAGGTGTGCACAAGCCGGCGCGGTGGTTCGATCTCGCGAAATTTCCCGCTGGCGAAGAACGGCTCGCCGTCGGAGGGACGCATGCCGAAACGAAAAGTGCCTCCCACGCGCAGGTCGATTTCGACGGTTGGGTCAACGTAGGGGTCGACCAACCACCAGCGCGCGATATGCCCCGCCTGGGTCCATGTCGTGAACGCTTTACTCGGTGCGACGTTCAGCCAGCGTCGAACTTCGACGCTGTGACCGGACAGTGGTTTCATTCATGGCCTCCTTCGTCGTCCAGGTTCTCTACGTACTCTTGGAACCGGTCCAATTGGCCCTCCCAGAACTGACGGTACTGGTCGAGCCAACCGGCGGCGCTGGCCAGGGGGCTGGCCTTGAAGCCACAGCGCTGCATGCGACCCTGCTTGGTGCGCCGGATGAGCCCCGCGTGCTGTAGAACGTTGAGGTGCTTGGAGATGGCGGGGCGGGACACGGGAAACGGACGCGCCAGCTCAGACACCGAGCGGTCTCCCTGAGACAGCTCGTGCAGTAGTTCACGCCGGATGGGGTCGGCGAGGGCACCGAATACCAGATCCAGCCGTTGATCATTATAGGTAACCATATGGTTACCAATAATAGAACAAGAGGGCGGTGGGCGCAAGGCTCTCTCCTGCGGAGCTGGACCAGATGATGTGACTTGCTCTGCTGGCACCCATTTAGGAACATGGGTCTTCCAACTCGTCCGAGGTGCCCCGTGGATCCATCGAAACCGAAGCTCTACGCCGAACGACTCGCGCACCTGGCCGAACGCGCGTACGTCCGCTTTCTACCCGGTGAGCGTCGCGACCAGTTCGAATCCGACAAGCGACAGGAAGCATTCAGCCGGATCTATCGCGAAGAACGTTGGGGAGAAGCCGCGGCATCGGGAGGAGGCTCCACGCTCGACTACACCGCGCCGGTTCGGTCCACACTGAAACAGGTGATCGACAGCCACGAGATAACGTCGATGTTGGACGTGGCCTGCGGCGACTTCGGTTGGATGCCCACCGTGCTGGATTCGTTGGCCCGCTCGTTCCGGTACGTGGGATCGGACATCGTTCCCGAACTCATTTCCGAACACAGCGGCGCGTACCCGCAACACGAATTTCACGTGATCGACTTCGTTCGCGACCCTCTTCCGGTGTGTGACCTCATTCTGTGCCGGGATGCTTTGCAACATCTGGCCGTGCAGGACATCCACGTGGCGCTGGAAAATTTTTCGCAGTCTGGGGCGAAGTACCTGCTGGCTACCACGCACCTGCGCCGGTTCGGTTGGCGCAATCGTCGTAACAAGCGCACGGGCCAGTGCCTCGATCGAAATCTGTTGTTGCCGCCGTTCTCGTTGCCCGACCCGATCGTGATCTTCAGCGAGCAGGACGCGGGGCACAAGTTTCTGGGGCTCTGGAAGCTACCTTTCTGACGCCGATTTCGTTCCGGACTCCAGGTCGTGCGTGGAGTGCCTGGGGAGCAGAGTCAAGCGGGGCCTCAGAGCGGCTCCCGTCGCTCCGGGCCGACATCGCATTGACCCTGCATCCCCATCGGCCGTTTCCACGAGACGGCTGGTCTGGGTTCGGAAGTGGGGGAAAACATGGCCCATGACTGGGTTTTGTGCTTTGACCGCAGGCGTCAAAGTTTTGACCGGAGGCGTCGTGTCTCCGGCGGGGCTGAGGTGCTTGAGTTTTGACGGTATCGGGTGGGCGTCGATCCGGTCCATCGCCGAAACGCCCGATGGAATGCACTCAGTTCCGAGTAACCCAGCAAGAACGCAATTTCGGAGACCGGGAGTTGTTGATCGCTCAGGTAGCCGAACGACAGGTCTCGGCGCGCATGGTCGACGATCTCGGCGAAGGTGGTCTCCACCCTGGCCAACCTCCTTTGCAGAGTGCGGGTGCTGATGGCCATCCGCTCGGCGAACTCATCGATGCGAGGTTCGCCGTACGACAGTGATTCGATGACCTGTCGCCGAATCTGCGCCGTGAGGCCCAGGGCGGAACCCGATTCCTCGAGCAGGGTGTCGGCGTGCTGCTTCAGCGAGGTGTAGAGACGCTCGTTCGTTGCCCGTCCGGCACGATCGAGCACGGCCGCCGGGAAGATAAGGCGGTTCCAGGATTGCTCGAACCGTATCGGCGCGTCGAAGAAACGTTCCAGCTCCAGCACGCCAACCGGGCGCGTGTGTTCGAAGTGGACTTCGTGGAGGGACCAGTCGTCGCCGGCCAGGTCTCTCAACAGACGAGCCGCCACGGCCATGGAGACCTCAGCATCCTGTCGGCGTTCCGTGACCCGGGAGTCGGCCACCCGATAACAAAGCTGATAATGGTCGCCGACGACGCCACCGCGCAGGTCGATCCCCTGCGCCTCCAGGCACACGTATCGCACCAGATCGTCTAGCGCTTGGCCGACGGTGGGTGCGTGTCGAAGAAGGTAACCGAGCGCACCGTTCCGCTCGATTCTGGCCTCCATATATACATGGAGGCCCAGAACGTCGTCGCGCGTGATGCGGGAGGCAACTTCCAGTAGATGGGTGTATTCGACGAGCGGTACCGCTCCGTCGGGTGCTTCGAGCTGTCGTCGGCTCAGGCGTGTTTGCGCCAGGACGGCTTCGAGGGCTCCGTCAATGGCTTCCAGGTAGTGAATCAAGGCAGCCGAAAAAATGCTCGAACATAGAGGAGTGTCAGTTCGTTCCATGTTCCAAGAATATGGGGTCAGGGTGACTGGAACCGTAATGTACTTGGTGGGAGGTTGCAAGATTCCTAAGTACAACCCCGAGCCTTGAGGGAATCTCACCCCTGGGGGCAACTCAGTAGTCTTTGTGCGGTTTCTGGGTTCAGGAGCCTTGTTCGGGAAGGGGCGGAGACCCATGCCCCTGGGAGATGACTCCCACCGTCCCTTCCCGTTGGAGGTTCCTTCGTGGTCAAGAATCGGCTCTTGCTCCCCTTTGTTCTCATTCCTGTCGCATTTGTCGCCGCGGTCGCGGCGGCACCGCAGGTTCGTCCCAGTGACGTTACCGGCACGACTCAATCCGAGCCTCGACTGGTGACGCAATCTTCTTCGACGCTGGCCAGCGAGATCGGCCAGGCCGAGGAAGAATTCCGTGCTCAATTGGCGCGCCTCACCTCGCAGTTCCTCACCGAATCGGATGCCAACCTGGCCCTGGAACTCCAGCGCCAGATCCAGGATCTCAAACTGGATACCGAGATCCGTTACCTCGAGATCCAGACCCGCAACGCTCGTTTGACCGGCGCCAACGCAGTGGCCGACGAGGGCGAACGGATTCTGGAGTTGCACAAGCTGCATCGTGCCATGGCCAAGCCAGTACCCTCCACGCGGGCGAACCAGGTGCTGGAATCGAAGGTCGAACAATGAGGGCTGCAACCGTCCTCTGTTTCCTCATGCTCCTGGCTCCCGCCTGGACGTCGGCCACGGTAGGCCCGCCCATCAAGGTGGAGGTCGTTCCGCCGCCGTCGGGGATCTACCCGATCGAAGGCCAGCCCTTCTCCGCGTTTCTGCAGATAACGAGTAGCGAAGACGGTGAAGTTGAAGACTTCGAGCTGACGGGGCTGGATACCAACGAGACCGATGAACCGTGGTCGCCTGGGTCGTTTTCCATTCCATCAGGCACGGCAACCCGGGTGTTCGCCATGTCCCCGCTCAGCGTTCAGTTCACAGCGACTCCGGTGGATCCCACGTCGCCGGTCGAATTCTCGTTCCTGTGGAACGGCCAGAGGTATCGCAAGCAGTTCTCGTTGATCCCGTCGCAATTCGGCCTGGCCGGCAAGAGTGGTCGCTACGAGTTGGAGAACGAGTCGGAAGATGATGGGCCCAAGGAGGAAGCTCAGCACCTTGCACCTGGCCCCTGGCATCGCCCTGAGCCCGAAGGCAAGACGATTTCGGCCGAAGAGGCGAAGGGCGATGCGCCGCGCGATGGCGTTACGAGCAAACGCTACAACATCCGGGTCAAGGGCCGGTTCTTCTATTATCGCTCGGACGGTCGCAAGACCGGCGTGGACTCGGCCACGATCTGGGTCATGGACGAAGACACCGACTGGGACGACACCCTGGCCACCATCGGCACCGATGCGAACGGCTACTTCGACCACACGTTCAGCTACAACCAGAGCGAGTTGCCCGATATCTACCTGGAGTTTGCCGCGGCCAACAACAAGATCTGCGTTCAGGAGACCGACTGGATAGAAGAGACCTACACCTGGAAGACCGGTGTGACAGACGACTTCAACGGAACGTTCATCGACTACGGCGGCCGTAGACCGAAGTGGGAGTCCCACTATCCCGCGGTCCACATTCTGACCACGGCCACCCGCACCTGGCGCTTTATCGCCAATCGGGGTTTCGATACGCCGCAGTTGGACATCCAGTGGCCCGAGAGTGCGGACAACTCCTGGTACAACCCGTTCTGGGAGGAAATGCACATCAACTCGGGAAAGCAGTGGCGCGACGACACAATCGCCCATGAGTACGGCCACCACTGGATGGAGAACTTCGCGGACCAGGACGGCACCGACTACTGCAATAGCGGTGATCGATGCGACGATCCGGACGACTGCAATCATTGTTTGTGGTGTCAGGAGACGAACGTCGATGCGTGGCGCGAGGGCTTTCCCGACTTCATCGCTGACTTCATGACCGATTCCCACGCGGGTGACTACGGCTATGATCCTCTGTTTTTTCGCAACGTGGAAAACATTCTGCAATGTGACGAGGTGTCGGCCCTCGATGACCCGTGGCGCACCGAGGGTCATATCGCGGCGCTGCTGCGCGATGTCGTCGACTCTCAGCAGGACGACGAGAATTCCTACGCCCAGGGCATCGATGAGTTGGACCTGACGGTGGCCGACATGCTGAGTCTGGTTGCCTCGAAAGAACCCATCACGCCGGCCCAGTTCATCGACGAGCTGAGGTCGTCCTACCCGAGTCTGAAGTCGAACATCTGGGCGACTTGTGAAAACAATGGCTACAACCTGACCGATACCACCGACCCGTCGAAGGTGACCCAACTCACCACGACCAGTCACTCGCTCATCGGCGACTCTCCCGATGCCACGATCGATTTCAGTTGGGCCGCCGCAACCGACAACCTGTCCGGAATCGCGGGGTACAGCGTGTGGATCGGTCCCACGCCAATCCTTCCGGACCCCACCGTGGATATCGGGCCAGTTACATCGCTGACCACGGGTGAGGTGTCGGCGGGTACCTACTACTTCAGTATTCGTAGTGCCGATCGCGCCGGTAACTGGGATTCCGGATATGAGTCGTTCGGTCCCATTACGATTCGCGATCCCTACCCGGCCGATCTCACTCCGGGTCATACGTTGTCAAGTTGGGCCGCTCCGGTGGTCCCACGCGCCAACGCCGACTGCAACACCACGACCTGCGGCACGCCTTCGTTTCTGGCGAGTAACAGCGCGGTAACCTACTTGAACGTGGCGTATCGCAACGATGGCGAATTGCCCACGGCGGCTTCGTGGAAGGGTCGCGTGTACGTGGACGGAGTGGCTCAGGGTGGCAACCAAAGCATCGGACAGCCAGTGCTGCCGGTTGGTCAGGTAGCGACGTTTCGCAACATGGGGCCATTCAACGTTCGGGGTGGCCGGCACAACCTGGGCGCCTGGATCGATTTCGAAGAGAACAATCCCGAGCAGGACGAGTTCGGCAACAAGTACGCCAAGCAATGGACGTGGGCGGGGTACCACCTGTTCACCGACGAGGTCAACGTGCGAGCGGCGCCGCCCGCGAGCCTGGCTGGATTCTGGGGTCCAGCATTTTTGGCCAGCCCCAACACCGACGGCTTTCAGATGCAGCAGAGCAACGATTCGTTCTGTGCCGCCGTGGCGTGGGGCGACGACACGACCACCGACTACGACGTGTGGATGTATCCGTTCACCACGGGCACGACGTCGGGGTGGGACATCCTGGGTGTTGTGAACACCGGGGCCCTGTCGGGCCGACCCGCGGGTTGCCTGGACATGACGCTGTTCCGGTACGACGTGGCCGGGTCGGACCGCATGAACGTTGGCGTGGTCAACGCCACGAACGGAACGTCCGCCTACCGGGTCATGAAGGAGGATGCCATTACCATTCCCATGAACCTGGGCCTGGGCATTGACACGTCGATCCCCGTGGATCGGCATCTCATTCTCCGGCAGTTCGACGTGGGCTTCGCGCAGAACTTCACCGTGTCTATCGACGTGGACCCGGCGGCCGGGCCAGTGCAGATGGCGTTGTACGACAACAATTTCTCAACGGGTGATCTGTTCGACTACGACGCGTACGCCGTGGTCGACGACAACGGCCACGCCGAGGTCACGTACAACACGGCTACCGGAGGTTGGATGTGCGTTGCGATCTGGCAGGATCCCAAGGATGTTCCCGCCGGAAAGGGTAGCGCGCCACTCGACGTGTTGGTGGCTGCGTTTACAAGCCTGTCCGATCTCACGTGGGCCAATCCGGCGGGGTGGCACGCGCCGCTCGTACCGCGTCCGGCCGACGACGGAACGTTCAATAGTGTACCCGCGCCGGGAACTCTGCTGGGCAACGCCGACGCCACATGGATCAACCGCGCGTTCAAGAATGCAGGACTCAACTCGTCGCCGTCGAGTGTCGCAAGGGTCTACGTAGACGGGCGCTCGAAGATCACCGGCGGGACCGGGAATGTTTCACCGGGGGCGACGGTCACCTCCAACATTGGTTTTCCCATTACGGTGAAGGGCGGTAGGCACACTCTCCATACGCGATACGACGACGATGAGACCGCGCAGGAGAGCAATGAGGGCAACAATGCCTACGGCATCCAATGGGTCTGGTCTCCGTTGGCCCTGACCGAGGGCCAACCGATCACGCGCGAAATTCCCGAAGACGCGACCGCCGGTTGGGATGACGCCATCGAGGGTGGCAACACGTTGCTGCACTTCAATTCCGATGGTTTCCGAACCCCGGTGCCCACGATTGCCGGGGCTGACGGGTATTGGCAGGCGGTAGCCACCATGCCGGGGCCCGCCAGCGACGTCGATGTTCGCTTGCACGAAATATCGGCAGGCACCATCAACGGGTTCCGTGATCTGCGCGCGATGTCCGGGTGGGGCGTGGGTCAATCCGACTTCGCGATGACGAACTTCCGGGTAACCAGCCCCTTTCGTGGTCTTGACGCCGGCATCGTTCACGGCGAGGGCATCGAGGACTACACAGTTGAAGTTGTCAGTTCGACCTACCTGGCTACGCTACCCAGCGGCGTATACAACAATTTCACGCTCGCTTCCGGCCGTATCCTGAACCTCCACGAGGTGTTTCTGTTGGCGGGTCCCATGAACATCGACCTGGTGGAAGAGTCGGGCGGTGTGAATTGGGGTATGTCCCTGCACGAGAGTCGCCGGGCCTATCACAACAAGACGGCCAATATGCAAGGTGCCTTGTCTTGGCTCAACCCGACCTCGGCCACCGAGAACGTGTTCGTGCACGTTCCCGTGGACGGTTACTACTGCGTGGCGGTGTGGAAGTCAGCGTCGAGCGATCTTGCAAGCACGGGACAGTACCGGCTGGAGTTCACGCCGGGGGCCACGACGGTTCCCGATAGCCCAGGGGCGCCGCGTCAGACGACCATCGCCTCGATTCACCCCAATCCGTTCAATCCCCGTACCACCATTGCCTTCGAACTTGCCCGCCCGCAAGAAGTGATGGTGGGTGTCTACAACCTCAGGGGCGAGTTGGTGGATGTGTTGATCGACGAGGCGAAACCCGCCGGCCAGCACGAGGTGGTTTGGAACGGACAGGACCAGCATGGGCAGACCGTGGCCAGCGGAATCTATTTCGCGCGACTGCGTGGCGAGGGCGTGGATGTGCAGGGCAAGATGATGCTCTTGAAGTAGCTTGCTCGTTGCCAAGTCGGGACAAGAAAAGACCCCGGGCAAACGTCCGGGGTCTGAATTTTGATTTCAACAGAACCTCCGGTTGCTGCTACGGTAGTGGTGTCATGGCTGGAACACTCAATATCACCAACGGCGACTCAGCGGCTCGCGTCATGAAAGACGCCGGTGTACCGGGCGACATTCTGCCGTGGCGCGATGTTCTGCACGAGGGTCCCGTGCCCAGCGACCTGTCGCTGGAAGAGCTTTCTGGGGTTCGAGTGAGCTTCATGGCCGGTCAGGGATGGGCGCCACGGGAGGAAGTCAGGCGAAGCTTCGCCGAGAGAGACAGTAGCCTCCGTTCATGCGAAGACAGCGAGAAGGTCGTGCTGTGGTTCGAGCACGATTTGTACGATCAACTCCAGCTGATTCAGGTGCTCGATTGGTTTTCACGCCGCGTTCCCGGGAAACCCAAGTTGTCCATGATCTGCGCCGAAAATTATCTGGGAATGCTGACGCCTGGGCAAATGCGAAAGATGTCACGGCATGAGGTGCCAGTCTCACAAGATCAGCTGACCCTTGCTCGTCGCGCGTGGTCAGCATTTCGTTCGCCCACTCCCGAAAACTTGTTTGGCCTCCTGGCTTGGGACACAACGTCCCTGCCTTTTCTGGAGGGCGCCGTTCTCAGGCTGTTGGAAGAGTATCCGAACAAGAAAACAGGACTGTCGCGAACCGAATTCCAGGCTCTGAAGGTGATATCCCAGGGAGAGCGCGTAGCCGGCCGCGTGTTCAAACAGTATCAGGAGACCGAAGATCGCATGTTTCTAGGCGATTCTGGGTTCTGGAGAGTTCTCGATGGACTCCTGGCCGCCAAACCTGCTCTGCTTCAGGCTTCCAGCGGCGAAGCGCAAACGGTGGCCTGGCCGCACCAGGAGCTGCTGATCACGCCCCGGGGGAGCGCGTTGGCGAAGGGTCGTGGCCACGTTGAACGGCCAGAACTGGATCGCTGGATCGGGGGAGTGCATCTGACGCCCAACAACCTCTGGTGTTGGGACGCGGAGACCCGCACGATAGCCAAGCGAGACTAGCCAACGACGGCGTGGTTACGCCCCTGTCTGATACAACGCGATGCGCAGATCATCGGGATCCCGGATCCACAGGTAACGATTGCCCCAGGGCCGCGTTACGGGTCCTTCGACTTCAATCGCCCCCTTAAATTTCCGGGCCCAGTCGTCCGCGGATTCAACGTGGATCTGGAGTTCAATTTTGTCGTTCAACACACCTCCCTCGAACGCCGAGTCGTGCTTGGGATGGTGAGGGTGTACGGCCAGGATTTCCAGAAGACCGCCGCCCGAACCAAACCCCACGATGAAGCCCTGGTCTTCGGGGCTGTCCCACTCTTCGACAACCTCGAGACCAAGTAGGTCCACGTAGAAGCGCCGTGACGATGCGACGTCGCGGGATCTGACCATGGTCTTGATGGAGTGCATGGTGTGCTGGCCCTCTTGTTCCGGTTGCGGATCCTGGGACGGGTTTGAGCGGCTGCTACTCGACCTTTTGGGATTCATTCATTGGAAGGTCGCGCCACTCGACGACCTGGTACTGCTCTTTGCCGCGCTGCCGTACCAGAAATTCCGTTTTTCGGCCCGGTTCCGTGTAGGCCGTTTTTTCTTCCCCATCGTGCCCGATCACCTTGATCAGGATCTCCATTCCGTCTACAACCCACAGGCTTTCATTGTCGCCGGGTCGAATTCGCGGCTCGCCCGTCACGTCAAACTCAATTGTCGCGGCGCCGGAAAACATGGTATTCGTTCCCTCGATGTCGCGCGCGCGATCCCACGACGTCGACTGTTCTCCGTTCTCGTACACGAACTGGAAATCCTGGGCCAGAAGGTCCTCGTAGGCCGCACTGTCTCGCTCTTCGAACGCGGCGGTCATGCATTGAAGGACGGACGAGGCGCGAGCGCCGGTGCAGTCGGCGATTGAGATGGCGGGGGTGGCACAAATGAAGACAGTGAAGATGGCGATGGTAGCGCGAGACATCTGGGCGTCCTTTCCGGCGAGGCCGAAGAGTTGCGTTCATTGCTCAGGGGCTACCTCAAGATTAGACCATGAACTAGGGCTCTGATCAACGGAACGGAACTACAGACCACCGATGTCGACGCGCATTACCTCGTCGTCGCTGTAGTCGATCATGGCGAAGAGAAGCGAACGACCGTCGGCGGATAGAGACAGGCAGCGACCCAGGTAGGGCATTTGTTTCGAAGGAGCAAACACGGTCTGGGTACTGCCGTCGGCGAAGCTCATGAACTGGATGTTCGTGGGGCCCCGGTGCACGAAGTAGATGGGGGATCGGCCCGGACAGACGCGTGTGTCGAGTGAGTTCGGTGCCATCGGCGCGGCCCGACCAGAGTTCGGTGGTACCCGAACGGTCCGAGAGGAAAGCGATGGCATCGTCAGTGGGAGACCAGGAAGCGTGGTGATCCGACCGTGTGGAGGGCATGCGGTGGAGTGGCACACCAGCTGTGATCCCGTTTTCGTCGAGCGGTAGCGACCACACGTCGACTTTGTCGCGGAAGGTACGGTAGACCAGACGACCACCGGCACGGGACACGCTCGGCTGTGTTACCCAGGCCCTCGGGCGGCGTCGTCAGCTCTTTCGCGGTTCCGCTGATGTTGCGTGGCCCCGCCGGAGGTCGGATCTCCCAGACGTATCCCGGTCTATTGCGATGGGCGGAGGCCGTTGAGCAAAGAAGCCAGTGAGTGGGCCGCGTGGGTTGCCATCCTTCCCCGGGTCTAGGCCGTCCACGCGGGCGAAAAAGTCGCATCAAAAATATAGTACGAACCGTACTAGTGTTGTCTAGTCAAAGGAGGCAATGCGGTGAAATGGCTTTTCTGGAGTCTCTCCCTGGTCGCCGTTCTGGGGTTCGGGGCACATCCAATCTTGGCCGCGACGATTGAGGACATCACTTTTGACAGTGGTCAGCTGGCACTTGCCGGTCGCCTGGTCGTTCCCGATGGAGCGGGACCGTTTCCTGCGATCGTATTCACCCATGGTTCCGGTGACGCAGGTCGCGACAACTCTCGGTACCAACTGGAAGCTGAATATTTTTCCCAGCATGGGATCGCCAGTTTTCTCTACGACAAGCGCGGGTCTGGCGACTCGGCGGGAGACTGGCGGCAGGCCAACTTCGAGCAGCTGGCGGACGATGCTCTCGCGGCGATTTCCTTTCTCAAGACGCGAGCCGAAATTGACCCCCAGCAAATAGGCTTGCGGGGCTCGAGCCAATCGGGCTGGATTCTTCCCATTGCCGCTGACCGTTCGAGCGATGTCGCGCACATCATCCTGATCTCGCCGGCCGGGGTCACGCCCTACGAACAGGTTGTCTATGATGTCAGAACGGACCTGGAGGATGCCGGCTTTGTCGGCGGGGATATTGATGACGGGCTGGCGTTGCTACGTTCGGCTTTGAACTACGCCCGGACGGGTGACGGTTGGGATCTCCACGCGGCCGCGCTCAAGGCCGCGGAGCACCAGCCCTGGTTCTCGATCGCCTCGGGGCCGCCGGTCGCGGATCATTGGCTCTGGAGTTGGATGCGGCCCGTGATGGATTTCGACGTTTTGCCGATCCTGCGAAGGATTTCCACGCCGGTCCTGGTGATTCTTGGAGACGCCGACCGCGAGTGTCCGTCTCAGACTGCCGGTCACCTGCACGAGCAGGTACTCGGTCAGAGAGATGACGGCTTCCATTTGGTCCGGTACTTCCGGGGAGCCGATCACGGTATCAGGGTTGCCGCGAACCGTGTGGGGGACGAGGAGCCGCCGTTGGCAGAGGGTTACCTTGAGACACTTCGTGATTGGACTCTTGGCATTCGCGACCGGCGATCGAATGGACAATAGCTTTTTCTGGAGCGCGTGCGCTGTAGGACATCATCGTGGAAGGCGCCATCGATGGATGGTAGATCCCCCACCAGCGCGCGGCCTGGTGTTGTGTCCAAACGCCCGTGCTTGTTTCGCACTCGCCCAGTCGTTGCGAAAGCTCCAAAACCGTTCGCGGCCTTTCGTTGGGTTGCTTGGCCAGACAATCCAGGATGACTTGCTCCAAGGGTCGCGGCACGTCCATCTCCGTTCGCAGTGACGGTGGGACAGGTGTCTCGTTGGTGTGTTGCAACACCATCGCCATCGGGGTGGGCGCTTCGAAAACGAGGCTTCCGGTCGTCAGCCAGTAGGCGACACACCCCAACGAATAGATATCAGAACGAGCGTCAATCGCGCTGCCGCAAGCCATCTCCGGAGCCATGAAGGCGGGGGTGCCCGTCGCGACCCCGGCTGAAGTCAGCTGGGTGTCGCGGGTTTCATCGTCGACGTTCTTGACCAAACCGAAGTCGAGCACCTTGATGAAATCGAAGTCGAGTCCATGCCGGCACACGAAGATGTTTGCCGGCTTTACGTCCCGGTGAATCAGCCCCACCGCATGGGACTCGGCCAGGGAATCGCACACTTGCCGCAGCAGGCAAACCACGCGTGACGGGGCGACGGGGCCGTGCTTTTCCACCAGCGTTCGGATGTCGACGCCCTCCAGCAGTTCCATGACGTAATAGAACTCGCCGTCGTCGGTAACGCCGAAATCGTACAGGTCGATGGTGTGGGCGGACTTCAGAGCCGCCGTCGCTTGTGCTTCGCGTTCGAAGCGACGCAGGGCTACATCGTGGGCGAGGTCTCCGCCGACCCCCAGAGCCTCCGGTCGAATCAACTTTATGGCGGCCGGTCGTACGAGCATCCGATGCCGGGCTCGCCACACTTCTCCCATTCCCCCCTCACCCAACTTCTCGATGAGTCGATAGCCTCCCAGCTGGCGGGCCTTGGTAAGGTCATGCGTCAAGCGGTAGACGATGCGCGAAGCCACGATGGCCAGAGCGGCACAAATGTACGTGGGAACGATCATGCCACCGAGGAACTGGGCGATCCACGGCCGCACGACCTCAGGCTGCCCGTTTACGAGCAATGAAGTGAACAGAACCAATGGCACCGTGGTCGCGGCCAGAAGCGTCGCCACCACGTTACGCCGCGGAGGGCTTGGAACCATGAGCGGGAAGAACATGATCCAGACGCCGACCCAACTCGCCCCGAGGAACTCGAACCACGGAGCGTTACCGGCGACAAGACGATCGACGAAGTCGACCTGGAACATTGACGCCTCTATCCCGAGTGCCGTTCCAGCTCGCTGCAGATTCGCAGCCAGATTGTGTTCCCATCCCCAGTACCCGCCAATGATGCCCAGAGCGCCCACGACCTCGAATGTTATCGCCAGGTTTGCGTAGGCGACGCGCGGCACGTGGCGAGGCCCACGACAGCGATGATCGGTCGTGGGCATGCAGCGGCGGGTGCGCAAGAAGACGAGAACTCCGAAGGTGATCGCGAACGAGGCAACCACCATGGACACGACGGTCGGACGAGCCAGATTGTGCGTCAGTACCTGGAACCAGTAGTGGCCGTATCCCAACACGTAGCCGATGGAGTAGCAAAGGCCCACCCAGGCAAGGCGGCGGCAGGAACTCCGGTGGATTTCAGGAGCGAGGGGAGTTCCGGATGAGCCGGACTCCAGCCTTACGGCAACTGCATGATTGTCGCCTGGTTCCATATCGAATCCGTTTGCTTGTGCACACTATGATGTGAAACGGAGAGGGAGGCCACGGCTGCGGCGCCCAGATGGGCCATTGTCACAGATTTGGACGGGATGACTCCGTATCCGCTCTTGGGGCGGGCCGTCCTGACCTTGACCTGTACTGACGGCAAGAAACAGTCACGGTTCGGGACACACCCGTAGTCGCAGCCTACGTCTTCAGTTGTAGCCTTCATCGGACCTGGGCTCGACCGTGCACGCCGCGCCGAACACCTGTCGACGCAACAGGCGTTTGGAGTACGCCCGCAACACCCGGGTAACCCGTTGTGAAAACACGATCTTGTTTTGGATGCGGGTTGAGAACGCGGCTGGCACCGCAACTGCAATAGCAGTCTGTATCCCTTGGTGTGGGACTCGGCGTTCTCGTAGGCTATGCCCTCTTTGTGCCTTTACTGGGAGGCGGGGTGTGAAGAGGGTGCAGCGGAGAACGTCGGGTCCCCTGGGGGACCCGACGAAGAGTCGTAGTTACTCTGACTCCGACTTCATCTTCTTCTTGTCGGTATCCTTCACGCGCGATGCGTGCAGGGTCCCTGTCATTTCCCCCTCGCCCATGAGGGCAGAGAAGTTGTCGTCCCCGTCGAACGTAACGACGACGATCATTTCCGTCTCGTCACTATCGTTCACGGCCTTCACGGTTACCACGTTCTCTTCGGTCGAAACGACTTCCCATTTGCCGGACTCTTCTTGTTCGCCCATGGGAGATTTGTTCTGGAAGGTGAACGTGCCGTCCTTGACGAACGTGATGTGCATATACGCAGCGGCCATCATGGCCTCGGCGCCCTCGGGCACCGGTTGGCCCATGGACTCCATCTGTTCTTTCATGGCGCGCAGGAGGTCGAACTCCCACGTTCCGTAGAGATCTTTTTTGCCGAAGTCTTTTGCCAGCGCGGAGGTAGCCACGGCTAGGAGCAGACAGATTGAAAGTAGAGCGGATAGCCGCTTCATGGAGTTCCTCTCCTGAGTAGGGATTGGCGCGAGCGCGGCGAGCGGTCGGGCACGGTCGGAAACCTAGCACCGTCTGGCGATTAAACGCAAGCCGGAGGCGCCAGTTCCATTTGGTGGGGGTGGAAGGCGAGGGGCGTCAGTTTCACCTTGGAGAGTGACGCTATGGCCTCATCCACGGAGGCGAAGGTGGGGATTACCTTGTCGAACCGGGTGGTTCGCAAAACGGGCCCTACGCGCGAGCTAGCGCCCGCAATGGCCAGTTTGGCTCCGGAACGTTGGATTACCTGGTAGATGCCCAGGATCTGGCCCAGCCCGGAGCTGTTGATCCAATCCACGTCGGCGAGCCCCATCAGGAAGGCCCCAGAGCCGGCCTCGAGGCCTTCGTCGACGGCCTCCCGCAGCTGGGTTGCGTGTGCCGGGTCACCGGTCATGTGACCGGATAATTGCAGTACTTGTATGTCACCTTGTGAGGTGGTTTGGATGCTCATCATTGTGAGTGCCTTTGGCGGGGGACCGATCCCAACGCTTCCAAATGGTTCGAATCACCTCGGGTCGAACCAGCGCCGGTCTCCACAATATAGGGTTTCAGCAGAGCGCCGCCCCCCGTGGGGAGGCGGCGACACGAGCGTCCATCCAAAGTTGGAAACTGCAAACGTCCATCCAACGATGGAAACTGCGAGCGTCCATCCAAAGACGGAAACTGCAAACGTCCATCCAGGCGGTCTACTTGCCGGTGGCTGGCGTGCGGCTGTACTCGATCTTCATCATGACGAACTCGGTGCCGTCCGGAGCCTTCTCGTACATCTCGCACACCCAGTTGTCGTTGCTCTTGACGCGCGAAACCATGCGCATGGTCTTGGGCTCACCGGAGGTGTCGCCATAGCGGCCATTCCATTCGATGGTGGCATCGTCGCCCATTCCCTTCCCCTCGAAGAACAGCATGCCGGTGGACATTGTGTAGGTCCACACGCTCTCGAACGTCTCCGAGGCGTTGTTGTAGCCCCACATGCTCATGCCCTTGAAGGGCATGCCCATCATCTCGCCATTGCCGGTCTCAACCAGGAAGCGGCCGTCGAGTACCAACTCGAAGTTGGCGTCGCCCGTGGTCTTGCTCGGCTCGGCGCCAGGCATGTTCATGGTGGTAGTGGTAGTCCACTTTCCGGCCATGGCCTTCATGTGCTCGTGCATCGGTCCGGGCTGCGCCAGCTTCATCATGGCTTCCATCTGCGCGGCCTCGTCCATGTCGCCGTGTCCGTGTCCGTCGGCGTGTCCGTCGCCGGCGACGACCGGGGCTACCATCAGCAGGGTCAACAGACCCGTCATCAAAATCTTCCATCGATTCATGAGTTGGGTTCCTTTCCATCGCGGGCCACAGAGGATCGCGGCGATGGGTCTTGCGGGAATATCAAAGGGCGGCACAAACGGGGAGGCGGGTCGCCCCAGAGCCGTCCCATGGTAGGACGAACCCTGAGCGCAGCAACCGATTTCTTGCTCAACAAAAGAGAGGGCCCAATTGGACCCCCTCGTGCAGAAGAAAGCAGATTCGGGCGTGCGTTCGTCAAACGCCCGAAACTACCGCAGTACCATGACTTTCGGCGTCATCTGCGATTCTAACGGTTCGTTAGACGCGCGTAGTAGACGCCAGAAGCGACGGTCTGGCCGGAATCGCTGCGGCCGCCCCAACGAATGTCCTGGCGGCCGGCCGGCGGGTTGGTTCGATGCCAGACCGCTGCGTGTGAAACAAGAACGGGCGGGGAAAAGAATCCCCGCCCGCTCCGGCTCCGCCGTGACGACGGCTTTGGAAATTGATGCCGGCTGTTACTTCAGCAGCGTCATACGCTTGGTTTCGATGTAGTCGAGGCTGCGCAACTGGTAGTAGTAGACGCCCGAAGCTACCTGTCGGCCGGTCGTGTCCAGACCGCGCCACAGGAACTCGTGCGCTCCGGATTCCAGGTGCTCATCCACCAACGTATTCACCAGGCGACCCGACACGTCATAGATTCGCAGGCTGGCCCGGCCCGATCGGGCCAAGGCAAACGGAATGACCGTGGCCGGATTGAACGGATTGGGCGCGTTGTTGCCCAACACGTAGCGTGCCGGAATGACCGGAGCCGCCGTGGCCGAGCAATCCAGAGCCACCGAGTGAGAGTTGTTACCCTCGTTGGTCTCTTCCACCGTCAAATTCGGATCCACCACCACAAAGATCGAGGTGGGGGCGGGGTTGCCCAGTGCGATGCATAGCTGATGGCTTACGGTGTCGCCGACCGCCACGTCCATGTCGGTAAACGAGCCCAACAAGTTCGCGCCCACACCGGGATCGTCGCGGTAGAACGAGAATTCCACATTGGTGGTGGCGCCCGGGTCGCCCGCCACCGCGTACGCTCCGTCCAGGCAAGCCATGGCGTTGGGCTCGCAGTCGATCACGAGCGAGTCGGCCAGAACGTAGAGGTCGAAGCTTGGCGCGGCTTGTACCGCACGTACCTCGACCGCGTTCACCAACGGGTTTTCGATCCCATGGATGAAATCCAGATCGATGTTGCCGTCGATATCGGTCACCGGTAGTACCACCGAGATTCCCTTGTAGCCGCCGGTCTGCGCGAACAGATCCACGCCAATAAGCACCGGTGTGAAGTCGATATGTACATCGAACACGCGTGCGCCCACCGACTGGGTACCGATGTAGCTATCGGCCAGATACAGAACCACTTCGTAGTCACCCGGCGGTACCGGGAAGTCCCATTGCATTTCCGGCGCCGCCGCATGGTCCCAACGTTCGCTCAGGAACAGTTCGGGGGGCGTATTCGCGGGCAGCGACGGATCGGTCATGTCCACGGGGTTCGTGAATGTGCCCAGGTTGGTCAGGAACCAGTTGTTGTACGGCGAAGCAAACGTGGCTCCGTCGTCGCCATCCCAACCCGCAATGGCCGGTCCACCGGCATTCACCCGATAAAGCACCGTTGGCGCCGGTCCGCCCGTGGCCACACCGGTCACCGGTACGTAGACGGGTGTGTTTGCGCCGGAATGGTTGAGGGCAAGCGTCACGTTCTTCGTGCCGCTGTCAGTGGGTAGGAACTTCACGTCGACCACCATGGTATCGCTGCCGGCGATGATCACGGGCAGAGAGGTTTCCACACTGAACTGTTCCGATTGGAAACCAACAAACGTGGCGTTGAAGAGCGTGGCCGACGGATCGGTGATCGCTCCCTCATGAATGACCTGCACCTGGACCACCGCCGAGTCACCCACCGCTACCGAGCCGAAGTCCAACGACGTCGGCTCCACGGCCAACGTGGGCAACGGAATGGACGACGCATCCAACTCGACCACCAGCACGTTCGAAGTGCGGCCCGCGCGGCCGGTACCATCGCGCTGCACGGCCATCAGGTGATTGAAGCTGCCGCCGGTGTCGGTCAGCAGCACGGGGATGTCCACGCTGCCGCCGGGCTGCACCGTGGCCGAGTACTCGGTTACGATCGAGGCTTCGTTGGCTTCGAATGGATCCAGATCGAAGCCCGGTCCGAACTGGCCGCCCACGATCAACGCGGCTTCGACCACGAGCAGTGAAACATCCAAGCCCGGCTCACCGGTGACGCGAATCGTCTGATTGGGAAAGCCCACGGTTGTGGGGTCGGCGGTGGCGCCGAGCATTGCAATCGTCGGCGCGGCGGGTTGCCCGTAGAACAGGTCCACGCTCGAACCGCCGTTACTGCCGGCGATACGGTACGTTTCGCTCACCAGAATCGAGCCATCGTCGAACTCCACCGACACGGTCGTGCCCGCGAGTTCCAGACCCGACACACCGCCTGGGCCACCGACGCCGGTGGCACCCTGGATGCTGGTGGGATCGACATCGACCGAGAACGTAAAAGTCTCGCCCGGACCGAAATCGTTGAACGCGATTTCGATGGCGTCGTATCCGCCGTCGTGGGGCGACGAGAATGGACTCGAGCAGGGATTGGGGGGCAGAACCGGCTGCGTGCCGCCGGTGGAATTGGGCGTGAAACACAACCCATCCACATCCCCGGCTGAACCCACCGGGTCGAACACCAGGTCGGGCAGCAACGAGCTGGACAGGTTGAACCGCACCCGTTGGATCATCTGTCCCGACGGGCTTTCGTTGGTGATCTGAAACGAACCCGGCGAAATGGTGGTGGCACCAATACCCGTACCCGGGTCGATGGCCACCGTGGCCAGGGCATCGGTCACCACGCCGCCCAGCAACTGCAGCGTCACGGGCGTGGAGACCAGGCCGGTCTTGCCCGTCCCGTCCACCGCGGCGGCGGCGAACACGTTGATGCCGCCAGTCGAGTCGGCCATGGTCAGCGTGACGGGTATGTCCACGTACCCGCCAACACCAACCACGGCCGAAGTTTCGGCAACCGCGACCACGCGGTTTGCCTCGAAGGGATCAATATCGAATCCAGCACCCTCGAGCGACAGCGCCGACTCCAACCGTAGCAGTCGCACCGACGAGCCGGGGGCGGCGGACACTCGCATGGTCTGGTTGGGATCGATGACCGTGCCCTGGGACCCGGCGGTATCCAATGCCTGCAGGCCAGGACGTGGCGGGCACACCGGTCCGACTTCGACGCGACCGCCGGCGGTCGTACCGTTATCAAAGAACAACTCGCTCAGGTACACCGAGCCATCGTCGAATTCGATGGTTACGGCGCTGCCTACCAGCTCCACGCCGGCGATGTGCCCAGCTCCGTCGGGACCGGGGGCGACGGCGCCCTGGATCGACGTGGGGTCCACGTCGAGTGAGAATGCGAACGTTTCGCCGGGGTCGAAGTCGGTGAACGTAAGTTCAACCGCGTCGTATCCACCGTCGTGCGGGCCGCTGAAGGGATCGACACACGGATCAGCTGGCGAGGTATACCCCACCGACACGACATCGCTGTCGGCGGTGACGCACTTCAGACTCAGGTCTCCCGCGATGCCCGCGGGGTCAAACACAAGGTCGCTCAGCACGGCCCAGCTCAGGTCAATCGACACACGGGTTATGCGTTCGCCGCTCAGCGACTGGTTATCGATGATCAGCGCGCCCGCGGTTTCGGTAGCCGCGGTGTCGAGGTCACCGGTGTCGGTCGCGGTAATTACCGCCGCCGCGCCGGTGGGCAACATGGAGTCGGGCACTACCTCGATCAGGTCCCATGTGGACGTGAACGGGGTAGCTCCACGCGAGGTGGCAATGATACCCGCGGCCATGGCCTGTGACGGCGACAGCGTCGCGGCCAGGGGCGAACCCGGCGCGATAGCCAGCGGTGTACCCAGGTCGACGACCGGTCCGGCATCCAACGCGTATCGCGCTTGTACGGTCAGCGCGACGGGGTCCACGCTCAGGTACAGGTGGATGTTGGACGCGCCCAACACGGCCTCGGAATACATGGTAGCGGCCGGCACACCCTGATCTTCCAGAACCACTTCGATACCGCCGGCGCCGCCGTTGGCTGCGAGCGCAATCTTCACGTAGTTGTCCTGGTCACCCGTTCCCAGGTACATGCCCAGCGACTGGTTGTCCACCGGCGTATTGCCGTTGAAGAACAACCCATCGACACGCGTGTGCACGCTGAACGGCCCGGTGGCCGCGTTCACGTCCACGCCCAGTTGCATCGAGTATTCCTGGTCGTTGTTGCCGCCCAGAGCATCGCCCGGAGGCGTGTTGTCGATGGTGAATTTGCCCGCCGCGCCGCCCGCGGTCACGTTGGTCTCATCCAGCAGGTCGAGGTAGTCGGCCGTACCGTTGGTCATGAAACCCGTGAAACCCAGGCTCAGGAAACCGAATCCGGGCGAGCCCTCTTCCCAGGTGTAGCTTACGGGCAGCGGTGTGGTGAACCCGTTGAACGGGTCATGCTGGAACGAATCGACGACGTCGAGGATGCCGTCATTGTCGTCGTCATCGTCGTTGCGATCGGATACCAGATCGGCGTCGAAGTCGCTCGGTACATCGGCGGCCGAACACGGGTCGGTGCCGTTGTCGATCTCATCGCCGTTGGTGTAGCCGTCGCCGTCTTCATCGATGAAGTTGTCGTCCACGCCGGTGCAGGCCACGCCGGTGCCGCCACCGAAGTCGTTGGGCTCGTACACCTTGATCTGGTTCAGCGCGTGCGAGGCCACCCAGATCGTGCCGGGGAAGGGGCCGGTGTCGCCCTGCGCCGTGATGTCCAGCGCGTGCGGGCCGGTGTTCGAAAACAGCGTCGACACGTTGGTGGCCATCGAGCCGTCGGCCGTCAGCTGGGCGCGTTCAACAGTGCCGCCCCAACCGGCCATGAGCAGGTCGCCGCGCATGGTGCCTTCGAAGTTGCTGGCGGTGTACTCGGTAATCCCGTTGGTCGAGAACGGAAATGTGGCCAGCGCGCCGTCTTCCACGCCGGGCGAGCGAAAGTCACACTCGACCGGATTGGCGACCTCTACCGGCGATACACCGTTGATGGTGTTGGCCATGTTGGCGCGGAATGGGTTGGGATGGCCGCCGTAGTAGCCGGGACCGTCCACGTAGTGCAGCTGATCGGGCCAGGTGAAGCTGCCGCTTTCGTTCGGATCGTTCGTGCACAGGCCCAGCGGACCCTCGTTCACGGCCGGAGCGCCCCAACCGATGTTGGGTCCGTTGTCGGTCACGTACATGCGCCCGGCTTCGCTGATCACCACGTCATAGGCGTTGCGATATCCGGGCGAGTACACCTGCACCGGGCTGGCGAGCGTAAGCATGGCCTGATTGGAACCGTCATTGCCGCCGAACGGATCGTTCTCGTCCGATCCTCCCGGTCCCGTGTTGGGCCGCGTGGGATCGTCCAGGGTGGGGAGGTCGTAGGTGGTGTTGCCAATCGCATCCAGATCGATGGAAAGCACGGCCGCGGCCAGCGCGTACTCGGGCAGTTGCGAGAACGCGTCGCTGGGGGCACCCGCGTTGGTATTTCCACCGGAGCACAGGTACAGCGTGTTGGTCACCGCGTCGAGCGCCATGCCGTTGACGGCGTGATTCTCTTCCGAGCGCGGCAGTCCTCGCACCAGATCCAGCTGATCCCAGGTGGCGCCGTTCCACGTAAGGCGCGTAACCATGCCCGAGTTCGTGTCGAGACCCGAGTCGAAGTTCAGCGAAATCCTCGAGTCCGAGGAACTCACGTAGATTGCGGGGTTGGTGAACGTACCGGTCACCAGCAGGCCCGTGAGTTGGCGCGTGGTAATGGTGGGGTTCAGGGAACCGTCATCGTCATGGTTCGGAATCTGCTGAATGAGATCGATGATCTCCAGGCTCACCACCTGGTAGTTGTTCGCGCTCACGCGCTCAACCGTGTACACGGTGATGATGCCGTCCTGCTGACCCACGTACAGACGCCCGTCGGGGCCCCACTGCAGGGTCGTGGGCATGGCGTTCAGCGTTCCCAGCAGGGTGTCCACGCCAAAGCCAATGGGTACGGAGCCCTCGGGAAAGGCATCTCCAGTCAATGCCAACACGAGCGGCGCGTTGCTTCCGCTGTGGTTGATCGTCAGCGACTCGGCGGCCAACCCCAAGGTGGTAGGGGCGAAGTTCACGTTGAACGAGAGCGTTTCGCCCGGGTTCAGCGTTTGCGGCACCAGGTCGGTCGTGAATTCGCCGGTCACCGTGACGCCGGTGATCGTAATGGGTTGGTCACCCACCAGCCCGGCGTTCACCAGGTCCACGCTGAGCGGACTGGAGATGGAGTTCTCTTCCACCAGTCCAAAACCCACGTTGTTCAGGGTGGGCTTCAGGTAGCCGTCGCGCGCTACGCCCACGATTTCAATGGCTGTCAGAGACGTGTTCTCGACCTTGTGTAGAAACTCGATGTCGAGCACACCGTCGCTGACGTCGACCAGGACCGTCTCGACCGCCGGCGTATAGCCTCCGTATCGTTCAAACTTGTCGATGTCGAGCAGGCTCAAGCTGCCCTCGACGAACACGTCGAAGATCCGGGCGCCTTTGCTCTGGGTACCCGAATAGATCTCGGCGAATCCCAGCCGAACTTCGTAGGTGCCGTTGGTCACGGGGAATTGCCAGAGCATTTCCGGACCGCTGCCCGGGTCCCAGCGATCGGTATCGAACAGTACCGCGGGCATGCCGGCCGGAACTGAGGCGAGGGGAGAATTGTTCGGAGCGTCGGTAACCGACGACAGGTCGCCGGTCGCCGCGGCGTTCCAATAGATAGATGGATTTCCCTCGAGGTCGGCCTCCCAATCGGGGCCCGCGTCGATCGAGGTTACCGCTGGCCCACCGGGATTGACCCGGTAGACAACCTGACCAAACGCGGCGTCGACTCCGACGCTGCACATCAGGACGATCAGGCATACGAGGGCCACGGGCCCGCGCAAGACGCAATTGATAGAAGAGAGCCCGTCGGTGGGACGGACCGAGGCGGCGGAACCCTGGAGGGTTCGCCGAGGGGGGATCGTGGACATCCGTGTTCCTCGTCTTGATTGTGATCAGCTCGAACCCGTGCTCGCTCACGAGTTCCGGTGCGATGCAGAAAGGACAACGCCTACGCTTCGCAACCGTGACCGACTTCCCCCCTTGGAAGTCCTCCGGCCGGTCACAAGGGCCCGCACCCCAGGGGGCACGTTTCCTCGTCGGAAATCGTATCACAGATGAACCATGTTCCCATGCACGACATCCGAAATTGCTCTATGTAGACCCGATTGACATGGTAAGAGCGAACCTTTCTGGTCGCTCACCGACCTTCGGGTGCCCTCACCGGAAACAACTATCCCCATCCTGAGGTTCCCAAAATTTAACGGGGATCTGGACCGTTTCGGGTTACTCTGCCGGCGGCCGGCCCGGGCCCCATGCGCTGGGCAGCTGTTTCATTTTTGCCAGGGGGCCTGGATGGGGTCCGTTGGACCCGTTGGGAAGGATCATCGTGGGGCTGTTCAACTGGTTTGGGCGTGTACAGGAAACGCCACGGGTGCCGCTGGCCCAGCTCGACCACATCCGGGCCTTGTTCCTTTGCGAGTGCGACCCGTACGACCCCAAGGCCTGGTCGGGCACGTCGTTGCGAATGCGTGAGACGTACGAGTCCATCTTCAGCGAACTGCACTGCGTGGAGATGCCCCACCCGGGGAAGGTTCTGCAGACCGTTCCCAAGAAGCTCAAGACCATCGGCAAGCTGGCCACCCGGGCCGTGCGTGAACACGACGTGGACCTGGTCATCTGCCAGGGCACGGCGCCCGTGCCCCACATGAACACCAACCGGCCGATTGTATTCTGGCACGACGCCACCTGGTCGGGGCTTTGGAGCGGCCACTACGGCGATCCGTTGACCTTCGAAGAATTTCGGCGCACCAAACCGCATGAGCACCACTGGGACGAGTTGGCCCTGCAGCGGGCCGATCTGGCTGTGTTCAGCTCGCGCTGGGCGGCCGAGCTGGCCCAGACCCACTACGGTACGCCGGCCGAGAAGACCCCCGTGATCGAGTTGGGCGCCAACCTGCCTGGCCTCAGCGACGAGGGCGCCGTCCAATCGGCCGTGACGTCGCGTTCGCGCGAGCGCTGCAACCTGTTGTTCCTGGGCGCCGAGCACGTGCGTAAGGGACTGGATAAGGCGATCGAACTGGCTGAAGGCCTGGCTGAAGTTGGAATCGATGCTCGCCTGCGGGTCGTGGGCAGCCAGCCGGATATCACATCCGATCGGGTCGAGATCATTGGCTTCCTCGACAAGACGGTGCCCGCCGAACTCGAACAGCTGATGGCCCTGCTGCGCGAAAGCCACTTCCTGGTACACCCGGCCTCGTTTGAGGCCTTTGGCATTGCCCTGGCCGAGGCCAACGCCTACGGCGTTCCGATCTTGGCATCCAACGTGACCGGTCTATCCACCGTCGTGGCCGACGGGCGCAACGGCTACCTCTACGACCTCCAGGATTTCGTTCCGGGCGCCACGGCGCGAGTGCAGGAACTGTGGTCCTACCCGGCCGGCTATCAAGACCTGGCCATGAGTTCCTACCGCGAGTACCGCACCCGTCTGAACTGGACGACCGCGGGCGAACGGTTTCTGGAAGCCGTCCGGCGGCTTTGATCGGCCATCCGCACTGCGCTGGTATCCCGATTGCAGGCCGATCGACGGCACCGGACTGGCCGGTCCCCCCGGCCGGTGATATCGTGGCCGGAACTTTCACCACAGGATCCTGATGTCATCTGTATCTGACCCAGCTTCAACGGGTCCTTCCCCGGTGCCGGCGCCCTCCACCGAGCCTCTGGCCGTGCTACGCCCTCGTTCGGGCTGGCAGCTGGTCGACATGGCCGAGCTCTGGCGGTTTCGCGACCTGCTTTGGATCTTCGCGCTGCGGGATATAAAGATCCGGTACAAACAGACCATGCTGGGGGCCCTGTGGGCCGTAATCCAGCCGGTGGCGCAGATGATCGTGTTTACCCTGTTCTTTGGAAAGATGCTCGGCGTGGAAGACCGAATCGAGCAGATCGAGGGTCGTGTGGTCCCCTACGCGGTGTTCTCGCTGTCCGGTCAGGTGCTCTGGAATTTCTTCAACGCCACGGTCACCACGTCGGCCAACAGCCTGTTGGCCAACGCCGAGATTCTCCGCAAGATCTACGTGCCGCGAATCATCCTGCCGTTTTCCTCGGCCGGCGCTCCGTTGGTGGATGGCGCCGTCGCCTTCGTGGTCTTGCTGGGCCTCATGCTCTACTACCAGCAGCCCATGGGTTGGACGATTCTTCTGGCGCCAGTGGTTGCCTTGGGCGCCATCGTCGCCGCCCTGGGTGTGGGCATCTTGCTGGCGGCGCTCTCGGTTTCCTACCGGGACTTCAAGTACATGGTGCCGTTCATGGTCCAGACCTGGTTCTTCCTGACCCCCGTGATCTATCCCGTCGACGTGCTGCCCGAAAAGTACGCGTGGATGCTGTATCTGAACCCCATGGCGGGCATCATCGAAACGCACCGTTCGGTGATGCTGGGAACATCCCTGAATGTCGACGGTCTGCTGCTTTCCGCGGGGATGGCGGTGTCCCTGCTGGTCGTGGGTCTGTTCTACTTCGGCCGTGTGGAGCGTCGGTTCGCCGACGTGGTGTAGGGGGATCAACGTGAGTGCTCCAATGATCCGCGTCGAAGGTTTGGCCAAGAAGTACCGGCTGGGTTCCTGGGTTGGCGATCAGAACCTGCGCGAGGTGGTGGTCGATTCCATCAAGAGCGTGTTTGGGCGCGGCGGCAAGGAGTCGGTCGACTCCACTTTGTGGGCGTTGCGCGACGTGTCGTTTGAAATCGGTCGCGGCGAAGTGGTAGGTATCATTGGTCGCAACGGCGCGGGCAAGTCCACGCTGTTGAAGGTCCTGTCCCGGATTACCGATCCAAGCGAGGGCCGCGCGGAATTGTTCGGCCGCGTGGGCTCTTTGCTCGAAGTGGGGACGGGCTTTCATCCCGAGCTCACCGGCCGCGAGAACATCTTCCTGAACGGCGCCATTCTGGGCATGTCGAAAGGCGAGATCGACCGGAAGTTCGACGAGATCGTCGCCTTCTCCGAAATCGAGCGTTTTCTGGATACACCGGTGAAGCGCTACTCCAGTGGAATGTACGTGCGCCTGGCGTTTGCCGTGGCCGCGCACCTCGAGCCCGAGATCCTGCTGGTGGACGAAGTGTTGGCCGTGGGTGACGCCGCCTTCCAGCGCAAGTGCCTGGGCAAGATGAAGGACGTGGCGGGGCACGGGCGCACCGTGCTTTTCGTGAGCCACAACATGGGCGCCGTGCGCGCTTTGTGTGAGCGTGGAATCGTGTTCAGCGGCGGGCAGCTCCATTTCGACGGCCCGGCCAACGACGCGGTGGACGAGTATCTGGCGCAGATGGAAGAGGCCAGTGCCCAGTCGCTGACTCACCGCGAGGATCGCGGTGGCGAGGGCAACGCGCGGTTCACCAGCATCGAGATCCGAGGTACCGATGGTACCCCTGTTTCTACCCTCAACACCGGTCAGCCCATGCAGTTGGTGTTCAGTTACGAAGGCGAGTTGGCCGCGCCCGGTTGTTCGTTCATTGTCAACGACGAGCGCGGCGCGCGGCTGTCGCTGCTCTCGTCGGAGTACTCACATTCCACTGACACGGTCGATCCCTCCATGGGACGACAGTTGGTATGCGATATCGAGGCCTTGCCGCTCATGCCCGGCGAATACAACCTGGACGTCCAGTTGCTCAATCGTGGCGTGGCGGAAGATATTGTCGATGCGGCCACCCGGTTTCAGGTGGTGGGTGGCGAGTCCGAGGGCAGGCTCTTCAAGCACGAATCCAAGTGGGGCGCGGTAACCATGCGTCACCGCTGGTCGCGACCCAACTAGCCTATTGTCCACAAGGAGCTCGCGGTTCATGGCCCGAGTCAGCGTCATCATTCCGTTGTACAACAAGGCGCCGCACGTGGCGCGTTGTGTGGACTCGGTATTGGCGCAGACCTATACCGATTACGAGGTCGTCGTGGTCGACGACGGTTCCACCGACGACGGCCCGCAACGCATTACCGCGTACCAGGATCCACGTATTGCCCTGATCGCCCAGCCCAACGCTGGACCGGCCGGCGCGCGTAATCGTGGTATCGACAGAGCCGTAGGCGAGTTCGTGGCCTTCCTGGATGCCGACGACGAATGGGAACCCGACCACTTGGCCGAGGCTGTACAACGGCTGACCGAACACCCTGAGTGTGTGTTGTCGGCCTGTGGGCACTACCGGGATGAGTCGCAGATCGACGAGCCGTATTGGCTGAGCCTGGGAATAGAATCGGGACCGTTCGTGTTGCCGCCCGATCTGAACGCCGATCGCATCAAGCATACGCTTGATTTCACGCACACTTCTTCGGTTGTGATGCGCCGCGACATCGCTCGTAAGTACGGCGGCTTCTACGATCGCAAGCGTTGCACCTACGGCGAGGATTCGTGGTTGTGGCTGCAGGTATTGTTGAATCACCCGGTGACGTTCGATACCACTCCTCGGTCCTGGTACCACACGTACGATTCGGAGCTGGGTGTCGGGCGCGTCCAGATTCCGCCCGCGCGTCCGGTGGTGACCGACCCCGAGCCGCTTCGCGATGTCTGTCCCAACCAGCACCGCCCGTTGCTCGAACGAATCCGGGGTCTGCTTGCGTTGCAGGACGCACGCAGATTCGCCATCTCGGGCGATGCCGCCACGGCGCGGAGCATTCTACGACTCGCGCCCCAATGGGAGAGCGTCGATTCCCCCATGGCCATCGATTTCCGGCGCGACATCGGCCAGGCCCTCACTTGGGGTCCCATCAAGATTCTCCGTCGCGCATGGCGGCGGGTCGCACCCTGACCGGTCGGCATCTGACCGCTGGCCGGTAGTTGGTCGGCCCGTGACAATCGAACATACGTCGCAATCAAACGCTACTTGCGCCCTCTGCACGCCTAAATAGGGCATTTTGCGCCAGTTCTAGGGCGAATCCCCCTGGCCAAGCCCTGAGAGAGACCTTAGCGTACCCACCTGATAAATAACCCGCCGCGTGGCATGCGTTCTGCACTCGACGGCATTGAACTTCCTCGTCTTGCGCTGGAGTCGAGCCGACTTCCTTCCCCACACGTGTCGGCCCATTGGCGATGCCCGCCTGCTCCTGCCAAAAACATTCACGGACGTCCCTTGGAGGACCCGCTTTGCGCATCCTATGGTTCGCTATGGTTGCTTTGCTCCTGACTTCGGCCACCGCGGCGCACGCCGACTCGGTCACCGATCTCATCTTGATCAACGCCGACACCAACACCGAGTTGGGTTCGTTGGTCGACGGGGGCACGTTGAATCTGGCCTCGTATCCCACCAACAACTTCAATGTGAAGGCCGTGACCGATCCGGTGGTGGTGGGAAGCGTGGTGTTTGAGTCGAACGGAAGCACGCACATCGAAACGGCACCGCCGTACGCGCTCGAGGGCGACGTATCGGGCGACTACCTGCCGTGGACACCGAATTTCGGCCCGCTGTCGATCACCGCTACGCCGTACACATCGGGCGGCGGCAACGGTACCGCGGGCACGCCACTCACGGTGAACCTGACCGTGGTCGACGACTCTTCGACGGTACCTCCCACGGCCGACGCCGGGGGCGACCGCGTGGTGTTCCTGCCCGATACCGGCATTACGCTCATTGGCTCGGCAATCACCCCGTCGGGCACGATCACCGACTATGCATGGGATCAGACGGCGGGCGCCTCGGTGAGCCTGTCGGGACAGTCCACCGCCAGCCTCAACGTCAGCGGGTTGGCCGAAGGTAGCTATGAATTCCGCCTGGTGGTCACCGACAGTCGTGGGCTGTCCGACGTTGATCTGGCCGCGGTGACGGTGCTGCCCGAGGGCGCGTCGCAGGGGACCATTTCCGGCGAGCTGCGCAAGTGGCACCGGGTAACCGTGACGTTCCAGGGGCCGTCGACCAATGAGGGGGCGGGTTCGAATCCGTTCCGAGATCACCGCATGAACGTGACATTCGTCCACGAGAGCTCGGGCAAGACCTTCGTGGTGCCCGGCTTCTTCGCGGCCGACGGCGACGCGGCCAACACGGGCGCCAACAGCGGCGACAAGTGGCGCGTCCACTTCTCGCCGCCTCTGGTGGGACGATGGAACTACGGGGTCTCGTTCCGCACCGGATCCGACGTGGCGGTAAGCCTCGATCCCCAGGCTGGTACGCCCGATGCCCTCGACGGGGCCACCGGCGTATTCGATATCGGCGCCACCAACAAGACCGCGCCCGACCTGCGCGCCAAGGGGCGGCTGGACTACGTGGGCGAGCATTACCTGCGCTTTGCCGAAACCGGCGACTACTACATCAAAGGTGGCGCCAACAGCCCGGAAAACTTCCTGGGCTACTACGAATTCGACAACACCACCGACAACGGCGGACAGCAAAACGCTCTGGTGAACGGCCTGCATCGGTACCAGGCCCACGAGTCCGACTGGAACAACGGTGACCCCACCTGGGACGGTGGCAAGGGTAAGGGCATCATTGGTGCGGTGAACTACCTGTCCAGCATGGGCATGAACACCATCTACTTCCTGACCATGAACGTGGCCGGCGATGGTCGCGAAGTCTACCCGTGGACCAGCTACGGCGAGCGCTATCGTTTCGATGTGAGCAAGCTGGAGCAGTGGGAAATGGTGTTCTCGCAGATGACGTCCAAGGGCATCATGCTGCACGTGCTCCAGCAGGAGCGCGAGAACGATCGCATTCTGGACAGCGGCAATCTGGGCACGCAGCGCAAGCTGTACTACCGCGAGTTGATCGCGCGGTTTGGCCACCACCCGGCCATTACCTGGAACCTGGGTGAGGAAAACACCAACACCGAAACCCAGCGTCGTGCCTTCGCCGACTACATCGGCGCGCTCGACCCCTACGATCACTTCACCGTCATTCATCACTGGCCCGACGAGGCCGACGAGGTTTTGCGGCCGCTGCTGGGCTTCGACGGTATCGACGGTCCCTCGATGCAGATTTCCTTCTTGAGCAACATCCACAACGCCACGCGCGGTTGGGTCGACGATTCGCGCGAGGCGGGTCGCAAGTGGGTGTGCAACATGGACGAGATCGGACCGTACAACGTGGGCGTGAAGCCCGACGAGGACGACGCGAGCCACGATCGTATTCGCAAGGAAGCCCTCTGGGGTAACCTGATGGCCGGGGGTGCCGGCGCCGAGTGGTACTTCGGCAGTTCGTTCCCGCACATGGATCTCGACTGCGAGGACTGGCGGACGCGTCACAACATGTGGGCGCAGACCAAGCACGCGATCGATTTCTTCACGCAGCATCTGCCGCGGCCGGTGGTCGAGTTCGACCCCGATGACAATCTGGCCGCCGAGAGCGACGCCTGGTGCTTCGCCAAGTCGGGCCAGGTGTACGTGGTGTATCTGCAGAACGGCGGCTCGACCGACCTTGACCTGCGCGGCATCAACGAAGACTTCGTGGTCGAATGGTACGACCCCCGCAACGGTGGCGGTCTGCAGGACGGCACCGTGACCTCGATTACCGGTGGCAACTGGGTTTCCGTTGGCAACCCGCCGTCGTCGACCGGCAGCGATTGGGTGGCCCTGGTAACGGCACAGTCGCTGGTGGCCGTCGCTTTCCAGAGCGTGCGGGCGCAGTCGATTCCCTCGGGCATCGAGCTCAATTGGAACGTCTCGTTGGACGACGAAACATTGGCCGGCTATCGCGTGATTCGCCGCGTGGATGACGGCGCGGGCCATATCATCGCGGGCAGCTCGACGCTGCTACCGCCGACCGACACCACGTTCGTGGACGAGGCCGTTGACGGCACCCAGACCTATTCGTACACGGTGATCGCCGTGACCACCGGTGGGGTGGAAGTGGAATCGTTCCCCGTCCAGTTGCGATTCGACGGCGCGCCGCCGGCGGCCATGCGACTCGATCAGAACGTTCCCAACCCGTTCAATCCGCTGACGACCATTCGTTTCGAATTGTCGCGCAGTGAGCGCGCCGTGCTGGGTGTGTACGACCTGAAGGGCCGACTCATTCGACTGCTGGTCGACGCCGACCTGCCGGCTGGTCCGCACGAAGCCGACTGGAACGGTACCGATGCCATGGGACGCCGCGTGGCGTCAGGCGTGTACGTGTACCGGCTGCAGGCGGGGGCCAGTGCGAGAGCGCAGAAGATGACGCTGGTCCAGTAAGCCGAGCCAGCTCCAAAGAACAGGCGCCGCGATGCACCGGCCCCGGCTTCGCCGGGATCTCCGGCCCGTCAGAGCCGGGCCTTCGACGCAGGCTTTCTTAACAAGAAGCCGCAAACCCAGAGGCCAGGTCACAACACCTGGCCTCTGGCGTATCCCCTAGCGTCGATAGTCCGCCACCAACAACTCCAGCAGCGCCTCCGCCCGCTCGGGCTCCAGGTGATCGATCCTGCTCTCGATCTCCTCCAGGATCTCCCGCGCCTCCAATTCGCCTTCCATTTCACGCGCCAGACGATGCACGCGGAACGTGTGGTGAATACCCGCGGCACCTTCGGCGAACATGAGTATCGCCGCCGGTATCGGCGCCACCTCGGCCAGTACCGGTAGCGCCACACGAAGTAACTGGTGCGCGTGACGCGAGTCGCGGTGGCGTCCCCGGCGCACATCTTCACGCACGCGGTGGATGCGATCGTCCAGCAAGGCGGGCGTGGCCGCGTTCTCCGGCGTGGCGGTCAGGTGGGTCGACAACTCCTTCGACATGTCCGCTACCAGGGCTCGGTGATCGCGCGCCGGCCGCCGCGTGCCCAACTCGTCGTCGCTTACCACGAGTCCGTGCTGCCCCGACTGCAGGCGGTACTGACTAGGGTCGTCGCCCAGCCCGGTGTAGGTCTGTTGGCCACCGTGACGCCGATCGATTTCGTACAAGCCGCACAGGATTTCCGAATCGTGGCCCTCGCGATTGATGGTGACGCAGGGCAGGATCATGAACACGGTGGGGGTGCGAGGCTCGTAGTCCTGGGTGTCGAGCACGACCTTCCGCGCCTGCAGCCGGGTTGAAACCATGGCGGCCAGAAGGGGCAGGGTATGTTGGTCAACCAGCGCCGGGTCCTTCAGTGTGCCCAACCGATCGATTCCTTCGGACTCGAAGTCCTCGCGTAGCAAGTCGGCGAACGGCAGGTGGGAGTTGGCCAGCAGGCCGGCCAGGGCACCGCAGCATTCCGACTCGCGACCGTAGCGACTCCAGCG
This sequence comes from Candidatus Krumholzibacteriota bacterium, assembly GCA_029262065.1. Classification (GTDB taxonomy): domain Bacteria; phylum Krumholzibacteriota; class Krumholzibacteriia; order JAJRXK01; family JAJRXK01; genus JAJDAC01. The sequence continues at coordinate 34,790 of JAJDAC010000026.1, read as the reverse complement.
ACCCCACTCGGGCGGATGGGTGTCGCTCTCACGCGCCACGTGAGCGTTGATCTTCACGACCATGAGCTTGAATTCATCGCGCGAGCCGTCGGTGGCGTAGTGATCTTCGGCAATTCGTACCGCGCCCCACTCGTACTGACCGCCCAGATTCGCCAGGCGCATGGGTGACGATCGGCCGGTCTTCAGCGGCGGCAACATGTAGTGCACGAATCCCCGCTGGAACGCTTCGGAGCATTCCACCTCGGATTCGTCGGCGCACGTCACGTGGATGGCGCCTACCTCGGACGCTTTGAACTCGTTGGCGGCGTAGTGCAGGACCTGCGTGATCTCGCGCAGGGGGCGTTCACGCCCGATCATGTGGATCAGGCGGTCGCGCGAAGTAGCTTGGCTTTTCACTCGTGGTCCTCGGGCGAACAGTTGAACGGGTAGAAGAACAGGTGGGCGGGCAGCCGCATGGTCTCTTCGCTCAGTGTGTAGTATCCCGATTCCGTTGTCGACCAGGCCAACGCCTCGCCCTGGATTTCGGGGATGTAGGGCACCAGCGTGAAGGGTCGGCGCAAGCTGGCCGCAATGTCCTCGTTGGCCTTGGCGTGCCACAGGTGGATGGCGGTGTACGTCTTCACCACCACATGGAGCCCGTCATTGGAAACGTCGGCGGCCACCGCTGAGCTGAACGGAAGCTCGTACAGGAACTCCAGCACGTTCGGTTCTTCCAGGCCATGGGGCGAAGGGGCCCGGTACAGCCGGACCTCGCCCTCGCGCTTGGACACGATGTAGATGTCCTGGGTGTTCGGGTCGACCATGAGCGACTCGGCGTCGCGGCTACCGTCGGGGTAGCGTAGAACGATGGTATCGGCCGACAGGGTCAGGTCGAATGGCCTGGGTAGCGACGACACGTCTGGCTCGGGCAGGCGCTGAACCTGGATGACGGGTCTCTTGGCCCGGTTGTCGCCAATGTCGCCCGCATACAGATACCAGGTCGGCTTCCCGTCCACGGCCGGCCCCGGGCCGATGGCTATGTCTTCCCAGTCACGGGCCACGCAATCGGCCAGTCGAATCGTCCCCAGGTGTTTGCCCGACGTGTCCATTGCGTACAGCCGGGCCGCGTCGCCCGAATCGTTGTGCGTCCACAGCAAGCCGGGGTTGCGGTAGCTGACCACCATGCCCGACGCCTCGTCGATGGCGTCCAGTTCCACTGCGCCGCGATCCTCGCGCCCCGTGGTATCGGGCTTCTGGCCCGCGCTGGCAGGCGGACCCAGCAACGCACCGGTGGCCAAAGCCACGACGCCGAGAAGCATGTACGCAGTGCGCATGTTCGTCCGATCCTACCGCAGCAATGTCATCTTGTGCGCGGACACGGTTTCGCCATCGATCACCAGTCGCGCTACGTACACACCGCTGGGCATGGCACCGCCGTCGCTGGCGTTTCCGTTCCATGTCTCGCGGTAGGCGCCCGGCGCGCGTGTGGTATCCACCAGCGTGGAAACGTGGCGCCCGGCCAGATCGTACACGTCCAGGCGGACCTGGGCGTCCGAGCCGGTGGCGGGCGTGCCCACGGTGTAGGAAACCAGCGTGCGTGGGTTGAACGGGTTCGGGTAGTTGCCGCTCAGGTGCGAGTAGCTGGGCAGGGCGTCCGAGGTCGCGGTTACCGGGTCCACGGTGGTGGAAACGATGTTGCTCCAACGGCTGATGTCGCCATCGGCATCCATGGCCCGCACCCGGTACGAAAAGCTGGCGGCCTCGGTCACGTTGACGTCGAGCGTGTTGGTGGGGTGACCCGCCACCACGATGCGCGACGACTCGAACGAGGGCACCGGCGACGGCACGTCGATCCAGAGCCCGGGGTTGGTCACGGCCCCGTCGGTGATGTAGGCCAGTCGCAGGGCGATGGTCTGCCCGACGTACGCCGACAGGTCGAATGTGGCCGAAGCCCATAGTCCGCCGGTGTTACCGGTGATTCCCTCGCCCAGGTTGCTGCCGTTGGGGTCGGTGTTGGTGGTGAGGTTGCCCGCCAGATTCTGCCAGATGAGTCCGCCGTCGCTGCTGGCCTGCAGGTAGGCGTAGTCCCAGTCCAACTCGATGTCGTACCGCAGGCGCGCGCTGAACGTGCTGGTGGCCGGGGTTACGGCAAACGGGGCGGTGGTGGTGAGCGTGTTGGCCAGGTTGTCGCCCGCTCCGCTGAAGTAGCTTCCGCTGCCTTCGAACATCTGCGTGGTCGAAAGGCTGAAGCCGCCAAAGTCGAACAGCGGCGACAGGGCGTCGGCATCGAAGTCGAGGATTGCGCCGAGGTTCTTGAACTCCTCGAGTTCATACGAAACCACCGGATTGGGATCCAGCGGATCGTTCGCGGTCCAATCCAAGGACAGGAGCGGCGAGGCGAACGGTGGATTGTTGCTCAGCACGGGTACGATGGGTCCCAGCACCTTGCGCGGCTCATCGGCCAGCTCCACCAACCGCAGGTTCATGGCCAGGTTCTCGTTGAACGTGGGAATGATCTGCGTGTCCGGCGGGCCGAAGCCGCCGTCGGCCGAGCTGTTCACTTCGGGGGTGAAGCAGATGAACGAGTTCTTGGACAGCGTATCGCCGTAGGCCCAGTCGTCGGAGCCACCGTTGGTCGTGTAGATCGCGCCTTCGGCCGGGTTGCCCGGGAAGTATCCGTTTTCGGCCGTCAGTCGCTGCCCCAACGTGTAGAACAACTCGTGGTCCACGGTGTAGTCGTACTGGTAGCCCCACGGGTAGAGCAGCAGGTCACCGAAAGAATGGTAGCTGAAGGCAAGGGTGAAGTTACGCAAGGCGCAGAACGTTTCGATGGCTTGGGTTTCTGGCTCGGAGAACGCCGATGGTCCGCGGTAGACGGCCGAATTGGTGTTGGGAGACGATCCCACGTTGTCGAAGCCCCATTGGAATCCGAAGTTGCGGTTCAGGTCCACGCCCATGGTTCCGTCGCCGTTGTCGCGACGATTCTTCCGCCACCAGGTCCACCAGTCGCCCGAGTTGTTGTTTTCCACGTACACGTGACCGTCCGGGTTCAGCATGGGCGCCACGTAGATGTCGCGTGAGTCCACCAAGGTGGTGACTTGCGGGTCAGTGCCGTAGTTGGTCACCAGGTACTCGGCGAATCGCAACGGCATTTCCACGGCCATGAGTTCACGTGCGTGGAGGTTGCCCATGATGAGCACCTCGGGCAGAGGCACCCCGGCTTTGGCCGGCGTAAGATTCGTGATGCGCAGAACGGGGATGTCACGGCCTTCCAGGCTCGTACCCATGGTCTGGAGCTCGCATACGGTGGGGTAGGTGGCCGCCAGCGACTGCACCAGTGCCTGCGTCTCGGCGTAGGTATGGTAGTCGGCCAGGTTCCCGGTCAGGTCCTTGCGCATGGGCAGGCCCCGGTTCATCTCCTTGATTACCGCCGGCCGGCCCCAGGTCGAAAAGTAGGCCTCATCCTCGGCGTGGCCGGCGACCAGCAGCTCGCCTTTCTCACCCTGGCCAACCACGTCGTAGCCCCGGTCCAGGAGCTCCTGAACCTGGCCTGGTCCCCGGTGGGCGAGGGAATACAGGTGGCTGGAGGCGCGTTTGGCCGCCGCCGGGCTGGAATCGGCCGCAAGGGCCAGGGAGGCCGAATTGGCCATCAGAAACAGGAACAGGACAACGACGAAGCGATGGCGAGCCAGCATGGAGTTTTTCCTCGGGATCGGAGACAGCGATAGCGTGGGAAGGGCTTCATAACTAGCATATCCACCCTGCCGTGCGCCCGTCAAATGGGTGTCGCCACGAAACTTCCGCTCCTTAGCCCAAGGGCCTTTCTCGCCATGGAAATTCGCAACGTCGCCATCATTGCCCATGTGGATCATGGCAAGACCACCCTGGTCGACCAGATCCTGAAGCAGTGCATGGTGTTCCGAGAAAATCAGGACGTCGCCGACCGGATTCTCGACTCGAATGACCTCGAGCGCGAACGGGGCATCACGATCATGTCCAAGAACTGCTCCGTCATGTTCAAGGGCGTGCGCATCAACGTGATCGATACGCCGGGTCATGCCGACTTCGGCGGCGAGGTCGAGCGGGTCCTGAAGATGGCCGACGGCGTACTGCTGCTGGTCGACGCGTTCGAGGGCCCCATGCCCCAGACGCGCTTCGTGCTGCAGAAGGCACTGAAACTCCACCTCAAGCCCATCGTGGTCATCAACAAGGTCGATCGACCCAATGCGCGCCCCGAAGAAGTGCTGAACGAGGTGTTCGATCTGTTCGTGGAGCTCGAGGCCGACGACGACCAGCTGGATTTCCCGGCCGTGTACGCCTCCGGGCGCGACGGTTGGGCCAGCAACGAACTGGCTGACCCGCGGCCGAATCTATCACCGCTGCTCCAGACCATCATCGATCGCATTCCGGCGCCCAACGTCGACGACGGTCCCCTGCAGATGCTCATCACGGCCCTCGACCACAGTGAATACGTCGGGCGTATCGGCATCGGGAGGGTATTCCGCGGCAGCATCGATGCACGCGTGCCTCTCATGCAGCTCCATCGCGATGGTACTCAGAACACGGTGCGTGCGAAGAAGCTCTATGTATTCGACGGGCTGGGCCGGACCGAAGTCGACTCGGTGCAGTGCGGCGACATCTGCGCGGTCGTCGGCCTGGAATCGGTGGATATCGGTGATACCCTGGCCGACTTCGAAAACCCCGAGCCGTTGCCCATCGTGGCGGTCGACGCGCCCACGCTGACCATGCAGTTCATGATCAACAACAGCCCCAATTTCGGCTCCGAGGGAAAGTACGTCACCAGCCGTCAGGTGCGCGAGCGGCTACATAAGGCCACGGAAAAAGACATGGCGCTCCGGGTCGAAGACTCCGGCAGTGCCGATGCGTTCCGGGTGTCCGGCCGGGGTATTCTCCACCTTTCCATTCTCATGGAGAACATGCGCCGCGAGGGCTTCGAGTTCATGGTGGGGCAGCCACGCGTCATCTACCGCGAAATCGACGGCAAGAAGGCCGAGCCGGTCGAGGTACTAACGGCCGATGTTCCCGACGGATTGGTGGGCACGGTCATCGAGTACGCCGCGGCGCGACGTGGTGAAATGAAACAGATGGAGCCGCGCGACGGTCGCACGCGTCTGGACTTCCACATTCCCAGTCGTGGTCTCATTGGATTCCGAAGCGCGATGATGCGGGCCACGTCGGGCGAAGTGGTGCTGAACCACCGGTTCCTGCAATACGAATTCTTCAAGGGTTCCATTCCCCAGCGCATCACGGGCAGTCTGATTTCCATGGCCGTGGGGCCGGTAACCGCCTACGCGCTCGACGCCATCCAGGACCGCGGTCGAGCCTTCGTGGAACCCGGCGATCAGGCCTACGGCGGGCAGATCATCGGCGAGCATAACAAGGACAGCGATCTGATCGTCAACATCCAGCGCACGAAGAAGCTGAGCAACATGCGGGCATCGGGAACCGATCGTGCCCTCAAAGTCGCGCCGGCCGTGAAGATGAGCCTCGAAGAGGCCTTGGAGCACCTGAATGCCGACGAATGCGTCGAGGTGACTCCCAAGAGTATTCGCCTGCGAAAGGTGCTTCTCGACGAGAACGACCGCCGCCAGGCGGAGAAGCGGGCGAAGGAGCACCTCTAGGGCATTTTCGTGAAGCTTGCGCCAGCCTGGGAATAGCGTCTACGATGGTTTGAAGAAGCCAAGCCCTTCCAAACCGTCGTCCGCGCTGGTGGAGTTCTCGCCTCTGCCCGTACGGTCGGCCCGCAACTGGAGCGACCATGGACCACCGATACCGTATTCTCCGCGTTGCCTTTGCGGCCGCCATGCTCATGGCCCTGGCCACCGCGGCAAGCGCGCAGGTTCCCGTTCAGATCATCAATTCTTCGCCGGACCCCGCGAACACCTTCGTCGACATCTACATCGACGGTACCAAGGTTGCCGAAGATCTGGCCTTCAAGGCCGCCACACCGTTCGTCGATGGCGGCGGCGTACCGCAGATCTTCGTAACTCCTACATCCACCATAGTCGTGGCCGATCAGACCAGTGTGGACGACAGCTCGCCGCTGGCCTCGGTTACGTTGCCGGGCGTTCTTACGCCCACGTTGTTGGAGGTACTGGGATTTCGCGTTCCCGGTAACTTCAACCCCAACCCCGACGGTCGCAGCACCGCCATGCAGATCGCCTTCTTCGATGGCTACAAGGCGGCCGCCGACGACCCCCAGACGTCGGAACTCATGGCCGTGCACGCCGCACCCGAGGTGGGCACGATCGATCTGATCGCTCGTGCGGTCCACGACATGCCGGGCGTTGGCCTGCCCATCTTCACGAATCTGGCCTACGGCGACTTCCAGACCTACATTCCGCTGTCGCCCATCGTGGCCACGCTGGACATCGTCGAGACCGGCACCTCGAACGTCATCCAGACGTACGTGGCTACATTGTCGCTCATCCAGGGCGCAGCCGCCGTGGGTCATGCGGCTGGTTTGCCGGTGGCGCCCGACAACGACGACCTGAGCCTGTTCGGTGCCGTGGCTTCGGGGTTCGTGTTCGAGCTTGGCAAAGCCAGCCGTACCGACACCAACCTACCCGGTCGGAACTACAGCCTGGGCGAGAACTATCCCAACCCGTTCAACCCCAACACCGTCATTCCGTTCACGCTCGATTCGGCCCAGCACGTGAAGCTGACCGTGTTCGACATGCGCGGTCGTGCGGTGGAAACGCTGATCGACGGTCGTCGTGAGGCTGGTGCCTACACGGTACCGTTCCAGGCGACGGGGCTGGCATCGGGTACCTACATGTATGAATTGCGTACGGCCGATGGTAACTCGAGCCGGACCATGACGCTGGTCAAGTAAAGACGCGACCACTCAGCCGCGACAGCTCACGCGCAGGAAACCGCGATCGACCGTCGCGGCTGTCTTGGAGCAGCCGGGCAGACAAAAGGGGCTCCCAACCGGGAGCCCCTTTCTTTCTTGTTCGCGGGTTCTGTTCCCTGGTCGCGACTAGTGCCGTCCCCGCAGCATGCGCACCGTCCCCGCCAAGGTCTCCCGGGCTTCGGGCGTGATACGCAGCGGGCCACCGCCACTTTTGCCAGCGGGCAACACCAGCTCCAACCCGGCCTCGTTCCGGATGCTCGTCAGCTCGTACATCGGATAGCTGGTGCCGTACTGCAAGTTGAAGGCTTCGAGGAACAAGTTGGCCACCTCGGCGTGCCCACGCTCGCTCGGGTGAACGCCGTCCAGCGTGAAGGCGCTACCCAGATTCACGGCCGCCGTGCTGGGGTTGATGGGAAACGCCGCGTTGAGGGGGGCCACCGCCGATGAGCTGGTGGGCAATTCCAGGAAGGCGGCGTTCACGTCCACGAACGCGAAGCCGCGAGCGGTGGCCTCGCGCTCGATCACCGCATTGTAGGCGGCGATGGTGTCGTTGATGAGCGTTACCTCGGACAAGCTGAGTGTGAACTCGGCCGGGATGTCCGTGCAAGGTTGTCCCACTCCGCCGCAAACGCGGGGATCGTAACACTCGATGCAATCGCCCACGGGAGCGGGCAACAACACCAGCATGACCGGATCGTCGTCGCCGTTGTTGGGGTTGCCGTCGGTGTCAGGGCCGTCCTTGTCTTCTTCCATCAGCCACCGCGGGTTGCCCGGGAACGGGGCCGTCGGTGGGCTGATGTTCCAGAACTTGGTGTAAGGAATGGCTGCGATGGGCGGTACATTCGCAACGGCTACCATTTTGGGATTCAGCGCCTGGACCCGGTCCAACAGCTCCAGAAAATCGGGCTCGAACTCTGACAGCGGTACGATATAGGTGTCGGGGTCGGAGGCGTTGGTGCCCTGTGGGCTACCACTCAGCGAACCGCCGAGTATTTCGTTGTTACCCGACCACACCGTAATGATGTTGGGCTTGATGAGTTCGAGTTGTTCGATGCACGTGCCACCCGAGGGCAAACCCTCGTTGACGTTCGGCGTAGCCGGGTCGTCGAGGTTGCGCAGAATGAGGTCGAACAATCCACCGTTGCGCTCGCGCAGGATCTGCGCAGTCGTGGCGCCAGGTACACCCAGGTTGTCGTAGGGAATGGGAAATCGGGTGTTCAGACCCAGCTCGGCCGGCTCCACCGTGAGCGGCTCGCGCGTGAGGTCGGCGCCGCCGCCGCCGTTGGGCCTTGCGAACAGCGGCGAAAGGCCGATCTCCGAGCCGATGCCCGGCGAATCCACCAGCGGCATGCTCATGGTCCGGCCCAGAATCGTCTGGGCCAGCAGGTTCGGAAAGCTGGCGTCCTGTCCCTTCTGTTGCAGGCCGCCGTTCTGGAAGCCCGCGGTCAGGCTGTTGCCCAGCGAGCCAATGGCGTCGCCGGGCGCGGGAAGGGTGGCATCGTTGCGCTCGTCGAATTCCACTTCGTCGAGTTCGCAGCCGCTCAGGCACATGCAGCCGAGCGCGAGGACAACGGTAACGCTAGAGATTCGACGCAGGAACGCGTTCATGGATCGCAGTCTCCTTCACACGGTTCAATCCGTGTAGTAGTAGCCGAACAGAATCATCATCTCTTCTTCGCTGGACAGTCCGAACCCAAGCGGCCCATCGGTCCAGTTGTCGTACTTGGCCCGCAGTTTCAGGCCTTGCCCCGATTCGAGTACCAGGGGCGGATCGAAAGGCACAATCGGAGGGTGTTCCCAGTCGTCGGCGAAATACACCAGTTCGCCGTCGCGCGCGCCGCCCACCAGCTCGACCTCGAACGTCAACATGTACTGGTGCGCGTGCGAAACCAATTGGAATACGTTGTAACGCTGGTTGAACGTGTAGGTCTTCTCGACCGTGCTTACTTGCCCGGGCGGCAGTGAGAAGTCCTGGTTGTTCAGGCTGAGCACGCGGGCCTCGCGTTCCACCTGCGAGGCAGGCACGGTGTGCAGGTTCAGGTGCACTTCGCCCTGCACGATGTCGGCGCCGCGGTTCAGATAGTGCGAGTTCAGGTCCACGCCGATTCGCGCGGGCAGACGCAGGGCCACACCCGGCGGGAACGTATAGTTGGCTATAGGAGTCTGCGTGCCCACGAAGAACTCGTGGTAGAGCATGGGGTAGATGGTGGTCCAGATGCGGTCGCCGTTCTCGTCGTATACGTCGCGTAGGTCACCGACCGCGGGCAGAAGCTCGTCGGGCATGTCGTCGTTGAAGGTATGCAGTATGAAGTGATGACTGCCCTGTCGCATGGCTATTTCGAAACGATTCACGAACAGGTCCTGCACGTGGCTCAGTTCGCGGTACTCGAACACTTCGCGGTCGTGGCCGGGCATGACGTTGAAGGGGCCCAGCTGGATATGCAGGCCTTCAGCCGGTGGCTCGAGTCCCGCGAAGGGCCCCGGCTGGTAGACGCGAGTGTCGCGTAGCACGGCTTCGTCGACCACCGCTCCGCCGCGCGGCGCTCCGGCCGAGATCCACTGCCGGATGAATTCCATCTGCCCGTAGGTCAATGGCGGACCGCCCAGCGGCATGAGGCTGCCGTAGTCGGGGTGGTCGCCCAGGAAGTGTTCTTCCTGCGGCCAGTTGATCTTCTCCCACAGGAAGCTCTTGAAAATGCCCGGCAGCCCCACGTCGCTCACCCGCACCAGGTTGTCGCCGCGCGCCCCGTCGTTCTTGGGTGGCTGGTTCAGGAGGTTCTCGTAGGCCACGTCTTCGGTCAGGACCAACCCTGACTGATTGGCAAAGGTGGTGCCGGCCGCGTGGCAACCCGCACATCGGGGCGTGAGGACCTGGTCCTGGATGATGGCGAAGCTGGCCTCGGTCGTGGGCTGGCTGGGCGCTTCCACTGGCTGCGTTGGGTCGCTGGCGCACCCCACCGCGCCCCAGACCAGTACGGTCACCAGGGCTGTGCTAAGCCGGAGTGTCGCGGCGTGAACGCTGCGTTGGCGCATGCCGTATCCTCGGGGAGAGGCTGCGATCAACTTTCATTGACCGCTACATATACGAAGCCTACCCTAATCGCGGATCGACTTCGAGAGGTATCGTATCGACCGCCGCTGTGCTCGGGACGGTTGCGAACCCGCAGGGGAAGGAGCCCGCGATGAACGGGTGGGGGAAACTGTTGGCGGCGACGGGGCGATCTGCGATGACCCCCGTTGCTACTCTCGCGCTCGCGACCGGGTTGATGTGGCCCGGTTCATCTTTGGCTATCGAATTCCGCAGCGGCGAGCTGTTTGGCAGCTTTGACACCAGCATCACCTTCGGCTCGGGCTACCGGGTCGAAAAGCGTGACGTGTCGATCATCGGCGTCCAGAACGGCGGCACCGGCAACTCCATCAACGGAGACAACGGTAACCTCAATTTCAATGCCGGTGAGTTCTATTCCAATGTACTCAAGTCCACGCATGAGCTGCAACTCAGCTGGAACCGCTGGTCCGTCTTTGGCCGCGCCTTCTACTTCCGCGACTTCCAGATCATGGACTGGGGCAAGACCACCCGCACGCCCATTTCGAACGAGGCGCAGAACGAAGTGGGGCAGGATTTCAAACTGCTCGACGCGTACGTTTCCGGCGACTTCGACCTGGGCAGCATGTTCCTGAATATGAAGGTGGGAAACCAGGCGCTCAACTGGGGCGAGAGTACGTTCATCCAGAACGGCATCAACAGCATGAGTACCATCGACGTGTCCAAGCTACGCGTGGCGGGCTCGGAGTTGCGCGACGCGTTGGAAGCCATTCCCATGGTGCAAACCAGCCTGGAGCTGAACGAAAGATTCACGCTCGATGCCTTCGTTCCCTTTGTCTGGGAGCACACGGAAATCGAGCCCGCGGGGACCCTTTTCTCGACCAACGACTTCGCCAGCCCCGGTGGCGATACGGTGTACCTGGGGTTCGCAGTGCCGCCCATTTCCGACACCGATCCGTCCGTCAACGTGGGTCTGAGTCCGGTGGGGGTGGCCGTGCCGCGCGCGGCCGATACCGACGCGCGTGACGGCGGCGAGTTCGGTATCGCCTTGCGCTGGTTCGAACCCAAGCTCAACGACACCGAAATCGGTTTCTACTTCACCAACCTGCACAGTCGCTTGCCGCTCATCAGCGGTTGGACGGGGGCGCTGTCGGGCTTCACGGCCGGCAACTACGCGGGCACGGCCAACTACTTCCGCGAATTTCCCGAAGACATCAAGACGTACGGCCTGAGTTTCAACACCGAGGCGCCGCGTATTCCGTTCCTGGCGCCTACGGGTATTGCGGTGCAGGCCGAGGGTAGCTACCGCCAGGACCAGCCGCTGCAGGTGGACGACGTGGAATTACTGTTCGCGGCCATCTCACCGCTGGATCCGTTCATTGGCTTTCCCGACGCCGACGAGGGCTTCAAGCTGAGCCAGCTGGCCGGCGGCGAGGCGCTGGGCTTCGACGAATACGTGCGGGGTTGGCGCCACAAAGACGTCATCCAGGCGCAGCTGAGCACCACGCAGGTGTTCGGTCCGCGGTTTGGGGCCGACCAATGGGTCCTGTTGAGCGAATGGGGCCTTACCTATGTAAAGGACATGGAAAGCAAGGACGTGCTGCGATACGAGGGCCCGGGCACGTATACCAGTGGGAACCCCTGGTTCACCAACGCGTTCAACCCTTCGTCGGGCAACCCGTTGCAGCCGGCCACCGAACCGGATGGCTTCGCCGACGATTTCAGCTGGGGCTACCGCGCGGTATTGCGGGCCCAGATCAACAATTTCCTCGGGCCCATCAACGTCACGCCCACCGTGGTCTGGTTCCACGATGTGAGCGGAACATCGCCCACGCCCATCCTCAACTACATCGAGGGGCGCAAGCGATTCACCGGCCTCCTGGCGTTTGACTACCTGGTGTCGTGGACGGCCCGCGTGGCCTACACCGCGTCATTCGGCGGCGACCGGTACAACCTCATTCGCGATCGCGACTTTGTCTCGTTCAGCTTGGGCTATTCGTTCTAGCGCTTGCCCGGCCGCTAGCTCAGTGACTGAGTACGAGGCTGCTTAAGGGAGAAGCTCATGTACAAGATTCGTTGGACGGAAACCATTGCCGTCTTCAGCCTGCTGCTGTTGGCCGTGCCAGCATACGCCGGCGTACCCGCCAGCGAGGTGGCCAAGCTCGACGGTGAACTCACACCGTTGGGAGCCATCCGCGGCGCCAACGCCGACGGTACCATCCCCGCGTGGGACGGTGGTGTTACCAAACCGCCCGCGGGATACAAGCCGGGTATGCACCATGTCGATCCGTTTGCGTCCGATAAGGTGCTGTTCACCATCACCTCGGCCAATCTGGCGCAGTACTCCGACAAGCTCTCGCCGGGTCAGGTGGCCATGTTCGAGCGCTATCCCGATACCTGGAAAATGAACATCTATCCCACGCGGCGCAGCGCGGGGTACGCCGACTTCGTGTACGAAGCGGCCAAGCAGAACGCGGCGTCGGCTTCGCTGACCGAGGGCGGCAACGGTGTCAAGGGCGCGCGTGTGACCTCGCCGTTCCCCATTCCCCAACAGGGCGTGGAGGCCATCTGGAACCACCTGATGCGCTACCGCGGCAAGAGCATCCACCGCACCACGCGGCAGGCGGCGCCTACTTCCGGTGGTAGCTACACGCTCATCACCATCGACGAGCAGGTGCTGTTTCCCTACGCCGACGTGAACGAGAACAGCGAATCCATTGGTAACCGCCTGGCCTACTTCCTTCAGACGGTAAGCGCCCCGGCGCGGTTGGCGGGCAACCTGCTGCTGGTGCACGAAACGCTCGACCAGGTTTCCGAGCCGCGCAAGGCGTGGGTCTACAACCCGGGTCAGCGTCGCGTTCGTCGCGCGCCCAACGTGGCTTACGACAATCCGGGTACGGCGTCGGACGGACAGCGCACGAACGATCAGCTCGATCTGTTCAACGGCGCGCCCGATCGCTACCAATGGGATCTGAAGGGCCGCAAGGAAATGTACGTGGCCTACAATGCCTACAAGCTGCACGGCAACGACCTGAAGTACGACGACATTCTGCAGTCGGGCCACATCAACCCCGATCACCTGCGGTACGAGTTGCATAGGGTGTGGGAAGTGGACGCGAACGTGCGCGAGGGCACCAGTCACATCTACGATCGCCGCGTGTTCTTCTTCGACGAAGACAGTTGGCAGGCGGTACTGGTGGATCAGTACGACGAACGCGGTCAGATCTGGCGCCTTTCCGAGGCCCACTGCATCAGCTACTACGACGTACCTATTTTCTGGGACACGCTGCAGTGTCACTTCGATCTGCAGAACGGCAGGTACCTGGTGTACGGATTGAACAACGAAGACCAGATCGACGAGTTCGGTCTGGACTACGCGGTCGACGATTTCAGCCCCAGCGCGCTGCGGCGTTTGGGTCGGCGGTAGTCGGGGCCGCGGCGTGGACCGGGTCCAGTTGCCTGTTCCGCGCCCTGGTGTGATCGTATCCCGGTGTTTCGTGATCTGGTTGGTCCTGTCCCTGTTGGGGGCAGGGCCTTCTGCGTTGTGGGCCGGCGAACCCTCGACCCTGGCGCCGCTCGCGGCCCGATCCCTGATGCTCGATGTTGCCGAGATGGGCGATGGCTACCTGGCGGTGGGCGAGCGCGGACACGTGTTGCTTTCGCCCGATGGTCAGCGGTGGACCCAGGTTGTCGTTCCCGTGCGTAGTCTATTGTGCGCGGTGGCGACGGTCGGCGATCGCGCTTGGGCGGTGGGTCACGACTCCGTCGTTCTGTTCAGCGGCGACGGCGGAGCCAACTGGGCCGTTCAATACGAAGCCGTTGAAGACGAAGCTCCGTTGTTCGACGTGTGGTTCGCCGACCAACTGCGCGGGATCGCCGTGGGCGCCTACGGAACCTATCTGGCCACCAGCGATGGCGGCGCCACCTGGAACCAACGCGACATCGACGAAGAGGGGCCGCACTTCTTCGACCTGGCGCGCGCGCCATCGGGCTCGCTGTACATGGCCGGGGAGTTCGGCACCCTGATGCGTTCGGACGACCAGGGAGAAAACTGGACGAAGTTGCCCTCGCCGTACCGGGGAACGTTCTTCGGAATGCTGCCGGTGGCCGACTCCACGCTGCTTGCGTTTGGCCTGCGGGGAAACGTGTACCGATCGGAAGATGCGGGGAACGACTGGGTCAAGGTACCCACCAACGTCACGTTCGGTCTTCTGGGCGGATGTCTGCGCAGCGACGGTACGGTGGTGCTGGTAGGACTCTCGGGCGCGGTGCTGGAAAGTACCGACACCGGCCGCACGTTCGTCAACCGATCGCGCGAAGACAGGGTGGGGTTGTCTTCGGTAATCGACACCCATCGCGGGCTGTTGGCCGCGGGTGAGCACGGCGTCATTACGTTGCAATTGGACGGGGAGGCCAACCGTTGACCGCGTTCCTGGAGAAGCTGGTCTTCGGTTCACGCCGATTGGTACTGGTGGTGCTGATCGCGCTTACCGCGTTCTTCGGGTTCCAGCTCACCAAGATTCGTATCGACGCGGGGTTCGAGAAGCTCCTGCCCGTGGAACACGGGTACATCGAGACGTTCCTGGAGCACATGGCCGAGTTCGGCGGCGCCAACCGGTTGCTCATTGCCGTGCGGGCCGAAGACGGCGACATCTTCACCCCCGAGTTCTTCGAAACGCTCGACAAGGTTACCGACGCGGTGTTCTTTCTGCCCGGCGTGAACCGCAGCACGGTGCAGTCCATATTTACGCCCAACGTGCGGTTCGTGGAAATCGTCGAGGGCGGGTTTACCGGCGGCAACGTCATTCCGGCCGACTTCCAGCCCAACGAAACGGCCCTGGCCCAGGTGCGCGAGAACATCCTGAAGTCGGGCACACTGGGGCGCCTGGTGGCCAAAGATTTCACGGCCGCCATGGTTACCGCGCAGTTGGTGGAGATCGACCCGGCCACCGGTGAACGGCTCGACTATCTGAAAGTGGCCGATCTGCTCGAGAGCGAGATCCGCGAGAAGTACCAGCGCGACGGCATCGACATCCACATCATTGGCTTCGCGCGCATGATGGGCGACATCGCCAACGGCGCCACCGGCGTGGTGGTGTTCTTCGGCATCGCGTTTCTCATTACGCTGGTATTGGTTTACCTGTTCACGCACTCGGTGCGGCTCACGGTGCTACCATTGTTCTGTTCGATCATTGCCGTGGTGTGGAACCTGGGTCTGCTGACCACTTTGGGCTACGGCCTGGACCCCATGTCGCTGTTGGTTCCCTTCTTGGTGTTTGCCATCGGCGTGTCGCACGGTGTGCAGATGGTGAACTCGGTGGCGACCGAGATCATCCAGGGCACCGCGCCCAAAGACGCCGCGCGCCTGGCGTTTCGCGCGTTGGTCACGCCCGGCGTGGCCGCGCTGCTCAGCGATTCCATTGGTTTTCTTACGCTGCTGCTCATTTCCATTCGCATCATCCAGGAGCTGGCCATTACCGCCAGCCTGGGTGTCATGGTGACCATTGTCACCAACCTGGTGTTGCTGCCCATTCTGCTCAGCTACGTGCGGCTCAGCCCCGGTTACCGCGACCGTGTGGTGAGTCGCTCGCGCTGGAAGGGGCGGGTCTGGGACTCGTTGGAAGGCTTCGTATCTCCACGTCGAGCGGCCACAACCCTGGTGGTGGCCGTGCTCATTTCGATCTGGGGATTCTTCGAGAGTCGCAACCAGGCCATTGGCGACGTGCATCGCGGCGTGCCCGAACTGCGTCCGGAGTCGCGTTACAACCACGATTCGGCCGTCATTACCGACAAGTTCAGCATTGGCCTGGACATCATTACCACCATCGTGGAAACGGTGCCCGACGGCTGCGTCGACTTCGAGATCATGGACACCATCGACCGCTTCCAGTGGGAGATTGCCAACGTACCGGGCGTGCAGTCGACCATCTCGCTACCGCAGGTGGCCAAGATCATCAACTCAGGCTGGAACGAGGGTCACCTGAAAATGCGCGTGTTGCCGCGCAATGCGGCCTCGCTCTCGCAGGCGGTTACGCCGGTGGAAACGTCCACGGGCTTGTTGAGTTCGGATTGTAGCGTGATGCCGGTCATGATCTTCCTGGACGATCACAAAGCCGAAACCATTGCGCGGGTGACGGCGGCGGTGAAGGTGTTTGCGGCGGCCAATGACTCTGAGCAGCACACGTTCCGTTTGGCTACGGGTAACGTGGGTGTGATGGCCGCGACCAACGAGGTGGTGGAGGCTACGCAGATTCCCATGCTGGTGTACATCTACGCCGCGGTTTCGCTGTTGTGCCTTATTACGTTTCGGTCGTGGCGGGCTACGGTTTGCATTGTGTTGCCGCTGACGGTGGTTTCGATACTTGCCTACGCGCTCATGAGTCTGCTGCAGATTGGGTTGAAGACCACCACGTTGCCGGTGGCGGCGTTGGGGGTGGGCATTGGCGTGGATTACGGCATCTATATATTTGGTCGCATGCAGGGGTACCTGAAAGACGGCGATTCGTTGCGGGTTGCCTATCGCAAGACGCTCGAGGTAGCGGGGAACGCGGTGTTGGTTACCGCGCTGACTCTGGCGGCCGGTGTGAGTACGTGGATTTGGTCTGACCTGCAGTTCCAGGCCGACATGGGTATTCTGCTGACGTTCATGTTCGTGGCGAACATGCTGGGGGCGCTGTTGGTGCTGCCGGCGTTGGCGAGTTTCCTCTTGGGGCGCAAATAGTTGGAAACTGTTGTGTATTGATAATCGCGATTGGAAAGTGATCGCGGATTCCCGCGTTTCTTGCACCAGTGCGGGGTTCGGTTGCACCCACTTGTAGTCCTGCCAACGATCCCAGCCGATGCTCCATGGCCTCTCGTTTTTGCGAAAGAGGTCTTGTTGTGCGCAGTGTTCTCTATCTGGCACAGTGTACGCCTATTCGATCGGGTCGGTTTTGGCTGACGGGACGAGCGCAGATTAGAGTGGGTGGCTGATTCTGGGACCATCGGTCCGTGCGGTCGATCCACTGGCCATTTTGTTACCCGGGTAACATGCAGCAAAATAGACAATTAGCTATGATCCAGCGCCGGCCTCAGCCCTCAAGGCTTGTCATCGATTCCGGATACCAATATAATTACCTTAGCTAAGCAAATTACTACTACCCGTAAGGAGCCCCATGGTCACCCCCAACCCTTCCGTCAAACCCATCCCCGACGGCTACACCGCCATCACCCCATACCTCATGGTCGACCACGTCGCCGAAACCGTCGCGTTTCTGAAAGCAGCGTTCGACGCCACGGTCAACGGACAACTTTCCCGGCCCGACGGAACCATCATGCACACCCAACTCGAGGTGCGCGGTTCCAAGCTCATGATGGGGTCACCCATGGGTGAGTTCGGCGCCATGCCCACTTCCATCTATTTGTACGTGGAAGACTGCGACGCGGTCTACGCGCGCGCCATGAAGGCGGGCGGTACCTCGGTCATGGATCCCACCGACATGACGTTGGAGGGCGAGCGCTACGGGGGAGTAACCGATCCGTCGGGCAACATCTGGTGGATCGCTACCCACATTGAAGATGTGAGCTGGGAAGAGCAGGCCCGGCGCGTGGCCGCCCTGGCTGAAGGTGACTTCGAAAAGTGAGTCCGCGGAAACCTGACGTCACTGCGCTTGCCGATCGGCTGCACTACGCTGCGATTCATCTGGTCCGTCGACTTCGATACGATGTCGATGCACCGCTCAGTCCCGCGCAGCTGTCGGCGCTAACCACATTGCTCAAGGGACCACTCACGCTAGGGGAACTGGCGGCGGCCGAAAAGGTGCGTCCGCCTACCGTCACGCGCATGATCCAGCAGCTGGAGCGAGACAAACTCGTGGTGCGCAAGCCATCGCCGGACGATGGGCGGGTGAGTCACATTGCCATTGCGGCTCGGGGCTGGATCGCGCTCCAGAAAGCCCAGACGCAGCGTGTGGAGCGTTTGGGGGAGCGCCTGAAGGAGCTGACATCGACTGAGCTTAATACGCTTGCGCGGGCGGCGGTGCTCATGGAGAGGATCAGTGCGGACTAGGAGGTGCATCCCATGACTTCCGCAGCAACGGTTGCGAGTGCGATCTTCGTCGGCAGCGAAAACAATTTGGTCATGGGGTTTCATCCGCCTGGCCAGGGCCCCGGCGCCGAAGCGCCAGGGCCCTCTCCCGACTCCCACATGCAGCCAACCGTCGGGGGGTTGACGCTACCTGACCACGACCAGCTTCGAACTGGAAGTATGGTTGCCGGCGCGGAACTGCACGTAGTACACGCCTCGCGATACGGGAAGGCCCGTCTCGTCGGCGCCGTCCCAGTGCACGTTGTAGCGTCCTGCGCTGGCTGAACCCTGCTTCAACGTGCGCACCTTGCGGCCACGCGCGTCGTGCAGCGTGATCGACACCGGCACTGCGCCGTTGCTCGCCTGGTCGGCGCCAATGGCGTAGGCCACGCTGCTGCTGCTGCTCACGGGGTTGGGTTGGGGCGCCGCCAGAAAGGTCAGAGTTGTTCCCTTGGCCTTGGCGTTGACCGGTCCGTTCATGATCACGCGACCATCGGCCTGCTCCAGGCGCACCCAGTACCAGTACGCGGTGCCGGGAACGACCTCGCGGTCCACGTACTCGAACCGGGTGCCGTCAAACTCGATCGGTTCTCCGGTCAGGACCGTTCGCGCCGCGAAGTCATGGGTCAGACCGCGTGCCACGTGCGCGCGCGACCCAGGCGAGGGCTCCGAAAGATCCAGGCCAATCCGAACCGCACCGTCCATGCCCTCGGCGTTCATGCGAAGAACGGTCGTGGCCACCGGCGTCTGCTCAGGGATCCATAGCGTGGCCGTGAACCCGGGTACCACGAACTGGTCCAGCGTGGGCGACGGCACGATGCTGTCGGTCACGTAGGTCGTACCGCTGGAAGAACCGGGCGAATCGTTCACGAACATGCTGAATGACTCCACAGTACCAGTGCGGTTGATGAAGCCGGCGTCGGCTACGTCCAGGAACCAGGGGCTGCCCTGCGACGGCGGCAGGAAACCCTGCACACCATCAGCCACGAAGAACGTGCGAGACCATAGGTGCTCCAGGTACCCGGTGGTGGCGGTTCCGGCGTTGGCCGGTTCGTGCAGGATGATCTCGTCGGTGGCGCCTTCGCCCTCGCCCAGCGTGAAGTACTGGGCACCGTCGGGATCGTACGAACTGCTCGTGCCGATGCGCACGAACAGATCGTTGTCCGGTGCGTTGTGCTTGATGCTGTAGAACACCGTGGCGACGGGCGGCTGTTCGCCGAACTCGACCGGAATGGCCGGTTCCAGCGTACCTACACCGCTTTCGACCCACTCGATCTGGTACCAGTACGCCTGGCCCAGTGTCAGCGCGGGATCGTTGTCCACGAACGCATAGGGCGTGCGGTTGCCATCGTCTTCGATCACGGGATCGCCGACGGGAGCAATCAGGCCCACGTTCACCTGGCTATAGACGCCGGGACTACCGCCCACGTCGGGCGCGCGGTGCACGTTGTAACCGTCGAAGGTGTACTCGCGTTGGCTCCACCACAGCACGTCGATTTCACCGTCGAGTGGACGGGGGATGGCCCGGATGCGAACCACCTGCGCGCCGCTGGTGCTGTTCATGACCTCCTTGGCCGCCGCGTATGCGTCGACCATGCCCCAGCCGCTCATGGGGCTGTAGTTGGAATCGATGCCCGACGGATCCGGCGCCCGGAATCCCTTCTCGCTGGGCAGATGATGGATGGCCGTGTTCTGCAAAATCGACCGCACCGTCATGCCGTCGATCGCCGGATCGGCCTGACGTAGCAGCGCGCAGACACCGGCCACGTGCGGCGTGGACATGCTGGTGCCCGACAACGTGTGGTAAGCCTCACCCGATGTGGTGTACGGATCACCGTTGGCCGAGATGATGCCCGCGCCCGGACCCACCACGGCCGGCTTGTACTCGTCGAACAGGTCGGCGTCGCCGTCGCTGGCGCGCGGTCCCTCGTTCGAGAAGCTGGTCACGGCGTCGTCGGTGCGCGTCAGCGAACCCTGGGTGGCCGCCGCGCCCACCGCAATGCTCTTGTCGGCCGAAGCCGGGCTGCCGATCTGGTTGATCGCGTCGTCGTTGCCCGTGGCGATACATACTATGAGGCCCGCGTCGACCGCGGCGTCGATGATGAGTTCACTGGCCGTGGTGCCGTCACCACTGCAGTCCAGACAACCCAGTGACAGGTTCAGCACGTCTATTCCGGAGTAGATCAGATCGGGTCCGGTCAGGCCCCAATCGTTGTTCATGTTCACGATGCACCAGTCGACTCCGTCGGCCGAGCCAAAGCCCACGCCGGCATCGGACAGCACCTTGCAGTCCACCAGCCGTGCCGCAGGCGCGACGCCCGAGAAGAAGCCCGTCTGGCCACCGTTGCCAATGGCCGAGCCGGCCACGTGCGTACCGTGCCAGGTGTCGGGGCCGCGATCCTTGGGGTTGACGCTCTGGTTGGTGGGGGTGTTGAGCAGGGGGTCGCCGGCGTAGAATTCGCCGCCACCGAGGAACTTGCCGGACAGGCTCTCGTGCCCCGCGTAAGGGGTGATGCCGTCGGCTTCGTCGTTGACACCGGTGTCGAGAATGCCCACCACGACGCCGGTGCCGTCCAGGCCCATGTCGGCCCGGGTGCTGGGGAACAGAACGAAGTCTTCAGAACTGCGCAGACCGCGCGAGTCGCGCGCACGCACCACGCGGCTGCCCACATGGTTGGTGGGATACATCATGGGGATCGACTCCACGCGGGTTACACCGGGCAACGCCGCGATTGTCTGGATCTCGGCGTACGTTGCCTGCGTTCGCGTGTAGTCGATGGACGCATACGTCTTCACGGGAGCCCCGGCTCCGGCCGCCAACTGCAGCGCGGTTTCGTCGGCCAGCGTGGGGTGGTGGTCGTAACCCACGTACACGCCGTACTCCAGCGCGGGCAGGTCGAACACGGCGATGAGCATGCGTTGGTTGATGTCGTTGTTCTCGAACGCGGTGGCAATGCCGTTCTGGTCGACGGCCTCGATCTGGTCGTCGATCTTGTTGCCGTTGCCGTCCGACCACGCGAACGCGGCGGGAGCGTGCGCGAGCAACGCTCCCAGTATGGCCAGGCACAGGAGGTTCCGTGCGAGAGATTTCATGGTTGACCCTTCATATGGGTTGGGAAGAGGCGGTCGACGTATCGACCACAGGTACCCACTGGGGGAAACAACCCTCCGTCCGGATACACAAGAAGCGCGGTTTACGAAAAAAATTTCCGGGCCTGTATCCAGCCGCCCCTGGGAGGCCCCTGGGGTATGAGAGCGGCGAGTCGATTTGCCGGAGAGGAGGGTGCTTGGTGCCAGCTGCAGGGCCTCGTTACCTGCATTGCGCGGCCAGGTCGCGTACAATGGCATGGCTGTAGGTGCCCCCTCTCCACTCAATCGGCCGAGTTGCCATGTCGTCTGCGCAAGATCTGAACAACTCTGAGCTGGTGCGGCGGTGTCTCGATGGTGATGACGATGCGTGGCGCGCGCTCATGCAGCGCTACAAGTCGCTGGTCTACACCATGGCGCTGCGTACCGGCCTCGACCAGGAGGCGGCCCAGGAGGTCTTCCAGCTGGTCTGGATCGAGTTGTACCGGTCGCTGGCCAGGATTCGCGAGCCCGACGCATTGCCGGGGTGGCTCTCGATAGCCACGCGGCGGTTGTGCTACCGGCACGCGATGGATCGGTCGCGGTGGGTGGAAGGCACGTTCGAGGAAATGGTCGATCCGGGCGAGGCGCCCGATGCGTTCGTGGAGAATCTGGACCTGCGGCGCAAACTGGAGGAGACCCTCGATGAGGTTGGTGAACCCTGCGCCAGTCTCATTCGGATCCTGTTCTTCCACTCGCCGCCCTTGAGCTACGACGAAGTAGCGCGAAAGACAGAGATGCCGCGGGGAACCATTGGACCCCTGCGCTCGCGATGTTTGACCAAGCTCATGAAGGCCATGAAGGCAACGGAGGTCGGCTCATGAAACATCCCAGTTGGGAACAGTGGCTGACGTTCGTTTCGGGCGACGAGACGTCGGAGCTTGCCGTCCACCTGGAGGCGTGCGGGGAGTGCAGCCGTGAAGTCGAACTGATTCGTCGCCTGCAGTCGGCGGGCGCCGTGGGCTCGCTCGTGTCTCCTCCCGATGCTTTGCTCGACGAAATCGAATCGCAGACCGCGTCGATGCGCCCGGTAGCCAACGCCCAGACCGAGGAACAGGTGGAGTGGGAACTGGCCGACGTCCGGGGCGCACAGACGGCCAGTCCCGGCGAGCCCGTCTTCCTGGCCCGCAGCCTGCCGGGCGTGCAGCTCAGTGTGTTGGTCACCGCGCCCCAGGCCGAACGCCGATGGCGCCTGCAGGGGCAGGTGTGGGTGGATCGCGGCGGCGATCGGCCGATCCGCGTTGTCCTGGCCCACGCCGATCACGTGCTTTGCGAGCTTCAGACACGCGACGGCGATCAATTCACCATCGACGAAGTGTCCGACCACGGTTGGAAGCTCGAGATCCATCTGGCCGATGACCGCACCCTGGTCATTGAAGATCCCTTCGCGTAATGACTCGTTCCCTTGCGCGCGACCTGCGAGGACGACCGGGCGACGACGATCTGTTCGCGCAATGGAGCGCGTTGGTCACGCCCGATGATCTCGCCCTCGAACGGTTACGCAAACTGGTGATGGCACATACCAGGGTCGATGCCGGCGCCGCCTGGCGCGTGCTGGAACGTCTGGCCGAAGAAAGCACTCCGATCACGGCCGCGCAGACCTCCCACCTGTACCGCCTGCGGGGACACGCCGCGCGAACGGTGGGCAATTCGGCCGTGGCCAGCTCGTTGTACCGACAGGCTTGGAACGGCTTCGAGAGCCTTGGCGACACCGCGTCGTTGGGTGCCACCGCGGTGGGATGGGTCGATGCCCTGGGCGCTTTGTCCGAGGCAGAAGAGGCGGCCAGTGTCGCCCGCCGCGCGCGCAGATTGCTGCCGCGGGCCGACGGTCTCACGCGGGCCCGGTTGTCGGCCAATCTGGGCAACGTCTGGCAGCGCGCCGGGCAACCGACGGCCGCCGCCAGATGCTACGCCGACGCGCTGCGTGTATTCGAAGCCCAGGGGCGCGACTGGGAATCTGCCCTCTGCCGCTTCAACCTGGGACAGCTGGCTCTGGACCAGGGGCGCAACAAGACCGCGCGGCGCTACTTCGAGGTGGCGTCGCTTGCATATAAGGAACGTGGGTTTCTGACCATGGAGGCCGAAGCGCAGTACGGTGTGACCGCGGCCGAGTTGCTCTTGGGCAACTGGGCGCAGGGAATGGAACGACTGCAGGAACTGCATCGCATTCTCAGCGATCTGGGCACCCACGCGTGCGCCGGCTCGGTGCAAAGCGACCTGGCCCGCCTCATGATGACGCTCGGCGCGCCGCAGTTGGCCGAGTCGTTCGCGCGCGACGCGGTCGCCAACTTCCGATCGCTGCAATCGACCAACGATCTGGCCAACATTGCCTATTTGCACGGGCGCATCCTGGCCGATCTGGGCCACGTTCACGATTCCAGGATTCAGCTGTCACGCGCGGCCACGCACTGGAAGAAAACGGGCAACCGGCACGCTGCCTACCGGGCGCAGATCGAAACCGCGATGGCCCTGGTTCGTCGCGGCGCGGCGGCCAACGCGCTCGAGCTGACCCGGCCCGCGCTACGCTTCCTCGACGCGAACGATCCGCGCGGCGCCGCCCCCCGCGCGCGCTGGGTGGCCGCGCTGGCGCACCTTCAGCTGGGTCGGGCGGCGCTGGCTTCGCGGCTGGCGAAGCGCGCCCATGCCGACGCGCGTCGGTATCCGGCCCGGGTCGACCGTCCGTGGATGGCTCTCACCCTGTCCGAGGCGGCGTCGCAGGCGGGTGATACCCGCGCCGCGCTGCGTTGGGTGCGGGCCGCCCTGCGCGAGCACGATGCCCGCGCCCCCGAGGTGGCCGGCCCCGAGTTGGTCTCGGGCATGCGGGCCGGGCGCGCCGATCTCTATCGCCGCGCGGTCGACCTGGTCCTGGATTCCGGGTCGCCACGCGCCAAGGAAATCGCTTTCGGCATCGTGTTGAAGGGCCGTTCGGCCGCGTTGCTCGACGACCTGTTGCACCGCAACAGCGCCGGCCTCGACCGTGAACTGCGCACTCGCATTTCGCAGCTACGGGAAACCATTCTGGACCAATCGGGACCCGGCGACGTGAGATCACGCGAACTCCGGCAGCAACTTTCACATCTTGAGCAGAAGGTCGATCGTCGCCGCACGGTGGGATTGGCTCGCCGGCTGTCGGACGAACACCCCATGAAGTACTGGAAGCAGCGCTTTGGCGGCAAGGAGCTGGTGATTTTCGATAGCACGGCGAGCGAGTGTCGCGCGCACGTTCTCCGGCCCGATGGCCGTGTCGACGTTGTGGATCTGGCGTTGGCTCCGAGCGCGCTGGCCAACGACTGGGTGTCATTGCGCATGATTTTCGAGGCCGCGGCTTCCACGCCGGTGGGGGCGCGGCCGGAATTCCTCGAGCGCACGGCGCAACGTTCGAACGATATCCTGCATGCGCTGAGAGCCAGTCTGATCGACCCGATCGGGTTTGAGTCCGACCACGCCTATTTCATTCCGTCGGGTCGGTTGCACGGCGTTCCCCTGGAGGCAATCGCCGAGCTCGATGTGGACGCGAGCGTGCGGCTGCGACGCATTACCCATCCGGCGCTGCTGGCGTCGTCGCGCCGATCTCTGCGGCGGCGTACGGGCATGTTGCTGCACGGACCCACGCCCGGGGCGAAAGCCGAGGAACGCATCGTGCGGGCCGAGCTCGAACGCGCGGGAGTCGCGGTGACCACGGCGCGCAGCGCCGACGAACTGATGTCCGCGCGGGCCCGAACCGGAGTGCTGCACGTCTCGGCCCACGCCGTCTTCCATCGACAGCAGTGGCTTCTGTCGGGATTTCAGCTCGAAGACGGATGGCTGGGGTTCGAGCACCTGCGACCACGACTCCTGCGTGGCGCCCTGGTGTTCCTGGGCAGCTGTGAGTCGGGGTTGGGCCGCGAAGGTCCCGGCGCGGAATTGGGGGGCTGGGTGGCCACCGGCCTCAACGCCGGAGCAAGCGAGATGATCCTGTCGCTATGGAAGGTCGACGATGCCTCCACGCAGGCCTATTCCCGGCATTTCTACCGCGAGTGGGGCCTGGGCGAACCGGCCACGGTGGCGGCTCGACGGGCGCGTGCGCAGGCGCGGGCGCTCAATCCGCATCCGTTCAGTTGGGCGCCGTTCGTGGCCGTGGAGTGAGCGCTCCATCCATGTGTGTTAGTCTTGAATCCGAGGTACGCAGCTCCATGAATCGACGACCGTGTTTTCACCTACTTGCCGTGCTCGCGCTGTTCGTGGCTGTTCTTGCGGCCTGCGACGCGCCTGTGGGTCCGCCTGACACCCGCCTGGCCTCCGGCAAGGGGGTGGCCGAGTATCTGGTGCGTTTCGAGGCCGGGGCCGACGCGCAACAGGTAGCGCTCGACTATCTGCTGCTGCTTACGCAGTACGATCCCGTCGCCGAGCTGGGCGTGTTGCTGGGGACGATAGACCCCGTGCTGTTGCTGGGGGACTTTCGCGTGAAGGCGCTTCAGCTGAACCACCTTACTGCCTACAGCGAACCCGAAACCTACCTGCAGAGTTTTCATGAGGGCGATTGGGTCGACTCGGAGATCGCTGCCCAGCCCGCGCTCGCTCATCTGAATCTGGGTCTGGCTCACACCGCCACGAAGGGGATGGGCATCCTGGTTTCGGTGTTGGATACCGGCGTCGATTCCGGTCACGACCACCTGGCCGGACGGCTGCTCATGACCAGCGAGATTCCGCCCGACCTGGGTCAGGAAGAAACCCAGAACGGGCTGGACGACGACTTCGACGGCGACACCGACGAGGCCTACGGTCACGGTACGCACGTGGCGGGCATCGTGGCCAGTGTAGCGCCCGAGGCCACAATACTTCCCATTCGCGTGCTCGACGACGACGGCAACGGTTGGTCGTACGACCTCGCGCGCGGGTTGCACTACTCGCAGCAACTGCAGGCCGACATCGTGAATCTGAGCCTGGTGCTCAGCGATGACTCTCCCGTCATCCACGATTTTCTGGTCGAACTCGACGCGGCTGGCATCGTGGTGATGGCCGCGGCCGGGAACACTCCGGGCACCGTGGGCTATCCGGCCAGTGACGCGTATACCGTGGGCGTGGCGGCGACCGACGTGGCGGATGCGTTGGCCCCGTTCAGCGGGTCGGGGTTGGTATCCTTCGCCGCGCCGGGGGTGGAAGTGGAGAGTTCATATCCCGACAACAAGAGCGCCATCGCCTCGGGTACATCCATGGCCACGCCCGTGGCCTCGGCCGCGCTTGCCCTGATTCTCAGCGGCGAAGCGCCCATTGCAGGTCAGGCGGGCGTCGCGTTGTTGCAGACCAGCGTGGTGCCGGTACAGCCCGTGGAGGCGGTAGTAGACGGTCGCGTCAACCCGACCTGGCTGTACAGGATCGTGGTTCTGCCCGAACCCCGTTTCGATCGACGCAAGTTACGGTTTGGCCAGTACTAGGCCGGTAGCGCGTCCACGCCCAGCACGCTCATCTTGGAATCAACTTGGCCTCGAGCAATGTGTCCGTACCCAGGAACTTGCGTCCGGGCATCTCGTACCACGAGCGTTCCTTCGGCACCCGTGCCCTACCCACGGCTATCTCATCGTTCAACACGATGATTTCCCCGTGCGCCTCTGCCGCATCCTTGTAGAACGCGTATCCGCGCATGGCGTACGTGTTGGGGTCCAGGTAGAAGTGCCAGATGTCGGTGCCTACTTCGGGATCGTAGGTTACGCGCAGGTCCAGTACGTCGTGGCCCTCGAATTGGGCGTGCTTCACGACGGGGTCCACGATGGTACCGGGGTCCTGGAGTTTCATGGGCAGTCCCCACAGGTAGCTCACGTAGTCGCGGGTCGTTTTCGCGCGGTCGCAGGTCAGGTTGTGCTCTTCCTTCTCCTCGTCGGTGGCGGAATGGCCGTTTATTTGGAACTGGCATTCGCCCTGGTTGACCATCTGGGCCACGCGCGCGCCATCGACCTCCAGCCAGTCGGAGTACTCGGTCGTGGCGAAATCGACACGGCTGGTGCGCACCCGCGTGCGCCCGTCGGCGTACCCCGTTTGCAATGTGAGTTGCATGCGCTGTTGCATGAAGTTGCCCTGGGGGTCGTGGTAGGCCAGGGCACGTTGCAGGACAACCGGACCGTTCAGGTCCTCCTGCGCCATCGCGGTTGCGTTTGCCGCCAGCAGGACGGCAAAGAGGGTCAGGAATCGAATCATGCGATCTCCAATGAAAGACGCGTGGTCGGTGGCAGACATCCGGTCTCGACGGAACCCACCCTGGCGTTGCATTGTACACATGAAACGCGGCAATTTCGGCGATGAAGGAGTGGGCTTTGGCGACAAGTTCGATGTGGGCGGCGGCGGTGCTGGGAACAATGGCGTTGGGCGTACTCTGGACCGGGCATGGTTTGGCCGCTCCGCGCGACCCGGGCCAGTTTGCCGACGATACGGGCGGCGATACCGGGGCCACGCGTGACTTCTACAACCGCGCCGGCGACCTGAGATGGAACGAGCTCATGGGCGACTACCACGACGCCCAGGGTACCTATCGGGGCGACCAGCCCTACGCCACCGTTCACCTGGAAGATGACGACACTCCTCGCGCGGTGGTCTGGAACGTCACTTCGCTCGTGAACGAATGGCACGGCGGTGTAGTGCCGAGCCGTGGTTTCTATTTGTTGGCTACTTCGGGCAGTGGTCCGTACGACTTCCACAGTCGCGAAAGCGACGACGCTACTGTCCGACCGCGGCTGCGGCTTTCCACCAGCGCCGGTGACCAGGTGGCTGAGCCCGTCGCCGACACTTGGTTGGAAGCATCCACCTACCGGGGCTTCGGCCACGAAGATCGCCTGCGGGTTTCCAATCGGCATCCGGCACTGGTTCGGTTCGATCTGTCCGACCTGCCTGGCGATGCCACCATCCAGCGCGCTGAGCTGGAGCTGCACGTATACGCGTTGCGTGACGCCATGGACATTGGCGTGTTCCGGTGTTCGCACGGTCATGATGCCCCCGAAGAATCTCCTACCTACGGTATCGCCGCCGACTTCCCGCTCGACCGCGGCATCGAGACCCACGCCGACGTGGTGCTGTTCACCGACTTCGAGCAGTCCAACTGGGGCCGCCAATGGACCGACGGCACCGACGAGAAAATCTTGACTCGCTTGCGCGAAGACGAGTCGCGCAACTTCGAGCCGTTGCAGGGGCATGCGCTGCGCGGCATGGTGCCCGCCAACGGTCACACCGGCATGGACTTCGTCTACAAGTTCGCGCGCGAGGTGGGTAGTGAGCCCGAAGAGATCTACTTCCGCTACTACATCCGCTTTCCCGAGCAGTGGCAGCCCTCATTTGGCGGCAAGCTTCCGGGCGTGGCGGGAACCTACGGCAAGGCCGGCTGGGGCGGGCGCAGGGCTACCGGCGCCGACGGATGGTCCACCCGCGGACAATATTGGGTATCGCCGCCCGAGGGAAATCCGCTGTCGGGCGTGGTTCCCATCGGCAACTATGTCTACCACGTGGGCATGGAAGGCTCCTGGGGGGACTGGCTGGGCTGGCAGCAGGGTTACCGCGGTTACCTCGAGCGCGATCGCTGGTACAGCGTTGAGATGTTCGTGAAGCTCAACACGCCGGGCCAGCCCGACGGCGTGCTGCGCGGCTGGGTGGATGGCCGCCCCGCGTTCGAGCGCTCCGATCTGGTCTTCCGCAACACAGCGGACCTCAAGATCGAGCAGGTGTGGATGAATGTGTACCACGGCGGTACCGCCGCCATTCCCGCCGACGGCTACGTCTACGTGGACAACATCGTGGTGGCGCGCAGTTACATCGGTCCCATGCTGGGCCAGCCGGCGGGCGCTGGACGCTGATTTTCCGAGCGTCCAGGCTGCTGAACGGCGTCGTGGCGACCCGGCACGGTGCGTGCTAACTTCTTGCCCGGTCGTCATTTTACCGCCCTGATCAAGACGTCGCAGGAGGCGCTACCCACCGTGAATCGCAAGCCCGTTGCGCTGCTCCTTCAACTGATCTACCTGGCGGTGGCGTTGGTCATTGGCCGTACGCTGTCGGCCGACACGGCGATCCTACCCAAGTCGTTCCTGCACGTTCAGAACCCGCCCATTTCGATACCCGTACTTCTGAACCTCGTGGGCATCCATCTGGCCATCGGCCTGCCGCTGTTCCTGCTGAACCTGGTCATGAATCGCGACGCGGTGCCGCCACGCGCCAAGTTCACCATTGCCGGCTTGCTCATGTACACGTGCGTGTCGAGCCTTTCGGCCACGTTCATCTACTTCTTCACCGAAATCGTCTTCAGCGCCCACTTCTTTGCCGCCGCGTTTGGTGCCGGCGTGGTCATCTACCTGGTGGGTTTCTTCGTGCTGGGATTTCTGGGCAAGGACCACGGCGAATCATACGTGGGTTGGCTCATGCGTTCGCGCTTCTGGGGCACGCTGGGCCGCACGTTGTTTTCGGTGCCGGCGTTGGTCGTCATCATTCTGGCCGTCACGCCTGTGTTCTTCGCCACGCAGTACCAGAAGAATCCGGCCATCGCCAACTTCGTTACCAACGCCAAGCTGAAGTTCCTGGGTGCCGGCGACGAGCCCTGGGGATTGGTGGACGTGTATCCTGGCCTGCGTTTTTCGCAGACCATGGAAGTAGCCTACCCCACGCCCGGGGCCACGTCGGCCTACGTGCTGGAACGCGGCGGGCGTATCTATCGCGTGAAGAACGAAAGCCCAGAGAAGGAACTGCTGGTCGATTTCTCCGAGCGCGTGAACACCTGCGACGTCGAAGATGGCGCGGCCGGCTTCGCGTTCCATCCGCGCTTTGCCGTGCCCGATTCGCCCAACCAGGGCTACGTGTACGTCTACCACACCGACGTGCAGGAATTCGAGAAGTACAATCGCCTGTCGCGTTTCGACCTGTCGTTGGCCACGCCGCAGGAGCGGTTGGAGTCTGAGACCATTCTGTTCGAGATCGAACCCGGCAACCGCACCGGATTTCACAACGGCGGCGGCTTGGAGTTCGTTCCCGATGGGTTTCTGTACCTGGGCATGGGTGATCTGAACGACCGCAACACGCCGCAGAATATCAGCACCGATTTCTTCAGCGGCATCATCCGGATCGACGTGGACATGCGGGGCGAAGACGTGAGCCACGCCCCGCCGCGCGAACCCGAGAACGGAATTTCGCAGAACTACTTCATCCCCAACGACAATCCGTTCGTGGGTCAGGAAGGCGTTCTGGAAGAGTTCTGGGCCCTGGGATTCCGCAATCCGTACCGCATGACCTTCGACTCGCTGACCAGGAAGATGTGGGTCAGCGAGGTGGGGGCCGATCTCTACGAAGAAGTGAACATCGTCGATCGCGGCACCAACCATCAGTGGAACTACCGCGAGGGCTTCGAACAGAACCGGGATTTTCAGCCACCGTCGCCGCCCATTGGCGTGGATACGCCACCGTTCTTCGCCTACGAACATACGGCGGTCGAGCGCGCGGTCATTGGTGGGTTGGTGTATCGCGACGATCGCTATCCCGATCTGTACGGTAAGTACATCTTTGCCGACAACTTCTCGGGCCGGCTGCGCAGCATCGACATCGACGACGGGGCCGAACAGGAGTGGGTGCTGTTGACGCGGGCGGACCAGCTGGGTCAGATGGGTATCACGTCGCTCATGGAAGCGCCCACCGGCGATGTGTACATCACCACGTTGGGCAGCAAGCTGGAGCCCTCGGGGCGCTTGATGAAACTGGTTCGCGGTGCGGTCGACTCGGGTGGTGCGCCGCCCGATTCCATGGTCGTCTCGCGTCTGAGTCCGCAGGGTTCGTTGCCCGAGGCACGCCAGATGTTCAAGGACAACTGTTCGCGTTGTCACGGCGCGACGGGGCAGGGCGACGGCGCCGAATACGACGATCCCGAAGTGCCTCTGCCCGACTTCTCGACCGTGGAATGGCAGGAACAACGCGCCGAGGAAGACATCATCCTGGCTATTGCGGCCGGCGGCGAAGCGGCGGGCCTCAGCGCTACCATGCCCGCGTGGGGCGACAGTTTCAGCAACGCACAGATCCAGATGTTGATGCGCGTGATTCGCGAGTTTGCCTACCCGCCCGAAGAAGAGTCGGGCGACGCCGCGGTTGGCGAGGCCAGCGATGGAGAAGCGGGTGCGACGGGTGCGTTGGATGCGCCAGGCAGCGAGGCCGACACCGAAGTCGAAACGAAGTCCGACACCCGCTGACCTAGCGGATGCCGCCCATCATGCGCTGGATGCGTCCGCTCATGAGTCCCAGGATGATTCCGGCCACGATCACCGTGGCCGCCACCGCGCCGAACAGCTGCGACAACGACAGGCTTTCGTAGAAGCCGGCGGTGCGTCCGCCCAGGTAGTTGCCCAGCGCCGCGGCCAGAAACCACACGCCCATCATGAGCGACGTGACCCGTTCGGGCGCCAGCTTGGTCACCGTGGACAGACCCACCGGTGACAGGCACATCTCACCGATCACGTGGAAGAAGTACGTGCTGATGAGCCACATGGGCGACACCTGGCCGCCCTTGGTCGCGCCCACGCTCATGATCACGAAGCCGAAGCCCACGAAGACCAAACCCAGCGCGAACTTGAACGGACTCGACGGTTGCTTGCGGCCCAGCTTCACCCAAAGCCAGGCGAAGATCGGGGCCTGTAGAATCACGAACAGGGCCGGTACCGACTGGAAGTATCCCGCAGGGAAACTGAAACCCAGCACGGTGCGCTGGGTGAAGTCGCGCGCAAACAGGTTCAGCGAACTGCCGGCCTGTTCGTACGCGCCCCAAAAGAAGGCGGCGGCCACGAAGAGGATGACGATGGCCCCCAGGCGACCGCGTTCTTCCGGCGTCCACGGGTGCGAGCGGAAGAGCCAGAAGAAGAAACCGATGCTCAGCACGATCAGGATGATACCGAAGGCATTCGAGATAGCCTCGGCGCCAATGGTCACCCCGCCAACCTTCACGGCCAGCGTGGCGGCTACGGCGATTGTCGCTGCGCCGACCAGGCCGTTACGCAGGGTGCGGCGTGAGCGGGCCTGGTCTTCAGGGTCGTCGTGATTGGCGGGCAGCTTGCCGGCTTCTCCCAGGGTCTTGCCGAACATGAGATATACGATGAGGCCCAGCGTCATGCCCACGCCGGCGGCGCCGAAGCCCAGATGCCACGAGTAGTTCTCACCCAGCCAGTTGCAGATGAGCGGTCCGCCGAACGCGCCGAAATTGATGCCCATATAGAAAATAGAAAAACCCGCGTCGCGTCGTTCGTCGCTGCGTTCGTACAGTTGCCCCACGATGGTGCTGATGTTGGGTTTCAGAAGTCCCGTTCCCACCACGATGAGCAACAGCCCCACGTAGAAGAAACCCAGCGAGGGAACGGCCAGACTGAAATGGCCTATTGTTATGAGAATCGCGCCGTACAGTACGCTGCGTCGTTGCCCAAACACGCGATCGGCCAGCCAGCCGCCGGGTAGGCCCAACAGGTACACCATGGATGTGTACACCGCGTAGATGGCGGCGGCCTTGGAAGCGTCGAACGCGAGCCCGCCGTCGGCGATGGAAGCGGTCAGGTACAGAATGAGCAGCGCCCGCATGCCGTAGAAACTGAAACGTTCCCAAAGCTCGGCAAAGAACAACACGGCCAGACCACGCGGATGGCCGAAGAAGGTTTGGTCTTTCATTCGGGATCTTTCATGCGGGGTTCTTTTGCGCCAACACCCAGCAGTACTGCAGGCCGGGGTTGGCGATTCTCATTCGCTGCATGCTGCCTTGGGTGAGCGCTTCATCTACGGCGGGCAATGAAATGCGCGATCCGACCCAGGCGGGGGAGTGGAGTTCGCGTGGTCCGCTTTCTTTCGTTGAACCGGACTTGCCTAGAGCCGCGCGTAGTCGGCGGCCGAGTCCGAGTCGCTCGCGCATGCCGCGCGGCGGCAGGTTGTTTACCTGGAAGTAGAAGTGTCCGCCCGGCTTCAGCACCCGTCCCGCTTCGCGGATGTAGTTCTGGGTGATGTGGGCGTCGGGGATGTGCTGGAACACGATGTATGAGAAAACCAGATCGACCGCCGCGTCGCCCAGGTCGCTCAAGTCTTCGCCGTTGCCGGTGTACAGGTTCACGTTGGGCGCGGTGATCACTTCCTTGGCCTGGCGGATCATTTCGGCCGACACGTCCAGCGCGTGAACGTGCGCGAATCGTTCGGCGAAGTAGGCGGTCATGCGGCCGATGCCGCAGCCGATCTCGAGCATCGATTCGTCGCCGGTGAAGGGCAGTTCGGATTCGTCCAGAAACTGCTTGGCCAATTTGCGGCCCCATTGCCAGAACGCTTCGGGGTCCTGGTCGTCGTAGTCGCGGTACGAGGAGATGTACCAGGTTGCATTCTCCTGGGCCTTGCGGTCCCAGAAGTCTTTCATCGTGGAGCGGTGTTGGGAATTCATGATGGGGGTGATGCTAGCATGATTCGGGCGGGACGGCAGCTGCTTGGTCCAGGTGTGGGGAGGTTTGTTGGGCTCGCGACGGCCATCTCTGCCTCCATCTCCTCATGGGACCCGGGTCCTGTTCCATGGTCGGGAGCCCTCGACCGGCTGCTGGGGTATCAGCTCGAATGAGATTGGTGTCAATCTCAACTGGTTCCTTCCTCGTGTCTGCAAATTCCACTAGGTTCGAAACGCTAGTGAAGTTCTTGCTAGCGTTGGATCGTCTTCCTCATCGGCGCGGATTTCGATATGAACACAAAGCTAGTTTGCGCGTGGACGCTGCTTTTTGTTTTCGGTCCCGTGCCGGAACCCCAGGCGGAAACGCTCACGGTTCGACTTGATGGGTCAGGCGAATTCGCTTCGATTTGGGATGCGCTTGAAACCGCTGCGCCCGGCGACACGCTATTGTTGGGTCCCGGACGCTACGCGGAGGGGCGACCCTTTACCGTTCCTGCATACACGGAGACGACGTACGTCGGCATAAACGTCGACGACCTAACCATCATCGGCGAATCGACGAGCTCAGTCTTGATCGGCCCCGAATCGCCCCGAATCGAGTCGAATAGCCCGAAAGGCATCGTACTTCATCCTTCGCTGGACTCCCTCCGACTAGAGAACCTCACAGTAGAGAACGTCGAGGCAGGGATTACGATCACCGAGGACCTGACAGCAGCGAACCTCCAGATCCGAAACAACAGAACCGGTCTAGCAGCGTTCGGAAACCAAGGCACGGAGTCAATCAACTTACAGGCGTGCTCGTTTCGCGAGAATCGTGAAGGAATACTGACGTTCTCATACGAAGGCCCTATTGAGATTCTTGGCTGCGACTTTCACGACAACACATCCGCAGTCGTTCTTGCGACAAGTTCATCGAACGAGAACCGCGTCGCTAACTCCATATTCGTCAGCAACGACGTTGGAATCAACATCAACCAGAGTTCCAACTGCCTGGTCGACAACAGCACTTTTAGCGAAACACTGAGAGTCAATATCGACGTGAGCACGTCCGGCTCCGTTGCGCTCAACGGGAACACGTTTGGACCCGCGGATTTCGTCTTCTGCATCCAGAACGGCTCTCTGTCTGGCGGGCAAAATGTACTCTCTGCCGGCGCAATTCGCACCATGGTGGAATTCCCCCGATTACATGGACACTTCGGGGGGCAGTTTTATCGCTGCCTCGTAAGCCTCTGGACTGATGTTGCCAAGATGCTTGTGACGGCGACGTGAATTGTAGAACATCTCGATGTAGTCGAAAACATCTGCGCGT
>JAJDAC010000025.1 GCA_029262065.1 Candidatus Krumholzibacteriota bacterium | reverse complement strand
GTCCTCGACCTTGTCCAGTTCGCGCTCCATGTCGCGCGTGTAGCCCAGATCCATGATCTTGGGAAACGCTTCGACCAGCTTGCCGGTCACAACCTCGCCCAGATCGGTGGCGTAGAAGCGTCGCTCGATCAGCTCCACGTACTTACGGTCCTGGATCACCTGGATGATGCTGGCGTACGTGGACGGCCGTCCGATGCCCTCGGATTCCAGCGTGCGAATCAACGAGGCTTCGGAGTAGCGCGCGGGCGGCGCCGTGAAACGCTGGCGCGGCTCGATGGCGAACGCGCCCATGGGCTGCTTTTCGGTCAGCGATGGCAGCACCTGTTCCTCGCTGGCCGTGGGCACGCCGGTAACCTTGTAGAATCCGTCGAACACCAACGCGCGGCCGGTGGCCTTGAACGTCAGCGGACGCGATGCATCCACGCCACCTTGCACCAGCAGCGTGGTGGAATCCCACTCGGCCGGCACCATCTGGCAGGCCAGGAATCGTTCCCAGATGACCTGGTACAGTTTCAGCTGGTCGGCCGTGAGGCTGTTCTTCAGCTGCGACGGCGAATACTTCAACGTTGTGGGGCGGATGGCTTCATGAGCCTCTTGCGCCTGCTTGTTCGAAGACGAGTAGCTCGGCGCCTTTTCGGGCAGGTACTTGTCGCCGAAGTTCTTCTGCACGTAATCGCGCGCCATGTCGATCGCATCTTTGGCCAGGTGCGTCGAATCGGTACGCATATAGGTAATGAGACCCGTCGGGCCCTCACCGGGAATGTCGATGCCCTCGTAAAGCTGCTGCGCGGTGCGCATGGTGCGGCGCGCGGCGAAGCCCAGCTTGGACGAAGCCGCCTGCTGCAGCGTGGACGTAATGAACGGGGCCGAAGGCCGGGACTTCGTGCGCTTGGTGGTAATGGACAGCACTTCGTAGGGCACGTCGGCCGCCACGGTGCCGGTGACCTTGCGTTGCCAGCGCGACAGTCCTTTGCCCTTCACGTATTCGGTCAAGGAGGCGTCGATATCTTCCAGGCCCGCGGCCGCCGCAATGTCGGCGATGGTCGCGGTCAGATCGTGCTCGTCGGGCTTGGCCGCGTCGGAGTTCTCACCCAGAATGCGCGGATCAAACTTCTCGCCGGCCACCTCTACCAGCTCGCCGCGGAAAGCACCGTGCTTGGCCAGCCAGGCGTTCAACGCTTTTTGCGACGGGGGTTGGCCCTTTTCGTTGCGTTCGGCCAGGGCTTCTTTCCAACCCTCACCCAATGCGATGGTCTTGCTCACGTCGGGCGTGAAGTTGGCGAACATCTGCCAGTACTCGTCGGGCACGAAGGCGCGGATCTCCTGCTCGCGTTCCACTACCAGTCGCACGGCCACCGACTGTACGCGGCCGGCGCTCAGGCCACGGGCCACCTTCTTCCAGAGCAGCGGCGACACCTGGTAACCCACGATGCGATCCAGGATGCGTCGTGCCTGCTGCGCGTTGACCCGATCCATATCTATAGGATGGGGGTTGCCGAAGGCCCGCTCGATCTCGGCTTTCGTGATGGCGGAAAAAATTACCCGTTTGGCCTGGTCGGGGGCCACGCCCATTTCCTCGGCCAGATGCCACGCGATGGCCTCGCCCTCGCGGTCGAGATCCGTCGCGAACCAGATCTCCGTGGCCTGCTTGCCGGCGCGTTTCAGGTCGGCCAGGGTCTTTCCCTTGCCGTTGAGTACCTCGTAGGTGGGGGCGAAGTTGTTCTCGAGGTCGATCCCCGGCACCGGGTTCTTCACACCCTTGGGGTTACGACTGGGCAGGTCCCGGACGTGCCCCACGCTGGCCAGGACGACGTAGTCGTCGCCCAAGTACTTATTGATAGTCCTCGCCTTGGAAGGGGACTCAACGATCACCAGCTGCTTGCCCGCGGCACTCTTGGCGGGGGCGCGCTTGGTCGTGGTCTTCTTCTTGGCGGTGGTCTTCTTGGCCATGGTTCCGATCCGCTTCGAGCTGAGGTCAGGTCCTCCAAGGAGGCAGCCGATATAAAACGAGGTTGGGCCAGGTTGACAAGGGCCAAGCTATACATAGCAGGATCGGCACCGCCCCAAAGTGGGGGGCACAAGTCGCTCGAAAAGATTGTCTCAAGGTGTTGGAAGTGCGTTAGTTACGATATGACTGGCGGGACGCCCAGAAGTGCCTCGAAAAAATTTGCGACGCGGTCATCATTTCAGCCTCGATTGGCCAGCTGGACCACGGTCGGGCCCGGTCTCGAACTTGGCACCCGGCCGCTGGGCTCAGCCTTCCACCTAGGAGAACGCCAGCTGCAAAAGGGCCTCCTGCTCGAGCTTATGGGCCCCCGGTGAGCCCGTAGCGGGGCTGGCCGATTCCGACCGCTTGACGGCCGTAACGTGCCGGTCGCCGGCCAATCGCTGCATCCTGGGGCGCACGTACCACATGGCTCCCATGTTGGCTGGTTCCTCCTGCACCCAGGTGAGCTTGCGCGCCCCCTCGTGCGTTTTCAGCGCCCGGGCCATGTCGTGTTCTGGGAACGGGTACAGTTGGTTCAGGCGCACGATGAGTGTGTCGTCGGCGCCGATCTTCTCGCGGTGCCGCGCCAGCTCGTGCGCGACCTTTCCGCTGCACACCAGAATTCGTCGGACCTCGCCTTTGCCTTCGTCCAGCTGCACTTCCTGGAATTGTCCGCGGGTAAGATTCTCCAGCGGCGAGGTGGCATCCTTCGCACGCAGGTATCCCTTGGGCATGAACACCACCAGCGGTTTGCGCCAGCGTTGCAGCACCTGTCGACGCAGCAGATGGAAGTACTGCGCGGCGGTGGCCGGCTGACAGACCTGGAAATTGTTCTGGGCGGCCAGGTCCAGAAACCGTTCCAGGCGCGCGCTGGAATGTTCGGGTCCCTGACCCTCGAGACCGTGTGGAAGCAGCATCACCAGTCCCGACAACAATCCCCACTTGTCTTCGGCCGCGGCGATGAACTGATCGATGATGATCTGCGCGCCGTTGACGAAATCGCCGAACTGCGCCTCCCAGGCCACCAGTCCGTCGGGCGTGTCGCGGCTGTATCCGTATTCGAAACCCAGTACCGCGGCTTCGGACAGGGGAGAGTCGATCACCTGGAATTCACCCTGCGATTCGCGCAGGTGATTCAAAGGCGTGTACTCCACCGCCGATTCCGCGTCGCGCAGCACTGCGTGCCGGTGATTGAACGTGCCCCGGCGGCAGTCCTGGCCGCTCAACCGAACGAAGGTCCCATCCCACAACAGCGATCCGAAGGCCAATAGCTCGGCCGCGGCGAAGTCCAGCGCGCGTTCGCCCGAAAACATCTCGCGTCGTTGGACCAGCAGCTTTTCGATCTTCGGGTGCACCTGAAAGTCGTCGGGGGCGGTGGTGGCCTGCTTGCCAATGACCGTCAATGTCTCCATGTCCACCCCCGTGTCGGGGTAGTCGTCTTCTTCGCGGGCGCCGCCCGTGTAAGGATCCCAATACGAAGGCATGGTGCGCAGGATCGGCCGCGAGGCCATGCCGCGCCCGGTCTCCTGAGCATCGCTCAGCCGATCCAGGATCTGCTTCTTCAATTCCTCGGCCTGGACCGAGGTCCAACCAATTCGCTCGGCGTACGCTTCCCATAGCGCGGGCATGGCCCCGATGGCCTTGTACAACAGCGGCGATGTAGTTGTGGGGTCTTCTATCTCGCTGTGGCCGTGCCGCCGGTAGGCGATGAGATCGATCAGCACATCCGTCTTGAACTCGTTGCGGAAGCGCGTGGCCAACTCGCCGGCGCGTACCAGTGCCTGCGGGTCTTCGCCGTTCACGCGAAAGATGGGGATGGAGAGACGCTTGGCCGTGTCGGCCGAGAAACGCGCGGTGTGCAACGCTTGCGGTTCGGCCGTGAAACCAATGAGATTGTTGACGATGACGTGGATGGTTCCGCCCACGTCGTAGCCGGGGATGTTGGCCATGTTCAGCGTTTCCGATGTAATGCCCTGACCTGAGAACGCGGCGTCGCCGTGCAGACAGATGGGCAGCACTTTGTGCTCGCTGTTCTTGCCCAATCGCCGCTGGCGAGCGGCGGCCCGGCCCACGAGAACGGGGTTCACCGCCTCCAGATGCGACGGATTGCTTACCAGGTGAAGCTTCAGTTCGCCGTCTTCGCTTTGGTGCTTGCCGGTGGCACCCAGGTGGTATTTCACGTCACCGCTGCCCAGCACGCTGCGTGGGTCCAGATCTTCCAGGCCGGCAAACAGGTTTGCTTCGGGCACGCCGATCACGTTCACCATGACGTTCAGCCGCCCGCGGTGGCTCATGCCCAGCAGGCAGAGCTCGGCCTGGGTCTTGATGCCCGTATCCAGGATGGAATCGAGCAGCGGCAGCAGGCCCACGGCTCCCTCGAGCGAGTAGCGCTTGGAACCCACGTAGCGGCGGTGCAGGAACTGCTCGAACAGCTCGGCGCTGGCCAGGCGTTTCAGGGCCCGCTCGCCGTCGAACTGCGCCGCCGGTTCTTCCATGGCCTGGGCGACCCACTCGCACCGGTCGCGCTCGATCATGTGCATGAAGTCGGCGGCCAGTGGGCCGCAGTAGATGCGCCGCCAGTGCTCGGCGGCTTTGGCATCGGCCTTGGCCTCGGCTTCTTCGATGTCGCGATGGAGCAGAGGCTCCAGCCGCCCCAGAGGGTCGATGGTCGCGCGCAAGTATCCCCAGCGCCGGTAGGCCATGGCCAAAGGGTCAAGCCAGGTCTTGCTGATCGAAGGCGTGCCACTCATGAATTCACTCCGAAGGGTTCTCTTGCAACCGATGCTCTGGGATTGAAGTACTCAAGGTACACCCAGGCGAGGCGCTTGGCTGCGAAGAACACGCCCGACGTTGACGGGCGGGGCGCATCCTGAGGAGAATCAGACACATGGGAGGATTTGCGCTCACTCTGGCCTTGGTTGCCGCCGCGATCGCCATGGTGGCCATGGTGGTGTGGGGGCTGCGTGGCGGCGCCCGATTGCAACGGCGCCTGTTCCTTTCCCACCTGCTGTTGGCTTGGATTCCCGCTCTGCTGGTGTTGGTGGTCTACGGCTCACTCAGCCAGCGTCAGGTACGACTGATCGACAGTCCCGGTCTGGGGGAAGCGCTCGAGGCAGCGGTGGGCCTGGCTCGCGAGTCGATGGCCCAACAGGTTCAGATGCACCAGGCCCGCGCCGACAGCCTGGCCCAGCATCTCAATGCGGGCGGAGAGCTCGGCAATTGGCCACCGACATGGGCGGCCGTGAGACACTTTCCTGGGGGAGGCGCTTTGGTCTATGGCGACTTCCCCAGTGAGTCAGGTCGCCGAAAATCTGTCGCCGAGCTCGACGACGGTGGCTCCCTCTCTGTGCTGTGGAAGTTGCCGCCGGAGTTGGAAGGCCAGTTCGACCGCGTGACCCAGGGCCACGCCCGGCTGGCCCAACTTCGCTTGTTCTACGGACGTCTGCTGCGCGCCGACACGCTGGTAAGCGTGGCGCTGGTCACGCTGGCTCTGCTGGTCATATCCCTGCTTTGGTCGCGACGGCTGGCGCGTCAGATCGCCCAGCCCGTGCAACGCCTGGCTGTGGCCACCGCCAAGGTCGCCCAGGGTGATCTGGACCATCGCGTGCAGGGCGACGCGGTGGACGAAGTGAGCGACCTGGTACGTGGCTTCAACGACATGACGCGCGATCTGAAGACCAGCAAGGAAACCCTGGTGCGCACCGAACGCATCGCCGCCTGGCAGGGCGTGGCCCGCCGCCTGGCGCATGAAATCAAGAATCCGCTCACGCCCATCCATCTGTCCATCCACCGCCTACGTGGCAACGTGCAGGACGCCGAGTTGGTGGAGTGCCTGGATACAATACTGGAAGAGACCGAGCATCTGAAGCGCCTGGCCGATGAGTTTTCCCTGTACGCCCGATTGCCCGCGCCCGAACTTCAATCCATGGTTGCGCGCCCGTTGCTGGAACAGGTGGTGGGGCTGTACTGCCGTCACGACGGCATCGAAGTGCAATGGGAAGACTGGAACGAGGGACCGGGCGTTCTGGCCGACGAGGGGCAGTTGCGTCAGGTGTTCTCGAATGTCGTGAAGAACGCGGTGGAAGCCATGGGTGAACGCGGTCGTCTGCAATTGGGGGCGACTGTCCCCGGCGAAACGGTGCGCATCCAGATTCAAGACGACGGCCCTGGCCTGCCGGAAAACGACGACGTGTTCGGTGCCGGCTATACTACCAAAGGCGCCGGCACCGGGTTGGGCCTGGCCATTTCGCGCAAGATCATGGAAGACCACGGCGGCTCGATCGCCGCGTCTTCCGCCCCCGACGGTGGCACGGTGTTCACCATCGAGTTACCGGTTGCACGAGGTGCACAGTGAAGAACGAACGCGCTCGGGTGCTCATCGTCGACGACGAGCCCAACATCCGCAAGATGCTCGCGGGCGTGTTGGCCGACGAGGGTTGGGATTCCGACGGCGCGGCCAGTGTGGGTGAGTGTCGCGAGCGCCTGGCCAAGGAAGACTTTGACCTGTTGTTGCTGGACGTTCGCCTACCCGGCGAAGACGGCTTGTCGCTGTTGTCCAACCACGCACAATCGCTTCCTCCGGTCATCATGATGAGCGGCCACGGATCCATTCAAACGGCGTTGGAGGCGGTGCGCCTGGGGGCGTTCGATTTCCTGGAGAAGCCAATCGCCGTCGATCGCCTGTTGGTGTCCATGCGCAACTGCCTGGACCTGCGACGCCTGCAACGTGAGAACGCGCGCCTGCGCCAGGATGGGCCCGATCGTGAGTTGCTTGGATCCAGTGCGGCCATGGACGCGCTGCGAGCCGAAATCGAACGCGCCGCTCCCACCGACGCGCGCGTGCTGATTACCGGCCCCAACGGCACGGGCAAGGAACTTGTGGCGCGCGCGCTGCACCGTTTGTCGCGCCGCAGTGCGCAGCCGTTCATCAAGGTGAACTGCGCGGCGATTCCGTCGGAATTGCTGGAGAGCGAGCTGTTCGGCCACGAGCGGGGCGCGTTTACCGGGGCCATCGCCACGCGCCGGGGCAAGTTCGAGCTGGCTCATCGCGGCACGCTGTTGCTGGACGAAGTAGGCGACATGAACCCCACCACGCAGGCCAAGCTGCTTCGGGTCCTGGAAGAGGGCGAATTGGAACGGGTTGGGGGCGAGCGTCCTCGGGCAATCGATGTGCGCGTGTTGGCGTCGACCAACCGCGATCTGCCGCAACTCATAGACGAGGGGGGCTTCCGTCGCGACCTCTACTTCCGGCTGCGTGTGATTCCGGTGGAAGTGCCGGCGTTATCGGCCCACGCGGCCGACGTACCCGAACTCATGGCGCACTACCTGGCCCAGTACGGCCGCGAGCACGGTCGCGAAGATCTGCAATGCACCGACGAGTTGCTTCGAACCCTGGCGAGCTACTCGTGGCCGGGGAACGTGCGCGAACTGCGAAACCTGGCCGAGCGGCTGGCCATCATGTCGCCGTCCTCGCAACTGACCGACGCCGACGTCACGCCGTGGCTGGCCGGCGTGGGCGTGGACGAGCCTCCATTGGCGACGGGTAGCTTGGCCGAATCGCTGCGCGTTTTCGAGGAGCGAATGATCCACCAGGCGCTCGGGGCTGCCGACGGCAACGTGGCCGAGGCCGCTCGACGCCTCGGCCTGGATCGCGCCAACCTGCATCGCAAGATGAAGCGTCTGGGGATTCGCGAGTGAGGTGGGCGGTTGTGGCTGGGACACGGGCGTGTCGGGCGGACAACGCGCAGCCGCGGTCGACGGGTTCAGGATCAACCTGCGACAAGAAGCGTAACCCACTGTGAAAAGGCCACATGGTGCATCGATGGTCGAGAGTCGAGTCGGCATCGAAACCGGGTACACCGATTGCGCTGGGGTCATGCAGACCCCCCGCATCGGGAGAAGATCCATGCGTCGATTTCTCATGTTCATGGCCCTGCTCATCCTGACCCTGCTCGTGGGCAAGAGCGCGTCCGCCCACTCGGCGAACGTCTGGGCCTCGCCGGTCGAGTCCAACTTCGACAGTTTTTCCCGCCTGTACCTGCCGCACGGCCTGGGCAGCTTCGACGAGCGTCCCACGCGGCATCGCAGCACGCGGCGTAGCCGGGACTTTCCACGCGAAGTCGGCGGCGAAGTCGAGTTCAGGCTGCGTGACCGTGACTACGAGCGGGTCTACATCAACGGCACCTTCACGGCCTGGGACGATCTGGAGATGGAGCGGAAGGGGCGCGTGTGGCAGATCAGGATCCCCCTGGAGCGGGGTCGACACCGGTATACGTTTGTGATCGAGACCGGTCGCGAGACGCGTACCCGAACCGACCCGTCCAACCCCAATCGCACGCGGGGCCCGCGTCGTCGTTGGGTCTCCGAGATCCGTGTCGATCGTGACGGTGATGTGCGTACGCCGCACGACGATTTCGATTTCGACCTCGATCTGGTCGAGTCCGTCCTTGTGGATTTCCAGCGCGTCGACGGATTCTCCCTGGGCCTGAGGTCGGCGTTCCAGGCCAACCAGGAGTATTCACCCTCGGTGAAGGGGAGCCTTGAGTACGGTTTCGAAAGCGAACGCTGGAGCGGCGAGCTCAGCCTGCGGCAACCGGTCACGGCCGAGGGCGACGTGCGGGTGCGAGCCACGGTCTACGACAAGACCGACTTCACCAACCAAACCGGCGTGGGCGACTGGGAAAATCTCATCAGTTCGTGGATCGTGCGCGAAGACAACCGCGACTACTACCAGCGTGAAGGCATTTCACTGGGCGTGGCCGTGGATCCCCGGCGCGATGTGAGCGCGTTGGTGGAGTACCGGGTCGACGACTATACCTCGCTTGAACGCGAGGTGCGCGGCGGTTGGTTTGGCGACGCCGACCAACGACTGAACCCACCGGTGGACGAGGGCACCATGCGCAGCCTGGTGGTAGCCGGACGGTTCGGTTCCGAACTGCGCCACTTCGCATTCGATTTCGAGTACAGCGATCCGTCGTTTGCCAGCAGCGCGTACGACTTCACGGTGCTCACGGCGCAGTACCGAACCCGGTTTCGATTGGGCCGGCATCAGCATGTGGACGTCCGTCTGAAGATGGGCGGCAACCTCAACGGCACGTTGCCGGTGCAACGTCAGTTTCAGGTAGGTGGACTTGGCACCGTTCGTGGCTACGGCTACCAATCGCTCCTGGTGCCGGCCGATGACGGTTCTGTGGTTGCGGGCCGGGGCGGCCAGCGTATGGCCTTGGCCAACGTCGAGTACGCCTTTGGCATCGACGACGACCTTCAGTTCATCGTGCTGTTCGATTCGGGCACCGCCTGGCAAGACGACGACGCGGGTATGGACGTGTCCGACTTCGAGAGCAGCGCCGGTGTTGGAGTGCAATTTGGTGAGTACGACGGACTGCGCATCGATTTCATCAAGGCCTTCGATGGTCGCGACATCCTGGTTCAGGCTCGCCTGAATCGTCCTTTCTAGGGTTCTACGGTCAGAGTCACCTACACATGCTGCTTCGCCCGGCACGGTCGACGATCCCACTCCTGTTGCTGCCACTGCTCTTGGCCGTGGCGCCCACGTGGGCTATGGCCCAGGCGCGGGTGGTCGTGCAGTTGGCGTCGGACATCGGCGAGTGGGTGGCGGTGGACTACCACGCCGAGAAGCTGCTCGAAGGCGGCGCG
Organism: Candidatus Krumholzibacteriota bacterium; assembly: GCA_029262065.1. GTDB lineage: Bacteria > Krumholzibacteriota > Krumholzibacteriia > JAJRXK01 > JAJRXK01 > JAJDAC01. Next base: position 15,036 of record JAJDAC010000025.1, on the reverse strand, counting down.
GGCGAGGCGCTGAAGGCGGGCTTGCCCACCCGCGTTTCGGTGCGGGTGGAGTTGTGGCAGAATCGCCGGCTGTGGGATCGTCTGGTCGACTCGTATCGTTTCGGATATCGTGTGGTGTTCGATGTATTGGAAGAGCAGTACCACGTGTACGACGAACTGGGCGAGTGGGTAGCGTCGACGGCGAGGTTGGGCGAACTGGAACACATCGTGGCGCGTGACGAAGACGCCGAAGTCGTTCCCATGGACCAGCTCAAGCCGGGTAAGCGCTATTTCGTGGTAACCGAAATCGAAGTGCAACCCATGTCGGCGCTTGAAGTAAAGGACCTGGAAGAGTGGATCCGTGGTCACGGGCGGTTCTCGGGTGTGTCCCGGAATCTGCTGGGCCTCTTGAAACACCAGGTGGGTCCAAAGGAAACACGCGTGACGGGTCGCACCGCCAAGTTTTCCCTGGAAGAACTTCTTCAACGCTAGCGGTTCGTTCCATTATTCGCGCAGAAGGATGAAGCAATGGCCCGTCTGTTGTTGATCAGCAATTCCACCAACCACGGCGAGCGTTATCTGGCGCACTGCGAGGACGCGGTTCGTTCGCACCTGGACGGCGTGGATACTTTGGTGTTCGTGCCCTACGCGTTGTTCGATCGCGAGGCCTACACCGCCAATGCCCGCAAGCGATTCGCCGAAATGGGAATCGCCGTGGAGTCGCCGCACGAGTCCGAAGATCCGGTGGCCACCATCGAATCGGCCCAGGCGGTATTCATTGGCGGCGGGAACACGTTTCGGCTGTTGTCCACGCTGCAGGGCGAGCGCCTGCTGGAGCCACTGCGCAAGCGGGTGCGCCAGGGCATGCCGTACATGGGAGCGAGCGCGGGTACCAACGTGGCTTGTCCCACCGTGCGCACGACCAACGACATGCCCATCGTCGAGCCGTCATCGCTCACGGCGCTGGGACTGGTACCGTTCCAGATCAACGCGCACTACCTCGACCCCGACCTCAATTCGGTTCACATGGGCGAAACGCGGGAAACCCGGATAACGGAATACCTGGAGGAGAACCCCGGCCCGGTCCTGGGATTGCGCGAGGGAAGCGCGCTGGCTGTGAATGGGGAGGAACGCCGGCTCCTCGGCCCCCGCCCCGCTCGTTTGTTCGAGCGAGGTCGAGAGCCGCGGGAGCTGGAGCCGGGATCCGAAGTGTCGTTCCTGTGGGGCTAGCCCAAGGCCCGGTCGGGGGCCGAGTCGCCGCGGTGTCCAGGACTCGCGAAAGCTAGAACCTGGATTTGACCGTGCCCCAGGATTCGCTGGATGTGGCCACAGCACCGTTGGCGTCGACGATGACCAGCTCGTGCACGAGATCGAAGTTGAGGATGTTGTTGGGCGAACTCGCGCAGGATGCGGGGTCGACCGCGCCGTAGATGAACACGCCGGTCGCGCCCTGAGGCAGGTGGACGCTACAGATATTGTCGTTGTTGGACGAAAGGCATCGTGCGGTGCCGTCTCCAGCCGGAAGCACGCGGCCCGCCGGCGAGGGGTTCGCGTCACCGAACAGCGTGAGAACCCGGCCCGAGACCTCCAGGTCAAAACTCGTGAGGTCCACTTCGACCACGCTACCGTCGTTGTCGATGGAATCCACGGTCACGTCGAAGCCGGCCACGAACTCGAAGCTGCCGGCACCGTTGTCCTGGAAGATGTCCAGCTCCACCACCGTGGGCAGCGTCTGGCCAAAATTCAACAGGCCCATGGTAGCACTGGCCACCTTCAGCGGCGGCGTCAGGTCGGTGGGCATTTCGAAGATGTTGCCCGCGCGGTCACCGTCGCCAATGACAAGTGTGTGCGCGCCGTCGATGATGTAATCGTTTTCGCAGTTCAGTACGCGCTGTGCCTTGGGCGTGGCCCAAACCGGTTTCGGCGTGGCGTTCGTGTCGACCACTTGTCCGGGCGCATGCGTCGTGTAGGTAAGGCTGGTGGTGGGGTGGTCGCGCGTGGCGAGTTCGACGGAAAGGGCCTGCACGGCATGCGCCGAACTGACACTCGCGCCCAACACGAACGCGACCGCCGACGTGAACAAGAGCTTCATGGAAACCTCCGCGCGAGTTGCCGTCCCCCCGGGTGGCGATACTCGCTGATGTCAGACGTAGTTGCATGGATCACAAGTATACCCGACCGAGAGCTCTGGTCGGCAATGCGCCACTCGGGTTTGCGTTCGGCGACCCGCGCGGAGGCTGAAGTTGGATACGCGCCAGAGGGCGGGAGGTTCCCGGGGAGGGAGCAGCATGGCTCCGCGCTCCCCGGGACGGTGTGCGCGTCGGGCCCTGGCTATTGCTCGAAAAGGTTGCCCAGTCCGCCCAGGATGGAGCCCTCGCCCTTGCTCTTGCCGCCCGCGCGCGGTGCGCTGGCGATAATGCGGTTGGCCAGACGTGAGAACGGCAGGCTTTGTAGCCATACGGTTCCGCGTCCACTGAGGGTGGCCAGGAACAATCCCTCGCCGCCGAAGACCATGGACTTCAGGCCGCCCGACCGCTGGATGTCGTAGTTGATGCCCTCGGTGAACGACACGATACAGCCGGTGTCGACGCGCAGCGTCTCGCCGTTCAGTTCCTTCTGGATGATGGTTCCGCCAGCGTGCAGGAAGGCCATGCCGTCTCCCGTGAGGCGCTGCAGAATGAATCCCTCACCGCCAAAGAAGCCGGCGCCCAACTTCTTCTGGAACGCGATGCCCACTTCCGTGCCCAACGCCGCGCAGAGGAACGCATCCTTCTGACAGAACAGCTGGCCGGGGAATGTGTTCATGTCCACGGCGATGATCTTGCCCGGGTACGGAGCCGCAAATGCAACCCGCGCTTTGCCTTGCCCGCGATGGGTGAAGTGGGTCATGAATATGGATTCCTGCGTCAGAACGCGTTTGCCCACGTCCAGCAGCTTGCCCATGATGCCCTTGTCGGGGGCCGAGCCGTCGCCCATCTTGGTCTCGAACTCGATGCCGTCTTGCATGTAGTTCATGGCGCCGGCTTCAGCGATGACGGTTTCTCCGGGGTCCAATTCGACCTCGACCATCTGCAGGTCGTCGCCAAAGATTTCGTAGTCGACTTCATGGGACTTCATGGAGACATTCCTCTCGTGTGCAGCGCGGTGGCGCGGGTGGAACATGCGAAACGAGCCGCGGGCAGTGTACGAAACCCCGTGGGCCACGTACAGATTCGGGTGACCGGGCCCTGCCGGGCCTCCTGATAGAGGATAGAACGCAGAATGGCAGCCCATGGTTTCGACGTTGCGGTGATCGGGGCGGGCATCGTGGGCCTGGCCACCGCCCGGGCCATCCTGCTGCAGGATTCGAGCCTGCGCCTGGTGGTGCTCGAGAAGGAGTCCGGACCGGCGCAGCACCAGTCGGGCCACAACAGCGGCGTGCTGCACACCGGCATCTACTACACGCCGGGTTCGCTCAAGGCCCAGCTATGCGTGAGGGGGCATGCGGCCATGGTCGAGTACTGCCGCACGCACGACGTTCAGGCGCGACTGTGTGGCAAGCTCATCATTGCCAGCCAGGAAGATCAGCTCGAGAACCTGCACGAGCTGCACCGGCGGGCCACGGCCAACGGCGTTCCCAACCTCGAGCTCATCGACGGCTCGCGCATTGCCGAGTTCGAACCCCATGCGCGCGGCGCCGGCGCCCTGGTGGTGCCCGGCGCGGGCATCGTGGACTACGCCGCGGTGTGCGCGGCCCTGGTGGAAGACATTGCAAGCATGGGAGGGTCGGTTCGGTGGAACACCAAGGTGACGCCACGCGGGCGTGAAGCGGGGGCTACCGTTCTGCGCACCACGCAGGGCGACGTACACGCTCGGTTCGTCGTGAACTGCGGCGGGCTGCACTGCGATCGCGTTGCCCACGCGCTCGGCGCCGACACCACGGTGCGCATCATTCCCTTCCGCGGCGAGTACCTGGGTTTGAAATCGCCGTCGCGCGAGTTGGTGCGCGGCTTGGTGTACCCGGTGCCCGATCCACGGTTTCCGTTTTTGGGCGTGCACTTCACGCCCAAGCTGGACGGCGGCGTGGAGGTGGGTCCCAACGCGTTGTTGTCGGCGGCGCGCGAGGGGTACCGGGCGGGATCGTGGAACTGGCGCGACGTGCGCGACACGCTGACCTTCGGCGGTTTCTGGCGCATGTCGGCGCGCAACTGGCGCATGGGCGTGGCCGAGTGGCGACGATCGTTGCAGAAGGAACTGTTGGTGCGCGATCTTCAGGCTCTGGTGCCACAGGTGCGGGGCGAGGACGTGGTGCCCGCGGGAGCCGGTGTGCGGGCCCAGGCCGTCGCGGCCGACGGTTCGTTGCTGGATGATTTCCATCTGGTGGAGGATGAAGGGGCACTGCACGTGCTCAACGCGCCTTCGCCGGCGGCTACGGCATCGTTGGCAATCGCCGATGAGCTGGCGGCAAAAACCATGGCCCGCCTTGGACACGTCGCGGGTTAGCCCGCGGCCACCCGGCTAGCGGTTCACCAGTTCCGACACGTCGGCGATGCTCGCCGCTGCCTCCCGGTGGACCGCGCCCAGGCCCGCGGTGGGCCCTGGCATGTGGGCCGTCCACCATCGCTTGGCCCGCTCGTTGTTCCAGGCAGTGGCGTTTTCACTCTCGTCCAATCGATGCCTGAAGTCGCGCGCCGATGCCGGTCGCGCGTTGGGATCCTTGGCCAGGCAGTCCAGGACGAGCGCGTTGAGGGAGGCAGGAATCTCGTTCTCACTCAGATCGGCCGGTGGCGTGGGGACGTCGCGCACGTGGGCCAGGATGGTCGCCATGGGAGTGTCGCGGACGTAGGGGGCTTGGCCGGTGAGCAACCAGTAGGCCACGCAGCCCAGTGCGTACATGTCGGCCCGGCTGTCGACCGTCTCCGGATCGGCGGCCATCTCGGGCGCGAGGTAGGCGGGGGTACCGCCGACGACGCCGTCCCGGGTCAGCTTGGGGTCGCCGGTTTCGAAATGTGGCGCCAGCGCAACCAATCCGAAGTCGAGAACCTTCACGAAGTCGTACCTCAGGCCGTGGCGGCACATGAAGATGTTGGCCGGTTTGATGTCGCGGTGCACGAGGCCGTCGGCGTGGGCTTCTTCCAGGGAATCGCAAACCTGCCGCAACAGGAACACCACGCGGTCGGCGGGCATGGGGCCAAACCGGGCGACGGCCGTTTCCAGGTCGATACCGTCCAGCAGCTCCATCACGTAGTAGAACACGCCCTCGGCCGAAACCCCGAAGTCGTAGAGCTGAATGGTATGGGGCGACTTCAGATTGGCGGTTGCGTGCGCCTCGCGTTCGAACCGTTGGTTGGCTTGCGAATGTTCAGAGCCCTTGCCCGCCAGCTCGGGGCGTATGAGTTTTATTGCGGCCTGGCGGCGCAGCATGGCGTGGCGGGCCCGGTACACGGCGCCCATTCCGCCCTCGCCCAGTTTTTCCTCGAGCGTGTACTGGCCCAGTTGCTGGGCCTTGCGCACTTCGCGCCGCAACCCGTAGATGACGTGCGACGTGACCGTGGTCGAGAGCACGGCGGCCAACGCTATGAACGTGAGACCGTCGATGACGCGCGGATCCAGAGCCTGGACGGCCTCGTTGGCCACCACGAACAGGCACATGACGCTGGCAGCCGAAACCAGCGCCGTACGCACGAGCGGACTGGGAACCAGCGATGCCCGCACGCTCAACAGGAGCATCATGCCGAACATGGTGAACAGGGGGGCGAACTCGGCGTTCGCGCCGATCGCCTGCGCGTCGGCCAGGCGCACGTACACGAGCGACAGACAAATCGTAACGCCGACTTCCAGCCCGATGGTCACCGCCCGGCTTGGTCGAGCCCATCTGGTGAACAGCCATCCGGCGACCACGAAAAGGGTAACGCCCCAACGTATGAGCTTCGCGTCGAGAGGGTATTCGGGCATCGTCAGGCCATCGATCAGCAGCGGACTGACGTAGTCGCTGATGTACGCGAAGATGTCGATGGTCAGCATGACCTGCAGGTACAGGCGCACGCGATTGCGCAGGTAGTCTACGTCGCTCGGGCCGGTGCTACTGGATGGCATGGGGCACCCCCTGGATGGGTGGGACGGACCAAGCGTACGGCCATCGATCCTGGGTGCCAAGTCCGACTCGGTCCTTGTCTTGCCTGGTTGGGGTTCGCTCGCCCGACATGGATTGACCCCATCTCAGACCGCACCTAGACTCCGGAATCCCACTGTTTCAGGAGTTCCCTTGATCGGCACCACCCTCGCGCACTACGAAATCACCGGCCTGCTCGGCAAGGGTGGCATGGGCGAGGTCTACCGGGCCCAGGACACCAAGCTGGGCCGGGAGGTCGCGCTCAAGATCCTGCCCACCATGGGTGATCGCGGCGAAGAACGGCTGGCGCGCTTTCAACTGGAAGCTCGCACCATTGCCGGCCTGAACCACCCCAACATCGTTACGCTGTACGCGGTGGAGGAAGCCAACGGCGTTCCATTCATAGCCATGGAGTTGGTGGACGGTGCCAGCCTGACCGAACGGATCCAAGGCAATGGACTGGCGCTGAACCAACTGCTGGAGCTGGCCATCCCCATGGCCGACGCCGTGAGCTGCGCTCACAAGCAGGGCATCACCCACCGCGATCTCAAGCCCGACAATGTAATGATCGACTCGGCGGGGCGGGTGAAGGTGCTTGACTTCGGATTGGCCAAGCTGCTCGACAATGACGCTGCCGACGATGCCAGCCAGACCATCGCCGTACAGCATCACACCCAGGACGGACTCATCCTGGGCACCGCGGCCTACATGAGTCCCGAGCAGGCCGAGGGCAAACCGTTGGATGCCTCCAGCGACGTGTTTTCGCTGGGCATCGTGTTGTACGAAATGGCCACCGGACGTAAACCGTTCGCGGGCGACACGCCCATTTCGATGATCAGCTCCATTGTAAAGGAGAACCCGCCCAGCGCGCTCGAGATCAACCGGGCGCTGCCGCGACAATTGGGGCGCATTCTTGATCGGTGTTTGGCAAAGAGTCCCGATCGTCGGTATCAGAGCGCGATAGAGTTGCGCAACGAGTTGGAAGTGCTGCAGCAGGAGTCCATGTCGGGCGAACTCGAGGCGTATGCGTCCGCGGGTGAAACCGTCTCACGCAAGCGCTCGCCCATTCCGTGGATCGCCGCGATCGCCGTGGCCGCCGCGGCGGCTTTCTTTGTTGGACGTATGGGCGCAAGCAATGATCCAGGCGCAACTGCGGTTTCCGGTGACGTTGTCGCGTCGTCGTTCGAGAAACTGACCTCGCAGGGCGCGCTCGAAGGCTATCCGAGCTTCGCGCCGTCGGGCCGCTTGATTGCCTACGCAGCCGAAGACGGCGGCGACTGGGACATCTTCCTGCAACGTCGCGGCGGTCAGCGTCCGATCAATCTCACCGAAGACTCTCCGGTGCTCGACACCTGGCCGGCCATATCACCCGACGGCGAGTCCATCGTGTTCATGTCGGCCCGACAGGGTAGAGGGTTGTTCACCATGGGCACCACCGGCGAAGCGGTGCGCCGCGTGGTGGACGAAGGGAACCATCCGGCCTGGTCGCCGGACGGGCAATCGATCGTGTATTCCACGGCGGCCTGGTTCCGACCGGCTTCCCGCGACGACGAGGGAGTACTCCGGGTCGTGAATGTCGATGGAAGCGAGCGGCGCGATCTCACGCCCGCCGACATGGATGCCGCGCAGCCCGACTGGTCCCGCGATGGACAGTGGATCGCTTTCTGGGGAGTGCGGCCCTCGTCCGGTCAGCGTGACCTGTGGATGATCCGGGCCGACGGAAGCGATGCGAAGGATCTGACCAACGACGAAGCGCTCGATTGGAGTCCCCGGTTTGGACCCGACGGCCACTTCATCTACTTCCTCAGCGATCGCGGCGGCACGAGCAACCTATGGCGCATTGCCATTGACTCCCAAAAGGGTGGGGCCGTGGGTCCGCCACGGCCGGTAACCCTGGCCGGCTCCAGCGTGCAGCGGTTCGATCTTTCCCGCGATGGAACCGAGATCCTGTTCAGCTCGTGGAGTGAGGAGAGTCAGGCGTTTCGCGCGAAACTGCCGCAGCAGGCGGTAGAGAATCCCGTGGTTGAGCAGCTCACCCGTGGCTCCACGCCGATCAGCTCGATGCGGCTGTCGCCAGATGGTACAAGGATGGTGTTCACCAACGGCGGTAGTGGCTTTCAGGACGTGTTCCTGGTGAACGCCGATGGATCGCAGATGCAGCGGCTGACGAACGACGAGTTCCGCGACCGCGGGCCCAGCTGGAACTCGCGCGGCGACCTCATCGTGTTCTACTCCGACCGCGGAGGTTCGTATGAGATCTGGACCATGCGACCCGACGGCGGTGACCTGAAGCAGATCAGCGCGATCGCGGACCGAAGTACGGATACTGAGTGGTTCCCCAAGTTCTCGGCCGACGATCGGCATCTGGCCACCATGAACGAGAATGGCGCCTGCATCTACGACGTGAACCCGACCACGGGGATGCTCGAGAACCGCAGGGACATCAATCCTCCCGACGGCGGCAATTTCTACTCCGGAGCGTGGTCACGAGACGGACTGCGGTTGGTGGGATGGGTCGGCGAGTTGCCCAGCGACGGCAGCGGTGGGCTCTGGATCTACGACCTGGCCACGGATACATGGTCGCAGGTCATCGAGTCGTTGAATCGTGGTTGGCTGAGCCTGGCATTCACCCACGACGGCAAGGCGATTCTGGTCAGCCTGGACGGCAGGCTCGTTCGCATTGAAATTGGCGCTGTGCCTCTACTCGACACCGACAATGACAAATTCATCGTCGTACTCGGGGGCTTCGAAGGGGCGGGCAACTTTTCCCTCGCGCCCGACGGCAGTTCGATCTTGTACGTCAAGGGGGAGCAATCGTCGGATATCTGGGTGGCGGGGCTTACGTCGCCGGGTGGTCACTGACCGTCGAGGAATTCCTGACCCCGCCCATCCTGGTGCGCTGACGATCAGTCGGGGTCGCCCAGGCTCAGCAGCCACACGTCCGACGTCTCTTTCTCGTGGTTGATATATATAGTTTGCCCGGCGGGGCCGAACTGGTAGTGCGAAGGACCGGGAATGCGGGGTACGGGGCGTGTCTCTCCGGTGTCGACTTGGTAGACAATGGCTTCGGCGGCCTCCTCGTCCCACATCAGCATGCGATTGTCGTCGAGCCAGGCGGGGGTGTCGTCGGGCCGTAGAGCCCTGGAGTCTCGCGTCAGTTCGGTGAGTTGCTGCGTATCCACCGAATAGAAGCCAGCCGAAACAGCGGAATGGAGCATTCCGACCAGCCATTTGCCGTTCGGTGACCAGGCGTAGCCGGAAAAGTTCTCGGCTCCCGGCAGAAGCGTGAACTCCGGCGGCGACGTCACAGCGTTCAGACCGCCGTCGGGAAGCAGCAACTCACTGGTATTCGGCTCTGGCGCGTAGATGACGACAAAGAGTCGCCCGTCGGGGCCCCAGGTAGGGGAGTTGATGTCCATTTCTGGTGTGTCGGTGAGCGGCATGGTCCCCGTTCCGTCGGTGCGGATAGCCCAGATGCCGTAGGTGCCGCTGCGGTTCGAGTAGAACGTGGCCCAACGCCCGTCGGGGGAAAGCGTGGGCCCGCGATTGCGGAACTCGTCGTCTACGAGCTTGCGCAGCGTTTGCCCATCCACGCTCATCATGTACACGCGCTCAGTTGGTGCCGACGTGTAGAACGTCAACCATTGCTTGTCCGCCGACATCCCCATTTGCCGGAAGGCGTAGGCGCTGGTGTGAAGCGTCTGGAGTTCTCCATCGAGCCGCTCCGCTGCCGGATCGAACCTGGCTTTCACGATGGCCCCTGTCCGCGCCTGCGAAACCGCAGCCATACGTCCATTGCGGATGGGGCTCATCTGGGAAATGCTGGCCATGCCCAGGGTAACCGGCTCGGGATCTCCGCTCGCCACGCCGGTCAACTCGTCCACCGCAATGCGCCAGACGTCGGGCGTACCGCCGCGATCGCTGCAGAAGTAGATGTAGCGTCCATCGGCCGACCACACGGGATCCCAATCGGTGTGGATGTCGATGAGTACCGGCAAAGGCGCACCACCGTTGGCACCAATGGTCCAGATGTCGCGCTGGCCCTGGGTGACTTCCAGGTGCGTCCAGAACGCAATGCGGTGCCCGTTGGGCGACCAGCAGGGTCCGGCGGCATCGATGTCGTCGAGAAGCTCGATGTTTCCGGACTCGAGGTCCACCACGTGTAGGTTGGCCAGACCGTTGCGGGAATAGGAATCGGTCACCAGCTCCGTGGTGTACACGAGCTTCGTGCCGTCGGGAGACCAGTCCGGATCGTAGCCTTCGTTGGTTACACGACGCGGGGTTTCGCCGGTGGCGCCCATGACGAAGATGCCCCGACCGTTGCGGTCGGATACGAAAGCAATGCGTTCCCCATCGGGCGAGAATCTGGCCTGCACGTCGAGCCCCGGCGAGTCGGCCGTGAGGTTGAGCGCGTTCTCGCCGCCCACGCGTTGCAGGAAGATGTCCTGGTCGCCGCCGTCCACCGATGTGTAGAGAAGCTGGCGTCCGTCGGGCGAAAGCGATGGATCCAGCTGCAGCCCGGGAAGATCCGTGAGCGGGGTCATGCCGGTGACGATGGGCTCGTGAGGGGCGGAGTGCGGAGATGACCCTCCGCGCAGGAACAATCCCACGCAGGCCAGGGCCAGGACACCGGCCACGGCGGGCCAGACCCAGCCGCGTTTCCTTGCTTCCGCGACTTGCGTGTCCGCCAGTTGTTCCTCTTCCGTGTCCCGCAGAAGCAGTTCGACGTCGCCGATATCGCGTAGCCGGTTGCGGGGATCCTTCTCCAGGCAACGGCGAATCACATCGCGCACGTTCGATGGCGTGCCCGCTGGCAACGCGTCCATGTCCGGGTCGCTGCGTAGTACCGAGGCCAGCACGTCGGTGACCGAATCGCCGGGGAACGTTTGCCTTCCGGTCAGGCTTTCGTACAGAACGCAGCCGAACGCGAACACGTCGGTGCGCTTGTCCACTTCCTTGCCCTTGGCCTGCTCGGGACTCATGTACGCGGCGGTGCCCATGATGGCGCCGGCCTGCGTCATGCCGGCGGTAATGGTGGGGGAGTGTTCGAGGTCCTGAGCGTTGGGCTCGTCGGCGTACGCGCGGGCCAACCCGAAGTCGAGGATCTTGGCCTGGCCGTCGGCGGCCAGCTTGATGTTGGCCGGCTTCAGGTCGCGGTGGACGATGCTCTTCTCGTGGGCCGCTTCCAGGCCCCGCGCGACCTGTCGGGCCATGGTGATGGCTTCGTCCAGCGGCATGGGGCCACGCCGAAGGTGTTGCTGCAGGTCTTCGCCCTCTACCAGTTCCATGATCAGAAAGCGGAACCCGTCGGCTTCTTCAAAGCCAAAGAGACTGGCGATCTGCGGGTGATGCAACGACGCGAGCGTGCGCGCCTCGCGTTCGAAGCGCGCCACGCGTTCGGGGTCGCGGGTGACTGCCGTGGGCAGCAGTTTCAGGGCTACGTCGCGCCCCAGATGGGTATCGGTGGCGCGGTAGACCTCGCCCATGCCGCCGGTGCCCAGGTGGGCGGTGATTTCGTAGTGGGCGAGGGTCTTGCCGATCAAGTTGAGCTCCAAGGCCGGGTGAGGGGGAGGCCAGTCTAGGTGGAGGTCATGGAGGGGTCAATGCGCCGGATGCCATGGACGTTCGGCCTCGCCGGCCTGCCTTCCGCCGTGCTACCGTTTGGTTACCGTGCTCATCGCCATCGGAATCCTCCTTGCTACCGCCGGAGCTCTCGCCGACGCCTCCGTCGACGAATTGCGTGCCCGCTACCAGGCCGCCGATGCGGCCTTCCAGCGCTCCCAACGCGAGAGCGTTTCCCTGGACTCGCTGAGTGTGGTCATGCAGCAGCTCGGCGAAGATCTCGAGGCGGCGGGCCTCGATTCGCTTGCCACCCAGACCTGGGGTGAACTGGGCGAGCTGCAACACCGTTCGGGGAACCTCGAGTCCAGTCGACGAATCCACCGTCGCGGTGTGCAGTCTGCGCGTCGTTTGGGCAACAAGACCGAAGAGGCGATGCAGCTCGAGGCCATCGCCGTCACCTTTGGCCTCGAGGGGCGTCTGGAAGAAGCGCTCGCCGGATTCACCGACGTACTCAAAGTGTATCGCGAGACCAACGACCTGCGCATGCAGGCGATCTGCTGGGGCAATCTGTCCTACACCTACCAGCTTCTTGGCCGCATTCCCGAATCCGTGGCGGCGCTCGAACATCGGTTTCCCCTGGCTCAGGAGCTGGACGATGAGTTCATCCTCAGCAGCACACTCAGCACTTCCAGCCAGTTGAAGCGTTTGACCGGCCGTCTGCAGGACGCACTGGTCGATGCCGACTCCGCCATAGAAGTGGCACGACGCCCAGAATGGGGATTGCCACTGGGTTCAGCGTTGCTCGCGCGCGCCGAGGCGCTCTACGACCTGGAGCGCTTCGAAGAGGCATTGCCGGCGTTGGAAGAAGCCATTCGCATTCGCCTGAAGACGAACTATCTGGTGTATCTGCCCCAGGTGAGACTCGCGCGCGTGCAGGTGCTGCTTGAGTTGCAACGCGAGAACGATGCCCTGCGCGAGCTCGACGATCTGGAACCGGAGTTGGCTGAAAACGTGGACCCCTCGTTGGGGTTCATGGCGGCGACTCTGCGTGCGCAAGCGCTCATCGTTGGCGATCAATGGCAGCAGGCGGAAGCGGTGCTACGCCAGTCGATCGAGCGAATCGAAGCCAAGCGCCTGCAGCTTTCCGCACGAGAGAGCCAGATTGGTATTTCCGTTCGAGGCGGCGAGGCCTACGCGTCGCTGGCTCGCTGTCAGTTGCGGCGGCAAGCGGTCGAAGAGGCGTGGGCTAGCGTGGAGCGCGGGCAGGGTTGGGCGTTCTCTGTCCGTTCCCAGCCGGCGAGCACGCTCGACACGCTCACCGACGTGCAGCGGCAACTGGCCGATGCCAACGCGGCCCTCGTGCAGTACTCCGACACGCACCTGGGTCCCATGATTGGTTTCCTGGTCACGGCCGATTCGTTGGTGGCCAGGTCGCTGGACCGGACTACCCGCGTGGTTCCCGATGTAGACGCCGCGCTTGATTTCCTGGGGGCGGGAACGGCCGACGAGATGGCCGGGCAGGTTCTGCGCAGGCTGGGAGCCACACTTCTCGATCCGCTGTTGGCCCATGTTCCCGCGGGCATCGAGCGCTTGTTCGTGGTGCTTCCGGGGGCGCTGGCCGATGTTCCCTTTGAGGTCCTGCACGTGCAGACCAAGGGGGCTGATGCGGTCGAGTTGCTCGAGCGCGTAGCGGTTTCGTATCTGCCCCACGCCGGGCACCTGGTTCGCCCAATGTCGCTGCGTCCCGATGCCACCGGGCTTGTTGCCTTTGCCGATCCCGCCTCGCTCCCCGCGCAGAACGAGCCGGCAGACATTCCATCGCAGATCCGCTCGCTGAGTGACACGCCGCTGCCGCACGCGCGCCGCGAAGCCCAGACGATCGCCACGTCACAGACGAAACTCTACGTGGGAGACCAGGCGACGGTGGCGGCGTTTCGTTCCGCTGACGTTGGTGGTGCGGCCGTACTTCACTTCGCCACGCATTCCGTGATGAATCGCTACGTGCCCCGGCGGTCGGCCCTGCTGCTGGCCGACGCCATGATCACCGCGGGCGAGATCGACTCGCTGCAACTGCGAGCCGACCTGGTAACGCTCAGTGGATGCAGGACGGGCACTGCGTTGGTCCGTCGCGGTGAAGGGGCAGCGGGCCTTCCCGCGGCGTTTCTGACCGCGGGCGCGGCGTCGGTCGTGTCGAGCCGGTGGCCAGTGGAAGACAAAGCCGCGGCTCGTTTCATGATCCTGTTCTACGAGGCGCTGAAGCGCGGTGTTGCGCGCGACGTAGGGTTGCGCGAGGCAGGGTTGGCGATGAAGGCGGCGGGGGCGCCGTATCGGGATCGAGCGGCGTTCCGACTGTTGGGATCGGGTCACCGGCCGGTGGCCGCGCTGGTAGGGTCGGATGGAAGCGGGCCCGTGCGCGGCGCGTGGGCGGCGGGTGTCGCGATCGTCGCGGTCTTGCTGGTGGTGTGGGTGGTTCTTCGGCGGCGGTGACTCACAGACGAGTCGAAACCGAGATGGCCAGCCCGAACTCCTGGCTCGTTCCCTTTGAGAGCTGGACTTCAGGAAGGTCTGATCCGGAGGCGATGGCGTCGCCAAATCCAACGGCGAAGTCAGCGACAAGGCTGACCATCACGTCGTCGAGCATGGTGCCCACTTCGAACCCCACGCTGCCGACTACGTCGATCGAACCCACGCGCGAACCTACGTCCAGGTCGCCCCGCGACGTGGCGACGACCCCGGTCTGGGTGTTCACCTCTATGTCCAGGAAGTCGTACTGGGCTTTCGTGTTGAATCCCACGATCGGGCCGGCGAACACGGTCACGGTGAACGCGCCGGGTTCGAGTGCCTTCAAACGCAGGCGTAGCGGAAGCTCGACGTAGCTGAGCGCCAGCGTGGCGGTGTGCGTGGTCGTGAACCCGCCGGATGGGGAGTCTGTCGCGGTGGACTCGATGGTTCCGCTGCGACGGGCGTAGCCCAAACCGGTTTCGATGGCGACCGTTTCGGTCAGCGCATAGTACATCCGGTAGCGCGGGCGGAAGCTTGTTTCTGAACTCGTGCTGACCGCGGTGTTTGATTCGACTTCGGCGCCGGAGATCGTCGCCCAGTTGAACCCGGCGGAGAGTCCCAGGGTGAATCGCGATGCGTTCTGGTCTTGGTCCGCCACGCTGATGTGGGGTGTGCATAGCATCGATAGCATGACCATGGCGGCGGCGATGTTTCGCTGGGTTTCATGGGCCATGGTCTACAGCTTCTTGCGCGTCGTGCGCTGACCGGTTGCGCCGGGGTTGCCGTTGCTGGCGCCGCCAGCTCCACCGGATCCCAGGGTGAAGTTCAGGCCGGTGCGCACCGAGCTGCTGCTGTTGTCTTCCACGATGCCGATCGACGGACCGCCTCCGCCGCCGCCGCCA
>JAJDAC010000024.1 GCA_029262065.1 Candidatus Krumholzibacteriota bacterium | reverse complement strand
CGACCCAAATGGTAGAATTCTGCATGGTTGGACCTCCGTAAGTTCAAGCGACTACGTGTCGCCTGCGGCTCTGGATGTTCGGTTAACACCTCTATCCAACCCGCGATCATCGCGGGGGTCCAGCCGTTCCATAGGGTCTAGAGAGTAGTCTACTGATCGCGCCTCGCCCTGGAAAATGGCCTTTACTCGTTGCCGTTGGAACATCATGATTCCCACTTGGCCCGGCCGGAAAGCAAGGGGATAGAACAGGAGCGTTTGCGGCGTGACGAAAGAGAATAGCCCGACTCCGCTGCTTCGTGTGCTCGTAGTAGGTCCGCGGCGCGGCCTCTGCAGGGCTCTTCGAGCGCAGGAAATTCCGTTCGTGGTGTGGCAAGAGAAACCAGGCCCGCGCGCGGACGCCTCGTACGTGCATACCGCACCACTCGAGGTCGATCGCGAACAAGCTCAATTGGTCGCCCAAACACTAGCGAACCACGGTCCCTTCACGCACGTCATCGCGGGCACCGAAACGGCCGTGATCGCTGCGGCCATGATGCGTCGGCTGCTCGACGCCCGCCGCTATCCACAATCGACCGTTCTACGCTGTCGCAACAAGCTGGACATGAAACGTCACCTTGCTCAGTTCTCCGTTCCGATGACCGATTTTCTGGGTGGGAGCCGAGCGCCGGCCACAACTGAAATCGTCGAGCGCCTGGGCCTACCAGTGGTGGTGAAGCCTCTGCTCATGAGCGGCGGACGCGGCATTGCGTTCGTGCGCAGCGCGGAAGAACTGGCGACCACCTCGCTGCGCGGATGCATTCTCGAGCGCTATGTCGACGCTCCCGAGGCCAGCGTGGAGTCTTTCATCCATCAGGGAGAGATCCGTTTCGAGAATGTCACCCGGTACCATCGCAAGACGCGGATGAATATCGCTCCAGCCACGTTTCCCGGTACAACGATGCAGGAGATCCTGGACGTCAACCGGCGGGTCATCGACGCACTCGACATCAGGTGGGGCATGACTCACCTGGAAGTGTATCTGACCGGGAAGGGTGTTCTGTTCGGCGAAGTGGCGTTGCGACCACCCGGTGGCTACATCATGGACTTGTTGGAACTGGCGTGGGGTTTCGATCCGTGGAATGCCATGGTAGCCATGGAGCTAGACCAGCCGTTCGAATTTCCCAAACAACCAACGGCCGTGGCCGGCGTGGCCATCCTGCACCCAGGACCGGGCCGGATAGCGAAGATCGAAGGTGTCGACCACGTCAACTCACTGCCATCGGTGGTAGGCACCAAGCTCAAAGTCGACGTGGGTTCACAGATCGAAGATCGTACTGGCGTGGGTCGCGACGTGGGACGCGTGCTGGTGCGGGCCGATCGCGAAGCCGATGTCGAAGAAGCCCTCGATGAGATCGACGCCCACTTGAAGTTCCACATGGAAGTCTAGACCGGCCGCTTGCTACACCGGAATCTCCGCCTCGATATACCAATCCCCCTCGCGCTTGAAGAACTCCGATACCGACGACGCGTCGCTCCTCACGTACCCGTACTCCGACATCGCCTCCAGCTGGTCCAGCAATGGCTTGCGCGGTATGTCCCAGCTTCCCTTCGGCGTCACGGACACCATGCAACTGTCCATGATGAGACCCTGATCGTCTTCCACGAAGTCGACTGGTGTGGAGTTGTGGCTTCCGTGGTGACCCACCTTGTAGAAGATGGTCTCACGCAGAAGGGTTCTCCACGCCGGGTTGTTCATGGCCGCATCCCAGGTTCCCCACTGGGCATCGCCCGGAAACAGCAGAGTCCGGTCGTTCACCCGGAAGGCCAGCATGAGACTCGTCCCGTTCACTGCGCTGTCCAGGCTCACAGCCACGGCTTGATCCAGATCATCGCCGATGGTGCCGAGCGTCTTCTTCTCCGCCGCCGACAGTCCAGGAACGCCGGTATGGTCCCAGTCGGACTTGAACGGCTCCGGTGACTTGCGCTCTTGTTGGTCCTTTCCTTTTTCGCTCTCCGTTCCCACGCCCATGAGCTGCAGATAGCTCTGGCCCTCGGGAGGGTTCATGTCACGGATGATCTCGGGGTCCTTGCTTGGCCCCAGCACGAACGCGTCGACACCCGGCAACCGCGTGGTGTTGATCGAGCCATCCGCCTTCGAATCTCCGGGAAGGAACAACCGCGCGGGACTGCCTTTGAATCCCGAGTGCAGCTTTCGCATGGCCGAATCGTTCGACAGCGCGTTCTCGGCCAGGCTTAGATACTGCTTCAGGCCCGACCTGGCATTCAGGCGCGCGCGCAGTGCCAAGGCCAGATTGTGCTGTGCATCGCGGATCTCGCGGGCGGCGGGATCGGTGGGATGTTCCGTCCACGGCATCCATACCTCGCCCACGACCACGTCGTCCCACACGCTTCTGGAGAAGCCGCCCACGTGGTCCTTGTGACGGTGCGTGCAGACAACGATGTCGATGCGCGGGATGCCGTCGGCCTCGGTCACATCCTGTACGACCCTCCTGGCCACCTGGTCCATATCCTTCTTGTGTTTCTTGATCGAACCGCAGTCGATCAGGACCTTCTTCACGCCGTCATCGGTCGGCAGGAGCATCAGGAAACAGTCGCCGAAACCCACGTTGTACATTCTCACGGTTACGCTCATGGCTATCGCCCCCCGCACAGGGCTTTGAAGCTCATCCGTCGCTGAGTCCTGGTGTCCCAGTAGGTCTTGCCACCCCATGCAAGGTGGGCGTCGCGGTAGTCCTGCTGATGGATGTACGCCCGTTGTTTGGCCAGCCGTTCCGCGCCGGGACTGCTGGCGCTTCCTTGCTTGGGCAGTGGCTTCGCAATCACGAAGCGGACCTCCCCGTCATGGCTGGCGATGATCGTCGTACCGCCCCGCAGCGGAACGCCACCCAGATCGCGGGTGTAGGAACGGTCGGTCTGCACGAACTGCGCGATCAGATCGATCAGCAAACAGCCGTCCGGGGCAACACGGTACGAAGGGTGGAAGCCTTCGACGGCGATCGGTGTGTTCGGGTCCAGTTGCAGCTTTGCGGCGTTCCGTTTGGCGTAGGCATGGAGAGCCCTGGCCACGGCTCGCTGACCCTTCTGGCGCACGCCCTGCTCGTCGGTCCCGTAGATGTCCACGTTCACGTCCACGGCCACGTGACGAAGCACTTCCCCCGGAATCCGTTCCAACCCCGGAGCTCCGGTCCAGCGCAACGACGACTCGGCTTGGGATACGACGCCTTCGGGGCGGATGTTCCGCTTGCGGAAGCACTCGATGACAATGGTGCGTTGATCCAGACGATCCTGGCTCACAACCTCCGCATCCGCGGTGATCAACGCTCGTAGGTAGTCCCCGAACGTGATGTCCACCGGAGGAAGGTAGTCGAACGCGCGCATGCACATGTTCAGCACGCTGCCGGCGGCCTTGCTGGCTTCGCGGGCCACGCGGTTGACCAGATCGGGAGGCAGGTCGCCTTCGGGAAGGGTTCCGGTTCCCCCGGTCGCGATGCGTACCAGGTCCTTGATCCTGGCCTGGTAGATCTGGAAGAACGCGTCGAAGATCGCGGCCACCAGGATGGCACCGCGGTCGTGGGGTGCTACGACGTTGTCCGAAAGCACCTTGATGTCCCCGCTGGGTTCAATGGCCGAACGAAGCGCTCTCCCCATGCCCGTGGCCTCGCCGAATTGTTGGGCCAGCCCCACCAACATCTTGGCTTCGTGGAGGTAGGTGCGGGTCTTCTGGATGTGATACTCCAGCAGCTTCGTATAGCTGAAGTGCTGCATCAGCGCGACGATGTCCGAGAATCCCTCGTGGAACGCAAGCACGTCGATGTTCGTGGGTTCGCTGAAATGACGACGTAGGCGATACACGATGGCGTGGGTCACCTCGTGGGCGATGATGTCATGCGACAGACAGGTGAAAACCATCTGGCGCGGTAGGTTTCGCCCGGGAAACTTGCTATTCGCCTGGAAGTACCCGAACAATACGGCGTTCAGCTTGGGGTCGAAGTAGGCGTTGGTGCCGTGAAACGCGTGCGGCAGGATCCTGAGTTTTGACCCCCGGGGGAACTGGACCTTGCGACCCAGCGCATGATCGAAGTTTTCCAGAACCTTGGTGGCCACCGCGTACACCATTTGCTGGTGGAAACGCGGATCCGACTCGGTAGGAGATAGGCCCTGCTGCATCAGCAGGTTGGGCTCATCGAGGTCCACCGGTTCGTAGTAGGTCTTACGCGCGGTGTCGTAGTCTATGACCGCGATCCGGGGACCCACTGGACCGGGCTTCAAGGCTTCGTTGGCAATGTCGATGACCGTGGTCTCGGTGGGCGTGATGGGATCCTTCGAGTAGATCTGCAGCGGTCGCCGCGTGGGCCGGGGGATGGGCGTCGTGGTCACGGTATCTCCTGATCTAGACTTCTCGGTCGGGATAAGGGAAGGACCCCATGGGAATCTGGTTGTCGTAGTAGGTTCGGATGGCGGCATCGGTAATGCCGTAGCCCCAGTTGATCAGGCCCTCCTGCGTCGCGGCATCCAGTTTGGCCAACCGCGTGCTCACCTCGGCCAGCTTCGTGGTTTGATCCAACGGGCACGGAAGTCGCGGCGAAACCCGGTAGTCGTCGATGTCGGCCCGGATACTCCAGTAGGCTCCGTTGCGTTCGTTGCTATTGTACAGATCGATGAGTTGACGCACCCGCAGCGACCGCACTTGGCTGTTGATCATGTTCAGGACCCGAACCACATGCCGAACCCAGTCGCCCTTGGGCTTTTCCTTGCTGCCGAGGATGCCGCCCGCATTGCTTACGAAGAGCGTCTTGTACTGCTTTATCGCGGTTTCCAGGCCCATGTTGTCGTACACACCGCCGTCGGAAAGAACCACTTTCTTCGTGTACGGCGGCCTTTGAAGATCCTGCCCGGTGTTCGGAACAAAATCCGACGGATCGAACTTCAGATTCAACGGCGAGAGTACCGGTGGGAAGGCTGAAGACGCCGCGACTGCGGTGGCGATGCTGGTGGTGGGGTTGGCGATCTTCCCTACGCGATAGTCCCACATATAAGGTTTCGAGAATCGCCACAGGACTCCGGACTGCACGTTGGTGGAATTCACCACGAAGCGAGGGCCTTCGTCGTCGCGGGGAAAGTCCTGAAGCGTCGCCTCGCCGTACAGGTGCTTTCGGTACGCCTTGGTTATGTGGTCCGCCGCGGATCCTCTCCAGAAAATTCCCTTGAGGACCGACTTCACATCGATCGACTTGGAACCAAGGGTTCTGATGGGCGTCACGACGTGCGTGATGAAATCGCTGGGATCGGCGGGGTCGAGCTTCAGGCGCTTCCACTGCACACCCAGCTGGGCGGCGGTGATCGATCCACCCGACACGCTCGAAACCCGTTTGATCTTGGGCAGAAGGCCGGCGTCGTGGAGTCGCCACAACACGCCCACGTGGAACAGCATGGCGCGGTAGCCGCCGCCACTGAGGCAGAGAGCGATTCCCTCCCTGACATCTTGTTCGTCGGAGGCGAGGGGCTCGCGGGACAAGACGTTGTTGGTCAGTTCATCGGACGTCGACATTGCAGCATCACCTTGGCCAGGCGTTCGGCGGCACGATACCACCGGCTCCGTCTTGCCTGTAGTGAAAACTAGCGTAGCGACGGCCCGTCTACTTGATCAGCGCCAACTTTCGCGTGGCCATGAATCCACCGGCGGAGTACCGAACGTGGTACACCCCCGACCCTACACGGCCACCATCGTCGGACCGGCCGTCCCAGGTAATCATGTGATCGCCCGCCGGGCGGACGTCGTTGAGCAGGCTACGCACCCGGCGCCCCGCCGCGTCAAAAATGTCCACGCGAACCAACGACTCCGCGGCGACCCGAACCGACACACGGGTCGAGGGATTGAACGGGTTCGGATACACGCCCAGTAGCGCGTGGCCCAACCCGGCCGGTCCATCGACGGCCGTGAGATCGGGCACAAACGTTGCGCTTACCTGCATAGGCCCGTCCACAACCAGTGCCCCCGGATTGTCCGTGCCGGCCAGGTCACCCGACCAACCATCGAAAACCCAATCCACGTCGGGTATCGCCGTCAGCGACACGACCTGCCCGCAGGCGTAGGACGCCTCGTTGGGTGTCACAACGACATTCCCGTTTCCCACCACGTTTACCCCTACCGCGTTCAGCTCGCCGTCTTCGGGGGTGATGGGATCGTTGACGCTGAACATGTAGTCCACTTCTGACGTGAACGCTAACCCGGCCACGGGATTGCCCGCGAACACACCAACCGAACCCACGTTGAGTGCGTGCGTCAGAGCACCGGCTACGGTCCATGCGGTGCCATCAGGAGAATAGGAAAAAGTCCAGTCGTTTCCGGTTCGCTCGAGCCGAAGGTACGAGGCGGTACCCACGGGGATCGAACCATTCAGATGGCTTGTATTGCTTCCCCCGCTCGTCGAACCAATGAACGCCTTCAGCGCCGATCCGCTGTGGTACACGTCGAATCGCAACCAGTTGTCAGCATCCTGTTCCACCAGGAACCCTTGGTCGTTGAACCCATCGACGGGCTCGGCGTTGAACTTGAGTTCGGCGCGGAAGTCCACGTCCAACACCGATTGCATGACGCGCACGGTTTCGTTCAGTCCGCCGCCACCCCAGGCGTCGTGCGCGCTGCCAGCCGGAAGCGACAGGGCCAGGTGGGCATCGCCACTGCCGGCACCAACCATCTCGACCGTACCGTCGCCTACGGGGTTCACTACCGACCACAGCCCGGGGTCCAGCTCGCACTGGTTGAAATCATCCGAGACCACATCGCCAGTCTGCTCGCCGATGTAGACGGTCACGGTAGCTGCATTCGACACCGCCCCGTCGTTGTCTTCGACCGTGTACTGGAACGAGTCGCTGGCCGCGGTCGAATCGGTATTCGTGTATGTGATCAATCCGGTCAGCGAATCGGCCAACGCGGTTCCGAAAGCGGGGAGCACGGTCACGGAAACCGTGTTGATCGCGAGGGTCCCGTCAACATCGGTGTCGTTGGCCAGCACCTCGATGTCCTCGAATGCCAGCGGCGATACGAAGGCGGTGTCGTTGTTGGCTACCGGTTCGAGATTTGGTGGCCCGGCCAATTCGGTGATGGACACGTTGCCGAAACTCACGTCAGCCTGGTGCGTGATGAGCAGCACCGAACCACTCTGGGGGTCACTGAGATTCTCCTGACCCGTGATATCCCAAGCGACGGGCTCAGCTTGGCCGTCTTCCCAGACCTTCAACCGGTATAGGCCGCCCAATCCGTTGGTCTCGACGCGCCCACGAAACCAATAGGTGACGCCGGGCGTCAGACTGCGACTCTGCGTGTCCAGGATGGACCCGCCGTTGCCAAAGATCTCGATGCGTCCGGATCGCGCCCAGAGAATCGCTCCCAGGGGTAGGTAGCCGCACTTGGGCTGGTTGCATACCACGGGCGTGTCGGTGTGACCATTCCACCGGAACAAGATACCAGCGCCGTAGCCCCCGGGTTGGGTATGGATGGTGATGGGCACCAGAACCTCGTGGTTGTCCCACGCCATGTCCCCCATCGCTACCAGGCGGTCGTAACCTGGCTCCACGGTACGCAGGTTGCCGCCGTCGAGCGTCCACTTCCCGTCGACGACCTGGGCCACGTCCTGGATCTCGTCATCACCAGTCAACGTGCTCCAGTCGACCGCGTACGGAAGCGGCCAGATTGGGGCGGCTTGGTAGTTCACGGTCACCGATTCCATGGTGACGTTGTTCAACCCGTCGGTGGCGGTAATCACGACCGTGTTGATGCCGACCAACAGATCGTCGGTGGCCAGGTCCACATTGAAGTCTCCGGCGGAGACCAGGCGTCGACCGTCCGGTCCCACGGTAAGAGCCACCGGCGGCGATCCATTCAGCGTGTACTCGAGGGCCGATACGCCGTCGACGTCGGAAACGTCGCCCATGATGTTCACCCACACCTGCGGTCGTCCGAATTGTCCGAACGACTGATCCGTGCCGTACCACACGTCGATCGTTGGGCCTTCGGGATCGAATGTGAACTCGAGGTTGTCCGTAGCCGACGCCTGCGCAAGCGCATCTTCCGACAGAATCCGATAGTGGAACGTATCGCCAGACGTGAGTCCGGGTAACGTGATGGCGTGTTCATTGGTGCCACCACCATCGGAAATACTACCCAGCTCGTATCCCATGGTGAGTCCGTATTCCACCGTGCCCAGTGCGGGTTCATCGGTTGCCCATGAGACGGTCAGCTCGCTGGGGGCCACGGCCTGGGCGATCCGGTGGATAAGAGGCGCCCAAGTGTCCGGTTCGAGCGCGCTGTCGTCCACGAGTGGCGCGCTGGTTTCGAAGCAGTAGTCGATGGATGCAGATACCGCCGGCGACAAGCCCGAGCTTGCATGGTTGGCTACGAACACGCCGGCCGAATTCACCGTAATGACGTGGCTGAATACGCCCGCGGTGCTCCAGGTGGCGCCGTCGGCGGAGTGGAACACCGTCCACTCGTTGCCTACGCGTCCCACGCGAATAAAGGCGGCGGCACCGCTGACGATGGCCACGTTCACTTTCGGCGACGACGACCCCCCCACGGTCGCACCGGCAAAAATCCGAAGGCTCGTTCCGTCGTGCAGCGCGTCGAACCGCAGCCAGTTCTGGGAATCCTGCTCTACCACGATTCCCTGCATCTGGTACCGCAGCGACGGCTCCGAATCGAACTTTGCTTCCAACTCGAGGTCGGCATCGGTCACGGGCTGCATGATTCGAAGCGACTTGTTGGTCGAGTTCCACGGGTCGTGCGATGGGCCCTCGGGAATGGAGAGGACGACCTGGGCATCTCCAGTGCCCGCCCCCACCATGGCCACGCGACCATCGCCCAGTGGATTCACCAGCGTCCAGCGCGTGGGGTCCAGATTGGCACGATTGAAATCGTCCGAGTCCAACGCCCAGCTGGGCGCCACGATTGCAACTACGAGAGAGACCGCCACCATGACCGATCGGACGCCCATGCGAACGCCACCGGCGATGCCAAATTGTATGTCGTTCATCCTAGAAGCGCGCCTTCACACTGCCCCAGGTCGAGGTCTCGGTACCGATGGCATGATCGCAGCTATCGTCGTTCACCGGATCTTCGGGACTCAGCGGGTTGTCCTGCTCGAAGAACCAATCCACTTCGGAAGTCCAAGCCAGTCCGTCGACCGGGTTCGCTGCGTAGACGCCCACTTCGGTTATCGCGAGCGGCAGGGAAAACGACGTGGCCACGGTGTACGAAACGCCATCGGCCGAGATGGAGGCTGTCCATGTGTCGCCGGATCGCTCCAGCAACAGATACTGGGCTGACCCCGAGGCGATCGCGGAGTTGAGCAACGATGAGTTGGTGCCACCCACGGTGCGTCCCACGAACACCTTCGGCCCCGAGGCGGGGCTATAGACATCGAAGCGGATCCAGTTGTCCGAATCCTGTTCCACGACGATGCCCTGGTCGTTGAATCCAGCGGCGGGCTCGGTGTTGAATTTCACTTCAATCTTGAAGTCGACATCATCAGCCGCCTGCATCATGCGCACCGCCTGATTGACGCCACCGGGTCCCCAGGCGTCATGCGTGGTACCCGGGGGCAATGTCAGCGACAGATGAGCATCTCCCGATCCCGCACCCACGAGTGCCCACCCGCCGTCACTCAGCGGGTTCACGAAGTTCCATACCGAATTCAGCTCGGCGCAGTTGAAATCGTCGGAAAGGAACGGCTGGGCGAGGGATGTTGAGATACAGAGGGTGGAAAGAAGCAAAATGAGAGTACCGGTGATAGCAGTCTTCACGGGATGCCTCGCTTTCTGGGTGCATGACGGGAGTCGGGCGTGAACGGCGGCAATTGGAGTAGCCCGCGCGCTCGGGGAGCAAGGACGGAGAGCCCGTCGATGGGTAAGGAATTCTACCAGAACCACGAGCGTGAGAACAATGGGCGCGCCGCACATGGTCGCCCTGATCGCTGCAACCAACGACCAACGCGCCGTTGCCCTAGACTCCTTGCCGCTCGATTGGGCGATCCCGTATGCTGGAGACCCGCGAAGTCCAGATGCCAGGAGAATTCTTGGATACCAACGAATCAGATCGGCTCGAGGCGCTCCATCGATATCGAATTCTCGATACCGATCCCGAGGAGGCCTTCGACGATCTGACGATCCTGGCTTCCTATATCTGCGACACCCCGATCGCCCTGATCAGCCTGGTCGATGAAGACCGCCAGTGGTTCAAGTCCCGGGTCGGGATAAGCACCGAGGAGACGTCGCGCAGCGTTTCGATCTGCGCTCATGCGATCCAACAATCAGACCTCTTCGTCGTTCCCGACACGTTGGACGATGATCGGTTCCGTGACAATGTACTGGTAACCGCTGAGCCCCACGTGAGGTTCTACGCCGGGGCTCCGTTGGCGAGCCGCGAGGGTGAAGCGCTGGGCACACTCTGCGTCATCGACCGCCGCCCTCGCAACCTGACCCAGGCCCAGCGGGACGCGCTATCGGCCCTGTGTCGTCAGGTTGAAGCGCAACTCGAACTGCGCCGCAACCTGATGGACCTGCGCGAGGCGTTGGAGAGCATCGAACGCCTCGGGGCGTTGATGCCCTACTGTTCCCGTTGTGAACTCAACATTACCATCCCCGCAAACCTGGACAACGTGGACACGGTCCGCGAGGGAGTAACCGAACTACTCGAAGGCAAGGGCTGGTCCGAGGGCCGGATCGGCGAGGTTGCACTTGCCCTGGACGAGGCGCTGTCGAACGCAATCGAGCACGGGTGCAAGAACGATCCCAGCAAGGAAGTTCAATGCCTGGTCAGCTTCGACGAGAACGGCGATATCGTGCTCGTGGTGCGCGATCCCGGACCGGGCTTCAAACCGACCGCGATCGCCGACCCCCGTGATCCGGCGAACCTCCTCAAGTCGCGGGGCCGCGGGGTGTTCCTGATCAATCAACTCATGGATTCCGTCGAGTTTGCTGACCAGGGACGACAGGTGGAAATGCGCAAACAGCGAAAGACGGAATGATCGCGGAGGTCCCGTGAGAACCTCTGGCCCTGGTTCCAGCATGATGATCGCCGTCGGCTGCGGCACCGCTCCACCCTGGTGATGAACAGATCGCTTGATTCCCGAGGCGAAGACGCTATACTTTGCATTGCAAAGTAGTGCTGAGCTTGCCCCGCAGATCATGGATGCAGACCCATCGAAGGAGCCCGAATGGAGCCGCACGAGGCATTGGGCCAGATCAATGAAATCCGCCAGCAGATGGCGCGAAGCGGGGTGTTCCGCGGGTACAGTTCCCTGATGGTGGGCTCGGTCGGCCTGATGGGAGTACTGGTAGCTATCGCCCAGCCGTATCTGGTGCCGTCGCCGGCCAACGACCTGGAAGCGTATCTGACGCTGTGGATCAGCGTCGCCGCGGTGGCTTTTCTGCTGGTCGTGTGGGGACTGTGGTGGCGAGTGCGCGCGGCCGGATCCCCCATGGTGCGACAATCGACATTGCTGTCGGCCGACCAATTCCTCCCCTGCGTTGCCGTCGGAGCGCTGATTACCGTGGGCATCTATATAAGTGTCCATCGCGGCGCGCAGGACGTCGGCTGGATGCTGCCGGGACTGTGGTCGCTCGTATTCAGCCTGGGCGTTTTCGCGTCGTATCGACAGTTACCTCGGCCGGTGTTTTGGGTCGGCGTGTATTTCGCCGTGTGCGGATTCGGATGTCTGCTCTGGGGACAGGGGACCCACGCTTTCTCAGCGTGGCAAATGGGCATCAGTTTCGGCGGAGGTCTGCTGATGGGCGCCGCAATCTTGTACTACACATTGGAACGGACCGATGGCTCGCAAGAACAAGGCTGATGAACCCGCGACCGGGGAAGGACGATTTTCCTACGATGGTCTCGATCGCGTGATCCATGAGAAGGCTCGGCTGGGCATCTTGGCTTCGTTGGCTGCCCATGAAGACGGTCTTGTGTTCAACGACCTGAAGCAACTCTGTTCGTTGACCGATGGGAATCTCAGCCGACATCTCGGGGTTCTGAGCGACGCCGGACTCGTAAGGACACGAAAGTCCAGTCAGGGATCACGAGCCCAAACCACGGTCCGACTGACCGCGAATGGCCGGCGACAGTTCGTCGACTACATCAATGTGCTGGAACGCGTCGTTGCCGACGCGAACATCGACACCAAAGCATCGAAAAAGACCCGATCGAGACCATCAACAAAATGGTCTCCTGCGTAGGTACATATGAAGAAGGTCCTGATCGTCATCGCTTGTGCCGTGTCGTTGGTCATCGGGGCAATAGCTGTGAGCATGTTGCTCACGATGCCTCCCGATCTGGATCCAGACGAAATTCCGTCGACCGTGTTCGAGGCGCCGGCGGCCGCCTACGAAGGGGTAGTCGAGAACGGGCGGTCCGTCGCGCGCGCGCTTGTGGCCGAGGAAAAGCTGCCGGGGCTATCTCTGGCGGTGGCGATTGATGGAGAGATCGTCTGGGCCGAAGGATTCCGCTGGGCGCACATGGAGACCGAAACACCGGTGACGCCAGCGACGCTGTTTCGCATCGGAAGTGTTTCCCAAACCCTCACCGCGGCGGCGGTCGGACTACTGTCCGAGCGCGCCGGTCTCGACTTCGATGCGCCGGTCCGGCGCTATGTGCCTGACTTCCCCGAGAAGGAATGGCCCATCAGTACGCGCCAGCTGATGGCCCACACGGCCGGCATTCTTCCCTATCGCCCCGAAGGAGGAATATTCCGAGGCGCCAGTTGCGCGGATGACATGGAGCGCCTGGCCATCTTCGCGGACGATCCGCTGTACTTTCCTCCAGGTACCGAGTGTGACTACTCGCCGTACGGCTGGGCATTGGTAGGGGCAATAATCTCCGCCACCGCGAACGAGCCCTACCTGGATTTCCTGCAGCGGGAAATCTTCACGCCACTGGGTATGGAGAGCACTTCTGCCGACATTGCCGACCAAGCCGAATCAGGCAGTGCTCACTTCTACTATCCCCGCTTGATGCTCAACCCACGCTATGGACTGCAGGACGCGCCGACGGTCGATCTATCCTGCTATCTACCCGCCGTGGGTTTTCTGTCAACACCATCGGACCTCGTGCGGCTTGGCTCCGCCATGATGAATAGCGAGCTACTCGACGCATCAACGGTGGAAGAACTGCAGACATCGGTTTGGCTCGCATCGGGAGAGCCCACCAGTCAGGCTCTGGGATGGACCGTACTTCGCATTCCCATGGGTGCGAATGAAGTTCCCACGCGAATCGTCGGCCAAGGCCTGGGAGAAGCAGTCCTTCGGCACACCCTCGGGGTCGAAACCGTGGGCGGACAGGTATCGGGCTCGACCACCGCACTCCTGACCGTTCCCGAACATGGCATTGCTGTTGCCGTGGCGACCAACGTGACGGGATCCAAGAACGTATCGGTGCTCGCCACCCGGCTGGCCGACATCTTTTTCCGTTTTCTGCAGGCGCCGCGCGCTCAGTCCGAGGATAGGCTCTGAAACGCTACCGGCCGAACCACGCCTTCACCGCCGACCACGAAGCCGAAGACGTCGGTGTGGCCGGAATGACGGTGATGAACGACGGTGTCCCACCGTGCCGGAGATTGAGATTCGAAGCAGGATCCGCGGGGCCGCTGAAGTTTCCTTCTTGGTAGGCATAGACAGAGATTCGTACTGGCTCTGTGGTCGAGAATTCGCTGCTGTCCAGCTCTACACTGCGCACCGTTCCATCGACGGTCTCCCTGCAACTGGTATCGCAAGGGTGAGCGCTGATCGAGAAGCGATCGGGGTCGGAGTCACTTGTCCACTCCACCAGGAGCGGTGCTCCTTCGGCAATCGATGCTCCGTCCAAGGGCAAGGTAATGAACGGCGCCGGGGGCACAACGTCGGTACACGTCACGGTGTCTAACCCTATCTCGACCACAAGCGTGAACGAGTCGCCCGCCTCGAGCGACTCATCGAGCACGCCGGAATACCGACTGCCCGAAAGAAAGGGGATGTCGATCCCATTGATCGTCACGATAGCGTCGTCGATGGGGTCGAAATCACTGGTCCAGACATTCAGATGTTCGAAGAGGACACCGGTGTCACCACCGGAGATGACGTAGGCGGTTCCGGCGACGGCGGGAAAAACGGATGCAACAACGATGGCAAACGTCGCAACCAGCATGATTTGATGACGGGCAAGGTGCATGGCAGAATCTCCTTCTCGATTCATGAGGCCCTCCAATTCTACACCGGGTTTGTGTTTTTTGTGGCCGGAATCGCTCCGAATCGGCGCGAATACAGGCAAGCGAGCATGTAGCTCGCGCTTGCCACGTATCCACCGGAGAGAATCATGCGCTCCTCACGCGTTTCCATGCCCCTGGTTGCCTTCGGGCTGGGGCCCGTCGTGGTTGCCGGCCTGGTCCTGACGGCCCTGCTGACCACCCCGCCGGTCCAGGCCTCCGACCGCGGGTCCGATCGCTCAGAAAGGCTGCGGCCTGTTCCGATGCCCCGCTTCGACCCAGATCGTCCTCGCACCCCGAACAGTGGAAAACGGGTCGAGCGCACGGCCGATGGACTTGTACGCGTCTTCGATGGGGCTGACGGGGCGGGCCTCCCGCCCAAACAGGCCACCAAGTCTGGCGAGGGACAATGGCGGCGCATCCAGGAGCTGTACGACGACTCGGAGGGGCCGGGCGAGGTCGGGCCCTCGAAGAACTTCGGCGCGTGGGCTTCGGTCAACAACCCCGGGTTTGGTAGCTACGCCTACCGCGCGCGACTCTCGATCAAGTGGCCGGGAGTCAGCGGCCGCGGTGGTTGCTCGGGAACGTTGATCGACCCCAAGCACATCCTGACCGCCGCGCACTGCGTTTTCGACGACACTCTGATGGTGTGGGCCGATTCCATCACGGTGGCTCCCGCGTACAACAGCGGAGTCACGCCCTTCGGCACGGCCGAGGTGAAAAGCTTGCTGTCGTGGCAAGACTGGACGCAGAACCAGGACTTCGATGACGACATCGGCATAATTGAGTTGGATCGACCGATCGGCGCACTTACAGGTTGGTACGGTTATGGGTACGACACGGACTGCAACTGGTTCGAAAACGGATCGTGGCACCACGCCGGCTATCCGGGCGAAGCGCCGTTCACCGGCGAAATCATGTTCGAGAACTTCGGCAACTACGACCAGTGCGGCCCCACCGGCTTCGACAATCTCCGCGGGTTCAACATGGGCTCGGCCGGTGGACTGAGCGGCGCAGGGGCCGAACGAAACGACGCGATCTACGGCGTCCTGTCCAACAGCGATCGCGTTAGCCTCACGTACTCCTGCGCGCTCGACGCGGCCAAATTCACCGACATCCAGAACTGGATCGCCAGCCACACGCCTTCGACCTACGACCTCATGCCCCTGAGCGTAACCGCCCCAGCGCAGGCCGACGTGGGCCAGGCCATCTCCTCGTTCACATTCCTGCTGCACAACTACTCTTCGGATTGGACCAACGCGAACTGGGACTACACCATCTACCTGTCGACCGACGATCAGATCGGACCCGGCGACGTGCCGGTGGCCAGCGGCAGTGCCAACCCGGCGATCGGCGCAAAGTCGTCTCTGTGGTGGAATGTCAGTTCGCCTGGGTTCATTCCCGCTTCCACAACTCCTGGAAACTACTTCCTTGGCATCGTCATCGAGGAGAACGACGCGGACCCGAACAACAACGATTCCAGTGGTCAAGACGCGTCGCCGATCACCATCAACTGCCCCCCCGCTCCGCAACCGCCCCAGCTGTTGAATCCCCAGAACGGTATTACGTGCCGCGATCCATCGGCGGTTACGATGAGTTGGTCGAACCTGGGCGCAGGCATAACCTACGAAGTGGAAGTGTTTACTACCTCGACGTTTTTCCAGTACTTCCAGACGACCAACAACTACTTCCAGGTTGTGGATCTTCTCGAGGGAGCGGAGTACGAGTGGCGAGTTCGGGCCAGCTACGATTGCGCCGGCTGGGGAAACTGGAGTACGAAACGAAGTTTCCATACGACGCCCAAGGCCGCGACGTATCCCACTCTGGTATCGCCGATCGAGGGTACGCACTGTACGAGTACCAGCTCGACACTGCTGGACTGGAGCAACCTTGCGGGTGCAACCAGTTACGAAGTGCGAATTTCGGACAACTGGTGCTACGAAGGCACGATCATCTCCGGGCTGGGCAGTTCGCAGTACCTGGCCACCGGTCTGCAACCGAACACTACCTACTACTGGGCGGTGAGGGCACAGATCGACTGCGGAGTGACGACGGATTGGACGAGCGTGCCGGCATTCTGCTGGACGTTCAAGACCGCCCCCACCAGCGTGGCGCCACCGGTTCCGAATATTCCCTGGAACGGGGACCCCTGCGCGTCGCCCACGGCCACGCTGCAATGGGCTCACACTGAAGATTGGGGAAGCTACGAAGCTCAGATCGGGACCAGTTGCGGCACGGGAACCACATATACTACGAGTTCCAACGGAGTCGAGGTTTCGGGGCTCCAAGCCAATACGAACTATCATTGGCGCCTGCGCGTGACGCACGAGTGCGGGCTAATCAGCGCCTGGAGTTCGTGCTCGGAGTTCACGATTGATGACGTTCCCCCAGTCAACCCGCCAAGCATCATCAACGTTTCCCATACGCCAGGCGCTTGGTCAACCGACGCCACGATCGACGTGGGCTGGTCGACGGGGTTTGATACATGTTCGGGCGCGGTGAACTACGCGGCTATTTGGGATCAGAGCCCCACTACCGAAGCGACCGTGCAAACGCACGACTTCAAGTCCGGATGGGATACGAGTATGCCGTTGGCGGATGGCCAGAATCATTGGTTCCACCTTCGCGCTCTCGACTACGCCGGCAACCCGGCCACGGAAACGCTTCACATGGGTCCGTTCTGGATCGACGCGAACGCGCCATCGCAGGTAGCGATCACATCGACCGACGTGCCGATCAATCTGCAGGGTGACTATGGATCACTGGGGGTTACCTGGGACCCTGCGACGGACGCCGTTGGTGTGGCGGGGTATTCGTACGTACTCGCCGCGACGCTTGGCTTACTTGCACCCGACGCTATCGTGGAAACGACGGATGAATTCCTGTCGATCAATCTGAGCCACGGAACCAACAACATGCGGATGAGCGCGGTCGACCTTGGGGGAAACATCGGTACCTACACCGACATCGGCCCCTTCATACAGAACAGTAGCCTGCCCGCGTTCCTGTCGCCCGCGGCCGGGGAAGCGGTAGCCGATGGCAATGTCTACCGAATCGAATGGGAGCCCTATGGCACGCTGGGGGGATCACTTCACCTTTCGCTCGACGGTGGACAGTCGTTCTCGCAGATTGCGTCGCTCTCATCGTCGCAGATCAGCGCCGGCTTCTACGACTGGACGGTGCCCGCCGAGACGACTGCCCAGGCCGTGTTGAAACTCGTGATGCAAGGTGAGATCGGAACCTTCGACGCAGGGAGTCACCTTTTCGCGTTGCAGCGCGTTACCGCCGCCGGAGACACGGCGCTTCCGTCGACGATGGCGCGGCTGATCGGCAACTATCCGAATCCATTCAACCCGCAAACGAAAATCGCCTACGAACTGAGCGAACCCGGTCGTGTGCGGCTCTCGGTATTTGACGTCGCTGGCCACCGGGTCCGCACGCTGATCGACGGCTGGGAAGAAGCCGGTCGCGGAGAAGTAATATGGAACGGACAGAGTGACTACAACCGATCTGTCTCCAGCGGCGTCTACTACGTTCGCCTGGAAGTTGGATCGCAGATTGATACGCACAGGATGGTCTTGGTGAAATAAGGCGCGGACAAGCGTCAATACCGAGCCTTGATGTTCCCGAACGTCACGTGCTCGGTGCCCACTGGAGTGGTGCCTCGCAGATCCATCGAGGTGGAGATAGGCTCGAATATCTCGGCCGGACAGGCAGGACAGTCGATCGTAGCCGGCGCGCGCGTCTCTTCCGATGCTACCGGACCCACACCGGGCACGAACGCTACCCAACCCACGGTTTCGAAGAAAGCTGTGCCAATCACGCCCGCACCCGGGTCGACGATCTCTGTTTCTCCCAGCTCGACTACGTAGTCGATGATCACAGCGTTGGTGAACGATCCGGCCGATGTCGATACCAGCTCGTTGATTGTTCGGACTTCACCGTTGACGAACGCGTCCGTCGACACTTCGGTACGGATCGGCAGCCGGAACGTCGATCCCGGAACCAAGTCGGCAGGTGTCCACCACCAGGCCCAGTCTCCAAGCGAATCGCTCCAGACTCCCACTGCTTCTCCTTCTTCGGTCAGAACTCCGATGTCGAACGCGCACCCCGGGACGGCAAGGAGCAAAGAGGGAAGCGGCCCGAGTGGCGATCCCCCCAACCCTGTGGTAACAACGTCGAAGCATGACGCCACGACGCCCGAAGGCAGTGCTCTTTGACTGGCCACGGACTGCGCAATGACACCCGTTTCAACCTCGTCGAAAGGACCTTCTACACGAACATTGAACTCCCAACTGCGTCCAACTTCGACCGGCCACAGGCTAGTCAAGCTGGGTTGGGCGAACACTGGTGCCACAGATACGAACAGCGCAAGAATGGTGATAGCGACCGATACGGCCAAATTCGTTCTATTCAAGACGGGACTCCACCGATTTAGGTGCAAGGACGGGCGAAGGGACTGTATCCCTGCCAAATGTACGGACGCCGGAAGCCCGCGGTCAAGGCAACCCGACCGAAGTGAGGTCACCGGCCCAACACGATCGATCGCATGCGAACCTCGCCACCAGACCGAACCCGCACGCGATAGACGCCCGCGGCCACCGCACTGCCTGATTGATCACGACCATCCCAAAAGGCAGCGTGTGCGCCGTCCGTCTTCGTTTGCGAGACCAGCCGGTTGACGCGTCGGCCGCGCACATCGAAGACGTCCATCTCGACGTAACCGGCATGGTTCAACTGATAGTGAATCGTGGTTCCGCTCCCGAACGGATTGGGAACGTTCGGCTTGAGGACGAACGCGGTCGAGCCCACCGTCGGAGCAGAGGTTACGGAGCAGGCGATTGATTGTTGACCCTGGTTATTCATCTCACGGTCCTCAAGCACGGCGTCGGACTCGTCGACAACCATGATGATCGTGTGCGGGTTGTTCGAGGGCAGAGCCGCGGCGAAGACCTTGGTGACCTCCGCTCCGTCGGCCAGGTCCGTATCAACGTACGACTGCAGCAGGTTGCCGGGCTGAACGACGTCCAGATAGAAACTGATCGTCGCGCTTGGAATCACGACGCCCGGACCAGCTCCGTAGACCCGGTACGTGCCGGTGACTTCCGCCGACTGATTCCCCGTGCAAACAAGACTCACGTCTTGGTCAGACGTGTCCAGGTCGCGGATCACGTGGCGTACCCGGTAGACCGTGCCGGGCGGCGGACGGTCTAGTATGTAGAGGTTGCCGTCGGGCCCGGTGTCGATGTCGGTGATGCTCTCGAAATCCCCAACGACCAACTCGCCCAGTTCCTCGGTGGTGTCGCCCACGAGGTCCTGCAGTCCCGCCCCAGCAAGAACCAACGAGTCGCGGGCGGCATTGAGTTCAAAGTGATAGAGGTTGCCGGATGTGAAGTTCGTCACGAACAGGTCGTTCTGGTACGACGCACCCAGCTCGGTCGAGTCGAGGAACTCGAGGGCGGTCACGCCCCGGGAGTCGAACCATGAAAACTCGGGATCGGAGTAGAAGGCGTTGGTCACCATGACCAGGTCCGCCACTCCTTCGGGGTCCCGAGCATCCGGCCCCATGATCTGCTTCCACCCCGAGTTGAACCCGGGGTCGACCCGGTTCAGCTCGTCGTAGTCGGAAGGCCCGTTTTCCGTTTGCCAAAGAACGTTGGTGACGGGATCGAAGTCGAGCCCGTAGCAGTTCCGGACACCATACGCATAGTAGGATTCGTAGCCGGGCACCGTCAGGAACGGGTTGCCGGCGGCCGGCGAACCGTCGTCTTCCATGCGGAGAATCACTCCCGTATCGTCCACCTGGCCGCCGCTGATGTTCTGCAATGCGCCCGATTGCAGTTGGTCACCGATGACGGCGTAGAGCTTGTCGTCCGGTCCGTACTCCAGAATGCCACCGTTGTGGCTGAAGCCAGGGTTGCCGGGAAGGTGTTTGATGAGCAGAGGACTGACGAGGTCGCTACCGTTGTAGGTGAACCGATATATCCGATTGCCAAGAACCTGGCTGGGTACGGCGCTATCGCCGCCGGTCGAGCTTTCGGAATAGTAGAGATAGACAAACCCGTTGGTGTCGAACTGCGGGTGAGCTGCGAGCCCCAGTAAGCCTTGTTCGGTGCTACTTGTGTTGACCGCAACGTCCAGCACCTCGACCGACGAGCCGCCGGTTACACGAAAGACCTTGCCCGTTCTTTGTTCGATGAGAAAGAAGTCGTCGTTGGCCACGAAATCGATCTGGCTTGGCAGGGCGAATCCACTGGCAACGGGTTCGGCGATCAGGCGCGGATCGAGCAGCGTCTGGGCGCTCGAAACAAAGGGAAGGGCGGTTAGAATCGTGGTGGCGAAAATCAAGGCGAGCCGTTTGGCCATGGCTTCCTCCGATGTTGTTCCCAGGTGCTTCGAGCCACTCGATTGCCGGCGGCGGGTTCGTGAAGCGGTGATTCTACACATTCGATGGCGCATGGCGCAGACATGACTGTTATTCGCCCTTGACACGAGCGCTTGAGTGACTTATTAGTAAGTAAGTACAACATCCGCTGAAGGAGATTTCGATGGGGACCGCGACGGACACGAAGACCCGGATCCTGGATCTGGCCGAGCGATTGGCCCGGCACAAGGGATTCAATGGGTTCAGCTACCGTGACATTTCCGAGCCTCTCGGTATCCGAAATGCCGCCATACACTACCACTTCCCGTCAAAAACCGACCTCGGCCTGGCTCTGATCCGCCGTTACCGGGACCTACTGCGTAGCCGCACACGGCGCTTCATGAAGGAAGGCGGAGATCCTCTGCCCCACCTTGAGGCCTTGTTTGCGAGCTACGAGCGCCTATCCCTGGATCAGTCTATTTGTCCGATCAGTATCGTCGCAGTCGACTATTACACCCTCCCCGAGCCCATGCTCAATGAGGGCAAGCAGTTCGTCGACGAGACCCTCGCCTGGTTGACTCGGGTGCTCGAGGTTGGACGGGATCGGGGAGTCCTTCGCTTCGATGGCGAGCCTCGGGAGAAAGCCATCGGAACGCTGGCCGCGCTACAGGGCGGCAACCAAATCGCGCGGCTGCGAGAAGACGACGCATTGCAGCAGACGATTACGGAGCTTCGCCGTGGGTTGGGGTTGCCTGTCGCCTCGCCTGCCAAGGACTGACCTTTTTTTGCACCCGATACTTACTTTCTAGTAAGTCAAAGGAAGCCGACAATGCCCAAGACGATGATCCAAACCGGCGCGCTTGACCTGGTGAAAGACCGCGGCGACGCGCTCATTCCGCTGAGTAGGGAGACCCTGGAGATGACCCGGAAGGGCGGGCTTCGTCTCGCCGGCTCCCTTGCGGCCGTGGCCGCCGCGGGCCTTCTGTACCGGGTCAGCGGATGGGAGAGCCCATGGTTGACGCTCAACATTCTTCCGCCGCTCGCCGGAACCTCAGCATTCCTGCTCCTGGCGATCGGACTGTTGGGCGGAGGAACGAAGGAAGCACTGCTGGCCATCGTGGGAAGCGGCGCTGCGTTCACATTCGCGTGTACACACATTTCGGGGGCGGATCACTGGTTGGCCGCCGCCTTCGCAACGCACGCTGTGGTCAGCGCTATCCTGGAGAGGAGAATTGCCGAAGAGTTTGTTCCCGCGGCTGGGCTGTGGAGTACGTTCAGCGCGGCGATGACCGTGCTCCTGCTGAGCTGACATCGCATACAGCCAAGCGCATCTTCCAGTTCGCCCTGCTCGAGTTCCCGGACTTGTAGGCGGCTTGCGACCGCTACTGTCCAGCGTCCAGCTCGTCGATGACTCCTCGAATCGTCCTGGCCGATTTCGCCAGTGCATGCTGCTCGTCCTCGCTCAACGCAATCGGATGATGTCCGCCGATCACACCGTCGCCGCCAAGCACGTGGGGCATGGACACGGTCACGTCGTTCACACCCGCAACTTCGGGCTGTGGCGTACACACGGTCATCAGCGACCGCTGGTCGAGAAGGATCACCTGGGTCATGTACGCGAGAGCGCTGGCCACGCCGTAGTAGGTGGCACCCTTGCCTTCGATGATGCGATAGGCGGCGTTTCGCACTCGATCGTCGATGTGGGAACGTACCGCGGAACCGAGGTCAATCCCACGGTCACGGGTGAAGTCGTCCAGGGCAATGCTCCCCACGCGCGCGCTCGACCATGCCAACACTTCGCTGTCTCCGTGTTCGCCCAGAACATAGGCGTGGACGTGCCGCGAATCGATTCCGAGATGGGCCCCGACCAGCGAGCGGAAACGCGCCGTATCGAGCATGGTGCCCGAGCCGATCACGCGCGAGGACGGCACGTCGAACTCGGCGGCGAAACGAGCCGCTAGATGCGTCATGACGTCAACCGGATTCGTGGCGACGATCAGGACGGCCTCGGGAGCGTGACGGAAGACGCTGGGAACGACGCTCTCGAACACCTTCGCGTTGCGCGAGAGCAGTTGCAGACGCGTTTCGCCGGGCTTCTGCCCCACGCCCGCTGTGAGTATGACGATTCGTGACCCGGCAATGTCCTCGTAGCCACCGGCGCGAACCGTGAGGGGCTCGGCGAAGGGCACGCCGTGCAGAACATCATCGGCTTCAGCACGCGAGCGCTTTTCATCCAGGTCGACCAGGACGATCTCACGACCGACGCCGCGTTGGGCGAGAGCGAAAGCAGCCGTAGCACCGACGTATCCTGTTCCGATGATGGCGATCTTCAAGGTGGGTCTCCTGACGGGGGCTGGGAGGCGACGAAACACAACATACAATTCCACCACCCGGATTGCACGCTGGTGTCGCGCTCCGATATACTCCTCCGAGTGTATCCCTCAAACTACAACCTTTCCATGAAATGCAGGGAGAACACATGCGCCCGTTAGTTCTGAGCTTGTCACTGATTGCGCTGTTGGTCGCACCCACCGACCTGCTTGCCCAAGCGGGTCCAGAGTGTCAGCCTGACCATCCCGATCGTTCAAATCTCGTCGGCGTGTGGACGTGGGTGCACACCTACGACATCCACTCCGGAGATTCCACCCCCCTCTCCACGGGTATCGCCCGTGAACTGCACTTTCGAGAAGACGGCACAGTCATCCACTACGAAAACGAGGTAGCTGTCCAGAACGGAAGTTGGTGCCTGCGTCCTTGCACGCCGGACGAGATCTTCGGAACCTGTGGTGGTCAGGTCGTCATAGGATTTACCGAGTACTGCAATCCGTTCCCCAGCGTTTGTCAGTGGGACTACCTGTTCTGCCCAGCGGCCGGGTGCTCCAACGTCGGTCCCGATCTGGTTGATGGTCTGCAGCTTCGCGCGATGGACCACAGCGAGGTGATCCGCGGTTTCGAGCGAGTCAGTGTGGTCAGCACGCGCGCGGATTCGTGGTCGACCCTGAAAGCGCAATACTGACCTGACGGTATGAACCAGTACTCTCATATCCTGCCTGCGACCGCCGCGCCCCTCAGACCCCGTGGCCTGGCGTTGATGCTCAACTGGCGCCGCCTACGCTTCACATTCCTCATATCCATTGCATGGGGACTCATTCTGAGCGGTGGCTGGGACCCGGGCCCTCTCTCCGTATTGGTCCGAACTGTCACGCTTGGGCTCAGTGCAATGCTCATGTTTGGCCTGTTCGAACAATGGCCCAGGCGCCTGCCGCAATGGCTTGCGCGCTGGGTGCTGCAGGTGTTCGGCGTGGCCGTCGTCATTCCCATCGTCACGTTGATCATCTATTGGCTCTCGACGGAGCCTGGTGCGCCGCCGTTCCATCAAGTGGAGTCGCGCCTGGAAGGCTTCGGCATGCTGGCCGGTACCGGCGTGCTGCTGGCACCATGGGTGGCGCTCGGCGCTATCGTCCGTCAGAAAGAGGCCTTGGTGCAACACCAGGCACTGGCCTTCGAGCTGGAGCGCAGCGAACTCGGGCGTCAGGCAGTCGACGCCCGCCTTCGTCTCTTGCAGGCGCAGGTAGCGCCGCATTTCCTGTTCAACACATTGGCCAACGTGCAAGCGCTGGTCGATTCGGGATCACCCCGGGCGTCGGTCGTGCTACGAAGCCTGACGGCCTACCTACGAGCGGCGGTGCCACGCCTGGACGAGCCCAACACCTCGCTCGGCGAAGAGCTCGAGCTGGTGCGGGCGTACCTGGAGCTGATGCACACCCGGATGCCGGATAGACTGCAATTCGTGCTTCACGTTGACGATACCGCGCTGATGCTTCGCTGTCCGCAGATGACGTTGCTGACTCTGGTGGAAAACGCGGTACGGCATGGTATCGACCCCAGCGAGGAAGGCGGCCGCATCGACATACTGGTAGAGCGGCGCCTCGACCGATGCTTCGTGCGCGTCAGCGATACCGGTGTAGGCCTGCGGGAAACGGGTCATTCCGGGGGCACCGGCCTTTCAACGCTGCGCGAGCGCCTGGCGCTGACGTTCGGCGATGACGCGAATGTCCGGCTGAGTGCACAGCACCCGCGGGGTGTCAGTGCCGAACTGGACTTCCCGGCTCGCGAAACGGAGATTTGATGTCCCCCCGCCCAACTGCCCTGATCGCCGACGACGAACCACTGCTGCGCGAAGCGCTGGAAGGACTTCTCACGAAAATCTGGCCCGAGCTGCAGGTCGTCGCGCAGGCGCGCAACGGTCGAGAAGCCATTGAAGCGTTCGAGAACCATGGACCGGACGTATGCTTTCTCGACGTGCTCATGCCGGGTATTTCCGGCATCGAGGTAGCGCGCCACATCGGTCGCCAGGCACACCTCGTTTTCGTGACCGCTTACGATGAGTACGCCGTACAGGCTTTCGCCGCCGGAGTCCTCGACTACCTGGTGAAGCCCGTCGAAGAAACACGACTGGCGGAGACCGTTCGCCGCCTCGAGGAACGCCTGCGCGCCTCGGAACCGGCGCTGAACACCGAAGCGCTGTTGCAGCAACTCGCGGAGCAACTGGCCACACATCACGACGGCTCCGCTCCCGCCCCGCTGCGATGGGTTCGCGCGCAAGCCGGCGAAACGCTGCGACTGATCGCGGTAGACGACATTGAATACCTGCGCTCGGACACGAAATACACGCGTATCGCATGGCGCGATGACGCCGGACGCCCCGCCGAGGCACTGGTGCGCACGGCGCTGAAGGAGTTGGCGGCACAGCTCGACCCCGCGCAGTTTGCGCAGGTCCACCGGTCGGTCGTGGTGAACCTGCAGGCCGTTGACCACGTCACTCGCGGCGACAACGAGACGGCCGACATCCATCTGAAGGGCCGAGAAGAAGTCCTGCCCGTGAGCCGCCGCTACCTCCATCTGTTCCGCCAGATGTGAGACGTCCCGCGCACGCTGGTTGATCCTCACGCCGCCTTGCGGCCACCGTCGCCCATCGGCTAGCGCCGTAGCTCATCTCCCTGCACGGCCGTTCGTCGCAAGTTCCGCCACGTGATCCAGCGTCGGGGCGACAATAGCCGGGCCCCGACGAACAACCGATACTATGGAGGTGGACACTGTGAATGTCCTGTTGGGGACACATATTCTCGGTGGAGCGCTCGGACTCATTGCGGGATTCATCGCTCTCTACACCGCGAAGGGCGCCTCGGCCCACCGCGCGGCGGGACGGGTGTTCGTGGTTTCGATGCTCACCATGACGTTCACTGCGCTGGTGGTCGAGTCCGTCCGTCGCGCGTCACCGGCCACGAACGCCACCGGCGCGCTACTCACGGCGTATCTGGTCACCACCGGGTTTACCACGCTTCGACCTCCAGCAAAGGGCGCGCGCTGGATCAGCCGCGTCGGCACTGCGCTGGCCTTGGGAGTAGGCCTTATCTGCTTGGTATTCGGGTTCGAAGCGATCGCCGCGGGCGGTGAGCGGGACGGCATGCCGGCGTTTCCGTTCTTCCTTTTCGGCGTGGTTGGAGTCGTGGGCGGAGTGGGCGACGTACGGGCAGCTCGAGCAGGAGGCGTCGCCGGTCGTGGGCGGCTGGCCCGCCACCTCTGGCGCATGTGCTTCGCGCTGTTCATCGCGACCTTGTCGTTCTTCTTGGGCCAGACCGATCAGATTCCAGAAGTACTGCGCATTCCGGTTCTGCTCGCTGCTCCGGTGCTGGCGGTACCGCTAACCATGTTCTTCTGGCTGTGGCGCGTTCGCCGCCGGCGCAGCCACCGAACCACCCACCAAACCACAGCGGAGGCGACATGAACACACGGGACCCTAGCGAGGGGAGCATCGTGCGAATTGTCGGGGTACTCTTCATCGTGCAGATGACGGCTGCCGTCCTCAGCTACAGCGTCATCCTGGAACCACTCCTCCACGGCGCAGGCTTCCTCGACGAGATTGCCGCGAACTCCACCATGGTCACGGTGGCGATGCTCCTTGACCTGATCTGCGGCGTCTCCGTTTTCGCAATCGCCATACTGCTGTTTCCCATCCTGAGTCTTTTCAGCGCGAGGGCAGCGCTTTGGTACGTGGGTCTGCGGCTTACGGAGTTGGTCAGCTTCATGGTAAGCGGACTTCTCCTAATGGTGATGCTGAAGATCGGACAGGACATGACCGGTAGTACTGCGCTGGATACTTCCGGCATGGAGGTCCTGGGAACGTACCTACGCAGCGCGAGTGGAAACATCCGAGACATTTCGCTTCTGATCTACTGCCTGGGTGCGTGGTCGTTCTACGGTCTGCTCTTCCGCTCCAAGCTCGTCCCGGGGTTCATTTCCCTCTGGGGATTGCTGGCCGTTGCGCTGCTTTTCATCGAGATCCTGGCCAATGTCTTCGGCACTTCCGCGGGAGGCACGCTGCTCATGATGCCATTGGGCGTGAACGAACTCTTCCTGGGAGTCTGGCTGATGGTCAGAGGATTCGGACCAGGCCGAACGTCCAGGTCGCCGTAAACGTCGCGGTTCGCGATCGAGTTCGCGGCGAAGTCGATTCCGCTGCTACCAGCCGTACACGACCCGAAGCTCCGGACGGGAATTCCCACTTGCTCCCGGTTGGAGCATGAGAATTCGCTGACCTTCCGGACCTATGGCCCAACTCTCTCCGTGGTCTCCCCGGATGTCCTCCGCTTCGAACAGAACCTGCTCTGCTCCGACGACAAACTGGTCCCCATTCGTGCTGT
Source organism: Candidatus Krumholzibacteriota bacterium (assembly GCA_029262065.1). GTDB lineage: Bacteria > Krumholzibacteriota > Krumholzibacteriia > JAJRXK01 > JAJRXK01 > JAJDAC01. The sequence continues at coordinate 92,770 of JAJDAC010000024.1, read as the reverse complement.
AATCGGCCACAACGACTTCGTTCCCGCGAAAAAAGAAGATCTCATTCTTGACCGCGGAGAAGCGAGGCTCACTTCCGCCTTGGGATGACACGCGAACCCTCGGCCCCGAGGGACTGGCGCGCTGGACGTAGACCTCGCTGCGTCCCGATACCCCGATGGAGAATGTGAACCACTCGTCATCGCGGGAAATGTCGAGCCGCCCGCCATTGTATCCGCCGGTCTCCATGGTCTGGATCGGCCCTGTTTCCCGATGGATCTCCTCCAGGGTAGTGGAACCGTGGCCACTCAGATTCGCCAGGAAACGCTTGCCGTCGGAGAACCATCCTTCGACCTCCTCGTCCTGATCCCCGCGCAGGAGCACTTGCTCGTCGGAGCCATCTGGGCGTGCAGTGTAGGCGTCAAAGTTTCCGCGTCGCAGGACCCCGTAGCTAAAGCGATCTCCACCCGGTATCCACCGCGGACGAAACGCGCTGCCTTCCAACACGAGTTGCTCTCGTGTCCCACGCACAAGATCGTTGAGGAACAGGGCGAAGCGTCCCGCAATGAACTCGGAGGTCACGACTCTTCGTCCGTCGGGCGAGAGACTCATCTCCAGAGTCGCACGATCCTCGGCAGTGGCCCGAGTCTTCTTACCATCGCGATCGAACCAGACCAGGCTTCGCAGCGGGAACAGACTCTCGCCGGCGACATACACCAGCATGCCGTCGGGTCCCAGAGCAAAGGTCTGGCGCGAGCTTCCGTGGGGATACTGTTTCTGGATCGGATACGACACCGGCGTAGGCTCGCCGCGCAACTCCAGAGTGCTGGGGTCGATGCGGGTTTCGAGGTAGTTGCCCGCCCGATAGAAGAGGAGTCGATCCGGCGCGGCAAATTCGGCACGCGCTCCCGAAAAGAGAGTCGACCAGGTGTTGTCGTTCAGGTCGAGGACCGCGACGAACGCGTCGTTGATACCGGCCCCGGTGGGCCAGATCGTGAACAGGACATGTCGGCCGCCGGGTAGACGTTGCGGCCACCAGTGGGCAATCTCGCCGGCCTCGGCGTTGGGAGTGGTCAGTGTTTCGGGTTCCCCTCCGTCGGCCGAAACGCGGAAGAAGCCGGTCAACCAGTCGGAGTAGAGAATGCTTCCGTCCTCGAGCCACACCGCTCCCGGGCTGCCACTGCGCACTCCATCCAGGATATTCAACGGGTCACCGCCGATCGTCGCGACTTTCTTCAACCCGCCGCCGCCGAAGAATCCGAGCCAGCGACCGTCCGGGGAGAAGAACGGGTTGTTGGCACCCTGGGTACCGGGGATCCGTTCGGTGGTTCCCGAAACCAGATCGCGTCGGTAGAGATGAACGTTTCCCTCACCGATGCCACGATAGACGACGGACTTGCCATCGGGGGCAACCACGGGACTGATAGCTTCGCGGACTCCCTCTGGAGCATTGATGGAGAGCGCCAGCGCATCGCGTTCCAGGTTCCCGGGGGAAGAGGGCGAAAGAAGGCGCATCAGCCCGAAACCAAGCCCAAAGCCAAGCCCACATCCAAGAATGATACCGAGCGCGAGGGCCCTAGGCGTCCAACGTCCGGCTCGCGAATCCCCTGCGGGCATGGCGAGGTCGGATTCATCATCACCCCGCGCCAGGCGCTCCAGCGTTATGCGAGCCTCTCCCATGTCACGCAACCGCGCGCGCGGATCTTTGGTGAGGCAACGTCGAACCAATCGTTCCAGCGATACGGGAGTTTCGGCGGGAAGCCGCTCCCATTCCGGTTCCTTCAGAAGCACGGCGGCCAGGGCTTCGGACACGGTCGGCTCGTCGTAGACACGACTGCCCGTAAGCATCTCGTAGAGCAGGACGCCGAACGCCCAGATGTCCGCGCGGCGATCGACCAGATGCCCCTTGGCCTGCTCGGGTGCCATGTACCCGGCGGTTCCCAGAATGACGCCCGCCATGGTGCCTGCGCTGGTCAACGTGGGGGAGCTGAAATCCATCTCGGCCGGGGCGGCATCGAGGGACTTGGCCAGGCCGAAGTCGAGAACCTTGACCGAGCCTTCGGGTGTCACGATGACATTGGCCGGTTTCAGATCGCGGTGGACAACGCCTTGCTCGTGCGCGGCCTCTAGGGCATCGGCGATCGGGATGGCGATTTTCAACAGGTCTTCGAGGGAAAGCCGCCCGCGCCGAAGACGATGTTCCAGGTCCTCGCCCGGAACCAGCTCCATAGCCAAGAACCGAGTTTGGTCGACTTCGTGCAGACCGTGAACCACCGCAATATTGGGATGGCTGATCGAGGCCAGGAGCTTGGCTTCCCGCTCGAACCTGACGAGTCGGTCTGCGGCGGTGTTCATCGAATCAGGAAGGAGTTTGATCGCCACCTCGCGATCGAGGTTGGGATCCACGGCCTTCCAGACCACGCCCATCCCGCCCTCGCCGATCTTCTCGACGAGTCGGTAGTGCAACAATTTTTGGTTCGGTTGGATGTCCATCGCGCTAGCATACGGAGTTTGGCGGGGCACCCCTACCAATTAATCCATGCGCGGCGAGCACCGCCCTCAGCAAGTTAAGACCCCGCCGGGGCTTCAACCGCTGTATCCTCGGACGTCAAAGTGGTCTTGTCCGCAACGAACGAGGTAGGGCGGTCACGTGTTCGAGCGGTATATCCTGGCGTATGTCTTTCTTTGCTTCGCCATCGGCATAGCCTGCCTGGGGCTGGTTCTCAACCTGGCGAGGCAACGCGATTCGCGGCTGGCCCGGGCCTTCCTGGGATTCTATGTGGCCTTGACTGCATTCGTCACGAGCGCCCTGCTACTTGCCCTGGTCGAAGCATTTCCGGCCGCGGATAGCCACACCACACGCTCCACTCTCGAATACTTCGAGTCCATCGTCGGTTTCTACGGCGTCATGTTCACGTTGCCGTTCTTCGCTCACCGCGTATTCGGTGTCGCGGGCCGGCGCCGTGACCGGGGTCTCCTGATATTCGTCGTGGTGGCTCTCGCGATCCAGCATGTCACCGAGTACACGCTGAATGACGTGTGGGACCAACGAGGGGACATGTTGGAGAACGTCCTGTTCAGCCTCGCGGTCGCCTACGTCTTCTGGCTTGGGTTCTCGCGGCGCACAGCAGCGGGTACTGCTCGCCCCCTCGGGGACCGCATGTTGGCGCTGATGGTTCTGGGCATTCCCATTTTTGTCCACGACATGTCCTTGGCCGAATCGACAGGACTGCGCCTCTATCCTGTAGCGTACTGCGTCTTCAGCATCGTGGTGACCTGGACGCTGGCGCAAAGCACCTCGGCCACCCCTTCCGAGTTCGCCTTGAACCCCAGATGGAAGCTCAGCGACCGCGAGACGCAGGTTCTGCTGCTGGTGCAGCGTGGCCTCAGCAACAAGGACATCGGTAGTCAGCTGTACATTTCCCCCAACACGGTCAAGACCCACGTGCGGTCCATATTCGAGAAGACGGGAGCCCAGTCCCGATTCGAGCTGATCGCGATGGCACAAGCCGCCCCCGAACGACTCGACCCGGCCAGCGGGGCCTCCCCAACTGGCCAACCCGCCACTCTGGACCCGATTCATCCCAAGGAATGACCCCGGATCACCCGGGTGGGCGATGGTGTAGACCCCCGCTTCCCCCAATTTGACACGTACCCCCGATCCACATGGAGGTACAGGATGCGCGGATCATTTGCGAGCATCGCCGGACCATTCGCCCTGGGCATGCTCATCGCCACGACCGCGATGGCGGACACCCACTGGCCCTCGCGGGTGCTCATCACCAACGACAATGGAATCGACGACCCCGGCATCGTCGAGCTTGCGCGTGGGTTGAGCGCGATCACTGAGGTCTGCGTCGTCGCCCCGGCAACGGACCGCAGTGGTACATCCAACTTCATGGGAGCAGTTCGCACTCGCCGGTTCGAGGTGGAGGCTCGCGACATCGGGGCCGGCATCACCGCGTATGCTCTGGACGGCTACCCCGCCGACTGCGTGATCTTCGGACTCGGTGGACCTCTCCGCTCCGATCCGCCGGACCTGGTGATCTCCGGCATCAACGGCGGCCCCAACCTCGGCGACGCCTGGTTCGGATCGGGCACGATCGGAGCCGCGAGAACGGCCGCCTACTTCGGGATTCCAGCGATCGCGCTCTCTGGCCTGGACGACGACAACCCGCACGCGGTGAAGGCTATCGTGGACTGGGTCGTGCAGCTCGTAGGCAGCGAGGTCGTGCAATCGCTTCAAGCGCCGCAGTACCTCACCGTCAGCTTCCCAATGGTGGACCCGTGGGAAATCGAAGGCGTGGAGATCGTCACCCGCGCCCGAGGCACCGTTTCCGGGTCGGTTGAAAGAATCGATGGTGCACAGGATGCCCAACAAACCTGGGAGCTGACGCTTTTGGCCGGTCGAACTCCGGCCCAACCGGATTCCGATGTAGCGGCCGCGGGCCGAAACAACATTGCCATCGCGTCGATGAAGGCCGACGAAACCGATATTGAACTGCGGGCGGAACTGGAGGCTCGGCTGGATTCCATTCCCCGCTGGGTCGCTCCCGCCCCGCCCGAAGAGCCGGAGTGTCGCTCGGGGCTGGGGGTCGCCGTGCAGGACGCGGAGGACGAGAGCGGACGGGAATGGGGAGCTTCAATAGTAGAAGTCATGTCGGGTGGACACGCCGAAAGACTCGGGCTGCGGGTTGGCGACGTGATCGTGTCTGTGAACGAGTACAGCCTCGTAACGCCGCCAGGGTCGAGTGATGACCCGGTCGACGTCTTTGTCCACGCGTTTTCGCAACTCGATTGTGGCGACACGGTAATCCTCGAGTACGTAAGGAACGGGTCGGCTGACCGTGTGGAATTCGTCGTCGCCTCGAAGAATCGATAGAGGACTTTGAACGTTACCAGGGCCCGTCCCGGGTAACGTTCACAAACGCCTCCCCATCCAAACGGTAGGCTCCCATCAACCCGACGCACCAGAGTCGCTCATCCCTGTCTTCGAAGACGGAGAACGGGCGGCCAGCAAGGCCATGCTTCGCGGAGAAACCGGTGACCGAAGTGCCATCGTAGCGGTAGAGACCAACGTCTTCCGCCGGGAACCAGATGTTTCCAGAACTATCTTCATAAGCATCGCCTACCTCGAGTCCGCTCAGCCCCTCCTGTTGGGTCAGGTTCGTAAATGTTTCTCCATCGAACCGAATGAGACCCTTGTCATAGGTCGAAAACCAGAGGTTGCCACTTCGATCCTCGGAGATGGAGGTCACATGGGTTTCGGAATCCTGTTCCATTACCGGGACTCTTTGCAGCGTTTCCCCGTCGTGTTTGTACACCCCGGCAGAGGCGACGAACCACATGTTGCCCGCGCGATCTTCGGTGATGTCCCAAACCACGGTCGGACTCCACACCCCTCGGTTGTAGTCCCGCTCGGTGGCGGCAGGAATCGGAAACGGTGTGAACGTCGTTCCATCGAACTTGCACACTCCGCCCAGCGTTCCGATCCAGATGGTCCCCGAGCTATCTACCAGCATGCTCCAGACATCGTTGTCACACAGCCCATCGTCGTCGGTGAAGGTCGTGAAGTACGACCCATCGTACCTGGTCAAGCCGCCCGTCGTGCCAAGCCAGAGGTTGCCTTCCTTGTCCTCCACGAAGGATTTCCCGGTAACCGCGCCACCAAACTTATCTCTGATATCGAAGTATGTAAGTGAAGCACCGTCGTAGCGGCTCACGCCATTTTGGGTGGCGAACCAAAGGTTCCCACCCCGGTCTTGAAACATCCTGCGCACGACACCGCTGATCTGGTTTCCCTGGCTCTCCTTCACAAAGGGATCTGTCTTGAACTCGGGTAGGTCTTTCGCCGCCAGGCTGATGCTGGCTTCTGATTTCGTCGTCTCGGCGTGGGTATCCGACGAAAAAAGGAAGCCCCAGGACAAAAGCAGGACAAAGGTCCAGAGGTGTAGGTTCAGCTTCCTTGTGAGCGGGATCACGATTTTGCTCCAGTGGTCCGTGAGAATCTTGCGTCGATGGGCACGCGGGAACGCTGTTTGCAACGCATCTACCGTTCCTCGACCCTATTCGGGGGCGGATGGGACCAGATGTGAAATAGTCGTTACAGGTGGATCGCCGACCACGCTAAGGAGTATATTGGGGGTGGAGAAAAAGCTATGAACCAACCAGCCCGGAAAATATTGGCGCTTTTCAGCGTGGCGATTGTCCTGCTCGCGCAGGCAGTGCCGGCGTTTGCCGTCTGCGCCTGCGATTTGCCCAGCGACAAGCCCTGTTGCACGGCTACTCCGAAGGAGCCGGTCGCCGAGCTGGACCCCAGCTGCTGCGCCAGCGAGCAACAGGCGCCAATGGAGTCGGGCTCCCACGCGCCGCAAGCCACCGGGACTGCCTCTGCCTCGGTATCGGCCCCGGGTTGCGCCAAGGATGTTGTCTCTTCCGACCTCGCACTGGTCACCGTTCCCAAGAACACCCAGACCACGAGAATCGACCTGGGCCTCAATATCGTCGTTTCCCCCGTTGCACAAACCTACGTACCGGCCGACGACCAGGCTTCATACGACTGCCTTCGAGTGCCACCCGGCAAGGCCCGCTCTGCCCCGATCTTCCTGCTGGACGCCTCCTTTCTGATCTGAGCCCTCTGCTCATAAAGATGCGCCTGCCCAACTCGGCACTGGTTTGCCGGTGCCGGTGACTCTTCTACGCGCGTCGAACCCTGACACAAGCAACCTATAGGCAGTACTGCACGATTCTGCAGCCTGCTGGACATCGCTTCGTGACACGCACTGGACAGGTGTAGGTCGCGCCGTCAATACCCAGAAGCCGGAGGCTCAATCAATGCGTACCATGGCGAAATGGGCGCCCTCATCAGGACCATCCCCTCGAGCGCTCGTTGCCGGGGCCCTGGCGATGGTCGCGCTCGCTGGTTGCGCCTCCGCCCGTGACGACAGCGCCCGGGTTCGCTGGGCGACCATCTACGAGGCACAAGACCACGCGGCGCAGACGCCGGCCGAGCTCGACAGCGAGGTCTCACCAACGTCGATCGAAGAACTTCTGCGCCAAGCAGAACTGCGCAATCCGGGACTCCACGCTGCCTTCGACCGGTGGACCGCGGCGCTTGAGCAGGTGCCACAGGCGAAGTCCCTTCCCGACCCGATGATTTCCTACGCTTACTTTATTGAATCCGTGGAGACGCGCGTTGGGCCACAGCGACAGAAGTTCGGCATCACCCAGACCATTCCCCTCTTTGGCAAGCTTGGCCTGCGCGGCGATATCGCCTTGAACGCGGCCAACGCCGCGGGGGCCCACTTCGAACAGACGCGGCTTCAACTCCGATTCAAGGTCTCTCGCCTGTGGAACGACTACTACTTCCTGAATCGCTCGATCACTGTCACCGAAGACAACTTCCAGCTGATGTCGTACCTGGAAGACGTAGCGCTCGCCCAGTACATCGCGGGCAAAGCGCCGCACGCCTCCGTGATTCGCGCGCAAGTCGAACTAGGCAGGATCGAAGACCGCCTTCGAACTCTCAAAGACCAGCAGCGGCCGCTGCTCGCCTCTCTCAATGCCGAACTCAATCGGCATCCAACGACACCCATTGCGTGGCCAGACTCCCTCGCCTACGAGAACATTCCGCAGTCCCAGGAAGACCTGACCCAGCAATTGCTCACCACGAACCCTCGCCTTGCGGCGCTGCGCTTCATGGTGGAGAAAGAGGCGGCCGCCAGCAAACTTGCCGGTCGCAGCCCCATTCCGGACCTCACGATTGGCGCGGAGTACATCGACACCGACGAATCGGCGTTTCCAAACGTGCTCGACAGTGGAAAAGACGCCGCGATCGCCAAGGCCACGATTTCCATCCCGTTGTGGTTCGGGAAGTACAAGGCCCAGAAAGCGCAGGCCAATGCGCGTCGGAGCGCCTCTGAACGAGAGCTCCGGCACCTCCAGAACCAGCTTTCAGCCGAGCTCGAGCTGGTCCACTTCGAACTTCGGGACGCTGAGCGCAAAGTAGAGCTCTACGCGTTCACGCTACTCCCCAAGGCACGCCAGTCACTCGAAGTCACAGAAGACGCCTTCATCGCAGGCGACGTCACTTTCCTCAACCTGGTCGACGCCCAGAGAACGCTTCTGGAATTCGAGCTCGCGCACGAACGGGCTCTAACGGACCGGGCCACGAAATTTGCCCAGCTCATGACACTCATCGGTCGCGATCCCGCGACCGGCTCGAACGCGGAGGACGGCCGATGAAAACCACCCAGAACACTTGGCTCGGAAGGCTCGCCATCGCCGGCGCCATTGTTGCCGCCTTCGCGATCGGATTATCTGTTCGCGGCGGCAACAATGCCGGACACACAGAGCACACCGCCGGAGCGGAAGAAGCCACGACCTGGACTTGTTCCATGCACCCCCAGATTCAGATGCCGACGCCAGGACAATGCCCACTCTGCGGCATGGACCTGATTCCGTTGGTTACCTCGGATTCCGGATCCGACGGCCCCCGCTCGCTGACCCTCTCCGCCGCCGCACAGGCGATCGCTGAGATTCAGACCACGGCCGCAGTGCACAGAGACGTGGAAACGTCGATCCGCTTGGTGGGAAAACTCGAAGCGGACGAGTCCCGCATTCGGGAAATCGCCGCCTGGGTGCCTGGTCGCATCGACCGGCTCTATGTTGATTACACCGGCGTCCAGGTTCGCAAGGGCCAGAAACTCTTCGGCCTGTACAGCCCCGACCTGTACTCGGCCCAGGAAGAACTGGTGCAGGCCATTCGCGCCTCGGCCGAGCTGCAGAGAAGCGGGCTGAGCAGCACACGCCAATCAGCCAGCCGCAACATTGAAGCTTCGAAAGAGAAGCTCCGCCTCTGGGGACTCACCGCCGAACAAATCGCCGCGGTTGAATCGAACGGCGCCCCATCCGAGCAGGTCACCATCGTTGCTCCCATCAGCGGCACGGTGCTGCACAAGGACGCGCTCGAGGGCAGCTACGTCAAGACCGGAACGCACGTCTACACCATTGCCGACCTCTCGGTGCTCTGGCTCAAGCTCGACGTCTACGAGTCGGATATTGCCTGGGTCGCGCTCGGCCAGGACGTGCGGTTCACCACCGACACATATCCCGGCGAGCAGTTCGAGGGCACGGTGTCGTTCATCGACCCCGTCCTGGACCCGCGGTCGCGGAGTATCAAGGTTCGCGTCGACGTCAAGAATAGCGCGGGACGCCTGAAACCGGGCATGTTCACGCGCGCCGTGGTTCACGCGGACGTTCGGGGAGCAGACGGAGAACAGCCGCTGGTCATTCCCAAAACCGCGCCCTTGGTCACCGGCAAGCGCGCCGTGGTGTACGTCGCCGACATCGAACAGCCTGGCCAATACCACGGACGCGAGGTCGTGCTTGGGCCGCAAGCCGGCGACTATGTTGTCGTACGCGAGGGTCTTCTGGCCGGCGAGATGGTGGTGTCCCACGGTGCGTTCAAGATTGATAGCGCTCTTCAGATCGTCGCGAAGAGCAGCATGATGAACCCCTCGGGCGGCGGGCCCGCCCCCGGACACAACCACGGAGGCGGCGATTCACCGCCGCGTGATTTCAGCGAACAGAGTTCCGCCGAACCAATCGCCGACGTTCCCCAGGATTTTCGCGTGCAGCTCGACGACATGCTCGCGCTGTACTTCGACCTGAGCGCAGCGCTGAGTCAAGATGACCTTGCCAGCGCCAAGACCGCGGCCCGGGCGCTACCAAAAGCAATCGCACGCCCTCAACACGCACTCCTGCCAGCGGCCGGTCATGCACCCTGGGGACAGGCCCAAGACGAGCTAAGAGCCGCGGCCAAAGCAATTGCCGACGCCAGCGACATTGGCGTGGCGCGGGAAGCGTTCTATGAACTCTCGGTCACGACGCTGCGCGCCGTCCGTCAGTTCCAGCCTTCGGGAAACACGCCGGTCCTGTTGTACCACTGCCCAATGGCAATGGACGGCGCCGGCGCTGACTGGCTGCAGATGAAAGAAGGCACCGAGAATCCATACTACGGTTCCCAGATGTTCAAGTGCGGGTCTCAGACCGAGACGCTCGTCGCGGACACCGACGCCAAGACCGAACCCGGCTCCGGCCACGCCAACCACTAAGGAGCCGAAGCCATGGATAAGAATCCGAACATCGTCGACCGCCTGATTCGGTTCTGCCTCGAACGCAAAGTCGTCGTCGCGGTCTTTGTCCTGTTGACCATCGGCTGGGGTGCCATGGTGGCGCCCTTCGATTGGAACCTCGGTGATATGCCGCGCGACCCGGTTCCCGTCGACGCCATTCCCGACATCGGTGAGAACCAGCAGATTGTTTTCACGCCTTGGGAGGGCCGCTCGCCACAGGATGTGGAAGACCAGATCTCCTACCCGCTGACCGTCTCTCTCCTGGGCATTCCAGGAATCAAGACGGTGCGCAGCTTCTCCATGTTCGGCTTCTCGAGCATCTACGTCATCTTCGAGGAAGACGTGGAGTTCTACTGGTCTCGCACGCGTATCCTCGAAAAGCTCAACAGTCTCCCTGCGAACACCCTGCCCGTGGGCGTCAGCCCCATGCTGGGTCCGGATTCCACGGCTCTCGGTCAGGTTTTCTGGTACACGCTCGAGGGCCGCGACCCCGAAGGCAACCCCACCGGCGGCTGGGACCTGCACGAGCTTAGAAGTACGCAGGACTGGTACGTCCGCTACGCACTGATGTCGGCCAAGGGCGTCAGCGAAGTCGCCTCGGTCGGCGGGTTCGTGCAGGAATACCAGGTCGACGTCGACCCCGATGCCATGCGCGCCTACGGCGTCACCATCGAGGAAGTCTTCGCGGCGGTCCGAATGTCGAATCTCGACGTCGGAGCCCGGACCATCGAACTGAACAGCGCAGAGTATGTAATTCGAGGCGTGGGATTCGTGAAGTCCCTCGAGGACATCGAGAACTCGGTCATCAAGGCCTACGACAATGCGCCCGTGTTCGTCCGCAACGTGGCTCGTGTCGCACTGGGCCCGGCGCTCCGTCGCGGAGCTCTCGACAAGGCAGGCGCCGAAGTCGTCGGTGGAGTCGTTGTCGTCCGCTACGGGGACAACCCGCTGGCTACGATCAAAGCCGTGAAAGAGAAGATCGCGGAGCTGGCGCCCGGGCTCCCCTCGAAAACGCTCCCCGACGGCACCGAGAGTCAGATCACGATCGTGCCCTTCTACGACCGCACGGAGCTCATCCAGGAAACACTCGGCACACTGAACACCGCTCTCAGCGAGGAGATCCTCGTCACCATCATCGTCGTCCTGGTCATGGTGATGCATCTTCGGAGCTCCATTCTCATTGCAGGGCTCCTGCCGCTTGCGGTGCTCATGTGTTTCATCGCCATGCGTGTCTTTGGCATCGACGCCAACATCGTTGCGCTATCGGGCATTGCCATCGCAATTGGCACCATGGTCGACATGGGAATTGTCGTCTGCGAGAACATCCTGAAGCACCTTGAGAACGCCAAGCCCGGAGAGTCACCCCTCCAGGTCGTCTACCGAGCCTCGAGCGAGGTCGGAAGCGCCGTACTTACCGCGGTTGCTACCACGATCGTAAGCTTCCTGCCCGTGTTCACGATGACGGGTGCCGAAGGCAAGCTGTTTCGCCCGCTCGCTTTTACCAAGACCTATGCTCTGATCGGAGCGGTAATCGTGGCGCTCTTCGTCATTCCGCCCGTGGCGCAGATCCTCTTCACCGGGCGCATCGGTTTTCGTCTGTTACGGCGTATCTTGAACGCGGCGCTGTTGGTGGTTGGACTGGTCGTGGCCTTCAAGGTCAGCTGGTGGGCCGGTGCCATCATCGCCCTCATCGGCCTCTACCACCTTTTCGAAGACCGTATTCCCGAGCGCGTTCAGCGTCGCGTCAACCGATCCGTAAACTGGGTCGCGGTTGCCTTCTTCTTCATCTACCTCACGTCGCATTGGCTTCCCCTTGGTCCAGACAAGGGCATGCTTCGCAACGCCATCTTCGTGGGCACGCTCATTGGTGGGTTGCTCCTCGTGCTCCTTTTCTTCCAACGAGGATACGGCCGGATTCTCTCGTGGGCACTTCGGAACAAGCTCGCCTTCATGTTCATACCGCTCGTGGTCACGTTGCTTGGCGCAGTGGTTTGGCTGGGCTTTGACGGAATCTTCGGCTGGCTACCTCAATCCGTGCGGACGTTTCGTCCCGTGTCGACCGTGGCGCACGCATTCCCCGGGCTGGGCCGGGAGTTCATGCCGCCGCTCGATGAGGGGTCGTATCTGTTCATGCCTACCACCATGCCACACGCCTCCATCGGCGAGGCCTACGACATCCTACAGAAACAGGACATAGCGATTCAGGGCATTCCCGAAGTGAAAACCGCGGTGGGGAAAATCGGTCGCGTCGAATCACCGCTGGACCCCGCTCCCATCTCCATGATTGAGACCATCATCAACTACAAGTCGGAGTATGTCATTGATGCCGCCGGGCACCGCCTCCGCTTCCGGTACGATTCCGACGAGGATGACTTCTTCCGCAACCAGGACGGCACCGTGGCCCTGGCACCGGACGGCCAGCCGTACCTCGTGGCCGGCACGTTCGAACGCGACGAGGCCGGAGCGCTGATCGAAGACGCCAAGGGGCGCCCCTTCAGGAACTGGCGCTCGCCGATTGATCCGGACCTGAACGAGGACCGCGAAGCGTGGCGCGGTATCGAGAAGCCCGATGACATCTGGGACGAGATCATCAAGGTCACCTCCATTCCCGGCACGACCGGCGCGCCGAGGCTTCAACCCATTGCCGCGAGAATCGTGATGCTTCAAAGCGGCATGCGGGCTCCCATGGGCATCAAGGTCAAGGGGCCCGACCTCGAAACCATTGAGGTATTCGGACTTGCCCTCGAGCGCGAGCTCAAGAGCGCGCCGGGAGTGCAGTCGAATACTGTCATTGCGGACAGAATCGTTGGCAAACCGTACCTCGAGATCCATATCGACCGCGAAGCCATTGGCCGCTACGGAATCCACCTGGGCCGGGTTCAGAACGTCATCGAAGTGGCGATCGGCGGTAAGCCCGTCACCAGGACCGTCGAGGGACGCGAGCGCTACCCGGTCCGGGTTCGGTACATGCGGGAGCTGCGAGACAGCATCGAGTCGATCGAGCGCATCCTCGTGGCGGCGCCGGACGGCACGCAGGTGCCGCTCACGCAACTCGCCGAGATTCGCTACGTGCGCGGCCCCCAGGTCATCAAGAGCGAGGACACGTTCCTCCTGGGCTATGTGATCTTCGACAAGGAGCCGGGGCTCGCCGAGGTTGACGTTGTCGAGCAAACCAGCGCGTTTCTCCAGAACCGCATCGCCGCAGGCGCACTGGTCGTCCCCGAGGGAGTCAGCTACACCTTCGCCGGCAGCTACGAGAACCAGATTCGCGCTCAGAAAAAACTGGCGGTCATCCTACCTCTGGCCCTCGCGGTCATCTTTCTCATCCTCTATTTCCAGTTCAACTCGGTGGTGACAACTGCGCTCATCTTTTCTGGAATCGGGGTGGCATGGGCCGGTGGCTTCATCATGGTATGGCTCTACGGGCAAAGCTGGTTCCTCGACTTCTCGGTGTTTGGCCTGCCCATGCAGGAGCTCTTCCAGGTACAACCGCTCAACCTCAGTGTGGCGGTCTGGGTCGGCTTCCTCGCGCTGTTCGGAATCGCGACCGACAACGGTGTCATCATTGGCACCTACCTGAAGCAGACTTTCGACACCGCGCGCCCAGAAACCGTCGCGGGCATTCGCGAGGCGGCGCTCGAGGCCGGTTTGCGACGCATACGTCCGTGCCTGATGACTACAGCCACCACCATTCTCGCCCTGATTCCCGTGCTGACGTCCACCGGGCGCGGCGCGGACATCATGGTTCCGATGGCGATTCCGTCGTTCGGCGGCATGATTTTCGTTGTACTGACCACGCTCATGGTACCGGTTCTCTACTCAGCTGTCGCAGAGTGGCAACTTGCATTTCAGAAACACCAGCAGTCGTCAGCTGACCTCGCAATCCAGGAAAGGTAGGGGCGAAGATGAAGAACACAGAACACGACTGCTGCGACCACTCCAACGCACACGGTGCCGTCGAAACCAGCCACCAAGGCCACGCGTACTTCTGCCCCATGTGTGCCGGCGTGGAACAGGAAAAACCTGGCTCCTGTCCGAAATGCGGCATGGCACTCGAGAAAGCGGTCAGTCCCGTTCCTTCTACTACCAAGTGGACGTGCCCGATGCACCCCGAGGTCATCGCCGACTCGCCCGGGATCTGTCCCAAGTGTGGAATGGCGCTCGAGCCAATGGGCATACCCGCGGATGAAGAAGACGATTCAGAACTCCGCGACATGTCCAAACGCTTCTGGTTTGCGACGATCCTGGCCATTCCCGTGCTGGTGCTCGCAATGGGAGACATGCTTCCGGGCGAGCCGGTGTCCAGGCTTCTCTCGCATCGGGTGCGCGGCCTGCTCGAGTTCGCGCTTGCAACCCCGATCTGTCTTTGGTCCGCGTGGCCGTTCTACGTACGCGCGGTCCACTCGGTCAGAAACCGTAGCCTCAACATGTTTACCCTCATTGGCCTGGGAGTGAGCGTCGCCTACATCTACAGCGTCGTGGCCACGCTCTTTCCCGCGCTCTTCCCTGCATCGTTCCGTGGGCACAACGGCCAGGTGGGCGTCTACTTCGAGGCGGCCGCGGTCATCACGGCGCTGATACTCCTTGGCCAGGTCCTGGAACTACGAGCGCGGTCACAGACCGGCGCGGCCATCAAGGCATTGCTAGGGCTCGCGGCAAACACCGCACGCCGAATTGCCGAAGACGGGTCGGAGGAAGACGTGCCTCTCGAGCTGGTCCACGTCGGCGACCGACTCCGGGTGCGGCCCGGTGAAAAGATCCCCGTGGACGGAACCGTGCTCGAAGGCACGAGTTCGGTGGACGAGTCGATGGTCACCGGAGAGCCGATCCCGGTAAAGAAGGAATCGGGGGACGAGGTGGTCGGCGCCACCATCAACGGCACCGGAGCCCTCGTGATGCGCGCCGAGAAGGTTGGATCCGATACCCTTCTCTCCCGAATCGTCTCGATGGTCGCTGAAGCCCAGAGAAGCCGTGCGCCCATTCAGAAACTCGCCGATGTCGTCGCTGGCTACTTCGTGCCCGCCGTCATTCTCATTGCCGTGGCGACCTTTGTCGTGTGGGCACTGGTCGGCCCCGAGCCCGCCATGGCCTACGCCCTGTTGAACGCCGTCGCGGTTCTGATCATTGCTTGCCCCTGCGCGCTGGGCCTCGCCACGCCGATGTCCATCATGGTGGCGACCGGTAAGGCCGCAACCCTTGGCGTACTCTTTCGCAACGCCGAGGCAATCGAGGAGCTTCGCAAGGTGGACACGCTCGTCGTGGACAAGACCGGCACGCTCACCGAGGGACGCCCCAAGCTTGTCACCGTTCTTCCACTCGCCGACTTTGATGAGGCCACCCTGCTACGGCTGGCCGCGACGCTGGAGAAGGCAAGTGAGCACCCGCTGGCCGAGGCAATCGCCAACGGCGCCAAAGAACGCGGAGTATCCCTTGGGGAACTTTCGGACTTCCAGTCAGTCACCGGCAAGGGTGTTACCGGAGCAGTCGACGGCCGCCCCGTCGCCATCGGCAACCGAGCACTGATGGAGGATCAGCTGCAGCTTGATCCTGACGGCGCCGAGGAAGCCGAGAAGCGACGCGCGGAGGGACAAACGGTCATGTACGTTGCTATCGACGGCCGCCTGGCTGGCCTGCTCGGCGTTGCGGACCCAATAAAGGCCACGACGCCCCAGGCCATCGACTCGCTTCACAAAGAAGGGCTCCGCCTCATCATGCTCACCGGCGACAACAAGACGACGGCCGAAGCGGTGGCGCGGAAACTCTCGCTGGACGACGTGTTTGCCGAGGTAATGCCCGAGGACAAAGCCGACATCGTGAAACGCCTGCAGGCCGAAGGCGCCGTCGTGGCAATGGCCGGCGATGGCGTCAATGACGCCCCCGCCCTTGCTCAAGCCAACGTAGGTATTGCGATGGGAACCGGCACCGACGTTGCGATCGAGAGTGCGGGAGTCACGCTAGTCAAAGGCGACCTACGAGGTATCGTCCGCGCGCGTCAGCTGAGCCGCCAAACCATGGCGAACATCAAACAGAATCTGTTCTTTGCCTTCATCTACAACGCGCTTGGCATTCCGCTGGCCGCGGGCGCCCTCTACCCCGTATTCGGACTGCTACTGAGCCCTATGATCGCCGCGGCCGCCATGAGTTTCAGCTCTGTTTCGGTGATCGTCAACTCTCTCAGACTCAAGAACGCGGATGTCGATGCGTAGGAAGCCAGCCATGGCCCGCGGCGTCAGGCACCGCGGGCGCACAGCTCAGTTTACTTCTTGCCAGTCTCCTGCACGATCAGATCGAACGCGCCCTTCTGGAACACGACCATGACGCATTCTACGCCCGGCAGGCATTCACTGACATGCTCTTCCCCCGCCGGCATCGACCAGTGGGAACCCGGCCCCAGGTCCTTCTTGGTTTCGGGTTTTCCGGGAATCCAATGGCGCGCCGTCCCGCTTATGACGATGCCCACATAGGACGCGGCGTGGGTATGGAGCGGTGTTTTCATTCCTGCACCGAAACGGAAATAGGTGATGTGTTCACCGCTCATCATGTCGCCAGCTACCGGGGACACGAAGGGGCCGAATGGGGTCTCCATCCACTGAAGTTCGGTCGACGCGGTGTGGGATGCCTTGTCACCAGCCATGGCCAGCGAAGCTGACCCAATCACCAACACAACCACCAGAACGCTCAACTGAATACGAAGACGACGCATAGGAATCTCCTTTGAATCATTGCAAGTGAGCTGACGAGGCACGGATGTGTGCAAACGCCATCGAATGCGAGCCGTTTGGCTCAGGGCCACCTCTATCTAACGCTTGATAGATATCCATGGCAAAAAAAGTCATGGCTCCACCAGTGCCTCCACGGATTTCTTCACGGCTCGGATGTGGGTGGATTTGCCGTCGGTCTTGTCGAGGATCAGGGCTCCTTGCGCGCCAGCGACCAAGGCCCGGGCGCGTTGTGAAGCCTCGGCGCGTCCGATTTCATCATTCGAGCTCCTCCGGATTTGGAGGGCTATCCAGGCCTCGATGTCGCGGAAGAAGTTTCGAACGATCTCGCCCGTCTCCTCGCCAACTTCGTGGAGGCTTCCGGCCATCACACCGCCCAGACAAAGACGTTCGGCCTTCGAGAGGCCAACGAACTGGTCGAACAACGTCAGGATGCGCTCGCGGCCGGGCGGCAGATCGCGGTCGATCTGCTTCATGGCCGCCACAAGCTTGGAGACGTAGTCCTCGGTGATCTCTTGAAGCAAGGCTTCCTTGCTGCCGAAGTGGTATGCAACCGAGGACGATTTGATACCTGCGGCCTTGCCGAGATCCCGCAGCGTGAGCGCACGGATACCTCGGTCCTGGACCACATCCATGGCCAGGACCTTGAGCCGATCGCGGGTACTCAAGGAGTCGAGCTTCATTGGACCAGTTTATCTATCACTTGATAGATTGTCAAGACACGGCCCGCGTTTCGCGCGCTAGCGCTTCGGGAACGACGTCTTTCTGGCACTGAAGGACCTACGCGAAGGAATCGAAATTCTGCTTGGAGCCGGTGGGCTCGGTAGTGGGCTCCCCGAGGACGCCATCGTCCGCTTCCGGCGCCTGGAGCCGGTCGGCCAATTCCTGGGTTTCTTTCGTGAGTTCGCCCAGAGCGTCCCGGACGGCACCAAAGGCTGCTTCACGACTGAAACCGTTCCCCCGCCCGGCATCCTTGAAAGCGTCTTTCACGTCGTCGCGGAAGTCACTGATCATCCCGTCAATCTCAGCTTCCGTCGACTCATCAACCTGGCGCAGGACGTCGCGAAACGCGAAGCGAACGTCTCTTGTCAGGTGCCGAAGCGATTGCTGTACATGACTGCGGCCTGGTTGGGAGGCCGTGGTCGGCTCCGGCGATTCGGACTTGGTTGACTGGCTCTTGGTCGAACGATTTGCCGGCGCCGAGGCTGGCCTCGAAGAAAGACCATTGGATCCAATATTTGACACGTTCATGGCTTGGCGCTTTCTCTAGGTCTATTCAAACCAGGGGTACCGGGCAATAGTAGGGTTTCATTCTCTATCGGCAGCAGCCAGAGAACCTTGAGCGATCATCGGCACTGTTTTCAGAATGGCTACCGCTAATCAACGTACGGATCCCAGCTCTCCCGGCCGATCGTTCGCATCGGTAGCTCGACCCGATAGCGCATCACGCCCCTCTCTTCCAAACGGAAGCGGCCGCCAACGCTGATGCCATCGCCTTGACCGCCCGTGAACCTCAGGTGCTCAGCAAACACGTCACCCGAAGCGGGCTGGTTACCCTGCATACTCCAGCGACCCGCCGCGAGCACGGGTGTGGGGTCGTAGAACAGTTCCAGCGTCAACTCGAGTCGATCGCCACTGTCCAAATTGAACTTGGCCAACACCACCGTGGTGGCGCCATCGCGTTTTCCTTCAGTTTGGTAGTCGCTCACCGTGATCGGGAGAAACGCCTCGTTCTGCCATGCCTCGATCTTTGGCTCGGCGTCGCCGCCACAGCCGAACTGCAGGCAGACGAGTAGGACCGTGATCGGGCCGAAACCGAATGTGTGTGTTCCCGTTCGGCGCAGTCGCATCAGATTCTCCCCGCGCTCGAGTCAGATATCGGATTCTTCAACAGAAAGCATCGACGAGATGCGTTCTCGTTGAGTCTATTCCGCGTCGGGGTACCAAGGAAAGGGGCCCATCCAAAGATCGGTCATGAGCCTCAGGGTGTTCATCTCCAACCACTCGTCGTAGAAGGCCCAGTGTTCATACTGCGACAGTCTGACGGCTTTCGGGACGTCCAGGAAACCCGTCCCTTTCTCGAACTCCGCGAGGATCGCGGCGCGCAGGTCGCGGATGAACTGCCTTTCTTCTTCGACGTGTTCCCGTGTGCAACCTTTCAACGCCTCGTCCGCGGGTAATCCATTATGCGAGCATACCGCGACGTCGAACTCCAACTCGAGGATCTCGCCCAGACTCCGTTCCCACTCCCCGATGTTGAAGTCGGGAACCACGGCAAACATGACCCGATTCGGCGTGACCAGATCGGCGATGTAGGCCACCCGACGCTCAGGAATTGTAAACACGGTCATACCAAGGCCATGATTCAAACCCAGGTAGCGCATCTCAACCGTGAAATCACCCATGTCGATGTCGCGTCGGTCGCCCGTCCAAACCATGTCGGGGGGCGTAGTATCCCGGCCTGGATGGGCTGCCAGCCACTCGGCCGCCAACGCATGCATGACCGTTTGCGCACCTGCGTCCTTCAGCACCTGTCCACCGCTAGCATGGTCCCAGTGATTGTGGCTGTGAAACGCATACTTGAGCGGTTTGTCGGTCACGCTTCGGATCGCGACGAGCATCTCCTGGGCATGTCCAGAATGAAACGTGTCAAAGACAGCCACACCGTCTTCGCCGACCACGAACATCGAGTAGTTTCCTTCACCCAGCGTGAAACTGTAGACACCCTCACTGATTTCGTGGAGCCGGACGTTCTCACCCGCTGCGAACACAGGAGCTACCGAGCCAAGCACGATGGTGGCCAAAACTACCGCTCTTCCGAGATAGCCAGACATTCATTCCTCCAACTTCTGGTCGGTCGTATCTGCAGATGAAAACACGCGCCAGTATAGACTCAACGATCAGCCACAACAATCGCCCGGGTCTGTTCCACGACTGATGTTCCTGATACCAAACGCAAATTTGCTGGAGGGCATGTTCTGTCCCGGAGTCGGAGACGACTAGACGAAGCGGCCGAACGCGTCGAGGCCGGCTCCGCTCGCTTCGATCGCGCTTCGGTACGGACCTTGACGAGAGATCAGGCATAGCAATTCGCCAGTCCTTATATAGGAATAATCGCCGGTGGACTCATTGTGGAGCCCATCTATTGGGGACATTCGCTCTTTGTTCCCAAACGTGTGCGCTTCGTCGTTCGCTCCGCATTGTGTCTTTCTGCCCCCAGCACGACCCTCAAACGTTGTAGTATTCCAGCTAGGGGAATTCACTATTTCAAGACAACACCGATGGCCCCCTCTCGCTGTCCACGGTGGTTCAGATGCGCAGACGCATGGTAGGCACCGCTCCCAGCCTACGTCGATTTCTTACCACCGATTCTGATAATGCGCGCGCCGAACTACGTCCTGCGCGTGTGCTCGCCCATCCCAAACAGCTGAACCAAAGCAGAGCGGCTCGCGCCGATATAGCGACCGTTCGTGTCCCAAGGAGACTCTCCTGATGTTTACCAAACGATCTGTCTTGATAGCTGCAGTGCTCGTGGCCATCCACACTTCGGCCTGGGCCGATGACCCACCGATTTTCGATATCGTTTGGGGTGCCAACGGAGCCGGCAACGGGTTCTTCGCCAGCCCGGACGGCATTGCCCTGGGATCTGGCGGTGAGGTGTACGTGGCGGACGAGGGAAACAACCGTGTTCAGAAGTTCACCGCCGATGGAACGTTTCTTCTCAGCTGGGGGGTCTTCGGGACAGACCCCGGCGAATTCAACGGCCCCAAGGGAATCGCCGTCGACGCCAGCGACAACGTGTATGTAGCCGAGGTCGGTGGCGATCGAATCCAGAAGTTCGACAGCACCGGCGCCTTCATTCTGGAGTGGGGCGTCTTTGGTGCTGGCAACGGTGACTTCAATGAACCGAACGACATCGACATCGGACCCGGCGGAAACGTCTATGTCGCCGACAGCAGCAACTTCCGAATCCAGGTGTTTACGAACACAGGAGCCTTCGTCACGACATGGGGCTCGTTCGGGACCGGCAACGATCAGTTCAGCCAGCTTCGTGCCGTCGAAGTCGATTCGAGCGGAAACGTCTACGCCATCGACCTTGCTACCCTGGAAGTCAAGAAGTACACGAGTACGGGTGTTTTCCAGACAAGGTGGGGATCAAGCGGCAGTGGCAATGGACAGTTCACGCAACCGGAGGGAATCGCGGTCGACGCCAATGACGACGTCTACGTGGTCGACATCAACACTGGCCAACTACAGAAGTTCACGCCGGTGGGTGGATTCACGTGGCGGATCAGTATCAATTTTTCGACGATTCTCGGAATCGCGATCGATCCCACAGGTAACATCTACATCAGTGACATACTCACGCATGTGATTCAAAGGTATCGACCCGACCTTCCAATCGTGGAACCTCCACCCGTGTACCTCGGAGCGTTCAGTGGCTTCGATCCTACCGGGATAACGACCAATTCGCAGAACGACGTGTACATTTCTGACGCTTCCACCATGACCGTTCGACGTCATGACTCCGACGGTGTCTTTATCTCGAGCCTCGGAACCGGAAGCGCGGGGACGGCCTTTGGCGAGTTCAACTCACCCACCGACCTCGCCGTGAATGCGCTGGACGAGTTGTACGTTTCCGATACCAACAACGCTCGCATCCAGAAGTTCGACGATGCGGGCAACTTCTTGTTGAGCTGGACGTCGGGATTCGTCAATCCCATCGGGATCGATATCGATTCCAACGGGGACGTCTACGTCGCGGATTCGACCAACAATCGGATACAGAAGTTCGACGCCAACGGAAACTTCATTCTGCAGTGGGGATCGGGAGGATCGGGGTCTGGGCTGTTCAGCCGCCCCTGGGGTTTGGCCATCGACGCGGCGGATAACGTGTACGTCGCCGACGAGCTGAGCAACAACCTCATCCAGAAATTCGACAGTAGCGGAAACTTTCTGCTGCAGTGGGGAGGCAACGGCAGCAACCGCGGCGAGTTCTCTACGGTACGGGGAATCGCCATCGATCAAAACGGAGACGTCCTCGTAGGCGACGGCAACAACCGGATTCAGAAGTTCGATAGTCTGGGGAACTTCCTGACCATCTGGGATGGGACGGCCGCTAGCGTACCTTTCAGTGGGCCATACTATCTGGCGGTCGGTGTGCAGGGGAAAATCTACATCGGCGACGACTCGGTCAATCGAGTCACCGTGTACGGCACGCGCTCTCCAGCGATTCTGTCGATCCTGGATGTCGGTAACGATCAGGGCGGTCAGGTTCGGATCAACTTCACGAGCTCGGGTCTCGATACCGAGAACTCGTGGTGGTCGATCGACCAGTACGAAGCGTTCCGTCGCATCGACCCGCTGGCCAAGGCGTGGGCGCACGCTCCGAGAGGCACCACCGCGAGTGGATCCATGATTTCGGACGCCAAGATCCTGACCGAGGGTTGGGAATTCGTCGGCAGCACTCCTGCCCACACGGCCGAGGCGTACAACCTCATCGCTCCGACGCTCGCCGACTCGACCGACACCGGAGTCCACAACTCGGTGTTCTTCGTGCGGGCGGCTACCAGTTGGCCGGGGCAGTTCTTCGACTCGGCGCCCGACAGTGGCTACTCGGTCGACAACCTGGCTCCCGTGGCGCCCCAGGCGTTTACCGTGGCGTACCAGGCCGTGGGCAACGATCTCAACTGGGATCCGCCCGAAGATATCGACTTCGAGAGCTTCCGGGTCTATCGAGGCTCCACGCCGGGCTTCGTGCCCGGTCCCGGAAACCTGATCGAGGTACTGGGGATCAACGGCTACACCGACGGCGTACCCGATCCTTGGAATCATTTCTACAAGATCAGCGCGGTTGATTTCTCGGGGAACGAGAGCCTGATCGTTTCACCGGAGGCCGTCACGGGCATCGACACGCCGGGCCTGCCCGTGAAATACGCGCTGGCGCAGAACCAACCCAATCCGTTCAATCCCTCCACGGTTATTCCGTTCGCTCTGCCGCAACAGTCGAGCGTGAAGCTGCGCATCGTGAATCTGGCGGGACGGGTCGTACAGACATTCTCGTTCAACAGCCTTCCCGCGGGGATGCACTCCATGGTGTGGAATGGGAAGGATCGAGACGGTCGACGGGTTGCCTCGGGGGTGTATCTATACCGACTGGATGCGGGTGATTTTCACGCGGTGAAACGAATGACACTGTTGAAATAATCGTGAGGACGGGCGAGGGCTACGGCGTCACGTAGCCCTTGCCTTTCAGGGCAACGACAACGAGTTCCTCGACGCATCGTTCGGTCAGCCCTCCCATGTTGACCACCACGTCGTAGCTGCTCGGGTCGTCGAGATCGCGGTGCAGCGTCTTGCGCACCAGATCTTGTTGGTTCTTTTCACGCTCCTGGAGCCACGCAGTAGCCTGCTTGGCTTCGAGGCCATGACACTCCTGCGCATTCTTCAACCGATACTCCAACGGTGCGATCATTCGGACGCGAACGCCATGTTCGGGCGGCAAGAGATAATTGGCCCCGCGACCCAGGATGACTGCCCTGCCGCTGGTGCCAATTTCCGCGACCGACGCAACCATGGCTTTGAGGTAGACGTGGTGGCCGGGGTAGTGCCGGTTCAGTGTCATCGTGATCGCTTCGTGCAACGCGCCGTGGGCCCCACTCTCCAACGCGTCCAGAACCTCGGATGAGGTTTGCGTACGCTTCGACATGGTCTCGAGCAGGGCCTTGTCGTAGAACGTCCAGCCCAGTCGTTCGGCCAACCGTCGAGCGAGCGACTCGCCCCCGGATCCCACCTGCCGGGAAATGGTGACATACGGGCCGGGCCGGGATTCGGCTGCCTTCCCCGACGTACTGCGCGCCTTCTGATCTTCGAGCCAGGCGGATACCTGACGCGACACGAGCTGGTCGATGCCTGGGACGTTCGGCTTCATGGCACACCTCCTTACTTCTAAGGCTCCGACGATTCGGAGGAGTAGCAAGGCCGAAAGTGTGATGTTCGAGGCTCACCCGGAAACGCATGCCCCCATGTCGGCTTGCAACCCTGGATTGACCCTTCTCCCCCCGGCACCTAGAGTCGCGCGAAGCCCTTCCACCGGAGAACACAATTGATTGGCAAGATCCTCGGCCATTACAAGGTCACCGGCCTGCTCGGCAAGGGCGGGATGGGCGAGGTCTATCGCGCGCGTGATACGAAGCTCGATCGGGATGTGGCGCTCAAGGTCCTCCCCGCCGAGGTCGCCACCGACCCCGATCGTCTGGAACGCTTCGAGCGCGAGGCGAAGACGGTCGCGGCGCTAAACCACCCCCACATCGTCCACATGTATTCGGTCGAGGAGGATCATAGTGTCCGCTTCCTGACCATGGAACTCGTGGAGGGCCAGGGCCTGGATCAGATTCTCACCACGGACGGCCTGCCCCTGCCGAAGGTATTCGAGATCGGCTCCGCCGTCGCCGATGCCCTGGCCGCGGCCCACGAGAAGGGCATCGTCCACCGCGATCTCAAGCCGGCGAACGTGATGGTCACCAGGGACGGTCACGTGAAGGTCCTGGACTTCGGGCTGGCCAAACTTGCCCAGGCCAATGAGCCTTCGGACATCGAGGCGACCACCGCCCTGGGTCTGACCCAGGATGGCTCGATCCTGGGGACCGTGCCCTACATGTCGCCCGAGCAGCTGCGGGGGCAGGACGTCGACCACCGCAGCGACATCTTCTCGCTCGGTATCCTTCTCTACCAGCTTGCCACGGGCAAACGACCCTTCCAGGGAAACACCAACGCCGACCTGACTTCGGCAATCTTGAAAGACACGCCGCCACCACTGAGCGAACTCAAGCCCGCCCTACCCCAGCAACTCGGCCAGATCGTTGCGCACTGCCTGGAAAAAGAGCGGGAGAACCGATGCCAGTCCGCTCTCGACGTGCGCAACCAACTACGTGACCTCCGCCGAGAGGTCGAGTCCGGCGTGACCCGCGCCAACGATCCGGTTTCCGGAGCGCAGGCGATGGCGAGCCGCTCGCGCCGGGGGCTCTGGCTTGGCGTCGCCCTGGCCGCTGTCGTCGTGACCGGCCTGGCCTTCCTTCTGAATCGCGGAGAGCAGGCACCGTCAACCGACGTGGCTTCGACCACAGCCAGTGAGAAGTCGATCGCCGTGTTGCCGTTCGCGGACATGTCTCCGGACCAGGACCAGGCGTACTTCTCCGACGGCATCTCCGAGGAACTCTTGAACCTGCTGGCGAAGATCCCCGAACTCAAGGTCACGGCCCGCACGTCTTCGTTCTCGTTCAAGGGGAAGAACGTGGAGATCCCCGAGATCGCGCGGCAGCTCGGCGTCGCCCACGTGCTCGAAGGCTCGGTGCGCAAGTCCGGCAACCAGGTGCGGATCACGGCCCAGCTGATCCACGCCGCCGACGGCTTCCACGTCTGGTCGCAAACGTGGGATCGCACGCTCGACGACATCTTCGCCATCCAGGACGAGATCGCGGGCGAGGTAGTGAAGGAGCTGGAGGTGACGCTCCTGGGCGCAACGCCCAAGGCGCGGACAACCGATCCGAACGCGTACGCGCTGTACCTGGAGGCCGCCCAGCTCGCGCGAAGGCGGACGGCCGAGGGCTACGCGCAATCGGACTCGCTCTACCAACAAGTGCTGGCCATGGATTCCCGCTACGCGCCGGCATGGGGCAACCTGGCCACGAACCTGGTCAACGAAGTCTTCGTTGGCGTGTTGAGCGCCGAAGAGGGTTTCCCGCGCGCCCGTGCGGCGGCGACCACCGCGATTGAGGTCGACCCCGGGTACGCGCGCGCACACGCCGGCCTTGGCGTCATCGCCGTGGCCGAGGGCGATCTCGCGCCCGCCGCGAAACACTTCCAGCGAGCCCTTGAGCTCGATGCGACGGACGCGTACGTCCTGGGAAACAGTTCGTCGCTGCTCAAGTCCGTCGGAAGACTCGACGAGGCAATCGCGCTCGACGAGGAGGTCGTCCGACGCGATCCCGTGAACACCGCCTGGCTGTTCAACCTGGCCGCCGCGAAACACTGGGCCGGCCGATTCGACGAATCGATAGCGCTCCTTCGTACGGTGCTGAGCCTCAGTCCGGGCTTCAGTGGAGCACAACTCATACTCGGCGAGGCGCTCCTTGGAAAGGGCGACGCCCAGGCCGCGCTGGTCGAATTCGAACAGGAGACGTACGAGGTCTTCCAGATGATCGGTCTGCCCATGGCTTACCACGATCTGGGGCGCACGGCCGAGTTCGACGCTGCGCTTTCGGATCTCATCGCGAAGGTCGGTCCGATGTCTCCCTACGACGTCGCCACCGTGTTCGCCTACTGCGGCGACACAGATCGCGCGTTCGAATGGCTCGACAAGTCCGTCGCGGCCAACGACGGGGGGACCATCCTCATCCTCGTGGACAATCTCCTTGCGAATCTGCGGTCGGACCCGCGCTGGCTACCGTTGCTGGGAAAGATCGGCAAGGCACCCGAGCAGCTCGCGAAGATCGAGTTCGAGGTGAAGCTTCCGCCGTCTGAGCAGTAGGTCCGCGCGCTAACTCTGCCCGGTGACCGGACCAAAGGCCGACTCAGAGTCCCGACGGCACGATCACCAGGTTCTGCCCACTCAGACACGCCACCAACAGGTCTGTTCCTCCATCCCGAAGCCATGCGATTGCGTTCGGTGAACCACAGGCCTCCGGAAGATCAAAGATGGTGGAACTGACCACCGCTCCCGCGGGGGTCACCTCCGCCACCATGACCTCGAATCCGTTTCGACCAGGGGCCGCGACACCGATGTTGCCGTTTCCAAGTTCCATCAGGTCTACATCGCGAGGACTGTTGCCGGTGGGAATCGTCGCCGTGATGGTGACGTTGTCGGCGAGGTCCCAGTGGATGATCGTACACGTGTCATCGCGACGATTCACCACCGCACAAACGGTGTCGAAGCAGATCAGATCACGCGGAGTGTCGCCCAGGTTTCCGATCAACGTTCCGTCGGCGTTCTCGACGCCGCTGTGAAACCACAGCTCGCTCGGCGTGACGCTGTTGCGCATGAGGAACGCGCCGCCCGAAGTACGAGCGGCTACACTACCGGGGATTCCCGTCATGCTTGGGAATCGGCTGACCGGGAACTCGGTGTCCAAGGCGAAGGCTCCGCCCTGTAGGGTGTAGAACTGGACACCCGCTTGACCGGCGAGAGCCAGCGATTCGGATGCGACGTCGTTCCCCACCATCTGGATATCCAAGGCACCCGAGGAGCCGGGCAGCGATGCAGGCGTACCGAATACTCCGGTGCCGCTTGGGTCGTACGACACATACACAAGGTTGACCGTGTCGAAGTACACGATTGCCTCGGGGCCGGAGGCCGGAGAGGAGATGGCGGCGCCGAGAATGCTGACGCCGGAAAAGAGGACCGGACCGAAAGCGAGTCCTTCGGGATCGAAGGCGGCGACTCCATCACCCGCCATGAGGAAGCCGGGGTTGCCGGTGCCGGAACCGCCGAATCCGGATTCGAACCGCACGATGTCCGCGATGCTGGCGATGGGAGAGTCTGCCTCACGAAAATCTGCGATCGTGATCGAGATGCTGGCAGACACCTCGGCTTTCTTGGCCGAGTCCGTCGCCGTCACGCTGACCGTGTAGTCGCCGGCGGTGTTGTAGGTCACCCTTGGTGCGGCCTCCGTGGAATTCGGGATCCCGGAGTTGGTTCCGAACATCCAAAGGAAGTCGATGGGAGAGAGTCCACCCTGTGTCTCCGCGGCGAAGAACACTTCACTTCCCACCGAGAAGATTGCCCCGTTCTCGGGCGAGGGGATCGTGATCGAAAACAGACCCATCACCACGCGTACTGTTCGGAAGTCGTTCGCCACGTCACCGGTGGAGTCGGCGACCATCAGTTGCACCGTCCAGGTTCCCTCGTCGAGCGTCTGGGTCGAGTTCTGTTCGCTGGATGTCAGGGTCTCGTTGGTTGCGGGATTGAAGAAGCTCCAAGAGTAGGTGTACGGCCCATCGCCGCCCGCGGCGGCTCCGACGAACTCGAATGAAGTTCCCACATTGATTGTCACGTCGTCGAAAGGATCCACGATGGTGGCCGTGACTGGCGTGCAGTCGTCTTTGATCCGGATGGTGTCACTGACGGTCGAAGTCCGCCCCTGGCTATCGGTAACCGTGACAGTTACGCCAACGTTGACCTTGTCGCTGAAGGAAAGGGACGGGGACTCTTCGGTGGAGTCGGGGATATTGGGATCATCGAATGTCCAGACGTAGGTATACGGTGGGATGCCACGCCCGGGAAACGTCACACGAAGAGCCAGGGTCTCGTCTGGATTCGCGCAGAGCGTGGCCTCGTCGATCTCGGCAGAGAAGTCCGGAGGGCCGTCGATGAGCTCATCCTCGTCTGTGTCACAGGCGACGAATGACAGATTGAGAATCAAGACAATCGAGCAGAGCATCCGACTCATGGTGGCTCCTTCGAAAGGGGAGACAGCCACAAGCGTAACATAGACAACAATTTTTGACTGAGCTTCGTCCTTCGCATTGCGAACAGCGGGGCTTGCGCGATTCTTGAGCACCTGACCCGCGGCGAAGCCCCGGTGAAGGACCTCACGGCCCGATTCGATATCTCGCAGCCAGCCGTTTCGCAACACCTGGCCACGCTTCGCGAAGCTGGGCTCGTGTCGCTCAGGCGCGATGGGCGCCTCGCCTACTACCGAGTTGCGCCGAAGGGGCTAAGACCGCTCGTGAAATGGATCACTCGCTATGAAGCGTTCTGGAGCGAACGGGTCGATCGACTTCGGGCGTTGCTGGAGGAGATGGAATGACCGACGCGGAGACGCTCTCACTGACGTTCGAACTGTCGCATCCGGCCGAAAAAATATGGCGGGCACTCACCGATCCCGAACTGCTTGAGCAGTGGCTTTTGCCCGTCGCCGATTTCGAGCTCAAGCCGCAGGCGGCATTCACTTTCAAGACAGAGCCACAGCCGGGGTGGGACGGTATCGTGAACTGCCGGGTCCTGGAAATCGAAGCGCATAGAATACTCAGCTGGACATGGGTCGTCGGCGACATCGACACCGTCGTAACCTTTACGCTCACGCCGACGGAGTCGGGCACGAGCCTGCGCGTTGTGCAGTCGGGCTTCAAGCCGGGCCAGAAGAAGAACTTCGCCGGCGCGCGCTATGGTTGGAAGATGATGGGCGGGAAGCTTGTCGACCTGCTCGCGAGGGTCCCGTGAAAGAGCCCTATTCTCTGGGTGGGGTGAATATCATACCAAGGAGGTTCTTGTGAACATTCTCTTGTGGGTTCTTCAAATACTCCTCGCCCTGCATACGGTCATGGGCGCCGGGTGGAAGTTCTCCCATTCTGCAGAACAAACCATGCCTTCATTGAAAGCGATCCCGCACGGGGTTTGGCTTGGGTTGATCGCCATTGAGTTACTTTGCGCCATGGGTTTGGTCCTTCCCGCTTTCTACAACTCCCTGGCCATCCTGGCTCCCATTGCGGCCGCCTGCATAGCGGCGGAAATGCTTTTCTTCTCCGGCGTTCACCTGAACTCTGGTGAGGCGAATCAGGGCCCACTGATCTACTGGCTTGTCGTGGCCGCACTGGGCACGTTTATCGCCTACGGCAGACTCGCGTTGGAGCCTTTGAATTAGCGGCTCCTGCTTGGTGGGGTCGCCCGCCTCTTGCTCCACCAGGCCGCGGCCATTTCCGAGGTCCAGGGATCGAGGAAAGCAGCACAGGCCGCAAGTTCGCGGGCCAGCTGCCGGGCGTCGGCCGGGCGATCGCCCGGTTCCTTCGCAAGGCAACGAACTACGATGTCGTCCAGATCCGGGTGGATCGAGAGCTCCGACACCGACGACGGTCTGGGAGGCGGCGTTTGCACGTGCTTCAACAACACGTCGATCGATGACGCTCCTTCGAAGACGAGCATTCCGGTCAAGAGCCAGTAGGCCACGCAACCCACCCCGTACAGGTCCGCCCGTGCGTCGAGCTCGCGGCCCTGGATCATCTCCGGCGGCATGAACGCTGGCGTGCCGCTGACCTTACCTTGACCGGTGAGCTGGTCATCACCCACGTTCGGGCGACTGTCCGCCGCGAGTCCAAAATCGAGAACCTTCACGAAGTCATGATCCGCACCCCGCTGCCCGACATGGATGTTCGCGGGTTTGACGTCGCGGTGCACGAGCCCCGCGTCGTGGGCTTCCGCGAGAGAGTGACACACCTGCCGAAGTAGATGAATCGCGCGCTCCTGCGGTATGGGACCATTTCGCTCGACGAGCGTCTTGAGGTCCAGGCCGTCGAGCAACTCCATGACGTAGTAGAACGTGCCATCGTCGGTTACGCCGAAGTCGTAGAGAACGATGGTGTGGGGCGACTTCAGCAGTGCCGTCGCCTGCGCTTCCCGCTCAAAACGTCGCACCACTGTCCGTCGCTCGGACTCGCTGGCCCCAAGGGCCTCGGCACGAATAAGCTTGATGGCGGCCGGACGGACCAGGAGCCGATGACGCGCGCGCCAAACCTCCCCCATTCCTCCCGTGCCCAGCCGGGACTCGAGCTGGTAGCTTCCAAGGCGGCGGGCCTCGGTCGCCTGGCGGCTCAACCGATACACCAGAATTGCGATCCCCTGCGAAATTCCCGCGGAAACGAAGGCCGGAACCTGACGGCTCGCGATGAAACTTGCGGCTTCGCGCGCCGTCCAGTCATCCCCCAGTCCGTTCACGATGACCGAGTAGATCATGACGAGCGGTCCGGACAGGGCGGCCCCCAGCGCCCCGATCAGTGTGCGTCGGGGAGGAGACGGTACCGTACCGGGAAAGGCGAGAATCCACACGCAGACCCACGGAACGCCCAGGTGGAGCGAGCCGGGTGTAAGCCGGTGCTCCCAACCCAAAAACCCCAGGTTGATGCCAAAGGCGCCGACGATCAGGAATAGGATTGCGAAGCTGGACAGGTAGGTGATTGGAATCCACTGCCGTCGGGCGGCCGTGGCCACCCCGACCGCCACTGCGACCGCTCCAAATCCCAGTGCAATATCTTCGGGGCGCGGCTCGGCACCCGTCCACTTCATCGATCCCAATGCCCAGTCTGTTCCGAACGCAATGGAGTAACCGGCAGCGTAGAGCATCGCGGTCCACGCAAGACGGGTATACGCCTGGCGGCGATACTCCGGATCGAGCGCTTGCAACCCCGTGGGGCTGGTAGTCGAATCAGACTCGCGCTCAAACACGGTGACGTCGTGTGCCAAGGCCACTCCTGCGCTTAGCTGGTTCGGTAGTCGGTTTCAGACCCGCATGCGCTTAGGTTGTACCGATCCGTATTCGTTGTCACCACCGTTTTTCTTGGATGCGCGAGAGCGTCTGGCCATGCTCCTTCGGGACCACGGGACCGGGTCGGGACAGATCCTAGCCGAATTTGATCCCCAGTGTCGCAGTGACCGTTGGTACGACCGCTGAATCTCGCTGGTCTCCTGCCGAGATAAAGAACGTCGGAACCTGTAGCCGCAGGTCAAAGCTATCGTTGAGGCGGGTTCCGATTCCGAAGTTGAGGATGAGCCCACTCGTGGTTCCATCTTCGGATTGCTTGCTCCCACCTCCGGGCAGCGCGGTCCCCAACGAAGTATCGGTGGCGCTGCTTTCTTCCCACTCGACCGATACCGCGCCCACACCCGCACCGGCCACGAAGTACGGACCTTCGCTTTCGGGGGAGTAGCGGAACAGGTAGTTGGCAATTGCAGCGAACACCACCACCGTCGTTTCTTCGTGGTACTCGTTGAACCCGTTGTCACTGTCTTCCTCGAATGTGCCACCGAATAGTGCGAAACCCAACTCGAAGGCATTGGGGTTCTGGAACAGGGTGTAGTCGAGCTGAGCCCCGTAGGCCACGCCGCCGGTAATATCGGTGCCCGCGCCGATGCGGGCGCCGGCCACGCCGGGGGATTCCTGCGCACAAACGGAATCAGCTGCGATGAGCAGAGCGGTCAGGGTCAATATGATCAATGATGACGACGACTTCATGAAGGCCTCCTCTTTGGGTTGCCCCGGTCGTTTGTAGGGATGCTCGAAGCTACCATCCAGGCTATGCCTTTGCTCGATGCCGATCCACCGAGGAGGTTGCCAGCAGCTCGTGAAACTGCTTCGTTATTGTGATATCGCACAACGGGTGACCTCGTGCGCCGGGTGAAGCCTCGTGGTATCCTGGCATCATGACCAATTCTCCCAACGACGAAACCGAATCCCTGTCCTCGGGCCCGCCTCGGCCCATTGGACTTCCAGCGAGCATCGGCAACTACGAAATCCGCCGTCTGATTGCCAGCGGCGGCATGGGCTCGGTGTTCGAGGCCGTGCAGGAGAACCCACGCCGCACGGTGGCGGTGAAGGTCATGAAGCCGGGGATGTTTTCCGAAGAGGCGCTGCGGCGTTTCGAATACGAGGCCCAGATCCTGGCTCGACTGCGCCACCGCGGCGTGGCGATGATCTACGAAGCCGGGAAGCACACGGAGGGCGGCACAATCCTTCCCTTCTTCGCGATGGAATACATCCCCAACGCGAGGTCGATCACTGACTACGCCCACGAACGGAAGCTATCGGTACGGGAACGACTGGCACTCTTCTGCCAGGTCTGCGACGCGATCCATCACGGACACCAGCGCGGTATCGTTCACCGCGATCTGAAGCCGGGAAACATCCTGGTCGATTCGAGCGGTCAGCCCAAGGTGATCGACTTCGGTGTCGCACGCGCGACCGACTCGGACATGGCCGCGGCTGCGCAACAGACCGAGGTCGGCCAACTCATCGGCTCGCTACAGTACATGAGCCCGGAGCAGTTCGACGCCGACCCCAATGACATCGACACGCGCAGCGATATCTACTCCCTGGGCATCGTGCTCTACCAACTTCTGAGCGGCAAACTGCCCTATGAAATTCGTGGCGCTCGCATCCACGAGGCGGCCAGCTTGGTGCGCGCGGCTCAGCCTGCGCCGCTCAAGAGCCTCGACACCGACCTCGATACCATCGTGCAGTGTGCCCTGGCCAAAGACCGGGAACGTCGATATCAGTCTGCCTTTGGATTACGCGAGGATCTGCGTCGCTATCTGGATGGCGCTGCGATCAGCGCGCGCCGACCAACCTTTGCCTACCAGCTGCGCGTCCTGGCGCGCAGGAACAAGGTATGGATCGGTGCCGCGGCGGCGGTCGTACTGGCATTGGTCGTCGGTGGCGTCCTCAGCTTCTCCATGTATCTGCGCGCCGAATCAGCCCGAGCCGACGCAGAACGCTACGCGCAGGGACAGCGCACCGCGTCGGAGTTCATAACGGAGATGCTCGACAAGGCGCTTCCTCCTGGCTACGGCCAGGAGGCCAGCGTGACCGACCTGCTAACTGCGTTGCGTGAGAACGTCGACGTTGCCTTTGCCGACGAGCCCGAGGTCGCGGCCGAGATCCACACCCTGATCGGATGGGGCTATCTTCCGCGCGAAGACTTTGGTCTCTTCGAGGAGCACTGCAGCGCCGCCCTCGAGTTGCGACGCGCCAACCTCGGAGAAGGAGATCCGCGCACTCTGGAATCTCTGTACGACGTCGCGAGGGCTCAGTCGATTCGCGGGCGCATCACGGAAGAACTCGCAACCCAGACCGAAATCGTGCGGGTTTGTGAGGAACAGCACGGCCGAGATCACATCGACACGCTGCAGGCTCGCAGCTCCCTGTCAACTTGCTACGAAGAGCTCGGGCGTTTCAGCGACGCTCGCGACGTAGCCACGCAGGTTCTGGACGACGCCAGGCGCATCTTCGGAGAGCAGGACGCTTTCACAATCGAATGCATCAGCGACCTCGCCAACATGCATCTGAAGCTGAACGAGATCGATCGCGGTTATGAACTGGCGCTCGCGGGCTTCGACCTCGCCCGAGCCGGGTTTGCTGAAGACAGCAGGATCTTCAGGATCGCACGCACCCATTTGGCCGCCGCCTATATCGCACGAGGCGACCTCGATCAGGCCGCGGAGCTCTACGCCGAACGGATGCCGCAGGATCCAGGCTTCGAACATAGTTATCAGGGTGAACCCGATCTGCCGCATGAGGGACCGCAAATCGTGATCATGTGGGAGACCTGGTGCCCATTTTCACAGCGCGCGATACCGATCGTCGAGAGCCTCTTCCGTCGCCACCAGGAAGAAGGACTGAGTGTCATCGGAGCGACGCGTGTAACCAGAACTTCAAGCGACGAGCGGGTATCAGATTTCGTGCGGGATCAACAGATGACCTTTCCCGTGGTACGCGACAGCGGCAAGGCTTGGAGCTACTTCGGTGCCACGGGCACCCCGTATGTGATTCTCCTCGCCGACGGAAACGTGGTCTGGAAGGGCGGCGTCAGTGCGCCGGCCGACCTCTCGGATCGCCTGGTCCGACAGGTCATGGAGGCCCTCGGCGAGGATTGACGCAAACGCGGGTGTCGGACTGACCCGCGCCACCACTCCCACCCCGTTCACGCGACCGCCGAGGTGCGCGCTGAGACCTCGGAGGCGTGAGCACAAGATGTCTCGGGGCACAATACGGACCGATCGGCCGCATACTTCATAGATGCGTCCCCATCGTCAAATTTCATTGCTGTACCATCAAAGTGTAACACCGGGGCGGGAGATCAGGTCCCTCACGCAAACCATTGGATTGCAGCCCCGTTCTCCGACTGAGGTGTCGCACTTGAACCGTTTGCCCCCCCAACGACCAGCCCCCGCATGCCACGCAAGCGGGCCCATGCGAGCGCTCTCCCATTTTGCCTCAACGGTACTGGTTCTGGGCGTACTCATCGGGGGCAGCCACGTGGCCGCAGCGCAGCCCCTGACGGGAACCTTCGTCCTGGGACCGAACGGCGACTACGCGGACTTCGCGTCGGCTGCGCTCGACCTGGGCACTCGTGGAATCGGCGGCAGCGTGGTGTTCGAAGTGGAAACGGGAATCTACACCGAGCTCGTAGACCTCCCAGCCATCGGCGGCGTGGGACCCGGCGCCACGGTCACGTTCCGCGCGCAAAGCAGCAACGCCAGCGACGTGCTCGTCACGGCCACGAGCCAAGAAGGCGACCTCGAGTCCGTGGTTACCTTCGCCGGGGCCGACTTTGTGACCTTCGAAAACCTGACGATCGTCGCGGGTACCAACCTGGTGCCAGGAACCAATCTGGTCGCAGCGATATCCGTCACGAGTGGATCCAACGACATCACGATCCGTGGCTGCGTTCTCAGGGCGGAAATGCCAACGGGGATCACGGTTCATGCCCACGGAACGGGCATTTCAAACCTCGTGATCGACGACAACACGATTGAGGGCACCAGCAACGCCGTGGTGCTCACGGGACAGTTCTCTCGAGGCGATGTAACACAGGCCGCGATCTCAAACAACGAGATCGCCGCGCGCAGGGGGCTGATGACGAGTAACACGACGGGTTCGACGATTTCCTCCAATCGCATCCACGCGTCGTCACTGAGCATTTCGACGAGCTCGTGCGACGCGCTCACCATTGCGAACAACTTCGTAACGAGCGACGGCGTTGGCATTTCTGTCCTCGATGCAAACAACGACGTAGCCGTGTTGCACAACAGTGTTTTTGTCACCGATCCCAGTATCACGACCAGTCGGGCGTTGGCGATCGGCTCGGCGAACACCGCCGTTCGCGTCGTGAACAACATCTTGTTCTACGATGGCCATCGTGGCACCGCGTACCAGGTAGACAACCCCGCCGCCCTGATCATTTCCGACTTCAACAACATTCTTTCGTCCGGGCCGTTCCTTGCGTCATGGAACGGAAATCACCGAGACCTCGTTGATCTACAACTCGCCAGCGGCATGGACGCAAACTCGATCTCGGCATTCCCCAGCTTTGTTTCGCAGACCGACCTCCATTCGCCATCGCCGTATGTCGACGGATTCGGAACCCCCCTACCAGAAGTAAGCACAGACATCGACGGCGATGCCCGCGATTTGACGAACCCTGATATCGGCGCCGACGAATTCGAGGCAGATCCCACACTGACCCCGTTGGCGGGTTCGCTCACCATTGGCACCGGCGGCGACTACACCACCATCACTTCTGCAGTCACCGATGTCGCGCTTCGGGGCGTCGGCGCTTCCGTGGTATTCACCATTGCCCCGGGCGAATACTCCGAGCAGGTGGACATCCCCAGCATCCCCGGAGCAAGCTCACAGAGTAACGTCACCTTCCGCTCGCAAACCGGATCCCAGAGCGACGTAGCCCTCAGGTTCGACCCTCCCAGCTCGCAGCCCAACAGCTTTGTCGTGCGCTTCAAGGCCACAGACTTCGTGCACCTGGAAGACATCACCATCGAAGTCCTGGGCAGCGGATTCAAACAGGTTGTAGCGCTCGTTGGGCGCGCAACCCACAACGAGATTCGACGCAGCCGGCTGGTGGGAGGATCCAGCGCCCTCGGAATCTACACTCAGGACACACCGGACTTCGTTCGAATCATCGACAACACAATCGAAGCGGGAGGTGGCATCGAGTTCGACACGAACACCTTCATCCCGCGCACGGAGCAGCCAGAGATTCATGGAAACGAACTGCAAGGGCTCGCGTTCTCTTTCGCGGCCCAACTAAGAATCGTCCACGCAGACGGTGCCCGCATTACCGGAAATTCGATCGCCTCCGGTCCAAACGGAATCCATCTGCTGCGGTGTACAGGTGTTTCCCGCCCCTCGTTGCTGGCCAACAATTTCGTTGCCTTTGGCGTCGCCAATATCGGCATTCGAATCCAGCTGTGTGACAACCTGGCCGTCGTCTACAACAGCGTCCACGGATTCGTACCCAACGGCAGCCCGGTAGCATTCCGCTCGACTGCCGATGCCACGAATCTCACGCTGAGAAACAACATCTTCGCTACGACAGGACCCAATACGAACGGGACCGCACTGCACGTGGAGAACCCCGCTTCGATCGTCGACTCCGACCACAACAACCTGTTCGTCGCGAACGGCAACGTTGCATTCTGGGATGGAGCGCAATCCACGCTGGCCCAACTGCAAATGGCGAGCGGTCTGGACGCCAATTCCGTCTCCATCGACCCGTCGTTCGCGTCCGATGACAATCTCCACCTTCGGTCGGCGGCATTGAACGGGTTGGCTTCGCCGTTTGTGGGTATCACCGACGATATCGACGGCGATCTGCGCGACTCGACCTCCCCGGACATCGGCGCCGACGAATTCGACCCCATCGCCGTAGTCGGCCCCATCGCCGACCTAAACATCTTGGAGGACTCGGGTTCCAACATCGTGGTCAATGACCTCAACGAAGTGTTTGCCAGTGCCGATGCCGGACAACAACTCACGTTCAGCGCGCAATCGAGCGATCCGGCTATCGCCGTCTCGGTGGCGGGGACCTCCCTCGTTCTTGAACCCTCGCCGAACTTCTTCGGATTCGGGACAATAACCGTAACCGCCCAGATCGATTCTGGTCAGTTCACCACCGATGATTTCGTAGCCACCGTCGATCCCGTCAACGACCCGCCCTTCGTGGCCAACGGCCTCGGCTCTCAGATCGTTCCGCCGAACTTCGATCCCTTTACGATTGATCTGAGAACGGTGTTCGATGACATCGACACGGCCGTGCTGACCTACGAAGTCCAGAACGACGGCAAGACCAACCTGACGATCGTGGGAGACGAACTACGGATCGAATCGATTGAGGGCATGGTCGGAATCAGTCCGACGACACTGACGGCATCGGACGGAGAGTTCAGCGTAGACGCATCGTTTGATGTAAGAATCGTACCTCCGCCCGCCTTCACTTTACTGAGCACCAACTTTCCCCAGGTTCGATCCGGCGGCGTCGACTGGGGCGACTACGATGGCGACGGCGATCTGGACGCGTTGTTCAGCGGCCGCAGCAGCGACGACACGCCGTTGGGTTCCATCCAGGCCAACTTCGACGGCCTTTTTCTAGAGGCCGCTCCCGACCTGGAGTACCTGATGCACGGCGATGCAGAATGGGGTGACTTCGACAACGATGGCGATCTTGATTTCATTCTGATCGGCAGAGACACCGAACTCAGCACCCACACGTACGTGTACCGAAATATCGGCAGCTCATTTGAGCTGTTCGCGGAATTGCTGGGCGTTACGTCGGGAGACGTGGACTGGATCGATTTCGATCACGATGGCGATCTCGACATTTCTCTGGCGGGCGCGCAGGTCGTACTCAATACGCCGGCTACTCGCCTGTATCGCAATGACCTTGGCCGCCGTTTCGTGGAGGTGCCCACTGCCCTTCCGGCCGTGCAACTCTCCAGTCTGGCCTGGGATGACTACGATCTCGACGGGGACATGGATGTGCTGATTTCCGGAGTCACAGACGACCTTTCGCAGGTGACGGACATCTACCGAAACGACGGCGAGACCTTCGTTCCAATAAACATTGGCGTCGTCCCATTGGCTCGTGTCAGCGCACAGTGGGGCGACTTCGACGCCGATGGTGACCCCGATCTGGTCCTGGCGGGTTTCACACCATTTCCTACGAGCGTGGAGACCACCACAATCTTGCGCAACGATGCCGGCGCATTTGTTGACATCGGAGCTGATCTGGTCGGGATTCGCGACGGGACGGTCGCCTGGGCCGACTACGACGTCGATGGCGATCTGGACCTGTTGATCTCTGGTCGAAACGGAACCGACACCCATACCGTTTTGTATCGCAACGACGCCGGGACCTTTGTCGAAGCGGAAGCCGGCTTCTTCCCCTCGCTCTCCAATAGCTCCTTCGCCTGGGGCGACATGGATGACGACGACGACCTGGATCTGATCGTTTCGGGCCAAGATAGCACCGGAACCCCCGTAACGGCGCTCTACCAGAACAACGCCGTCCTACTCAATGCCCGACCGTCGGTTCCGCAGAGCCTTCAGGCGAGCCCCACGGCGACCAGCGCTTCGTTGAGTTGGAGCGCCGCCACCGACGCCGAAACTCCTGGCGCCGGCCTTACCTACAACGTGCGCGTGGGCACGACGCCTGGTGGCGGTGACGTGATGAGTGCCATGGTCAATCCCGACGGAACGCGGCAAGTCGCCGAGCCTGGCAACGCGAGGTACCGAACCCAGTTCGAGCTGGCGAAGCTCGACCCGCTTACTACCTATCACTGGTCGGTGCAGGCCATCGACAACGTCAACGCGCCGTCCGGGTTCGCAATCCAGTCCAGTTTCACCACATCGTTCGCCCCATTTACCGAGTTGGAGCTTCCGTTCGCCGACTTGGTCCGGTTCGCATCGGCCTGGGGCGACTACGACAACGACGGCGATCTCGACCTGTTGATCTGTGGGGCCGACCTCGACTTCATTCCGTTTGCCGCGCTCTACGAGAACGAAAGCGGAGACTTCTTCGAGGTCAACTCTGGGGTCGAGCCGCTGTCGGACGGCGACGCGGCATGGGGCGACTTCGACCGCGACGGCGACCTCGACCTGCTCGTATGTGGGTACGACGCGGCGGGCGTTGGCCAATCCATCCTCTACCGAAACGACGACGGCAACCTGGTCGACAG
Source organism: Candidatus Krumholzibacteriota bacterium (assembly GCA_029262065.1). Taxonomy (GTDB): domain Bacteria; phylum Krumholzibacteriota; class Krumholzibacteriia; order JAJRXK01; family JAJRXK01; genus JAJDAC01. Next base: position 53,422 of record JAJDAC010000024.1, on the reverse strand, counting down.
CAATGCGGGCCTGGTCGGAGTCGGCGACGGCGAGGTTGCCTGGGGAGACTTCGATCAGGACGGCGACCTGGACATCGCGCTCTCGGGGGCGCAGTTCCTGGTCAATACCCCACACAGCGCTATCTATCGCAATACGGATGGACAGTTCGACGACATCGGGGCCGGCCTGACCAATCTGCAGGTGTCAGGCTTGGCGTGGGCAGACTACGACAACGACGGTGACCTGGATCTATTGCAGGCTGGCTTCGGAGACGGTATCCCCGTAACCGAACTCTATCGCAACGACGACGGTTCGTTCGTGCTGGAGCAAACAGGAATCGTGGGGTTGGCTCTGGCCGACGTGGCCTGGGGCGACCACGACAACGACGGCGACATGGACATCCTGATCAACGGCCGCGCCGGCACGAACCCGTTTTTCGGAGCGGCCAAGGTATTCCGCAACGACGGGCCCGGCGAAAGCGGTTGGCGGTTCGTAGACACGGAAGCCGACTTCGAGAACGTCAACAGCGGCGCCGTCGCCTGGGGTGATTTCGACAACGACGGCGACCTCGACGCCCTCGTGGCCGGTCGCAACACCGACGAGCCACCGTTCGCGCGCAGCACGCGACTCTACCGAAACGACGGGCCCGGGTTTTCGCCGGTCGCGTTCGAGTTCATGGGCATGTCCAATGGCCACGTGGAGTGGGGCGACGTCGACGGGGACCTCGATCTGGACCTTGTCGTTGGCGGATTCTTCCCGGGCGACGGTCGGCCCCGCACGCGGCTATATCTGAACAACACACTCGTGCCCAATACGCCACCAAGCACGCCGCAGAACCCAAGCGCCACGAGCGGAATTTTGCGCACAACACTGAGTTGGGATCCGGCAACCGACAGCCAGACGCCCCCGGCCGGCCTTAGCTACAACGTGCGGGTGGGGTCGGCCCCCGGCGCTGGTGATATCGTCACCGCCCATGTGAACGCGACCGATGCACGTCAGGTCGCGCAATCGGGGAATGCAGGGCAACGCACCAGCTTCAGTTTCCGAAACCCGTTTCCAGGAACCTACTTCTGGAGTGTGCAAGCCATTGATTCCGGCCTTTCCGGATCAGGGTTCGCGGCCGAACAAACCATCGCGGTAGAACTAAGCTCGCTCCTGGGTAGCAGTCGGGTGACGCGCGGAATCGTGAGCCAGTCAGCGACGCGAGATACAATCGACGTAGGCCCCGGACCCACCGCCTTGGTAGCGTTCGCCAAAGCGGGTTCGGAGTTTGTCGTACGCGACGTGAAACTCACCTTGAAGTCCATCGCGCACCCCCATATTGAAGACCTGAGAATATCGCTGGTCCATGACGGAGTTTCCGTGGCGGTCTTTTCTGGCAGTGAAACCGCCGGGCAAGACATGACCGAAACCGTGTTTCTCGACTCAGCCAATGGCCCGATCGCATCGGGCCAGCCTCCGTTTACGGGGTCATTTCGACCACGCGAACCATTGGCCAACCTCGCCGGCAGCATTCCGGGCGGCAACTGGGTGTTGGAGATCGTCGACAACGGGGTGGACAACGTGGGCACGTTGGAATCGTGGTCGGTCGAGATTCTCTTTGGCCCGCGGGAAGATCCTATCCCCGTGCCGCGCACGATCTTGTTGTCGCAGAACTACCCGAACCCGTTCAATCCACTGACTACCATCGAATTCAGCCTACCCCACGCTGGACCCGTCACCCTGATCGTCTACGACCCGGCGGGCCGTGAGGTGCGGTCCCTCGTTGGGATGCACCTGGAACCCGGCCCCTATGTAGAAGAATGGAATGGCCTCGACAACGACGGTCGAGCCGTGGCCAGCGGGATCTACTACTACTGCTTGACCCACCAATCGGGGACGACGGCCCGCAAGATGGTGCTGATTCGGTAGCCGGAGACTGGACACTGCCGCCGGCCGGCCGAGATAGTGTCAGCCCGAGAGCCTTCCCGCCAACTTCCGCAGCAGCCCCGCGCCATCGCCCTGCCAGGCCGCGCCGTGCATGCAGGCCAGATACTGCGGCTCCGTGGCCGCCAACTTCTCGGCCAGCGCATGGACTTGGTTCGTGTGCGAGAAGTAGTCCATAGCGGCGCGCATGCCTTCGCTACTCTCCAGGATGTCGCCGGTGATGAGCGGTTCGTGCTCGCTGCCGCCCTGTGTGAAGAGGTCGCCGCAGAACAGAGTCCTGGTCGTCTTCTCGAAGAGGTGCCCGCACTCCCAACCGTGGGGGAAGTGTGGGGTGTCGATCCACTGCACGACATGACTGCCCAGCGACAGATCTTCGCCGTCGGCGAGGGCGACCGCGGGCCGCAGCGCCACGTCGTCAATGCTGACCATCTTGGCGATGCCGCCGCACAGCGGCTCGGCGTCCGGCGCGGCCTCCAGGAAGTCGTTGAGCGAGCCGCACTCGTCGGCTTCGTAGTGCGAGAAGCCGATGTAGCGCAGTGCGCTAACGGGGAGGATCGACGCGATGGCTTCGCATACCAGTGGAAACATCTTGCGAGGACCCGTGTGATAGAGCAGAGGCGACTCATCCACGACGAGGTACTGATTGAACGTGAAGCCACCCGGGATCATCTCCGGTGGCACGGGGGTGCTGATGCGGTGGATGCCGTCCGCGATCTCGTCGATGCGAGTGGAGCTCTTGTCGTTGACGATCATGTGGGCTGGCCTTTCGTGGCAAGGACGGGGCGTAGTGTCGCAATGAGTTGCACACACGCATCTTCGGCGGAGAGTCCGGCGCTGTTACGCAACGCGCGATAGGTCAGGAAGTCGAGGAGGCCGCGCACGATGCCAGGTCCAGGGGCAAGTATATCCGCCATTGCGTCGGCGAGTCCCTCGTAGGCCTTCATCTCCGAGTCGAGCGTGCGGGACTCGCCGCGAGTGCGTGCGCAGAGCCAGGCGTAGCCGAACATGGCCTCGTGGATGCGACAGAGTTCTGAGATGCACTGCTCGAGCTGTTCGTCCGGTGATGCGATGGCTGCGAGGGCGGCCAGGTCGGGTAGGACCAGGGTCTCGCCAAAGGTCTGCGTGCAATCCTTGAACAGGGCTTCCTTCGTGGGGAAGTGTTTCCGCACCGTCGGCAGCGAGCAGCCGGCTTCTTCGGCGATGGCCTCAAACTCGGTGATGCCGTGCCAATGCAGCTTCAACGCTGCGCGGATGATGGCCTCGCGGGTCTGCTCGGCTACAGCGCGGCGGCGGGTGGAGTCGTAGCGTCTTGGCGTCATGGGGTGATCCTAAGGAATTGCGTATCTTACGTCAATATTCAATATCTGTAATGGATACATAAATCCGCCCCCCCGAAACAGTGGTTTCTCTCCTCTAACAGACCCTAGCCGACTTCGCCTACACTCCGACGTCCGACAACGGTGCCCTCCTTCCAAAGCGCGAATCAGAATGATCGGCAAGACCCTCGCCCACTACGAAGTCACTGCGCTGCTCGGAAAGGGCGGCATGGGCGAGGTCTATCGCGCGACCGACACCAAACTCGGCCGAGAAGTAGCCCTGAAACTCCTCCCGTCCGAGCTCGCCGATGACGCGGAGCGCTTGGCCCGATTCCGGCGCGAAGCCCGTACCCTCGCCTCGCTCCATCACGCGCGCATTGCCTCCCTATTCGGTATTGAGGAAATCGACGGAGCGACGATTCTCGTCATGGAACTTGTCGAAGGGCAGGATCTTGCCGAGCATCTCGACGCGAGAGGCGCGCTTGCCATGGAAGACGTCGTCTCCGTAGCCACTCAGATCGCCGAGGGACTCGAGTTCGCGCACGACAACGGAGTCATGCATCGAGATCTCAAGCCGGCCAACATCAAGATCACCGCACAGGGCGAGGTCAAGCTGCTCGATTTCGGACTTGCCCGCGCGTTCACCGGGGAACCCACCGAGGAAAGTTCTCTCGAGAATTCTCCGACGATCACCGCCGCGTTGACTCAGGCCGGCGCCATCCTTGGCACCGCCGCCTACATGAGCCCGGAGCAGGCCAAGGGGCGATCCGTCGACCGGCGTGCCGACATCTGGTCGTACGGAGTGGTCCTCTACGAACTTCTCGTCGGCCGCAAACTGTTCCAGGCCGAGACGACCAGCGAGACGATGGCGGAGGTCCTGAAGACTGAGATCGATTTTGAACTACTCCCGAGCGACACGCCGGAGACGCTTCGTCGCTTGCTCGCACGCTGTCTCGACCGCGATCCTGCGACCCGTCTGCGAGACGTGGGCGAGGCGCGTATTGCCCTCGAAGGCCTAAGGGCGGGTCGCAGCGACGATTCCGAGATTCGAACTACCGCGCCCCCATCCACCGGTTTTCGACGCGAGCGTCTGGCGTGGATCGCGCTATTGATGGTGGCATTGGCCGGCGTTGCTGGGCTCGGCTTACTGCGCCCGACGCCGCCCGACGCACCGCTGATCCAAACGACCCTCGACCCGCCGCTCGGATGGGACTTTTCACCGGGAGCACCATTTGAGGTGAGCCCCGACGGGACCCAGATCGCCTTCGTCGCCTTTCCTCGGCCCGACAATGAAGATCGAGGCACCGGCACGAATATGATCTGGATTCGAGACCTGGATTCTCCGCATCCACGAAAACTCACCACTTCGGACGGCGATGCGTATCCGTTCTGGTCTTCAGATGGGCTTTGGATCGGTTTCTTCGCCAACGGCAAGCTCAACAAGATCGAGTCGCGCGGGGGGCCGATCATCCCACTATGCGACGCCGGTGAGGGGCGAGGCGGAAGTTGGAGCCGAGATGGTGTCATCATCTTCCAGCGCGAATGGAACGAGGGGCTGATGAAGATCGGGGCCGGTGGCGGCACCCCCGAACCCCTCACGACCCTCGATCTGGAACGGAAGGATATAATCCATCGCTTTCCCTCGTTTCTGCCCGACGGCCGACGGTTTCTCTACTACGTGGCCTGTACCACGAACCCTGCCGCGAACGAGAATAGTGGGGTCTACCTGGGGTCGCTCGACTCCAACGACTCGCGCTTCCTGCTTCGATGCGAATCCCGTGCAGCGTATTCGCGTGGGCATGTTCTCTACCGCAACGGATCCACCCTGATGGCACATCCATTCGACCCGGCGGCGGGGCGCGTGACGGGAGATCCAGTTCCCGTCGCGACCGATATCCCAGGCGGAGCGATCTCGTGGGGCGGCGCCCAATTCGGCGTCTCGGAATCCGGCTCGTTGATTCACCTGCGCGGCGCGGGGGCCGCACGCTCGGTTCTTACCTGGAGAGATCGGCAAGGGAATGCCCTGACCACGATCGGAGAACCGGGCATCTTCTACGAGCCCAAGCTTTCCAACGACGACACGCGCCTAGCCGTCGTCTCGGGCCAGGATGTCGGAAGCATCTGGATCAACGACCTCGAGGGTGGGCGGCAAACACGCTTCACCTTTGATCCTGCCGACGAACGCACACCCTTGTGGTCGCCGGACGACCAGTATCTCGTCTACACCGTCACCCCAACCTCCGCCGGCGAAATCTATCGACGCGCCGTGTCCGGCCAGGAGCCGGCAAAACGGATCTACACATCAAACACCCAGATCGAGCTCACCCACTGGTCGAAGGACGGGCGCCACGTGTTCTTCAATCTGGTGGCACCCAACGAGGGAGGTGGAGACATCTGGGTCCTGGACATGGAGAGCTTCACGGCGAAAGCCCTGCTGGAAGACCCTTCGTGGCAAGAAGCGGCCAGTCTGTCACCGGATGGCAAGTACCTCGCATATTCGGTCATCCAATCGGGAGAGGCACACATCTATGTCCAGTCCTACCCCGTGGCATCGGGGCGTTGGATAGCCTCGGGCGACAAGCTGGACGGTCCGGCACGGCGTCCCTTGTGGCGCAGCGACGGGCGCGAGCTCTTCTATGTTCGCGGCACTGCCTTGATGGCCGTCCCTATCCGAACGGACCAAGGATTCACGCCTGGTACGCCCCAGGTCTTGTTCAACCTGAACTCCAATTCGGTGGACCCGGTCTATGAACCGAGTCAGGATGGAGAGCGAATCCTTACTCAAGAATTGCCGGCGGCAAGCCGGGACAAGGCCGGTGCGCGGCTGATCCAGAACTGGACAGGGTTGTTGAAGCGTTGAGTGACACAGCTGACCAAGAGGTCATCCGATTGATCGGTAAGACCCTCGCCCGCGCCCCGAATGCGGTATCATCGCCCCCGCGTCTCGTCACTCCAGGGAGGCCACAATGAACCCTTACGACGCCCCCATGCTCCCGCCGCACGACTGCGTCGTCATTGCGCAGTCGTTTGTGGTGCAGTAAATGAGCCAACACATTGATTGGTAAATCGGTCGCGCACTACGAGATCACCAGCCTCCTCGGCAAAGGCGGGATGGCTGAAGTCTACCGCGCGCGCGACACCCGCCTAGATCGCGATGTGGCGCTCAAGATCCTGCCCCATGAGTTCACCCAGGACAAGGACCGCCTCCGGAGATTCGAGAGCGAGGCCCGGTCGGCCTCCGCGCTGAACCATCCGCATCTGGCCCACATCTATGATGTCGGCCACGACGACGATGTCTTCTACTACGCCATGGAGATCATCGAGGGAGAGACCCTGAGCCAGAGGCTTGGGCGAGACCCCATTCCACTGGAGGAAATACTTCGCTACGGTGATCAGATCAGCGATGCGCTCACCGCCCTCCACGGTCATCAGATCCTCCATCGTGACCTGAAACCCGGCAACATCCTCATCGACGGTCGCGGCAATGCGAAGATCGTCGACTTCGGGTTGGCGAAGCAGGAGCGGACCGACGATGCACGGACCCAACTCAACACCGAGGTTGCGACAAGATCCGGCACGATCCTGGGAACGCCGCACTACATGAGCCCGGAGCAGGCACGCGGCGCCGCGCTCGACGCACGCAGCGATGTTTTCAGCCTCGGCATCATCCTGTATGAACTCGCAACCGGTGTTCGACCCTTCGACGGCGGGAGTTCCGTCGACGTGTTGAGCCAGCTCATGACGCACGACCCGGTTTCGGTCATGGAGTTGCGGCCGGACATGCCCCAGGAACTTGAGCGCATCATCCGCAAGTGTCTGCACAAGGACACGTCGATGCGCTATCCGTCTGCCGCCGACCTCAACGTCGATCTGCACAACCTGCGAACCCCTTCGCAGACTGGAACCACCGACGCAACCCCAGCGCCTTCGCTGGCGCGCGTCCCGAAGTGGGTTCCGCTGGGTGGAGTCCTGACACTCGCCCTCGTCGCGGCGTTCGCAATCCTCCAGCTCCGTCCGGAATCCGACGAGACCATCTCGTCGGTGGCAGTTCTTCCCTTCACGAATGCAACGCAGTCCGAAGACATGGGCTACCTGTGCGATGGCCTCGCGGAAGGCATGATCAACTCGCTGTCCAGAAACCCCGACCTCCGTGTGATTTCACGGTTGTCTTCCTTTCGCTTCCGCGAAGGGACCGGCGATCTCGAGGCGATCGGCAAGGCACTGGACGTTGAGGCCGTGGTCGTCGGACGGCTGACCACGAACGGGGATGAAATCTCGGTGAGTGCCGAACTCGTGGATGTCCATGATAGCCGCCAGATTTGGGGCGGTCGATTCACCCAACCGAACCTGGATATCGTCGCTCTCGAAGCCCAACTCGCGCAGGCCATCAGCGCCAAGCTACGTCCGACAATCGATCCAACGACGCAAATCAGCGTGCAACATCGACCCACCCACGATTCCGAGGCATACCGTCTGTACCTCAGGGCACGTGAGCTCCTGGTGGGGACCCAAGCTGGAATGCTCAAGGGAATCGATCTACTGGAACAGGCGATCCAGCGTCGTCCCGACTACGCCCTGGCCTATTGCGCGCTGGCGGAGGCCCACCTCCAGATGTCCAATCATGGAATCGAGGGCGGAGACGAAGCCCTGGCGGCAACCAAGTCCGCGCTGGCCAGCGCGCTGAAGATCGATCCCGATCTCGCCGAAGCGCACTCCCTGATGGGAGCCATCGCCTGGAGCTACGACTGGGACTGGGCCGGTTCGATGCAGCATCACCGCCGCGCCCTCACGCTCGACCCCAATAGCCTCACCGCAAACCTGCGCTACGCCGAGTGCCTGACCCAGGCAGGCCGCTGGAAGGAAGCTATCGAGGTCAGTCGCAAGGCCAAGAAGATCGATCCGCTCTCGACACGCGCCACGCACTGGCTCGGATTCGCGTTGCTCGGCGATCGGCAATTCGAACTCGCCGCCGCGGAGTTTCGCTATGCGATCGACCTCAATCCCCATTGGATCTGGGGCCACGTCAAACTTTCCCGCGCGCTGGCGCAGGCCGGTCGCTCCGACGAAGCCCTCGCGGCGGCGCAAACCGCAGATCGTATGTTCGCCGGCGACGACACGCCGCTCGCACGCGCGTGGATCGGCATCACGTACTCCATGGTCGACGCCGATTCTCTCGCGCAGGATTCGCTGGAACAACTCCTGGCCAGGAAAGCCAGCGGCACTGAGGTCGAGAGCAGCCTCCAGGATTTCTATCTCGCAATGGGCCGCACCGAAGAAGCACTGGCGCTACTGGAGGAGGCGTATGAGGGCCACCGGGAAAGCGCGTCGTGGCTGCTGGCGATGCCCGGTCTCTACATGCCTGAGCTGGTCGAAGTACCACGGTTTCGGCGCCTGGTCCGATTGATGGGGCTCGACGATTTGTCCTGACCCGCTTCCGGCGGACGTTTCGCTCAGTGCATGTCGATGCGGGCGATCACGTAGGCATGGTCGGTCGCTCTGTCGCCAAGCTGGCCAGGCTTGGCTCCGATCAGCTCGTTGCCGTGCAAGATCTCGTATTCAATGCTGCGCTCTTCGGCGTGTAGCTTCGAGACAATGCCGTGCATGAGGGCCTGTGACTTGCCACGGTGGTTGTAGTCGTAGCGCTCCTCGCGCGGCACACGGTCGACGAGGTTGATGCTTTCGTCCCCAAGCATTGCGCGGAGCGTTTCGCTGAACTCGAAGTCATTGAAATCGCCGGTGACGTAGTAATCGATACCGCGTTCGGCGAGATCCAGGAATTTGTCCCGCACGAGCAACGCCTGACGAACGCGGATCTCCTGACGCGGATCGAAACCGGGGCGTTCGGGCGCGAAGACTCCGTGCTGGTGACGCTTCGATGCCAGATGCACGTTGATCACCGCGATCTCGCGCTTCGTACTCAGCATGCGAAACTGCACCATCAGCGGTTTGCGGGAATCTTCAAACGCAGCATCGTCGGCGCCTATGAGTTGAACCGAGTCCGGCACGATTTCGACGCGCTCAGGGTTGTACAGAAACGCGTTGCGGATGTTACCGCCAGGCTGGCCGCCGTCGGCTCCCTGCTGCGGCGCAACGTCCACCCAAGAATACTTGGGGCCGCCGACTTTCCCAATGGCACGAATCAGTTTCTGGTAGTTCTCGTCGGCGTCCACGACATCGGTGATCTCCGCGCCATCGTTGTCCTGCATCTCCTGAAGCGCAACGATATCGGGAGCCGCCGCATCGCGCGCGATCGCAGCGGCGAGCATCGCGTAGCGCCCGTCGCCCTCGTCGTCGTCAATGTCGCGACGTGGGTCCTTCACCAGACTCGGATCTTCGACGCGTGAATCGAGATTGAACCCGTTCAGAGTGAGAACCGTAACCCGCGTTGAATCGGGCCTCAGTGTCGCACGCTCGAGTTTGATGCTCGCGGGTCGTACCTGAATGCGCCCCAACGCCGCGATCTGATACGACGAGACCCGGTAGTTCAGCGGTCCCACGACCGGAGACAGAAGCTCGGCTCCCACGTTGACCTGCGGCGCGCTGGAGTAGTCGACGATTCGGAAACCAGGATACCAACGGTCTGGATTGTCCGGATCGATCAGCACTCCGCCGTGCCGCGTGGGCGTTGCGTTGGTTCCCGCCGGCGCCACAACGTAGTCTCCGAACGGGTTGCTCGGCGCCACGAACATTGCCCCAGCTTCGATCCCCACCAGCATCCCCTCGATACTATTGAGGTACACGGCAAGCGCGTCGTTGTCGAGCGCAAGGCGCTCGGCGGTAAGCCACACTGGTTCTACGCGCGGTCCTTTGTCTTCCAGGGTTCGCGTGTCGCCGGCGTGGATTTGCGTGGTGGGGCGTTCCGTTTCTTCCAAGACGAAGTCGGTGACTCGGCCCTGGACTTCGACAAGCGCGCCGACCGGTGGCTTGCGACGGGGGCTGAATACGAAGACCGCGTGCGAACAACCCGCCTCGCCGCCGTCTGGATCTTGCACAAAATATCCCTTGCGCGTGGTGCCGGTAACGACGCCGCGCGCGCGCACCTCGGTCCCGGCGAGTGGAGACCGTAGGCCCGAGCCTTGAATGGCGTGTATGGGAGTGCGTTTCACTTGATCAGCTTCGGCAAGGGTGACAAAAGTATCCGTCGACGAAACGCAGCGTGAAGTCGGTGTCGTCCATGACGGCGCCGGCGGGAATATCCAGTTCGACGCGTACGCCATTTTTGGCAGCGTTGAGTGTGCCGCCAGCGCTGCCGATGGTGGCGCTGCCGTCTTCAGTTCCTGCACCGGGCTCCGTTGGAACGAAGTCACTCGAACAGGCCGCTAGAAGCAGAATCAAGAGCGGGAGGAGTTTGCTCATCTCAGGAAACCTCGGCATCAAATTGGGAACCCGTGCCGTTGCTTCTGAGACTACATGAATTCGACGATCCAAGTCAGGAGACGTCTCGACGAGAATGCAGCTTCTGTTTTGATCCACCGAGTTCATTCTGCCGCTCGGCGGTGATAATCGACTGTGACCACACGCGTTAGGATCTACGCTACAGATCTCGTTGGAGCGATCGTGGATTGATCCCAATATAGCGATCCTACAAATCGGGTCCGTATCTGCAGATGGAAAGACGCAAGGGACACCCTGCTTCGGCCTTCTCAACCGTGATGGACTCGACTATGATGCGCCCGTTTCCACGTGGTATTCCCCATCTTGACAAGGACGAGTGATCGCCATGGCAAAGAGGCCAATCGCAAAGAGCGCCGCCGTAGAAAAGAGCCTTGAGACATCAATGGAAAAGCTGGACGTGGCCGTCACGGCCAGCAACAAGGCTGTCGCTTCGCGCGCCCGCGACGCAAAGAAGTTCGCCGCCGCCGCCAAGAGGCTAGCAAAAAGGAAGGCCGCGCTATCCAAGCGCAAGGGCGTCGCGAGTCGCCGCGCCAAGCGATTACCCAGCGGCGAGACCCGCAAGGCATTGCGCGCGGTCGTGAAGGACCTCACGACCACTACGAAGGAACTTGCCAAGGCTCGCGCGGTCAAGACTGCCAACGCAACCGAACTGGCCTCACTGAAGGCGGTTCAGCGAAGAGCGAACGGCTACGCGAAGGCGATCTCCAAGGTCGACCGAGCTCTGAACAAGAAGACACGAAGTCGCGCGTAGTGTCTTGATTGTGCGCGCGCATTCCTGGACGGGCGCTGCCTCGGATCTCTTTGGTTCTGTGGACAAGTCAGCTCAAGCATTCGCTTGGGCTGACGATCCGCCAAGTTGCATGCTCGGAGCTACTTGTGGTTCGGAAAGTAGGCGCAAGGGGCAACTCAGTCATCTACCGCCCGTCTACGCACTATTGACAGCACGAGCGCCAGCAACAACGCGAATGAGAGCGCCCAGTTAATGGTGTTGCCCGCTGACATATCAGAGCCAATTCCCCAGCCGGACTCGGCTATGGACATCGCCTTACGACCGACCTGTTCAAATGTCAGCAATAGAATCGCAATCGGAATCATCGATCGATAGCGGATAAGCGCAACCACACCGACAAGGCATATCGTAAGAAGCGACAGCCCCCATGCATTTGCGAAGAAAATGAGATCGGTCACTGCTGCCGGGCTGTAGGTATCAAGCGGAATACCATCGACGTCCTGTAGGATATCCCGCACTGCTATAACCGGATTGAGCCCCGCAACGTTGAACCCCATCATCAGCTTCAACAGCAACACGGGCACAAAAAACACCAACGCCCACCATTGGCCGCGATATTTGTTGTCGATCACTTCTGGAAACAGCAAACCAACCATTGATACCTCGTGAAGAAACGTGGGATACTGTGCCGCCTTCCGATTCCGCTATCTCGATCCTCGAAGACGTTGGAAAAGTGAATGAAACACCTAACTGTGTCGACGGCCTCCATTGCTGCCAGCCTGCTCGCCCTGTTTCTCTGCGCGCTTGGCGCGAGCAGCGTGAACGCAAGCGTAATTGTCATACCCACGGGTCTCAACCCGAATGAAGAGTATCGCCTCGCGTTCGTGACTTCCGGGGTGAGAGATGCTCAATCGACCGATATTGCCGACTACAACACGTTCGTCTCCGCCGCCGCAAACGCCATCCCAGAGCTGGCTGCGCTTGGCACCCAATGGTTCGCAATGGCATCGACAGCTACGGTGGACGCCCGGGACAACACGGGGACCGCGCCGCCCGGAAATGTACCCGTATATCTGCTGAACGATACGATGCTCGCGACGACCTATGATGACCTTTGGGATTGGTCGATCGCCGTACAGTTGGACTTCACGGAGCTTTGTGCAACGGCAACCGGCTCTAGCAACATCTGGACGGGCACAGGTGGTTTCGGCACTGCCGACCAAGCTCTCGGAATACCCAACCCGACTATAGGTTCGCGGACGGCCACCGCCAATGCACAATGGGTTAGAAATGGAGCTACCGCTTCGACGGCCAACCATAGCTTCTACGCGATTTCAGGTGTACTCACAGTCCCGTCGGTGCCGGTTGAGAGCAGCGCTTGGGGCAACATCAAGGCGCTCTACCGGTAGAAATACAGGAACCCCGTCTCCCGCGTGAGACGGGGTTCGCATCCCACCGCCAAAGTCACAGGAAACTCATGCAGATCCAAGTCAATACCGACAATAACATCGAGGGACGCGAGCAGCTCATCGTCCACGTTCGGGGTGTAGTGGAGAACGCTCTGAATCGATTCAGTGATCGGATCACGCGGGTGGAAGTCCACCTTAGTGACCAGAACGGTGACAAGAGCGGCCAGGACGACAAGCGCTGTATGATCGAAGCTCGCCTGAAAGGTCGCCAGCCTACTGCTGTCACACACGACGCCGCAACCTTGGACCAAGCCGTCGACGGCGCCGCCGACAAGATTCAGCGATCGATTGAGAGTGATCTGGGGCGGCTGCACGACCAGGGTTGAGAAGGCAGGACGGGAGCGAGGGCTGGCACCTTGATTACTCGATTCCCTGCCGTGGCGCGAGCCCTTACGCCCGTTCCAACCCACGGCAACAAATAGCGCCCCCACCATGAAATCTCAGCTGCGATCTTCTGAGCCAACGTCCGCGGCGGCAGTAGCGGTAGGTCCATTCTCCAGGAATCGTCCGTACCGGGCAGCTTGAGCGCGAAGGCTAGCGCATCGGCAATGCGTGCATGCCCGAGAGGATTCGCATGGAGTCGATCCTCGTGCCACAGACGCGGATCGCTCGCGACCGGGTACAACGCAAAATCGATCAGCGTCGCCCCGGTGCGCGATGTTGACGCTCGCACCGCATCGTTCATGATCCTGATGCGCGGTGCGATCGATCGCGCGATGGGCATGATCGGAGTCAGGTCGGGCAAGGTGAATGTGAGCACCGTGGCACCGATGTCGATGAAGGCGCGCTGTATGTGCTCCATATCGTGCGCGATCAAGCGCGCATCAAATCGTCGGCCAATCACGTCGTTGGTTCCCGAGAACACCGTAACGAGATCAGGCCGCATGGCGGCGGCCGGCTCAACCTGTTGATCGAGGATCTGGCGTGTTGTCAGGCCACTAACGCCAAAGTTCGCGTAGAGCAGCCCACCCTGCTCATCGGCAATACGCGTTGCAAGCCGGCGCGACCAACCTCGATAGCCACCGCTACCGTCGGGATCGTTGAGACCTTCGGTCGAGCTGTCACCAATGGCGACATAGCGCTCGAAACGCATGCTTGTGCTTCCTGTCAGACCTGGTTGTCGCGGTATTTGAGCTGGATACCTTTTAGGAAATTACGTAGGAACTGATCCTCGCAGCTACGGTAGTGTTTATGATCTGGCCTCCGGAAAAATGCGCTGAGTTCATGCCTACTGATGCGGAACTCCGCCAGGCCCAGAATACGCAATACATCGTCGGCTTTCAGGTCCAATGCAATCTTGAGTTTCCTGAGAATGATATTGTTCGTCAGGTGCTGCTCTGGCTCGGGTTCTGACCCTTCTTTTTTTCCTCGTCTATCGATAATCAACCCGTTCAAGAACATCGCCAGTTGAATGTCTGTACAGTTTTGATAGGCAGGATCATCCTCTTTTTTCAACCAATCACTAACCTGCTCGCGGGTTGTTTCAAGCTTACCCAAGCTGAACATGGCAATCATTTTCGAATCGCTGAGATCGAAAGCGTAGCGGATACGGCGCAAGACATCGTTATTCGTCAAAGTGCTCCTTCAACATGTCGGCCAAGATCGTTTTCGGAAACTACGGGCTGCCGCTCTTGGTCGTGTCGGCTGGCGCTTGACCGGAGGCATCGTGCCAATGCCCGTGTTCCGTTGACCACTCCTTGCCCGGGGGCACTGGGCCAGACGGTTGAGGGATGCTTGCCTGACCCGGCGGTTGTGAGGTGACTGGTTGACCCAGGTTTTCCGTCGGCAGACCAGGCGCATCGTGCCAGTGTTGGTGCTCCTCCGACCACACCTTGCCCGGCGGCGCCGACCCCGCTTGCCCTGGATCTGCATTCCCACTTCCAAAAAAATTGGTGGCCGCCCACGCGGCGCCAACCACCAGGACCACGGCCACGACCCCAAGCACCAGCCGTCTGTTGACGCCCTGGGCGGCCTTGCCTTCGCAACACTGCTTGTACTTCTTCCCGCTACCGCACGGGCAAGGTTCGTTTCTTCCTACGTTTGCGATTGTCTTCTCCGCTTCATTTCCCCGTATTGAATCAGGGCTGGCCTAGAACCGGCAGGCGATACGTGAGCAGAGTATCCTAACACGGGCGTGAGGGGCCGTACGAGTCCTGTCGCTCCCAACGGAGAGTCGAACAATGAAACGCGGAGGGCTCGTCTCGAGCCACTCACCATCACGTTCCGTATGATATGATCTTGGGATCCAATTCCACTCCCCTTGCTCCCGGAAGTAACCCATGCGATTGATTGCCCAACTCCTCGCCGTGGCCGCTTTTGCCATCGTGCCCGCCTGCGCCTCCGCATCTGCCCTGATCCTGGACATGGACGGCGATGGCCTCGACCTTTCGGGCCAGACCACGACGGATCTTCTCGGAGGGGGTATGCGGGATGTGCACTGGACTACCCCGAACGTCGAAGACTGCTTCCTGATGCTGGATGCCACCTCCGTCCAGTCGGCGGGATTCACGGTGTTGGCTGACGATGGCAGCCCGGTGAATGGCACGGTGCTCTTCCGGGACGGGATCAGCATCCGACCCCCGGGCAGCAACGATGTGGTCACCACCGACGGATGGGAGATGCTGCAACTCTTCGACTCCAACCAGGACAGCCGCATCGATTCACAAGATGCGGTGTGGGCGCACCTTTGGCTGTTCATGGACTATGACTCCGATGGCAGCCGGGTTGCGGGGGAGCTGCATCGGCCAGAGACCGCATTGCTGTCGATCGACACCGGCGGCGGGGACCCATACCTCGACCCCATTGGGAATACGCGACGTGACGGCACCTGGGTGGATGAGTTCGGGGCGTCGCGTAGCATGGCGGGCGTGCTATTCGCCACGGCCAAGCCCCCCGTTGCGGTGGAGGCTACAAGTTGGGGGCGCGTCAAGACACGCTTCCAATAAGGAGGAACGATGACCACGACGCCTCCCTCCGGAAGTTCCGGCCCGAGTTCTACCCCCCGCACGCTTGACCCCAACCAGCGGCGCGTGCTCGGCGTACTTATCGAAAAGGCCAAGA
Source organism: Candidatus Krumholzibacteriota bacterium (assembly GCA_029262065.1). GTDB lineage: Bacteria > Krumholzibacteriota > Krumholzibacteriia > JAJRXK01 > JAJRXK01 > JAJDAC01. The sequence continues at coordinate 37,546 of JAJDAC010000024.1, read as the reverse complement.
CGACGCCCGGTAGTTACCCGATGACCGTCAATTCGATCGTCGCGGGCTGCAACCAGAAGAGCAACCGGGATCCGTTGACCACCCTGGACGACGCCGACGTGATGAACACGCTGAACGATCTGATCAACATGGGCGTGGTCGAAGAGATCGACTGGACGGGGCGGGTCCCCAAGTACAGACACCTCGCCTACAACTGGCTGTCGGTGAGCAAGGCGGATCTGGCGGTGCTCGGCGAATTGCTACTGCGCGGTGCGCAAGCGCTCGGGGAGTTGCGCGGGCGCGCCGCCCGTATGGAGCGAATCGCGGACCTCGCCGCGCTCAAGCCCATCGTGGACGGACTGGTCGATCACGGCCTGATGATCGAACTCACGCCTCCCGGGCGCGGGCAGCTGGTGTCCCACAATCTCTACCCGGCGGACGAACTACAGGAGCTGCGCGCGAACCTCGCGGGCTTGCGCCCCACCGGCGCGACAACACAGGCGGCTGCAAGGGCGGCATCGCCAGGGCCTGACCGGACGCCCGGATGGAGTGAAGAACTGGCCGAGCTGCGGAGCGAGATTGCCGACTTGCGTGAGCGGGTGCGCGAGCTCGAAGGGAAGCTCGCCTCACGCCCCGACTGACCGCACGGGGAGCGGCTCTCAGCGCACCTTGTGCGGGAGTCCAATCACCTTACAATGACGACGCGCTCCCCACTCGTCCGCCCATCACCCGCGATCAGCCGCACGAAGTAGACCCCACTCACCACGGGTGTCCCAGCGTCGTCCAAGCCGTCGAACCGAACCGTGTGCGTTCCGGCCGATTTGTCTCCCACAAAGACCTCGCGCACGCGACGTCCGCGTGTGTCGTAGACCGCGATCCGCACCGAGGCGTCCGCGTTCAGAACATAGCGAATATTCGCCGTGGGATTGGTGGGGTTGGGATAGACCTCGAGTTCGATAGGGCTACGCGAAACGGTAGCGGGCACCGACGTGAGCGTGCCATCAAAGCGCACGACTTCGATGTCATCGAACGTCAGCCTGTATTCGGTTGAATTCGAAAAGGACCGGATCATCAGCTCGATGGCTTCGGCGTCGACGGGAATCCCGTTGAGCATGATGTCGAACGTCTGCCAGCCAGCCGGCGGAGCGGTCACCTGCTCGACCAGGTGATAGTCCAACTCCCACTGCCCTGACACACGAGAGCGAGCGAAGAGCCTCCAAGTGCCCTCGCTCTCACTCGACTCGCGGTAGCTGCGCAGGCGAACCACGGCCGCGTCAAGACCCGCTGCCTCGGGAACATCCCATTCGATGACGGGAGATGTGAAACGACAGGTCGACGTCTGCGTGCCGGGATACGCCGCGGACCGGAAGAGTCCGATCTGCGGTGTGAGGTTGTCTGGACCCGGGTCGATGTCGCCCGGAAGCTCGGATACGACGGAGCAGGAGCAGGTGTCGAGCTGCGGCATCCAACCCTCGTCGTCTCCGTTCTCGAACGTCGCGATACCATCGACGTCGCCACCGCCATCGACGGGGACACCGTCGAAGCTCACCATCATGTCATCGATCTGCATGGCGCCGCTGGAATCGCCGGGGTTGGAGCCGACGTTCCCCGACTCGTCGGAGACGATCCCATCGCTCGTCACGCGAATTCGGATCTGGACTTCCTCGTCGACCAAGTCCTCCGGCTGCACAGTCCATTGGTGGAACATCGCCACACCCGGCGGTAGAAACTCGCCCGAAGTTTGATCGAATGTTCTACCGTCTATGTCCTCCAGGCTCATCCAGGTCCCAGCCTGATTCCATTCGACCAAGGTGGGATCATAGAATCCCTCGGTATCGTGGTTGTATACGGCGTCGAGCTGTACATCGAATGCAGATATCGTGGTCGGCGCGGGGTGACTCCATAGCAACACGGTATTCCAGTTGTCCCCGTAGCCGGGCGGAAACGCCCAGCCCGAACGCTGCTCTTGGGTTCGGCCAGCCCACATGGCGTGGTTGCCGGGCCCGTGTGAATTCAGGTTTTCGGCCTCGAAGTCGCTGACCTGCCACAGCGGTTCGAAGCCAACCTCGGGGCAATCGACCCCGACCCAACCCTGCATGTCGATGTCCCCGTTGGCGTCCTCGAAACGCCCCTCGAGACTTCCTTGGCCACCGTACAAGTGGACCTGGCTGGCCGCGGCAACGGCCGGCGAACTCTGGCTGCTGAGAGCGGCAAGACAAGCAATAACGTGAAGAATGATCCGAACTCGCATGGGCACCTCCGGGCCGGGTGATTCATATTACCACGCTGGAGAGTCCTGACCATGGACGACGATGGTCTCAGTGATCAACTACTGACGTTCCTGCCCGTGGGGCCTACACTCGGACGGGTTGGCCCCAGTGCCCGCGATCCGTTGACCACCCTCGACGATGCCAACCGCGCTGATTCGCAAACACGCTTTCTTGCGCACGCTCCGGGAGCAACTTCATGACCATCATCCGCCGAGCCAAACCCGCTTTTGGCCAGCCAGGAACCGAACCGCGCTGGAGCTCCAGCCGCAAGGACGCTATCGGCACGGCACATTCACGGGCGAGCCGGGTATGGTTCACAGTGGCGCGCGGTGCACTTACGGAAGTCTACTACCCCCACCTGGACAAACCGCAACTGCGTGAGCTGCAGCTGGTGGTGACCGACGGTGAGACGTTCGTACACAACGAACGGGGCCACATGACCAGCACGGTCGAGGCAATGAGTCCACATTCGCTGGGACTTCGCATCGTCAACACGGAACCGCAGGGCCGCTACAAGCTCGTCAAGGAACTGGTCGCCAACCCCAGCAAACCCACAGTCCTGATGCATACCCGACTCGAGACTTCGCCGGAGTTCGAGGGTCGGCTTTCGCTCTACGTCGTCGTGAATCCACACATGGGTGGCACAGGAATCGACGACGACGCCATGGTGGCCCAAGTAGCCTCGCGCTCGGTGCTGGTGGCCAATCGCGACGACCACTGGGTGGCGGTGGCCGCCACGGTTCCCTTCGCGCGAGCTTCGTGTGGCTACGTCGGTGAGTCCGACGGGTGGACCGACCTGAGTCAGAATAAGCGTTTGACCTGGGATTTCGACGTGGCCAATGCGGGCAACGTAGCCATGGTGGGTGAACTGGACCTCTCGGGCGTCAATCAGTTCACGCTGGGAATCGGCTTTGGCAACCATGTACACGATGCCACCACCACGTTGCTGCAAACGCTGGCCGAGCCGTTCGCGAAGCACCGCGATCGCTTCAACCGTCAGTGGGAAGAAGCCTGCAAGAAACACCCGCAACTCGAGCAACATTCCAACGACGGCGGCAAACTCTACCATTTGAGCAACGCCATGTTGCGAGCGCACGAAGACAAGGGCTACCCGGGCGCAATGATCGCATCGCTCAGTATTCCGTGGGGCGAATCCAAGGGGGACGATGACATGGGCGGTTACCACCTGGTGTGGCCGCGCGACATGGTGAAATCGACCACCGCGCTGATGGCCTGTGGCTCCCGGCGCACGCCGTTGCGAGCGCTGATCTACCTGGCGGTGGCCCAGCGCGAGGACGGCGGCTTCAACCAGAACTTCTGGCTGAATGGCGAACCCTACTGGACGGCGATCCAGCTGGACGAGGTGGCCCTTCCCATCATGCTGGCGTGGCGGCTGCACCAAGCCGATGCCCTGGTGGATTTCGATCCCTACCCCATGGTCATGAGGGCCGCGGCGTTCCTGGTGCGCGAAGGCCCGGCCACCGACCAGGAACGCTGGGAGGAAAACTCCGGCTACTCCCCGTCCACGCTGGCCACCAACATCGCCGCACTGACCTGCGCCGCTTCGTTCGCGCGCCTTCGTGGCGATGAATCGGCGGCGGTGTTTCTGCAGGAGTACGCCGACTTTCTCGAAGACCATGTCGAGGCCTGGACGGTGACCACTCAGGGGAGCCTGCTTGCCGACGTACCAAGGCACTATATAAGGATTCACCCGGTGGAGCCCGGAGACTTGACGCCCAACGAAGATCCGAATGTGGGGTCAATGACCATCAAGAACCGGCGTCCGGAAGGCCGCCACGAGTATCCGGCCAAAGAGGTCGTCGACGCGGGGTTCCTGGAGCTGGTGCGCTACGGTGTCCGAGCGGGCAACGACCCTCTGATCGAAGACTCGCTGCGCGTGGTCGACGCCACGTTGAAAGTAGATACGCCGGCCGGCCCGGCCTGGCACCGCTACAACCACGACGGCTACGGTGAAGGTCCCAGCGGTGAACCCTTCTCCACCTGGGGAATTGGACGGGCATGGCCGCTGTTGACGGGAGAACGCGGCCACTACGAGTTGGCCGCCGGACGCGACGTCAAACCGTACCTGCACGCGCTTGAGAAGTTCGCCAACGAGTTCGGGCTTCTGCCCGAACAGGTATGGGACCGCGAAGACGACGGCGGCGGAAGATTCGCGCTGGGCAAACCCACCGACGCAGCCATGCCCCTGTGTTGGGCACACGGCGAGTACGTGAAACTGTTGCGGTCATACAACGACGGACAGGTGTTCGATCGCATCGACGCGGTCTACGACCGCTACGTGGCCGGGCAACGAAAACATCGCAAGCTGGAGGTCTGGAAGTTCAATCGGCGCGTCCAGACCCTCCGACCGGGGTACACGCTGCGCGTTCAGGCAGCGGTGCCTTTTCGTTTACGCTGGTCGAAGGACGCATGGGCCACGAAGACAGATGAAGATGCCACACCGACGTCGTTGGGCATCCACTTCGTGGACCTGGAAGCAAACGGCACTCGCTCGGTGGACTTCACTTTCTTTTGGACCGAAGCCCAGAACTGGGAGGACCAGGAGTTCCACATCGAGGTTGAGCCCGCGCCAGTCCTAGACCCTCCCCCCTACCCACTTGCTCCCGAATAGCCGATCCTCTATGATTGTAGTCCTCCCAGTGATTTTACATCGCTTCATGAATCTTGGCGTTCTTCGCCCAAGTCGCATCCGTATAGGGGGACCCCCATGTTTCGCGCTCCTTTCCTTGCGCTCTGCATTGTCTGCAGCCTGCTCCCATCCACCTGCCGGGCTCAAGTTGCCAATTGGCTGCTTTCGGGCTCCCTGGATCCCAACATGCCGCTACCGGCGGACACGGTGGCTCCCGACTTTGCGGCTACGCTCCGAATCTCTCCTGGTCTCGTAGGGGTCTCAGCAGGAGACGCGTTCATCGCGCGGGATTTTCCCACGGGCGCGCTGAACCCGGCCCAGTACTTCGAAGTGGAAATCGTCCCGGGCGCCGGCTACTCGGCGACGTACACGGCTCTGACTTTCCATTTATATAGCCTGTTCTCGGGAGCTTCGGCCGACTACGAAGTACGCTCCAGTGTCGACGGATTCACGTCGACCCTGGCCGCCGGGACCGCCGCCGATCTGGCAGGTGTCTGGCCCGTCAACGTCGACCTCACTTCGCTGGGCAATCAGAGTACGACGGTCTCGTTCCGAATCTACGCCTTCAATGCGGCGGGCGGACCCGTCCCGGGATGGGTCGGCCTAAGGGGCGACCCCCTGGGCACGCTGGGTATCGACGTCGCGGGGACGACCATGTTCGACGGCACTCCCACGTTCGACGTGGTGGGTCAGTTTGTCTACGAGGACCGGATCTGGGATACACAAGGCTTCACGGGTGCCACCCAACAGTTGCCGCTTCGATTCCTCGACGTGGAACTGGTCGACGTCAACACGACGAACGTGATCGCCACTGTCGAAACCGACGGTGCCGGGAATTTCTCCGTGCAAGTAACCATGGGCGGGCTCATCAGCCTCCAGGTCAGGGCATTGGCGAAAACAGGAGTCAGCCAGGGTTCCCGGATCAAGGTCGCGACGGACATCCAGGGGTTGGATGTACTCTCGTACTCGACGATGCCAGTGGGCCACGACGGCAGCCCCGTGCTCGATCTGGGAACGATCGTCATTGCCGATACCGACGGAACGGGACTCGCCCAGGCCTTCAACATATTGGACCTGGGTATGCATGCGCGCGATTGGCTCCTCCAACCGCAGATCCTGGGAAGTTTTCCCTTTCCCATTTTCTTTGTGTGGGGCCCCACCGAAGGAATCAACCGCATCGGGAGTGTCGCGGAGGTCTCGCACAAGTACGTCTTCATCACCTCCCCCGGCAGTGGAAGCTCCGACGGGTGGTCCGACATGGAGATCCTCAAGGGAATCGGCTCTCTCTTCCTGGGCATATTCTCCCAATCGTCGACATCGTTCACTCCCCTCAACGTGTTCGGGTCCAACTACGGCGACTCTCGCCGAGCCTATCCTGCCGCGGCGTCGACCGTCATCGCCGGTCAGTTGCGCGCGTATATGATTGCCAATGGCGTGGCCGACGACGACATCAGCAAGTTCGTCGATGTGACGACGCTGCCGGCTCCGCCTACCGCCGGCGGGCTGGTTGATTTCTACGATTTTGAGACGCTGCAGTACGCCGATACCACTCCGATCAACGGGCGTGGGCAGGCGAGCGAGGCGGCGGTCGTGGCGGCGCTGTGGGACATCTTCGACGGCCCGGCTACACCGGACGCGACCCCGGGCGTCGACGACGATCCGCTGGACGGGTCCGCGAGTGACATGTGGGCAACGTTCGAAGAACTCGCCAACCTCGATCCCGGCGAGATCATCACCTTCGAAGACTGGGTCACGGCCTGGGACGTTGCCAATGGCCCCGGCTATCTGGCCGCCGAATTGACCGCCGTGCTGGAAACCGTCAACCAAATGGACTTCGCGCCCGATGCGGCCGAGCCCAACGATGACCCACTTTCAGCGACGTCAGCAACAGTGCAGAGCTACAGCAATCAGGGCCCGGCCGGCGGAGTGGTGATCAACGAGATCGACCTGCGGGAGGGTTTCAATCAGGTCGAGCTGTACAACTCCGGCGACACTGCCGTCGACCTGACCGGCTGGAAGATCGTTGGCAAGACCAATGCGTTCAGCGGCCTGTTCGCTCAGATGGCGACATTCCCCTCGTTCGTCCTCCAGCCCGGCGCCTTCGTGGTGGTTCAGGAGGGTTTCAACCAACGCAATACAACCACGCATCTGTTCGACCCCAACTTCGACGCGCAATACGAGACAACGCTGGCTGGCTCGTGCTACCTACGAGACGATGTGGGGAATCCGATGGACTTCGTGCGTTGGAGTGGTAGCGATGGTCCCTCCGCGACGCCCATTCCGCCTGGAGCCACGTTCACCGGAACCTTGATGGCACCCGATTGGGATGAAACCCTGGGCCGCGATGTAATCGGCACCGATACCGACGATGCCAGCGACTGGACATCGGACGTCTGGAGCCTGGGACAACCCAACGGCCTGGCTTCGATCCAGAGCACCTTTTACGGCCCTGGCGATACCGACGTGTATTCCGTTCGACTCGAGGCTGGCAAGTTCTACTCGGCGTGGGCGTTCGACGCGCTCGGCAACGCGGATCCAGAGATCGAGCTGCTCGACACCGACGGGCAAACGGTCTTGCTGAGCAACCAGAACGTGGTGCCGCCCCCGGAACTCACTTCACAATCTTCGTCACTCCGAGATGCGACGATGACCTTTGGCATCGTCCACACCGGCGACTATTACGTTCGGGTGATCCACGACGACGACCTGACCGATACGGGAACGTATCGTTTTCGGGCGTTCGAACGCCCCATCAGCGTGGGGTTGTTGCCACCGTTGGCGGCCACGATCGTGGCCCAGAACTCGGCGCCAGTGGGCGATCAGGTCTATATCACATGGTCCAGCGGCAGCGAGTACGATCTTGTTCAGTTCGATGTAACAGGTCCCACGAGTCTTTCGGATCAACTGCCGGGAGTGGACGGGCGCTACTTCGCATACCTGGATCAGGGCGTGCACCAGGTGACATTTCATGCCGAGAAGGGCTTCTTGATGACGCCGCTGCAACGAGAGTACGTCTACGCTGGCCCGGTTCCCCCTTTCCACACCGAGGACTTCGAGGACCCGGCCCTCGGAGATTGGGAGCTGGGGCATCTGTGGGACGCTACGACGGATCTCCAGGCCGGTGGTGCTCGCAGCCTTCGTGACAACGCGCTGGGCACGTACCAGAACAACCTCGACGCCCGGGCCACGTTGCACGTACCCGTAGATATCGGCGGCAACGGAACCCTGACGTTCTCGACCATATGCATCACGGAAGCAGGTGCGGACTTCGGACGGGTGGAGGTAACCGACGACGGTGGTCAGACCTGGGATCTTTTGGCCCAGTACGACGAGGACGATTTCCCCGGTTGGGCGGATGGTACTGCTGATAACGGTGACTGGGAGACTCAGGTGTTGTCGCTGTCTGCATACCAGGGAAAGCGCATCAAGATTCGCTTTCGCCTGCTCACCGATGGGGCCAACACGCGAGAGGGATGGCTCATCGACGATGTCGACGTCGACTCCGATCGGGCCACCGCAGTTCCCGGGATCATCCGTTTCGAGAATTCGTTGTCCGCGGGTCATCCCAACCCGTTCAATCCCGTTACCAAGATCAGCTACAGCCTGGCGTCGGCCGGGCCGGCGAAGTTGGTGGTCTACAACGTGCGGGGTCGCAAGGTTCGTACGCTCATCGATGGCCACCAAACTCCGGGTCAACACTCCGTACATTGGCATGGCCAGGACGACTCGGGGGCGGCCGTGGCCTCCGGCGTGTACTACTACCGCCTGACTACCGCTTCCTTCGACCAGACCCGAAAACTGGTGCTCGTGGAGTAAGACCTGGTTCCACTCGCCTGAAAACTGTCCTACTCGTTGTGGCCCGGGGGGCGCAGGGGCTCGAGCACCAGTCCGACGTGCCCGGCGCCAGCACTCCGGCACAGGTCCATGAGTTGCACGACGCTCCCGTACGGAAGACTGTCGGCGGCGTTCACGAAAACCAGCCTTCGCCCGCCTCGCGCCGACAACACCTCGCGCAACCGGGATGAGAGTTGGCCCAGCGTGAGCCGTTCTTGGTTCAGCAGATAGCTGCCGTCGGCGGTCATTGACAATACGAGTTGATCGTGGCCCGATCGACTCGGAGTGGATTCGACTCTCTGCGGCAGGTCCGAACTCATGGCCTTGGTCAAGAGCGGCGTGACCATCATGAAGATCACCAGCAGCACCAACAGAACGTCAATCAACGGGGTCACGTTGATGGTGGCACGCATCTGGTGGAGGGACTCGTCCTGGAACTCGAACTCCACGGCCTATTCACCCCCCTCGACTTCGATCTGATCGGCCACCAGCGATGCCGACTCGAATCCCGCCTCGCGGCCGGCCGCGAAGGCGCGCCGGACCTGGCCATAAGGAACGTTGCGATCGGCTTTGATCAGCAGCCCTCGCGAACGATTCGCAGCCCGCTCATGCTGCAATGTCTCGATCAGCTGCGACGCAAGCACCGCATCGTTGCCCACGAAGAGCTCACCGCTGGCCTTGATCACCACCGTGATTGATCGATCCGGTTCATCGGAGACTCCGTGAACGTTCGTCGCGCGGGGTAGCTCGACTGCGACGCCGGGCTGCAACAGCGGCGTGACCAGCATGAAAATGATGAGCACGACCAACATCACATCTACCAACGGCGTGACGTTGATGTCGCTCTTCAGCCCGTCGCTGTCCTCGTACGCATCCACGGCTACCGCCCCGGGTACCGGACGAAGTAGTCGGCGATCTCGCTACCGGTGTTGCGCATGTCGGCGTTGAACCCGTCAACCTTGCCGACAAAGTAGTTGAACGCCCACACGGCGGGCAGGGCCACGAACAGCCCCACCGCGGTGTTGACCAGGGCTTCGGCGATACCGCCGGCTACGGCTCCAATGCCACCCTGCCCGGCTTTGGCCATGCCAAAGAACGCGTTCATGATGCCAACCACGGTGCCGAAGAGCCCCACGAACGGGGCGGTCGCGCCGATCGAGGCCAGCATCGGAAGGCCCCGTCGAAACGTGCGATTGCTGCGCAGCGCCTCGCGTTCGATCGCACGCTTCATCGTTTCTTCGAAGCCGGCAGCACCCTCCTGCTCGCAGTCGTGGAAGTCTTCGATCGCCGCCGACCAGATGCGTGCTACGTGACTGCGGAGGTGTTGCTTGGCGATAGCCAGAACACCATCGAGGTCTCTCTCCTTCAATGAGTCCTGGGCCTTGCCAATGAAGGCCCTCGACTGCGCGCGGGCTCTTCGGTACTCCAGGAAGCGATCGACCATGACCGCGATGGAGCACACCGACATCAGAAGCAGAAACACCAGAACCAGCTGCCCCACGATGCCCATGGAGTTCCAGATCTCCATGGGGCCAGTTTGGATGACGCCTTCGTCCATTTCGATCTCCTTACTGAAGCTGAAAGACGATTTCGATTTCTAGAATCTGGGCCACGACCGCCCCGTTCTGACGCGCCGGTTCGTATCGACGCTTGCGGACCGCGTCGATCGCGGCCTTGGTGCATCCCATGCCGAGTTCCTTCAGAACATTGATGTCGCCAACCGTACCGTCACGCCGAATGATCGCTTCGAGAACCACGGTTCCCTCCAAGCCAGAGATCCGCGCGCGGCGTGGATACTTGGGCATGAGCTCATCGATGAGCTTGGCCCACACCTCGGGCTCGCGGATGGGTTCGGTCGGCACGATCGGTGGCGCAGGAACGCCGTCAAGGATTCCACCTCCGATTCCACCTTCGACTCCGTCTCCGATCCCATCCGACGCTACCGACACCGAGTCGCGTGGAGCCGGAAGTGACGGTAGTGGGGTCAGGTCGATCTCGCCGGGAATCTCGCTGGGTTCGACGATCGTTTCGGGTGGCAGCTCCTCGATCTCCAGCGGCGGCGACGATGGGACCACCTCGACCGGCTCCGGAATGGCCTGGGATCTTGGGGTCGGTGGCGGTGGCGGTGGCGGTGGCGGTGACGCGATGATCGCCTTGAGCTCGACGCGCAGTGGCGGCGGTTCGATGGGAGGTACGTCCAGCGCGTTGTGGGCGAGCACTCCGCCCAGGGCCACGCCGTGGATACCGAGAGCGACCAACACAATGATCACTCGTCGCGAAACATTCCCGCGGCCGGTCTCGACCAGACCCTGCAGCTGCAGTGGGCGCGCGCTCACGGTTTCTCCCGATCGAAGAGTGACTGCGCCTGTGCCTGCAGTTCGTCGGCAAGCTGCGTAAGTCGGCGGCGTTCGCGCTCGCTAACGACGTAACGGGCCTTCTCGCGGTAGAGCAGGTTCTTGTAGGCCAGCGCCTCGGCGTAGTCGGGTTTCAACTCGAGCGCCGCATCGAGGGCTGCGAGTCCACGATCCACAGCTCGATGGGAGTCCTCGGCGTGGGTCGAGAGACCGAAGTGGGAAATCCGCCAGGCGAACACGCCGAGAGAGTAGTGCGACTCGAAGCGTTCCGGAGCAACCGCTACACACCTCTCCCTCCACACCAGAGCTTGCTGAATGGCGCCTGCCTCCAGATACAAATCGCTGATCATCTGTATCGAGGACACGTCTTCGCGCGTGGCCACGCGCTCTTCGAGAAGTTCAATCGCCCGTTCACGCTGACCGGAATCGAGCAGAAGCGTGAGCATGTACTGATGGAGTTCGTCGCGATCCGGCAGGCCATCTTGCGGATCGAGACTCGCCACCCGGGACAACGATTCAAGAGCACGATCGGCCAGCCTCTGGCGATCGACCGAATCGGTCGCCGAACGCAGCATGGCCATGAGGCTGTAGCCCGTGTTCAGCTGCGCCTGGGCATGCTGGGGCGCCAGCCGCAGCACGCGTTCGTACGAGCGCACGGCGGATTCGTACTCGCCGCGCAGGTAGGCGAGGTTTCCGTTGCGAAGTTGGTGGCGGGCGCGTACGTCATCGACGGGCTGACACGCACCAAAGAAAACGAGCACCAACAGTACGGGAAGACTTCGCATGTAACGGTGGTTTGGGCTCCTTCCTAGAACCGGAATACGACCTGACTCGTGACCTTTCGACCGATGACGTCGCCCCACACGTGCTGCTGGGCGTCTGTATCGAAAAGATTCTGGGCTGCCACCGACCACACGATTCTGCCACCGTCGAGTCGAACTCCAAGGCCCGCGTTCACCATGGTGAAGCGATCGGTGGGTCCCCAGTTTCGAGGATCGGATATATCGGTCCAGAAGGCCTCCTCCTGGAAGCTCAAGCTTCCGTTGGCAAAGAAACGATCGTCGTCCCACAGCACTCCGGCGTTGACTCGTGTTCGTGGCGGTACGTTGATCGCGGGTCGTGCCGATCCGTTCGGCAACGGCGCGGGGGAGAAGTCTTCGATGTCGGGCACGTCCTGCCAAGAGTAGTTTGCGAACAGGGACATTTCGCGGGTCGCGCGTACCTCAGCCGAGACCTCCACACCCTTGTAGGTAACCTGCCCTACGTTGGCGTAGACGAACTGCGACGGAATTCCTGCGAAGCCACCGGGGGGCGGCGTGTCCAGCGCCTCCGGAGGCAGGGGCCAGCCGGGCGGGGGGTTCGCGCTGGAATAGAACTCGGTGATCTGCTGGATGGCATCGGTGAACTGGTTGCGGTAGGCCGCGACCGACACCCTGGTTCGGTCTGTCACCTGGCCAGTCCAGGCGACCTCGATGGCATCCAGCTTCTCTTCCTCGAGATCCAGACTGCCCTTGCTGCCCTGCGGAAAGACCAGATCCATGTCCCCGCCAGGGCCCGGGATCGTAATGACGATGGGCGGGAGCGGTACATCGGCGTGATTCTCCAGAATCGATGGTGCCAGGAACGCCCGGTTGTAAGAGACGCGGAACTGGTGGTTGTCGATGGGCGTTACGAGCAGGCTGGCGCGGGGGGAGATTGCCTGTCCCATCACGTCCACGTGATCCAAACGCACACCCACGACGAGTCGAAACTGTTCGTTCAGGTAGATGTCGTCCTCGAGAAAGGCTCCGTACTGGTCGCGCTCCTTACCGCCGGGCGCCAGGCCGATCTCGTACCACGAGTAGCGAGCGCTCGCACCGTACGTGAGGAGATGATGCTCACCGACCGCTCGCGAATCGGTGAGATCCAGGTTTATCGTCTCGTAGTCGAACTGGTTGGGAATAAGTGGATTGGTCAGGAACTCGCCCGCGGACCTTTCGATGTTCGTGAACAAGGTGGCTCGGAACGAATCGTGTTCAAAGTCGACCTTGGCAAACGAGTTGAAGGCGCCGTCGTCGTAGCCGTAGGTCCCGCCGGGTGTCAGGAAGGTTCCCTTGAACTCGGAGTATCCGCTCGAGAACGACCAACGCGTGTTGGGGGACACGTCGTAGTCGAGTCGAACGTTACCCCGCAACACGTCGCTGCCAAGATTGTCGAACGCCGGGTAGGGAGTGCCCTCTGGATTGGTTGGCCCCACGGTACCCGGGATCGTACCCGTCCTGAGCTCGTAGGGATCCTGCGTGGCCCAGCCACCCGAGATGCGATAGGCCAGATTGCCCTCTACGCCGTTGTGAACCACGCTGCCAAAGCCGGAGCCCAACTCTCCGCCACCCAGTTTCACGACCGTGCCCACCGAATCGCGAGGTCGCTTGGTGATGATGTGGACCACGCCATCGGCGGCGTTGGCTCCCCACATGGCACTGCCAGGTCCCCTCACTACCTCGATCCGATCGATCTCCTCGAGTTCGAGCGGTACGCCAATCCATAGAACGAAGTTGTTGTAATCCTGGTAGACGAATCGATGATCGACCAGGGCCAGCACACCCTGCGGCAAGACGCCGGTGGAGCTGCGGGGAGCGATCGAGAGATCGAGCGCCGAGGTCTGGGCCACGTTCACGCCTGGCACCTGCCGGAGCAGATCCCCATAGTCGTCGACGGGAGTCTGCGTGATCTGCTGGTTCTCGAGCACCGACACCGAGGCCGGCGCCTCGTCAAGGATCTGCTCGCGCCGCGAGGCCGTCACCACCACCCTCTCACGCTTGCGTTCGAGCGTATCCGGCTTGACCGTCGCCGTGCCGTTTACGGAGTCGTCTGCGGCTGGGGTGGGAGCTGGAACGACCAGCACCCCCAGCAGCGCGCAGACCGTTGGGAAGCTCTGCCAAGTCCGCTCGTTCATGGGTCCTCCCTTGGGCATTTTCCTCTCTCCCTTTTTGAAGAGCAGGGCGTGGCTCCTACCTTCTTTAGCGCGAAGAGGCCCTCAAACCTGACACTCCTCGTGTGTTATTCCCGCCGCCGCAGCCCGGCGTCCCGGGCCTGCTGAAAGAGGTCGTGGGCTTCGTCGTCCTTGCCCAGCGCCCGGGCCGCTTGGGACAACGCGAAGTAGGTGTACGGGAAGGATGCCTGCGCCCCCCACGAGAAACGGTGCTCTGTGCTGCCTCGAACGAGGTTGCACGCGCGCTCGTACGCCGCGGCGTCGTTCATCACGCGGGACTGCCCCGCCAAGGCCTGTACCATGAGGTGGGCTGCGCCGACACCGCGCGGGTCCTCTTCGAGGTGACTCACGACCTGGTCGAATGCGACGCGCGCGGCCTCGCTGTCCCCCTGATCCAGAGCGATCTCGGCCAGAACGACCAGCGCCAGCGAGCGCACCGGGCCGCGTGCGAATCGATCCTTTTGCTCGATGAATAGAAGGGTCTCCATTGCGCACTCACGTGCCTCGTCGAGACGGCCAGCGCGCTGAAGGGCCGAGGCCAACATGGCTCCGGCTCCCGCCCAGCCGACCGAGTCGGTATCGGTCTCGAGCTCGCGGGCCTTCTCGCCCATCCAGATGGCCGCGTCAAAGTCACCCATCTCGACCAAACACATAACGATCAGTTGGGCCACCATTGGAGTCTTGGAGTTGCGCGCAAACGCGGCGCGCCCCGCCTCCAGCGACTTTTCCCAGTGCCCCCGTTCCGCGTGGCAACAACTGATGAAGTACCACGGCATCCAGGTGGACGAGTCGAGGCGCGCGGCCTCGGCGAACTCCTCGATGGCATCGTCGATCACACCCTGGCGCCACAGCGCGTAGCCACGCCACAGATGGCCCTCGGCAAACTGGGGATCGACTTCGACGGCCCGGTTCGCGAGGTCCAGGGCGGCCTCCAGGTCCTTGGGGTCGCCCGTCTGCGACCATCGAGCCGGTGCGTGAAAGCTGGCCATCCAAGCCAGCGCGGGGCCGTAGTCAGGATCCAATTCGAGTGCTTTCTGCAAATGCTCACGCGCCTGCTGGATATCGCTCCGCGCCCAGGTGTTGAACAAATCCCTGGCTCGAGCGAAGTGCTCGAACGCGTCCAGCGCCGGGCTCGAACTCGCCTCGGCTTCGGGCATCACCAAGTGCAGACTCTCTGCGGTCTGCACGGCGAGCTTGTCCTGCATGGCGAATATGTCGTCGATATTGCCGTCGAGCTTTTGGGTCCACACCTCTTTGCCCGTCGACACCTCGACCAAACGCATGGTCAGGCGCAACGCCGACCCCATGCGCTGGTGCGACCCCGTCAGAACCCAGCGACAGCCGGCCGCCAAGCCCACGGCCACCGCATCGTTGGCCTTTTCCTGCTTCGCCAACTGGGCGCGCACTTTGAGCACCTTTTCGCGTGGTACCAGCCGCAGCCTCTCGACTCGCCGCAAGTCCACGCCGAGACTCTCGGCCACGCCGCTGCCAATCCACTCGTCCTGGGCGTCGCCACGGAGGTTCTCGAGATCAAGGACGGCCAGCGTGTTCGGGAGCATGGCCACGGTGCTGCCGGTGGTCGCGTGTCGAAGTTCCGACAAGAACTCCGACGCCGAAGAGTATCGTTCGGCCGGGTCGCGGGCGAGAGCTCGAGTCAGTATGCGATCGAGGTCGGCGGGCACGTCGCCACCCACGACGCTGGGGATGTCTCGGGTCAACGTGGCAGAGGCTCGCTCCCAGGCGTTGCGACCAGGAAAGGCCCGCTCCCCCGAAATCATCTCGAAGAGGATGGCACCGACGCCGAACGCATCGGTGCGCTCGTTGACCGGGTCGCCCCGTAACTGTTCGGGCGACATGTATCCGGGCGTACCAAGCACCATGCCGTGCGCGGTGAGACCATCCTTGCCTTCGTCGGCGAGCACTCGCGTCGCAACGTCTTCCTCGACGCCAATCTCCTTGGCAATCCCGAAGTCAAGGAGCTTCACCACGCCGTCGGTGGCGGTCATGACATTGTCAGGCTTGATGTCACGATGCAGGAAACCTGCGGCGTGTGCGTGTACGAGTGCTTCGAGGATGGACGCTGTCGTGGCCAGGGCTTCGTTCACCGACAGCGGCCCCTTCCGCAGACGCTGTCGAAGGGTGTCGCCGTCCACGAATTCCATCGCGAGGAAGTTCACTCCATCGGACAAACCCGCGTCGAAGAACTGGGCGATGCCCGGATGGCTGAAGCGCGCGTTCGTGCGTGCTTCCTGGACGAGACGATTGCGGATCTGCGGTGGGACTCCGGGTCGCAACAACTTAACGGCGGCCGGACGCCCTAGAGCCAAGTCGCGCGCGCGGTAGACCTCACCCATGCCGCCCGCGCCTAGGAATTGCTCCAATTCGTAGTGACTGACGATGCGACCGGTGGGATCCGTCGATCGGGGAAGGACCTGGGTGCTTTTGCCATCCAGGGAGTCGCCGATCGCCCGGGCGAACCAATCCCCCGCCTCGGGGCTGGCTCGCAGAAGCGTCCAGACCTCCTGGTGTAGCTCCTGATCTTCGCCGCAGGCGTCTCTGAGAAACTCACTTCGCGCTTCGGGAGACCTCTCGAGGGCATTGGCAAAAATGTTGGCCGCGTGGCGGCGCTTCTCGGGGTCCATGCCGAACTCCGTGGCGGGGGACCGTCGACGGGGAGCACAGGAGCGAGAACGGCGGAGTTGGTTGGTCTGTCGGTTGTCGATACCCGTCAAGCCCGGTACCATTGTGGCTCAGGAATCGCCCGCCTGGCAAGGACTTGGCGGAATGAACCACCTATTCGCGGGGAGTTGACCTTGGCTCCAACCGACACAGTTCTCGTAGTGGGGGCAACCAGCCGCCTCGGCCGTCAGGTCGTCCACCGGCTTCGCGCTCGTGGTCAGGCGGTGCGAGCCATCACCCGGAACCCGGCCAAGGCCACCGACCTTGCCGCCAGCGGCGTCGAGGTCTTTCAGGGCGATCTCAGAAATCCGGCTTCGATCGAGCGTGCCTGCGATGGGGTCACGTATGTGGTGGGGTCCTCCCATTCCCTTTTCGGACGCGGTGCCGCCAGCCCGCAGGCGGTCGACGGGGCTGGCAACCGCAGCCTGGTCGACATCTGCAAGGCGAAGGGTGTGAGGCACTTCGTCTACGTCTCGGCGGTCCCGGTGGGTGAGGGCAACCCCATCGACTTCTTCCGCATCAAGCACGAGACGGAGCAGTACATAGCGGCGAGCGGATTGTCGTATTCGATCGTGCGGAGTGCCTCCTTCATGGAGACCAACGTCGACATCGTGGGCAAGGGATTCCTGAAGAACGGTAGGATCATGATCTTCGGTCGCGGCGACCTCCGGAACAACTACGTCTCGGTCCGCGATGTCGCGACGTTCATCCTGATCGCTATCGAGGACGATCGACTGCATGGTCGTACCATAGAAGTGTGCGGTCCCGAGAACCTCTCGCAAGTCGAGGTCGCGAACATCTACGGTCGCGTGACCGGACGCAGCGCGAAGCTGAGGCACCTCCCCGTGCCAATGCTCCGCCTTGCTCGTGGCGTACTGGGCGTGCTGCACCCCGCCGCCAAACGCTTGCTGACGGTAGGAATTCTCAACGCTACGGAGGACATGTCCCGCGACATGCACGGCGTGATCACCGAATTTCCCATCGAACAGACCAGATTCGAGGACGTGATCGGCGATTGGTGGAAGTCCGTTTCCTCCGCGGCCCGAGCATGAGCGATACGGGCAACTTCACGGAGATCCTACGACAGGCGGCGGCCGGGTCGGACGAGGCGATGAGCCAGCTCTTCGACACCTCGTACCGGGAGCTGCTCCACCTTGCTCGCCGCTACCTGCGGGGCGAGCGTTCGGATCATACGCTGCAAACGAGCGCACTGGTGAACGAAGCCTACATGCGGATGGTCGGCGGCGCCCAGCTCGGTTGGAACGATCGGGCCCACTTCTTCGCGACAGCGGCGCAGGCCATGCGACGCATCCTGATCGACCACGCGCGTCGCCGCCTGGCGGACAAGCGCATGGGAAACCAGAAGAAGGTCGCGCTGGGTGAAGTAGCCACGCTTGGCGGCGACGACTTCAACACCGACCTGGTAGCGTTGGACATGGCCCTATCGAAGCTACAGGAGGAGCAGCCCGAAAAAGCGCGGGTGGTGGAGATGCGCTTCTTCGCCGGGATGACCATGGAGGAGATCGCCGAAGTGATGGGCGTCTCGAACCGCACCGTGCACCGGCACTGGGCCTACGCGCAGGCGCGTTTGTACAAGGAGATGACGACAGGGATGCCGTACGACCGCCGGGGGGAGTAGCGAACCGGAGTTTATTGGTATTGCCGAACGACGTAGTCCAGTCCGCCGGTGATGGCCGCTACCTGTGCATCGATACAGATCTCGTCGGTGGCCTTGGGGCTGTCCGGGTACATCTCGGTGGTGGTCACGTAGGTGGCTTTGGTCACGCCCATGCAGAGTCCCAGAGGGCCTGCGTCGTAGTTGATGACCCCCCATTGCTCCAGCGGTTCACCAATGATCTTGTCGTCGGTGGGAGGCGCAATGTGTGTGACCTTCTCGACTGACTTGATGATGGCCGTCTGAAAGTCGAATGCCGGCCTGGCCGTGTCTCCAACACCATAGTACCCGTCCGGGACATCCCAGATGTCATGGCTGACGGCATCTCGGGCCGCAAGCGCGGGCCGGAACTCACTGTTGTCTGTGTCTGTGGTTTCGTGCAGATCGAAGTGGGCGATGAATTCGACTCCAAGGGAATCCAGGTGGTTCATCACAGCGGCTGCTTCTTCCGAAGGGCTGTCGGGCCGGAAGGATCGGTTGGGGTCAACTGCATTGGGGTTCCAGCGGTTGATGGTTTCATAGCCCCAAGGACTGATGCAGGGCATGCCCACGAAATTGAAATGATGAGCCATTCTATCGGCGGCTGTCCGAAGGAATCGGAGCGCACCTTGAACACCGCTGGTCTCGTAACCATGGACTCCGCCGGTGATGAGGACCGCCGGGAGATCGGGGTTCCAGTTGCGTGTCTTCACTGCGAATAGCGGATAACGCTCCGGGTCGATAGGCAGGGCGCCATAGGATTCAACTTCGAAGTCGTTCTTGAGCGCTTCGATCTGGGGCAGAACTTCTTCGGCGTAGAGGCGCTTGACTGACTGGGCGCCCAGCCATGCTGCTCGCTCGTCGTCTCCCCATTTCTTGCCAGGTGTTCCGATCGGGTAGACGTTGTTCGCATTCATGATTGCATCTCAGCTATAGGGTGCGGGCCATAGGACGGATTCGTAGCCCGAATCTCCGGAGTTCTCGCGGGGACAGGGGTGACCTCACTTCAGCAGGGTCAGCTTCGTTGTCTCTTCCACGAAGTCTGATCGAAGCCGTAGCCAGTAGGCGCCGCTTGCCACTCGTTGGCCGGCCGCGGTCCTCCCCGCCCAACTGAATTGGTGCGGACCGACTTCTAGGACACCTCGATGCAGGCTCACCACGTGGCGCCCCCGCCCGTCGAAAACATCGAGGAGGTAAAGGGCGCGTCGGGGGATCTCCAACTCGATGCTGGCGCGTGGGTTGAAGGGATTGGGTGCGACCCTCCGCAGCACCCGTGGCGGCGGTGCCGAGACATCGGGTGCCGACGTAAGGGCATCTACGGTCACGCTGCCGAACCGTACGTTCTGGAGCGAGTTGATAAAGTAACCAACCTTGCCCGACGCGTAGCGCGAGTCGTCCACGCTCCAGCGTTCGAGAACGTTTCCTTCTTCGAGAATGAGAATCTCGAAGTGGCCGGGCGTAAAGTAGAGTGAGAACGTGTAGTCGACGCCGTCTTCCCAGGGGATGGAGTTGTCGCGCAAGGTCGTGACGTTGGCGCTGTCCACACTTTCCCAAAGGTCCTGTCCTTCCGGATCGCCTCCTCCGACTACATCGACGATCCGCAGTGTCATGCCTACGTTTCCCGGCGCCCAGCTCTCATAGCTCGCCGTGGTCTTCTTCCAGTCGAACAAATAGTAGTTGCCGGGGCCCTGATAGCCGAACACAAAGCCCATGTAATCGGGCGCGTTGCCCGCCCCCATACGCCCGCGCACTACGTGTGAGGATATTTCGAAATCACTCAAGAGTATGGACGCATCGGCGTTGATCAGCTGATCTGCAGCCGTCCCCCCTCCGCACAGCACCCAGCTCGCATCGGGCTGTCGATTGAACTCGTATTGCTCGACCGTGAAATTGCGCAGGTCGACGAAGTCGGTGAGATCGGGCAATTGACCGCGTGCGCGGAGGTAGGCCTCTACATCCATCCGCTCGGTCGGAGTCAGAACCCGGTCGTAGACGATGAACTCGACCAGATCGCCCACGAAATTGAACGATCCCGAGCTCCAGTTGCCGATGATCGCCGTGTTGGTGTCCGCCGAATAGGGATTCGAGGCTGCGGAAGCCAGAACCAGTTCGCCATTCTGATAGGCGTCGTGACAATCGCTACACGTGTCACCGTAAAGCTGGGAGAAAACCTGGAACTGTCCGGATGGAATACACGTGGAAGCTGGGAAGTTCGCGGTAGCACCATCGTAATGGTAGACCAGGGCGCCATCCCGCCTCGAGAGAGTCATTTGAGAGCCACTCGACCCAGGAGTACCAAGCGTGTAGAGGTAGTCGGAGTCGGAGAACGGCACATTGTAGCGGAACAAACAGAAGACCGAGGCCTGGGTGAGATTCAAGCCCAGGGACCCTTCGAGCTGCTCAGATCCCTCGAAGCGGACTCTCGGAAGTCCGGCCGATGTGGTAACCGAGGGTTGCTTCCCGGGTGCGGCCGACATGACAAAGCCGTTGGGAGATTGGTCCACCCATGATTCGACCAAGTTGCCGTTCGTGTTGAGACCCGCGTCCGAACGGAGGTGGACGACAAAACCTGGAACCGGCGGTTGGGAAGCGGCAGGGGCAGCGATCAGAACGAGCAATGTGGCAATCAGCACCGGATTGAATCTCACGCGTTGCTCCTTCAGGAATTGAAGACCGGGACAGGAGTTCTATCGATTCTAGCTCAGGAGAGGGGGCGCGGTCCGGAAAAAGAGAGTGACTCTTCGCGCGTCCACCTCGCGTGCCGTCATGGACACGGCCATACGCCGCCAAGGAGCTCGTATCGACGCGCGCGAAACTCAGCGCTCACGGTGATCCTCGAGTCGACTTCGGCGTTCAGGTCGAGGTGGACAAGGTCCCCCTGGAATGTTCCGATCATGTAGCTTCCGGTCAGCCTTTCGATGTCGACCGTGAAATCCTCGAACCACACCTGGTAGACGAACTCTCCGCCATCTCTATAGGAGAACGCGGCGGGAAGGAGTCCCGTATCTCCAGGATTGGGCCCCACCCCACCCTGGCCCAAGAAGATATGCGCGCCGACGTTGCGTCCTTCTTCCGGGGGAACCCGGAAGTCAAACAGATAGAACGGTGGTGCTCCTTCCAACTCGGCCACGGAGTAGGCAAATTGGCTGTCTTCGTAACTCCATTGTGCGTCACCGGTGACTTCAACCTTTATATAGCAATCGCAGGCAGCCAGGTCGATCGTGGCTGCTGCGCTGACCTGGGGGGATTCAGCCAACGAGGCTCGGACCTCGACCGATACGGAACCACTGGCCGGGGCCAGGTACACCCCGTTCGCGTCGATGCTTCCCGGTCCGACAATTTCCCAGCGCACCTCTTCTCCCTGCGCACCCGTCGTTGAGAATTGCTGGGTCTCGCCGTTGCGAACGCAGGCGAATGCGGGTTCGATGATGAGTCCCTGACCGCGCAGGCGGACCGTCGCGGTCGCGTTGCGCGGGGCGGCTCCCGGCTCTCCGCGAAGACCCTGCATCGACGTGGACTTGATGGTCACGTCGAACGGATACGCATCTCTCGCCCCCGGCGTGTCCAGGGTTCTCGTACCACCCCCATTGGTTTCATTCGGAAGGCCATCTTCCCAGCTGCCAAAATCCGGCGCCCACTCCAACGTCTCGACATCGGCGTAGAGGATCTGTGTCTGCAGGGTGACCGGATCGCCGGGGTTGTCGATGATGATGTCGCTGGGCGTGACCTCCACCTGGATCTCGTGGACAATCAACGGGATTTCCTTTTGTACCATGCGGCCTCCGAACAGCGTGGACTGCGCCGCCAGTACCAGGTTGCCGTACCCGACCTCGGCCGGTCGCACTTGCCGGTTGGCGACGTCGACACTGAAGTGACCCTCGGTGTCCGCGGCCGTGTTGAATGGGGACTCGGAGATGTTTATTACCCAGAGCTGCTGGCAGAACTGGATGATTTCCGTTTCTTCGAACACGTGGTCTGCCCCCCGCCCTACGCCGACAAGGCTGGCGTCGCGGTAAATGGTGCTGTCGGCGATCCGCAGTCTTTGCGTGGGCGACAGAACCGCCCCGAAGCCGTTGATCAGGATGTTGGCAAGAGACTTGTCGGCAGACCAGGCATCGGAGGCCACTACCACCTCGACGTTGCTGTAGGTGGCGAATCCGACCGAGTCCTCGTTGAACTCGGTACGGTCGATATCACAGGTGAGTCGCAGGAACTCCGAAGGGAATATGCCGGCAAAGAATCCCATCTCGGCCTGAACGCTGGCGAAGATCGTCCCCGCCAGGGCCGCGGGCAAGGCGAAGGGACTACGGGTCGAACCGAGCACCGCGAACGCGCGGCTGCCCACTGTCAACCAACGACCCGCCTCGGAATCGGGATCGGCTCCAATTTCGGCGACCCTGGACATGGTCATCCGATCGGCCAGTTTCTGGGCCGTATCAATCTCGATCCGCGCGTCGATGCAATCGCCACGCTTCCCCGTACCCGAAACGCTACCCAGCTCAACGAGATCTTCTCCGAGAGCTTCGATCCGTAGTCTCACGAGGCTCTCCAGCTCCAGGTAACTGACTACCCGATCCAAGAAGTCCAGCTGCGCAGCGTCGAGCAATGTGCTGCCGTTGGAGGCGACATCCGTGAGATCAAGCGGGTCCGTATCGTCATCGAGGTAACTTTGAGCCAGCTTCAGGGGCAGCAGCGTGGGTTCAACAGCGTTCGGTTCGGTGGCCTTCAGCTCGACGATACTGGTACCGGCGACGCTCGTGAGTTGTTCGAGATGCGTGCGCACCGCGTCCACCATGGATGCGTAGGCTCCCGGTGCCGCCGGAAGTGGCGCGATGGTCAACGGCTGATCCCCACTCCTGGCCTCGCCGTCGGTCAAGTGGACGAGCACCGTGCCTTCGGTCAGGGGGTCCACGGGGTGCAGAGGTGTAAGGAAGAACCAACCGTCCTCATCGTGATCCAGGACCTGGCGAAGGGATTCAGCTCCATCGGCGGTCAGGACAACCTCGATGTCCCCCACCTCGATCTTGGAGAACGAGCCAGGATCGGGGAGCCCCTCGACGCCGACACGCCCCATCGAGGAGGCCCCAGTCGCGGTGAGCCGTGCTGCTTCAAGTGGATCCGAGGGCGGGCCCGGATGGCTGGTGGAACCCTCGCCGCAGCCCAGGACGTTGGAAACGGCTGCAACAGCGACAGTTAGGAAGAAGGCTCGTCGCAGGTGGGACATGGCGCTCCTGAGGGCGGACGAACAACCAGGCGACCCATCGCATGGTCTCTAACTATAGACACGCAGAATGGGGCGGATACCGGACACTCAGAACAACTGTTGTCTTGTTGCAGAACTTACTTACATTTTCCCGTCATTGGGCAATCGAATGAATCCTCGGTCTCTTCATGAGGCCAGCCCATAATTCAACATTGTGCGCCTTGGA
The DNA here is from genome assembly GCA_029262065.1 of Candidatus Krumholzibacteriota bacterium. Classification (GTDB taxonomy): domain Bacteria; phylum Krumholzibacteriota; class Krumholzibacteriia; order JAJRXK01; family JAJRXK01; genus JAJDAC01. The sequence goes on along the minus strand of JAJDAC010000024.1, from coordinate 13,726 downwards.
CAGGATCCCGATACACAGGGAGGGGCGCGCCTACGTTTAGGCGAATGAAATGATCTCGACAGCAAACGTAAGTATGCAGTTTGGCCCGAATTCTCTCTTTGAAGACATCTCGGTCAAATTCGGAGATGGCAACCGTTACGGCTTGATTGGCGCCAATGGTTGTGGCAAATCCACGTTCATGAAGATTCTTTCCAAACAACTTACGGCCTCTTCAGGGCAGGTTGTGGTGGATGACAAGATACGTGTTGCTGTGCTCGGGCAGGATCAGTTTGCCTTCGAGGAGCATTCAGTAATCGATACGGTGATCATGGGCTTTCAGGAACTCTGGGAAATCAAGCGGGAGCGAGACTCGATCTACGCGCTTCCCGAGTTGAGTGATGAAGACGGAATGAAGGTCGCCGAGCTGGAGCTTCGATTCGCCGAGCTAGATGGCTACACCGCAGAATCGCGCGCCGGTGAATTGCTACAGGGATTGGGTATTCCCGAAGAGCAGCACTGCGGGCCCATGAGTGAAGTCGCTCCGGGTTGGAAGCTTCGAGTGCTCTTGGCGCAGGTGTTGTTTGCCGACCCTGACATCATGCTTCTCGATGAGCCTACCAATAATCTCGATATCAATTCCATTCGTTGGCTCGAGAATATTCTAAAGCAGCGCAAATCCACGATGATCATCATTTCGCATGATCGCCATTTTCTGAACAGTGTGTGTACACACACGGCGGATCTGGATTTCGGTGAGCTGCGAATGTTCCCGGGCAATTATGATCAGTACATGACTGCGTCCACTCAGGCACGCGAGCGCATGTTCAGCGACAACGCGAAAAAGAAGGCGCAGATTGCGGAGCTCCAGAGTTTTGTCAATCGCTTCTCCGCCAATGCATCGAAAGCGAAACAGGCGACCTCCCGGGCAAGGCTGATCGATAAGATCGAACTTGCTGAGGTCAAGCCTTCCAGTCGCGTCAGCCCATTCATTCGTTTCAACCAAAGCAAGAAACTGTTCCGCCTGGCCGTAGAGCTCAAAGGCGTAGCGAACGGATACGATGAAATGTTGTTCGAGGGCCTCGACCTGATGATAGAGGCAGGACAACGCATCGCGATCATAGGCCCCAATGGGATTGGTAAGACCACCTTGCTGAAGACCCTGGTCGGCGATCTGCCGGCGAAATCTGGTGAAGTGAAATGGTCCGAGAACTCCACGTTGGGATACTACGCGCAGGACAATTCAACGAGCTTTGAAGAAGATGTGAGCGTTCTTGAATGGATGACGCAGTGGCGCAAGGCTGACGACGATGATGAGTCAGTTCGCAGTCTGTTGGGCCGCATGTTGTTTTCCCAGGACGACATCAGCAAATCTGTTCGAAATTTGTCTGGTGGCGAAAAAGGCCGAATGATGTTTGGCAAGCTGATGATGACGCAGCCCAACGTCTTGATACTGGATGAGCCGACCAATCACATGGATATGGAATGTATTGAAGCACTGAATCTGGCATTGAAGCACTACGAAGGCACATTGTTCTTCGTCAGTCATGATCGCGAGTTTGTCGGCTCGTTGGCAACCCAAGTAGTAGATCTGGAAAATGATGGCGTGACACATTTCATGGGCACCTACGAAGAGTACCTTGCTTCACAAGGAATAGCTGACCTGTAGGATCTGCGACAATCGAAGAAATCAAGAGCGTTGACCGGGGCCTGCCTGAGGTTCAAGATTAGCTCGGAGTCAGGTTACCAGGCAGGATGGCGTCCGCATATGGCAGACCAAGAAGACAAGCTGCCCACCGGAACGGATTCGACACATCCAACGCCGTCGTCCGAGCACGACGCTCCACGACACATCGGGCCCTACCGGGTTATCGAAAAGGTCGGCGAGGGAGGCTTCGGCGAGGTCTATGCCGCCGAACAGACGAAGCCCGTCAAACGACGTGTCGCGGTCAAGCTCCTCAAAGCTGGAATGGACTCCAAGTCGGTCCTCGCACGCTTCGCGGCCGAGCGCCAGGCGCTCGCGATGATGGATCACCCGAACATCGCGAGAGTTCTGGACTTCGGCGAAACCGAAGGCGGCCGACCCTACTTTGCGATGGACCTCATCCAAGGCGAATCGATCACCGACTACTGCGATCGCCATCGACTGGCGACCCGCGATCGGCTCGAACTCTTCCTTTCGGTTTGCGATGCCATCCAGCACGCGCATCAGAAGGGGGTAATTCATCGAGACGTAAAGCCCGGGAACATCCTTGTAGCGATCGTGAACGGACAGCCCGCCGCCAAGGTGATCGACTTCGGAATCGCCAAGGCGATCTCGGCGTCGTCTGCGCTCACCGAAAAAACACTACACACGCTCCAAGGTCAGATGATCGGCACTCCGGCGTACATGAGTCCGGAGCAGGCCGAAATGACCGGCCTCAACGTCGACACCAGAACGGACATCTACTCGCTCGGCGTGCTCCTCTACGAGTTGCTGACCGGTGCCTTACCGTTCGATACGAAATCGCTGATCGAAACGGGCTTCGAGGGAATGTGTCGCATCATTCGGGAGGTCGAGCCACCGAAGCCGAGCACTCGGATCAGCTCCCTGGGAGACGAGGGAATCGCGGTCGCGGTCAAGCGCAAGACTGAGCCCGCGATTCTGGCCGGACAGGTTCGAGGCGAGCTGGATTGGATCATTCTCAAGGCGATGGATAAGGATCGCACCCACCGCTACGACACCGTGAGCGCTCTAGCGGATGACATTCGCCGCTACCTTCATCACGAGCCGGTGCTCGCTGGCGCTCCAAGCACACTCTACCGGGCCCAGAAGTTTGTAAGGCGACATCGGGTCGGTGTGGCCATCACGGCAACTGTCTTTCTGGCGCTCGGGCTCGGTCTGTTCGAGTCGAATCGACAGCGGGCGAAGATCGCGGCGACGAAGGACGACCTCGCACTGGTGACCAGTACGCTCCAGGAAATGTTGGAGTCGGTGGCACCTTGGCTCGGCGGACGAGACGTCACAGTGCGCGAGATGTTGGATGAGATGGCCAAGACCATCGGAGTGAAATTCAAAGACAAACCACTGGTCGAGGCGAGTCTCCGCTTTACCGTGGGGAAGTCGTACCGCGAGCTGGGAGAGTTCGACACTGCGGAGATCCATTTGACAAGGTCCATGGAGATCCGGCGCGATCTACTCGGAAAGGAGAACACCGACACCCTCCATGCCATGAGCACTCTTGCCGAGTTGTACATGATGCAGGGCCGCCACAAGGAAGCCGAGATGCTCGAGGAGGAAACACTGGAGGTCGCGCGGCGCATCGTCGGAGAAGAGCACCGAGGAACTTTGCTTTCCATGCTCAGATTGGCCTCAGCGTACACAAACCAGGGGCGTTACGAAGAGGGCGAGGCGCTCTTTCTCAAGACTCTGGCGATCCAGAGACGCGTCCTCGGTGAAGAAGACCAACACACCCAGATGACCATGCATAACCTGGCTAGTGTATACGAGTACCGAGAACGGTATGGAAAAGCCGAAACGCTCTATCGAGAGACAATGGAAATTGAACGGCGTGTTCGGCCGGAGCACCCGAATACTCTGAACGTGATATGCAGTTTGGGTCGCGTGTGTCGAAAACAGGGCCGGTACGATGAAGCGGAGGCCCTTCAAAGTGAGGCCCTGGAAATCGCGCGTCGTGTCCTCGGGGAGGAAGCCCACGAGACTCAGACATTGGTGACCAACCTAGCGCGAACGTACACGGATCAGGGGCGGCACGAAGAAGCGGGGACCCTCACGCTGGAAAACCTGGAGGTCCAGCGTCGCGTCTTCGGCGAGGAGCACTCGGATACAAACAATGCGCGCTACAATCTGGCCTGCATCCTGGTCCTGGCCGGTCGGCCAAACGAGGCCATCGAGTTGCTGCAAGACGCTGTTGACCATGGCTACCGCAGCGAGACCATGTGGATCGCCAAGGATTCAGACCTCGAACCTCTCCATGGAGACCCGCAGTTCGAAGCAATCTTGGCGGAACTCAGGCGAAGAAACGCGGAGGGTGAGGCGGGCTCGCAATAGGAACCGATCAGGATCGTGGCAATCCACTCGGCAGACTCCTCGATCAAGCAATCAATCCGCACTCACTGCCCGCGGAGCACGAGCGCACCGACCTCGATCATCAACGTTCAATCCCCGCCGCAGAGGTGCTCGGCGCAACAGCAGACCAGCGGATGCGCAACAGATGATCCTGCCTACCATCGCGTTTGAGTGTCCAGATCGTGTGATCGTGTTCAACGACCACGGATGCTAGAATCCCGCCCTGGCCCGGCTGAGCAGGCCACCACCGGCGTCAAAGGGGCTCCGAATGGACAAACCGGCGATCGAATGCGCGGGATTGACGAAGTTCTACGGGGACCACCCGGGGATCGACGACATCGACCTGACCGTGCTGCAAGGCGAGGTCTTCGGTTTTCTCGGACCCAACGGAGCCGGTAAGACGACCACGATCCGCCTGCTGTTGGACCTGCTGCGGCCCACGCGCGGCAGCGCTCGCGTCCTGGGTCGCGATTGTCGACGCGAAAGTCGCGCCGTGCGCCGCATGATCGGCTACCTGCCGGGCGAGTATCACCTGTACGAGAATCTCACGGGTCGCGAGGCGCTGCAGTTTCTGGCCGAGGTCGGCGGCTCCTTCCGGGCCGCCCGGATCCAGGAGCTGGCCGAACGCCTGGGAGCCGACCTGAACCGCCCGATCCGAACTCTCTCCCATGGCAACAAGCAGAAGCTGGCGATCGTGCTGGCCTTCCAGGAACAGGCTCCGCTGCTGATCCTCGACGAGCCCACGACTGGGCTGGATCCGCTCGTACAGCAGGAGTTCTTCGCGCTGATCGAGGAAGTACGGCAGGACGGCCGCACGGTCTTCCTCTCTTCGCACAATCTGACCGAGGTCGAACGCGTCTGCGATCGCGTTGCGATGGTCGAAGCGGGCCGCTTGATCGCGATCGAGGAAGTTGCCTCGATCGGCCGCGAGGCGCTGCGTTTGGTGACCATCACCTGCACCCGACCGCCGGAGCCTGATGCATTCGACGACCTGGAAGGCGTCGGCGAACTGACGATCGAGGGCCGCGCCTTGCGGTGCAAGGTGAGTGGTGCACTCGGACCCTTGTTGCAGAGGGCCAGCGCGTTCGAGATCGAGGACCTGCTAAGCCGCGAGCCCAGTCTCGAAGAGTTCTTCCTCGCCCGCTACGGAGCCCAGAGGTCACCCCATGCGCGGTAGCATTTTTCTGAAGACCATGCGCGACCTGCAGGGACAGACACTGGCCTGGTGCCTCGGGTTGGCGGCGATCGCGGCGATCAACGTGCTGTTGTTTCCGACGGTACAGAATTTTCCCGACCTGATCTCTTTCCTCGAGAACATGCCGCCGGCCTTCAAAGCCATGATCGGGGATGTCCAGGCCATGGCTCAGCTGGAAGGCTTCCTACGGGCGAAGGTCTTCGACGCCATGCCTCTGCTGCTCTCAGTCTTCCTCGTTTCGCAGGGATCGGCTCTGATCGCCGGTGAGATCGAACAGAAGAGCTTCGATCTGCTACTGGCCCGCCCGGTGCCGCGCTGGCGCGTGGTCGTCGCGAAGTTTCTGGCCATGGCGACCGCCTCGCTGGCGATGGTGCTGGCCCTGACGCTCGGCCTGATGATCAGCGTGAGGTTCGTCGAGAACGACATCACACTCAGATATCTACTCGTCTCTTCGCTGAACGGATTGCCGCTGGCCTGGTTCTTCGGCGGGCTCGCCCTGCTGGGGTCGTGCTGGTTGCCGCGAGCGCGGCAAGCGGCATTGCTGGCGGGCGGCCTGGTCGTCGCCAGCTTCGTGTTCGAGACCCTACGCCTGATATCGCCCCGGATCCGACATCTGGACGAGGTCTCCCTCTTCGCGCAGCAGAAGGCTGGAGTCACGTTGGACGGTGTCGTGCACGCCGGCCCGATCGGGCTGCTACTGGGATTGACCGGGTTGGTGGTGGTGGCCGCCGCGATCGTGCTTGAGCGGAAGGATCTGGCCGCGTAGTCGGCCGACCTAGGTCAACATCCAGAGGAGCGCTCCGTCAGTGTTCGGCAATCAGACCTGTGATCTGTCGGGTAATCTGGAATGGCTTCTCGTCCAGCCAGGACGTAGGTTCCAGCCATACCCCTGCTGTTCGTCAGATCTCTCCGACTGGGCGTGCTGCTCCATCAGCAAAGCAAACCCGTCTTGTGACACCAGACTCCCAGCGCGCAGCGCAACAACGAATCTGTGCAAGTCAGTTGCCGTGGAAATCATGTTGCCAGCCCCGAATTGCGCGTCGGCGTAGTTGATGGGATCCGGCCGCTGATAGGCGCCGGTGTGATTCACATAACTGTTTGCCGTCCCCGGCCAAAGATCGCGGCGATCGGAGATGATGGAAGATTGCGTCATTCCTGCCGGAATGAAGACGTGGCGCGTGTAATCGAGACGCGCATCAACTCCCACGTAGAATTCCTTCTTGGCGAAATTCGGAATTCCCGATTGATGCGACAACAAGTGATGAAGCGTCACCCGATCTGCGGCAAGTTCGCTCGAAGCGGGTCCCGCTACGGTTGGGGTGGAGCGGACTTGCGGGCTACGATTCTGCCGTGGATGAAGTGCTCCACATCGGTGTCATTGTTGACGACTGACGCTTCAAAGCCAGTAATCAGCCTCTCAGGGGAAAGGATGACTTCATCGATGCTGAAGTGGATCTCCTCCAAATTACATTCGTTCTCGATATCTTGATTGCTGCAGCCAAACGCCTTCAGCTTGCCAGCCCTGCCACCGGGAAATGGAATGGAATAGGATTGCCCATCGAGTTCCGGTCCGGTGCCCACCCGAACTCTGGTTGTCGAACAAAGCACACTGCTGACGGCGATCGGCGAAAGTGTCTGGTTGATGGTCAGAGTCAACGTTCCCAAAGGTTCATTGGTGTCGTGTGTGTTCAGGAAGACCAGGTTCAAGCCTTCCTTCCAGTTGGTTTCTGCTCCCCATCCGTCGACGAACATTATCAATGGTGCGGCCTTGCTGTCGCCTTCGTGGATGAAGAACTCATAGCCTTCCAACAGCGAACTGGTGTCGAATTCAATTTCGCTGGGTCCGCTGCTTTGACCGGTCGAACTACAACCAGCCCAGACGCCGGCGATAAGCAGGACGGTGGCCCAAACAGGGAAGTACCAGCGCATTTTCCGCAATGAGTTCTGAGGGTTCTTGGTGAACTGCATTCTTGACCGTTCCAGCTTAGGTATGGCTCAGTTGTCCAATAAGCCTACGTGGCTCCAAAAGCACTGTCAAGCGCCCCCGATTTGACTCACTCGTAGATAAGCTGGCATCATTGTCAGCCGGAGGAGATGAAGAATGCGAAAGCCCATCCTTGTCACAGCTGTTCTAATCGGAGCCTTGTTGATGTTTCAATCGGCGAGTCTGGCTCACGACGACCCGCCAAACGAGAAGTCGGCCGGCAAGCCCGGCCTGAACCTGGAGACCTTGCTCAAGGCCGTCCTCGAAGGAGTCGACGGCACAGAGGTCATCGTCAGCCGGGTGACGATTCCGCCGAACACGTCCCTGCCGAGACACTGGCACCCCGGCGAGGAGTTCGCCTATGTTCTTGAGGGATCGGTCACTCTGTGGCAGGAGGGCAAGGACGACCTCGTCGGTAAGCAGGGCGATGTAATGATGGTTCCTTTGAAGCAGGTTCATACCGCGATCACGAAGGACGAAAGCGCGACGATTCTGGTCTTTCGTGTGCACGAGCAGGGCGAACCCGAGCGCGTTCCCGTCGAGGACAACTGAGAGGTTCTTGCGAGCGGGTCGGTCGCGGCGGCATGGGTGTGGTCTACCAGGCCCGGGACCCGCGCCTGGACCGCGTGGTGGCCATCAAGGTGCTGCCCGCGGAAGTGGCGCGAGATCCTCTTCTCACGAAATCACAAGTGCGGAAAAAGGAGAATTGTGTGTCCGGTCCTGCTCCAAGAATACGTTGTCTAGTATAATGGTGGAGAATTGCGAGTTCTTGAGGTCTGCGGAGGTCATGATATGCGCTCTGTCCGAATTGGAACTTTGGTCGTGAGTCTCTGGCTGCTCCCTGGATCCACGGCCTACGCCGACATCACGACGGGCCTTGTGGCCCATTGGCCACTTGACGGCGATGCCATCGACATCAGTGGAAATGCAAACCACGGGTCCGTGGGCACCACCGTGGTCGCAAGCCCAGATCGATCTGGAAATCCGCAATCGGCCATGGAATTCGACGGAACCAGTTCGTGGATCCAGGTACCGAACTCTGTGAGCCTCGAGTCTCCGACTACCGAACTGACTCAAAGCGCTTGGATCCAGCAACACGGCGTGAGCATAGTCGGGTTTGGGTTCAATCCCATCTTCATGAAATCGACGACTAGTTCGAACGATCTCATGTACAGAATGTACGTGTCACCTGCAGGCATCTGCACTTCTATCTCGAACTGGGATCAATTTTGGCAGAACCCGACTACGCTTCCCGAGGACGAATGGATCTTCGTGGCGTCGGTCTTCGACAACGGATCGATCACCCACTACGTCAACGGCGTAGCCCTCGGCTCCGGTTCGATTCCACAGACAACGCTCATCCCCGATGGTCTCGACTTCACAATCGGTGGCGACGTCCCGGGAGCCCTCGAAGTATTCAACGGCAAGATCGATGACGCTCGCATCTATGCGCGTGCGCTCACGCCCCAGGACATCGGAGAGCTCTACGCCAACCCGACATCCACGCCGTCCGTGTTCACGCAGGGCGGGGTTCTGGAACAGAATCAGCCGAACCCATTCCACAATCGAACGAGCATCAGTTTCAAATTGACCGTCGACACCGATGCTGAGCTACGCGTGTACGACGTGGCCGGACGATTGGTTCGGTCGATAGATGCACCCCGGGGTGTGGGAGAACACGTTCTCGCGTGGGACACGCGCGACCGGAACGGTAGACGGGTTCCTGCCGGCGTGTACTACTACCGGCTCGAAGGCGCCGGAAACACAACGGGCTCCCGCAAAATGATCGTGAACCGCTAGCCCGCAATTGGATTGCTACTCGTCCGTACCGAACAGGAACTTCAGGGTGCGCAACCATGATACGTGCCGTCCAAAAAGCCGTTGTCTGGTCGTCGTTGTTCGTCGCGGCGCCGTTGCAAGTGGCAATCGCGGCTGACGATCCCTTCCAGGGCACGTTTGACCAGCATGGCCAATACATTGACGCGCACGAGACAGGCGGTGTGGTCGTATCTGGGACATTCCAGGGGGACATCTTGATTCAAGAACAGCCCCTATCATCTCCCAGTAAACGGAGAGGGTTCCTGGTCCGGTATGATCCCGGGGGCCAACTCCAGTGGGCGCATTCCTACCAGCGGCCCGGATCCCTGGATTACCCAGTCGGTTGGATCGATGTCGCGATCGACGCCGACGGTAGCGTAGCGATCGTGGGCTATGGCTACAACGGAGTTCAATTCGGGGAAGAACCGGTGTGTGACGCCGCTACGAGTTACTTGGTTCTGTTCAACCCCAAAGGCGAGTACCAATGGTGTCGCCGGACTGGCGCAGAAGCCCGGGCCGTTGACTTCGACAACAATTCAAACATCGTCATCGCGGGGGTCGGCATCGCCCCTGTCGATTTCGGCGGTGGGGATGTGACCCCGGAAGGCAGGAACAGGACTGGCTTCGTCGCTACGTTCGATCGTGACGGAGACCATATCTCCAGCTACGCCGTCAACGGAACTGCTGAAGAAATTTTCCTCATCAAAGAAGCTCGGGTGGGTGCCACTGGGAACTTGTTCTTGGCGGGATACGATCCGGGTTTCGTCCAGCTGACTTGTGTTTCGGCAACTGGAGAAGAACTATGGACACGGAAGTCGAACATATTCGGCAGAGTATCGCGAATAGCACTCGACCCCTTTGACCGTCTCATCTTGGTGGGGGAGTATTCTGACGGCCCTTTCGGTTTCGGCAGCGACTTGCTCCCGGACCCGGATCCTACGGGCGCGTGGCTCGACGCATACGCCGTGGTTTTCGATTCGGAAGGGACCCTGGAATGGATTCGTGCGATCGGGGGATTGGGCGACGATGACCTTTCCGGAGTAGGACCTCTCCCCAACGGCCAATTCATGGTCTTCGGTGCATCGAACCGGTCCTTCGAGATCCCTGAAGCTACCGTGGAACTCGAGGACCAGGTCGGCTGGTACTCGCCATATCAAATTGTCTTCGATGCCGAGGGCCAGGTTACATGGTTCCGCGTTTACGGCGATGTTCACCAACAGACGGCGGGTTCTATGGCTTCGACTTCCTCGGGAAAGACCTACGTTACCGGGAGCTTCAAGGCTTCGCTGGACCTTGGGGGATCCCCTCTGTATCGGTCCGGTCGATACGATGCGTATGTCGGCGCTTTCGACGCGTCATACTCTCACCTGTGGAGTGAAAAGATAGGCGATGTCGAGGTTGTTCCCGTGGCAATCGGGAGCTTCGGGGCCCAGTGGAGGGACGACGATCTCGTCTTCGAAGTCTCGACCGCAGTACCCGGCGTATCGCTCACGGCTTGGCAAGGCGATGCGAGGCACACCCAGCTGGATCTTCTCTGGAGGATGGTCGACAGCGGAAAGTTCGAGTCGACACTCGTCGGGGCGCCGGCCGATGGCGGTAGTTTCTGGCTTCAGGCGACTTGGGGCGAGTCTACGCAGTGGCTTGGACCCATCGAAGTAGAAGCTCGTGCGAAGACCAGCGCTGCTATCACCATCGTCCCAAACCCAAGCGGCGGTTCCCAGGAAATCCACTTTCGGCTCTCGCGAACCGAGAAGGTCACTGTCGACGTTGTGGACGTCCGCGGACGTCGAGTTTGCAGGCTCCTCGACACGACCTTGGGATCGGGGCCACGACTCGCTGTTTGGAACGGGGCGGACGACCGCGGGTCCCGTGTTTCCAACGGCATCTATTTCGTGCGAGTGAACACGTCCGACCGTGTCCGAACATCACGCATTCTCCGCATGGACGGTCGTTAGCTACCGGACCTGTGCCTCTGATGAATCACGCGGCGTACGCGTTCATGTTGGGTGCCTGATAGGCCGTGAGCAAGACTTCGACATGCGCGCTGGCCACACAACGAGTGTGCCTCCGTCGTCACGCCTCGAGTTTCTTCACCAACTCCTCCAGCCGGGGGAACGAATCCACGACCTCCGAAACCACGATCCGGACCGGAGGCGGATAGCGGAAGATTCGATTGCGATAGGCGAGAAGCAGCAGCAGCTGTTCACGGTCGTCGGCGCCCACACTGAATCCGATGGCTTCGTTGGTGAGGGCACGGCCTCGCATGCAGGCGCACCGCCGGTCTTCCCATCCGTGGTGCATGTCCCTAGCCACACAAGGGAGCTCTTCTTCGCTCATCAGGTCCAGTAGCTCCCGGAAACCGAGACAGCGGGGTTGCTCCACCGCGTCCCGCTGGACCTCCACGTCAGGCGCGGGGGGTTCGAGGTGGCTAGCGATCGTTGCTGGGAACTTGTCGCGAACGGGTTCGATCCGATGGAAGCCCAGGATCTCCACGGCCCGGATGCCGAGATCCAGCGATTCCAGAATGGCCGACACGTCCTGAGGGGCCGCGTGATAGATCTCCTTTGAGGCCTCCCAGAGCCGGCTCGCCTCGTCCGCCGCCGACAGCTCCAGCACTTCGTTCACGTCGATCATGACGACACCTCCTTTCGGTTGTCTTCACGATACTCTGGCCCCCGAGCCGCGGCCTCGCGAAGATGTGACCCTGCGAGGCGCTTGCCTGCGAGGCGCTTGCCTGCGATTGAGCGATTGAGCTCGAGAGAGCCTCAGGTTGCGCGACCTGTACAGGCGAAGTGGCGGATTGGGGCAGCTCTAGCGCATTCTGCGCGGTGTTCCGCAGACTCGGCGATGCGCTTGGTGCAGTAAACAAGAGGGACCACCTTCCGGTGGCCCCCATATTTGGCTCCCCGGGTGGGGTGCCAAAACGAACGGAGTCTATGTACGCTTATTGACGAGGAACCTCGCGAAGCAACGACGCTCAATTGCGGTCCAATCCGAAAAGCCTCTTGATGTCCCCCATCGATTGCTTGCGGGTCGGGACGGGGCTCGACAGCAATGGTTCGAACTCTACGATCCCAAGATTCGTCGGATCATCGTTGATGTCCGTGATCAATGCAGCCACGGAGTCGGGATCGGTCGTTCCCCAGTAGTTCCGGGTGAGGTCCACAGTAGTGAGAGATGCATACGAGTCCAGGATGACTTGCCCGCGAATCTCGCTTCGGTGTATCGCGCTCGTAGCCATGTTACCGAAGCGCATCGCATAGGAACTGCCTTCAACTATGTTGTTCGCACCCGCGACATGGCACGACGCCGTGAGACTAAGCCCTCCCCTGCCAGCCATCGCTGTAACTGAGTTGATACTGGCCGTGCTGTCAAACGACACCCGCACTCCCCAGACTTCAGCGTCCACGATGCTACAAGACTGTATGTCGACCGAGGAAAACTGGGCGGCCTGAATCCCCGCCCGGGCCGCACCACTCAGGTCGCATGCAACGACTTTGGCGTTTGTCGTAAACTCGAAGTCAATGTGGATAGAACCATTGTCGGTCAACGTGCATCCAGATACGAGCGCAGAATCAAGCCCGAAGGTGAGGATTCCGCCCGACAGGCAATCTCGAATCTCACTATTGAGAACTCGCACGCTATCCCCGAAGGCGAAGACCCCGAAGTCGCAGTTGCGAATTACACAATTCTCCACGGTAGCATTCTCGTGGAGGCGAGTACCTTCTCGAACGTTCTCAATCGTGAGGTTCATCAAGGTCAGATCAGTAGCAACCTGATACTGCATCGCAATACCCTTGGGATCGAAACCAGAAATTACGAGCTCCTCCGGACCAATGATAACCTGGTCCCTGTCCTCCCCGATGATTGTAAGGTTGCTAACGCCTATTCCCAGGTAGGTTTCGCCGACAAACCCAGGGCCATCGTATGGGTAGATCGAAGACTCGGCGTATCTCCCCGAAGCAACGAGAATCGTGTCGCCTGGAGCGGCTACATCAGCGGCTAACTGGAGTACCGTGAAGTCTCCCGTGCCGTCCTTGGCCACGCGCAATACACCAGCCTTCGACGGCGACAGCCATATGAAGCACAAGCTGATTGCCATCAGCCATCCCCAGGCGACTCGACTCGACATTCTGCCTACTTCACTAGGGTAAGTGTTGTGCGCGCGTCGATGTCGCCCGCCTTCAACACTCCATAGTATACACCTGTGCCTCCAAAATATTCCGTCCGCGTTGCGTCTGTTAAGCTTACAGCTTCCCGCAGCTCTTCGGATAATTATGTTCTACGCGATTCTACGTGCCTTCTTCGCCGCCTTCCAGACTCAACGTTCGCTGGCCTTGGAGAACTTAGCCCTACGTCATCAGCTCCAAGTCCTAAACCGCGGAGGAAAACGTCCCGCGCTGAAAAACCGAGATCGTCTGCTTTGGATTCTGTTGAGAACGTACTGGCCCAATTGGCGTCACCCCCTGCTCATCGTCAAGCCAGACACGGTGATTGGCTGGCATCGTGCTGGCTTCCGAAAATATTGGCGCTGGAAAAGCAGGCGTCGCCGTCGTGGCAGGCCGCCGCTGACTCTTGAAGAGCGAGCACTCATCCGTCAGCTGGCGCATGACAACCCGCTTTGGGGAGCGCCACACGTGCACGCGGAACTATTGAAACTCGGAATCGTTGTCAGCGAACCAAC
>JAJDAC010000023.1 GCA_029262065.1 Candidatus Krumholzibacteriota bacterium | reverse complement strand
GCGGCAACATACCGTACTCGGCGGTGATCCAACCGGCGCCGCTATCGCGCCGCCAGCGCGGAACGCCCGGCGCCACGCTGCAGGCGCAGATCACCCGCGTGTCGCCAACTTCAATCAGCGTCGACCCTTCGGGATGACGCTGGTAGAACGGCGTGATCTTCACCGAACGCATGGCGTTGGGCTTGCGATCTCCCGGACGGCTCATGATCGGCCTCCGGTCGTCGTTCCGTGACTCTCAGGATGCTCGAGATCCACCACTTCCACTTCGTCTACCTCATGCTCGAGAAATCGTTGGCTGAGTTGCGCGAATCGCTGCGGCACGTCGCTTACCAACAAACGCAGATAGCCAGAAGAGCCGGCCGGCTCGGCGTCGCCCGCCGCCGCCAAATCGGCAGCCACGGCCTCGGCCAACTCCACGGCTGAATCGACCAAAATGACCTTGGGCCCCATGGCCTCGCCGATCACGCCCTTCAACACCGGGTAGTGCGTGCAACCCAGAATCAGCGAGTCTACACCCTTCTCGTGCAACTCGGCCAGGTAGCGCTTGGCCACGGCCAAAGGAATCTCGCCGGTATCCCATCCTTCTTCGGCCAACGGCACGAACAGGGGACAGGCCGTGGTGAAAACCTCCAGCGATGGCCGCAATTCCAACAGACGATCGTGGTACTTGCCGCTGGCCTCGGTGGCCGGTGTGCAGATGACCCCCACCCGGCCCGACGTGACTTTCAACGCCGCCCGTACTCCGGGCTCGATGACCCCGTGCACCGGAACATCCAGTACCTCGCGCACGGTTTCCAGCGCGTAGGCCGTAGCGGTATTGCAGGCCACCACCATGCGCTTCACGCCTTGGGCGGCCATGAACTGGGCCGCCTCGCGCGCGAAGCGCTGCACGGTGGCCGAACCCTTGGTGCCGTACGGCACGCGCGCGGTGTCGCCTAGATATAGATAGTTTTCCGAGGGAAGCCGGCGACGCAGCTCCTTCAACACGGTAAGCCCACCCACGCCGCTGTCGAATACACCAATCGGAGCCGTCACAACCAATCTCCTGGTCGCAGAGGTCGAGTTAGATCCAGGTGCCCGCCCAGCGTTTCCACTTCCAGGCCTTCCACCAGAAACTGCACGGCGCGTACCTCGGGGAAGTCGACGGCGATGGTGCGCAAAATGGCCGTGAGCGTCATCACTTCCATCGTGGACCCGGCCATGGGTTGGGCCACCAGGGCCCGATTGAAATCCAGATACAGTAGCCGTTGCTCTTCGTCGTAGAACGCCTGGCGCAGCCGGGTGCCGTCGGGCATGGTGCGTATGCCATCAGAACTTTCCGGACCGCGCACCAACTCGGCCAACACGGCCTCCACTTCCTGGTCGCGGTAGCGCTGCGCCTGAATGGTTCGCGACTCGGGCACCAACCCGTCGCCCTGCGCGTTGCCGAAGTACAGGGTAATGGCGCGCGTGCCCAGGCCATCGTCGTCGGAAATTTCAACGGTGGGGTCGACCACCGCGTTTTCCCGAGGCAGGAACAACCACACCCCGAGCGCGCCCAGCACCACGACCGCCGCGGCGATCGCGAATGCGCGGCCCGTCATCTACCGCGTCCCCTGCCGTACCGCGTCCATACGCGCACGGAAATCCAAAATGGCATCGGCCATGGCCTGAGCCATTTGGCGGTGGTAGGCGCCATCGGCCAGCTTGTTGGCGTCGGCCTGATTGGACAGGAATCCCACTTCCACCAGAATGGCCGGCATGAACGCGCCCACCAATACGCGGAACCCAGCCTGCTTGACGCCGCGGTTGCGCATGCCCAGATCGCTGATCAGGCCGTTCTGTACCGCTTCGGCCAACGTGGCGCTCTCCTGAATGAAAACGTTCTGCACCAGATCCCACAGAATGAAATCCAGATCTTCCGCCTGGTCTATCGATGCGTTCTCGGTGCGGGCTACCTGGGCGTCCCACTCGGTTTTGGCCGGCGACAGAAAATATGTTTCGATACCGCGCGCCGTGCGGTCGTACCAACTGTTCGCATGAATGGAAATGAATACGTCGCCCTGATTCTGGTTGGCAATCTCCGTACGTTGCACCAACCCCAACGTTTCGTCGCTGTCGCGCGTCAGCACCACCTGGATATCGTGGCGACCTTCCAGAATCCGCTTCACCTCGAGCGCGATGGCCAGCGTCACGTCTTTTTCGAACAGGCCGTTCACGCCCTCGCCACCCATGTCGGCGCCACCGTGGCCGGGGTCGATCACAACCTTGCGCACGTTCACTTCGCGAGCCCGGGCCTCGGGCGGCAGCGTTTGCACCAGATGCGGCCCGCGCGGCACGGGATCGGGGATGGTGCCCACCGGCGACTGCTCTACCGACAAAACGATGCGGTTGCCATCTTTGCTGGAGCTCGACTGGTACTTGGCGGCCAGTTCGGAAAGCTCGATTTCCAACAGCAGGTGGTCGCGCTCCTGCTTGGGTGTAATGGCGTCGATCAGTCCGCGCGGCGTGGTACGACGCAACCCCGCCATGTTGCCGCGAGCGCCATATACTTTCAGCACCAACACGCCAGCGCGACTGTCGTCCACGCGAAAGGCCAACGGAGCCGTCATTTCGATGATCAGCTCGGTGGTGGTTTCACCACTCTCCACGCGATGGCCGGACACGTTGAACGACTGCTGTCCCAGCACCAGACTGAAGTCGGCGTCGTTCCAGCGCACCACGCGACTCGTAAGTTGCGGCAGAATGGTTTTCACAAACTCCAGCGGAATCCACGGCTCGCCCTGATGGAACCTTACTGGCGTGCGCAGCAGAATGGTCTGGTCGGTCCCCACGACGGAACGGGCACCCACGGTGAACGTAATACGTTGATCGTCGACGCGGATTACCAACTTGCGCACGTCGGCGCGCCAGTACCGACCCACCTGCAACGCATCAGCGAGATCGCTGCCGGCCAGGAACCACTCCTGCGAACCTGGCTCGAGTCGCTTCATGGTGATGGACGAGGAGGGACGGCCGTCGCCGGGCACCACGCGCGCCGAGCGCGCCTCGACCTGGGAGTCGTCCTGCGCGATGGCGCGGGGCAGAAACAGGTTGGCGGCCATGAGCACACAAGCGCCCAGCGCGAACTGTTTCATCGTACCAGTGGACATCATTCGCCTCCCGAACGTCGCATGCCGCCGCGCATGGCCTGCTGCATCTTGCGCTGCACGTCTTTCTCGGCCTTCGAGAGCCGCTTGTCGTGCTGTTTCTTGCCGCGCGCCAGGGCCATCTCGCACTTCACCCGACCCTTGAGAAAGTACAGGCTCAATGGCACCAGCGTGAGCCCCTTCTCGGCCGTCTTGCCAATGAGCTTGCGTAGTTCGCGCTTGTGCAGCAGCAACTTACGCGTGCGCATGGGCTCGTGGTTCATACGGGTCGCCTGCTCGTAGGGACTGATATGGAGGTTCCGCAGAAAGAGTTCCCCGTTTCGGATATCGGCGTACGCGTCGCCCAGGTTGCACCGGCCGGCGCGCAGGCTTTTTACCTCGCTGCCCACCAGGACCATCCCCGCCTCGAACGTATCCAGAATCTGGAAGTTGAACCGCGCCTTACGGTTCTTGGCGATGATCTTGATGTCACGGGGCGGTTTCTTGGCCTTTTTGGCCGCCATGGGGTCACGGTTCCTGGGTAGAAAGCAAACAGCGGGCGGGTGGGCGAGGATCCCCGAGCGGCAACCGCCGCAATCTGGTGACCCTCCCGAAGCGGCTTCGCAACCGTCTCCGGGGGCATGCAAACTACCAAAGGGAAGTCCGCCTGGCAACGGAAGCCCCTGAATCTTGACACTGCGTGGGGCCCTTACTAGACTGCTCAGTCTGCCCGGAGCCCGGGTGGCGGAATTGGCAGACGCGCTACGTTCAGGTCGTAGTGCGAGAAATCACGTGCGAGTTCGAGTCTCGCCCCGGGCACCAACACCTTCCTCCCAGACCGCGAACCACCGGCAAATCCCCTCTCAGGGGGCTTGCAAGGGCACGCCCGCTAGCCCCTCGCCCGGTGCAACACGAACGTCAGATCGTCTGGTTTGCTGGGGGCGCCCTTGACGGGGTTCCTCATACGCTTCCCACACTGTTCGCGCAGGCTGTCGGCCGCCTGCTCCAGGCGACCCCGGCGTACCGTTTCGACCACCTCGTCGGTGGTCAAATTATCGAACACGCCGTCGCTGCCCAGAAGAACGGTATCGTAGGGGGCCAGCTTGATGCGCGGTCCCACCTCGATGCGCATTTCCGGCGTTCCCACCAGGTTGCTCACCAGGTGTCGCTCACCGTGGTGCATGGCATCGCCCTCCTGGATGAGGCCGGCCTCGACTCCGTAACCCACCGGCGAATGGGAAATGGTCAGGTGCTTCAGGCGACCGCGTTGACCCACGGCCAGCACCGCCGAATCGCCGGCGTGGAACGGACGCATGTTGCCGTCGCGCAGCTCCACCACGGCCAGCGTCGTCGCGGCGCCAACCCCCAACGCCTGCACGGCCCGGTTCGCGCTTTCGAAGCCATCCAGGATGGCGGCGCGTAGACCCTCGGGCGGCGCGCCAGCCACGCAGTCCAGCAGACTGCTTACCGCCAGCGCCGAGGCCCGATCGCCCGCCGCGTGGCCGCCCACGCCGTCGGCCACGATGAGCACCGAGCACGAACCCACCGCGGCCACGGCGGCCGAGTCTTCATTGGCGGTTTCGCGGTCGGGCGATGGCGTCGTGAACACGACGGCCGCGCCGGTGGGCAAGACAACCCGCGCGGGCGTTTCCATATTCGCGTTGGCGAAGATGCTGGGAGGCGACGGATTCATGGACGCGCCTTTTCATGGGTCATGCCAGTGCCGCACCACGGACAGTGGCGCCAGAACTCCCCCGCGACATCCCAACCACACGAAGTACATTTGTTGCCCCCCGATTCCAGCTTCCACTTACGCAACACCTTGCGCCGACACCACGGGCAGTAGCGCATGTGTGGCATGAGGTCGCCCTTGCAGCTGCCGCAACGATGGGTGTAGCGCTTGTCGGTGTAGGATCGATCGGAGTCGGGTCCCTGCGATGCACCGTAACAATGCGCGCAATACACCCAATCCAACTTCATACCGCGGCCGCAGCGCCGGCACTGCTTCGGAAAGGCGCTGTCGTCGCGGTGGACCCGCCGGGTATTCGCACACCATGGGCACCAACGCATGGCCTCGCTCACGGGGCGACGGCAACGGCCGCACTCGTGTTTGGTGCCCAGCTCGCGCCCGTAGATACGCTGGAAGGCTCGCTGCCGCAGCGCTCGCCAGTCCTTCTGGACCTTCTTCTTGGGCGAGGATTGCGAGTTCGCACGACTCAGCTCGCGCGGCTTGATGCGGGCAAAAGCCGCCTGCATCTGGCCTGCGTCACGGAACCGCTTTTTTTCGTCGACCATGAGGCTACGCTTCAGAAAGCTGATCATGGCCGGCGACACCTTGCGTCGCAGCCGCTCATTGCCGGGCAATGGCCAGTTGAACGGCCAACTCGGCAACTCTCCCACGAGCATCCGGTAGATGATGAGCCCCGCCGAAAAGCAGTCCGACCGGTAGGTTGGGCGGCCCATGGCCTGCTCGGGCGCCACGTACCCCAACGTACCCGAGCCCGACGCGCTCATCATGGTCTGCAACTGGACCTTGGAAATGCCGAAATCCCCCAGGCGAAGGCGATCGGGCTCGAACAGCATGAAGTTGTCGGGCTTCACATCGCAGTGGATCACCCGATGAGAATGCGCGTAAGCTAGTGCCGCGAGAATCTGATCGGCGTAATCCAACGAACGCGTCAGTGTAATTCGTCGCCCCAACCGCTCTTCCAACGTGCCTTCGCCCAGTGGCGAGGCAATCACGAAGCGTTCGTCGATGAAATCGGCGTTCTTGAGGGGAAGTATGTTCGGGTGCTCCAGCCGCGCCGTGATGCGCGCCTCGCGGCGAAAATCGACCAGCGTGCCCTCGGTTATCAGATGTGCATGGGGAATCTTGAGGGCTACGTCTATGCCCTCGACGGTGTCGTGGGCGCGGTACACACGCGCGAAACCTCCGTCGGCAATCCGACGTAGGATGCGGTACTTGCCAAGCTTCTGGCGTGGCTTCAAGGGTGGGTTCATGGATCCGGACTTCTGCCTGGCAGGCCACATGCAAGGAACGGGGCGAGGCCCGATGGTAGATCGACAAACCCCCGCCAGCAACGAGGATTCGATGTTTCCGAAGGTTCGCATGGCCATACTGGGCTGGATTGCGTGTCTGTTGGTCACACTGTCGTCGAATGTACACGCGGCCAATCTGGCCGGCGTGGTCGTCGACGACGAAGACAATGCCCCTCTGGCTTTCTGTGTCGTGGCGATAACCAGCACCGATACGGGCAACGTGGATCAGAGCGTCCTGACCCGGACCGACGGGGGATTCACGGTCACCGACCTGCCGCCGGGGCGCTACGAGTTGAAGTTCTCCTACATCGGATACGACTCCCTCACCCTACCCATTGCCCTGACGGGGCAGGACGAGCCGCTCGTGGTTCGCATGGTGGTAAAAGCCATCGAAATGGAAGAGCAGGTGGTATTCGGTGACCGCGACCAGGTGGAGGAAGAGGTCCAGGCCGGTTTCGTGAAACTCACCTCGGACGACTTGGCTTCCATCCCCGCCATCGGCGAGGCCGACCCCATACGCGCGCTCCAGCTCCTGCCCGGGGTGCAGGCCGCCTCCGACATTTCCAGCGGTCTGTATGTGCGGGGCGGTGGGCCCGACCAGAACCTGGTGTTGCTGGATCAGGTGCCGATCTACAACCCGACGCACGCGTTCGGGTTGTTCTCCACCTTCAACCCCGCCATGGTCGATCAGGTCACCCTGTTCAAGGGCGCCTACCCGGCCGAATACGGGGGCCGGCTGGGCTCGGTACTCGACGTGCGTAGCCGCGGCAACACGGCCAACGAGGTTTCGGGCCGCGTCGGCATAAGCACCATCGCCGCGCGCGCGCAGGTCGAGGGCCCTCTGGCCGGTGGAACCTGGTCGTTGGGAGGACGCCGCACGTACCTGGACCCCATACTCAACGCTTTGCGACGCAACAATTCGGAAATTCCCTCCTATTATTTCTACGATGGCAATGCGAAGTACACCCTGCCCCGCGGCAACAACAAGTTCGAGTTCTGGCTGTATCGAAGCAACGATGTGCTGAGGGTGGAACCCGACCCCGACACATTCCTGAACCTTACCTGGGGAAACACGATCGCTTCCAGCGCCTGGACCCGCGTCATCGGCGAACGCGTGGTCGCCAATGTCGTGGGATCGTGGAGTCGATACCGCAGCGACAGCGACTTTCAGGTGCTCACCACCCCCATCTCGATCGAGAACGAACTCAACGACGTTTCGGGCCAAGCCAGCTTGAGCGTGGCGCTACCACCGCATCACCGGCTCAAACTGGGAGTTGCTGCGTCGACGTACCGGTTCGAGTTCCTGCAATCCTTCAACCGCGACGTGGACGTCGACTTTGATCGCCGGCCCAAGGAATACTCGGTATACGCGGAAGATCTCTGGCGACCACGGCCCGAGACCACGCTTCGACTGGGGGCACGCGCACGGTTTCTCGACGACGGCAATCGCAGGCTCGTCGAGCCGCGGCTTTCGTTGCGGCAGAAGATCAACGACCAGTGGCAGGTGAAAGCGGCCGGTGGCCTCTACTACCAGTACCTGCAGCTTGTGAGCACGGAGGGCTTTGCCGCGGCCGATTTCTACCTCCCCATCGACGACACCACCGATCCCAGCCGCTCGGTCCAGTCGGTGCTGGGACTCGAATGGGATGCCGGCGGCACCTGGTCCGCCGCGGTCGAGGGCTACTACACCGACCTGCAGAGCCTGGTGTTGTTCGATACCGAGGCTCCCGTCGATGAGAGTCAGGTCGACGCCACGACAATTTTTCTGACCGGCGGTACGGGCTACGCGACCGGAGCCGAAGTATTCATCCAGAAGAAAAAGGGACGCGTGACCGGCTGGTTGGGGTACACGTTGGGTTGGACCCGTCGAACCTTTGCCGAGGTGAACGAAGGCAACGAGTTCGCTCCCAAGTACGATCGCCGCCACGATTTCAAGGCCGTCATGAGCGTGTCGCGCGGGGCGTGGGATTTCGGATTCAATTTCGTGTACGGCACGGGTCAGGCATTCACACCGGCCTCGGCCATCTTCGGACTACGCGACCCCGCGACGGGTCTGGTACCCGAGTTCGGTGAATACCTACCGGCGGCCCGCAACAGCGCCCGCCTGCTCCCCTACCACCGATTGGACTTCAGCGCCCGACGCGAATTCTCCCTGTTCGGGTTGCCCGCCCGATGGCAATTCCAGCTGTTCAACGCCTACAGCAACCGCAACGATTGGTTCGTGCAGTACAACATCAACGATCCGGGCCAGCTGCCCGACGTGGTCAAGCAGCTGCCCTTGATTCCCAGCCTGGGGGTGGAGTTTGAATTCTAGAACCAGAATCCTGGGCTTCTTGATCGGGATTTCGTCGCTGGTGCCAAGCACCGGATGCGAACGCGATCTGTTCAACGCCAATGAAGTAGGCGTCGTGGTTGTCGACGCGGTGCTACGCGTGGACGCCCGATTTCCCGCCATTCGCGTGGGCCGCACGCTCGACCCGACCCAACCGTTCGATCCGGTGGCTGCGGTGGAAGAGAACGCCGACGTGCGAATCACTGGCGACGGCATGGAGCTGTTCTATGTGCGGTCGCCCGATCAACGCGGCGTGTACGTGCCCGGTGACCCGGCCGCGCTCGTGATGCCCGACACCATGTACGAATTGCGCGTGCTGACCGCCGACGACGAACTGATCACCGCGCGCACGCGGACGCCACCCCGCGTTGGTGCTATCGATTGGCTGGTGCTGAACGACGACGGGACCGAGGTGGTGGGTGAGTTCACCCACTTCGAAGACGTAGGCGACCAGGTCTACGAAGACAACCAGGTGGTGTACTCCGACGGACTGCTCGAGGCACGCTTTGCCCGCGACCTGTCCGACCCGCGCCAGATTGCCTACGAGGTGGGGCTTTTCAGCCTTGACCTCGACTCAGACTTCGTGATCGACCCCGAGTTCTTCGATGAGGAAGACTTTGATGATCTCGATCGCATTATCAGTTCACCCATGTTCGTCGCCGAAGAGGGTGAGATTCGACTGCCCTGGTTGGCCATCTATTTCGCCGGTCGCTACAAATTCTACGTGTACTCGGTCGACCGAAACTGGTTCGACCTGGTGCGATCACTTCCAGAGGCAGAGGCTGGCTTCACGGTCGGAGGCAACACGGGCGACGGCTTCGATCGGCCCTTGTTTCACGTAGAGGGCGGAATCGGCCTGTTCGGGTCGGCTTCTGTCGATTCGATTGGATTGACCGTCCTGCCCCGTGATCCCTAGAGCAACCGGGGTCGCGGCGAGAGACTTGACTTGAAGGTCACGGAATCGCTATGATCCGAGTTGTCCCGAGTGGCCCAAAGCTCACCCCATGCCGCCATTCGGTCGACAAAGCGGTTTCTCGCCACGACCCCGGTCACCTTGCCGACCGGGGTCGCCGCTTTTTCCCAAGCAAAGAAAATCGGCTTCGTCAGCGCCCCGCCAGATCCGGGTGGATCTGCGGTGAATCGATGAGAATGGTCAGGTCGTAGCGACGCGGGCGCGACGCTTTCAACTCCAACACGGTCTGCGCCTCCACGCCACGGAACAACCGCTTGGCCACGCCGCGACCGGTCTCGAGCTCGCTGGCGTTGGTGTCCTGTTCGACCATCGGCGCTCCGTAGTTTTTGGCAAGACGTTCGGCGTGAGAATGGAACAACGCCAGGGCACGCCCGGCACCGCCACCCAATTCCTTCCATCTGATCTGAATGCGCATGAGGCGTCCGCCCAGACCTCCCGCGGCGTCGTCGTGGAATTCGGCCACAAGCTCGGCCGGACGACCGCCGATCTTGCCCGCGTAACGCTGCGTGCCCGATCGCGATCCGCGCGCCTTGAGTCCCTTGGACACCAGGATCTCACCCACCATGAACCGATCCATCCCAAAGCGCACACCGTATGCGCCGTCGGCTGGGGGCCCGTGCCACCCCTGCCATGGTTCCTCCACCACCGCCCGCTGGGCGCCAAGCGAACCAGGAAACACCATTCCCAGCGCGAAGCTCCAACCGAACAGGCAGGCAAAGAAAAGGCGTAGCTTCATGGGACCAATCCGGGTAGAGGGACATCACGTTCAAAATAGGCCCGCCGCACGGGGTCAAGCAAGGCCATCAGTCTATATAGCCCAGGCTACGCAGGCGCTCAAGAATCTCGTCTTCCACCTGGGAATCGGCTTGGCCACCGTCGTCAGCGCGCACCAGGAATGCATCGTAGCTGGGCACCGCGTCGGCCAGGAGTGCATCGAACCACTTCTGCACAGCTGGTTCGAACGCATCGCCCAGAAGATGCCCGTCGAGATCCCGTGATGGAGGAATGCCTCGCATGGCCAACAGCGTGGGCATGATGTCTTTTACCCCCGCGCGATCGAGGGTGGCCGCCTTGCGAATACCGGGGCCGTTCATGACCAGGATGCCATCATCTCGATGCATGCCCACGCCCAGACTGGGGCCACGCTTGGTGGACACATGACCCACGAATCCATGATCACTACACAACAACACCCGACTCTGCGGATCGATGTAGCCAAGAATCTCACCCAACAACTCGTCCACGTAGGCGTGGTAGCGCGGAATAAGGTCAGCCAACATTTCCCGCAGCCACGGGTCGGCCATCAGGTGCACGCTGCCCGGCTTGTAGTAACGCCAGTAGGCGTGACTCACGGCATCGAGCCCGCGGAAGTACACCGTGAACACGTCGTACTTTCCCGGCGAATACATGTGTTTGGCAATGCGGCGAAACGTCTCGTCAGCCGCGTAGATCCACTTCAATTCGCCCAGTACCTTCTCGGCCTCTTCGGCGTGAGCGTGGGCGATCGCCGGGTCCAGGAACCGCGCGAGATCATCGAACGTGATGGTGTCGGGATCCACCCGCAGGTCGTTCAACTCGTCGGCCAGTTCGGGCGGATACGTAGCGTTGGGTAGCTGCTTGCCACGACCATCGTAGTACTGCACGTAGTCGCTTACCAACGCGCCGTTCACCCGCGTGGCCGGGTGGGTCACCCACCAACCAATGACCGCCTGCGGCTGCCCCAGACCGCCCAGGATTTCCCAGTACGTAGCCGCCGCCCGGCCCGACTGATTTTCGGGACGTCCGCTATTGTCGATGAACCCGGCTATGCCGTGCTTCACCGGTCGCTTACCGGTGGCGATGGAAGTCCAGATGGTGGGCGATTTCGACGGCGGTTGCAGGCTGGCCAGGTTGGCCCGCACCCCGCCTTCGTACAGCCGCTTGATGTTGGGCATCGCCCCGGCGGCGACGTGCTGGTCGATCCAAACCCAATCGGCGCTATCAACGCCAATGACCACCACCGGCGATTCCAACGATTCCGGTATGGAGTCGCCACACGCCACCAACTGAACGCTACCGAGCGCCAACGTCCACGGTATCAACCACGAAAACCTACGCATGCCCAACCTGACCTGATTCTTGAATTGGAAAGCAGAAGACGTCTAACGTAGCAGCGTCATGGAATGGGTGCGAACATGCTGCCCGGCACGAAGCCGGATCTGGTACACGCCCGAGGGCAGCGGCATGTCGCGCTCGTCGTTGCCGTTCCACACGAACTCGTGGCGCCCGGGCTCCAGAACCCCGCGAAAAAGCCGAGCAACGCGGCGCCCGCGCACATCGATGACTTCCAGTTGCACATCCGAAGCGGCCACGAGTTCCACCGGAATCGTGGTGCGAGGATTGAACGGATTCGGCCAATTGGGACCCAGCTTGAACGACAGCTGGGCCGGGCCCTGCACCTGCACGCGTGCACCCCGCCGGATTTCCTGGCCTTGACCAACTTCCTCGTCGAAACGAGCCACCAATTGGTATTCGACGAATCGGTCGGCACCGGTTGGCTGATCGGTGGCGGTATGGCTGCCGGCCGAAATCGCGGAGCCGTACCAGACGCGATCAAAAGGGCCGCCATCCACCGATCGCAGGATTTCCACCGAGGCCATTTCGAACAACTCGAACGTCAGGTCCACCCAGTTGGAACTGCTGCGCAACCGTGCCTCGAAAGCCCCCATGAGTACGGCCACACCAACGCTCGCGTCCAGGGCAAACACACCGCCGCCAAACGTGGCCGCGTACAACAATTGCGATTCCTCGGAGTACACCAGTCGTTCAATACGCGGTACGCGCAATCCGCTGTCGTGCGCTACCCACGGACCACCCACGACCGACCCCTCGAACACGCCGCGTTCACTCAGCCCCACGAACAGGCGATCGCGCAGCGCGTCGTATTCGACCTGCTTCACCGCCGGACCCGACTCGAAACCACCAAACGGAAGACCGTTACCCAGGGACACCACCTGATAACCGCCGGGTTCGGGAATCAGGTGATACAGATCGCTGCCCGAGGCCACGATGGCTCCGGTGCCCGGAAAGGCGAAATCGAACATCGCCCGGCTCACCCCCGGTGGCGGCACGAATCGTTCGAACGGTCCCTGCGGCGGACCCACGTAGAACGCGTCGTTCAGGCCGCCGATCCACAGTTGCTGCGTCTGAAGATCGTATTCCAAGGCCAGGTAGTTCTGCGTAGCGGGAACGCCGGTGACCAGCGACCACACGTCACCCTGGTCGTTCGATTTGTAGACGCCGGCAATCGTACCCACGAACACGCCCGTGTCACCCAGGTCATCATGTGCCACGAACCGGTTGGCATTGGTTTCGACCGGCGGGATCGTGGGCATTCGCCAGGTATCACCCTGATCGTCGCTCAACCAGACGCCGTCGCTGGAGGCCACGAGCCAGCGGCCGCTCGACACGAACCGGTGTACGTCCTTGATCTGGATGGCGTCGAGGTTGCCGCGTACGTCGAGCCAGCTGTTCGCGGCGTCCTGGCTGTGATACAGACCGCCGTGGGCCGTGCCCACGAGCACGTCGTCGCCTTGTACATGCAGCGCGCGACTCAACGAAGCGTTCAGGCCCTGGTTCTGTTCCTGCCAACCGTGCCCCCCCGGGCCGGTGCGCACCACACCGTGACGAAACGTTCCCAGTAACAGCGTCTGGTCCGCCGCGTCGTCAACCAGAACGTCGTAAACCTGTGGCGCGGCCACGCCCAGTCCACTGATCAGCGTTTCCCAGGTATCGCCCAGGTCGTACGTCTTGAACACGCCGTCTTCGCTGGCCAGAATCAACGCGCCATTTTCATCGTCGGTGGTCATGCTCCGAATGATGCCGTTGCGCTCGCTCTCGAGCGCGGGACCGATGTATGCGAAGTTCTCGCCGGCATCAACGCTCGCGTATACACCGCGGGCCGTCGACGCCACCATGATGGTGTCGAGACTGGCTGCGAATAATTCCACATCCACCCAGAGGGCGTTGGGCGGCAGACCTTGTTCAACGCCCAACTTGTCGAACCGGCGACCCTTGTCGGGGCTCACATACAGGTCCTGACTCTGCATGGCGTAGATGGTAACGGGCGCCAGAGGCGACACTTCCACGTCGCTGAATGAGAACCCCGGTAACCAATGCAACGAATCGGGCCAGTCCGTACCGCCGTTGTTGCTGGTGTAGATACCGTTGCTGGTGGCCACCGTAACTACATCGATGTCGTGCGGATGGATCTGAAGTGCCCGGGCGGGCACGGGGTCGGGCGTGCTGATGCCGCGATTCACAGCTTCCCATGGCTGACCGGCGAAAGCCCGGAACACGCCCCGGTCCTCGGTGGCCGCGAACACCGCCGGACTCGAGGTGCCATCGAACGCGAATGCGAGATCCCAAACCAGGACGCCATCGAGGTCACCGGTGAAGTCCTGCCACGTGGCGCCATTGTCACCGCTACGGAATACGCCGCCGAACCAGGTCGCCGCGTAGACGAATCCGGTGGGACCGGTGGGACGCAGAAGGTCGGTGATCCATCCGCCGGCCGGTCCGCCTCCGTACCACGTACGAGCCTGCACGGGCACGGCGGCCATCGCCACGAGCAAGGCGACTGAAGCTAGGCGGAGAATCATGTGTACAAGGATATCCGCCGCCAACCGCGCGGTTCAAGGACGGCCGCGTACGGCGGACAGTTTTTGACGCAAACGAGCGTTCTGGGGCTGATATCGCAGTGCTTGCTCGTATTGTTTGGCCGCCAGAACCCCCTGGCCCGTCGAGTGCTGCAGATCACCGGCGAGTTCGTGGCAGTAGACAATTTCCTCTACCGCGGGTTGTCCAGTGGCCTGACCCTCGGCGTACAGGTACTGCAACGCCGTTCTCAGGGACCGCAATGCCTCGTCGTTGCGACCCAGCTGCATGTAGGTGTTGGCCAGGTTGATCTCGATGCGTTTCGCTTCGGGCGCCTCGCGACGCACGATCATGAATTCGTCCAATGCCTCCTGAAACCGCCCCTGCTGCAGCAGCATGCCGCCTACGTTCACGCGTAGGATCTGCTCGTTGCGCGATACGCTCGGCAACGCCAGGCCCAACACCAATGCCAACGCCGCGCCCAGCCCCGCCAGCGTCGGACCGATACGGTTGGCCCTTGCCTGCACGAAGATCCAATGCAGCGCGGCGACGGCCAAAGGCAACGCCACCGCGGTAAGCGGCAATCGAAATCGTTCGAACATGAAGAACGGAACCAGGGCAAGGTGAGTGGCCACAAGAAACACCCACAACGGCCACAGTTCCCGGCGAGCCCGCAGAACGAATACCCCAACCAGAGCCAAGGGCAAGATCCAGCCCGCCCGCACTACGCGCAGTTTCAGAGCGGCGACCCAGCGTGAAGCGATGTTTGCCGACATGACATCGTTACCCTCCCACCAGCCCCACACCAACAACGACTTCTTCAGGGTGAGGACGATCGCGTCCGCGGGCTGTTCCTTCCACCAGTTCAAGCCTTGCAGGGTCCACCAGCGCGAGACAGCCGATGCGTTCAGCGGCTGTCCGGCGCCCTGACGAGCCAGCGCCACCGCGTCATTGGCTTCGAACAACGCATCGCTTCGGTCGGGCCGCAGCGGAATGTAGCTACCGTCGGCCCGGGGGTTGTTACCGATGTAGAAATTTGAGCCACCGCCAAAGGCGATGATCACGGGACCTCCACCGTTTGCCAGATTCTGGACGGTGGGCAAGGCCACCACCGCGGCCAACGCCAGCGCGCCAGCGACCGTGGATGGCCACGATGGAGCGCCCGGCCAGCCGCGAAGGCGCGCCCCGACCCCCGCCGTGAGCAAGCAGGCCCCCACTACCAACATTTCGCCCCGAAACAGCGCGGCCGCGCCGAACGCCAAGCCCACACCGGCCCAGTGAACCCACGTACGCCCGCCGGTGAGAACCAGACCCAGAAGCGCCAGAAACACAGTGATGGTGGGTTTGAGCAGCAACAGTTCGTGCAACAGAGCCACCGGGTGCAGGCACCACAGCAATGCCGCGGCTACCGCCACCGGGCGCGAGAAGTATCGCCGTGCCAGCAAGAAGATGAGAAGTGAGTTGGCTACGCCCAGAATCAACTGCAAGGCTTTGACGAACGGAACCTGGCCACCGGCCTTCAACACGCCCGCCAGGAAGTACGCGTAGCCCGGCGCCACGTAGTACGCGCCATGCGGCGGCGCCACGCCGTTGACCATGCTCTCGGCAAGTCTTAGGTAGGTTACTTCGTCGACCACGGGCACGCTCCAGAAGGGAGCGTCTTGCGCGTCGATGGCCACGAAGATCCGGACCGCGGTCGCCACCGCGACCACCAACAAAGCGGAGCGGGCTGTGGATGAGGCCAGCACGCTCAGCTATTCGACGAATCGGAAGAAATATACGGCTCGACCATGGCCAGGGATTCGTCGTGAATGTGCCCATTGCTGGCCACCAGCTCGATCGAGCCCTCGCGAAACGGTTTACCCTGACCGTCGGTGACGCGCCCCCCGGCTTCCTCCACCAGTAACAACCCCGCCGCTACATCGTATAGATTCTGAGGAACCTTCTTACCCGCGAGCAGCAGGTCGAAGCGACCCGCGGCGACGAAGGCGAGTTCGAGAGCAATGGAACCCAGACGCCGCGTCTTGAGCGGATCGATATGGACTTTCTGTAGTAGCTCTCGGTCCCGAACGAAGATCCCCTGACGCGACGTTTGCAGGCTGACGATGGCCTCGCCCAGCCACACGCGGTTACTTACATGGATTCGCTCCTGCCCCACATACGCACCTTCGCCCCGGCCGGCCGAGAAGATCTCGCCACGCAGCGGGTCGGCCACGCCCCCCGCCACCAGTTGGTCGTTGTGGCTAACCGCCACCGAGCAACTGAACAGCGGAATACCCAACGAGTAGTTCAGCGTGCCGTCGATGGGATCGATATGCCACTGCCAGGCCGCCGACTCGCCCTGGCGGCCGCGTTCCTCGCCGTGTATCCCGTGGTCGGGAAAACGGTCCAGAATTCGTCCAGAAAGACGGTCCTCTATCTCGGCATCGACGTGGGTTATGGCCTCATGGCCCATCTTGAAACGAAGTGGACCAGTTTGACCAAATTGCTCGCGCGCGTAGGGCGAGACTTCGTCCAACATCTGAACAATGAACGCCTTGAGTTCGGCTGCGGTAGGATTGGGCAACACAGACCTTGCCGAAGAGGGGAAGCTCGCAAGCGAGGAGAGTACGATACACCACCCGGGCCGGCAAGCTGGCCCAAGGGCCCTGGACACTGTTCACGAAAATGGCGCTTTGAAGCGCCGCGAAGCCTTGTCATAATGCAATTTACGGGAAAAAGTCGGCCACTGCGAGGCGAGCGCAAGCGCCCTTTCATTCCCACGCGATTCGGAGTCACGAGCGTATGCCGGTGATCTTCACCACTCGAAACGTCCTGCTGGCCTTTGGTCTGTTGGCGGTGGTCGCCGGTGCGTTCAGCGCCTATGACGCCACACGCTCGCGTCCGACCGACGGCGCGGTGTGGGTGTTGGGCGGATCCAAGATCCGCGTGGTGGGAACCGTGCCCGGCGGCGCCGCCGAACGCGCCGGTCTGCAGGTGGGCGACATCATCGAGGGCATCGACCAGCAGCCCATTCGCTCGCCGCGGCACGCGGCCCAGCTGCTGCAAAGCAAGAATGTGGGCGATGAAGTCGAGTACCTGGTGTTCGACCGCCTGGCCAATACCACCGACACCACGACCATCCGACTCGAAAGCACGCGCATTGCAAACCTGCGCACCTACCTGGTGTATTGTGGGTTGGCCCTCATCTATTTCGCGGCCGGCCTCTACGTGTTCTGGAACAACTCCCACACCATTCCAGCGCGTTTGTTCTTCCTGCTATGCACGCTTTTTCTCATCTACTTCGTCTCGGCCAGTGAACGCAGTGTGTTCTACTACTGGAGCGACGTTCTCACGCGAAACTTCGGAACGCTGGCCAGCTTGATGCTGCCGCCGCTGTTCCTGCACTTCTTCCTGGTGTTTCCGCAGCCGCGCGACTGGTTCCGCCGACACTACCGCTGGGCCATACCCCTGCTGTACACGCTGCCGCTGCTGTATTACGCGCAGTTCACGTACAACCAGTTCTTTGGCACCACGCTGGCGAAGGTAACCGTCATCCAACAGATGACGTTGGGATTCTACTTCACGGCGGGACTTGCCAGCCTGGTGACCACCTACGTGACCAGCCCCGACCCCACGCTACGCCAACGAGTGAAGATCCTGACGATCGGTACGGTGCTGGGCACCCTGCCGTTCCTGGTGTTCAACATCGCGCTGGGCAAATTGCTGGGCCGCGAAGAATTCGCGTTGTTCGGCGCCATTCCCATGGTGTTGGTACCGGTGAGTTTCGGTTATTCCATTGCGCGGTATCGCCTGATGGAGCTGGAAGTCATTATCCGGCGGTCGATCGTCTACGGTACGCTCACCGGTATCACGGTTGGTACATACCTGGTGATCGTGGTGCTGGTGGGAAACACGGTACTGCGCCTTTCAGGCCAAACCAGCCAGCTCGTGGCCATCATTGCCACATTGCTCATCGCAGCGGCATTCGCGCCGGCGCGCGAACGTATCCAGGGATTCCTCGAGCGACAGTTCTTCCGCGAAAAACACGACCTGCAGCAGGCGCTGGCCGATCTGGCCAAGGCCATTCCCTCGACCATCGAGGTGCAGCAGCTCACCGATCTCATCCGCGAACGCATCACATCGTTGCTGCATCCCAGTGAATTTGCCTTCGTGCCCGTGAACGACGGCATCTTGGTGATCCGGAACGAAGAAACGCACACCGCCTTGCCCATGATCACCGAAATGATCAAACGCCGGTCGGCGCCATTGACCACCGACTACCTGGCCAGCGAGTTGGCCCGACTCGCCCGCGGTAGCATGGGACGCGCGCAACTGGATCGATATCCCAGGCTCCGCCGCGAGATGCGCGTGCTGGAGCACGCCGGGCTGGAAGTACTGGTCCCCGGGTTCGCCGGTGAACGACTGGTGGCGGTGTTGGGGTTGGGTCCCAAGCGCAGCGAAGCGGCCTACGAGGGCGACGAGCTTGAACTGTTGCAAACGGTCGCCGGGCAGATGGCGGTTCAGATCGACAACACGCGCCTGTACCAGGATGCGCTCGACCGTCGCCAGCTCGAAGAAGAAATGGCCATGGCACGCGGCATCCAACAGCGCATGCTACCCAGCAGCGTACCAGTGGTGCTCGGGTTCGAGATCGCCGCGTTGAATCTGGCGTCTTCGCAGGTCAGTGGCGACTACTACGACTTTGTTTCGTTGCTCGATGGAAACATGGGAATCGTGATCAGCGACGTGTCGGGCAAGGGAATGCCCGCGTCGCTGCTGGCGAGCAATCTTCAGGCGTCGATCCGCGCGCTGGCCGCGAGCCACTCGCAGCCGGGCACGATTCTCACGGCCGTGAACACTTCGCTCTACGAAAGCACCGACCCCGAGCGCTTCGCCACGCTGTTTCTGGCTTCCCTGAATATCGAACGACGATACCTGCTGTACAGCAACGCGGGGCACAACCCCCCCCTGCTTCGGCGCGCCGACGGCACCTGCGAATGGCTGGAAGTTGGCGCCACGCCGCTGGGAGCCTTTCCTGGCATGGAGTACCCCGAGTCGGAGATCTATATGGCGCCCGGCGAAGTATTGGTGCTGTTCACCGACGGCGTCACCGAGGCAGAGGATCACGCCGAGGAACAATTCGGCGAATGCGGTCTGGAGGAGATCGTCCACCGGCTGGCGCGCGAACCAGCCGGCGAAATCGTCAGCGGGATCCGCGATGCGGTGTTCAGCCATGCCGGGAGCGAAAATACCGGGGACGATATCACCCTCATCGTGATCCGGGCCTTGGCCTCAGAGCTGGATTTGGACGACGCCTCGATTGCAGAAACAAACGAAACCCCAGGCAGTTACACGGCGTAGAAAGGTGGGGTCGCGACGGAATCGCCGCTCCTCGCACGGGCCCGTCGCCTTCTGGAAAAAGTCCGTAACTTATTTTCCGGCATGAGCTTTGCAGCATCATCGGCCGTGGAGAAGAGATAATGACCCGACCCATCCTGACCCTGGTCGCCCTCGGACTGGTAGCCACTATAGGCTACGGAGGCTATCGGATTCTTTCCGAGGAGCCCCGGACGGTCACCACCGCCTCCGACGAAGCCTACGCCGCCTGGCGCGATGCCGAAGCCGAGCGACTTCGATTCCGGTACGACAGCGCGGTCGAGAAGCTGCGGGAAGCGACGCGCCTGGACCCCGAGTTCGCCATGGCCTACTACCGGCTGTGGACGCTGCGCGAGTGGATGGACGAAAGCGAAGCCAACCAACACCTGGACACCGCGGTAACCCTGAGTGATGAGGTGTCTCCTCGCGAGCAGCTCATGATCGCCCAGGGAGTGGCCATCCGAGATGAAAACTGGGACGAGCTGGATCGTCTGCAAGAGGAATTGGCCGAGCGCTTTCCCGACGACAATGATGTGCTGATGCAACGCGCGCGGCGAGCCTGGGAGGACAACGACTTCGAGTCGGCCATGGGCTACTACGAGCGCGTGCTGGAAAAAGACCCCGAGCGGATAGACATCCACAACCAACTCGGCTACCTGAACCTGCACGTTGGCAACTATGACGAGGCCATCGCCAGCCTGAATCGGTACAACTTCTTCGCGCCGGGCCTCGCCAACCCCCACGACAGCCTGGGCGATGCCTACCGGTTTACCGGCGAGTACGAAAAAGCCATGCAGGAATATGCCACAGCCATCGAGATCGACCCCTCGTTCGTCTGGTCGGCCGCGAACCTCGCGGTGGTATTGGCCACCACTGGCCAACTGGACAAGGCCGCGGAAACGCTCGAAGCCGGACGGCCCATGCTCGAAGAACGGGGTTGGATGAACTGGTACCACAACATTCGTATGAGCCTCATGACCGCCGCCGAAGACTGGGACGGAGTCATCCAGTACTCCGGAGAATGCCTCGAAAAGGCCAAGAACTCAGAGGAAAAGGAAGATCGTTTCCCCGTGCCGTTTCACTTCCGCCAGGCGTGGGCGTACCTGGAAAAGGAAGACCTGGAATCGGCCACGCAGGCCGCCAACGTGCTCGAGGAAGTCGCGGCCGGCTACAAGAAGACGTTTCCCGAGCGGGCACAGGTCAGCCAGGAATTCGGTTTGGCCGAGGCCTTGCTTCGCAGTCACTTCGCGCGCGCCACGGGCTCGCCTGAAACGGGCATCGAGATGCTCGCCGCTCGTTTGAACGAAAGTTCGAAGAGCCCCCACCAGTTGGAAGACTACCGATACGAGTTGGCACTAACCTACTTCGAAGCCGGTCAGTTCCAGAACGCGATCGATGAGTGCGCAAAACTCCTGCGTGTCATAACGCGACACCCGCGCACCAACCTGCTGGCCGCCAAAGCCCACAACGAACTTGGCAACACGGAGGACGCTCTCAGCCATTTGGGCGTGTACCTCGATGTCATGAAACGCGCCGACAAAGACTTCCCCGGTGTGGCCGACGCGCGTCGTCTACTCAAGAAGCTCAGTAGCGCCAGCTAGGCGCGGCCTGGTTTGTCGAAGATCATCGACATCAGTCAACCGGTGAGCCCGCGTGCCGGCGCGTGGCCCGGGGATACTCCGTTCTCTTTCGAATGGAAGTGGAGCCTGGACCACGGCGACTCTTGCAATGTCTCGTCGGTCACGGCGAGCCCGCATGTGGGAACCCACGCCGACGCCCCTTTGCATTTCCTGGCTGATGGCGCCTCGATCGCCGAGGTCCCGCTGGAGTGCTACTGGGGGCCGTGCCTGGTTCTGGACGGGCCCCGGGAGGGGCTGGTCCGGCCCGAACACTTCGACTCGGTAGACTTCGCGACCACACCCCGGGTGCTCATTCGCACCCATGACCAGCCCGCCGACGATCCGGTTGGATTCCCCAAGGTTTTCGTGGCCTTGTCTCCGGAGGCGGCGCAAGCGCTCCGCGACCGAGGTGCCCAACTGGTTGGCCTGGACACACCTTCCATGGATCCTGTGGACAGCAAGGAACTACCAGCCCACAAGATCCTGGCCTCGGCCCGCGTGGCCATTTTGGAGAATCTGGCCCTGAGCCACGTCAAGCCGGGCGCTTACGAGCTACTGGCGCTGCCCCTGCGCTGGCAGGGGTTGGACGCTTCCCCCGTGCGGGCGGCACTGCGCTCCCCCTGACCCAATGCCGATCTTCCGATGCAACCTGCCGAGGTCGCCGCACGTACTACCCCCTAGATCGCACGCCCGATCTTCCCGGGGCATCCGGGACACTGCCTATCTCGACCAGCAAAATACAAATCATGCGCACGCGCCTTTTCTTGTCCCTTGGTCTCGTTGTGGTCCTGGCCGCTGGCGTTGGCTTCAGTGTGTGGAAATCTGGCGAGCGCGACGTCACAACCTCATCGGCGGCCGCTTACTCCCAGTATGAACACGGACTGGCCGAGGCCCGCCGCGTGCGCGCTGACCAAGCCGCCGTTCATTTCCAGCGGGCCATTGAGCTGGATCCCAGCTTCGCCATGGCGTACCTGCAGCTGTGGATGGTGGGGGTAGGATCTACTCAAGAACTCGAAGGCTATCTGGCCCAGGCCATGGCCCACCGCGCGGAAGTCAGTAACCGCGAACGTCTGCAAATAGAATTCCTGGACGCCGCCCATCGCGAAGAGTCCGAAACCATGGAAAGTGTGTTCGACCAATTGGTGCGCGAGTATCCGGACGACCCGTTCACCCTGAGCATGCGCGGCCAGAAAGCCGCGCTCGCACTCGACTACGATACCGCGTTGCTGGCCTACGAACGCATCCTCGAGAACGACCCCGAGCGCGTGGATGTGCACGATCACCTGGGTAGCATCTACCTGCAAGCGGGGCGCTACGACGAAGCCATCACGAGCCTCAAACGGTACTCGTTCTTCGCACCCGACCTGCCCAATGCCCACGACAGTCTGGGCGACGCCTTCCGCCTGACCGGCCGCTACGACGAAGCCATTGCGGAATACTCCAAGGCGCTGGAAACCGACCCCACCTTCGCCGCCTCCGCGTTTCAACTGGTGGATGTGCTATGCATCACGGGACAACTTTCACAGGCACGGCGCACGCTCGACACCACGCGTGACATGGTCGCAAGCATGCCGCGTTGGAAGGGTCGCTTCGAGGTACGCGAGCTTCAGGTACTGGCCGCCGCAAGACAGTGGCAGGAGCTGGTCAAAGGCAGCGACGCCTTCATTGCGGAAGTGGAAGCCGAATACCCCGGTAAACCGCACTACGGGTTGTCGTTCCACTTCATGAAGGCGTGGGCCCAACTGGAGCTGGATGAACCCGCCGCGGCCGACCAGTCGGCCAAGACCGCGCTCAACCTGGCCAACGATTTCCTCGATCGCAATCCGTACATACAAACCCTGGCCGAGGAACTTTCACTGGCGAAGGCCCTGCTGCAAAGCCACTTTGGACGCCAACGTGGTCAGCCCAAGTCGGGGATTGGCCGGTTGCGCAAGGCGATCGCGAATTCAGCCCTGGGACCACACGAACTCATCGAGTATCGCAACGAATTGGCGCTGGCCTGCTTCGAGGCCGGTGACATGGAAGCTGCCATCGAACACACCAGCCGGACCCTGGCTGACATTCCCACGCAACCCGATGCCCTGCTCCTGTTGAGTCGAACCCTGGCGGTACTTGGACGCGAAGACGCCGCACGCGACGGCGTGCGGCGTTATCTCGAAGTCATGCGACACGCGGACCTCGACTATCCCGACCTGATCGAAGCGCGCGCTCTGCTGCGCTCGCTGAACACCGCCAGCTAGCGACAACCCGGTTCTAGACTTCGTCGAAGAACCATGGCTTCAGGGCCTGGATCTTCTTCTTGTAGCCGTCGGGGTCCATGGCCCAGCTCGCGGCCGCAATCGAACTCAGGATGGCGTTGCCGTCCTGCGGCGTGAAACAGTAGCCGATGATTTCGGTACCGTTCTCGGCCAGCGTCAGCGTTTCGACGGGGATGACCGTCTGGTTCAGAATGCGACCGTAGTAGCCATGATCGCGCCCGAAGCTGAACACCGAGTTGGCGGTGTCCTTGTAGGTCGATGCGATTCGGTCGCACGCGGCGATGCGCTCGAGCACGGTGTCCATGGTGGTGGGCTGGTTCAGCTGCAGCCGGAAATGGATGATGTGCATGTACTGGGTATTGACCTTGAGCGCCGACGAAAACAGATCGAGTTCGAGGCCCAGGGTCTTGAACAGGTGGTACGAGTCGCGTGCGTGATGCGTACCGAAGTCGGGATCGCCATGCTTGCCGACCTGAGGTGAAGGCAGGAAGCTCGTATCCTGACTCAGGTCATTGGCGCGGCGAATACAGACGAACCGGCCCTGCGCCAGGTTGTCTTTTCCGTCGGCCAACGCCAGGACATCGATCAGGACTGAAATGTTGTGGGTGTTGCAGCTCACCACGTGGATGAACTTGTCTTCGCCGTGGATCAGCGCACTGTCGTTGATGCCCCGCGCGTACATCTTGCCGAACCCGAATTCGCTGCCCTGGGCGATGAACAGATCAGTGTTCTTGGCGTACTGGTTGTACAGGTCGGTCTTCATCTTGTTGCCCGCGGGCGTGCAATCGATAACCACCGACGCCTGGTCAATCGCCTCGTGGGTTTCCAACGTCGGTTTCAACCCCATGTCGCGGAAGGCCTGCTGGCGGTCTTCGTCGGTGACCAGCTTCGCGCCGCGCTTCACCAGATCGACCACCTTCGACCGATCGGTCAATAGCGGGGTCCGTTTGTGGACGAAGACATCGGATATTCCGAGTTCTTTCTTATAGGACGTCAGAAGACCGATCAGTGGTTCGCCAATGGTTCCCGTCCCGACCACCAGGACTTTCTTATCGCTCATGAAACCTACGCCTCCAGGCAAGGAAATGGATTCGAGGTCGCGTCCAGTGATGGCAACGAAGGCCTTCCGTGCCCATGCAATCCGAACGGGGACAACCAATCATAGCACAGCGCCGCGCTGGAACCAGGGTAGCACGCTCTCCACCACGGTTTTCTACCTAGCCCGGATCGCGCGCGAGCCAGGCATCCAGCGAATGGGCCAGTTCGTCGGCCGATTCCACCCAGGTAAGGTGTTGGTGGTGCTGATCGGCCACTTCGCCCAGTGCCAATGCAAGGTCCGCCAGCGGAGCCCAGGGCTCGCGAAACACCCACAGCGGCCCACCCAGTTGACCGATCGACGCCAGGCACCAGGCGGTGGTGAGCTCGGACAACGTGCCCAACCCGCCCGGAAGCACGACAAAGCCGTCGCCCGCCTCCAACAGCGCCGCCAGGCGCACCGAGTACGTGCCGTGGCGAATTTCCTCGGTCAGGTGGGTGTTGGGTTCGCGGTCGCTGAATACGTCGGTGGTAATGCCGACGACCTGGCCACCGGCACCGCGTGCTCCCTGACTCGCCGCTCCCATGGATCCATGGTAGCCACCGGAAACCAACTTCAGGCCGCGGCGCCCAACGGTCTGGCCGACCGCGAATGCCTGATCCCAGTCCGCGCTGCCCGGCTGACAGCGTGAACTTCCGAAGGCCACGATAGCCTGGCTACTCTGCGAGCTTACCTCCACGATATCTCCATCCCCCTGGGCACGAGTGGCCCAGCCTGTGCTATATGGTATGGTGTAGGAAGCAGCGGCCGAGTTCTGCTTGGCCCGTTCCCCCCAAGAAACCTGCCTCCATCCGCCGCCGGTGCGGCCCGGGACTCCATGAATTACACCCGTGCGGGCATGCGCTTCGGCCTCGGCTCCGGCCCTATGCCTAGGGTGATCAAGGCGCTGCTGATCGTCAACACCGGTCTGTTCCTGCTTACGTGGCTAGCTGGCTGGAATCAGAACTTCATGACCCAGAACTTTGGCCTGGTGCCGGCCGAAGTGTTCATGGGCGGCAAGGTCTGGCAGCTCCTCACGTACATGTTCCTACATGGCGGACCATTCCACATCCTGTTCAACATGTTCATGTTGTGGATGTTCGGATCGGCGGTCGAAGCCGAGTGGGGGGACAGGGCGTTCCTCACGTACTACCTGGTGTGCGGCGTGGGCGGCGGGATCACCACCTGGATTACCGGACCCAACAGCATGGTGCCCACGATCGGGGCGAGCGGTGCGGTTTTGGGAGTGGTGTTGGCCTACGGGCTCATGTATCCCGATCGACAGATCCTGCTGTATTTCCTTTTCCCCATAAAGATGAAGTACTTCATCTGGGTGATCGTGGCCCTCGACCTTTTTTCGGGCCTCAACCGCAGCCAGGACGGCATTGGCCACTTCGCCCATCTGGGAGGCATGCTGTTTGGCTACCTGTACCTGAAGCAGGACTGGCGGCTGGACGCGTGGCGACGGCGCATTCAAGGCGAACGCGCCCGTCGACAGATGCGCGGCTACAAAAAACAGCAGGAACAGCAGGCCGACGGCACCCTTTCGGTCGACCAGATCCTCGACAAGATTACTGAGCATGGAATCGAAAGCCTCACCGAGCAGGAATTGAAGGTGCTTCGTGAAGCTAGAAGGAACTGATCCGTTCCCCGCCGAAATCAAGATACTCCGAGGCCGTCGTCGATCGGTTGAGCTGACCCTGGAAGACGGCGCACTGGTGGCCCGCGCGCCGAATCGGATGAATCTGACTGACCTGCGCGAGGTACTGACCTCGCTGCGCGCACAACTGTGGCAAACCCTTCGCCGCAAGTCGGTCTGGACCCTGGGTGACCTGCTCGACGAAGCCGAGTCCGTGGCGCACGAGCTCCTACCCGAGCTACAACTTCCGCCCTTCCGCGTCGAGTTCAGCGCCCGTCAGAAGAAACGCTGGGGAAGCTGCACATTCGACGGGCAGTTCGGCCACATCCGCATCACCAATCGACT
Organism: Candidatus Krumholzibacteriota bacterium; assembly: GCA_029262065.1. Classification (GTDB taxonomy): domain Bacteria; phylum Krumholzibacteriota; class Krumholzibacteriia; order JAJRXK01; family JAJRXK01; genus JAJDAC01. The sequence continues at coordinate 41,831 of JAJDAC010000023.1, read as the reverse complement.
GATGGGTCACCCACGCTGGGTAATTCGCCACCTTCTTCTGCACGAGTTGATCCACCTGGTGGTGTTCAATCATGGACCCCGGTTCCAGAAACTACTGGCGCGAGACCCCAAACTCGAGCGTGCTTTGGGCTACCTGGAGGCACTGGAACACGCCGAGACCTTCGGCGACGTCACCAGCGTAGGTGCTCGCGTGGGCATGGCCGAACCCCAAAACAACGCGGCCCCAGCGCGGAACGCTGGGGCCGGAGGGCGGCGGGACGGAGAACTACCGTTGTTCTCCCAGGATCAACAGCCCTAGGTTACTTGCCCTCTCCGTCGGCACTCATGGCCAGCGGCGGCGAGGGCGCGTCTTTCTTCTCGGACTCACTCTTCGGGGAATCACCACTGTTGCGGGTCGTAGATGACGTGCGACGACGGCGACGACGGCGACGACGCGGCTGATCTGAGCTGGAGCCTCCACTGGGAGCTGGCTCCGGGGGCGGCGTAGGAGCCGCGTCGGCGGGGCCAGCGGCGGCGCCACCATCACGGCGCGGTGTATCCTGCGGCGACGGTGTGCGAGGTTTGTCCTCGACCGGCGCACTACCCGAAGAATCATCAGACGAAGAACCACGCGAACGAACGCCTCCACGCCGCGAGCGGCGGCGACGGCGCTGCGTGTTTTCCTCGGTGTCGCGTGGGTGACGCTCCGTCGCTTCGGGCGTTGGCGCCGTGCCTTCTGACAGCGTCGATTCGACGACGTGCTCGACGGAACGTTCCACCGCGCGTTCTTCGGCCGGGACACCCTCCGCCACGTTCTCTCGGCTACGTCCGGTGTCTTCGGCTTCGGCCGAGCGGCCTCCGCGACGAACGCGCGACGTGCGTCGACCCCTGGTCTCTCCCTCGCTCTGTTCATTGCGGTCGGTCGAAACCTGGGCCGCGTCGCGCTCTCTATCGCTTCGGTAGCGATCGCCGCGCTCGGTCCGGCTTACCCGCTCGGGCCTGTCTCCCCGCTCGGGCCTGTCTCCCCGCTCGGGCTTGTCTCCCCGCTCGGGCTTGTCTACCCGTTCGGATCGACCACGGTCTTCGCGGTCCACTCGGTCCGCCCTGGCGGGTCGATCGTCACGTTGAGCGCGGTCGCCCTGCGCCGACGAGTCCGACCGGTTCCCGGCGTTGGCGCCTGTCGCCGCTCCGGTGGCGACCTCTTCAGATCGCCCGCCTCGGCCCCGGCCCCGCCGACGCCGGCGACGGCGACGCGAACCGTCGGACGATTCGGAGGAAGCTACTTCGCTGGCCCCGCGATCACCGCGCGGCGATTCCGCGCCCCGGTCTCGATCCCGTGGGGCTCCGCGTTGGCTGTCACGCGACGAGCTCTGCGAATCGGTCGACCCTTGCGAACCGCGGGAATCCTGCGAACTACGCGAACCCTGCGAACTACGCGAACCCTGCGAGCTGCGGGAATCGCGAGATCCGCGCGAGTCACGCGAGTCGGGGCGCGAGTCCTGATCACCCTGTTGACCTCTACCGGTTCCGCTGGCCGAGCGACCGCGTCCGCCATCGCGCTCGGAACCCTCGGCGCCTCGGCGACGTCGGCGTCCGCGTCCGCGATCTTCTGCCTCTTCTTCGCGAGGTCCGCGGTCACGACCGCCGCGACCACGATCGGTGCTCTGCGATCGATCAGCGCGAGCCTCACCGCGTCCCCGACGGCTTGCGTCGGAATAGCCGTCGTTCTTCTTGTCCGAAGCCTCCAGCTCGGGCACCAGGTCCTTTTGCGATTTCAGCGCGCGAATCTGGAACTCTTCGCGGTGTAAACGGGGATCGTCGATTACGTCCAAACGGAAACCGTACTCTTTGGCGATTCCGGAAACGGCGGCCCAGCGATCATCCAGAAGGGCCATGGCCAACGAAGGGTTGGCCACGATCTGGATTTCCTTTTCGCGGGTCTTGTAGTTGACCTTGGTGAGCAGGAGCTCGACCTTGTTCGAAAGCGTCTCGAGCGAGAGCACCTGACCGGTTCCACGACAGAACGGGCAGTGATCGCTGAGCTGGTCCTTGAGGCTCTCGCGCACGCGTTGGCGGCTCATTTCCACCAGACCCAGCTCGCTCACGCCAAATGTCTTGGTGCGACTGCGGTCACGCCGGAGGTACGTACGCAACTCGTTGAGCACCTTGCGGCGATCGGACTCGCTCTCCATGTCGATGAAGTCGATGACGATAATGCCACCGATATCGCGTAGGCGAAGCTGGCGCGGCACCTCGCGCGCGGCGAGCATGTTGGTCCGGAAGATGGTCTCTTCCTGGTTCTTCTTGCCCGTGTAGCGCCCGGTGTTGACGTCGATGGTGACCATGGCCTCGGTCTGTTCGACCACCAGGAAGCCCCCACGCCTGAGCCAGACCTTGCGATCCAGGCTCTTCTTGATTTCGGCTTCGATGCCGAACTTGTCGAAGATGGGCACATCGCCCTCGTAGAACCGCAGTCGGTCCTTCAACTCGGGCGAGAACGTCTTCACGTAGCGCATGAGCGCTTCGTAGTCGTCCTTGTTGTCGATCCACAGCGCGTTGATGTCTTCCTTGAAGATATCGCGCACCAGACCCACGACCGAGCCCACGTCTTCGTGGATCAGCGCCGGCGCCTTCATCTCCTGTGAATTGCGCTCAAGCGACTGCCACAGGCCGTGCAGGTGCTCCATGTCGCGTTGCAGCATCTTTTCTTCGATGCCAATACCCGCGGTGCGGATGATGTACGCCTCTTTGCTGCCCTTGGGACGCAGCCGTGACAGGAGGTCCCGCAGCCGGGCCCGCTCACGGCGATCTTCGATCTTGCGGCTCACGCCGACGTGCGTGCCCTTGGGCATCATGACCAGAAAGCGTCCCGGCATGCTGATGTCGGCCGTCAGGCGCGGGCCCTTGGTCCCGATGACCTCTTTGGTCACCTGCACCAGGATCTCGTCGCCCTCACGAATGAGGGTTTCAATCGGGCGGATTGGGTCGCGCGAACGACCGCGCCCGCGCATCCGGCCACCGCGTGCGGGGGGACGGCCTCGGCCACCGCGGCCAGCGCTGGGGGGCGGATCGTCGTCTTCGTTGCTGTCTTCGTGCACGAGATCGCTCACGTGCAGGAAGCCGGCCTTTTCCATTCCAATGTCGACAAAGGCAGCCTGCAGTCCGGGACGAACCGCGGTGACTACGCCTTTGTATACGTTGCCGACGACACGCTTGCCGTCGGAACGCTCGACCGAGACTTCCACCAGTTCATTGTCTTCCATGAGTCCAATACGGACTTCATTGACGGTGGAGTTGATGATGATTTCGTTGTGCATGTTCTCACTTGCTTCAGGCACAGAGCTTGGCTCGGGCTCGCATTTGCCGATAGGCGTGTTCTACCTGTTCCATTGGGGTACAGAACGGGGAATCGCCCTCGTTGCGAGAGACCAGTAGGCTCGTGCGCCGCATGGGTAGAGTTCGGATGTCGATATCCAGATCGCCCACCAGTAGAGACAGGACTTCCAGCGGTCGCAGCTTCGCCTGGGGGACCGTCAGATCCAGGCTGAAGCGCACCCGCGGCAATTCGCCCGTTTCGTCCAGGTTGAGGGTACAGATCTGGTGCTCTTTCGTTTCTGCCTCGTCTTGGTCCATGGTTCCACGCGTGCTGATCCAATCTCGCACCGCGGCCAGAGCCCGTTCTCCGCTCAACTCCACCTCGTATTCGGCGCGGGCCACGTGGCCCAGCGTTGTACGACTGGTGGCGGAGGGAATGAAACGGACTCTTCGAATCCAAAGACCCTCAGGCAACTGTTCATTCAACGTTGACTGGATGTGGGGTTCTTTCCGCGTCAGACAGAGGTCGACGCATTCGCGCACGCCCTCGACACCGACCGGCAACGGCGGACTGAAGGAAACCTTCGGTCGCGGCTGCACAATACCCGCCGTAGCAACTGGAAGCTGCGCCCCACGGCAGGCCTCCAGGATCAGATCCGATAGCTCTCGGTGCCCGAGAAATCGCACTTGTCCCCGCTTCGAGTACTCCAGTCGATACTCGAAATGGCGAGGTGCGAGCGCTTGCCAGCGCTTCCACCGGTCGTCGGCACGGCGGGATCGACCCCCGGAAGGGTCCGGACGCTGGGCGCGCCGTGTCGCCTCCGCGTCGTGTTGGGGCCTCGACGATGCGGGAGCCGGTTGGGCCAAGCCCGTCGGCTCCGGATGCGCGTCGTCGCGAACCCAGGAACTGATCGATGCGCCCTGCTTCACAACCCTCGCGAGGGCGGTTGGCAGAGTCGAAAGTTCGTCGGAACTAGAGTCGAGCCCGGCGAACAAGTGATCTACTTGCAACGCTTTGTGCCACAGATCGAGATTTCGCGCCAGGGTTGTTTCGCCGTGACCGGCCCCCGCCTCATGAACTCGACCCAGCGCCTCGGCCGCCGACGGACCCGCCGCGGCCAACAGACTATTCGTCCACCCCACCGTGGGATCGGGCAGAGCGTGACGAACCTTACGGCGGCGCAGATCGTCACCCAGCGAGCCCAGCCAATCCGCGCTCGCATGGGGCGGGGCGGGCATGTAGCCATTGGCCAGTTCCTGGCCGCTCGGCGCGTAGACACCCAGGGTAACTCTGAGCTGCTTCGCGGTTCGCGGTAGCCTGGCCAGAAGGTCGTGAATCAGCTGACCCACGCTGGCGCGATCGGCGTCGGTCTCGCCCGGCAGCCCGATAGCCAGCAACAGGTGGATCTGACCGGCCGGATCGTCAACAACCCTATCAACCCACTCGTCGAGGTGGTCGGTTCCCAGACCCAGCTCGCCCCGCAACCGCCGACTGGCCGCCCAGAGGGGGATTTCAGTGACACCAGATTCTTCGTGGGGTTCTTGCGGCACCAGGTCGGCCGCGGTAACCACGCGGGTCGCGATGGCCGCTTCGGGGAAGCCCGTCCCATTGATCGGAGAATCGCCGAATTCGATCGGCGAAATCACGGTTTCTGATCCTGCGATCGACCGGGTCGGGTGCGAGGCTCCAGCGATCTCGTCCAGCAGTGTCTGCGCCGACGCGGCCGGTGGCATGGGCTGCCCGTACACGGCACACAGCTCGGTGGCGAGGGCCACGCCCGGACCAGTCAGGAACAACTTCGGCGCATCGGCTGAGCGGTCGGCGGCACGGGCCGGCAGGCCGCAAAGCTGCAGGATGGAAAGCAACCCCAGGAGCTGAAGCGGCTCGTCAATCCAGACCAGCCAGGCGGAGTACGAGCGAAGGTCCCGCCAAGCCGGCCGGGTAAAACAGGGTAGGCCGCTGCGGCTGAGTTCTCGTCGAAGGTCTTCGGAGGGACAGCAAGCTATGGGGCTGGGCAAGCCGGTACGGACGCGCAGCGCCGCTGTGAGGGGTGCCAACGAGGTCGGTAGTTTGTGGCCCTCAGGCACTGACGGCCAGACGAGGGCTAGGCTGGTGGCATGGACAGCCGGTTGTACGATTCCCCTGGGCTCGAAGGGCCCCACGTACCTGCTCGGTCGCTCCAGACGGGGTAAGATCTCACCGTCGAGCAATTCACCGAGCCGATGACTCGCAGAAGAATCCAGGCTTGTCCCGTTGGCCACCCGCGGGTGGTCATTGTTCACGGGCGATCCCGTTTCAGTTCGTCGATGGATATTTCATCCATCGGTAGATATTCAGCGGTGAAAAGGTCGTGACCGTCCGCGGACGAACCAGCGCTCGCAACGAGATCCTCGTCGTTCCCGGTATCGGACCGAGCCGCCGCACTTCGGGTAAGGCGGGCCGGAGTCGACGGGTGGGGAATTCCCGCAGGAATCACTCGACGTCGACGGAACGATCGTGATCTGGTGGGCAGCTCGTTCGCGCTCGACGGAGCGGCTCAGGCACCCTTCCTCGTGTGTCCGGTTCCGCTACCTTGCTATGCAATCAGCAGTTCGGTAGCTGGCCGGTCCATCCCATGATAGTCCGAAAGCACATCTCGGACCACCCCCTACTGCCATGAGATGGACCAGGGAACCAGAAAAGGCTTTCCGGTCGGAGAACGTCCAATTACAGACTATTTGGCCGATTTGGACCCAGGATTGAAGGGATCCTCGGCTACCGCCGCCGGAGTTCCAGACTGGGGGGACTCGAAGACGTTCTTGTCTACCTCTTCGAATCGCACCGGATACTGACCGGTGAAACAAGCCTGGCAGAATCCTTCGGTGGTCCGCACGGATTCCATGAGGCCCGCCACGCTCAGATACTCCAGGCTGTCCACGTTCAGGTAGCTGGCAATCTGTTTGACCGAATGGCTGCTGGCAATCAGCTCCTGCCGAATTGGCGTATCGATGCCGTAGTGACAGGGATGGGTGATGGGCGGTGAGCTGATCCGCAGGTGCACCTCGCGCGCGCCCGCCAGCCGAACCATTTTCACCAGCTTACGCATCGTGGTACCACGAACAATCGAATCGTCGACCATGACCACCCGCTTGCCCTCCAACACGTGTCGCACCGGGTTGTATTTCTTGCGCACCGACAGATCCCGGATGGCCTGGCTGGGCCGGATGAACGTTCGCCCCACGTAGTGGTTGCGAATGAGCCCCAACTCCCACGGCAATCCCGCGACGCTGGCGTAACCCAACGACGATGTATTGCTGCTGTCGGGCACCGCGATAACCACATCGGCGTCGCACGGCGCTTCACGGCCCAGGATTTCTCCCTGCCGACGGCGCACCTTGTCCACGCTACGTCCGTAGATGTAACTGTCGGGTCGGCTGAAATACACGTACTCGAAGATGCACATGGCGGCGGTAGCCTCTTCGGCAAAGCGATACGTATCGACCCGGCCATCGTTGTGCAACACGACGATCTCACCCGGCTCCACGTCGCGCTCGTACGTGGCCCCCACGATGTCGAGAGCGCAGGTTTCGCTGGCGGCAATCCAGGCGTCTCCCAACCGACCCAGACACAACGGGCGGAAGCCCTTGGGATCGCGAGCGACCACCACCTTGTCCTTGTCGATCAGCAACAGCGAGTAGGCGCCGCTGACCTTGCGTAGCGCTTCGGCCAACGCGCGATCGAGCGTCTCCTGGGGGCTGCGCGCAATCAGGTGCAGGATGACTTCGCTGTCGTTGGTAGTATTGAATATGGATCCGGCCACCTCCATCTCGCGCCGCAGCGACGCCGCGTTCACCAGGTTGCCATTGTGAGCAATGGCCATTCCGCCGGCCTTGTAGGTCACCTGGATGGGCTGTGCGTTCAGCCGATTGCTGCTTCCGGTGGTGCTGTAGCGAACATGGCCGATCGCCAGATCACCCCGAAGCGACTCGACGGCTTGGTCGGTCAGAACGTCGGACACGTATCCCATGTTCTTGTAGGAATTCACGACGTGCCCATCGCTTACCGCGATGCCCGCTGACTCCTGACCCCGATGTTGCAGCGCAGCCAGGCCGATGGTCGTGAGCGATACCGCATCGCGATGCCCGGCAACCGCGAAGATCCCGCATTCCTCGTGCAGGCGATCGGCTCGCGAGTCCACCGGCGATTCGTTCGGCTCAGCGCTCATTCGGTTGCTCCGGTCGGCAGAAAACACCAGCCCTCCATGTGCGGATGCACAAGGAGTCCAGAGTCTCGTGTTCGCGTGATCGCGAGTTTCTCGGCTGTCTCAAACGCGACCTTCTCGCTCGCTTCGCGCACCGTGAGGGTCCACATCTGGGCCCGCAAGACGCGTGTCTGCGCCGCGGGCCAGCGGCGGCCCGGCAAGGACCCCTCGCCCATTTCACGATCCCACGCCAGGAGTGTAACGGCAAACCCCTCTTCGGGGGGACCCAGCCAATCGGCGATCCCGTATCGCCCGGTTTCCAGAGCCGGATGATCGCTTGCCACCAGGTCTCCCAACCACGGCGTGGGAAACGGCTTGTCAGTGCGCGCAGCCTCGAGAGCGCCGGGAGCGGTCTCGAAGAGGGCGAAGCGGTGCTTGTTGGGATTGAACCAGTTGGCCTGGGCCGTCGCGCGCTCGATCCACGCACCGGGCGCACCCAGGTCGGGGCCTTCCCACGCGAACACATCGTCCCGCCTCAGGTCGATCAAGCCGGTAGCGCCCATGGAACTGCGCAGCGCGTGCAGCGCGGTCATGGCCACCAGGTCCACCGAGCGATGCCGCACGAGCAAGGCCATGGCGTTCACGACACACCGCCCTTGGAAAGTCGCGCGAAGTTGCGAAGCATGGCCATGCCCGGCCCGTCACCGTCGAGCGCCTCGAACGAGCGGACCGCGGCCCGTCGACGCTCACCCCACGGTCCGGCAATGTCCTCGGGAACCTGCCACAGCCAGGCCGCGCGTTCGGGGTGCGGCATGAACGCCAGCACCTGACCGTCGAGCCCTGAAGCACCGGCCACCGCGCCCGGCGACCCGTTGGGATTCATGGGAAATCCCTGGGCCGGCGCGCCGTCGGGTTGACAATAGGTGAGCGCGAGCGCTTCGCGGTCGTTCAGACGGTCCAGATAACCCGAGTCGCGACTGACAAACCGACCCTCGCCGTGGGCCATGGGAACCGGAAACGGCGCGTCCAATCCCTCGGTGAAGAAACATCGGGCCGTGGCACCGGCGCGCACGAACACCCATCGGCAAAGATAACCTTCGCGACCCTCGATGTTGTTGTGGGCCAGCGCTACGTCGACGGTGCGCGCCGTGCCGGCGGCCCCGCCGTGCACCAGGCCCGCTTCGACCAGAATCTGCGCTCCGTTGCAAATGCCCAGCACGGGTTTGCCCTGCTCGGCCTGACGCACCAGCTGCTCCAGCAATGGCGACTTCGCCGCAACCGCGCCGGCCCGCACACGATCCTGGTAGCTGAATCCGCCGGGGATGAGAAACCCGGCGTACTCAGCCAATGCGTTCCGGGGCGCGTTCCATCGCACCAGCTCGGCCGTCACGCCTACGCGCTCCAGCACGCGAACGCTTTCGCGTTCACAATTCAGACCGGGGAACTGAAGCACGGCGACTTTGGCGCTCACGTTCAGCCCTCCCCTTCTTCGCGACTCAACAGGCGTGGCATCGTTCCCTCACGCGCGGCGGCCAACTCTTCCAACGGCACCCGAAGGTCGGCACCCGCGGCATCCAGGCCAGTGAAGATCGCCGTGGAATCTTCGGTCACCTCGCCGATGCGCTGGGCGAACGCACCGTGGCGCTTGGCCGCGTTCAGCACGTCCTCGCCGTGGACAGGATCCACTTCCAGCAGGAAGCCGCCGGCTTCGGCAAACATGGCGGCATGCGCGTTGGATTCTTCCACCCACGGGGTCAGGTCCACCGAGAATCCCAGTCGTCCGCGACTCTCCGCGCCCAACGCCATGTCCACCAGGGCGGACGACGTGCCCCCATCGGAAACGTCGTGGGCGGCGGTGATCCAGCCGTGCAGGAAAGATTCGAGCACCACGCGCAGCTCGCCGCGAATGGCGTTGAAGTCGGGAGCCGCGACCGAACCTACCCACTTGGGGTCGACGTATTGCGCCAGGACGCTGCCGCCGAGCTGGGGCGAAAAAGCGCCCACCCGCACGATCCAACTTCCCGCCTGCTTGAAGGCCAGACTACGGCACCGCGATACATCGGAGATGGTGCCCAGGCAGGCCACGATGGGTGAAGGCGAGATAGCTCGTCCGGTGGAACTCTGATTGTAGAAGCTGACGTTGCCACTGATCACGGGCAGGGCTTCGTCCGGCGCTTCGAGCCGACCGATGCCACGGCAGGCGTCGCCGATACCCCGCACGCCCTCACGGAAATCGTGGAAGACCTCGGGGACCTCGGGGTTGCCATAATTCAGACAATCGGTCACGGCCGATGGCACCGCGCCCACGGCCACGACGTTGCGCACCGATTCCACCACCGCGTACAGGCCGCCCAGGTATGGATCGACGCGACTGATGCGGGGGTTGCCATCGCAGGTCATGGCCAAGCCCACGGCCGAACCCGGCACGGGCGCCACGACACCGGCATCGGCTTCACCCGGACGCAGCACCGTCTGGGCCTTCACTTCGCAATCGTAGTGTTGGTAGAGCGCGCGGCGACTGCAAAGGTGCGGTGACGCCATGAGAGCGCGCAGATCGTCACCCACCGATCGATCGTTCAGCGGCAGGTCATTCTTGCTGCGGTCGATCGAACGGGCCTTCGCGGGCCGGTCGTACAACACGCCTTCGGTAATGGTCTTGAGCGGCGCTTCGACGAGCATTTCGTCGCCGCGGCGCAACCGGTACATGGCGGTGTCGGGCGAATCGGGAACGAGAATGTGTCCGAGCCGGGCCGCGCCCGCACCTTCGTACATGGCGGGCAACTCGAACTGCTCGTTGTACAGATCCAATACCTGCTCGGTCAAACGGGCCGGCACCGCCAAACCGAATCGCTCCTGCGTTTCGCTGCACGCGGCCACGCGACTGGGCAAGTCTTCTTCGGCCAGGCTCGCCAGCGCCAGGTCTATTTCTATACCGAAGCCGCCGGCATCGGCCATCTCGCTGGAAACGCAGGCAATACCGCCGGCCCCCAGATCCTTGAAACCGATTTCCACCCCCAACTCTGCGACCATATCCAGCATGGCCTGGTTGGCCACCACCAGCATTCGCTTCAGGAACGGATCGGCGACCTGAACGCTGCCGCGATTTTCCAGGGCCGCGGCGTGATCCAGGTCGGCCGACGCGAAGGCCGCACCGCCCATGCCGCTCCAGTCGGTGGGCTTGCCCACCAGGATGAAGTCGTAGGGCTCGTTGCGCGCGGCATTGGGTACGCGACTACGCACGATGCGATCTTCGCGCACCAGGCCCACGGCCACTACGTTCACCAGACAGTTGTCATCGAAGCAGTCGTCGAACACCACATCGCCGCCCAGGTTCGGCACACCCAGGGCGTTGCCGTACATGGCGATGCCTTCCATGACCTCACGCGTGATCTCGCGACTGCGCTCGGCGTTGGCGCCCTGCGGATTGCCAAAACGCAGCGGGTCGAGCGTGGCAATGACGTCGGCCCCCATGCAGTACACATCGCGTACCACGCCGCCGATGCCCGTGGCCGCGCCTTCAACCGGCATGACCTGCGACGGGTGATTGTGGCTTTCATGCGCCACGGCGACGGACCAGGAAACCCCGTCTATTTCAGCCAGGCGAAAGATGCCGGCGTCTTCACCGGGACCCAGGATGACGTTGCCGGCGTCGGTAGGCAGGTGCTTCTTCAACACGTTGCGACTGCTCTTGTAGGAACAGTGTTCGCTCCACATGGTGTCGAACAGCGTAAGTTCGGTTTCGGTGGGGTCGCGACCCAGCAGCTCGGCCACGCGACGGGCCTCGGTCAACTGCAGGGTGAGGGACAGCGCGCGCAGGGCAGTGCCGAGCGCGTCGTCGTCAAGCGTGCTCACGGGGACACGGCTCATGCCATGATCTCGCGCGGGTTGAGCGTGGGCGGGGTTCGGTGAGACGGGAAGCTAGCACAGGTCGTTGGGGCGCGCCAGAGGGGGTCAGAATCTGACCTTCAGTGCGCCCCACGTCTGGAAGACGTTCCCCCCGGGGACCTACGTCATCGCCGAGTACACGGCGCCCAGCGGGATCATCATCGAGCCCACGCGGGGAATCACGGTGTACAACGCATGTGACGAGGGCAGCTTCTCGATAAGCCCTTGCCAGTAGTGGTCTGACTGCGTCTCGCGGAGTGCTTCGAAAGAATCCTCCGCGGGGCGCCTTTTCACACTGGCAGGTGCACCCGGGTACACTCGGGATTCGACCGCCTAGGACGCGCCCAGCACCCGATCGAACAACGTATCCACGTGCGCCATGTGACGCTCACGCGAGAAACACGCGTCCATCTCCGCGGCGGGTAAGTCTATGTCGGGCGCTTCGCGCGCCAGCTCCTCGAACGATCGGCCGGTCTCCCAGCACTGCATGGCCGCCTTCTGCACCGCCGCGTACGCGTCTTCGCGCGACACCCCGGCCTTGGCCAGGGCCAATAGCACCGCACCCGAGTGGTACAACCCGTGGGTGCTCTCGAGGTTCTGTTCCATACGCTCGGGAAACACCACCAACCCTTCCATGAGGAAGATCGCCTTGCCCAACATGTAGTGGGCAAGGGTGGTGGAATCGGGAAGGATCACGCGCTCGACCGAGCTGTGACTGATGTCGCGCTCGTGCCACAGCGCCACGTTTTCCAACGCCGCCTGTGCGTTGGTACGCAGCAGCCGAGCCATACCGGTGAGACGTTCGGTAAGAATGGGATTCTTCTTGTGGGGCATGGCGCTGCTGCCCTTTTGCCCCTTGCCGAACGGCTCCTCCACCTCGTGCACTTCGGTGCGCTGCAGGTGACGAATCTCGATGGCCATGGTTTCCATGGTGGCGCCCAACAGCGCCAGCGCGTTCATGAATTCGGCATGACGATCGCGCTGCACCACCTGCGTGCTGACCGGCGACACTTCCAGGCCAAGCCGCTCGCACACGGTTTTTTCTACCAACGGGTCGATGTGCGCGAAGGTCCCGACCGGTCCACTGATCTGTCCCACCGCCACCGTACGCAGCGACGCCTTGAGTCGTCGCCGATCTCGCTTCAGCTGATCGGCCCATACCAGGAGCTTCAGGCCGAACGTGGTCGGCTCGGCGTGAACGCCGTGCGACCGGCCCATCATGATGGTGCGGCGATGCTCCTGCGCGCGGGCAATCACTACCTGGGTCAACCGCTCCAACTCACCCAGGATGAGCTCGCCCGCTTCCTTGCACTGCACGGCCAACGTGGTGTCCAGCAGATCGCTGCTGGTCATGCCCAAATGAACCCACCGACTGTCGGGGCCGATGTACTCGGCCATGTTGGTCAGGAAGGCGATGACGTCGTGGTGGACGGTATTCTCGATCTCGAGCACGCGCGCTTCGTCGAAGTCGGCTTTCTGGGCGATGTTACGCGCCGCTTCCTTGGGAATATGCCCCAGCTCGGCCAGCGCGTCGCAGGCCGCGACCTCTACGTCGCGCCAGATTTCGTACTTCCGGCGGTCCGACCACAGGTCGCGCATTTCTGATGTCTGATAGCGTTCGATCATGGCGGGGAAAAGTTAACGTCTGAGCGCCTGCGGTCAAGCACGGCGTTGCGGAAATGGGCTCAACATCCATGGTATCATTCCCGTTGGGGGGAATATGGCATCAACTGGAAACGGAGCCCACGCATGACATCTTGGAATCGAACCCTCGCGACGGTCGTCTTGGTTCTCGGCCTCTCTCTTTCCCACGCCCACGCCAACGACGAAGAAGTGGGAGCCCAGTGGTTTGGAGAATGGGAAATCACGAGCGAAGTCACGATATGCGAAACGGAAGAGGTCCTGACCAGCAACACCTTCACCGACACGATCTGCTCGAACGACTGCATCGAGACTCCCGACGAGGAATTCGAGAGCGAGTGCACGACGGTCATCAATGGCAACACCATTGAGATCGAATGCAGCGATCTCGAGACACCGATCTTCCCCGGCTGCACCGCCGATTTCGAGCTGACGCAAACCTATACCGTCAGCGGCACGACGGTGTCCGGCTCGGGCCAACAGACCGTTACCTACTCGGGAAAATGCCTGGAACTCGAGGACTTCTGCGCCAACTTCACCTTCATGGGTGTGCGAATCCAGGGGCCCTCGGCCTGTTCGGTGCCCGTGGTAAGCGCAAGCTGGAGCGAACTGAAGGCGCGGTTTCAGTAGCCGAATGCTGACCGACGATCAGGGCTGAAGTCTCGGTCCGGTCGGACTCTCCACCAGGGTCAACCGGGCCGGGAACTCGCCTTTTCCGTGGCGCCACACCACGAACTCCAGCACGGCGCCTACGCGAGCCTCGTACAACCGGCGAACCAACGCACGGTTGTTGACGATGGGTTCGCCGTTGATCACGCGCAGGATATCGCCGGTTCGAATACCCGCCTCGTGGGCCGGCGAGCCGGTAACGACGTTGGATACCGCCCAGCCATCGGGTACATCGTCCGGCAGGTCTTGACGCTGGTAGGGCGATAGGAAAGCCCCGGTCATACCCGCGTAGAACTCGCGAATTCTTCCGTACTTCAGGATCTCCTCGAGCACCCATCGCCCGCGATTGGCGGGGATGGCAAAGCTCACCCCGACGGAGCCGCCGGTCTCACTCAGGATGAACGCGTTGATACCAACCACCTGACCCAAGCTGTTCACGAGAGGACCACCGCTGTTGCCCTGGTTGATGGCCGCGTCGGTCTGGATCATGTCCAGGTACAAGGGTTGGTTCATCTTGAGGTCACGACCCACCGCGCTGATCACACCCACGGTGACCGTGGGGCTGCTGTCGTCCAGCAGATACCCAAACGGCGAGCCGATCGCGATGGCCCACTCGCCTACCAGGACGTCGTCGCTGTCGCCCAGCTCGACCACGGGTAGACCGTGAATCTCTTCGCCGCGGATCTTCAGGACCGCCAGATCGAACTTGGCACTGCGCCCCAGGATGTCGGCCGCGTAGTGCTCACCGTTGTTGAGCGTGACCACCACTTGATCGCCTTCGCGAATCACGTGTTCGTTGGTCAAGATGTAGCCACGATCGTCGACGATGAAACCGCTGCCCACGCCGACATTCTGGGGTGGAGACCGCGTGTACAGGTCCAGCAACGGCATGACCCGGGTAGTGGCGCCTGAACGAATCGAGTTGATGCTGACCACCGCCGGCGAAACCCGTCGGGTGGCCTCGACGATGGCGTTCCCGCGTTGGTCGGAAATCACCTGGGATGGGCTGAAACCGGGACCGGCGTCTGTCCAATCGGTGGAACCAGTGGTCGATTCGCCGGTTTGCACGGGTAGCTCACCACCGCGCTGGGTCAGGCTGAAATACAGCAGCACGGATACTCCCAGGGCCAGGCCCATGAGAGCTCCCACGACATAGGGTAGGCGGTTGTTGTCGGACATCATTCTTCTACTTTCAACCGTCCAGACGCGGACCAGTTCCCTAATTCTGGGCTCGCCGCCACTGGTCCAGCTGTCCCTCACGCATCGCGTGCGTCAGGGGGTGATCGGCCAGCTTCCCCAACAGATCCAGCGACACCGTGGCGCCGTCGGCCCCCATGCGGGCCGCTTCGGCCACGTGACCCGGGTGCTCCAGGCCGCCGGCGTGCACACTGGCCTTCATTTCGTACTGATCGAGCATGGTCATCATGGCGCCCAACAGGGCGAGACCGTCTCCGCCGGCCGCATCCATGGCACCCACGGCGGGCGAAACCAGCCTGGCCCCCGCCTTGGCGGCCAGCAACGCCTGCGAAAGCGAGAAGCACAATCCGGCCTCCACCGTAATACGCTGTTGGGCGAGCGCCGAGATGGCCGGAATGCCGGTGTTCGAGCAGGGAATGCGCACGATGACGCGGTCGTCCAAGCTAGCCAACAGCTGCGCCTCTTCGATCATGTTCGCACTGTCAGTCGATGTTACGTCCACGAAGACCGGGCCATTTACGACGCCGCAGAGCTCTTTCACCAGGTCCTCAGAGGATCCGGCGGCTCGCGCCAGCAGCGGCGGCGATGTGGCCACCCCATCCACAATGCTCCAGGTCATGGCTTCGCGCACCGTGTCGGGGTCCGCACTCTCCAGGTAGAGCTGCATGGTTGGTCTCCTATATCGCATGATCCTCCGGGGGAGCGGAGCACTCAGAATCGTACTTCACCGAATGCAGGTACAGACCATGGGGGGCCGCCGTGGGGCCCGCCGCGCCTCGATCCATTGCCGACAAGATGGACGAAAAACAGTCGGAGCGCCGCCGCCCCTGACCCACATCGAGAAGCGTTCCCACAATCGTGCGCACCATGGAATGCAGGAAGCGGTCGGCCGCGATGTCGAGCACCAGCTCGTCGCCGTCCACCGTAAGCCGGCTGGTGTGGATGACGCAACGAGTTCGGCCGGGCTCGAGCGACGCCCGGCGGCACAGACTGGTGCAATCGTGGTCGCCCACCAGACTGCTCGCCGCCTCGACCATTGCCTCGAGATCCAGGCCCCCGCCCACATTCAGATGGCTGCGACGGCGCGATGGATCAGCCAGCGTGAGCATGCGGTACCGATAGTGGCGACCGCAGGCGCTATGGCGCGCGTGGAAGTCGGAAGTTTCCAACACAATCGACCGGATCACGATGTCGTCGGGCATCATGTGTGGCAACGCACGGGTCAGCCGGATCACATCGTCGGGATGCGCCAAAGTCACGGAGCTGACCTGGCCCCAGGCGTGCACCCCCGCATCGGTTCGACCGGCACCCGGAGGCACCGAAACGACGTCTATCAGGCGTTTCAACCCCGCGATCAGCTCCCCCTGGACTGTCCGCAGGTTGGGCTGAATCTGCCAACCATGGAAGTCGGTGCCATCGTAGGCCAGGACAATGCGAGCAACGGACGGTGGCACGATCTGAAAACCTCGGAAGCCGGAGAAGTGCTGGCTAGCGAGCGTAACAGGGCAACAACGCCGATCCAATGCCGACGAGAACTGAAAACGTGGCGGAGCCAGACCTAGAGGTTGCCGCTCACAACCCATCGGCCCTACGCTCACCTTCCTCCGCCGCCCCACACGCTCGACTCATCGGGGAGATGCCATGGTCAGGTACAACGGATCGGCGACATGGGTTGCCCTGGTTGGCGTATTGGTTGTGATAGCGGCTGTCGTGGTCCTACCGGCCTGCTACGAACCGGGGACCGACGAGCAGCTCCTGCGTGTGCGGCAGTGGGAAGACCACCGACTGGCCGAGATCGACAGCCTGAACCTGTTGCTGGTCCACGGCGGATCGGCGGTACGGGTGGAAGCGGCTCGCGCGCTGGGACGCATCGGCGACGTCCAGGGCCGCCCGATGCTGGAAAGAGCGTTGCAAGACCAGCGCCCCGAGGTCCGCGCCGAGGTGGCTTTCGCCCTGGGCATCCTGGGCGACCCAAGCGCAAGTGGTCCGCTCATTCGCCAGCTTCCCGATGAGACCGACCCCCGTGCCCTGGGCGAGATGGCCCTGGCCCTCGGGCGTCTGCAGCCGACTACCGCCGGCACCGCGCAGGTGGTGTCGACCCTGTTGGAACGCAACCACCCGTACGTGCGCGAACAGGCACTCGAATCGCTGGCCCTGCTGGCCGACTCCACCTCCATCGACGCCATGCTCGAAGCAACGCACGACGATCAATCCAGCGTGGTGTGGCGAGCCGCCTATGCCATGGAAAAGTTGCCCTCGGAGACCGACCGTTCAGTCCCGCGCCTGCGCGAACTCACCCGCCACCCCGATTCCCTGGTGAAGCGTTACGCGGTGCGTAGCCTGGGTCGCCTGGAGGCATCCGAGGCGCTCGACACCGTGACCCAGACGCTGGTGAAAGCCGATTCCGACTGGCAACTGCGTGTGATGGCCGCCGATGCCCTGGGAAGACTGGGCAACGAAAACGCCATCGACCCGCTCGTCACCGCCGCGCAAGACTCGGTGTTCCACGTGCGCGCCGCCGCGTTGCAAGCGCTGGGGCGCATCGGCGATGAAAAGGCCACCGGATCCATCCGACTGCACACCGCCGACCCCGTGGTCGATGTGCGCATGGCCGCGTACGACGCGCTGGCCAGCTGCACCGAACCGGCCGCCCTCGTCAGCAACCTGCGAACCGGCCTGACCGATCCCAGCCTCCTGGTCGTGGGCACCGTGTTAGCCCGCCTGGGCGACAGTGACGACCCCGCCGCCGTACCTACCCTGGTGAGAGCAGCCCAGGATCGAGGGCACGAATCCATACGTCATCGGGCGGTGGAAGGATTGGCCAACTGCCAAGAGCAGGCTCCTCGACCGCTCCTGCGCAATCTGCTCGAAGATGACAACTGGATCGTGGCCACGGTTGCGGCCCAGGCCCTGGGTCAGTTGAACGACACCGACTCGGCCGAAGCGTTGCTGAGCGTGCTGAATCGCCCCACCGCGCACGGAGATCTGCGGCTGGAGGTCGTGAGCACGCTGGGGATCTTGAAGGTCCCGGCCGCCGTCGTCCCGTTGCAGAAAATTCTCGAGGGCAACGGCGACGTGCGATTACGCCTGGCTGCCCGTACCGCTCTGCTCAATCTTCTGCCCGAAGCCGACGCCTCGGCCCTGGCCGATGAAGACGAGATCCGGGCCCGCCTCACCAAAGTCGAACGATCACCAGAACAGCCCGCGATTGTTACCGCGAGCAACGCTCTGCAGTTGGTGCTGGATACGTCACGTGGCCGCATCTACATCGACTTGTTGGGGCGCGAAGCGCCACAAACGGTGGAAAGTTTCGCTCGTCTGGCCGAAGCGGGATTTTTTCGCGACGTCACGTTCCATCGGGTAGTACCGAACTTCGTGATCCAGGGTGGCGATCCCACGGGTACCGGATGGGGCGATCCGGGCTACACGATCCGCAGCGAGTGGACGCGCGAACGGTACGACCGCGGCGTAGTGGGAGTTGCACATTCGGGCAAGGACACGGGCGGTTGCCAGCTGTTCATCACGCACGCGCCGCAGCCTCACCTGAACGCGCGCTACACCATCTTCGGCAAGGTTGCCCACGGCATGGACGTGGTGGACGCGATCCAGATGGGCGATACGTTCAGCGCGGAGGTACGCTGGGCAAATCCGTAGACTCCGTGGCCGCCACGTCGGTGACGTGGTCGTGGTGCGAACGCGATGCGTCCAAACGCGGCCCGCGGCCCACCAGCTGGACACCTTTCAGCGAGTTCATCAGGCCCGGGACGACCGATGTCGGAAGCACCAGCTTGTGCGTACCCTTGGGTAGCGTCGAAGTGCGGTACTGGGGATTGAGCCGCTTGATACCCCGGTAGTCGAGCCCAGTGGCGAAGGCAACTTCCTTCAGCTCCAGCTGCGCCTTGGTCACGGTAATGCTCACCGTATCGACGCTCGCGGGAGTCCACCCGTCGTCGGGCAGATGAAAATCAAGGCTCGCGCTCTGTTCGAAAATGGTTTTCACGGCGGCCGCGCGAAACCAGTAAGCCTCGGTCTCGGTAGGTAGGACCAACGAATAGAAGTCACTGGTACCCTGGCCTTCAATCTCCACTCGCACGCGTCGCTCGCCGGCGTTGTAACTGGACATGGCCAATGGCCACGACTGGAACTCTTCGTACAGCGACTTCAGGTAGGCAATCGCGGCGTCGGTCGACAGATCCAGATCGCGACGGTCATCCCGCCACGCGGTTCGATCCAGTCCGTACTGCTTACCGGTTGAGCGCATGAACTGCCAGTAGCCCACCGCACCCGCCGAACTCGTAGCACGGGCGTTGATGGCACTCTCGATGACCATGACGTACTTCAGGTCGTCGGGCAGGCCGGCCGCGGCCAACTTGGCCTCGACCGGCGGAAACGTGTCGCGCGAGCGCCGCATCCAGGCCACGACCCAATGACGGTTTACGATGAAACGGTTCCACTCGTCCTCGAACCGCACGTACGACTCGGTTTTCTCCAGAGGCAAACGCTCTCCGCAGAAGATGACCTCGCTGGGCACGGGGTATTCGTGCAGCAAGCGCGCGTGTCGCTGCTGTTCGGCCGCCGTCAACTGCGCCTCGAGCTCGTCGATGCGTTGAACCAGGGCATCGTTCTGACTCGTGAATTCCTCGAGCGAGGCTTCGACCGAACTCGACGCGGGAAGCGGACCTATGAGTGAGGCGGCTTCGGGGGTAACGCGCGAGTCGTCGATCAGACGACTGCGCAGTCCGCCGCGAGGCAGTCCGAAAATGATGACCGCGAGCAACGCGGCCCACAACAGACCATAAGTTAAGCGTTCGGGCATGGCGGAGCTTCCATCCTCGGGGGACGAGGAGTCGCGTGGGGGCTTTTCAATTCTTCTTCGACAAGTATACGCCTTGTTCGGCGCGTTATCCACCGGGTCAGCGAAGCAAGAACCGAAGCCATCGGCCAACACGCGCAACGATTGGCGGTTCCACGGAAATCACGAAGGTGCATGAGGCGCGTCGAGGAAGCATGCGACCGGCCCGACCGCCGGTGCCACCCACTCGAAGTTCTGAACAGCGTCGCGAAACGAGGCGTCAGGCGTGCAGAAGTTCCTGCACCACCGAGCCCACCGCCGCGATAGCCGCGGGAATCTTGGCGGGATCCTTGCCCCCCGCCTGCGCCAGGTGAGGCTTGCCCCCACCGCTACCGCCCGCCACTTTGGCCACCCTCTTCACGATATCGCCGGCGCGCAGACCGCGACCCTTGATGAGGTCATCGGTCACCACGGCCAGGAACGCGACCTTGCCATCGACCACCGACCCCACCACCGCCACGCCGCTCTTCAGGCCCGAGCGCAGGGCGTCACCCATCTGGACCAGGGCATCGCGGTCGGCCACGTCGACCTGACAGGCAACCACCTTCACGCCATCGACCTCGGTGGCCGAACCAAGCAGGTCGTCCACCGCGCCACCCGCTGAAATCTTCCGGGCGTCATCGAGCTTCGATTGGAGTTTCTTGATCTCGCTTTGAAGACCCTGGACGCGCGCTTCAATTTCGTCCGAACGAGCCGACAGGCGTTCGCCTACCGTACGCACGACGTCGCGCTCCAAGGCGGTCTGCTGCATGGCACCCAGCCCGGTGACGGCTTCGATCCGGCGCACGCCAGCGCCAACCGCGCTCTCGTTGGTGATTCGGAAGCTGCCGATCTGACCGGTGTGATCACAATGGGTTCCGCCGCAGAACTCCATGGACAGATCGTGCACCTGTACCACACGCACGCTGTCACCGTACTTCTCGCCGAACATCGACACCGCCCCCATCTCGCGCGCGGCCTCGATCGGAACATCGACATGCTTGGTCACGGAATAGTCCGAAAGGATCTCCATGTTGATTTCACGCTCGATGGCATCGAGCACTTCGCGGCCTACCGCACCATCGTGGTGAAAGTCGAATCTCAACTTCTCGGGACTGACCAACGAGCCCGCCTGTTGCGCGTGCCCGCCCAGGTGGCGATGCAGGGCGGCGTGGAGCAGATGGGTCGCCGTATGGTTGCGCATGGTGCTGCTGCGAGCTTCTTGGTCGACGGTCGCCACTACCGCGTCCGGTTTGGCGGTCAAGTCTCCAGATTCAACGCGTACGCGGTGCACGGGACCCGCATGACTGGGCTGGGTGTCGAGCACGGTGAGCCGCAACGAACCACCCACGATCACACCGACGTCTCCCACCTGGCCGCCGCCCTCCGCGTAGAACGGAGTGGCATTGAGAACCAGTTCGAACTCACCATTCTCGAGCTTTCTCTTACCGATGATGTGGGTGGCAATACTCAAGGCGCGGTAACCCACGAACCGGGTAGCCGGTCGATCCACCCCCGGTTCTCCACCGCTGATCCATTGCCAATCTTCGCCTTTGCCGGCCGTGGAGAACTTGCTGGCCGCCCGCGCCCGGGATCGCTGACCTTCCATGGCCCGCTCGAAACCCTGCACGTCGACGGTCAAGCTCTGCTCTTCGGCGATCACCTGCGTAAGATCCAGAGGGAATCCGAAGGTATCGTGCAGCCGGAACGCCTGCTCGCCCTCGATGACTCCATCGCCCCGTTCGCGCGCCAGCTCAGCGAATTCGTCGAACCGGGCCAGCCCACGATCGAGGGTTTCGTTGAATCGTTCTTCCTCGAGCTTTATCACTCGCAACACGTGGTCACGGGCGCGGGCCAGTTCCGTGTAGTGACCCCCGAGCACCTCGATGACCTGGTCGGCAACCTGGTAGAGAAACGGTTCCCGAAAGCCCAGCCGTCGTCCGTGCCGCGCCGCGCGGCGCAGGATGCGACGCATTACGTAGCCGCGCCCGTCGTTGCCAGGGCGCCCACCGTCGGCCACCGCAAACGCCATGGCGCGAGCGTGGTCGGCGATGACCTGCATCGATACCCGATCTTCGTCGTCGGCGAGCGAACGACCGCTGGCTTTGGACACCCAGTCGAGTAGCGGCGTGAACAGATCACTCGCGTAGTTGCTGCTCTGGCCCGACTTGAGCGCCGCCAGACGTTCCAGACCCAGTCCGGTGTCGACGCTCTGCAATGGCAACTCGGCCAGCACTCCGTTGGCATCGCGGTCGTACTGGATGAACACCAGGTTCCAGATCTCCAGGTAGCGATCGCTTTCGTTCGCACCCAACGGGCGATCATCGCCGTTGGCTACTTCGACGCCCTGGTCGAAATGGATCTCGGTGCAGGGGCCGCAGGGTCCGGTATCTCCCATGCTCCAGAAGTTTTCGTCATCGCCCTTTTCGAGATCGCCCAGACGATAGATACGCGACGCATCCACGCCCACGGTGTCGTGCCAGATGTCGTAACTTTCCTGGTCGTCCTTGTACACGCTGACGTAGAGCTTCGACACGTCCAAGCCCATTTCGACCGTCAGGAAATTCCACGCCCACTCGATTGCTTCGCGCTTGTAGTAGTCGCCAAACGACCAATTTCCCAACATCTCGAAAAAGGTGTGGTGGCGGCCATCGCGACCCACGGCTTCCAGATCGTTGTGCTTGCCACTGACACGCATGCATTTCTGGGACGAAGTGGCCCGTACGTAGCTGCGCCGCTCTTGTCCCAAGAGCAGCGACTTGAACTGGTTCATGCCCGCGTTCGTGAACAGCAACGTGGGATCGTCGTGCGGAATCAGCGAACTGCTGGGCACGATTTCGTGCCCCCGCTGCGCGAAGTAGTCGAGAAACCGCTGCCGGATCTCGCCGCTCATCATGGCCGCGCTGCTCATTGCCTCGCCCGATCCTCGTTAGGGTTGGTCAGTGGGGTTCGCGTCGCGGCCTTTTTGCCCATCGACCCGACCCAGCGCGTACGGATGTTCCACCAGGTACTCACGCGCGATGCGTGCCAGGTCTTCACGGGTGACGTCAGCGATACGCGCGGGGTATTCGTCCATTTCCGACAGGTCCAACCCCAGCGCCTCCATCGACGCCAGGTACCCGCCCCGGGCTCGGTTCGTCTGCAATCCAATGCGGAAGCTACCCGACAGGTAGTTCTTCGCTTGATCAATCGACTCGGGCGACGGCGGATTGTCACCCAGCTCGTTGGTAAGCTTGAGTACCAGATCGAGCACGGTGTCGGCACTGTCGGGACTGCACGCCACGAAGGTCGCGAAGTACCCGCCCAGGGCCATGCTGTTGTCCATGGTGCTCACCTGGTAGGCCAGGCCCCGCTTGGTTCGGATCTCCTCGAAGAATGTTCCGCCCAGTCCCCCGGTGACGCTCTGCAAAACCTCGAACGCGTAGGCGTCTTCGTGATGACGCGGCACGGTCGGAAACGCAAGCAGCATGGCGGTCTGCGCGCGGTCCTTGGAAATGTCACGCTCGCGGTTGGCCAAGAGTCTCGGCGGTGTTTCGACCCGCGACTTGTCATAGAACTCCGCGGCCGTCAGAGGAATTACCTCTTCGGACTCGGGATTCCAGTCGGCGAGATAGTCCAGCATGAACTCGTGCACGGTAGCCGGATCTACCGCACCGCTTACGACCAACACCAGGTTCTCGGGGTGGATTACCTCTTTGTGATGCTGGGCAATTCGCGGCGCGCGTGTGTAGGCCACCACATTCGGAGTACCCAGTTCAGGCATGCCGTAGGGGTGCTCGTTGAACAGATTGGCGCGCATGAACTGCACGGCCAACGCACCAGAACTGTCCTCGACGCCCTGGATGGCCGCGATCGTGGTCTTTCGTTCCTTTTCCAGTTCTGCCGGATCGAAAGCCGGGTTTGCAATGACGTCGAACATGACGTCGAAGACGTACGGCAGGTTGCGAGTGAGGCTCGCGGTGGTGAAACCAAAGTAGTCGTCGTTGGACACGCGTCCGATGCCCGAACCCAGCGACTCGATCTCGTTGGCCAACTGGTCGGAGGAACGGTTGGTGGTGGATTTCACCATGACACGTTGCATCAATCGCGTCAGCCCACTCGAGTTGGCCGACTCACCAATGCGGCCACCGCGAAAGTACGCGTGTACCGATACCGTGGGCACGGTTGCGTTGGGGGCAACCAACAGCGTTCCACCGTGCGGCAGGTCGAAACGAATGTGGTCGCCTGCAGCCTCGGGTGAAACCGCAAAGCGCTTCGACCAGGCTCGTAGGGTTTCGCGGGGCAAGACGCTTGGCGCGGACTCCGGAGCATCGAGGCCATGCATGTTGGAAACTGCCGCCAACACGGCGCCCTTCAGGTGCTCGCCCATGGGCTGAGGTTCACGACTCGATGGCGTCGCGGGGGTCACGTACTCCAACAGTGTGGCATTGTCGAGGGTCAGGTATTCACGGGCTACCCGCTGGACGTCTTCGGTGGTCACGGCCCGGAAACGATTGAGGTCGTCACTCACCAGGCGATAATCACCCAAGGCCTCGTAGTGCACGAGCGTACGCGCCTGGCCCAAGACCTCTTCCAATCCGAATGCCTCGGCCGTTTCCACGATCTCGCGCGCCCGGGCCAGCTCCTGCGCGGACACACCGAAGTGTTTCACCCGCTCGACCTCAACCAGGATCTCGCGCACCGCAAGGTCCATCTGGTCGGGCTGCGTAATGGCATCGATTTCGAACAGGCCAATATCATCGAACTGGTAGCAATTGGCGCTCACGCTGGAGGCGGCCACCAGATCTTCCTTTACGCGCGCGACAAGCCGGCTGCTGCGTCCCGACCCCAGCACCGTAGCCAGCATTTCCAGGGCAGCGTTGTCTTCATGCTCGACACCGGGCGTATGGAACCCAAGGAACACGTAATTGCGGTAGATATCGCCCGACATCCGCTTGTAGCGGAACTCGCGCTGCTTGGGCTCGGCGGGGCCGCCTCGTTGGCGCAACTGACCCTTCTCGTGCGCCCCGTACAGGTCTTGTACCCGAGCCAGGACTTCGGCGGTGGAGACATCGCCAGTGATGCACAGAATGGTGTTGCTGGGGCGATAGTGATCTTTGTAGAACCGAACCAGATCGTCCCGGTCGATCGTGCGGAGCACTTCTTCAGTACCAATTCGCCAGCGACGCATGCGGTGCTTCTCGAACGCCAGCTCGAACATCTTCTCGCGCCCGTAGGATCCGGGCGAATCGACCTTGCGACGCGCTTCCTGGAGAATTGCTTCCATCTCCTTGGCCAGGACGTCCTGATCGAACAGAGGGTTCTGGAAGGCGTCGGCCTGAACCGCCAGGCCATCGGACCAGCGTTCGCTGGGTAGCACCGCGTAGTAGGACGTGTGGTCGTAGATGGTGCCCGCATTCAGCACGCCACCGTAGTTCTTGGTCTCGCGACTGATGTCTTCCGCGCCAGGTCGCGTCGGCGTGCCGTTGAAATACATGTGTTCGATCACGTGGCTGATGCCCGCCTGGTCATCGGTCTCGTGGAAGTACCCGGTCTTTACATGGGTGACCATGGCCACGACCGGCGTGCTGTGATCTTCGCGCACGAGGACCGTAAGTCCATTGTCGAGCTGAGTCCGCGAAACGCCTTCGGCCAATGGGCTCGGGGTGGTCTCCTGGTCGGACATGGAACTCCTGACGGGGGTAGAGGCAGAACTGCATCCGAACTGCGGGAGCGAGATGGCAATCACAACCAGAGCGGGAGCGAAATTGACGGGGATCTTCGGCACGAGTCGTCCTCCGGCTTGAAGCCGTTGGGTGGCAATGTGTTGGCGCCGGATGGCGCCGGGATGTTGGCGCCCTGATGGCGCCGGAATGTTGGCGCTTTGATGCGCCGGACCCGCGACGGGCACGGGTCCCAACTTACAGAATCGTAATAGGTTAGGCAGGGGCCCGCCCAGCGTCAAGGGAGCGGTTGGAGCCGCCCCCCGACGCCGCCGGGGCCAGCCCTAGAAGCGGGCGCGAACGGCCGACCAGCTGTCGTTCGTGGTCGCGACGGTGGGATCCAGGTACGCCAGACAGTCGTCCTGGACGTCGAACATCTGAAGAGTCGTGTCGACGGCGCTGAATCCTGTATCGGCGTATTCCTGGCAGGTTGGCGCGCCCGCGGTCCAACTCACGGGACCGGCGATACCGCCACAATACAGACTCTCGGCGCAGATGGTGCCGTGGGCGGTGGGACGTATGACGTACCGGCCCAGCACGATCACATCCTTGCCGTCGGACGGACATGGAACATCGTCGGCCGGAATCCAACCCTGGCAATAGTCGGCGATGCCAACGGAGGCGTAGTCCAGGTCGAACGGCTGCGGCCCCGCGTCGAACAGGGTATTGCTCAACTGCAAGCTGGGTGAGTAGAACGCGGCGATACCGCCCTTTGGCACGGCGGCCACCAGGTACACGTTGGTGTCGAGCATCAGCGGCCCCGCCGAGCAAGCTTGTAGGCCAAGGGGGTCGAAGAAGAAGCCCGCCTGGCCGGGCAACAATGACGTGGTCGCTTCCGGACCCGGGCACTGGGACCGGGCGGATGCGGCATGAAGCGTGAGGACGGCCGAGCCGGCAAGGGCCACAGCCAATAAACGCAGGTACATCTGAAGACCTCCATCGAGACGACAAGAATAATCGATGGAAGGACAGGACTCGTCCTAACGAATGTACACCTTCGGATCGAGGACAGGCAAGCCGACTGGCTAGAAACGGCCGCGCACCGCCGACCAACTGGTCGATTCTATGGCCACCGCTGGGTCGCGGATGGTCAGGCACGAGTCCTCGACCAGCGCCAATGTCTCAAACTGGAGTGAGCACGTTTCGTAGAATGGCTCCGTCGGGAACGTGCCGGCGAGCGTCGGACACTGGAGACGCTCGAAACAAACGTCCCCGTACCCGAACGCCTGCATGGTGTAGCGGGCCAGTGCTACCACGGACTTGCCGTCCGACGGGCAGGTCACTCCCGGTGCGGGAAGCGCCCCACCACAAGAGTCCAACCAGAACTGGTGAGTGTAGTCGGTATCGATCACGGAACCGTGGGGGCTCAGAACCGCCAGTCCGTCCACGATCAACTCCCAGACGTTGAAGAACCGAATTCCTGCGGGCGGCACGCCCGCAACGAGATACACGTCGACGGCGGGCACGAACAGCGGCCCTGCGTAACACCGTTGCGTACCGGCGGCATCGAAGAACAGGCCGTATTCACCCGGGGCGAGTTCGGAAACGGCAGGCGGCTCGGGGCATTGGGACCAGACCACCGGGGCAACCGCGGCGAATACCAGAAAAACCAGAAGGGAGAAAGAGAGAGCCAATTGGGTCATGCTTATCTCCGACGTTGGGGGCATTTCCGGAAGGCCCGTCTATTGTACCCAACTGGTACCTGGAAGACCAATTTCCCGTAGAGATATGCGGCGGTGACGGGCTGAACCCCGGCCGAACTACAACGTCCTCAGCCACCAGTCATGCCAACGCGCGTCACGCGCAACCTCGGGATGGAACGTGAGAGCGAAGTGACTTCCCGCGCGCACGGCGACCGGTTCCTGTTGATAGCAGGCCACGATTTCGACGCCTTGGCCCGTGCGCGTAATACGAGGAGCGCGAATGAACACGCCGCACGGAGCTCCTTCTTCCGAGTTGAACCCCTCGACGACCGGAGTAAGCTGGGCCTCGAAGCTGTCGACCTGCCGGCCGTAGCCGTTGCGCCGCACCGTGATGTCGATGAGGCCCATGGGTTCCACCCCGCCCGCGTCTTCGAGACTGGTCGCCATGAGAATGCAGCCCGCGCAGGTACCCATGAGGGGTTTGTTGGCCGCAAACTCCACCAACGGATCGAGCATGTCGTTGATGCGAAGAAGCCGGTGCAGCACGGTCGACTCGCCACCGGGAACCACGAGCGCATCGCACGGTTCGAAATCGCCAGGACGCCGCACCATCAGAACGTCGACGCCGAGCCCCTGCAGGAGCTCGGCGTGCAGGGCAAAATCGCCCTGAAGTGCAAGTACACCGACGCGCAAGGCTACCAGCCGCGGCCCGCCATGAGCTGGTCGGCCGGCAACTTGTCGATCTCCAGTCCTTCCATGGCGTCGCCCAACCCCGCCGAAACTTCCATGAGCTTCTTGGGATCGTCGTAGTAGGTGACGGCCTGGACGATGGCGCGGGCGCGTGCGGCAGGATCGGTGCTCTTGAAGATGCCGCTGCCCACGAACACCGTCTCGGCACCCAGTTGCATCATAAGAGCGGCATCGGCCGGAGTGGCCACGCCGCCCGCCGCGAACAACGGCACCGGCAGCTTGCCCAGTTCACGAACCTGCAACGCTACGTGGTACGGCGCGCCGATTTCCTTGCAATGCGTCATGATTTCGCCGGGGTCGAGACCCACGAGCTGCTTGATGCCGTTCTGGATGGCGCGCATGTGACGCACCGCCTCCACGATGTTGCCTGTGCCCGGCTCGCCCTTCGAACGGATCATGCAGGCGCCCTCGGCGATACGACGCATGGCCTCGCCCAGGTTCTTGGCGCCGCACACGAACGGTGCATCGAACGCGAACTTGTCGACGTGGTTCGTCTCGTCGGCGGGCGTCAGCACCTCGCTCTCGTCGATGAAGTCCACTCCCAGCGCCTGGAGAATCTGGGCCTCGACGAAGTGGCCGATCCGACACTTGGCCATGACCGGTACCGAAACCATACCCTTGATCTCTTCGATCATGGAGGGGTTGGACATGCGGGCCACACCACCCTGGGCGCGGATGTCGGCCGGAATGCGCTCTAGCGCCATGACGGCCACGGCCCCGGCGTCTTCGGCAATCTTGGCTTGCTCGGCGTTGCTCACGTCCATGATGACGCCGCCCTTGAGCATCTCGGCCAGGCCCACCTTCAGGCGCAACCGATCGTCCTTCGCCCCGTTCTTTTCGCTCATCTCATTCTCCCTGCGGCGGATGTTCGCCGGGTGAGTTGGTTTTTCCACGCAGGGCAAAGTATAGAAAGTCGACCCGCACAGGGCAATGCACAGCTAGGGTCCAACCAGTACAGTTCAGCCTGGTCCATCTCTGCCCACACGGTGAAACACCCCAAGAACGCACTCAATTGGCCCACGTCAGCCACGCCCCGAGGGCCAAGGCCATCGGTCCCAATAGCCAGGTAATGGGCGCCGAGCGGGCGTCCCACCAGCGAACCAGGCCGTAGGCGGCCAACAGCGCAATAAAAGGCAGACTGAGGATCTGGACACTCGCGGCCACGCCCGTCGACACCGCTACCAATCCCGGTACCGCGAGACCGGCAAACAAAGGCCAATATGTCCGAATGCTGGCCAGCAGAGCCAAGATGCCCAACCAGGACACGGCTCCCACCAGGCCGCCCGGAATCATGGGCAGATAACGCAACAAACCACGGGCCGGTTCAGTCGAGCGCACCACGGGACCATCAACCAGCCCACCCACGAACGCCAGGGCACGAGCCCCCACCGCATCCAGCGGACGCGCGCGAGCCGCAGCCTTGAAATAGTGCCACGACCGACCCCATTCGGTTCGATGGGATTCGCCTTCCAGCATGATCGACCGGGCCCGTCGCCCCACGGCGTAGGGCATATTGTCGGGTGAATCGTCCTGAACCACCTGATCGCTGTTGGCCGCTACGTAAAGGTCGAAACCGGCGTTCTGGAACGGAAGAACCAGGTCGCCCTGCACCAGGAGACTCCTGACCATGAGCGGACTGAGAGCCAGAATCCAACCCGCCAGAACCCACGCGGCCACCGAAAGGCCGGCCCGACCACGGAAACTGCGGCTCATCCAAGGCAACCAGCCCAGGGTCGCCGGCAACCAGAGCGCGAGTGCTCCACCGATCCAGCACAGTCCGCCACAGGCCACGCCCAACCAAACTGCGCCGCCGGGTTCGCGACGCTGTCCGAACGCGAACAACTGGCCGGCATAGGCAACGCCGGCCAGCGTCATGAAAAGAGTTGGGATAAGAGTGAGACCGCTGAGCAACAAGGGAGCGCTGAGTGCACAAACAAACGCCCCCACCGCGCCAGAAACGAAACCCAAGGCGCGCGTGCCTACTCTCAGGACCACGAAGGGCAGCGCGACCGACGCGAGCGTCTGCAACAGCAGCAGTATGGCGCCCTGGGTCTTGAACTGGGTCTCGATGGCAGCCAGCAGCAGATACAGCGGACTGCCCACGAGTGCGAGTTGCTCGTGCGACAGGAAACCCATCAGGCCGAACCGGGCACCCTCGAACGGCCATAGGTATGCGTACTCGGCCAGCGCGCCGGTTGCCTCTTCGGCCCGACGCACCAGGCGCACCAACGGCACGACCCGCCAAAGCAAGCTGACAAGCGCCAGCACGATCAGCGTCTGGCGACGCACACTGGCGGAAACCGACCCGGAAGAGAGAGTCGAACGGCGAACCAAGTAGGTTCCTGCCCTTGGTGATTTGAAAAGTCCTAGTAGGCTCGGGCGAAGACTACTCGGCGTGCGCTGGGCTTCCCAGTAAGAATACAGGCGCCGTCTTCGACATCGTCGTCCAGCGGGATGCAGCGAATGGTGGCCTTCGTCTTTTCCTGAATGGTCGCTTCCGTTTCCGTGGTTCCGTCCCAATGGGCGTAGAGGAATCCGCCCTTCTCGTTCAAGGTACCCAGGAAGTCATCCCACGTGTCGACCCGGTGGGAGTTTTCCGCACGGAAAGCCTTGGCCTTCTCGAAAATCGAACGCTGGATCTCTTCCAGAATGCGCGGCGCGTCGGCGGCCAATGAGCCCATGGGATGCGGCGCCTTCTCACGGCTGTGGCGCTGCGCCAGCACCACCTGCTCGCTGGCCACGTCGCGCGGGCCCACTTCCACCCGTAGCGGAACTCCTTTCAGCTCCCATTCGGCGAACTTGAATCCCGGCCGCAGGTGATCGCGGTCGTCGATCTTCACGCGCACGCCCGCGGCCTTCAGCTCGGCCTCGAGCTTTTTGCAGGCGCCCATGGTCGCTTCACGTTCTTCATCGCTACGGTAGATGGGCACCATCACCATCTGATGCGGCGCCAGCCGCGGCGGCAAAACGAGACCGGCGTCGTCGCCATGCGCCATGACCAGCGCACCCACGAGCCGCGTGGACACGCCCCAACTGGTGGCCCACACGTGTTCGCGCTTGTCTTCGGAACTCAGGTACGTCACGTCGAAGGCCTTGGCGAAGTTCTGTCCCAGGTTGTGACTGGTCCCCGCCTGCAGGGCTTTCTTGTCGCCCATGAGCGCCTCGATACAGTAGGTCCGGACGGCACCGGCGAATTTCTCGCGGTCAGTCTTCACGCCGGTCAGCACCGGCACGGCCATGTAGTCTTCAGAAAAACAACGATACACCTCGAGCATACGCAGGGTTTCCTCCTGCGCTTCGTCGGCCGTAGCGTGCGCGGTATGACCTTCCTGCCACAGGAATTCGGTCGTGCGCAGGAACAAACGCGTGCGCATTTCCCAACGCACAACATTGGCCCACTGGTTCACGAGAATGGGAAGGTCACGGTGGCTCTGGATCCACTTTTTATAGGTGTCCCAGATGATCGTCTCGGACGTGGGACGAATGACGTAGTTCTCTTCGAGCTTCTTGCCACCCGCGTGGGTCACCACCGCAAGCTCCGGCGAAAACCCCTCTACGTGCTCAGCCTCTTTGGCAAGGAAACTCTCGGGGATGAGCATGGGGAAGTAGGCATTCACGTGCCCGGTTTCCTTGAACATTCTATCCAGCTCGCGCTGCATGTTCTCCCACAGCGCGTACCCGTACGGCTTGATCACCATGCAGCCCTTTACGGGCGCGTAGTCGGCCAGATCGCCGCGCTGCACCACTTCCTGGTACCAGCGTGAATAGTCGTTCGATTGTTTGGTGAGCTTTTCGGCCATGGCGGTCTCGCGTCGTTTCGGTAGTGGGAAACGAGGAGGCTAGCAGATCGCGAAACCGGCGGCAATCCGAGCGAGTAGGCTCGGCGCAGCCAAACCCGCCCGTCCTAGCGAATGAGCATCATCTTGCGTTGCTGGGCGGTGCCGCCCGCCACCAGCCGGGCGAAGTACAGACCGCTGGCGACGGTGCGGCCTGCATCGTCAAGCCCGTCCCATTGCGTCTGGTAGTACCCTGCTCCGCGCGAGCCCCGGTCGAGCCGCCGAACGTGCCGCCCACGCTCGTCGTAGACATCCAGGCGGAAGTCACCCTCACTCGAGAGAGCAAAATCGAGTGTGGTGGAAGGGTTGAATGGGTTCGGGTAATTCTGCGCCAGGCTCAAGGCCGAGGGCAAGGTTGGTGTCTGGGGCCCACCGCCATCGACGGCCAGGGCCGACACCAGAACCGCCGTCTGGCCATCAGGATTCTCCACCACCACGTCGTAGATGCCGTCGGCGAGGGATGCCGTGGCCGCTTCGGCGGTCACCACGTGGTAGTCGGTCCAGGTCGTCGTCAAGACCAGGTCGGCCCGCCCGGACCGAACCAGCCTCAACCGGGCTCCGGGTAGAACTTGCCCCGCGCCCACCAGCTCAAAGTGGACAACGCCGCCGGAGGTTGCGCCCAGATCCACGACCCCGGGCTCCAGCCCGTCGGCCCGGGGCGCGGGGTCGCCCGCTCGCACCAGGCAGGAAACGTAGGCCCCGGCCTTGGATAGCTGATCCACACTCACCGGGGTGACACGACCGCTGTTGCTACGCGAAGAGGGTACGCTCTGGGCGTCGAAGCGGCTGGCGTCCAGGCCGGGCCAGAGATCACCTTCATCGCCACGCCCGCCGTCGGCCGCGACCAGGTTGCCCAAGCCATCGGCTTCTTCCAATACGATCGCGCGCGCCCGGCGATCGTCATCGCCACCGGTGTTTCCCAACTGGCTTCTGATCACATCGCGATCAACATGGTAGATCGCCAATCCTTCGCCGTGGAGAGCTGCGTCGGTGCCACTGCGCTGCCTGTTCTCAATCAGAAAAACTTCCGACACGGGGTTGTCGCGCTCGTTGCGCGGTGCGAACCACCCGTCACGATGATCCTCGAAGTCCGATCGGTGCAACGAAGCAGCCTGCTGCACGACAACATCGTCGAATGCGAATGGTGCGCACTCCACGACGACCCTTCCATCTTCGCTGGAAAACGAACCATCCGACGTGAAACGGAACTTCAACGTGAACTTCGATGAATCGCCCAACCAGGCCGGCGGCACGGTATACGAAGCCCGATCGTCATGGTGCCCATTGAACACATCCATGGTGTTCTCTTCGCCGTCTACTTCCACGACCACCAGTACGAAGTCGTAGGCTTCCTCGGTTTCCACGCGGTAGTCGAAGTCGATCGTTACCGGGCCAGCTCCCGGACTTACCGCGAACTCACGGGCGACGGTTTCGCGCCATGCATTGCCGTAGCCGCGCGCCACGGGCCACGCGCGCGCGGTGGGTTCTGCATCGAACAAACCCACCGTCATCGATTGCGTCCCCTTCAGCGGACAATCGTCGCGTCGTCGCCAACGGTCTTCGCGCACCGGCAGTTCGTACACCACTGGTTCATCGACCACCGGTGCCACATTCAAAGGTGTGTCGCGCCACTCCACGATAACCGTCTCGACCCAGCCCAGCTGCTGCTTGCACCAGGCACTCATGTGCGCCGGGGTTTGCGGCGTGTTCCAGTTGCCGCTGGCCATCAGGCACCAATGCCCAAGCCCGGCGCCGCCTCCGTTCAGGTCGTACAGGTCGGGAAGCCCGAATGCGTGCCCGATCTCGTGACAGAAGATGCCGATGTCGTTCACGGTCTGGGAGTCGCAGCCGAGGCCGGGAACGATGGCGTAGTCATCAATGAGAATCGGACCGCCGTTGGCTCGCACGTCGTTGGTCACGAACGGTGCGCCACCACTGCGAGGCCAGGCGCGGTAGGTCCAACGATGCGACCATATGTTTTCCGAACCGCACTCGCCGCCGCCTTCTGAGTGCACGAACATGGCCAGGTCCACGTAACCGTCATCGTCGCCGCTGTTGGGCACGCCGTCGGGTCCGTCGTTGTCGAAACGACCAAAATCGACAGCACCGTCACGCGCGCTGAGCGTGGAGAATATCAACTCTCCGATGTGCGCGTCGGTGTTGTCCAAGCCGCTGGTGGTGCCTTCGTACCAGGTGTCGTCGCGATCAAGTTGGGTCCAGTCCATGACATCGCCCTCGACCCGCAACCGGCCTTGGCTCATCTCGTCGTAGACCTGGGTTACCGTGGGGCTCGCCGACTCCGATGTTCCCGCGGCAAACAACGCCTGTTCCAGCGCGGCCGGCGGGAACGGAGGAAAGGCCGAATTCGCGAACATGACCGGCAGCAAGGGGACGACGAACGTACCGGAAAGCGCCTTGGCCCCTGACTTTGCCGCGTTTCGCCCGGCGCGATCGACCCAGGACCGCGAAAGCTGAAACGCCCGGCGGTCGTCATCGACCATGCGTAGCGCCGCCGCCGGCACCTTCACCCCGGGCGCCGGAGCGCAAATCTGCGCAGCGGTTGGGGCATTCACCCCAAAAAGCACCCCCAGGACCACGGCCCAACGTGCATTCGCAAGGGAACGACGATGTGTCACGGGGTACGACAAGAAGCCTCCGGAAGGAACACGTGCGGTCTACGGGAAATCAGCGAAAAGCACGTATCTACTTGTTCTGCAGCCGACGCACCAAACCAGACGATCGGAAAATCTCTTTCGCCTAGATTGTACCAAATGCTTCGCGCCGCGGCTGCCGAAGTGGTGCCACGCTTGCTGCACTCCCAGGTTCCTGCCGTCAATTTCTCCATCGGAGTACCAGTGACCGCCATTTCCGCCTCGCGCCGACCAAGCGTGCGCCGTCGCACCCTACTTCTCGTTCGCACCAGTCTGATCGCGGTGGCGATTGGCCTGGCCGTATGGTGGGGCCGGCAAGTTCTTGAGCGGTCGCAGGACGAAATCCCCGTGTCGTACACGCTTCTGCGCATTCCACCGGGGCTGACCAGCGAGGAAGCCATGCGATTGCCGCGGGTGATCCTACCCGACGACACTGATTCGCTGGTTCTCACGTTCGAGGCGCCACCCCAGGCCGTGGCGAACGTCGCCTACGCGGGACGAATTCGGGGTGCCGGCGGCGTCGAGGTCCGGCTACCGTCTGACCTCCGGTTTCGGCCCTTCGAGGACATGCTGGTCATGGACCTGGTGATCGACCTGAAACCGATCGCCGACGGAACCCTGGCGATCGAGCTGACGCCGCAACTACCGCACGAGCCCGTGGCCTTCGAGATTCAACTATTGCGTCGGCCGAGAAGCGATCTGTAGCAGGCCTCAGAAACTCTGGCGCAGGGAAAGTGTAATCAGGGTGAGCCGTGCATCGTCCGCGTCGAGACGATGCGACTCCGGCTCGTCGCTCAGGAATGCGTCGATTGACAATCCCTCGCGAAGCCGAAACGAAGAGATGAACGTGGTTCGAAAGAACACGTAGTCACTGTAGAGATCGAGACTGTCGTCGGAGGGCTCGCGGTAATCGCGGTGGCCGATTTCTTCACTGAACGAAAGCCACAGGCGGCTCCCCCCAAACCAGTCGAAGCGCAGCACGACACTGGGCTGCGTGTACTCGTCTTCGACATCGCTTGGCGCACCAAACCACGACACCCGGGGCTCGACGCCAACTTCCAACGACCCTTTTTGCCGGCGCAACCACAGCCCCACGCTGCCGGCCACCGCATCGAAGTAGACCGACGTGCTCTGTTCGTAGTTCAACCACTCGGCCGCCGTGCGCAGCTCCAGTTTCCAGCCTTCGCGAAACGACCAGGCTATTTCCGGCTCGACCAGCGTGTTCCAGTAGGGTTGCCGCGTGTTGGAATCGTCGAATTCGCGGTGCTCGACGCCGCCGTGGAATCGCAACTCGACCTTGTCGTCTACAAGCCAGGCCAGGTCCCCCCGCGCGAATCCACGGTCGTACGATATCGCGCTACTATCGGGAACGTCGCGACGACCACCCCCGACCTCGGCCGAAACATCGAGTGTCCATCCCCGCCGAAACGATGTGGTGAGCGAGACATCGGCCCGGTTCTGATCGTATTCGTAGAGGCTGCGCCGCTCGTAGCGGGTGCCCTGGCCGCGTACACGAACACCCAGATCGAAGTCTTCCCCCAGACGCCGGCGACCGTGCAGACGCACCGAGGCCTCGACGTTGTCACTGCTCAAACTGAAATCGCTGTCGCTACGAAATTGACGACCATCGACGCGGGCGTCGGCGTCGAACAGGTACGACCCTTCCAGCGGGCGCCGACGAAGTTCGAACGCCAGGGACTCGCGGAACATGTCGGTTCCGGCCGAGGCCCGGGCCAGCAGCCGCCACCGCCGGGGTCCGCGCCGCCGACCCACCTCGAATTGCCCCGCCGCGCGCATTTCCGTGAACACGTCGGTGGTGTCGCGCAATGCGCGCTCGGTCACGAAGACATCGCTGGTGAAGTTGTCGGTTATTCGGAACTGTTGGGCGAAGCTATCGAGGCCCACCTCGATGCTTCCGTTGGCTCCGACCTTTTCCTCGCCCTGGGCAACAGATTCGATTGGGACGCAAATGACGACGAGAGCCACCAGGGCCCACGGCGCCAACACGATCCGTGCAAAACGAGGAAGAGCCAGGATATTTCACGCGGGCACGAGACAGGATGAAACGGGGTCGCCTGCCCAACGGCGCCCCGCCTCCGCGAAAGATCCAGTTATTGCCAGCGTTGCTACCGCTTCTCAGCCAGGTTGCGAGCCCGGTCGAGCATACCCAAAGCCGCGCGAAGTCGAGCTAGGGCCCCGGCGTGGTCGCCCGCCGCCTGCGCCTGCTCCGCTCGATCGCGCTCCTGCATGGCCCGCTCGATCAGCGCTTCGACTTCCTGGGGGGGAGTCGAGCCAAGTTCGTCGCGTAACCGCGTCAGATTCGTATCAAACTGTTCCATGGCCCCGGTAACCTGATCGGGGCCCACATCGCGTACATCGCTCAGGACCTCGCGAAGGACGCGACGGCACTCTTTGTTGAGCGCATCGGCCTGAGCCAGATTGCCATTCTCGAAACGCGCGCGGGCTCGCTGCAGCAAGGCCTCGGCCTGGCGAAGTTGATTGCGACCGTTCTCGCTCAACTCATCGGATCGCTCGACCGCCCGTTGCAACAAATCGTGGGTGCGACGAATCGCCAGCTCCAAACGATCTCGACGATGCATGGGATCATTGGCCGACGGAGCCACTTCGAGAAGTTTCAA
The DNA here is from genome assembly GCA_029262065.1 of Candidatus Krumholzibacteriota bacterium. Taxonomy (GTDB): domain Bacteria; phylum Krumholzibacteriota; class Krumholzibacteriia; order JAJRXK01; family JAJRXK01; genus JAJDAC01. The sequence continues at coordinate 4,912 of JAJDAC010000023.1, read as the reverse complement.
CGCGGACTCGGCCAAGCGCACGGCGATTTCGAAATTCTGGTCACGGAAGTGGCGATACGCCGTCTCCAGCTGGGAGCGCGCTTCCTGCAACACGGTTGCAAAACGCGGATCGTCGGAACCATGGTCGGACATCCGCTCGAGCCGGGTCGTCGCTTGATCGAGCAATCGCCTGGCTCGCTCCTCCAAACCAACTTGTTCACGCACCAGCTGCCCGGCTCGCTTGCCGAGCTCGCGCGCCTGAAGCGTCAGCGTTAGCGCCTGTCCGAAGCCACGCGTGGCCTCCGGGGCGAGACTGTCGGTGCCTTCCAGACGGATACGTGCCCGGGTCTGTAGCTGCACGGCTTTCTCGAAAAGCTCGCGAGCGCGGGGCAGGTCGGCCTCGAGAATAAAAGGCGCGATCCTCTCGAGAATCTCGCGCGTGCGACCGAGCTCTCGCTCAACGCGCTCGCGCTGTTCGGCCGCATCGCTGGAACCAATCTGGGCCGACGACGGGCTGGAAGCCGCCACCAACGCCAGCAGCGCCGTCCAGAGAATCATGATCTTGACTGTGCGTTTCATTGTTCAAATTCCATCCTGGGTCACGACCCCCCGGCCGCGCCTCAAAGCAGATGGAGCACACTCCGTTCCGGCTCTGCGAAGGGCATACAATGAGCTATAACGCTATTGATATCAACCATATACATCCAACCGGAAGCGGTCGCGGGGACACTCACAGCGTACCCCTGGGTACAGGTTCGTCCCCGTGCGGCCATCAGGCACCGTCCTCGGCGGGGCCGTCGATGGGGATGTCCAGGCGTTCCATGCGGCTGTACAGGGCTCGTCGGGTGAGTCCCAACATCTGGGCGGCGCGGGTCTTGTTGCCGCCGCTTCGCCTGAGCGCCACCTGGATCAGGTTCTTCTCGTGCCGCTCCAGGTTGAGATCGGCCGGGTCAGCACTGCTCGCTCCGGTCGCCGACGCGCGGACCGTGGGTAGGGCAATATGCTCATCGCCGATCATGTCGGTGCCGGCGAGAATGTGCGCACGTTCCATGATGTTCCGCAGCTCGCGAATGTTGCCGGGCCAGGGATAGGCTCGCAGCTGCGACAAGGCTCCGGACGGCAACTTCTCTCCCTTGCGACCCAACTCGCCCAGAAAATGGGTGGCCAGCGACTCCAGATCGTCGAGTCGATCGCGAAGTGGCGGCAGGTCTACCGGGAACACGTTGAATCGGTAGTAGAGATCCTCGCGAAACTCGCCGTCGGCGATGAGTTTCTCCAGATCGCGATGGGTAGCGGCCACGATGCGTATGTCCACCTCAACTTCGTGTCGGCCCCCCACCGGGATGAACTTCCGTTCCTCGAGCGCACGCAGGAGTTTGGCCTGCACGCCAGGGTTCGCTTCGCCAATTTCGTCGAGAAAAATGGTTCCCTTGTTGGCCAGCTCAAACAGCCCCTGCTTGTCCTTGTCGGCGCCCGTGAACGCACCCTTCGCGTAGCCAAACAGTTCGCTCTCGAGCAAGGAGTCAGGAATCGCGGCGCAGTTGACCGCCACGAAAGGCCCCTTGGCGCGGCCACTATGTCGGTGAATGGATTTGGCCGCCAACTCCTTACCGGTTCCACTCTCGCCGCGTATGAGCACGGTCGCCTCGGTGGGAGCCACACGCAGAACCAATTGCTGCACCTTCTCCATCGGCGAACTCAGCCCCACCATCTGCCACTGCTGCGACTGGCGACCCATGACTTCACGCAGACGCGCGTTGTCCCGGGCCAACTCGCCTTCTTCCAACAGCCGCGTGGCCAGCAGGTGCAGCTCGTCCAGATCGACTGGTTTGTTCAGGTAGTGGGATGCTCCCGCGCGCATCGCCTCGACCGCGTGCGCCACTTCACCGTAGGCCGTCATCATGACCACGCGCACCGACGGGTACTTCTTGCCAATAGCTTCGAGCAGCTCCATGCCATCCATGGGCTGCATGCGAAAGTCGGTGAACACCAGATCGACGGGGGCCGCCTCGAGCGCCGTTAGAGCCGCTCCGCCGTCACCGGCCGTACGCACGTCGTGGCCCTTCTTGCCCAAGGAGCGCGCCAGCACCTGGCACATGCGTTCTTCGTCGTCCACCACGAGAATCTTTGCCACCGGTTTCTCCCCAGCTTTCCAGGTGGTTGACCTGCTTAGTCGGCCGCCGAACGGGGTAGTTCGACGACCACGGTTGCACCATGCCCTTGCACGGTTTCCATGGAGACTCCACCCTCGTGATCTTCCACGATCTTGCGCACCACGCTAAGGCCCAGGCCGCTTCCCTGTTCGCGCGTGGTGACGAACGGTTCGAAGATCTCTTTCGCCAACGCCGGGTCGAGCCCCACACCATTGTCGCGAATTTCCAGGCGGCCGGAAGTGGCGGTGGCGCTCACGTGCACCGAGAGCTCTCCACCCTCGGGCATGGCCTGGATGGAATTGAGAAACAGGTTCAGAAAGACCTGTTGCATACGCCGTGCGTCCAGATACAGATCAAGCTGCCCCAGTTCATCCAGATTGTCCAGAACCCGCACCTCGGCGTTGCGGAAATCGGGTGTCATGAGCGACAACGTCCGGCGGAGCAGTCGACACACGTCGACCTGCTCACGTCGCAACGGCGCATCCTTGGCGAAATCGAGGTAGCCCGTGAGGGTTTCGTTCAGACGATCGACTTCCTGCGGAATGAACTCCACCAACGTCGCGTCGATGCCAGCCTCCTGTAGATCTTCTTTCAGCAACTGAGCCGTGTTCTTGATGATGCCCAGCGGGTTGCGAATCTCGTGCGCAATCCCCGCCGCCATACGCCCCATGGCGGTAAGCGTTTCGTTTCGCTGCAGGGCGGCGCGCGTAAGCGCCAACCGACGCAGGTACATGAGCACCAACAGCGTAAGCACCGTCACGAATCCCACGCTGGTGACGCCCACCACGAACAAGGTCCGGCGCAAACGCTCCAGGGTGGCAAAGAACGAAGCGCTGGCTACCACGCCCACGAAACCCGCCACTTCGTCGTAGCTGTCGAACACAGGTGCGTATCCCGCTTTCAGGTACGTCCCGGCCACGCGCTGCAGTTCGGTAAAACTGGGAATCCCCGAACGTGCCTGTTCCACCGCGGCCAGGTCCAGGGACAAGAACGGATCGCTTTCGCCCGCCGGAAGCAATTGCCCCGTGTCCAACAGCACGCTTTTGTCCGATTGGTACACCACGATGCGCGAAAGCGAGTTGTCCACCTCGACCCGATCGAGCGCGCGCGACAGCAGCAACACGTCAATCGCGGGCGCGTCGGCCAACCACCACACCAGGAGCGAATCGCCAGGAACAGTAGCCGCCGCCGTAACGGCCACACTCTGCAATCGGAGTCCAAACTCGTCGTCCAGGTGTTCGCGGCTCTGCTGGTAGAACACCCACAGACCAATGGCGAAGATCACAGCCATGGACAAAGCCAACGCCACTACGCCCACGAACGGTCGTCGTGGCACGGGCGCGCTGGGGTTATCCGAGGGCCTCGGTTTGTTCTGCGGCATGGTAGGAACTTCGTACCAGTGGACCGGACTCGACCCAGGGAATTCCTGCGTCCTTGCCCGCCGCGGCGAGTCGTTCGAACTCGGCGGGAGGATAGAACCGTTCAACACGGTGGTGCGCGGCGGTCGGCTGCAGATACTGGCCAATGGTCAGGATATCCACACCAACTTCGACCACGTCATGCATGAGACGAACCAAGTGGTCGAATTCCTCGCCCAGGCCCACCATGATTCCGGTCTTCACGACCGGTCGCGGAGCGTGAGCGACGGCCTCGGCCAGCACTGCAAGCGATCGACGGTAGTTGGATCGTGGTCGAACCCCTGGATACAGATGCTCGACCGTTTCCAGATTGTGCGCCAACACGTCGGGCTGGCTTTCCATCACGGCCCGCAACGCTCCCGGCTTGTCGGCGAAATCGGGTACCAACAACTCGATCCTGGACGCGGGACTCGCTTGGCGAATTCGCTCGACGCACTCCACGAATACCGCGGCTCCGCCGTCGGTCAAATCGTCGCGGTCGACCGATGTGAGCACGACGTGGCGCAGATCGAGGTGACCAATCGATTCGGCCAGCCTACGCGGCTCGTCGGTGTCGACCTGTCCGGTCCAGCCGTATCCCACGTTGCAGAACGTGCACCGCCGAGTGCAGCGATCGCCCAGGATGAGAAACGTGGCCGTACGGGCGTTCCAGCACTCGGCCATGTTGGGGCAACGCGCCTCGGCGCAGATGGTATTCAGCCCGTGCTTGGACATGAGACGCTTCAGATCGAAGTAGTCGTCTCCGGTGCGAGGACGGATCCGCAGCCAGTCGGGCTTGCCCAGGCGGGGCTCGCCCATCTTGTGCTTGGGTTGGTGCTTGGGAAGCGGGGTCGATTGAGCCACGGTGAAGAGTCCGACTTTCGGAAAACGTGAAGGGAGAGCCAAACTAGCCCATTGACCGGGCTCTCCACAATGAGAACACTGCTTCCATGGGACCCACCACCTGGCCGATCCTGGTGCTCGCGGGCTTCGCGGCGGGCTTTATCAACGTGGTCGCCGGCGGCGGTTCGCTGCTGACCCTGCCCGCGCTGTTGTTTGCCGGCCTTCCGGCCGTCGAGGCCAACGCCACCAACCGCATCAGCCTGATCCTCCAGAATATCTCGGCCACCGCCACTTTCCAGAGAAGAGGTGCCCTGGCCGCGAAATTGGCATTCAAGCTCACCGCTGTGGCCCTGCCCGGGGCACTCCTGGGCGCGAATCTGGCCCTTGAGTTGGACGAACGCGCTTTCCGGCGGATCCTGGCCGCCATCATGATCGGGGTCCTGGCGCTGACTCTGCGAGGCAAAGGGACCGGCGGCCCCACCACCCCCGCCCGGCCCCTGGCCGGCTTAAGAAGGTTGTTTTTGAAGGGCCATTACCCGG
>JAJDAC010000022.1 GCA_029262065.1 Candidatus Krumholzibacteriota bacterium | reverse complement strand
GGCGAACGCCAAGGACCTCGCGATAGATCTCCTCGGCCGCGTCGAAGTCGCCGCCCCACTTCAGGTTCAGGCCCAGGTTCATGAGCGTCGTACCGTACTCGCGGCTCTCTCGCCCGTAGATGGTTTCCTGGTAGTCCGTCGCCTCTCGCAGCAGTGGCTCGGCCTCGTCGTAGCGGCCCGAGTAGGAAAGATGCAGCCCCAGCTCGCCCATGGTGTGGCCGATCACCGCGGGGTCGTTGGGGTTTTTCCGCGCGATGTCCAGGGCCTCGCGCAGGGCCGCTTCGGCTTCCTCCATACGATTTACCGCGGCAAGTACGTTGCCCTGTCGACTCAGGCTGAGCGCCAGGTCCACGTGGTTGGGTGACAGTACAGCCCGACGTTTCTCGACGGCCTTGTCAAAGTGTTCGAGAGCCTTGTCGTAGAAACCCAGTTCATCGTACAGGTTGCCCACGACGTGGTGCAATTCTCCCTGGACCTCGGGCTGTTCGGTCAATTCGGTGTCGATGCTTTCCGAGCCTACCTCGAGAAGCTGGCGTGCGGTGATGTCTTCTCCGCCGGAAAACCTGGGGTCGCTGGTGGCGAAGATGCCCTGGAGAAATTCGGTGACCTGTTCTGTTTTCTCGACCTGTAGCTGGAGTTGGTCGCGTTCCTGCGCTAGCCGCCAGGTGTAGAAACCCACCAACGACGAAACCATGACGACTACGGCCGCGGCCACGGCGACTCCCACGCGGTGACGTCGAAGGAACTTTCCGGCGTGATAGCTCCAGGTGGCGGGTTGTGCTTCGATCGGCAGACCACGCTGGTGCCGGCGGATATCGTTGGCCATGCGCTCGACTGAATCGTAGCGATCGGCCGGGGCTTTGCGCAGAGCCTTGATGACGATGGTGTCGAGGTCACCCTGCAGATGCTTGCGGCGTGTTCCCTTGAGGAGGGAACTGGGCAGGGCCGGCTCGCTCTCCACGATGCGCTTTTGGAGCTCGGCGGCCGGGAGTGATCCGTCAAACGGTCGTTGGTCGGCGAGCATCTCGTACAGAAGAATGCCCATGGCCCATACGTCAGTGGCCGTGGTCACGGTTTCGCCGGTGATTTGTTCGGGGGCGGCGCAATGGGGAGTGGCGGGTGCCGCCGTGGTTTGGGTCAGCTCTCGGGGTTGATCGTCCAGGATCTTGGCGATTCCAAAGTCGAGTAGCTTGGTGTCGCCCGTCTCGGTCACGAGAATGTTGGATGACTTCAGATCGCGGTGAACCACCAGGTTGCGATGCGCGAAGTGCACCGCATCGCACACCCGCAGGAACAGATCCAAGCGTTCCTGTAGCGGAGCATTGCGACTCCTGCAGTAGTCGTCGATCGACAACCCCTCGACGTACTCCATGGCTAGATAGGGCAAGCCGTCGTCGGTGACCCCGCCGTCGATGAGCCGCGCGATGTTGGCGTGTTCGAGTCGTGCCAGGATCTGGCGCTCGGCCAGGAAGCGATCTACCAGGTTCTGGGTGGCCAGCTCCCATCGCAACAGTTTGAGTGCGCATGTCTGATTGAGTTGCGCGTCGGTGCGCTCGGCCAGAAACACGCGTCCCATGCCCCCGCGCCCCAGCTCGCGCACGAGAGTCCAAGCGCCAACTTGGCGCCCGGCCGTGGCCGCTCCGCCACCCAGCTCATGGCTGGCGCGGTCGGCCAGGCCGGGTGTGAGTTGCGCCAGTGGCGTATCGAGTGGGCCATTGGAAGACGCGGCATCCAGGAGTTTCTGAACTTCCTGGCGCAGCGCGGGGTCGCCGGCGCAGGCGTTTTCGATGTAACGCGAGCGGCCGGGTTCTTCAAGTTCGATTGCCTGGTCGAAGATGGCTTCGATCTGGGACCAGCGTGAGGATTTGTCAGGACGTGTCATACCATCTACGAGTCTACCCGCTCCCATCGCGCGCGGGAACCCTCTTGCACCGGTTGGGTTCCTCGCCAAGGATGTCCAGTGTAGAGCGGTGTGATAGTTTCCGTGGATCCAGAACCAGAGGGCCGGGTCAGTGACGAACAAACCTCGACTGAGACTGCATGACGTCCGGAAGTCCTACTTCCTGCGCCCAGTGCTCCAGGGCGTCGATCTACACGTGGACCCCGGGAGCATTGTTGGACTATTGGGTCCCAACGGGGCCGGAAAATCGACCCTGATCGAGATCATCCTGGGCCTGTTGAAGGCAGACGCCGGAGAAGTTGAGACATTGGGGGAGCTACCTTGGAGTCTATCGGCCAGCGCGAAAGCAAGGCTGGGTTACGTGCCCCAGAAGGCCGAGTACCCGCGGTGGATGCACGTTTTCGAGATGGTCGACTACGTCTCTTCGTTTTACGGCACCTGGAATCCGGACATGGTGGATTCCCTGTTGCAGCAGTGGGCGATTGATCCGGAATCGCCGTTGGCGACCTTGTCCGGTGGCGAGGCGCAGAAGTTGGCCATTGTCCTGGCGCTTGGTCCCCAGCCAGACCTGCTGGTCCTCGACGAGCCCGCGGCCGAACTCGACCCTCGGGGGCGGCACGAACTCGGGCGATTACTGCGCGACTACGTTGGCCAGTCGGGCCGCAGTGTTCTCTTCTCTACCCATATCGTGTCCGATGTTGAGCGCGTGGCCGACGAGGTTGCAATTCTCTACGGAGGTACCGTGCGCTACCGGGGGAGTGTTGGCGAGTTGGTCGAGTGGGGGCGTCGCGAGACAAACGAATCGTCCGCCACACTTGAAGATGCCTACCTGCACGCCACGGCCTGACCGCTATGTCGATTCTGGAACGCGTGGTCTATCTACTTGACGGTTACGGCCGTCGACGGCGGTTCCAGGTTTTCTGCGCGGCGGCCATGTTTCTCAACTGGTTCGTGTTCACCGTTTGGCGCCCCGAGTTCGGGGTAGGGCGCGGACTCTACGTTCTGGACAGCACACTGTTGCTCATCTGGGGTGCGCTACTGGGACGACACATCCGAGAGTTCCTGGCCATTCCATTGGGGGCGGTCGTTCCGCGGTGGAACCTACCGGTGGCGGTCAGCGGGCTTTCGATGGCGGCGGTCGCCGCGGCGGTGGTCTATGGCCTGGCCATTCGGTCCGGAGACGCCAACAGCGTAGCCTTCGCGGCAAGCGTGGGGCGGGTGACCGCGGGACTGTTGGTGGGTTTTCACGTGGCTCCTTGGGCGGCGGGTACCGCATTGCTGGTCATGGTCGGCGGCCCCACGTTTGGGCACCTCGTGGCCACGACGGGTTTGAATCCGGCGCAGTGGCCGATCACTCCCACGCTGTTGGTAGCGACAACCGTCTTCGCGGTGATCTGGATCATGCGCGGTGTGGCGCGGCCCGTGCGAGGCTCCGGTCGCATACGGAGGGCCCGGCTGAGTCGAGTACGTTGGCGTGGACGATGGTTGCCTTTGCCGCGGGACAAAGGCGCGTTGGTTCGGCAGTCACGGGCCCCGCGCTCTTCTTGGGTGGAGACAGCGGGAGTAGCGTTTGCATCGGCTGTCTTTCTGGGGGCACCGACGGCCGCCAGTGGGCGCCCCATGGTGGGTGCCGCCGCGGCACTGCTCGTATTGCCCATGTTGATGCTACTGCGGTCGGGGTGGACGCACGCGCAACTCCGTCGTGAGCTCCTGCTGCCGCGTCGCCGCGAGCACACGTTGTTCCTTCTCGCGCAATCCACGTTGGCCGATTTTGTCGAAAGCTACCTGGTAGTGGTGGCTATCACGACCCTCCCGGTGTTGTGGTTGGCACCTTCATCGCTTGAAGATTATGTCCGCCTGAACGCAATCGCGCTGGGAGCGAACCTCTGGGGGTTGGGCGCGGCCACTATTCAAACGCGCCTGCGCGATTGGCCCTATTCCGCCACCATCCAGTGCGGTTTGCCGGCGGTTGTGGCCTTCGTGGGGTGGCGCCTGGCAGCGGACCACCAGTGGCTGGGAAGTGCGACGTTCATGGGGCTCTGGGTGGTTGGCGGCGGCGTTCTGGGCGCCGGCGCGGCGGTGCTGGGATTCCGGCTTTGGGTCCAGTCCGAGAGCAAACGCTAGCGGGCGACGGCGTCCTGGGGAAAAGCGGTTTCGATCGCCTCGAGCACTGAGTTCAGCTCGTCGCGCAGTTCGGGAGTTTGTTCCATGGCCCAGCCCAGTGCAGATTCCTGATCATCGGCGATCCGACGTTCGATCGTGGCCAGCCGCGTCGCAAGGCTCAGGGCACCCACACTTGCACAGTCGGACTTGAACGAGTGCGCCAGCCGCTCTGCTAGTTTGCAGTCGGACGCTACCAGCGCGTCGTGCAATTCGATCAGTCGGGCCACCGAGTGCTCTCGATACAAACCAACGATCCGTTTGACCAAGGCCGAGCCGCGCGAGGGAAGTTGCGCGGCGGTAGCTTCAAGGACGGTAGCGTCGAAAACGGGTGGAGTGGACGTCGTGGCAACGGCACCTTCGACTCTCGGCTTGAGCCCTCCGAGGGCGCCGGCCAGCGCGCGGTACAGGCTGGCCTGGTTGAATGGCTTGCTGACAAAGTCATTCATGCCGGCGGCCAGACACGTGTCACGGTCACCTTTCAGTGCGTTCGCGGTCAGTGCGATGATGGGGGTTGTTGCACCAACGCCGCCGGCGGTGCGCAATCGACGGGTGGCCTCGAAACCGTCCATCGTGGGCATCTGGCAGTCCATGAGCACAGCGTCGTAGGTGCCCTCGAGAACGCTTCGCACCGCGGCCTGCCCATCACTGACCAAGTCAACCCGACAATTCCATTCCCGCAGTATCTCGATTGCAAGCTCCTGGTTGATGGGGTTGTCTTCGGCCACCAGGATGTACGCATTCAGGTTCGGGTACGCCGATGTCTCTCCGGGCGCGAGTGCGGTCCTGGACGGTGGGTGATCTTTGGATTCAACCGCAGTTCCGAGGACCACGTCGAAGCGAAAAATCGATCCAATTTCGAGCTGGCTCTCAACGGTGACCGATCCGTGCATCTGTTCGACCAGGCCCTGAACGATCGCGAGTCCCAGTCCAGTGCCACCATATACCCTTGTCGTTGACCCGTCGGCCTGATTGAACGAGTCGAACACGCGTTGCTGGGCTTCGGATGAAATGCCGATTCCGGTGTCGCGTACGGCTACCCTCAACCGGATGGAGTCCTCGTCGACGGTTTCGGTCGAGACCGAAACGTCCACGTCTCCGTTGTTGGTGAATTTGATGGCGTTGCCGATCAGGTTGTTCAGGATTCGCCGAAAGCGAACCGGGTCACCAAGCAGCAGATCTGGAACGTCGGTAGCAAGATGCATTGACAGGCGTACGGACTTCGATATTGCCTGGTCGCTGAACAAGTCCAGAATGTCTTCTACTTGTTCCCTGACGCTGAACGGGATGTTCTCGAGTACGAGTGCTCCGGCCTCGATCTTGGATATGTCGAGAATGTCGTTGATGATTCCCAGCAGCGAGCGGCCCGAGCGGCCGATGATGGAGACGAATCGACGTTGCCGGTCGGTCAATTCGGTGTTCGCGAGCAACTCCGCCGTGGCGATGACTCCGTTCATGGGAGTTCGGATTTCGTGGCTCATGTTGGCCAAGAACTCCGACTTCGCGCGGTTCGCGGCCTCGGCCGCGTCGCGGGCCGTCGTCAGTTGTCGGTTCGTTGATTCAAGAGCGTGCAGGGCCTCCTCGAGCGCTGAAGTACGCTGGTGCACCTGCTGCTCGAGTACCGTGGCCGCCTGGAACAGGGTGAAAGAGTCACCCTGAAGATCCATGCTCCGCTCGACTCGTCGTACGAGCGCCTCGTTGATCTTGCGCAGGGAAGCGATCTCTGCCTCAAGCTTCTCCCGCTCATCACCCATCGCCGGTGCGTTTCTTCCCGATGGCGACGCCGGTGAGCGTCTGGTTGATGTGCATGGCGTTGAACTGCTCGCCGTACGTACTGAATCCCACGACGTTGTTCTCGGCCAGAATCGATCCGATTTCCTCGCGTAGACCGGTTTGGTCCATTTCGATCATGCGAAACGCACAGTCGCAGCCGATGACCAGGTCGATTTCTCCCAGATCGTTTCTCAGGTCGTCGAACATGTCCCGAAGGTTTTTCACCATGTCTTTGCGGTTGGCGACGGTGAGCACGATTCCTTCATCGATAGCGCAGGCGAATGCGAGATCCTGGTTCTCGTCTACCTGTAGGATCGATCGAATGAAGATCTCACCACCCAGCTTCACAACAACGGGGTGGGTGGCGAAGATCGTGGGTGTGAGTTCGTTCACCTCGACGCCTACGACGGCCGCGTATTCTTCGACCGCCGGCCGACCGTTGATTTCGCTCACGATTCTGGCCTCGGCGTCAGCCGCGGTTACGACCATCTTGCGATCGGTATCCTCGAAATGCTGCGTCTTGAACACGCGAAACGGAAGCGAAGTCTGGATCAGCGAAAAGATGGCCGCCGCGTCGTGGAATTTTCCTTCGTAATAGATCGAGGAATTTTCGAACTTGAGGCCGTCGGCGGCGGAACCGCCGAACAGATAGACGCTGCCCATGTTGCGGTGGAGCAGGCTCACCAGCGGCTCTTCCTTACGCGATAGGCCGTCTACCAGGAGAAAGCCGAACGTGTTGTCCTTGTCTACCGGCACGTTCCGTTGGTCCAACTCGGTGCGGAGGGCATTGGTCGTGTCCTCGGCTGACGCCAGTTCGAATTGGTCGAGGTTTTCAATCAGGCGCGTAGCCACGCAAAAATCCGTGCTCGCCAGGCTGATCCCCGTCAGGCTTCCGTCCAGATAGCCCATCGGAGTGATCTCACCCGCCGTCGTGCAACCGATGAGACGGGTTCCTTTGAACTCCTTCGCCAATGCCGCGCCCAAGGCTGGCAGGTCGTAAGAAGGACTACAGAAGAAAATGGCCAATTCGATGCCGGGTTGATCCAGATTGGCGCGGAGTTCCGCCGCGGCCTGGGCTGGATTGGAATTGACGGAAGTACCGCGTCTTACGCCGGTCTGTAGGGTTTCTAGCATTTCGACGATCCTCTGGAATGATGTCGGGGTCTCCCTGATTAAGAGATCTCTCGGCGGACCTGGCGCTGACCTTTAGATCTTTCTGCCGTTGTCCCCTAAACCCGTGCGACGTCTGGTTCGGCCAGCGCGATCAGGGTGAATTGGCAGCCTCCACCCGGATTGTCGGCCAGTTCAATGTCGCCGCCCTGGTTGCGCATGATGGCACGAGCAACCGCGAGGCTCAGGCCATGACCCTTGGAGTGATGATCTACGTCCTGAATGGCGAAGGGTTGGAAGACTGCTTCGTGGCGATCGGCCGCGATGCCGGCGCCAGCATCGACGACTCGAATTCGGGCTTGGCGGACGTCCGCTTCTGCCTCGAGTCGGACGCTGCCTGGCGCGGGGCTGTGCCTGGTTGCGTTCTCAACGATGGCGCGCAGGGCGATGCGGGTGTAGTGGTCGTCGGCCAGAATGGTGAGATCGGGGTCGATGGTTTCATCCACGACGATGCTCGCACCCGCATCGCCCTGAACTTCCTGGGCGATCGACGTCACAAGTTGTTGCGCGGATATCTCGTCGGGTTTCAGAGGTATGTTCTGGGCCCTGAGTTCGCACAACATCTGCGTCTTCTTTACCAGCGCCTCCAGCCGCTTGTAGCTGAGATTTCCCATCTCGATCCAATCGGACTTCTCTTCCGCGGTAAGGCTGTCCGATACTTGCAGTGCATCCAGGCAGCCTTGGATTCCGACCAAGGGGGTGCGAATCTCGTGGCTCAAGAGTCCGAGCAAGTCAGACTTGAGGGCGTCCATCTCTTCGGTACGCTTCAAGCGAAGGAAGACCCTGACTTTCGCCAGAAGCTCACTCGGGTCGAACGGTTTGGTGATGTAGTCGTCGGCCCCGGTTTCGTATCCCTGGAGCCGTTCCGACAGCATTGCCTTCGCCGATACGAGAATGATTTTCGAAAGGCCCAGGCCTATATCGGCGCGAAGTCGGCGGCAGGTCTCGTATCCGTCGATTCCGGGCATCATGATGTCCAACAGAATCAGATCGGGCCTGAAGCCGGAAGCGAACTCAAGTGCGGCCTCTCCCGATTCGGCCAGCAGGATGTCGTAGTCGTCGCCTAGCACCTCCTCCATGATCGCGAGGTTCATGGGGTTGTCATCGACAATGAGAATTCGACTGCGCATCGACGGATCCTGTTTCGGGGTCTTGAGGGCGTTTCGGGTCGCTTGGCGCGTTCGTCTCTGGTTTTCGGTCTTCGCCGGCTTTGGCTTGAGGCGATTCTTCACTCAGCGGTCGTCAAGTTCCGAGGGCAAGTGCCGAAAGAACCAGAGGACAGTCAGCGCGTCCTCGCGGTGGCTGGCTTGAACCCCGAGACCGGAACCGATTGATTGAACCCCATCTCGTTTGACCGAGCTTCCATACGGCTCAAGGTTTCGCTGGTGCTCATGGCGGCACTCGCGATTGCTTTCGTCTTGGCGGCGGGTGGGCTGGCGAGCTACGAGTGGCTCAACCAGTACCGGAACATCGAGCGCGAGCTGGGAGCAATCGGGGATGTGCTTGGTCCCAACCTGGCGGCACCGCTGGTGTTCGGAGACGTGCAGGCCGGGCAGGACATTCTGGCCTCTTTGGAAAGCCAGGACTCTATCCTAGGTGCGCGGCTGCTGGATCCCACGGGCGAGTTGTTCCTGACGTATCATCGGGCCACGGCAGCCGCCGATCCCTTCGTGGGCGTCAACGTGAACACCCACGGCCTCTCTGGAGGCTGTTTCTTCGTGGTGACCCCGGTTCTGATCGATGGAGAAGTGGTGGGTCGCCTGCAGATCGCGGCCAGCTTGCGGGCGTATCGTGGCCGCATCAAGCGATTCGCACTGACGCTGGTTTTTGTGATGTCGGTGTCGGTGTTGGCGGGCCTGGTCTTACTGATTCGGATGCAACGTTTGATTTCCGGACCTATCGAAGAGATGGCAGAGATCGCGCGTCAGGTGTCCACGCGCAAGAACTACAACGTTCGAGCGCGAAAGCGGGGTGACGACGAGCTGGGCACCCTGGTCGACGGGTTCAATCACATGCTCGATCAGGTGCAAAGGCGCGAGCATGCCCTGGTACGCGCTCAACGCGAGTTGGAAGGCCGCGTTGAGGAACGCACGCGTGAACTCTCGTTGGCGAAGGATGAGGCCGAAGGTGCGGTACGAGCGAAGAGCTTGTTTCTGGCCAACGTGTCACACGAACTACGAACCCCCATGCACGGCGTTCTCGCCTTCGCGAAATTGGGAGAGAAACGCGCCGACTCTCTCGACCCCGCCAAGACCGCACACTATTTCGGACAGATCGTCGACGCCGGCAATCGGATGTTGGGTTTGGTGGATGACCTGCTGGACACCGCTCAGCTGGAGGCCGGTACCATGGAGTTCGAGTTTCAGGCGGTAGACCTGGTGCACCTGGTACAAGCGACCGTTGATCAGTTCCAGTCAGCCGCCCATGAAAAGCGGCTGGAGCTGGTTGTGGACCTGGACGCGTTCGGCTCGGTCAACGCCGATTCCCACCGGCTGATGCAGCTGCTACGAGGATTGCTGAGCAATGCGGTTCGGTTCGCGCCCGAGGCGTCGAAGATCCACGTTCGTCTGCTCGCCGATGGCGACGAAGTGACGATGGAGGTTCAGGACGAGGGTCCGGGCGTTGCCCCGGCGGAAATCGAAGCCATCTTTCAGAGTTTTCATCAGGCTGAAGAGGGTCGTACGGGGGCGGGAGGAACCGGGTTGGGCCTGGGTATCTGTCGAGAGATCGCACGGGCCCATGGCGGCGACGTACAGGTCGAAAACGTTCGTCCCCGAGGCGCCATCTTTCGCGTGACCTTGTCGCGGCAAAGGGCTGGGCTTCTGCCTACTTGAGTAGGATTCCCTTGACGGTTTCCTCGACTCCACTGGCGCGCAACCGAACCAGATACACGCCCGATGCAACGGGCGATCCCGCGTCGGTCCGGCCGTCCCAATCGGCGGTGTGCGGGCCAGCCGCACGGACCTCGTGCACCAGGGTTCGAACCAGACGCCCCTGTGGGTCGAATACCCTCAACTCCGCGTGTGTGCGACGGGGAAGCTCGAAGCGTACCGTGGTTCGAGGGTTGAACGGGTTCGGCCAGACCGAGTTGATGCGGGGTCGGTCGGCGATTGGGTCGGCCGACGTGGCGTCGGGTGTGAGTTCGACGTTCAGGATGGTTGGCGTGCCCCAGGTGGTGGCCACGTTGAAGAGGGTTCGCGCGGTGTAGTTCTCAGCCGAAACAGTGACGGTGTAGCTACCTGTATCCACAAGCTTATAGTAATCACCGTGCGCCGGATCGGTCGACACGGCTTTGGTGTTGCCGCTGATGGTGATGGTGGCGTCCACCGGGTTGCCGGTCACCGAATTGGTGACGACGCCGTTGATGCCGTAGCGTGCGCTCTTCGCGTAGTGCATGAGGCTCTCGCGGTTGTCGTTCCAGAACCCTAGCAGGGTGCTGGTCGAGGGCCACTTGGTGTTCGAAATCTCGAGCGTCACGTCGATGCAGTCGGTTTGGTCGTAGCTCCAGTCCTGCAGGGTTCCCGTTGCGACGTACCAGTCGGCGCCGTTGGTGATTCCCTGCGAGAACAGCCCGTTGTACATGGGCAAGTTGTAGGTGGAGTACTCCAGGCTCATCTGGATCATGGCATCGTCGTCGGGCGCCCGGGTGAATGTGTAGTCCCAGGGATAGTTGACTACCAGAGCACCGCCGTGCCCGTTCTGGCTCAGCACGAAATGATGCGCGTTGGCGTGGTCCATGAAATGGGTGGTTTCGATCTGACGCGTCGGATGGGTCCCGGCTGGTGCCAGGAAATTGCGATTCAGATCGATGAAGTTGGCGTTCCAGCGTTGCCCCGCCACGTACCCGTCGGGGTTGTGCTGCGGCATGATGTGAATTTCGTAGTCGTCAACCAGTTCGGTGACATCGTCGAAACCCGGTTGACCGTAGTTCGAGGTGAGGTAGTCGGCAAAGTTGAGCAGCATGATCATGCCGACCACTTCATCGCCATGAATATTGGCCGATAGTCGAACTTCGGGCTCGGGCTCGGTGTTGTCTACGTCGTCGCTGATCACGATGCCCCAGAGCTCGCGTCCCTGTACCGAACTGCCCCATTGAAAAGTGCGGGCGATGGTCGAATGGGTAGAGGCAATGTCGGACAGTATTGTGCCTATCTGCGGATGGGTGGGGTACGTGGTCAACGGGAAGACAGCGGGAGTACGTTTGTCGTTGGTGTTCTGTGCTGCCCAGGCTCGCTCAACTTCTTCCCGACCTTGGCGCTCGAGGTCGGGCACCAGCTGGGGCCCGAAACCGCTCGCCCGTAGGTCGGCGAGTTCCTGAGGCGTAACCCGAGGCGTGAAGACGATTCCACCACTGGGGTTCGGCGAGATCTGGTGCCGATGAAACGAGAGTATCGGAACCGTGTGGAGCAGGCTCGTCAACTCGGCCGCGTCGTTGAGCTCCATGCGTACAGGAATGTCCGTCCACGTGCGAGGCGTCCACGCGGGCAATGTAGATTCCGACTGGGCGGGGACGCCGTGGGCCAGCATCAGAACCAAGACAGAAGCAGCAGCAAGTAGCGGAAGGATCTTCGCCTGTACGCGCATGGTCACCCTGAGGCTGGAGACAACAGCAATGGCACCGAGCCAGACATTATTTTAGCAGAGTTTTCCGGAGCGATCGACCGAGCGGGGCAATTGGTTGCCTTCAAGCGGCGCAGCACTTCTTGTACTTGCGACCACTGCCGCAGGGGCACGCGTCGTTGCGTCCCACCTTCGGCTCCTGGCGGCGTACCGTGGCCTGGGGAGCCGGCTGACCGTCGTGGAAGAACCACGTGCCTTCCACGCGCGCGAAGCTTGCGATTTCATGGTGTCGGATCAGCTCGCCGTCGGCGGTTCGGTACTGGGCCACGAATTCGACGATTCCTTCGTCGTCGTCGGCCTGTCCCGCTTGGGTATCGATGATCTCAAGGCCCAGCCACTCGCTTTCGGTGGCCCACGCGCGGGTCGACTCCGGTTCGTGTTCGTCCTGCTTCTCCGGGTGCACGGTATTCATTATGTATTCAACGCGGCCGGTGGCAAACGCTGAGTACCGCGCTCGCATGAGGGCTTCCGCCGTGGCGGCGTCTCTTGTGCCGTCATGCAATGGGCCGCAGCACTCGGTCAGATCGATCGCGCTACCGCAGGGACAGGCATTCATGGTGGGTTTCCCGTGAGAAATGGGTGATGAATCGAGCCCAACAGGGTGAACGATCTGGGCTCGATTGGCCACGAAAACCGCATCTCTCGCCTAGGGGATTTCCTTCCTGATTCACTGGCGAAGGGATGTCGGACATCGTACAATCGACCAACGTTCCGGTGGATGCACGCGGGAACCAACGATTCCTCCGACCCCCGGGGGATGGCGTCCGGCCCCGACCGGACGAGAGTGAGGAGAGCGACGGGAGCCCCCGGAATCAGCCGGAGCCTGTGGCGCTTTGCGAGGAACCGGCGAAAGTCGGTTCGTGGAGAAGGATAGACAGTGAAGAAGTTGTATGTGGGTAACCTGCCCTTCACGGCGACCCAAGGTGAGGTCGAGGATCTTTTTGGCAAGCATGGCACGGTGCATTCGGTGGCGCTGATCAATGATCGCGAGACCGGCCGGCCCCGCGGATTCGGATTCGTGGAAATGGACGACGACGCGGCGATGGCCGCCATCCAGGCTCTGAACGGGTTTGAGATGGGCGGACGCGATCTTCGTGTGAACGAGGCGCAGGAACGCCCGCGTGGTGGCGGCGGCGGCGGTGGTGGCCGCGGCGGCTACGGTGGTGGCGGTGGCGGCGGCGGCGGCGGTCGCTGGTAGTCACCCGGTCCAACTGACCCAAGAGGCCCCGTCTCGGTTCGAGGCGGGGTCCTTCTCTTTGCTGTGAACTCCAGAATTCCAAGACTGTCATTCTGTGTCGTCGTCGTCGTGTACGTCGTCGGTCACCTGATCTTTCGTGTCGGCCCCGAACTGCGCGATCTGGCTCGCTACGATGACGGTCGCGCGTTCGCCGATTTCGATTGTTACGCCCAGGCGGCCCGGCAAGCGGCTCAAGGCGAATCGATCTACCGCGCGTCGGAAGTCCCACCGCACAAGTGCGTTTTCACCGATCTTCCTCCTTACATCTACCCGCCCGCGCTGGCCGTGGCGTTGCGACCGGTCGCATCGGTGCGGCACTGCACGCTGGAGCGAGCCTGGCTGTTGCTCAACATCGTCGCGTTGTTCGCCTGTATCCCGCTGCTCATGGCCGTGCTGAAACTGCGCACCGAAGTGGCTTGGTGCCTGGTTACATTCGTTGTCGTTGCTCCCATGGCGACGCTCGAGAACCTCACCCTGGGGCAGATCAACCTGCACCTCTTGGTACTGGCGCTGGGATCCTGGTGGCTGGCCGGTCGCGGTTTCGGCTCGGCGGCAGTGGGCCTGGTGGCCTGGGCGGCCAGCCTGAAAGTGATTCCGGCCCTTTGGTTGGTCGAAGGGTTTCGGCGGGCTGGCATCCGTGCCGCGTTTTGGTCGGTTGCGGCCACGGTCGCGCTCTCCGCAATCACATTTGCTTTTGTCCCCGATGATCCGCTGGCCATGGTGCGCACGCTGGCCGATCGCAGCACCGAATCGGCCACCACCAACGACGCCAGCCTGGTGGCGGCGCTGGAGCGGGCGTTCGGTTGGCCAACCCGATTTACACTCGCCGTGAATTCGCTGCTCGTAGTGTCGCTATTGGCCTGGATCGGGATCCGGGCCCGCAAGCTTGCCCCGGCCCCCGAGTATCTGGCGTTGATTCTGGCGTTGGGGCTGGCCAGTCTGCCGCTGCTGGAAGCACACCATCTGGTGTTGCTGATTCCCGCTCATCTGGTATTGGGGCGCGCCGCCTGGGGGCAGCCGCGTTGGCGTCGCCGGCTACTTGGGCTGGCGTTCGTGGTGGGCGCATTCGTGTTCCTGAATTCTCGCGGCTTCGTGTTGAACGAGCCCTTTCCGCGAGCGCTGGCGGATTTGTTGGCCAAGCCGGCTTGGCTGGGAGTCTGGTCCGAGTTGCTGGCGCTGGCCTGGTTGTCCCGGAACATCATTCACAGGGAATACTGGTCTAGCACGCACCCGTCGCCATAGAATCCAAGCTGCTTCTCGCCTTTCAGATTCGCGCCCGAGAACCAGGAGTGCCTGAACGATGAATGCAGTCCACCCACGTGTGGCGTTTCGCCTCATTCTGTTTTTGTTCGCTGTATGCCCCGCAGTTGCATCGACTGCGCGGGCCGAAGCCCCGACTCCACCGCCCTACTACGCGATTACCAACGTGCGCGTCGTCTCGGGCACCGGGGCGGTGATGGAAGGCGCTACCGTACTCCTGGCCGAGGGCATCATTGAAGGAGTGGGTGTGGGCCTTTCGGTGCCGTCCGATGCGTGGGTCATCGATGGCGCTGGCCTGAGCGTGTATCCCGGTTTGATCGACGGCCTGACTTCGCTGGGGTTGAAGGCCGACGATGAGGGTTCTGGAAGGGGACGGGGAGGCGGCGACGATGAGGCACCGCCCATCCGTGGGCCGGAAGATCGCCCGCAAACAACGCCCTGGCTGAGGGCCGCCGATGAGTTGGTCGTGGACGACAAGTTTGGGAAGTGGCGGAAGGCCGGTTTCACTTCCGCCGTCTCGTCACCGTCGCAGGGCATCTTCGCGGGACAGGCGGCCCTGATCAACCTGGTCGACGGGGAACCCGACGCCATGATCGTGTCGGCGGCCGCGGCGCACCGACTCAATTTTCGTGGCGGTAGTCGTCGTAGCTTCCCCGGGTCACTCATGGGCGTCCTGGCCTATATCAAGCAGGTCCTGGAGGACACCAATCACTACGTTGCCGTGAACGCCGACTACGCGCGTGACCCCAACGGGCGGGTTCGTCCCGAATTTGATCGCACCCTCGAACCGTTGGCGCGCGCGCTCGATCAGGGGACACCGTTCATGATGCCCGCGCAGTTGGGGCGACACGTGGATCGTGCCATCACGCTCGGCCAGCAATATGAATTGCGTGGCATCGTCGTGGGAGCACACGGCGCGTACGATCGCGCGGACGCTTTGAAGACGGCGGGATTTGGTGCGGTGGTCAGTCTGAATTGGCCCGAGCCCGCAAAGAACCGCGACCCCGAATTGGATACTCCCCTGCGGACCCTCATCCATCGACGTCTCGCAGTATCCACGCCGGCCGCGCTGGCCGCGGCCGGGGTTCCCTTCGCGTTCTACTCCGATGGGCTGTCGGGCCCCAACGAGGTTTTCAAGGCTATCCGCAAGGCCGTGGAGGCCGGCTTGACCGACGCGCAGGCTCTGACCGCGCTGACTTCCGGCGCGGCAGAACTCTTTGGTGTTGGTGAGCAACTGGGCACGGTGGAGAAGGGCAAGATCGCCAATCTGGTACTGGCGTCCGATTGGCCCTGGGCTGAAGACGTTGAAGTTGCCGCGGTGTTCGTGGACGGGCGTCGCTACGCCGAGCGCAAGGATGACGAACCTACCGAGGCACCGGCGGCGGACGTATCGGGTTCCTGGAAACTCACGATGCAATCACCTCGGGGCGAGCGCGAAATGACGGCCGAGCTGGAAATGAGTGAGGACGGCAAGGTCAAAGGCAACATCGAAAGCCAGCAGGGAACCACCGCGCTCGAAGACGGGCGCATGAGCGGTGATCTTCTTCGCTTCAAGACCACGCGCGAATTCGGCGGGCGCTCGCGAACGGCTTCGTGGTCGCTGACGCTGGACGGCGAGAGCATCGCGGGCACCATGAACGCTGGCCCGATGAGTATGGACGTGTCCGGTAGTCGTTCGGCGGCGCCCAGCGACGACGAATCGGACGAGACCACCGACCAGGAAGCGCCGGTGGTTTCGCTGGACGAGTTGCGCGCGGCCGGCCCCCAGATTCAGGGCAAGGTACGAGCCATGGGCACGTTCGCGGTAACCAACGCCAGCGTCTGGACCCTGGCCGGACCGGTCATCGAAAACGGCACGGTGGTGGTGCGTAACGGAAAGATCCAGGCGGTAGGTCGGGACGTGTCCATTCCCGATGGAGCCGAGGTCATCGATGCCCAGGGTGGCGCGCTGATCCCCGGCATCATCGACTGTCACTCCCACATGGCGATCGAAGGTGGGGTCAACGAGGGCTCGTTGAACGTCACCGCGATGGTGGGCATTGGCGACGTGGTCAACCCCGACGACATCGGCATCTACCGCGCGCTGGCGGGGGGAGTGACCAGCGCCAACCTGTTGCACGGAAGCGCCAACCCCATTGGTGGCCGCAACCAAATCATCAAGCTGCGCTGGGGCATGGGGGCCGAGGACATGAAGTTCTCCGGTGCTCCGCTGGGCATCAAGTTCGCGCTCGGCGAGAATCCGAAGCGTTCGAATTGGCGCAGTTCGGATATACCAGACCGGTACCCGCAGACGCGTATGGGCGTGATGGACGTGATTCGGCAGGCCTTCACCGAAGCGCGTGAATATCAACGGGAGTGGGCCTCTTACAAGAAGGGCGCGAAACGCGGCGGAGTGAAGTTGGCGCCGCCCCGCCGTGACCTGAAGCTCGAAGCGCTGGTTGAGATTCTCGACGGTGAGCGCCTCGTGCATTCGCACTGTTACCGGGCCGACGAGATCCTGCAGCTCATGCGACTGGCCGACGAATTTGGATTCACGGTGGGCACGCTCCAACACGTGCTCGAAGGCTACAAAGTGGCCGACGAAATCGCCGCGCACGGAGCCGGGGCGTCGACGTTTTCCGACTGGTGGGGTTACAAGGTCGAGGCCTACGAAGCCATTCCCTACAACGCGGCGCTCATGAGCGAACGCGGAGTAGTGGTTTCGATCAACTCCGACAGCGCCGAAGAAGTTCGCCACCTGAATCAGGAGGCGGGAAAATGCGTCAAGTGGGGCGGAATGGACGAAGTAGAGGCGTTGAAACTGGTAACGCTGAATCCGGCTCGCCAACTGGGAATCGACAACCGGGTCGGCTCTCTTGAGGTTGGCAAAGACGCCGACATGGTCATCTACGACGGCCATCCGCTCGAGATCGCTTCGGTCGTGCAGAAGACGTTCGTGGATGGTGATCTCTACTTCGACCGCGAAACCGATACCGCCCGTCAGGCGTTTCTGGAAGAGCTGAAGACAAAGATGAACGGGCCTGAAGAGAAAAAAGAAGACGGAGGCGCGGCCAACACCGAGACGCCGTCAAAGCCCTCGCCCGAAGTTCGCTGGGCGGACGAAATCTACACCTGTCGGGAGGCCCACTGATGCGAACTACACGCGCACTGATTCTTCTTCTCATCGTTCTGGCCCCGTCGGCGGTCAGAAGCGAAATGCTCGCGATCGTGGGGGGCACGGTGCATCCGGTGTCGGGCGATGCCTTCGTGGGAACCGTTGTGGTAGACGCTGGGCGTATCACCGAAGTTGGACCCGAGGTCTCGGTTCCGGCCGGTGCGCGATCGATCGACGCGGCGGGAATGCACGTATATCCGGGGCTCATGGATGCGGCTAGCCAGGTTGGTATGGTCGAGGTGGGTGCGGTGGCAGCCACCGATGACCGTCAGGAGATGGGGTCCTACAATACGCACCTGGAAGCGACCACGGCCATCCATCCATCGAGCGAGTTGATCCCCGTGGCACGGGCCAACGGCATTACCCACGTGCTGGCCGTACCGCAGCCCAGCCGCGATGGAGTCATCGGCGGACGCGGCGCATTGCTCAATCTGGATGGCTGGACGGTGGAGGAGATGACCGTCCGCAATTCGGTGGTCATGGCCATGTCGTGGCCCGAAATCCAGACGCGCCAATTTGACTTCAGTACCTTCAGTTGGAAGGAGTCAGCGTTCGAAGACGCCAAGGAAGAAGCGACCGAGAAACAGAACGAGCTGCGCGATTGGTTCGAGGCCGCCCGGCACTACAAGCAGGCAATGGGCACCAAAGTCGTGCGAGCCCAATCGGACCTGCGGCTCGAGTACCTGGCCAGGTGCATCGACGGCGACATGCTGGCCATGGTTTCCGCCAACAACAAACGCGACATCGAAGCGGTCATGGATTTCGCGCAGGAACAGAACCTGAAGTTGGTTCTGGTAGGTGGTCGGGAGGCCTGGAAAGTGGCCGCACGACTGGCCGAAGAATCAGTTCCGGTGATTCTGGGACCTACGCAGACGTTGCCCCGCGATGAAGACGCGCCCTACTTCCACCCCTACGCTTTGCCATCTCTGTTGGTGGAGGCGGGGGTGAAGATCGCGTTCGGCTCGGGAGCCCAACGCTCGAGTCCCCATTCGGCTCGCTTGCTTCCCTACGAGGTCGCCACCGCGGTGGCGAACGGCCTGAGCGAAGAGGCGGCTATCAAGGCCCTGACGCTTTGGCCGGCCGAGATTCTGGGTGTGGCCGACGAAGTGGGTAGTATTGAGCCCGGCAAGGTTGCCAACCTACTGGTGACCACGGGAAGTCCACTGGTGATGGTGACCGAGATCCGACACCTGATCATCGGTGGGCGCGAGGTCTCGACCGACAACATGCATCTGAGTCTGTACCAGAAGTACCGGGGCCGCCCCTGACTTAACCTTATTGGAGCTGGTTCGTGGCGGGAGTCCCGTACTTCTCCACGAACTGCTCCAGCTCTTCTGGGCTAAGCAGAGCGCGGACCCGACGCGGATTGCCCAGGACATAGTCTACGTTCGCGGAAACGTACTTGAGGTACTTCCCGTCTTTCAGGGCGGCGAACGCAAGGTTGTTCACCAGGCAGTCCAGGTTCACGACCGTGACGCCCTCGTACGATGTGGCCACGTAGCCAATCGCGCCCGCGTCGAACACGCCCAGACGGGCGCGGTGCGCCATCTGGTCGAACTTGTTCAAGGTGGGTTGGAAGTGTTTCTCGGGCCAGGCGGCTTCGTGCGGTAGTCGCACCGCCACCGTAGTCCACAGGCCAATCAATCCGGTGGCGACCAGGGCGGTGGCGATGGCACCGCGCATGGTGCGAATCGAGGGCCAGTCCAGTCCCAACACCAGGGTAGTGAACAGCAACGAGGGTAGCGAATACCACGTAACGTAGGAATGCCAGACGAATCCGAACGTTACGATGTGCGACACGATGTAGGTCAACACGAACGCGCGGGCCGGGCCCGGCAGTCGCGACCGGAATCGGAACAGGCCCAATGCAGTGGCGAGCGCCAACATGGTGACCAGCACGACGGTCCAGCGTTGCTCTCCGAACTCCTCGCCGGCGGCGAACCGGATGGGTGAGTACCAGGGGCTGAACGTGGCCCGCCCGATCGACTCAAATGTCGTTTCGACCGAAGAGAAGTCCCACGGCAGGCTGCCGAACAGGCCGCGTCGTACGAATCGTTTGACCTGGCCGGACACCTGCCAAATCGAACCGAACGTATTCAGGTTCCACCAGAACCAGGGAAACACGACGATAGCCGTTACCCCGGCCGTCTTCAGCAGCGTGCGCCAACGGGCCGCGCGCGTGAAGCTACCCATCAGGAGTGCCGCCGCGACGGCGAGGCCCGCGGTCACCAGATTGTCAGTCCGGGCCAGACCGGACAAACCCAGGGCCAGACCCACGCCGAAAATGTAGGGAGTACGGGTCGACGGCCGTGCGACCAGGGCCAACAGAATCACCAGGGTGAGAGTACTGACTGAGGCTTCCATGCCTCGCATTCCCACGGCCAATGTGAGTGGGCTCCACAGCCAAATGGATCCCAGGACCATGGCATGACGCGGTGTGGTCCAGCGCTGAACCAATTGTATCAATACGATGGCCGAGGCAGCGTCGAACAGCGAAGACATCGTCAGCGCGGATCGCACCGGTATCCAAAGGTCGGGGTTATAGGCCCACCAGAGCGGGACCAGTAGTAGTTGCCAGAGCGGATGAAAGCCATTGGTAGGGGATACGGTGTCAAACGTGGGCCCAAGGCCCAAGGCCATGTGTTTGGCCACGGTGAAGTAGTAGTAGGCGTCGTCGGCAATGAGCGATCGTTCCGGTTGGCCGCTCCATATCACGGCCAACCGGAAAACAAGCCAAGGGGCGAGCAGAAGAATGAAACCTCGCCGAGGCAGACCAGCTTGTGGATCGCTCATGCTTACATTCTAGCAACCTCAGTCGGCAACCGGAAGTCCGCTGGGCACCCGGTCGGGCACCAGGTGGGAGAGGTCCAGGCTGCGAGCGTCGGTCAGGGCTTCGAGGAACGCTTCCAGGCAAGCAATACTCTCGTCGTCCAGCCGCCGCGGTTCGAGTTCGTTGGCCTTTGCTATGGCGCTGCGCAGTTCGTCGGTGTCCTGCACCCAACCGTCGCGGCGCTCGAATTTGGCTTGTCGTACTTCGTTCAACCACTCGTGTCGCATGGTGGATCCCGTGGCGCCCAGTTCGACCACGCGGCCCACCGGCGGCAGTAGCTCAGGGTCGAGTTCATACGACGCCAGGGAATTCACGGGATCCAGGTGGTGTTCGATGACCTGGCGCAAGGTCGCGTAGTTGCCGGCGTGCCCCCAAGGTCCGGTGATGGCGACATTGCGAAGCGAAGGCGTGCGGAACTTGTAACGGTCTTCTTCGCGTACGGTTACACGCCCGCGTCCGTGGTCTTCGACGAATGCCCTGATACCGGTGTCACGCCAGTAGCCTTGATCCCATCCATCGGCCTTGCCCGGTCCGATCTGCGGCATGGCAATGGCATGGAAGTCGTGATCGGTCTGGAACTTCCCCGAGTGACAGCTCGAGCAGCCGGCCTCGCCGTAGAACAGTTCCATGCCGCGTCGGGCGTCGTCCGAAAGGCTGGAATGGTCGCCGCGCAGGTAGCGGTCGAAGGGGCTGTCGTCGGCCCGAAATGCCTGGGCTTCGAATTCGCCGATGGCGTTGGCGGCCAGCACGAACGAAATATCCTCGGGCGACTCGACCTGGTCGGGAAATGCCTGTGCGAACAACTCCACGTACTCGGGGAATTGTTGCAGGCGCGACGCCACTTGTTCCCAGACGCCGCCCTTGCCCGCGGCGTTGTTCAGGGCGCGCGCGTTGGCCACCGGGTTTTCGCCCTTCTGCCCGGCCATCTCGGCCGGTGAGGTGACCGGGAACATGGCCTGGGCCGCCAGTACGTTGTCGAGACCCTTGGGTAGTTTCCACTTGGCGGGCGTGATGAATCCGCCTTCGTAGTTTCCCTCGGGATCTGTCTCGACGCGGCCATCGTGGAACATCCGCGTGAACTCCCGGGCACCCAGGTTGAACAGGGCGGGCGAGTTGCGTGGCACGCGCTCGTGGATCGATGATTCAAGCTCTTCGCCAACATGCCGATCGGGTCCCAGTCCACGCGGCCCTTCGCCCAGCGGCAGCGCCAGTCCATCGGAGGTCCCGTGGTCGGGGTGGTGACAGGTCGCGCAGGCGATGTTCTGGTTTCCGCTGAGTGCCTTGTCGAAGAACAGCAGGCGACCCAGCTCGAATTTTGCCGACGAGTTCGCGCTTTCGTAGAAGTCAGTGTCGACAACGGGGGCGGGAAGTCGTGTTTGCCATTCGCCGCTCTGGCCGTGGCTGGCAGCCACCGCGGTTGAAGCGGCGACCAGGAGAATAAGGGATCCGCGTTTCATGATCGTTCACTCCGAATTCGTGGTGGCGTAGGGAGAGGGCCGGGCGATGTTTCGCCCGGCCGACCCGTGGCTGGATCTACTGGATGTCGTTGCGATTGGGCAGCATGGCGAACAGCGGGATGTGGGCGTTGTAGCCGAACTCACCCGGGTCCGCTTTGTAGGTCTTGCCGTCGCTGTGGTAGGCGATGGCCAGCATCGATGTGGTCCAGGCATCTGACATCTCGAGGCACGGCGCGAACGTGTGCTCGAACACCGCGTTGCCGTCGGCATCGGCCGTGAACATGTTTTCGCTGCCATCACGCGCACCCAGTGGCAGATCGAGCGTGCCCGAAAACGGGTCGGTGGGCGGAAGTGCGATGAACGCGTGCCACATGGTGTAGACGCCATTGGGAATCAGGCCGCTGAAGGACAGCTCGATCGTGCCCACGCCGTCGTTGCAGACGAAGGTGCCGGTACCGGAGTGCTTCAGCCATTCGCCGAGGGTGAGGCCCATCGGCTCGCCCTTGGGGTGGGGGCCAACCGCGGCAGGGTCGAACGGGTTGTGCTCCACTTCGTGCGCGGCCTTGAACAAGGGCGCTTTCATGTTGTGGTCGCCCTTGGTCACGCGAAATACTTCGCCGGATCCGGGTACGCGTTCGATGTAGATGTCCTGCTCCGGCATGTCCGCGTCGAGGTGCGTGATGAACGCGATATCGAAGGACGTTTCGAGACCCTGCGCCTGGACGTCGCTGGAATGTGCGCCGGCCGCGGCCGTCAGCGCCAGGGCGCCGGTGAGCATGCCGCGGACGATGGAGTTCAACTTGGCTTTCATTGGTTCAATCCTTACTTGGGTTCGGTGGTTGAGTGTTAAATCGCTGCAATCAATAAACTTAAAGATCATGGGGCCCCTGCCGGGGCGATCGTTCTGCGTTTCTATCAAGAGGAACCGGATCCAGAGTTCCCGGGGCTCATAGTCTGTTCGTTTTTTTCGGGCGGGAGGTGCCAAGGAAAGATTCCCCGCCTACAATGGGGCCATGTCGACCAGGAAACGCATTTTGCTGCTTCACACGGGTGGCACCCTGGGCATGCGCCCACGTCAGCCCGACCAGGCGCTGGCTCCCGATGAGTTCGGCTCGACCGTGCTCGAATACGTTCCGGAGCTGAACGAGCTGGCCGATATCGAACCGCGGGTCCTGTTCAATCTGGACTCGACCGACCTGGGGCCCGTGCATTGGAAGGCCCTGGCCCGTGCGGTGTTCGAGGCTCGCGACCAGTGCGACGGTGTTGTCATCTCGCACGGGACCGATGCGTTGTCCTATACCGCGGCCGCGTTATCGTTTCTGCTGCGCAACCTGCCGTTCCCCGTGGTGCTTACGGCGTCACAACGCCCACTGGCCGACATTCACACCGATGGGCGGGCCAATCTTGTGGGCGCGGTCGACCTTGCCTGCTCGAACATCCGCGAAGTGTCTGTCTACTTCAGCGGTTTGCTGTTTCGAGGCAATCGAGTGGTCAAGCGCAGTACCTTTGCGTTTGGCGCATTCCACTCGCCGAACTTTCCTCCGCTGGCTGAGATCGGGACCGAGATCCGGATCTCCGGCAAGTCCCTGGTCGCGCAGGGGGAGTTCGAGTGCTCGGGTGATTTCGATGCGCGTTTGGCCGTGGTCTGGCTTCAGCCGGGCAATGACGGTGGTGTGCTGCGCGCATTGCTCGAAACCGATGTGTTTGGCGTTCTATTGGTAGCGCCCGGAATGGGAAACGTGCCGGTGGAGGACACCGCGGTGGCCGACGCCATCCGGGCGCTGGTTGGTTCCGGGCGCATAGTCGCCATGGCGACGCAATCGGCCAGCGGCAACGTGGACCTCACGCGGTACGTGGGCGGCCGATTGGCTGCGAGTTCTGGAGCCGTGGGAATCGGTGACATGACGCTGGAGGCCGCCAGCGTGAAGCTGATGTTCCTGGCGGGTTCGTTCGCTCCCGCGACCATTGCCGCTCGTCTGCTCGAGCCCATCGCGGGCGAGGTCACGCCGCCCTGACGGCTCACCAACTTCTCAACAACTCTTTGCCCCGTTTCGATCCCGCCTCTACACTTTGCGGCGGTCGCGATCGTCGCATGCCTGGTGCGACCCACCCCAAGGAGGCCGTCCATGAACCATCTGTTTCTTCTCGCGCGTCGTTATCGACTCGTGCTTACAATCACAGTACTTGCCTTGTTTGTCGCCGGCTGCGGTGAAGATGACCCGGTGGAGGGTCCCGGCGGATCACCTGGCGCGACCGGGTCGGTGCGCGTGCTTCTTCTGGACACGTTTGGCGGACAGCCGTTATTGGGCGTTCCCGTCGTGTTGGATGATCGAAGCAAGGGTATGGCCCCCGCGAAAGCGCCCGTGGTGGTGGGCGTGTCGGACAGGAACGGATTGGTGGAGATTCATGACGTGCCGGCCGGAAGCTACACTCTGCAGGTGCAGGGCGCGGCGGCCGGTCCCTCGGGCCGACCGTTTCCCCCCGACCACTACGTGAATGTCGAGTTCCCGATCACAGTTACGGGTGGTGCAACCACCAACGTGGCCGACCCCGTGCGCCTGGCCGCGTACTCGGAGAGCAGTCTCATTTCCTTCGATGGTTCAGCGCCAGTATTCTTGGGATCCGATGGGTTCGACATCAATATACCGGCGGGGGCGGTCTCCTATCCTGACCCGTTGGCGATCGAGGGATTGATTCTTCTCTCCCTACCGGTTACCGCGGCGCCGGTTCCCTATCCGAGTGGGTTGGTTCCCGATCGGCTCATGGCCTTGGAGCCCGCGGGAACGACCTTCGATCCCGCCGAGCTGGTGATCGCTGACCCGGGGGGATTGCCACCGGGCACGACCGTCGACGTGCTCGGCCTGGATCGGGCGGGTAATCGGTGGAATGTGCTGGGCACCGCTACCCTCAATGATCAATTCCAATTCATTTCCACGTCGCCGCTGGTCTCCTCGGCGTCCATGCTGACCTACGCGTGCGAACCCTACACCGTCACCGGAATCGCGGTCGACGATTTGGACATGCCGGTGGCCGGCGTCAACGTGATTGTGCAACAGGCGCGGAATACGTTCGGTCCGGCGGTGGAAATCGCCGGCCTCTCGGCCACCACGGCGGCCGACGGCTCGTTCTCGATCTCCGGCGTCCGCGCCTGTGTCGCCCAGGTCAGATTCGAGATCCTGGATGAATCGGGTTCACGGATTTCGTTCGCCGAGAACGTGTTTCCCGACGGAACTGGCACCACCGACGTGGGGCGGGTGGCCCTGGCCGGCCCGTTTCCTGGCGTCACCTTCACTGCTCGTGGTGTCGTGGCCGATGCGGACGGCAACCCACTGGCGGGAATACAGATCGGCATTGGTTTGTTTACCCCGGAGAAGCGCCAGGTCATGGAAGGCTGGTCTCGTCTGGGCCCCTTGACTCGCCGCCTGGTGGGCTTACCCGAAGGAGTAACCAAGGGTGGATTCTCGCCACTTACACCGATCGATGGGTCCTATGAGATTCGGGTGACATCCACCGCCGGCAATGAGTTCGAGGTATTCGCGAGCAACGGAACCTACTTCAGTAACATGGCGTCCCAACCCGTACCCGCGGCCACCGACAATGGTTCGGTCGTGGACTACGATGTGGTGGCCTGTCCGATAGAAGGACCGTGTTCATCGGTGGCGTGGAGCCTGGCCGGGATGGACCTCATCCGGGTGGACGATCAGGAGCCGTGCGAGGATCCCGATGACGTGGGCGACGACGATCAAACCTACACCGTCCTTGCGCTCACCGACGGTGAGCTCTCGCTCCGGATCGAGGAAGGCACGTTTCTCTCATTGGTCGAGTTGGAAAGAGTAGGTGGTACGGGTCCGACCGGAGTCACGCGAGACAATCTGGTGGGTTTGTATCGGGTGACCGATCAAACCTCCAGTGCCAAGGGACAGGACGTCAGCTTCATGTATTTCGGAGCGGATGGCCGTTTGACCATGTTCGCGGGTTTCGAGGGTTCGTCTGGTACCTACACCACAAGCGGTTCTACCCTGTTCCTGGCTCCGACGTTTGCTCAGGGAGAGCGGCTGGCCGAGCAGTGGAGCGTGTCGTTCACTGGTAATCAAATGGTCTTGCTTGGTTTGGACGGTAGGACCGGTTTGTTGCTGGATCGGTGCAATGACGAGTCTGGTTCGGCGCCGATCGAAGGTGTGTGGGGGCAACCGGGGTTACCTCCCATGTTCATCTTCGCGGACGGTGAGTTTGCCTACGCCCCGTCCTTCTTTTTCGCCGGAGAGTGACCTTCTGGCCCCCGCCGTTTTTTCGGCGGGGGCTACGATCCGCTTCGGGTTGCGAGCGCGTGCAGA
This sequence comes from Candidatus Krumholzibacteriota bacterium, assembly GCA_029262065.1. Lineage (GTDB taxonomy): Bacteria > Krumholzibacteriota > Krumholzibacteriia > JAJRXK01 > JAJRXK01 > JAJDAC01. Next base: position 316,960 of record JAJDAC010000022.1, on the reverse strand, counting down.
ATCACGGCCACCGATTTGCCGTCTCGTATCCGCCCCTCCCGCACGGCGGCCACTGCTTCTTCAAACGGCATCGTGATGATCTCGATCACTTCATCGGCCTCGTGAGCGGTAGCCGTCGCTTCGAGGTCGTGGGCTTCGTACAACCAGATTATCTCGTCGGTGAATGCAGGCGTGGTGAAGATGGAGCCGCAGGGGACGAGGCGTCCCGCGCGATACCCTACTTCTTCTTCCACTTCGCGAACCGCGCAGGATTCGGGCGTGTCCCCCGGATCGAGCTTCCCGGCGGGAACCTCCAGGATCATGCCTCCCATCGCGTGCCGGTATTGCCGTACCAGAACCACGGAACCGTCGGTCAGAAACGGAAGCGCGGCCGCGGCGCCGGGATGTCGAATGGACTCCAGGCTGGTCCGCGATCCGTCGGGTAGCTCAACGTCATCGACGTCGATTTTCAGAAGGCGTCCTTCGTAGCTACGCGATGACGTGATGACCTTGGCGTGAGGGTTCGGTTCGATTCCTGATTCCATTTGTTGGGCTCCTTCGCGCGGCCAGATGGGCAAGAAGTTGATGTTCTCTTATACGCGTGAATCATGTCATGAGTCAGCTCCGAAAGGGCTGCCGGGCGATTTGTTCCTTTTGGTGCCTTTCACTTCGGATCGCGAAGGTAGCTGCGCTGCGCACAATGGATTGAGCGTTTTTCTCCCGTGGGTTTTCGACCGGGGAGTCTCGTAGGCGAGGAAAATTTTCCGCGCCGGCTTCTTGACAAGGGAGTGCTAGCCAAGCTACGACATGCACATCGCGACACCCCATCCAGCGATACCTCAGCGAAGATCTCGTCCTTCCCTTCGTTGATTCACGGTTAGAACGTTCAGAACAACGGTCCGTGTGCGGCTTCTTGCCCCGTCCGTGCATTGGGCCCACTCTCCTCCCGGAGGTGGTTTCCTGTGGGAATCCCGTTCGACTCGAACAGCTTTGCGATTACTCCGTTGCGAACCTGGATCCTGCTTTGTCTCGTCGTCACCGCGGGTTGCGAAATCGCGCAGCGGCCGGCCTCGGTGGAAGAGGATCCGTGCGTGGATGGCGCCTGTGATCCCGTGGCGATCACGAGCCTGAGTCTTGTCGATACCCGAACCGGCGAACCCGTCGAGGGGTTCGACCCGCTGCCGCGTGACGCTGTGCTCAATGTAGCCGAACATCGACGCGTTACGTTGCGGGCCAATGCGAGCAGCACGACCAGGAGCGTACGTTTCGAACTGGATGACAAACAGTCGAGCTTGCGCGATACCCGTCCGTTCGCGATCGCGGGCTATGAAGACGGCGAATATCTTCCGTGGTTGCCTCCCATGGGCCGGACCATATTGACGGTAACCGCATTCGGAAAAGACGATACCGTTGAACAATCGAGTGCTCCGTATACCGTGAATTTCGTGGTGGTCGAAAGCGGCGAGGGGCTGTTGAGCCTGCCGCCAGTAGCCGATGCGCACGGCACTCAGCGCCTCGTGATCGATGACGACCGCGACGGTATTGCGACGCTGGCGCTGGTAGGAACCCAATCCTACGATCTCGATGGCACTATCATAGGCTGGGATTGGTATGACACATCGCGGTCGGCCATTCCCAACTACCTGGGATCGGGCTCGACGCTGAGTCGTTCGTTTGACACGGGAGTCCATTCCGTGCTGCTACGGGTCACCGACGACAGCCGGGCGGGTATGACGAACGACCAGGAGTTCGGGTTCTTCGTGATAACGCCGAATCCGGAACCGGGGTCCGACTCAGAGGGCTTCGCGTCGCAATATCCCAATGACGTAGGGATCGAAAGCGACGGGCGCGTGGTGCTGTTCGAGGACTTCTCGCAGGAGTCGTGGCGCGACCAATGGCGTGGTGCGGACAAGTACGATCTGGTGCGCGTTCCGTCCGCCGAGTTCGGCACTGTGCTGCGGGCCCCGTGCGACGACGCGACCAATGGCGCGATGGACTTCGTGAAGCGTTTCGATGGTCAACCCATGGAAATGTACGCGCGCTACTACGCTCGTTTCGAAGAAGGCTTCGAGATGAACGATGTGGGCAAGTTTCCTGGTTTTTCGGCCACGTTTGGTGAATGCGGGTGGGGTGGCCGTACTCCCGGCGCGGGCGATCGCTGTTGGTCGGCACGTGGCGATCTCGGGCGCAGTCAGGGCGACGATCGGATTCCCGTGGGTACGTACCTGTACTCGCAGGACCAGGCTACCACCTGGGGCGATCACGACCACTGGGATCAAAACGGGGACAGTCACCTGTTCGTCCCCGGCGAATGGTATTGCATCGAGACCCACGTGCGCGTGGAAGCCGACGGATTGCATGGGCTTCTCGAAGGTTGGATCGACGGTGAGCTGGCCTATACCCGGCGAGTTCAGTTGGCCGATGCGCCGACGTACATCGAGCAGTTCTGGATGAACCTGTACCACGGTGGCGGCCGTACCTGGCCCAAGGACGAGTTCGTGTTCTTCGCCAACGTGGTTGTCGCCACCGAGCGAATCGGGCCCATGCACCGCACCGGTGGGGGCTCCCTGTAGCGGGCCTTGTTGAGTATTGCCCTTGGCTGGCTGGCGTTCCAAAGTTGACCAGCAAAAACGGGCCCCCGCCACATGCGGGGGCCCGTTTGTTTCAACCTGCCCGGCGGTTTCTAGGGTTCGACCAGCGTAGCCGTGAAGTCGCCGTCCCAATCGATCTCGATCGTACCTACGGCTGGGGTACGGCCCGAGAAGGCCACGGTAAGAACGCCATCGTCGAAGGTTCCCTGCCAATCCACGACATTGCTGCGATTGTTGAACACGATGTCCATGGTGCCCTGCGCGTTTCCGTCCTGCCCGACCTGGCCTTCGAGCGTGTAGCTCGCCGCGTTGGCCGCGGTGAGGCAATTGCCGTTGCCCACGACCTCGATCAGTCCATTTTCGTCCACCGTTACCGAAATGTTGCCCACGCAGGTTCCCGTGGCGGGGGGCGTGTTGGGGTCATTGAAGTCGTCGACGATCAGGTCGACCGAGAAGGTGTTCGCGCCCTCGTAGGTTCCGTCGAACGTGTCTTCGACCACGATCGGGTCGTTGGGATTGTTGGGGGCGTCTTCGCTGCAGCCGGTCATCAGGCTCAGGCTGGCGGTCATGGCGAGCATGGCAACAGTGTTCAGTGCGGTGTGGAACGTCTTCTTCATTGGGATGTCTCCTTCGGGTCCTGTTCTGTTTGCGGTCCGGCTGGTCGCCATCACCGCGGCTTCACGGGACTCATTTGCAACAGGGCTTCAATCTCCCAAACAAAATTCATGAAATTTTAACTGATTGTAATTACAAGAGTTACAGGCGAGTTCCTGCGCCATATATGGCGATCAAAGCGGGCCTCGTTGACGGACTCCGGGCCACTACGACGGCGTACGGCGGAGGTTTGTACTGGTCGGCCCCCGGGGGGACGAGGCTTTCCCTCTTGCTGGCGTGTCCGACATCATCGGAATCACCTTGGCCCACGACTGTGGGCAATGGCGCACGGCTTGATGGTGAACACCACTGAGAACGCGCGGGAGGGAGCCAAGTTCGTCTTCGTGGCCGAAGGTTTCGTCAAAGGTGAATTTCTATCGCCGACTACCAAAACTGATTGCAACACCACCCAGGCGGGGTGCGAATTTCGCTCCATGGGATCGGGTCTCAGTCCTGATGCTCATTGGGTTGTTGATGACGGGAGGGTGCGAGTCCAACGATGTCGCGCCAGACGAAGAGCTGCCTTTGCTCTCGGACACCCAGGATTACGACGGAGACGGTGTCGTTGACCGTCGAGATGCTTGTCCGGCCGAACAGGGGGGCGACCAGGACGGTGACGGAATGTGCGGCACCGTATATGGGGATCTGGATGGATCAGGCTGCGTCGACGAACTCGATGGCCTGATCCTGGAAAACGCAATGGATCGCTACGAGCGCCGTGCCGATCTCAATTCGGACGGTACGGTCGATATCGAGGATCTGAAGATCTTCCAGGTGTTGGTGGCGATCGGCGCTTGTGTCGATCCCTGTCCAGAGGACGCGGGCGATTGCGACTCGGAGTTGCCGCCCGACACGCCTCCTTCTCCATCGGGGCCTCGTGTCACCAGCCTCACGTTGATCAACGCCGACAACGATCAGCCCGTGAGTGGGCACGATCCGCTCGTTCCTGGCGCGGTGCTGAATCTCTCGGCGCTTCCGGCGCGGCTGAATGTTCGGGCCAACGTTGATGGTGCGGCTTCGAGGGTGTCGTTCAAAGTGAACGGTGACCACGTTCGCAACGAGAGCAAGTCGCCCTACGCGTTGGCGGGAGATCGCGACGGCGACTACTTCCCGTGGGTAGCCCCCGTGGGCAACCTAGCGTTGGAGGCCATTCCGTATTCGATCGATGACGGTTCTCAGCGACCTGGGGTCGGGCTGACGGTCGATATCAAGACCGTTGAATCAACCGAAGAAGAGCCAGGGCAGCCGCAGCCGCCGGTAGCCGATGCCGGTGCCACGTTGACGCAAGTTGCCGATCTCGATGATGACGGCCTCGAAGTCGTGACGCTCGACGGGTCCGCTTCGGTCGACCCCGATGGTCAGATTCTGCGGTGGGAGTGGTTCGATCGAACCAATGGCGATGCGAGTCTTGGCCAGGGTGAACGTATCGACGTTTCGTTGGCCGTGGGTTCGCACGCGTTCACGCTGACGGTGTCTGACGACGGAGAACCGTCTCTGTCGGCGTCCACCGACTTCACAGTCGTCGTGGATTCCGCGCCGTCGCCGCCCCCACCTCCGCCCCCCGGATCGGGCCAGGGATTCGCGGGGAACTATCCCAGTGACGCGGGAATCGGGGGAGACCCACGGGTAATCCTGTTCGAGGATTTCGCGCAGGGGGACTGGCGAAACAAATGGAGAGGGGCCGATAAGTACGACCTGGTTCAGGTCGCCGACCCGTACTTCGGAACCGTGTTGAGGGCTCCGTGCCGTACGAACTCCAACGGTGGAATGGATTTCTACAAGCGGTTCGATGACGAGCCCAGTGAAATGTATGCACGGTTCTACGCCATGTTCGAACCGGGGTTCGACATGAGCGACGTGGGCAAGTTTCCGGGTTTCTCCAGCACGTTCGACGAGTGCGGTTGGGGAGGGCGTACGCCCGGCTCGGGCGACCGCTGTTGGTCCGCGCGTGGCGACCTGGGCCGCGAGGACAGCGAGGGGCGGGTCCCCGTGGGTACCTATCTGTATTCACAGGATCAGGCGACTACTTGGGGCGACCACGATCACTGGGACGAAAACGGTGACAGTCACCGGCTCGAACCAGGCCGTTGGTACTGTCTGGAGACGCATGTGAAGGTGGATACGGACCGTCGCCATGGTTGGGTGGAGGGCTGGATCGACGGTGAGCTGGCGTACTCCCGGTATGTGCAGCTCTCGGATGCCCCGACCTACGTGGAGAAGTTCTGGATGAACCTCTACCACGGCGGCGTGCGCATGTGGCCCAGGAACCAGCACGTATTTTTCGCCAATGTGGTCATTGCGACCGAGCGTATCGGGCCCCGGGCCGGATCGGCTACCCCCTGATCTCAGTCCATATGTAGGGTTTTGCCCCGGGCCGCATCGCCGCGGACCGGGGCCGATTCCCGGGCCCACGCATTCCTTGCGCGGGCCCGGCGGCTTCATTCGGTCGCTGCCTGGCGCGGATCACCCAATTCGTTCAACTCGTTGCCCGATTTACGCGTTACGCGGTCGTTTTCGAAACACTTGCGACAGGTGTCGCCACGATGGGGTCCTGGCCGGTTGACATCTCCACGGTATGGCATTAGCAAGGGGGTCCCCACACGACAAAGAATCGCTCCACGCCAGAGGGAAGCTCTCGCCCCCTCGCTCGTGTACCTGTGGGCCCCTTGGCGCACAACTTGTAATGATCCCAGGTCGGACCCGCCTATTTAGGGCGGCAAGTTCGTCCCCGTTCCCAGAGGTTTCTTCCACCGTGGTAATTTTTCGCGGATCGCAATTCAGAATACAACGCGCGGCTCGTGTTTCGCGTTGCGTCCTCGCCATGACGCTCCTGCTTTCGCTCGCCGTGTCCGGCTGCGAGATCGCGGGCGTGCCCGAACAACCCGGGCCCGAGGGTGGTACGAATCCGAATCCGGATCCCGATCCCACAGGCGAGACACCGGTCGTTGAGAGCCTGACGCTGATCGATTCACGCATCGGAATTCCCATTCCAGGGTTCGACCCCATTCCCAATGGCGCGACGCTCGACCTGGCGACCATGCCCCCCGTGACCATGTGGGCCAACGTGACCGACGGAACGGCCAGTGTGGAGTTTCAGGTCAATGGCACCCGCCGTCAGGTGGAAAACGCGGCGCCGTTCTCGATCGCTGGCGACTACGGCGGTGACTACTTCGAGTGGACGCCGCCCATGGGGGCAGTGACCATCGAAGTTCTGGCCTACCCCGGCGCGAGTCTCGCCGGCCGCCCCGGCGCCAGTCACGAAGTTACGTTGAATATCATCAATTCCAATTCTTCGCCCGCTGCGGGTAGCCCGGTGGCCAACGCCAGCCGTACGGAGAGCGTGGTCAGCGATGATGACGAAGATGGCTTCGTCACGGTCACATTGGACGGATCGACTTCGACCGACCCCGACGGTTCCATCGTTTCCTGGGAGTGGTTCGACCAATCGGGCATTCCCACGCTCATCGGGCGTGGCGAAACGACCGATGTGGAATTCGCCCTGGGCGTGTATTCCATTCTGCTTCGCGTGACCGACGACGGAGAGCCTGGTTTGCAATCGACCGCAGCGTTCACCTTGTACGTGCAGGAGGGAATGGCTCCGCCGCCTCCTCCTCCGCCGCCCGCGCCCGGTTCGGGCGACGGCTTCGCGTCGGCCTACCCCAATGACGTAGGCCTGGGGTCCGACCCCCGCATCGTATTGTTTGAAGACTTTGAGCAGTCCAATTGGCGCGACAAGTGGCGTGGTGCTGACAAGTTCGACCTGGTGCAGGTCGACGATCAGTATTTCGGAAAAGCGCTGCGCGCGCCCTGCCGGACGAACTCGAATGGCGGTATGGACTTTTACAAGCGCTTCGACGGCCAGCAGATGGAGATGTACGCGCGCTTCTACGCCATGTTCGAGCCCGGGTTCGACATGAACGACGTCGGCAAGTTTCCTGGTTTCTCCAGCACGTTCGATGAATGTGCCTGGGGAGGACGTACGCCGGGCAACGGTGACAAGTGTTGGTCGGCCCGTGGCGATCTGGGTCGCGATGACGACCAGGGTCGCGTTCCGGTAGGTACGTACCTGTATTCCCAGGACCAGGCCACGACCTGGGGAGACCATGACCATTGGGACCAGAATGGCGACAGCCACATGCTGGAGCCGGGTCGTTGGTACTGCCTGGAAACCCACGTCAAGATGGACACCGACGAAGTACACGGTTGGGTCGAGGGTTGGATCGACGGCGAGTTGGCCTACTCGCGCTACGTACGTCTGTCGGACGTTCCCAGCTACATCGAGAAGTTCTGGATGAACCTGTACCACGGTGGCGCTCGCATGTGGCCGAAGAACCAGCACGTGTTCTTCACCCACGTGGCGGTTGCGACCGAGCGAATCGGTCCCATGTTCAGCGAGTAGATTCCGAATTCATCCGCGCGACGGAGACGAAGAGCCCGACCCTTTTTGGGGTCGGGCTCTTCTCTTTTCCCACTTCGGCCGTGGATCATTCGACGTCGAATGAACGTTGCGATAGAGTGGCCGCGCAGGTGGTCCTCAATGAATATTCGGTGCTCCTACATTTGCGGCTGTCTCGTGCTCCTGGTGGTGGCTCTGGCGGCATGCGCACGTGAGCCAGCGCCGCCGGCGCAACCGGCTCCTACCGCCGGCCCGGTCAGCCTGCGTTCGGGCCCCTCGGAAGCATCGCCGTCCACTCCCCGTCAACGGATCTCCGGGCTGGACCAGGCCCAGATGGCGATCGAAGTCGCGCGCGAGCAGTTCGGCGAGGGTGCGTTCGAAGTGGCTGCCGCCTGGGCTCGCCTGGCTCAGCTGACCGACGCACAGCGTCGGCTCGAGGATGCCTCCGCGGCGTACGAGGTGGCCGTGGGGATCGTGCAGTCGCAACCGTCGCGGTCGGTCGATCAGACTACCGAACTCGCGAACTGGCTCGATCAGCTGGCCCAACTCCTCGTGTTTCGCGGCCTGTACGTCCCGGCGCGCGAAGCGTACGAATCGATCGTTTCCATGGACTCGTCAGACTTGGCTCGTTCACGCGCCCGTCTGGGTGTGGCCCGCGCGCTGCGCGCGGAAGGCCGGCTTGACCCGGCGCGTTCCGTACTCGAATCGATCGTTCTGGACCCCGACGACCTGACCTCCCGGTTCGAGTGGAACCACGAGAGGGCGATGCTGGAGGCCAGTGGCGGACAGTGGCGGGATGCTCACCGTTGGTGGAGTGAGGCATTGCTGGCCGCGGGCAATGGCGGTGTCCCGTTGCGTTGGCTGGTACGCGCCCACGCCGATCGGGCCGTGGCGGCCCTGCGGGCTGGCCTGGCCGTCGCCGCGGTCGATTCGCTGCGACCGATACTGGCGCGGTTCGAATCCAGTCTGGGGTTCCGGGATCCTGATTGTGCTCGGCTCCGTCTGGTTCTGGCCCGACTCGCTGGTCCACGGTCGCAATTGGGCCCGGCGGGACTCGATACTGAAATAGAGATCTTCGCGTCGCACCCCCGCTTCGCGACGAACCTGGCGGTGGCGCTGATGACCCGCGCTCGGCGCTTCGACGCGCAAGGAAAACGTGAGCAGGGGCTGGACGACGCTCGGGCTGCGTGGGCCATGCGCGAAGAAATACCCGCGGCCGGGTGTCCCCGTCGCGCGAGTGAACTCGAGTGGCCCCATCACGTGGCGGCATTGGCCGATGACCTGGTGGCCTGGAATGTCGATGCGGACACTCCGACCGAGGCAATGTTCGTGGCGGAGTGCTTTCAGGCCTGGCTGCGACCGCTGAAATTGCCTGCACGCAACCCGCGCCACGCCGAGGCGATCAACCGTGAGCGAAACGCGCGTGCACTCGCGGTTCGCGACGACATTCGGCAAATCGATACAGGTTCGATCGACGCGACGTGGCAGGCCTGGCGGCTTGCGCGAGCCGACGTGCGGCGCTTCGAGGAAACCGTGCTCTGGAAACACCCCAGGCTAGTGTCCCTGAATCCATCTCTGCACCTGTGGGACGACGAATCCCTTCTGCAGTACCACGTGGGTCGTGATCGTAGCTTCGTGTTCGTCGCCACCGCGGATCGTCCACTCGAAGCCGTAGAGCTCGAAGCTGTCGACCGCACGGGCAAGCTCGCTCGCTCGCTCGGAGTGGGGCGTGACGGGTTGCGCGGCTGGCTGGAGGCGCCCACCCTCGAGGATCAACCGCTCGCGCGCGGACACGCCCTCTGGGAAATTCTGGTGCCCGAAACAGTGCGGCCCACGCTGGCCGAGAAGGCGCACGTGATCGTGGTGCCTCACTCCGTACTGGTGGGATTTCCCTTCGAGACCCTGATCACGGGTTCGGTCAACGCTCCTGATCCGGTGTATTGGTTGGACTCTGGGCCAACGGTTCGGTACGCCCCGTCCGTGGCCATGCTGGCAATTCTCGCCCAGTCCGAGGTGGAGCCCCCATCCGGTGTAATGGTTACCCTGAGCGCGCCCGCGCTCCCTGGGGAAGAAAACACCTGGCCGTCCAGTCAGAGGCAGAGCCACGTGTTCACCACGTCGCTGCGGGGCGTGCGCGTGGCCGAACTCACGGGCAGGAACGCCACCGAGGGAGAACTGCGGCAGCTGCTGGGGAGGGTCGAGCTACTTCACGTGGCAACTCGCGTGAGCCCGTCCCAGGGCGCCCAGGGGCCCGCGTTGAAACTGTCGCCGGGATCAGGACACGAAGAGGACAACGGCCACCTGAGTGCGTTCGAGTTGACCCAGTTGAGCCAGGAGGCCGCGTTGGCCTGGTTATCGTGGCCCCAGGCCGGCGTCCAGGGCCTGGAGGTCGCCCATGCCTTTCTCTCGGCGGGAACCCAGCGCGTGGTGCTGCCCGTGTCCGAAGCGGTCGATGATGCCGCCGAGGAGGTGCTGAGGCGGGCGATGCTGGCGCCAGAATTTGCGCAGCGCGAGTACGCCCAGGCACTGCGCAAGGCGAAGCTCTTTCTGCGGCACGACCCGCGATGGTCCGCTCCGGACAAGTGGGCTCCCTGGATTCTCATGGGCCGGCGCTAGGAAAGATCCATTAAGTTGTTTTAATTCAATAACATGCGTTCGTTTTCGGTACCGAGGCCACGGTTATGGGAATTGGTGCGGATTGGGTGTGAAACGCGAACGCGTCCTCGGCGGCCAGTGTATTGACCGCTTCCAGCCCGAGTGGTACGGATGTCGCAGATGGGATCATGGACCCATGCGGGAATGCATAACCTTCGAAGCAAAAAAGGGCAGATGAGCCAGTCATTCGTGAGCATCGTCACGCCTGTCTACAACACGGCCGATTCGCTGGCCGAGTGTATCGACAGCGTACTGGCGCAGACCCACACCCAGTGGGAATACATCATTGCCGACAATCGCAGTACCGATGGAACCAGCGATATTGCCGCCGAGTACTCCAGGCGCGACAGTCGAATCCGTCACGTCAGGCACGAAGAGTTCCTGGCCCAGGTGCCCAACTACAACCGAGCGATGGCGTCGATATCCGACGAGAGTCGGTACTGCAAGGTAATCCAGGCCGACGACTGGATGATGCCCGAGTGCCTCGACGCCATGGCCACTCTCGCCGACGCAAACCCCGCCGTGGGTCTGGTAGGAGCATATCTCCTGCGCGGCCGAAGGGTGGGCGCACAGGGTCTTGCCTTTGAAGAGGCGGTAGTTTCGGGCCGGACGGCTTGCCGTCGGCACCTGCTTCATTCCATGTCGGTGTTCGGTTCACCCTCCACGGTCATGTACCGCAGTGACCTGGTTCGCGCGCGACCGAGGTTCTACTCCGAAGAGAGTCTTCTGGAAGACACGAAGGTGTGCTACGAGCTGTTGAAAGAAAGTGACTTTGGCTTCGTTCATCGGGTCTTGACCTACGTCCGAGTGGACAACGCATCGATCACCTCCGCGTTCGAGTCATTCAACCCGTATCTGCTCCACGAACTTGTACTGCTCCACGAGTACGGCAGCTGGGCCCTCGAGCCGCACGAGTGCGACCGTCGTGCGCGCGAACTGGGTGGTCGGTACTGGGCCTATCTTGGCGAGGCGTTGCTGTCGCGGCGTTCGAAGGAATTCTGGGACTACCATGAATCGGGCATGAAAGAGATGGAGATCGAATGGGACTGGCGCCGGAAGTTGGGCTGCGCTGGTCGCGCCGTGGCCAACCTGGCTGGTAACCCCGCGTCGACGCTGCGCCGGATGCGCGGAAAGCTAGCCGCGTAAGCGGCCAGTAGAGGCACATGCTGGAGCACCTGAAAACCCTCTTTCGCTACCGTGAGCTGCTGTACATGATCACGTGGCGTGAAGTACGCATCAAGTACAAGCAGTCAATGATGGGCTTCCTGTGGGCCATCTTCATGCCATTGATCATCGTGGCGGCGGGCATTCTGGTGAAGTACGCCATGGCTCACGTGGCGCAGAAGCCCTTCTTGCTCAGCGAAGTAGCCACCATCTCAGTCAAGGCGGTGCCGTGGGCGTTCTTTGTTTCCGCCCTGCGGTTCGCCACCAACAGCCTCATCGCCAACACAAACCTGGTGACAAAGATATCGTTTCCCAAGGAGATCTTTCCCGTGGCGTCGGTCGCGTCGCAACTCATCGATTTCCTCGTGGCTTCCGTCGCGCTGACCGTGATCTTGCTCGTGTCGGGCGTTGGCCTGTCGCTGCAGGTGTTGTGGGCGCCATTGCTCATTGCTCTGTTGGTGTTGTTCACGGTTGGGCTGGGCACCGTCTTGTCCGCCGCCAGTTTGTTCTTCCGGGACGTGAAGTATCTTACCGAAGTGGTCCTGACGTTCGCGATTTTCTTCACGCCAGTGTTCTACGAGGTTGAGATGTTCGGTAAGTGGGGCACGGTGCTTCTACTCAACCCCGTGGCGCCGATTCTCGAGGGTCTCAACGACACCGTGGTGCTTCACGAATCGCCCGATTTTCTGTGGGTTGGATATAGCGCGGCAGTATCGGTGATCTTGCTTACCGCCGGATATTCGTTCTTCAAGAAGGCGGAGCCGATGTTCGCCGAAAGCATCTAGAAAGCAACGCGAGGGGCGAGGGGAATCAGTTGTCCGACGTAGTGCTCACATTCGACGATGTTCATAAGAAGTTCAAGCGGGGCGAGATCCACGATTCGCTGCGTGACCTGCTGCCTGCGCTGACTGGCCGATTCCTGCGTCGCACCGGGAATCTTGAGTCGCGAGAGTTCTGGGCGCTGAAGGAAATCTCTTTCGAGATCACGCGTGGTGAGGCATTCGGAATCGTCGGTCACAACGGCGCGGGCAAGAGCACGATCTTGAAACTGTTGAGTGGCATCATGCGTCCCACGAAGGGAACGATCGACGTCAACGGCAGTTTGTCGGCGTTGATCGAAGTCGGGGCGGGTTTTCATCCCGACCTGACTGGTCGAGAAAACATCTACCTGAACGGGACCATCCTGGGCATGGCCAGGCGCGAGATCGAACTGCGTTTCGACGAAATCGTGGAGTTCTCTGGGCTCAGTGACTTCATCGATACGCCGGTGAAGCGCTATTCCAGCGGAATGTACGCGCGACTTGGTTTTGCGGTGGCCGCGCACGTCGACGCCGAGATTCTGGTAGTGGACGAGGTGCTGAGCGTAGGCGATCACATGTTTCAGAAGAAGTGCCTCGATCGCATGAACACTGTGATCCAGAACGGAACGACGGTGGTGTTCGTGTCGCACAACCTGCAGGCCGTGGCTGACCTTTGTGGCCGAAGCCTATTGCTCGACCGTGGTCAGATGATGTCGATTGGGCCCATTGAGGAAGTCATCCAATCCTACATGGGGCTTTCCTACGCATCACGGAATCGGGAGGGGCACAAGGCACGCATCGTGTCAGTTTCACTGCGTGGCGAAGACGGCGCGAACATGCGGTTCGACAGCGGAGAACGTGCATGGATCGATGTGGAGCTTGAGGGTCTGGCTGATTGCGAAGGTCTCGCGGTGGTGCTGGATATGCTGGATCGCAGTGGTTACAACGTGTTCAACACTTCCACCGAAAGACTCGGCGAGGAGCCATTTTCCCTGCGGTCGGGAAGCACCTATAGCTGTTCCTTTCAACTCGATCTGAATTTGGCGAACGGTGCCTACGACATTGAGATAACCGTCTACAACTACGGTACCGAGTATGTGTTCGATACGATGAATCCAGCCGCCACGGTCTACGTGAATACCGGCGTTGAGGTGCGTGGCGTGGCGAACTGCAAACCCAAAGTGACCGTCCGACACGGGGCGGCGCCTGCTTCTCCAATGGAGACCCCCGGAGCCTAGCCTGGCAGAACGCTCAGCATCATGGACATCACCATCATCATCTGCACCCGTGATCGTAGCCAGCGCCTGGCGAACGTTTTGCGTTCGTTGCTGAATCAAGAAGTTTCCGACGACCTGAGCTGGGAAGTCGTGGTGGTGGACAACGGATCCAGCGACTCGACACCGCAAGTGGTCCAAGAATTCGCCGAGGAAACCGGCGGCCGTGTGGGTTATGCACTCGAAGAGCGTATCGGAAAATCGTTCGCCTTGAACCGGGGCATCGAGATGGCGGCGGGCGACATACTTCTGTTTACCGACGACGATGTGGGACTGGGACCCGGGTGGATCCAGGCCCTATGGAACACGTTTGCCACTACCGACTGCGCGGGAGCCGGCGGCAAGATCCTGCCGGTATTCGAAGACGGTGGCCTGGCCTGGCTCAAGCAGGCCCGTTTCTTTCCGTTCCGGTTCGATCTGGGCCCCGACCGGGTAAGGCTGAATCGGTCGCCCTTCGGCGCCAACATGGCGTTTCGCCGAACGGCGATCGAGAAGTACGGTACGTTTCGGACCGACCTGGGCCCCACGGGCAACAACCCCATGGGCCGAGGCGAAGATACCGAGTTGTCGGCTCGTATGATGGATGCCGGGGCGACGTTGCTCTACGAGCCAGAGGCCGTGGTCTTTCACCCCATCGAAACCCAGAAGTTGCACCCTGACTATCTGCGCAATTGGTATTTCAACTACGGCCGCTTCCTGATGCGGCGGAAGCCGTATCCGCGCGATGTTTCCTTTTTTGGAATCCCACGCTACCTGGTACGTCTGTTGATCGAACGCATCGCCAAATGGCAATTCACTTTCGATCGCGAGGAGCGGTTCTACCAACGCCTGCTCGTTGCAAGGGTATTGGGTCAAATCGCCGAAGCACGCAAGGACGCGAAGCGGGGAGTATTGGCGCCCGGCGCGGAACCATACGCGGCCGACGGTTCTTCCCACGAGATCATGAACTTTGAAGATTCGAATGAAGGTGGTGTTCGTTGAAGACATTGGTGACTGGCCACAAGGGTTACGTGGGTTCCGTGCTGGTGTCCCAGTTGATGGCGGCCGGCCACGAGGTGACCGGTATGGATACGGACCTGTATCGCCGCTGCACCTATGGTCCCTCTATGCCCGAGGTTCGCGAGAAGATTCTCGATATTCGAAACGCCACCGTCGACGATCTGCAAGGCTACGACGCGGTGTTGCATCTAGCCGCGTTGTCGAACGACCCGTTGGGCGATCTGAACCCCGACCTCACTTTCGAGATCAATCATCGGGCCACCGTTCGTCTGGGAACATTGGCTCGCGAAGCGGGGGTTGAGAGATTCGTCTTCACTTCTTCATGTAGCAACTACGGCGCACAAGGGGACGAACCCGCCCGCGAGAATTGCGAGTTGAAGCCGGTGACGCCCTACGCCGAATCAAAGGTCTTGGCCGAACGTGACCTGGCCCAGCTTGCCGGCGAACAGTTCTCGCCTACATACTTGCGCTTCGCCACCGCCTACGGCGTATCGCCACGTCATCGATTCGATATTGTTTTGAACAACCTGACCGCCTGGGGATTCACTTCGGGGAAGATTCTGTTGAAAAGCGACGGGTCCCCTTGGCGTCCGATCATCCACGTATTGGATATGGCGGCGGCGTTCATTGCCGTGCTCGAGTCGCCCAAGGAGGCCGTGCACGATCATGCGTTCAACGTCGCGCCTCCGGGTGAGAACTATCAGATTCGAGATCTCGCCAGATTGGTCCATGAGCGTCTACCCGAGTGCGAGGTGTCGTTTGCGGCCGAGGCCGGGCCAGACTCGCGTAACTACAAGGTGGATAGCTCCAAGATCTTCGAGCATGTGCCGGCGTTTCAACCGGAGTGGAACGCTCGCAAGGGAGTGGATCAGTTGGTTGGGGCCTATGAAAAATTTGGCCTGACCATCGATGAGTTCGAGGGTCCCCGCTACAATCGGATCGCCCACATTCGTCAACTCCTGGAGGACGGATTGCTCCAGAGCGACCTGAGCTGGAGTGCTTCCCATGTCTGACCGTGCACCGCAACCCGGGGAATGCCGTTTCTGCTTCACGCCGCTCGAGCACACGTTCGTGGATCTGGGTATGTCTCCGCTGTGCGAAAGCTATGTGGCGGCCGAGAATCTCAACCGAATGGAAGCGTTCTACCCGCTATGGGTCCGGGTGTGTCACGAGTGCTTTTTGGTCCAGTTGGACGAATACGTGGCCGTGGAAGACATCTTCACCGAGTACGCCTACTTTTCGTCGTACTCGGATTCGTGGGTTGATCACTGCGCTCGCTACGTTGCAATGATCACCGAGCGCCTGGGGCTGGGAGCTGACAGTCTAGCGGTTGAAGTCGCCAGTAACGATGGGTACCTGCTGCAGCACTTTGCGAACCATGGCGTGCCAGTCATGGGTGTGGAACCGGCGGCCAACGTGGCCAAGGTGGCGGTGGAAAAAGGCGTACCGACCCGTGTCGAGTTCTTCGGGCGCGGCAGTGCGCGGCGTATGGCCGACGATGGCAAGATGGCCGACCTGATCATTGCCAACAATGTTTTGGCCCAGGTACACGACCTCAACGATTTCGTGGCCGGCTTCAAGGTGCTTTTGAACGAGCAAGGTGTTGTTACGTTGGAGTTTCCTCATCTGCTGCGTCTGATCGAGGAGAACCAGTTCGATACCATATATCATGAACACTTCTCCTATTTCTCCTTCATCACGGTGGCCCGTATCTTCGCGGCGCACGGGATACGGTTGTTCGATGTCGAGGAAGTGCCGACGCACGGAGGATCCTTGCGCGTTTTCGGTTGTCACGATGACGACGCAACCAAGCCGGAGACCGAACGGGCTCGGGAGCTTCTGGCCCGTGAGAAGTCCCAGGGGTTTGGCGACATCGCGCGCTACACACGGTTTCAGGAAAAGACCGATGCCACCAAGCATGCTCTCCTGGAGTTCCTGATCGATGCGCGAAAGCGTGGCAAGTCGGTGGCTGGCTACGGTGCGCCGGGCAAGGGCAACACGTTGCTGAACTACTGTGGCATACGGACCGATCTCCTCCAGTACACCGTGGACCGCAGTCCCTACAAGCAGGGCCGGTACCTGCCGGGCACCCACATCCCCATCTTCTCGCCCGACCACCTGGCGCAGACCAAACCCGACTATGTCTTGATTCTGCCGTGGAACATCAAGGATGAGATCGTACGGCTCAACGCGCACGTGTACGATTGGGGTGGCCAGTTCGTGGTTCCCATTCCCGAGGTCCAAGTACTTGCGAAAGGTTCGTCGTGAGGTCCAGGCCGTGAAGTTCCATCGCACCCAGGTCGACGGGGCCTTCCTCATCGAGTTGGAGTCGTTTGTCGACGAGCGGGGATCGTTCGCACGGTCGTTCTGTGCACGCGAATTTGAAAGTCATGGGATGGAAGCGGTTGTTGCGCAGTGCAACATCAGCACGAATCGGGAGCGTGGTACGTTGCGGGGCATGCATCGGCAACGAGCGCCGCACGGCGAAGCGAAGTTGGTGCGTTGTGCCCGAGGGTCGATGTTCGACGTGGCGCTTGACCTTCGGCGCAAGTCGCCCACGTACCTGCGGCACCAGGGTTTCAAGCTTTCCGCGGTGAATGGCCGGATGTTCTACCTTCCCAGCGGCGTGCACCACGGATTCCTGACGCTGGAAGACGATGTCGAGGTCTTCTACCAAATGTCCAATTTCTACACGCCTGACGTGGCTGAGGGCGTGCGCTACGACGACCCGGCCTTTGGCATCGAGTGGCCAACCTCGGTACGCGTGATCTCCGATCGCGATGCTGGCTACCCCGATTTTTCCGCGAGCGGATCATGACACTACCCGTCGATACCCTGGATTCCTTCGACCTCGATGCGGCCGGTGAGCGAATGGTCGAATTGATCAAACGGTTGTATCCGCTGTGTCGTTCCATAACCGGTGACGGAGTTCGACAGACATTGCGGGGCCTTCAGGCCGACCTTCCGTTGGAAATTTCCGAGGTGCCGACGGGTACTCCGGTCTTTGATTGGACGGTTCCGCGCGAGTGGAATATTCGCGATGCCTGGATCAAGGGCGCCGATGGCGCGAAGGTCGTGGACTTTACGCAATCAAATCTGCACGTGGTGAACTATAGCATTCCGGTGCGCCGGCAAATGTCGCTGGCTGAATTGCAGGGCAACCTGCATTCCCTGGAAGGCCTGCCGCAAGCAATCCCGTACAAGACATCGTACTACCACGAGGCCTGGGGATTCTGCCTGACGCACGATCAGCGTGAGTCGTTGGCCGACGAAACCTACGAGGTTTGCATCGACAGCTCGCTTGAAGAGGGAGCGTTGACCTACGGAGAGTGCTTGGTTCAGGGTCGTCGCGACGACGAATTTCTTTTTTCGGCGCACGTCTGCCATCCTTCATTGGCAAACGACAACCTTTCGGCCGTGGTGGTCCTGCACGAGTTGGCGCGCGCGCTGCGCGACATGAAGTTGGAATATTCGTACCGCTTTGTGTTCGCGCCGGGGACCATTGGAGCTCTCACCTGGTTGGCCCAGAATGAGGCCCGCTTGGGATTGGTCCGAGGTGGGCTGGTGGTGGCCGGCGTGGGTGACAAAGGGCCGCTGACCTACAAGCAGAGTCGTCAGGCGGGGGCCGAGGTGGACCTGCTCATCGAGCGACAGCTTCGGGACATGAATGTTGCTTTCGGCGTGCTTCCGTTTACGCCGGACGGCTACGATGAGCGCCAGTACGGATCCCCCGGCATTGACCTCGCAGTCGGGCGCCTGTCCCGAACGCCGTACGGAACCTACCCCGAGTATCACACTTCACTCGACAACCTTTCATTCGTGCAGCGCGAGTCGTTGGAAGAAACACTCGAGGCTTTGCTTCGCCTGGTCGTGGCGTTCGACTCTTCCCCTCGCTACCGCAACCCGTTGGGCCGTGGCGAGCCGCAGTTGGGGCGCCGGGGGCTCTACTCGGCCTGGGGTGGGCATCGCGACTCCAACATCAAGGAGCGGGCGATGTTGTGGTTGCTGAACTACTCCGATGGAAAGCACTGTCTGGCCGACATTGCCGAGCGCTCTGGTTTTGATGAAGAGCTTCTGGCCGAAGTGGCCCAAACCCTCGTGCAGCACGACCTGCTGCTCGACGTTTGATACGAGTGGGAGGATACTTGGTCGATCGCGACGACAAGCGAGTCCTCGACGAGAGCGAGCGCCTCAGGCAGCGCGCCCGCGCGCTCATACCCGGCGGCGCGCACACGTACGCCAAGGGCGACGACCAGTTTCCCGTGGACGCCCCGGGCGTGATCGTACGCGGCGATGGGTGTCACGCCTGGGACGCTGACGGGAATGAATACATCGAGTACGGCATGGGTTTGCGCTCGGTTACGTTGGGCCACGCGTATGAACCGGTTATCCAGCGCGTGGCCGCGGTGCTGAGCCACGGCACGAACTACACTCGTCCCGCGGCCCTGGAAGGGGAATGCGCCGAGGCGGTCCTGGAGCTCATCGACGGTGCCGAGCAGGTGAAGTTCGCCAAGGACGGTTCCACCGTGACCACGGCCGCGATTCGCCTGGCGCGGGCGCATACCGGGCGACCACTCGTCGCGTTCTGCCACGACCATCCGTTCTTTTCCTACAACGACTGGTTCATTGGCCACTCGCCCATGGACGCGGGAATTCCCGCGGCGGCGCGCGACCTTACCGCGACGTTTCGCTACAACGATATCGTCAGCCTCGAAGCAGTCTTTGCGGCCAACCCCGGTCAGGTGGCCTGCGTAATCCTTGAACCCGAACGGGAGACGCCTCCTGGCGACAACTTCCTGATGCGGGTTCAGGAGCTATGCCGTCGTGAAGGCGCGGTGTTCATTCTGGACGAGATGATTACCGGGTTCCGGTGGCATCGTGGCGGAGCACAAGCGGTCTACGGTCTGGATCCTGATCTGTCGGCGTTTGGTAAGGGCCTGGGTAACGGTTTCGCGATATCCGCTCTGGTCGGCAAGCGCCACATCATGGAGCTGGGTGGCTTCGATCACGACCGAGAGCGTGTGTTTCTGCTATCGACTACACACGGGGCGGAAAGTGTGGGCCTGGCGGCGGCTCTGGCCACCATCGATGTATACCAAAGCGAGGATGTGGTGGGGCGGTTGCATCGTCAGGGGCAGCGTCTACGCCTTGGTGTGGAACAGGTGGCGAGAGCACGGGGCTTGGAATCGGCATTCTGGGTGTCGGGACGCGATTGCAATCTCGTGTTCGCCACGTGTGACGCGCAGGGTGAGCGCTCTCAGCTGTTTCGCACCCTGTTCATGCAGCAGATGGTTCGTCGCGGCATTCTCGGCCCATCGTTCGTGGTGAGCTACTCGCATTCGGACGACGATATTGACCGAACCATCGAGGCGGTTGATTCATCATTGGCGGTGTATCGTGAAGCGTTGGATGGCGACGTGCACGAGTTTCTTCATGGGCGTCCCGTACAGCCGGCTATGCGGCGGCGGCACTGATCCAACTGGAGCGAAGAGCGATGAAAGTAGTGTTGTTCTGCGGTGGTCTTGGATTGCGACTGCGCGACTACTCGAATACGTTGCCCAAACCCATGGTGCCCATTGGTCAGTTGCCCATTCTGTGGCACGTCATGAAGTACTACGCCCACTACGGCCACACTGACTTCGTGCTTTGCCTTGGGTATCGCGGCGATGCCATCAAGGAGTTCTTCCTGAACTACAACGAATGCATGTCGAACGATTTCGTCATGTCGGGCAACGGAGCGAACGTGAAGTTGGCGTCTCACGATCTGCGCGATTGGAACATCACCTTCGTGGACACCGGGCCCAACGCCAGTATCGGTCAGCGTCTGCAGGCCGTGCGCGAGCATCTGGACGGCGAGGAGTTGTTTCTGGCCAACTACAGCGATGGGTTGACCGACCTTCCCCTCGATGACTATGTAGACTATGCGCGAAAACAGGACAAGACGGCGTGTTTCGTGTCGGTGCACCCGACGGCCACCTTCCATGCCGTTCAGAATCAGCCAGATGGCCTGGTTACGGACATTCGTCCCGTGTCCCGGTCGTTGCGCATCAACTGCGGCTACTTCGTGCTGAAATCCTCGATTTTCGATCATCTGGGAGCCGAAGACGACTTGGTGGTAGAGGGCTTCCAGAGCTTGATCGCGCGGCGGGAACTCGTAACCTACGAGTACGACGGTTTCTGGGAGTGCATGGACACCTTCAAGGACCGGCAGGATCTGGAAGACATGTATTCCCGCGGCGATACTCCCTGGATGGTCTGGAAGTAGGAACAATGCAGCGGCTTGGTATTTCAGCGGCCCAGGGTCCCCTTCGCGTGTTGTGCCTGGGGGCGCACGCAGACGACATCGAAATCGGGGCCGGGGGTTCACTGTTGGCGTTGCTGGAGGCGAACGGCTCCGTCCACGTGGACTGGGTGGTTCTCACGTCAGACTCCCAACGCGGCTCTGAAGCCAAGCAAGCGGCCTCGCTGTTTCTGGCCGGGGCAAGCTCGACGAACATCGAAACGCTGAAATTCGAGGATGGGTTTCTTCCCAGTCGACACGCCGACGTGAAGCGTGAGTTCGAGGCGCTCAAGGCGCGTACTTCGCCGGACGTGATCTTCACCCACTATTCACAAGACGCCCATCAGGACCACCGTCTGGTGAATGAGCTCACGTGGAACACGTTTCGGGATCATCTGATTCTCGAATACGAGATTCCCAAGTACGACGGCGACCTGGGAAAGCCAGGTACCTACGTGCCGGTGACGCGTCAGCAATTGGACGCCAAGATCGCTATTCTGATGAAGGTGTATCAGACCCAGCGCAACAAGGACTGGTTCGAGCCCGAGACGTTTCGGGCGCTGGCCCGGCTCAGGGGCATGGAGTGTCGGTCAGCGTCGGGCTACGCGGAGGCGTTCTACTGTCGGAAGACGGTACTGGGGTTCGGGTAGCTTAGCCCGGCGGAAAGAAATGCGGATCTTCCCGCCACGCAGCCAAGAAAAGAGCCCCTCGATCGGTGGATCGAGGGGCTCGACTGTTGTGATCTAGTTCGCGCGGAAGATAGCCGCGCGTTCCACAAAGGTGGTGCGCGGCTATCTAGTTCGCGCGGAAGATAGCCGCGCGTTCCACAATGGTGGTGCGCGGCTATCGAGTTCGCGCGGCTATTTGACCAGGTTCATCTTCTTTGTATCCCCGAGGCTCTGACCGTCGAGCAGCAGCTGGTAGAAATACAAGCCGCTGCGTACGCCAGCTCCCCGATGATCCACACCGTTCCAGGTAAGGGCGCTCGCGCCGGCGGTCATGAGACCTCCGTCGAGCTGGCTTACCAGACGGCCACTCACATCGTAGATCCGGACCTCAGCCCGACCATCGCGGGGCAGGTTGAAACGGATCTCGGTGGACGGATTGAACGGATTGGGCACGTTGCTGAGCGACAGCGTAGCCGGAACCGGCAGGCCGTCGTTGCGCGGAGCGTGCTCGTCGTTCACGTACGCCACCGGCATGCCTTCGCCCATGGAAAGGGCAACGCTCTGAAGCTCTTCGCCGCGGGCCACGATGGGCGAAGCGCCCTGGGCCAGCGAGGAAGACGTGAGCGACAGGCTCGCGGGATTGTTGTCGGTAACCTCGAGCGTCAGCGTGGCCAGTACCGCGGGCTTTCCCTTGGGTACGACCATACCGCCCGTCCCTACGACGAACTCGTGGTCGCTGCCCACGTTGATCGAGCCCTGCGGCAAGACTACGTTTCGTACGACCAGGTTCGACGAGGTGACCAATTGTGCATCCCAGGCGTCGATGCCCTTCGAAGCGCTCGGTCCCTGCAGCATGAGATAGGCCGTAACGGCTTTCCCCGGCTCCAGGTCGGTCGCGTGGTTGCGGCCGGCGGTATCGAAGTAGACACCGATCATGTCACCGGATGCGGTGGGATTACCGGGAACGATCGTGGTGCAGGCATCGCCGAAATCGGTGGCGAACACGCCCACATCGGCCAGGTTCAGCACACCGTTCCACTGGAAATCGCTACGGAACGCGTATGCCCCAGCGAAATCGGTGGCAAAGAAACCCAGGTCGGCCAGGTTCACCGTGAAATTGGCGTCGATGTCCGGGCTCATTACACGGATGTCCAGCGGCGTTGCACCACCGTTGTAGGTGATGCTGTTGATGGTCAGGCCGCCCACGGCGACTTCCATGAACGCGCCCGGCAACGTGACTCCACCGGCCGAGAGTGCGCCGGAGAAAGTCGTGATACCGTTGACGTCCGTTGGTCCGTCTGGCGAGTTCTGATTGCAGCCGTTCCAGTTTCCTGGCGACGTTACCTGAACCAGCATCAGGTTTGCCGGATGGCCTACTACCGGTACGCCGCCCTGCAGCAGTTGTACCGTTACGGTTGCATCGACCGCCGCGGGACTTGATCCCACGACACCGTCCCAATCCTGGGCGGCGTTGAACGTGTCGCCGGATCCGCTGGGGAGGGTCTTCAGTGCGACGGGTAACGGCGTGGACGTGGTGACGATGACATCGACACCGCTGGCCACGACATTCAGCGTAACCGGAACCGTGACCAGGGGCGTCGCGGGGTCGTCGCTGTTGACCTGCAGGCTACAGTTGTAGACACCTACGGGCAGGCCCGTCGAGTCGACGGTCACGGTTACGTTGTCGGAACCACCCTGCGCGGTCGTGCCCGCGAGCGGAGCCGCCGACAACCACGCGCAGTCCGTAATGGTCGGCGTGTGCGTAATCGAGACATCGTCCACGAAGAAATTCGATCCGCCCGCGTTGTTGGCGAAGATCGTCGAATGGAAACGGACGTTGTGGGCCGCACCATCGGCGAACGCGGAGAGATCCACGCTGACCGGGCTGTACGTGGCAGTGCCACACAGTCCGCTCGAGCCGTCGAGCACCCACACCTGGGTGCCATCGATGGTCACTTCCACGAAGTCCGCGGGCGAATCGCACGCCCCGGGCAGAACGAAGAAGTCCAGCGAGATTGTACCGCCGGCGGGGAAGACCACGCTCTGGCGCACCGCGCCGTCTTCGAAAGCGGCGATTCCGCCGAACCAGCACCACCAGGCACCGGTATTGGCACCGGCGACACCGCAGGTGGAGTCACACAACGGTGTTCCGAAGTTGGTGGACGACTGGATCCACGGTCCACCCGTGCCCAGCTCGAAGCCACCGTCGTTCACCAGGTTCATCTTGGCCAGGCCAGAGTCACCATCGAACGGTTGGGTATCGCGCGGCTTGCCACAGGTAGCGCAGCGCATGCGAGTGGGATCATCGGTGATCGTGCGACCCACGGCGGCCTTGCCCCCGCCGATCGGAAGATCGGTGGGTAGGGGGAAGATCTGCGTGGTCACGGGATCAGAATCCACGATGGTCCAGTTCAGGTCATCCGCACCGGCCGCGGCGATGTTGCTGATGGTCAGCAAGCCGTTGTCGTTGGTATTGGTGGGGATGGTGAACGACAACGACGTGGGATTCACCGAGATGGTCGGCGGAATGTTCGCGCCGTTCAGCTGGATGTCCCGTGTAACCGTAGCGCCCGCACCCACTGATATGGTGGTGAAGTCGCAGGGGTCGTCGACCGGCGTGTTGCTCTCACCCGCGTTGTAGTATTCCTCCGGACCCGGTAGCGGTTGCACCGGGGTCTGGCTGAAGCCGCCATCGACGATGGTGTCGACGTACAGTACGTAGTTGGCGCCGGGCGTCAGCCCCGTCAACGTGTACGCGCCGTCAGCCGCGCTCTGGGTAAAGTCACCCGAAAGAGCCGAAACAGCGTCTGTGAACGCGTTCGCGACGTTACGCGCGATTACGTTCACGCCGCCGATGGGCGTGGTGCCATCGATGTTGAAGATCGTACCGCTGATGGTACCCGTTCCCGCCGGCCATCCACCCGTGGGGTAGATATCCGAAAGCGTCGAGACGTCATCGATGTGCTCGATGGTGGCCATCTGCACGCCCACGCTGCCGGGGCTGGGATCGATGAACGGGTACATGGTTTCGACCTGGGCAAACGTTGGCGAGCCTCCGTAGGGTCCGCCGCAGCCGGCCGGCGTAATCGCATTGCCGAAGAACACGATCTGGCCGTTGGTCTGCGTGTGCGCCATGTTGATGCCGTGGCCGAACTCGTGCGTGAATACGCCACCGAAGCTCTGACCCGCGGGATCACCAGGGTTTACCGCCGCGCCGTTCATGACGGCCCAGCTTTCGCTCAGGATGCCACCGGCTCCGAAATCGGGCGATGCGACGCCCAGTACGCCGGGAGGCGCACCCAGGAAGCCAGTGGTAATGGTGCCATCGGTATCGTAGATGACGTGGAAGCCACCACCGTTATTGACACCAATGACCGTGGCCACGTTTGCGTTGGTAATGTCGGGCAGTCCCACCGAGGAAAAGTCACCGGCCACCGTGGCATTGAAGAACGACGAGGCAACGCCGGTCCACTGCGCGAAACCGTTCGCGGACAGTACATCGGCCTGCGCATTGGTGAGCGGGCCCATGCCGCCCAGGTCCGTGTATACGTTTACGCCGCCGACCGGGTAGTTCCACGGATCGTTGGGCGCGAATAGAATGAGAGGTCCGCCCGCGAACGCCGCGGTAGACGCAAAGAGGCACGTGAGAAGGACGGCGGTGCGAAGGATGCTACTGTTGCGCATTGATCATCCTCCCCTGCTCGACCCAGCGACCGTCGACGGCCTTCTTTACGAAGGAAACGAACGTATCAGAGTCGATCTGGCCGGCCTGGTGACTCAGCAGTGCCGACTCCTTGGCGTCCAGTAGGCCGCCGTCGAGGCGTAGCTTCTGGAACAGCCCCTGGTTGTCACTCAAGTTGGTGATCTGGCCGTCCTGGATGTCGAACTTGCCCTGGAACAGACCAACCGTGGTCTGCAGCCCAGTCATTTCGGCCTGCTTATAGAGGAACAGCATGATCTCGCGGCCGGCCTCGTAGCGCGGCCATCCGTCGGGCGTCACGTTCAGATTGACCTGGCCGTTGGCCATGGGCCGCGGCTCGATCAGCCCAAACTGACGAAATGTGTAGGTGCCGCCGTTGGCGCCGCGAATGGACTCATCCACGCGCACGGTGACTTGGGTGTAGGGAACGTTGTTGTCGAATCCATCGGATACGTCCAGCACTTCGCCCACGATGATCCGCTCAGAGAGCTCGATCAGGTCGACGACGTTGCGATGGAGCACGGAGGAACTGAAGGCTGGAGCGACGGTCACGGCCAGCGCAAAGAGCGCTACGACCGAAACCATCGAACGCCTGGTCCGACGAGTCATGCATCACCTCGGGTTGTTGTTGGATCCAAAGACGAGGGTTGGATCCAAAAATGGAGGAAGGCACGCGGCCACTCTTGGCCACGATTCAAACCGCAGACAATTGTAACACCTGGCCGCGCGCGTCGGAAGCAGCCCGCCGCGCGATCGGTATCTTTGGCAACCACGGGCAATTCGACGCAATGCTACGCCGCGACGTGCGCGCGTCGCGGTGGGTCAGCAAGTGGCGTGGTTCCAGTGGACTAGAGCCAGGCGCACAAAAAAAGGGTGGGGAAAGCCCCACCCTCCCTGAACACTCGGTGCGAGTTGTTTCAGCTTTCGGCTTCGACCAAACCTCGGCGTTCGAGCAGTGGCTCTATGACCGGGGCCCGTCCGCGAAACTCCTGGTAGAGGTCCATGCCCGGCCGCGAGCCGCCGCGCGATAGGAGCCGGCGAAATCGACTGGCCGTATCGGGGTCGAACAGGCTCGTTTCCTTGAAGGCTTCGAAGGCGTCGGCGTCCAGGACCTCCGACCATAGATAGCTGTAGTAGCCCGAAGAATATCCGCCCTCGAAGATGTGGCTGAAGTACGTACTCCGGTACCGCGGAATGATCTCCTCCATGAGGCCGATCTTTTCCATGGCGGCGGTCTCGAAGTCACGAGGCGACTGTGCGCCATTGCTCTCGAGCGTGTGCCAGGCCAGGTCCAGGTACGACGCGGCCATATACTCGACCGTGGCAAAGCCCTGATTGAACTTGGCGGCCGCCTGGAGCTTCTGGATGAGTTCATCGGGGATGAGCTCGCCCGTTTCGTAGTGCCGCGCGAACAGCCGTAGGACCTCGGGCTCGGCCATCCAGTTTTCCATGACCTGAGACGGGAACTCCACGAAGTCACGGGGTACGTTGGTGCCCGACAGTGACGTGTATTTCACGTCGGACAGTAGCCCGTGCAGGGCGTGTCCGAACTCATGGAACAGGGTAGAAGCCTCGTCGAACGACAGGAGCGAGGGGCCATCAGCCGCGGGCGGAGGGTAGTTGAAGTTGTTGGTGACGATGGGTTTCACGTCGCCGTCCAAACGATTCTGTGCGCGAAGGTCGTTCATCCAGGCGCCCCCGCGCTTGCTCTCGCGGGCGAAGAAATCCATGTAGAGAATGCCCAGGTGATCTCCGTTGGCTTCCTTGACCTCGTACACCTGCTGTTCTGGATGCCACTTGGGTACGTTCGCCAGTTCGTGGAACGTGAGTCCGAACAGCTTGGTGGCTACTTCGAACGTGCCCTTTCGCACGGCATTGAACTCGAAATAAGGGCGCAGCAGATCTTCGTCGAGGTCGTAGCGTTCGCGCCGGACCTTCTCCACATAGTAGCGCCAGTCCCAGCCTTCGAGTTCGCCCTGAATGCCGTCACGATGCATCATCTCTTCCAGGGCATTGCGTTCGGCTTGGGCCACGCGCAGGGCGGGGCGCCAGACCTTGTCGAGTAGCTCGAAGACCCGTTCGGGGTTCTCGGCCATGTTGTCGGACAGGATGAACGATGCGTGGTTGGCGTACCCCATGAGCTTGGACCGTTCGGCTCTTAGAGCGGCCATGCGCGCCAGGATGGGTTTGTTGTCAGAAGCGTTGTCGCGATCGCCTCGCATGGCGTACCCCATGAACACCCGCTTGCGCATCTCACGGTTGGGCGAGTACTGCAGGAACGGATTGCAGCTGGGCCGTTGTAGCGTGATCGACCAGCCGCCGTCGTGTCCCCGTCGTTTGGCTTCCGCCGCCGCGGCTGCCACCAGGCTGCTCGGCAGGTCGCCCAGGTCAGTGCGATCGGTCACGTGCAGATCGAAGTCGTTCGTCTCATCCAGGACGTTCTTGCCAAATTTCTCGCTCAGGGTGGCGATCTCCCCGTTGATTTCCCGCACGCGACTCTTGGTGGCTTCGTCGAGCCCAACGCCGCTACGCACGAATGTCTTGTTCGTTTCCTCCAGAAGTTTGCGGTCCTCGGGGGTAAGGGTCAGAGAGTCCCGTCGGTCGTAGACCGACTTCACGCGGACGTAGAGGTCCGCGTTCAGGTTGATATCGTCGTTGTGCGACGACAATTCGGACGCCACCGTCTGGGCCACTTCCCGGATGGTATCGTTCGAGTGGGCCGAGTTGACGGCCGAGAAGACATTGTCCACGCGTTGTAGTCGACCACCGCTTCGCTCCAACGCCACGATGGTGTTGTCGAACGTCGGTGCCTGCGGGTTGGCGATGATGGTCTCGATCTCGGCCCGGTGCTCCAGAATGGCCGCGCGATAGGCGGGTAGGTAGTGGGCATCTTCGATCTGGTCGAACGGCGGCACTCCAAACGGGGTATTCCATTCGGCGAGCAGCGGGTTGGTGACCATGTCGGGCACTCCTTCTGAAACAACTTCCTGGTCGACGGGGCTGCAGGCCAGTCCGGCGGTCGTGGCCGTGGCAATTGCGAGCAGGACAAATACGTACGATTTCACGGGTGGCTCCCGGTATTGGTGGCGGTTGCGTAGTTCGCGACGCGCCTATTCTATAGAACCGGTCTGACGGGGGCCAGCTCCAGTCAGGCGAAGTCGGTCAGCTCGTGGTCGGGGTTCTTCTTGGCCGCGAAGTCCTTTTCCCAGGGGGACTGGAACAGGAGCATGGGGCGGCCGAAGCGATCTTCCACCAGGCGGGATGTGGACGGCTTGTCGAAGCTGGATACGTCGCCCTTCAGCCAGGCGCTGCACTTGTAGGGCATGGGTGCCAGGCGGACTTCCACCGAATACTCGTCGCGCAGGCGGTATTGCATTACCTCGAACTGCAGCCGACCCACGGCGGCCAGAATAGGGTAGCTGGATCGGTCACCGTATTCCCATAGCATCTGCACCGCGCCCTCGCCCGCGAGTTGCTCAAGACCCTTGTCCAGCGACTTTCGTTTGGTCATGTCCACGGGGTCGATTCGCGCGAAATGCTCGGGCTGAAACTGCGGCAGGGATTCGAAGCTCATGCCGCCCTTGGTGGTCAGGGTATCACCAATTTGAAGGTTGCCCGGGCTGATGACGCCGATGACGTCACCGGGGTAGGCCTGTTCCAGCGTTTCGCGCTCGGAAACCATGAGCGTGTGTGGGCGCGACAGGCGAATCTTCTGGCCGAGTCGTTCGTGAACTACCTGCATGTCGCGCGAGAACAGCCCGCTGTTGATTCTCAGGAACGCCACGCAGTCACGATGACGAGGGTTCATGTTGGCCTGCAGTTTGAAGACGTAGGCGCTGAAATCGGGATCGGTGGGTTCGACCACCAGATCCTCTCCCGTGGCCGATTTGGCCAATCGCGGAGCGGGCGCGGGAGCCAGGTTCATGAACGCATCGAACAGCGGTTCGACGCCAAAGTTTGAAAGGGCCGAACCGAAGAAAACAGGGGTGACTTTCCCGGCCAGAAACGCTTCTTTATCGAACGCGTTGCCGGCTGCGTCCAGGAGATCCAACTCATCACGTAGATCGCTGATTTCGTCGGCGCTCAGGTGATCGGTTGCCTCTTCCAGAGGAACGCGGACGGTGTGCGGGATGGCGCTGCCCCCGGCGGCGGCCTTCTCGTAGAGCTGGACTTCGCGGGTGGCGCGATTGACGACGCCGCGAAACTCCCGGCCCGAGCCAACCGGCCAGTTCAGGGGGCTGGCATGAATGCCCAGGATCTCTTCGACCTCGTCCATCAGGTCGATGGGGTCGCGAACCGGTAGATCCCACTTGTTCATGAGTGTGAACACGGGCGTACCGCGCATGCGACATGCGTCGAACAATTTGCGCGTCTGGGCCTCTACACCTTTGGAGCCATCGATGACCATGATCACGCTGTCGGCCGCCGTGAGGGTGCGGTAGGTATCTTCGCTGAAGTCCTGGTGACCGGGAGTGTCGAGAATGTTGATGACGATGTCTTTGTAGGTGAACTGCATGGCCGAGGCGGTGATGGAGATGCCTCGTTCCTGCTCCATCGACATCCAGTCACTGGCCGCGCTCTTGTTGCCCTTGCGGCCGCCGACCATTCCCGCCGTACGCACCATTCCCGAATAGAGGAGCAGCTTCTCGGTCAGCGTGGTCTTGCCGGCGTCGGGGTGCGAAATGATGGCGAATATCCGTCGGCGCGCGACTTCGCGGCGGAGCTCGGTGGCGGATACAGAAGGGTTCATGGCCGTGCCTGGGTTGGAGAACCCGCCAAATGTAGTGGCTTTGGCCGGGGTTGCAAGCGGTAGCGTCGTTCCCCGCAGGGCTCTGGCGTGCCCTGGGGTCAATTTTTGCCCGGCCTCACCACACAGAGCCCGGACACATCTGGTACGCTATACGATCTGATGATCCATATATGGTTTGTAGGCCCCTGCTCCCCGCGGGCCTGGACCCGATTCTTGAGGAGTCTTTTTCTTGCTTCGACACATCGCGTTGGCGACCCTCGTTCTCGCATGCGCTCTTCCGCTCTTGAATCCCACTCCGGCGGCAGCCGTTGACACCTGGACTACCCTGAGCCCGACCGGTAGCCCAACCCAGCGCCACGAGGCTGCGTTCGTCGAGTTGAACGGACGGTTCTATCTCATGGGTGGTCGCCGGGTGAACCCGGTCGATGTCTACGACCCAGCGGCCAACACGTGGACGGCCAATGATGACTCGCCCATCGAGTTGCATCACTTCCAGGCAGTTTCCTTTCGAGGGTTGATCTACCTGACTGGCGCCATGACGGGTGGCTACCCCGGTGAGCCGCCGATCGACAACATCCTGATCTACAACCCAGCGTCCGATACATGGTTCGAAGGCCCTGAGTTTCCTGCTGCACGACGGCGGGGGGGAGCCGGATCGGCCGTGTATCAGGACAAGATCTACGTGGTGGGTGGCCAACTCTCGGGTCACGTTTCGGGTACCAACGGTTGGGTCGATGAGTACGACCCGGAAACCGGTATCTGGACTCCGCAGCCGAGCGACATGCCCAACCCGCGCGACCATATCCAGGTTTCGGTCGTGGGCGACAAGTTGTATGCGGCGGGAGGCCGAGCCTCGACGCAGGCGGGGAGCGTTTTTGGTGGCACGGTGCAGGCGGTGGACATGTACGACTTCAACACCGGCAACTGGACCACGCTTGCCAACAACATTCCCACTGAGCGTGCCGGTGCACCGGCCGTGGGCTTCAACGGCAGCGTATATGTCATGGGTGGGGAGAGCACTTCGCAAACGCCCGCGCACTCCGAGACCGAAGCGATGGACGTAGACACCGACCTCTGGGCTACGATGGCTCCTCTGAACCAGGGGCGGCACGGTACCCAGGGGATCGTGTACGACGGTCAAATCTATGTAGCGTCGGGCTCGGGCAATCGAGGCGGCGGACCCGAGCTTACTTCGGCCGAATGCTATTCGCTGGATGGTCCATGTGTGACTCCGGCCGCGCCGACGTATCAGACCCTCGTGTGGGAGATCCCGACCGGCCTGCCAAAGCATCGTTCGGCGGCGGCCAAGGGTCCGGCGAACGAAGTGGTGACTCTCATGCTCATCAACGCCGACACCGATACCGACATCGGTCCCTTGATGGATGGTTCCACTCTGAACCTGGACACCCTGCCCACTGACAATCTGAATGTACGCGCGGACTGCAACCCCACGATCGTGGGCAGTGTCGTATTCGATCTGAATGGCGTTGCATCCTATGCGGTGGAAACCAACCCGCCGTACGCACTGGCTGGCGACTCCAGTGGAAACTTCAACGCCTGGACCCCGCCGCTGGGGGCGCTCACCATCACCGCGACCCCCTACACCGCCGCCGGTGGGGGAGGTTCGCCGGGAATTCCATTGTCGGTGTCGCTCACGGTTCTGGGTCCCGTGGATCCCATGGTCGATTTCGGTTCGGTGCCCGTGGGCGGGTCGAAGTCGCAGTTCGTGGGGCTTACGCACCCAGGTACCGGTGGCGAACCGGACATCAACGTGACGCACGCCCAGATCATCGGGTCCGACATGGACGTGTTCAGCGTAACTTTCACCCCGGTGACGTTGAGTCCGGGTGAGACGGTTACCATCGACGTTTCTTTCGAGCCGACGGCTGAAGTGACCTACGGTACCGGCGATGCCCAGTACGGAAGTCTGTCCAGTGCGGCACTTGCGGTGAACTACGATTCGGGGGTGGGTGCGTTTACGGTTCCGTTGACCGGGACCGGGGTCGATCCCACGCCCGCGCCGCAGGTCGCTGGCACCAACATCTTCCTACGTGCCAGTCCGAATCCCTTCGCCACGACCCAGGTGGGCTTCCGTCTGGCGAACGAGTCCATGGTGGACGTGGCGGTGTTCAACCTGCGCGGCGAACGCGTGCGCCAGTTGCATCGTGGTGCTCTGCCTGCGGGCCCCCATGCATTCGCTTGGGGTGGGCACGACGACCGAGGGCGGTCGGTTCCCAGCGGGGTGTACATAGCCCGGGTGGAGTCGGCTGAAGGAGTCAGTACCCTGAAGCTGTCACTGGTGCGTTAAGCCACGCCAGCTGAGGCGTCGCGTGGCACATAGTTCCGGCGCTGGCTTTCTTCACGCCAGCTGAGGCGTCGCGTGATAGTCTAAGGCCCGGTGAGTTTCGCACTCGCCGGGCCTTTTTTGCGCCGCTTTACCGCAAGATCGTGAGGCGAACGGCTCGCGTGGTCTCCCCGGTTCGAAGTCTTGCCGAATACACGCCCGCGGCGACGCGATCGCCACTGTCGCTCCGACCATTCCAGCGGAGCCGCCGAAGACCCGGTTCCATCGGGCCCCGCCAAAGGGCGCGCACGAGGCGTCCCCGCACGTCGAAGATTGCCACGTCGACGTGCGTAACCTGATCGATGTTGAACGACAGCTGGGTCGAGGCGGGGGTGGGGTTCGGGTAGCTCGCGAAGAACAGTGTGTCAGCCGCGGGGACGGCAGTGGCGGAACCGGATGGGCACAGTTCGAACCCCGACGCCAGGTCGAGGGTGATGCCCCGGAAACCCTCGATGAAGAAACTTTCCTGAGCCCCTTCGAATTGAATGCGATAGTTGTAGTCGAAGAAACCCGTCACTTCGAAGTCCGATCCGGGGCCGCCCTGACGGACCATTTCGATCTCACCGGGGCTATCCAATCCGAACACGTCGCCGCCTTCGAACTCCAGCAGCCAGAAATCGAAATCGTTCTGCAGCTTGCCTTTCAGCCGGAACATGGTCGCTTCCACGTTTTGCACGGCGGCGCCGGGCGTGCGTGGTTCGGCGTGTAGCTCTCCCGACACGGGAAACGTGAGCGAGCGTTGGAACGCGGCCAGGGTGCCGCTGCCGATTACTTCCAGGTGGATCGTGGCGGTGAACTCATGAATGGTTCCGC
Source organism: Candidatus Krumholzibacteriota bacterium (assembly GCA_029262065.1). Lineage (GTDB taxonomy): Bacteria > Krumholzibacteriota > Krumholzibacteriia > JAJRXK01 > JAJRXK01 > JAJDAC01. Next base: position 283,893 of record JAJDAC010000022.1, on the reverse strand, counting down.
CCAGCACTCCACCCGCGCTTTCGGTCGAAGAAAAATCGGTCAGTCGCGCCTCCATGTCCACGGCACTACCCGCGGGCAGGCCCTCGACGAGCTCGAGGTTTCCGGAGAAACCGTCGGGTAGACAGTTGGGCGGCAGGTCTATGGTCCCCGTGCCGTTGTCGGCAATGACACAGCAAGATTGTGCGAGGGCCGCCGACGGCGAAGCGAGCAGGAGCGCGGAGAGGAAGATGAGGTAACGCATGACCCTCCTAGGACTTGATATGGCGGGAACGCTGACGGCACGAGAGTACTCCACCGTGATTCACTTCCGGAGAAAAGAATGGGGAGGGTACGAAAAGGCGGACTTCGCGCTTGCGAAGTCCGCCTACCAAACCCGATATGACCAGGCTTACGTCCCTATGGATTCACCGGCAACTGCCAGTTGTCGCCAATGATCCAACGCAACGAGGCGGCGATGTCGTTCGATTCGAAAGACAGGGGGTGGAAACCCCATACGAAATCGGCCGAGCCCACCACGGGCTTGCTGTCGCTGAAGAGGGTACTCATGAATCCCACGGGTACGTCCTGCAAGGGTGACGGCAATCCCGGTTGCGGGCAAAGGGAGGGGTCGACCTCGCCCTCGTCGCGACGTGATTTCAAGACGAACATCGGTGTGAAACAATCCCGGACTTCCAGCGTCACTTGTCGGACAGTGACGTTCACGTTGTAGAACTCCTCGAATTGCGCGAAGTAGCCTGGTTCCAGGTTGCGTCGGGCATCGGTGGGTCGAAGGTCGGTGACCAACGCGCCCGCTCCCGGGTTGGCCAAGAGAAACTCGTTGGATACGCCACCGCGAAGCATGGCATCACAGCCGGAGCTGCGCGCGATGTTGAGCGGTCCCGCCAGCTCACCGAATATGAGGCCCGCGGCGGGCCGAACGAAGTCGGTCGCCTCCAGGCAGAAACCGCTGTAGGGCCAGAACCGTCTACCGCGATTCGTCAAGATGCCGCCGGCAAGCTCGACGCCAAACCCAAACGGTGGAGCAGATGGTACGTCGTACAGAGTAGGCTGTCGAAAGTTGCTGGTGATGTTGGAGACCGAACCCAGCAAGGCGCCGGGGCCCACCAACAGGAGGTTTCCCGCGATCCGCTGGTACGCTTCGAGCCAGTTGTTGGCGGGCGTCAGCAGCGAAGGTGGCGACAGACGTGTCGCGAGAAAGGTCTGTGAACTTGGTGATACGAACCAGATCACGGTCTTGTATTCCAGCAGCTTGGCCAGGTTCAGTTCGTTCGGTTGTGCCTGCGTGTCGATGACATCTTGCGATGGGTCGAAGCCCGGGGCTACCGAAGTGAGCAGATCCTGCCACGCGGCGTCCCACTCTGCCTCCAGGAACATTGCTTGGTCTGACGGGAAATCGTCCACCAGCAGTATGTCGCGACGGGTTTCGTAAGGCGGAGCCTGGACAACCTGCAACTGGTATACGGCCTGGGTAATGGCCCCGTTGTCGTCGCGAACCTGGACGACGAAGTTGTGGGTTCCCTGACTGTACGAGAACGAGACCGATTGGAACCCGCCGCCGAGGCCGAATGGTGTGCCCCAGCCGGGATCGTTGGGGTCGGCCGGGTCGACCACGTCCTGGCCCCAGCGGTATCCGTCAATGCCACTGCCGTAACTGTCGGCACTGCCGCTCAGTTCGAACGTCAGCTCCTGACCGCCCAATACTTCAACCGAAACGAAGTTGTTGGTGCCCACGAAGCTTCGCACGCCCAACACGTTGCTGTTCACGGCGAGCAGGGGAAACAGGTTTTCGCTGGTCTGGAAGTGTCGAACGTTGCGATCCCAATCGAAGCTCTTGGTGAGTGCTCCGTCGGCTCCGCGGGCCTGAACCGCAAACAGATAGTTCTCTCCCAATACCAGGTTTTCCAACCGCACGGAGGCACTGGGATTGGGACGATCCTCCGCGAGTTCGTAGGTCACCCAGTCGCTCCAGCGAGGGTCATCGCTGGCAATATCGTAGAACGGATTGGCAAGTTGGAACTGCAATTGGGTCAGGCAAGATCCCGTGCCCGTGGACAATAGAATGTACCGCGTAGAGACGGCCTCGCCGCGTGCGTCCCGATCGCGAGCACTCCAACCCATGCGAGGCGCCAAGGGTACCGATCGGCACGTGATGGAGGGCGCGGCATCGGGGTAGTCGATGATGACTTCGGGAGCCAACGATATCGGTGAGAACTCCACCGATGCGGGGGTGGGATCATCGCCGCCCGCGTTGTCTATGGATCGCGCCTGAAACACGCGATTCTCCATCGACTCGCCGTCGGCGAATTTCAGCACCAGCTCAGCGTCGACGGTTCGGGTCCATGGCTGACTGGCCGCGCTGGTCATGTCGATCAGAACACGCCATTCGAACGCCACTACGCTGCCGTCGGGGTCTTCGCCGGCCAGCTCGAAGCGCACGGCTCGACCACCCTCGATATCGTAGGGTGATTCGGCGATCACCGAGGTGTCGGGAAGTTGGTTGAGAGTCTGAAGGTTGTCGTCGCCGCATCCGGCAATCGCGATGGCCAACGCCGCTGCGCCGATCAGAAGTACACGCGTTTTCATTGTGTGCCTCCGTTCTCGGTCGAGAAGGTTCCCTTGAGCGTGCCCCAGCTGGTCTGTTGCACAGGCACTACACCGCCACTGCAGGTGAGATCTATCTCGAACTCGGCACAGTCGCCGGCCGCGCCGAACGAGTCGACTACCAGGTGTACCCGTTTATTCTCGCTACTGGTGTTGGAGTACACGACTGCTTCGTACCCACCTACTCCCTGGAAGTCTGAAAACCCGAGGCACTCAAGACCGGTAAGACAGTCATCAAAGACCCACAGAGACACGTCGGCGTTGGGCATGTTGGCGCTGGCCAGGATGTAGCCAAATGGCTCGATCTCGAAGGTGTACCACTTGTCTTGCCCCTGCTCGGGGAATAGGCCACACGCAGCCTCGGTCACGTGGTTGGTCTCACCGCACGTTGTGCCGGTGATGGTCTGGCTCAGGCAGTTTGTGAATTCCGCGTTCGTGCATCCGGCCAGGTCAATAGGCGGGGCAACCGGAATCTCTTCGATCGTCAGGCAGAAGCCGCACGCGGCACCGACGTAGCCATCGACCACGATGAAGTACTCGCCGCTTATGGCACCGGAAGAGCGGAAGCCGAGATCCGTCAGGATCAGGCAGTCCGATGCGTCGCAGGACGCCAACAGCGCCACGTCCAGGTCGCACTGGGCGTCCAACGACACTTCGATGCGGGCCGGAGTATCGATGACCAGCCGGTAGATGATTTCACCGCCGGTTTCGTTCCACGGGCTGAAACAGTATTGGTCGGCTTCGTTCGCGAGTCCGGTGGTGTCACCGCATACGGTGTCTCCCAGACTCACGTCGATGGCCTGTGAACAATCGAGGGCGGCCTTGCCGATGCCCGGGGCGGGCATTTCGGGCCGGTCGGGCGATTTCGTGAGGGGCTGAAAGTCCCGTGCCTCGGCACCTACGGTACCAAGCATCAGGACGCAGAGCCCCGCTACGACGAGCGAGCGTTGCATATTCGTCTCTCCATTTCGATTTTCGCAGGAACTCGGGCTTGCACGGACAGTCTGGACCGGGAGGGTCCGTGCGGCTCGGGACACGCACTATCCGCGTCAAATGTACGCAGATCGTCAGGCTGGGGGCAATAGCGTGGGCGCCAAGAGCCTCGCTCCTCAGGCATTCTCGGCCTCCGGGCTCCGTGCTACCATGGCCGGCCCCGGGATACTGAACCCCTGATGGAGGTCGATGGAATGCGACGAGCGGTCCTCACCGCCGGTGTAGTGTTTTCGTGTGTAATTGGATTCGGATGGACGGCGGTGGCGGCCGACGACAAGTCAGCCTTCGAGGAATCGACCTTCACCGGTCTTGCGTTCCGAAACATCGGCCCGGCGTTCATGTCGGGCCGGATCGCCGATATCGCGATCCATCCGCACGACGAGAGCACGTGGTACGTGGCCGTAGGCAGTGGCGGCGTCTGGAAAACGACGAACGCGGGTACCACGTGGACTCCCATTTTCGACGACCAGGGTTCCTACTCCATCGGTTGCATCACCATTGATCCCAGCCGCCCGGAAACGGTTTGGGTGGGCACCGGCGAAAATGTGGGCGGACGACACGTTGGCTACGGCGATGGCGTGTATCGCAGCCGTGACGGGGGGCAGACCTGGGAAAACATGGGGTTGAAGGAATCCGAGCACATCGGTTCCATTCGGATCGATCCTCGCGATTCGAACGTCGTGTACGTAGCCGCCCAGGGCCCGTTGTGGTCGGAGGGCGGAGAGCGGGGATTGTTCAAGAGTGAAGATGGTGGCACCACCTGGACGAAATTGCTGGGCGGGGGACCCTACACCGGCGTGAATGAAGTCGTGATGGATCCCGAAAATCCTGATGTGCTGTATGCCAGCACGCATCAGCGTCTGCGTACGGTAGCGGCCTTGATCAACGGTGGGCCCGAGTCGAGAATCCTCAAGTCGACCGATAGCGGTGCAAACTGGCGCGAACTTACCAACGGCCTGCCCGAGGTGGACAAGGGCAAGATTGGTTTGGCGGTGTCGCCCCAGGACCCCAGCGTGATCTACGCTACCGTGGAGTTGGCCCATCGCGAGGGCGGTTTCTACCGATCGACCGACGGCGGTGAGAAATGGGAGAAGCGTAACGACTTCATTTCGGGCGCTACCGGCCCGCATTACTACCAGGAGTTGTTCGCCAGCCCCCACCAGTTCGACCGCGTCTACCAGATGGATACCAGAATGCGGGTGACGAACGACGGTGGTACCACCATGACTCCCGTGAATACCGAGCAGAAGCACGTAGATGACCACGCGATGGCGTTCACATCCGACCCGAACTACCTGCTGGTGGGTTGCGACGGAGGCCTGTACGAAAGTTTCGATCTAGGAGAATCGTGGCGCTATTTTGCCAACTTGCCCGTTACCCAGTTCTACAAGGTGGCCGTGGACTACGACGAACCGTTCTACCACGTCATGGGCGGCACGCAGGACAACAACACGCAGTACGGGCCTTCGCGTACCGACAATGCCAACGGCATTCGCAATAGCGACTGGATCGTCACGTTGTTTGGTGACGGGCATCAACCGGCCATCGACCCCACGAATCCCGAAATAATCTACAGCGAGTGGCAACAGGGAAACCTTACCCGTTTCGACCGTGTGACGGGCGAGATGACCTATATCCAGCCTCAACCCGAGAAAGGGGAGCCCACCGAACGGTTCAATTGGGACTCGCCGATTCTCATCAGCCCCCACGATCCGGCTCGGCTCTACTTCGCCAGCCAACGCGTGTGGCGCAGTGACGACCGTGGAGATTCTTGGCGCGCGGTATCCGGTGATGTGACGCGGGGCGAAGATCGGTTCACATTGCCGATGATGGGGCGTGTCTGGAGTTACGACGCCATCTGGGACCTGTACGCCATGTCGAAGTTCGCGACCGTTACATCGTTGAGCGAGTCACCCTTGGTGGAGGGGTTACTCTACGCCGGAACCGACGACGGCATCATTCAGATCAGCGAGGACAGTGGCCAGTCGTGGAAACGGATCGACAAGTTGCCGGGAGTCCCCCAACGCTTCTTCGTGAACGACATCCGTGCCGACCTCCACGATCCCGATACGGTCTACGTGGTGGTCGATGACCACAAATCCGGTGACTTCTCACCGTACGTCCTGCGCAGTACCAATCGGGGTCGCTCCTGGAAATCCATGGTGGGTAATCTGCCTGATCGTCATGTGGCTTGGCGCATCGTCCAGGACCATGTGAAGTCGGACCTCCTGTTCCTGGCCACCGAGTTCGGTGTGTTCTTCACGGTCGACGCGGGGGAACGGTGGACGAAGTTGAAAGGCGGCGCGCCCAACATCCCGTTTCGTGACATCGTGATCCAACGACGCGAAAACGACCTGGTGGGGGCGACCTTTGGTCGCGGATTCTTCATTCTGGACGACTACTCGTCTCTGAGAGAGGTCGACGACGAAGTCCTGGCCACGGACCTGAAGTTGTTCGCGGTGAAGGACGCCAAGTGGTACGTCGAGCGCACCCCCATGGGAGGCGATGGCCAGGCCTGGCAGGGAGATTCGTTTTACGTGGCCGAGAACCCGCCGTTCGGTGCGACCTTCACGTATTACCTGGGTTCGACGATCAAGACCCGCAAGCAGGTGCGTCAGGAGCGCGAAAAGAAATTGGCCGAGGAAGGCGACGATACGCCGTATCCCGGTTGGAGCGTCCTGCAAGACGAGGAGCTGGAGGCCGAACCCCAGATCATCTTGACCGTTCGCAACACGAACGGCGAAGTGGTTCGGCGATTGTCGGGCCCAGCGACCAAGGGTTTCCACCGGGTAGCCTGGGATCTGCGCTACCCAGAAACCTCGGCCTGGCAGGAGAGCGAAGGGGATGAGTTCTTCGAACCTCGGGGGCCGCTGGCGGCGCCTGGCCGTTACTCCGTGGAGATCGGCCGGATGGTGGACGGACAACTGGACGATGCTGGCCAGTCTTTCTCTTTCTTGGTGGAGCCATTGCGCGAACGCGGCATGATTGGCGCATCACCGGGTGAGGTGGCCACCTTCATGCAAGACTACTCAGAGTTTGCAAGGCAGACCGACGGCGCCAACGCGCGCCTTACCGAAGTTCGTCGTCGGGTTGAGGCAATCCGCGAGGTTCTGATTCGGTCGACGCTTCATGACCCGGCCATCGAGTCCCAGGTCGCCGGCCTCAACGCGAAGTTGGTCTCGCTGGATCGTGGCCTGAACGGAGACCAGAGGCGAGGATTTGCCAACGACCAGGGTCCAATGTCGATCTCGGATCGTCTGGGAGTTGTGTTCCTGGGTAACTTCCGCTCGACCTATGGTCCCACGTCGACACATCTACGAAGTCTGGAAATCGCGCGCGAGCAGTTCGCCGAGTTCAGGCGGGAACTGAGCGCCATTGCGTCGATCGAATTGCCCGAGCTCGAAAGTGCGCTGGAGGCCGCGGGTGTGCCGTGGACACCCGGTCGGGCGATACCCGGCGGCCGCTAAGTTCTTCGTGTGAGCGTTCTACCGCCACGCAACGTTGTTTTGGGGGTGATCGTCCTGGTGGCGGTCACCCTTGGTCTGTATTGGCCTACCGTTGGCTACGACTTCGTGGCCGTCGACGATCCGGACTTCGTGACCGAGAATCCTTATGTAAGGCAGGGCCTGACGCCTGAATCGGTGAAGTGGGCTTTTGTCGAGACCCACGCCTCGAATTGGTTACCGTTTACCTGGTTGTCGCTCATGGCCGATCGCGGTTCCGGGGCCCTGGACCCCGCTCCGTATCATCGGACGAATGTGCTCTTGCACGCGCTCAATGCTGCGCTCGTGTTTGCCTGTGCCGCCGCCCTCAGCGGTCGGTGGTGGGCGTCATTGTTGTTGGCCGCCCTGTTTGCCCTCCACCCGCTGCGGGTGGAATCGGTGGCCTGGATCGCCGAGCGCAAAGATGTCCTCAGTTCGGCCTTCTGGTTCGCGTGCACCCTGTCCTACGCCTTGTACGCCCGTACGCGACGGCAGGTTTGGTACGTCGCGTCCCTGGTCCTGTTTGCGGGCGGTCTTCTGTCCAAGGCCATGCTGGTTACCCTGCCGTTTACCCTGTTGTTGCTGGACGCGTGGCCGTTGCGTCGACCGCTGGCGTGGAAGGCGAGATGGCGGGAGAAGATTCCGTTCTTCGCGCTCTCCGTCGCCGTGTCGGTCATCACCTTCATGGCGCAGCGCGGTGGGGGCGCGGTTTCTGGCCTGGAAAAAGTCGATCTGTTGGCGCGGTTGGCCAACGCCATCGTTGCCTACGAGCGCTATCTCACCATGACGGTCTGGCCGGTTGATCTGAGTTATCTGTACTTGCACCCCGCACAGATGGAGGCCGGTGGAACGTGGTCGCTGAGCTTTGTCGTGGGCGCGATTCTGGCCGTGGGAGTGATGACGACATCCTGTGTGAACCTGGCCCGGCGTGGCATGAGCGCGCCACTGGTAGGATGGTTGTGGTATCTGGGCACGCTGGTGCCGGTGATTGGAATCGTTCAGGTGGGCAGCCAGTCCGTGGCCGATCGCTATACCTACATTCCCCAACTGGGTCTCTGGATCTTCCTGGTCGCGGCCGTGGTGGCTCTGGCCGAACGCGGTCGCGTGCAACGAGCCATCGCGATCACGCTGTCCGTGCTGGCGGTGAGCGCGAGCGCCGTGGGTACCTACGCCCAGGTGCCGGTCTGGCGCGATAGCCGCGCTCTGTTCGAAAGGGCCGTCGCCCAGAACGGGCGCAACTTCCAGGCATTGAACGGTCTGGGCACCGTATGTGCACAGGCTGGCGAGCAGGCCGCGGCCATGCGATATCTGCAGCAGGCCATCGAAGTGAAACCGTCGCTGCCCGCGGCCCATACCAATCTGGGCAATGTGTTCTATTTGCAGCGCAACCTGGATCGGGCCGAGCATCACTATCGCCAGGCTCTTCGCTACGATCCCACTTCTGACGACGCCCATGTGAATCTCTTGAGCATCGCGCTCACACGGGGCGACATGGCGTCCGCTGAGCAGCACGCGCACGCGGCGATCGCCGCCAATCCCATGAACTGGCGGGGGCACCTGGGCTTGGCCCGCGTGCAGGGGGCCAGGGGCGAATGGAAGCTGGCCCGCGAGGCGGCCGAGGCGGCGTCCCGTCTGCGGCCAGACAACGACCGGGTGAAGGCGATGTTGGAAGAAGCCCGGCGGCAGTCGCAATGAGTGTCGACGGGAAATCACCTTGGCCTCGTCGCGTCCACCGCGCCACGAGTCTGCTCGTGGCGGGCGCCGCGTTGGTTCTGCTGATGACCAGGGCCGATCCGTCTTCCACCTGGCAGCATGTGCGCAGTGCCAACTGGGCATGGGTGATCGCGGGGTTCGTTTTCTTCTACGCTTCCATCCCCGCCCGCGGGTGGCGGTGGCATATTCTTCTGAAACGCGCGGGCTCTCACGTGGGCGTGGTCGCGCTCATGGGCACCATCTATCGCGCCTGGACCATCAACTGTGTTCTGCCCAGCCGCTCCGGCGATGTCTTTGCCGCCCTCACGCTCAAGACCGAGCGGGGACTTTCGGCGTCGCATGTCCTGGGAACGATCCTGGCCGCCCGCGTGCTGGATGTGGGAACGTTGGTCACCATGGTCCTGGCGCTGTTTCTCATCTGGACGTCGGACCGCGGGGATGAATTGTTCTCGATCGTAGGCGGCTCGGCCGCGTTGCTGGGCTTGGTCTTGTTGGTGGGTTTGACGGTTCTGCGGCGTTCACCACAAAGCCTCGTGAGGTTCTTGCCGCAATGGGCCGAGCGTCGCTATCGCGAGTTCCAGGGCAGTACGTTCCGTGCCCTGCGTCAACCGAGCGCGGTATTGGGGCTGAGTGTGGTGCTATGGTTGTTGGAGTGCGTGCGCCTCTGGTGCGTGCTGGCGGCCTTCGATGCGCCTCGGCCAATAGTGGAGGTTGGGTTCTTCGCCCTGGCCGCGGCCGTTCTGACCGGCTTACCCATTACCCCCGGTGGATTGGGGACGGTGGAGCTGTTCTACCAACAGGCACTGCCGCTGATTGGCGTGGAGCCGACCGTGGCCACGGCGGTGGCCCTGGTTGATCGCGCGTTGAATTACTGGTTTATTCTCATCACCGGTGGCGTGGTGCTCCTGTGGCGCCGGCGCGGGTAGGGGCCGGCGCGCTGAATTCGTGATCGCTTGGGCCCCGGGCCTATTGAAAAACCACGCGTTACGGGGCCGGCCGCGCCGGACATTCAGCTCGTGCAACCGTTCGTTTCCAGATGCCGTATCGTAGTATCGCCCGCCCTCGCCTCGAGCTCGCGTGAGCTACTGTTCAATTCCAAGGGAGCCGAATCATGAATCCAAGGACGACCCGAACTCTCGGGATCCTCCTCCTAGTGTTGTTCGTCGCCATGCCCGTATCGGCCGGCGGCGACGAGGATAAAGAAGCCAAGGGCGAGAAGTCGGGTGATGACAAGAAGGAAGAGAAGACGTTCGAAGCCATGATCGAGGACTTCGATACCGTCGAAGGCCTATTCACCTTCTACCGCCATGACGATGACGATAAGTGGTACATGGAGATCACGCCGGAGCAACTGGGTACCGTGTACATGTGTGATGTCGCGCGCGAAGCGGGGGACGGAATGTTCTTCGACTCGGGCACCATGGCTTCCGCCTACCCCATTATCTTCGAAAAGACCGGCAACAACATTCGGCTGCTGCACAAGAACGTGTACTACCGTGCCGACGCGGATCTACCCATTGCAGGCGCCGTGGAACGTGGCGTCACGAACTCGGTCGTGGGCACAGCCGAGATAAAGGGCCCCAAGCACGAGAAGCGCGGCAGTTGGCTCGTCGATCCGGCTGACTTTTTCGTTCAGGACCACCTTGGCATCGCCGAGGCTCTGAGTTCGGGTCGGGCCAAATTGAGCTACTCGTTCGACAAGAGTGGCAGTCGGTTTTCGTTCATCAAATCGTTCCCCATGAACGCCGAAATCGAGCTGGTTGCTCACTACACCAGCAAGAAGCAGATCGCCACCAACATGCGGATTCCCGATGCCCGCAGCATGCAGCATCGCTACCGGTTCAGCCTCTCGGCGATCCCCGAGTCGGACTACCAACCGCGCTACGCCGACGATCGCGTGGGCCACTTCGTAACGCAGTTCCAGGACTTTTCTTCACTCGAGCGCGATACGCCGTACATCTGGTACGTGAACCGATGGAACCTGAAGAAGTCCAACCCCGAGGCCACCAAGAGCAAGCCGCAGAAGCCGATCGTCTATTGGATCGAGAACACGGTGCCTCACGAGTACCGTGCGTCCATCCGCGAGGGGGCCCTGCTCTGGAACCAGGCGTTCGATGCCCTGGGTTTCCAGGACGCGGTGGTGGTAAAGCAGATGCCCGACAATGCCGAGTGGGATCCTTCGGACATCCGTTACAACACCATTCGCTGGATCGTCATGCCCGGCGGTTCCTACGCGGTGGGCCCGTCGAGTGCCAATCCCTATACAGGTGAGTTGTACGCGGCCGACATTCGAATCTCGGCTGACTACGTACGCGCCATGTTCCTGTCCTACGACGAACAGGTGAACCCGCTGACAAATTTCGCCGACGTCATGCAGCTGGACGTGCCGCCGGTAGCTAGCGATGCGTGCAGCTACGGATCGCAGAAGGCACGGGAGGTCGCGTTCGGTGGCGATCTGCTCATGGCCCGAGGCATTACCGACACCGATTCCGAAGAGTTCCGTCGGTATCTGCACGAGGCCATCGTGGATCTCGTGGCGCACGAGGTGGGCCACACCCTGGGTATGCGTCACAACTACCACGCCAGCACGTTGCATACCCTCGAGCAGCTCAACGATCGCGAGCGCACGCAGAAGTACGGTCTCACCGGTTCGGTCATGGACTATAACCCGGTGAACATTGCGGCTCGCGGCGCCGAGCAGGGCGAGTTCTTCCATACCACACTCGGTACCTACGACATGTGGGCCATCGAGTACGCGTACACACCCGTTGCCGGTGATCCCGATTCGCAGATGGAACAACTCGAGGCCATCGCGTCGCGTTCGTCCGAGCCCATGTTGGCCTACGGCACCGACGAAGATGCGTTGGGTTTCTCACCGCGTGGCATCGATCCCGTCATCAACCCGTGGGATCTCAGTTCGGACCCCATTGGTTACCATGCTCAGCGAATCGCGTTGGTGGGCGAGGTCATTGGTTCGATGGAGGAGACCTTCGCCAACAAGGGCGGCGGCTACCAGAAGCACCGTACGGTATTTGGCCGCTCCATGGGCGCGTACTTCACGGCGGCCGCGGTGGTACCCAAATACCTGGCTGGTTTTCATCACAACCGGGACCACATTGGTGACCCCGAAGGGCGCCTGCCGTTCGAACCGGTCACGGTGGAAGACCAGCGCCGAGCGCTGGACTTCCTGAAGACCCACCTGTTCAGCGAAGAGTCGTTCACCGTGCCGGCCAGTCTTACCAACAAGCTCGCGCCGGAGCGCCTGATGGATTTCGATTGGAGTCAGTACTACGCGCCCCGCATCGACTACCCGTTGCACGACGTGGTGTTGAATGCCCAACGCGCGGCACTGTCGCGTATCTACCACCCGATCCTGCTCAACCGTCTGCTCGATTTCCCGTTGCATTTCGAGCCAGGCAGCAACCCGCTGACCATGCACGATGTCTTTCGTGAGGTGGGCGAGAGCATCTGGTCCGAAGTGGGGACGGCGGGCACGATCAACAGCTTCCGTCGCAACCTACAGCGGGCGCACCTGCGTCACTTGATCGCTCTGGCCGTGGACCCGCCCAGCGCACCGTGGTACTCACCGTTCAGAGGCAACGAGCCCGCGGGCCAGATTCGCGTGCCTGAGGACGCCATGTCGTTCGCTCGGGCCAATCTGGTCGAGCTGCGGGCCAGCATCGATTCGGCGCTGGGCGACGGTACTGTCGACGACGAGACGCGGGCCCACCTGGATGAAAGCCGTGCCCGCATCGTGGCGGCGCTCGACGCCCAGGTGAATCGAGACCTGTAAGCCCGTACTCGGCAAGGTTTGCCTACCTCCGGGGGAACGCTTGGCGTTCCAATTGCTAACGGGTCGGTGGAGTGTCCCATTTCCACCGACCCGTTCCCCGGAGGCCGCGGTGCTGTCCATCAAACGTATTCTTCCTGTCCTGGTACTGGCCTGTATGGCCCTACTGGGTTGCTCGTCCAAATCCGCGTACTACAGCATGGTAGTACCACCCGAAGCCAACGTTGACGAAATCCAGCGCATTGCCGTGGCCGAGTTCCGCGGTCTCGATCGTTCGGGGCGAATGATCTCGGCCAAGTTGGCCGAAGGCATCGTGGACGAGGGCTACTTCCAGCTGTTCGAGCGAGACGAGCTGGATCGCATCCTGGCCGAGCGCGATTTCAACGATTCCGATGTCGTCGACCCCGACACGGTCCGTGACCTGAAGCTCATGGGCGTCGATGCTCTGATCTTTGGCGTGGTGGACGCGTATAGCATCGACCAGCAGACCGGAGTGGAGCGCATCGAGCGCGAGGTGGGTACCGGGCGGTACCGCACCGTGGAGCGCGAGAATGGCGAAGGCGAAATCGAGACCATCGAAGAAGAGATCACCGAGGTGATCCTGATCGATCGCGGTTACGTGATGCGCGAGGGCAACGTTGGTGTGACCTTTCGCCTGGCCAATATCAACACGGGTGAAATCGTGGCGCTGAAGTCGGAAACCGCGCGCTTCGCCAAGCGGGCTTGGGACGACGAACGAGAGAAGTTGCCACCCAAGGATGTCATTCTGGAAGACCTGGCCGCCGAGGTGACGTACCGGTTCCTGGGTCGCATTCATCCGCGCACCGTTACGCGTCGTGTGAACTTCGAGAACAATGAACTGCCCCAGACCGAACTGGGTATCTCCTACGCCCAGTCGGGTCTGTGGGACAAGGCGTACGAAGCATTCAGTTCCGCGGTGCGGGCCTACCCCAACGACGCCGCCAATCATTTCAACAAGTCGTTGGCCGCGGACGTAATGGGCCGCGAGCGGGAAGCCATGGTTAGTGCTGAACGCGCGATCGAACTCGACCCACAGGACAAGTACATGCGGTGGCTGGCGCAACTTCGGTTGGAAGCCGGCGAGGGCTACGCCCGGTAGACCCCATTTGGGCTCCGGTGGTAGGGTGATTGCCAACTCTACCCCGGAGCTCAACGATGACCTCGCTGAATTTCGCCCTGCGTTCGCACCCGGTGTGGGCCCTCGTCTTGGCCTTGCCGGTGATCCTTCCGTTTTCTTCGAACTCGCGCGCCGAGGAACCCGTCGACCTTGACGTGGTGAATCGGATTCGCAACGAAGCCTTTCACCGTTCGCAGGTGATGGACCTCGCCCGCCACCTGGCCGATGTCATCGGCCCACGTGTTACCGGATCACCGGCGGCGCATGAAGCCCAACGCTGGTCCTTGGCGACGATGGCCGAATGGGGCCTCGAAGGCGAGCGCGTACCCTACGAGTTCGGTGATGGGTGGGACTGGCAACACTGTTCGGTTCACATGACCTCGCCTCGTCCCGCCATGCTGCCGGCCATGCCCCAGGGCTGGACTCCTGGAACCGACGGGCCCGTGAAGGGTTCGGTGGTCAGGCTCGAGGCCAAGGAAGAAGAGGATCTGGAGGAACTGAGGGGGACGCTGAAGGGCAAGATCCTATTGATCGACGAACCACGAGATGTCGATCTCGAGGCCAAGCGAGATCTTCAGAGGTTGGACTCCGACGAGTTGGCCGAGCAGTACGATTTCCAGGTTCCCGATGGCAAGCCGGCGGAGTGGCGCACGAAGTTCAAGAAGCGATATCTGTTCCGGCTTGTGCTCAACGAGTTTCTCGTGGAGGAGGGTGCCCTCGCCGTGGTTGGTATCAGCTCACGTGACGGCGGCATTCTGCGAGTAGGACGCGGAGGGTCGCACCGGTCCGGCGGCGCGCGCGGTGTCCCGGCCGTGGGGCTTTCGTCAGAGGCCTACAATCGCCTGGTGCGGTTGCTCGATGATGGACAAGAGGTGGAGCTCGAAATCAACGTGAAGGCGAAGTTCCACGATAACGGTGGCATGGGCCACAACGTCGTAGCTGAGATTCCCGGCGGCAAGAAACGCGACGAGGTGGTGATGTTGGGCGCGCACCTCGATTCCTACCAGTCCGGAGACGGTGCCACCGACAACGGAGGTAGTTGCGCCGTGGTGATGGAGGCGGTGCGTATTCTCCGTGCGTTGGACCTTCCGTTGGCCCGCACGGTTCGCGTGGGACTGTGGACCGGCGAAGAGCAGGGTTTGCTGGGTTCGACCGCGTACGTGGGCCAGACCTTCGCGTCGCGACCGGCGCCCGAAGTGGAGGGGGCCGAGCTACTATCCCCGGGGATGTACGACAAGCAGTGGCCCATCGAGTATCGCCCGGCTCACGATCGGTTTTCGGTCTACTTCAACCTGGACAACGGTTCGGGCCGTATCCGCGGTATCTACGCCGAGGGCAATGTCGCGGCGGGGGCCGTCCTGGAATCCTGGTTGAAGCCAGTCCACGACCTGGGAGCCACCCAGGTCACGCTGAACGGTACCACCAGTACCGACCATGTGCCGTTCAACGACGTGGGTCTGCCCGCGTTTCAGTTCATCCAGGATCCCATGAACTATTTCGCATTGACGCACCACAGCCATCTCGACACCTACGACTACCTGGTGCCCGAAGACCTCAAGCGGTCGGCCGCGGTGCTGGCGTCCTTGGTCTATCATGCGGCCAACCGAGCCGAGAAGATGCCCCGCAAACCACGCCCCGTGGCGCCACCGATTGCAGACCCCGCTCCCAGCCAGGAAGGCGACGGAGCGGGAGTGTCGACCGGGGCCTCCCACTAGGCGACGTTGCCTACTGCGGACCGCGTGGAACGAACGCGAGGGTTTCGCGCGGGTAGTTCAGCACCAGCCGGAACGGCTTGAGCAATTGGCCGCCGATGTTTCCGGCCGTGTATTTGTTCGCGAACGCACCTTTGTGCTCCAGCGCGAACTCCGCGAACACGTCTTCGAATCGATGACCACCCAGTTCGAACGATGAGATTTCTCCGCTTCGGGTTTCGACGGTTCCCGCCACACCACCGCTGGTGCTGGAGTCGGTATCGCGAAACAACAGCAGGCCCGATGATTCCACGTACGGGGCGTGGAATGTCACCGTGCTTCCGGCGGCACCGGTGTCGATCTTGAATTGGCCAGACCGACCGCCCTCCAGTTGCGCTCGCACACTGGGGTGGCGGGAAGCCAGCACCAACTTCTCCCACTTGGCTCCCGAGAGTTCATAGGTTTGCGGATCGAATAGCTCGACCACTCCGTTCGGTAGATCGATGTCGGCCACGCAGCGCGAAAGCAGGTCGAAGCCCACGATGCCGTCGATGCGCGCGTTCATGGGTCCCTCCAGAAACGCCAGGTCCAGTTCGATGAACCAGGGTTCATCCATGGTGACGGGCCCGATCTGTAGTTCACTTCCCACGCGGTACGGGGCGGTGACGCTTCCACCCACGCCGCCCACTGTCTGTTGTCCGTGCTTCTGGAGTTCATCGATGTAGGGAACCGTTGAGGATATGCAGTGTCCGCCGGCTCCCGTGTCGAAAATGAACCAACCTGGTTCGTGGCCGTTGACGCGGACCTGGACCAGCAGGTGTCCCGTGGGTGCGACCTGGGTTACCAGGTCGAGGCCCGGCTCGAAACGAGCGGGGGTGGAAGTAGGCCGAGACCAAGGTTCGCCGAACTCCGAGGCATCGAGCGGGCCAGCATTTGAGACCTTCACCCAGGTGAGTTCACCCACGGGATTGGTGGTTTCCACGTGCATGGGCACCAGGAGTTCGCCCAGCCGCTCGTACTTCGCGAACGTGGTGATCGTCTCCTGTTCGTCTTCAATCTGAACCAGTCGGGCCGGCAGAAGGGTCTGGGGGTCGATCCAAAGTGTGCCTCCCTCGATGCCTCCGCGCAGCGTCAGTTCGAGCGTATTGGGCGCCTCGCCCTCCACCACGTCAAACGCCGTGGGTTCTCGCAGCCAATAGCCGCTGGTCAACCACGTGAAGAAACGCGGTTTTTCGAGGTCGGCCATCGCCAGGGTGCGAACCGTGTTCGACCAGTCGCGTTCCCATGCCGGACTTCCATCGTCGACGGTCAGTAGCGAAATCGGTCCGCGAAATTCGCGTCGATAGAGCCCGGTGCCCGATAGCTGCAATTCAAAATCGCACTCCTCGCCCACGAAGAATGCGTCGCCGGTCAGGTGAATGCCGGCGGACGACGTAGGTGAACCACTGGCCTCCCGTACTCTTTCGTACAGGTCCGAAGCCAGCGCGGGCGCGCTCGACATGGCGATCAGCGTCACCATCAAGCTGAAGATTCTGACCATCGTCTTCCTCCTGGACTTGTTTCTAATCATTGGGGGCAACAGGGGCGCTGGAAAACGTGAAGGTCTGAAGATGCCCATCGCGTCGTTGGTAGCTGCTTAGAAAGATTCGACCAATCGCTTCCACGTGGGCGTTCACGGCGGCCAGTTCGTCTCTGGTCAACCGGCCCACGTGCCGACCCGTCCAGACCTGGCGGCGTGGTCCGTGCAATCGCACGTCGGGGGCTGCCAGCCCGCGGCTGAAATCGCGCTGGGCCAGGCGCAGCATGGCCGCCGAAAGGTCACGGACCGCGTCGAGATTGTTGTCGTTTTCGTCGTCGTAGCGAATTGCCAGCGGGCGGGCCGCCACATCAACCAAGGCCTCGGCTTCTCTTCCTTCGCCTCGCGTGCCGCGTTCCACCAACAGCTCAGCCCGCAATAGGATTCGCACGTGATAGTAGAGGGAGTCGGCGGCACGCCCGAGCGCCCGGGCCAGATCGGCCACCGAGCAGGGCCCGAGGGCTTCCGCGTAATCCACGATGTTTTGCCGGATGCCAGACGCCAGTACCGCGATCTGCTCCGGATCCCGAATTTCCTGGGCCATGACCGTGTCCGTGGGTTTCAGGGCAGATTGATTATTGAAAAATAATACAAACTTTCAAAGATGTAGGCAAGCCCTCGTCAGTGCGACCGTCGTGCGGGTTGTCGAGATGCACGCCGGCTGGCAGAATCCTGCCTTGGCAACTTTCACCACCCACGCACGAGGCACTCCGTACCATGACCCTGGACAAGATGAATTCGGCGCTGAAGAACGACGTGGCGGCCATGGTGGAAGAAGGGCGCGCCAAGGCGCCCGAGCGAATCATCGATGGGTACGTGCCAAGCCATGACGGCCGTGGGCCACGCTATCGTTTACGCGGTTCGGATACCGAGTACTTGCGCATGAACTCGAACAGCTACCTATCCATGTCGCACGTGCCCGAATTGATCGAGGCCGCCGACGTGGCCGCGCGTGAGTTCGGTGTGGGGCCGGGCGCCGTGCGCTTCATCGATGGAACGTTCGACGCCCACGAGGCTCTGGAAACGCGGATCGCGCAATTCATGTCGAAGCCGGCGGCGAAGATCTTCAATTCGGCGTACACGGCCAACCTGGGGTTGGCGCTGGCCATCCAGAACAAGCAAACGTACTGGGTGGGCGACGAGCTCAACCACAACTGCATCATCCGCGCCATGCGCATCGCGAACGTTGCGCGCGAGAACAAGGCCATTTTCAAACACAACGACATGGATCACCTGCAGCGTTGCCTCGAAGGCATACCGGGTGGTGTCGAGCGCGTGGTGGTGATCTTTGACGGTATCTTCTCGATGCGAGGTGACAACGCTCCCATGGAACAGATCCAGGCGCTATGCGCCCAGCACCGGGATCGCTTTCCCCAGGGACTCGTGACGGTTGTCGATGATAGCCACGGCATCGCCGCCTACGGCGCGTCGGGGCGTGGCACCGAGGAGTACTGCGATACGGCGGCCGACATTGTCGTAGGGACGTTTGGCAAGGGCTTCGGCGTGAACGGTGGCTTCGTGGCGTCCAGTGCCGAGGTGATCGAGGCGGTCCGTCAGAAGGCGGACACCTATATCTACACCAACCCCTTGAGTGTTGCCGACGCCGCGGCCGCCAAGGCGTCGGTCGATCTGGTGGACGGCCCGATGGGCCAGGAACGCTTGTCCCACCTGCGGGCTCGCGTGGCGCAGTTTCGCGACGGCCTGCAGGCACTGGGCAAGGAATCGATCGAGGGGCCACATCCCGTGGTTCCCCTGATGGTTCGTGATACCCAGAAAACCCGCGCGATGGTCCAGCATTTCTTCGAACAGGGAATCCTGGTCGTGGGACTGGCGTTTCCCGTGGTGCCTCGCGGCGACGATACGATACGATTCCAGATCAACGCCGCGCATACCGAGGCTGACATTGCGCAGGTGTTGAATGTTCTCGATGCGTTTGGTGGCTAATCGGAAACCTTATCTTGCTGTCGACCGTAGTTTCCAGCAAGGGACCCTATCCCCGCATCCCGCCACTAAATCCGCGACGCCTACCCATTCCCCGGGCGTCAGGAACTCAGGCTTTCGCCGGGGCTGCTAGCGGGCCCCATCATCGACCTTGCCAAAGATCCGTCAACTCTGGTGCCTCCTTCTGGGGCTGGGTGCGTTGTCATCGGTTTCGTGTGGTTCACGAAACCAGCCGGACATTGTGCTCATAACCATCGACACGCTGCGGGCTGATCGCCTGGGCGCATACGGCTATTCGCGGGCGGCAACCGCCACCCTCGACTCGTTGGCTTCGGTCGGCATCCTGTACGAAAACGCCATGAGTACGAGCCCGCTGACCCTGCCGTCGCATAGCTCGATGCTGACGGGCTTGTATCCGCATGAGCATGCCAGCCGCAGCAATGGAATGCCGGCCACCGAGTCGGTTTCCCTGGTTCCGCGTGAACTTGGCGAATCTGGCTACGCCACCGCGGCGGTCGTGAGTTCCACGGTGCTGGGCTCCCGCTACGGCCTGGCCCGCGCATTCGAGATCTACGACGAAGACGGCCTATCCGCAGACGCGCACGAACGAGACGCCGGCACATCGACCGCGGCGGCCCTGAAAGCGTGGCGCTCCATGGCTGGTCGGCCCCGGTTTCTCTGGGTCCACTACTTCGATCCGCACCATCCCTACGTCGATCATGCCGGGCCGGTCGATCGCGACCGGTACGATGAGGAGATTTCCTACGTCGATTCCCAGATCAGGGTGCTACTGGATGGTCTCGACTCCTCGGACCTGGCGATCATCGTTACATCAGACCATGGCGAGGGTTTGGGCGAGCACGGCGAGGAGCAACATGGTTTGCTCCTGTATCAGTCCACCATCCACGTTCCGTTGATCGTGGTGGATCCCAATGCGACGGTAGCGAACTTGAGAGTTTCCGCGGCCGTATCGACGATCGATGTGGCGGCCACCCTGCGTGAGTTCGGTGGGCTGGACGCTCCGGCCCCGACGCCGTCGGTGTCGTTGCTGGCGGCAAAGCCGCGTTCGGGTCGCCCGTTGCTTTCGGAAACCATGGTTCCCTTCCACAACCACGGAGCTTCGCCCCTGGCGAGCATTCGTCTGGACAACTGGAAATACATAGCCGCGCCACGCGCCGAGCTATATGACCTGTCGGCGGATTCCCGTGAAGCTGCGAACCTTGCCGGGTCCGAGCAAGCGTTGGCCATGGAACAAACTCTGCGTGAGCAACATCCCTTGGAGTGGTTCACCGGCGTACGACCCGACATGAAAGGCCGGATGGACGCTCAGACCCGCAACATGCTGGCGTCGTTGGGGTACATCTCGGGCGACGACGACGAGCTCACGGTGCTGACCGATCCAAAGGATGTGGTGGCCGCGCTGGCGCGAGTTCGTGAAGGGGATGCCGCGGCCAGCCGCGGCGACGCTTCGACGGCCGAGGCAGCGTTCCGGCGGGCGTTGGAGCTGCTTCCCGCCGACTGGCGGGCGGTCTGGAAGCTGGGAGATCTGCTGGTCGGGCAGGGACGTCTGGTCGATGCCGAGCAGTGTTATCGCGATGCGGCGCGCTACTCACCGCAAAATCTGTCCATTTCCGTACGTCTCGCGACCGTCTACCGGCTCCAGGGACGGCCACGCGAGGCGCTTTCGGAGGCGAATCGTGTCCTGCGGGCGTATCCCGATCATCAGCAGGCTGGACTCGAGGCTCGCCTGGCCCGAGAGCAGCTCGAAACCGACGACAGCCGCCGCTGAATTCTCCGATCAAGACGCGCCCGGGAACCTTGGTGTAGCATCGTGGGGACTCGCCTGCACTGCATACACGAGGGGTAGGAACATGCGGCTCGCCGCGCTCGCGGTTTCATTTCTTTTTCTGGCGGCTTCGGCGATGGCCCAAGGTTCGGACGCCGAAACCCGGTGGTCCGAGCTGGAGTCGAGGTACCGCCGCTCGCAACAAGAAGCAGTGGATTTGGATGCGTTGCGAGCCAGCATGGCCGACGCGGCGGACGCATTCGAAGCGTCCGGGCACGATAGCCTGGCTACGTTGGCTCTTGATTCCCTGAACGAGTTGCAGACGCGGAGTTCGGACATTGCCGCCGCCCAAGCCACGCTCGAACGGGCCATTGCCATCGCGCAACGGGCCGGGCTGCCGGGTCGCGAAGCGCAACTCATGATGAGCCTGTCGATTACCTATGCTCTACAGGGCGACCTGGAGCGCATGATTGCGGACACCAAGCAAAACATTCCGCGCTTCGAGGCCATGGCCGATACGCTCATGTTGGCTCGCAGTTGGGGCAACCTTTCGGTGGCGTACATGAAGCTGGGCCGGGTATTGGAGGCGGTGGAAACCAATGCCAAGGCCATTCCCTTGGCGCGCAGTCAGGACAACACCGCATCGATGAGCTCAGCGTACGCCCGCGCGTCGGAGCTATTGCAGTGGCAGGGACGCTTTCAAGAATCCGTGGCCTACGCAGATTCGGCCATTGCCATTGCCCGCCGCGAGAACTGGCTGCTGCAGCTGAGTTCGGGGCTGATCGTCAAGGCGCTGTCCCAACAGGCGCTGAGCGACGTGGCCGCCGCACTGGTAACCATGGACGAGGCGATTGCTCTGCGGCGGCAGATGGGCGACGAGCTCTACATCCCCATGCCTCTCATGGGGCGGGCGCGGTTTCTGCTGGAGCTGGATCGGTTCGCCGAGGCCGAGGAGGCAACGCTTGAGTTGCGGCCCATCGTGGAGCGCCAGGGCGATCCCACCCAGATCCTACAGAACGAAGCAAGCCTGGGCACGATCATGCTGGAACAGGGTCGCCATGTTGAGGCCCAGGTCGTGTTGTCCGATGCCGCCAATTTGTACGAGTCGGAGCGCGCCAAGCTGGGGGAAACCGAAAGTCAGATGGGCCTGTTCACTAGCGGCGGAGAAGTCTACGCCGCGTTGGCCCGTTGCTATCACATAGCCGACGATCTCGATGCGGCCTGGGCCAGTCTGGAACGAGGGCGTGCTCCTCTGTTGCGCGAGTATCTTGGCCACGGACAGGACTCGATATCGATCGAGAAACTGCGTTCACGATTGCGCCAGGAAGACGCCGTGCTGCTGCAGTTCAACGACCCCCGGCTCAACCCTACATTGGCGATCCTCGTTCAACCGAGCGGCAGCCAAGCATTCGAGAGCAGTTTCCTGTCGCCAATTCTGAAAGATGCTCAAGCCGCCCTGGACTTGATGTCATCGGGAGCAGACGACGCGGCGTGCGCGCCTGTCCTGGGGCGATTGGGTGAAGCCCTGCTGCCACCGGGCCTGGCTGAATTGCCCCCATTGGTGCGACGGCTGTTCCTGGTTGCGCCTACCGAATTGAGCGGATTTCCTTTCGAGGTGCTTCCGTTTCCCACGGCCGACAATCCGCAGGGTGCGCTGGGTGATCGTTTCGCAATTTCGTATCTGCCCAGCGCCAGCTCGCTTGAAGCGCTGATTGCCCGGCCGCGCTCGACCCAGACCATCGTGGCCTTTGCCGACCCGGTGTTGTCGGAAGGATCGGCCGGTTCCTCGGCCTGGGGAAGCTTCCGTGGAGAAGCCTCCGATTCGCGGTTGCCACGGGCGCGAGACGAAGTGAACGTGCTCGACATCGAGGGTGCGCATATCTACATGGGCGAAGATGCCAGTCGGGAACAGGTCGATCAGGATCATGTACGGCATGCCAGTGTGCTGCATTTTGCCACCCACGCGTTGGTCCAAAACTTCTCGCCGGAGACGTCCTGTTTGCTGTTGGCCGGTTCCAACGGAATGCTGGCGGCGTCGGAAGTACAAGAGCTGCAGCTCGAGGCTGACCTCGTCACCTTGAGCGCCTGCCGCACCAGCGGCGGCTATGTCTATTTGGGCGAGGGTACGTTTGGGTTGACGCGATCGTTTCTGGTGGCGGGCGCCCGTTCGATCGTGGCGAGCCTGTGGGACGTGGAAGACGCCGCCGCGGCGCAGTTCATGACCCACTTCTACGGAGCCTTGCGGGCCGGGACCCCTCGTGATGAAAGTCTCCGTGCGGCTCGTGCCGCGATGGCGGCCGAAGGGTACTCGCATCGCGATAGATCCGCCTTCGTGTTGATCGGCGCGGGGCACGAGCCGGTGGCCGCGCTGGCGGCGGCTCCGTTGCCGCAAGCGTCGTCTCCACTCATCTGGTTCATGGTGGCCGGCGTGGGTTTCATACTGATCGTCGCGCGTTCGATTCGGCGCGCGTAGAGGGGGATGGGTCGTGGATATGGAGTACCGGCGGCTGGGTCGCAGCGGACTGAAAGTGAGCGCGTTCTCGTTGGGGTCGTGGGTCACGTTCCACTATCAGGTCGATGATTCGTTGGCCGTGGAATGCATGAAAGTGGCGTACGACGCCGGTGTGAACTTCTTCGACAACGCCGAAGCCTACGCCCAGGGCCGTTCTGAGGAAATCATGGGGCGGGCGCTGAAGAAGCTGGGGTTCCCGCGGGACAGCTACTGTGTTTCCAGCAAGGTGTTCTGGGGTGGCGACCTGCCCACACAGCGTGGCCTCAGCCGCAAGCATGTGCATGATGCCTGCCACGCGGCAATGCGCCGCCTCGACGTCGACTATCTCGATCTCTTCTTCTGCCATCGCCCCGACCACGAAACTCCGATCGAGGAAACCGTTCGGGCCATGGGCGACCTGGTGCGCCAGGGCAAGGTGCTGTACTGGGGGACATCCGAGTGGAGTGCCGACCAGATCGCCCGTGCCCACGGGATCGCAATCTCGTTGGGAGTGGACCCGCCCACGATGGAGCAACCGCAGTACAACATGCTTCACCGGGAGCGGGTAGAGCGTGAATATCTTCAACTCTATGACGACATAGGGTTGGGTACGACCATTTGGTCACCACTGGCGTCGGGTATCCTGACGGGCAAGTACAATCAGGGAGTGCCAGACGATTCGCGTCTGGCCCTGCCCGACTACCAATGGCTGCGCGATCAGGTTCTGGACGAGAAGGGCCGCGAGAATCTGGAAAAAGTGGGCCGGCTGCAGCGGGTAGCCGAAGAGCTCGATACTTCGCTGGCCAAGTTGGCGTTGGCCTGGTGCTTGCGGTCAACCCGTGTGAGTACGGTCATTCTGGGAGCGTCGAAGGTGGATCAGTTACGAGAGAACCTGGATGCCCTGGAGTTGTTGCCTCGTCTCTCGACCGAGGTTCTGGAATCGATCGAGACGATCCTCGACAACACGCCCGAACCCCCGGCCACCTATTGATTGTTTCGGGCCGCGTGGGTCTTGACACGCAAGTTCAACGATAGTTACGATTTACAGGCTCCAAGAAACTCTCTCCCGGTCGGATCTCGCCGCCACATCGAATGCTCTTCCACACTCTAGAGTTCGCGATTCTCTTCGCGTTGGTGTTGCCCCTGGCGATTTTCGGGGGACACCTGATACGCCGTGTGGCGTTGTTGTTGGCGAGCTACGCCTTCTACGCCTGGTTCAGCGTGCCCCTGCTGAGTCTCATGTTGTTCTCCACCGTTCTCGATTTCTTCGTCGGCCGCGCCATGCACGAGAGTCCGGACGGGCCGCGCCGACGTGCTCTCCTGGGCCTGTCGCTCCTGGGCAACCTGGGATTGCTGTTCTACTTCAAGTACACCAACTGGTTTCTGGGATCGCTGAACAGCGTGTCGCATATGGTGACCGGAGAGGCGGCGTTTCCTCTCTACGACATCATTCTGCCCCTGGGCATCTCGTTCTACACGTTCCAGACGCTGAGCTACACCATCGATATCTATCGTCGTCAGCTCAAACCTACCGATAGCATCCTGACGTTTGGCCTGTACGTGGCGTTCTTCCCCCAGCTCGTGGCTGGCCCGATCGTGCGAGCGTCGTACCTCCTGCCCCAGCTCACGGCCGGGCCCCGCTACGCGCCGGGGCAGGTGCGTTGGGGTATCGGCATATTCCTGTACGGCCTGATCAAGAAGGTTGTCGTAGCCGACAATATCGCGCGCGTCGCGAACGTCGTTTTTGCCGCGCCCGAAGAGTACTGGGGCGTGGGCGTACTGTTGGGAACCTACGCGTTCGCTTTCCAGATCTACTGCGACTTCTCCGGGTATACCGATATGGCGCGGGGTATTGGCGCGGTGCTCGGCTACGACATCGGCTTGAACTTCAACTTTCCCTACTTCGCCGTGGGAGTGCGCGACTTCTGGTCGCGGTGGCACATCTCACTCTCCACCTGGCTGCGCGACTACCTGTACATCACGTTGGGCGGCAATCGCGTGCCTCGTCTGAGAGCCATGGCCAACATCATGGCCACCATGCTTCTGGGTGGCTTGTGGCACGGGGCCAACTGGACCTTCGTGGTCTGGGGTTTCATCCATGGCGTATGGATCAACCTGGAGCACGCCCTGGAGCGCCGGGGATTTACAATGTCGGGCCGTACCACGGGGTTTTGGCCTCGCCTGCTGGGAACGTTCCTGACGTTTCATCTGGTTTGCATCACGTGGATTTTCTTTCGCGCCGACACCGTCCAGGATTCCTTCAGCATTCTGTTGGGACTGTTTCGTGGGGGTTGGTCCACGGATCTGGATCTGACCGCCTTTCGCTACGTGCCTGGATTGTTGCTCATCGATGGTCTGATGTGGCGGACCCGGATTACGGCGTGGTTGCTGGCGCGACCCGTCTGGTACTGGGTTCTGGTATGGTTGGGAGTCTTCATCACTCTGGCCTTCGGGGATTTTCGAGGTAATGACTTCGTCTATTTTCAGTTTTGACGCCGCGCGCCCTCGCGGCGCGCGCGAAGCGATCGTGGCCAGCGCTCGGGAGTTGCTGCTGGCCGTGGTGTCGTTGCTCGTCGTGTTGTTGGCCGTCGAGGGTATGTTGCGGGGCTTCGACGATTTCGGCTACAACGGACCCAACCAGATTCGGGCCAGATTTTCCCAGCCCGATCACGAACTGATTGTGGGTCGTCCCTGGTACAAGCGCGAGTTTGCCAATCCCGTGTATCGCAACGCCGAGGGGTACCACGCCCGACCTTTCGGCGCCGATCCCGAACGTCCCGTTCGCGTCGCGGTCATCGGTGACAGCTATCTGGAAGCCCATCAGCTCCCCGTCGATCTGCATTTCAGCTCCGTGGCCCAGCGAAGCCTGCCGGGAATCCAGATCGTGGCTCTGGGGGCCTCGGCTCAGTACGCCCCACGTCAGATGTCGCTGTTCCGCGACGAGTTCCTGTCCTTGTTCGGAGAGGACGGCAACTACCCGGGCGTCGACGCCGTGGTGTTCTGTCTACGTTTGAATGGTTTGCGCAACGTGGCCCAGGGTGACGCCCGCTATTCGGTGTCAATGCCGCCTCTGACCAGCAAGTACCGCTGGAAAGAGAAGATTCAGGCCCGCGCTCAGCTGGTGGCGGTACGCATGATCAACGCGCCCTCGCATGCGCTGAGTTGGGCGGGTTCGCGGACGCTCGACGCCATGCGGGCGGACCTACGAAATACGTTGCCTCCCGTCGACTCCGAGCGAATCGAGTTTGCCGACCGGGTACTGCGCGAGGAAGTATTCGGGGAGATTCTGCGGTTGGCCGAAGAGCGCGGGGTCAAAGTGGGGTTTGTGTATCTGCCCCGGGTGAACGAATACCAGCACCGGGCCAGTGAACTCGAGCTGGAGTTTCGCGATCGGGTACACGCGATGTTTGACGATCTGGGGGTTACCTGGGTGAATGCGCTGGACGGAATGCCGCCGGGTCAGGAAATGTTCTTTCCCTACGACCGTCACGCGACCCAACTGGGTCACGAATACTTTGGGCGCGCCTTGGTAGAGGTCATCGAGAAGATGGCCGTCGGAACCGGGTCCAACTAGGAGTTGTCGACCGCGCCCACGTGCGTGAAGGGTCCCAGGGCAAGTGCGCTGTCGGGGCGGGCAATGTGGAAGCCCTGTGCGAAGTCGACTCCCAACTCCTCCAGCTTGGCCAACGAAGCGTCGTTCATGACGTACTCGGCAATGGTCTTCATGTTCACGGCGCTGGCAATCTGAACCATCGAGCGCACCATGGCCTGGTTGGTTTCATCCCGATCAATATTCTCTATGAACGTTCCGTCGATCTTCAGATAGTCCATGGGGAGTTGCTTCAGGTAGTTGAACGAGCTGAAGCCGGCCCCGAAGTCATCGAGCGCGAACGAGCAGCCCATTTCCTTTAGTTCGCCGATGATCTTGTTGGCGTCGGCCACGTACCGAATTGCAATCTGTTCGGTGATCTCGAATACCACCGACGAGGCTGGAATCTGGTTCCTATCCAGGTGTTCCCTTACGTAGTCGACTACGCGCCGGTCGTCGAAAACCACCCCCGACAGATTCAGCGCCAGCGACACTTCGTGGCCACCCTGGCGAAACTGAGCCAGGGTTTCCAGCGCCTGTCGGATCACCCAGTAGTCGATGTCGACCATGAACCCGAAACGGTGGGCGGCGGGCAGGAACGCACCGGGCGCGATGATCTTGTCACCTGCGCGCATGCGTAGGAGCACTTCGTACAGCACTGGCGAACGACTCTGGATGTCGATGATTGGCTGGAACTGAAGGGTGAACCGGTCGTTCTCGAGAGCATCGGCGATGCGACGGGACCAGCCCATGTCGGTGGCGGCCTGTTCCTCGTCGGCCGCGATTGCCCGGTAGAACTCGTGCCGATTCCTTCCGTTGGCCTTGGCCTCGTGGCAGGCGAGGTCGGCCTGCTCGATCAGTTCGGTCGCGGTATAGTTGTTCGAGCGCACGATCGTGACACCGATGCTGCAGAGCACCTGGAATGGGTGTCCGTTCTCCACGAAATTGATCTCCGCCATCGCGTCCAGAAGCTGCTGGGCGAGGGTGTTGGCGTCGGTCTGGGTGACGTGGCGGGCCAGGATGGTGAATTCGTCGCCGCCGAAGCGACAGACGAGGTCCTGATCCCGGAGCGACGATCGTAGCGTTTCGGCCACGCGTACCAACAGGCGATCGCCCGCCGCGTGCCCGGCCGTATCGTTGACGTACTTGAATTGATCCAGATCGATGAACAACAGCGCCGCGGGTTCGTCGTCGCTTTCGATTTCGAGCAGATCGGCATCGAGTTGCTCTTCGAAGCCGCGACGGCTCATGAGGCCGGTCAGAGGGTCGTAGTTGGCAAGCCGGCGAAGCTTCCGGTCACGCTCCTGCAGTGCGGTGATGGTACTCACCAGCGCGGTGTTGATCGCCTTGATCTCGGTGTGGCCACCCTGTTGCAGGTCGAACTCCATGTCGCCGCTGGCCAGTCGATGCAGAGGCTCGTGCAATTGGCTCAGCGGCGAAAGCGCGCGCTTGGCTGCGAAGCGACCGGCCACCGCGAGCAGAAACACCCCCGCCATGATCGCCACACCTACGTTCAGGACCCGGCTCGTCAGTCCGCTGCCGTACTCATCGAAATCGAGTCCGAGTTCCACGAATCCCAGAAGAGTACGGGGGTGGCTGGTATCGCCTTCGAGATCGAAGGCCAGCAAGCCATCGGAGGCGATGGACTCGGCCCACAGAGAGGTACTGGCGCGAAAACGGTGGCCTTCACCGAAACGTTCGTCCAGTACATAATCTTCGTCGTCGAGGCCATCCTGAAGTAGCCCGATCTGTTCCTCGGTGAGGTTTGGTACCTGTTCGGCCAGGTTTCCCCCGTTGCTGTACTCCTGCTGCAGAAGCTCGCCCTCCGCGTCGTAGTAGCGCACGAATGCGATCTCGGGAAATCGGCGGGCGTACTGCTCGACCCGGCTGAATTCGGCCGATCGGTCCGAGGCGTACAATGGGGCGCCGAGGGAGTCGAGTCGGGTAACCCACTGCACAGCCCAGTTTCTCATGTTGTCTTCGATAACCCACTGCGACGTCCACCACAGCGCGCCCACGGCCAACAACCCAACGAACGCGGTGAACACCAGGTGCACCATGAAGAAATCGCTGACCAGGCTTCGCACTCCCGGCTGCGGCATGCGGGCCATGAAGGCGCGGATTGCCGAGGGGGACGCGATGTCTGGCTTGGCCGGCTCGCTACCTGACATCAACGACCTCAGCGGCTCGGCTTTGTTGCGGGAGTGTCTGTCGCGGCCTGGATCCAGGCGACGGCGTCGGAATTCATGGTGAATTCGACGTTGTCAATCGTGTGCATTCTCGACGCCGTATCGTTCGTTGTTTGAATATGGTCGAACGCCAGAGAAGCGATTTCCGACGGATGTACGGAGGCGGTCATTGCGGCGCCCAGAGCCAGCAGGGCCGGAGTGTTCACGAGAACTGGTTTCCGTAGGTTTTGGGCCTGGATCAGAACATCTTGAAGTACTTCGCGTGAAAGCACGCGGTTGTCCGGAAGCATCCAGAGTCCGTCGACGGAATGTAGCAGTTTGCCGAACGCCAGTTTGGCTTCCTTGTCCGAGGTTACGACTCGGTGAACGACTTCCATTCCCATATCCGAAGCGGTCGCGGCGATCGCGGCCACTCGGTCTTCGTGTCCCACGCCGGTAACGATCCCCATCGTTTTCGAGTTCGGGAAGGTTTGGCGCCAGCGCCGGAGAACCGGTTTCGGTTCGGGGATCATGTCGATTCCATGCATGCCCGAATCCAGCAACGAGTAGGGGCGATGGTTGAATACCTGGCAAAAATACGCGGGTCGAACGCCGGCCTTGCGGACCGCGAGGGCGGCACCCAATCCCACGGCAATTACGGCGACGTCGTCCGAAACCAGGTCCGGCGTCAAATCGAGTGGTCCCGCCTGCACGTTGAGCACGGTGACACCGTCTGAGCCAAAACGGTCGGACAGGGCGATTGCCACGTTGCCGTACGCGGGATCGGTCCCGCTGACTACCACGATCACCGCGCGGGGGACGGACTTGGGCGGTACCGCGGGCGGTGGCGTGACCATCTTTGGTGTAGGCTTTGGTGCAGGCTTTGGTGCAGGTTTCGCGATTGCCACCGGGGTCGGATCGGGATCAGTGACCACGGGTCTCCGGCGAGGCGCATCACAACCCGTGATATCGGCGAGCAGGACGAGCGCCAACAACACACTACCCGCGCTTCGCAATGTGCGCGCTTGTAGATCATGTTTCCGCACGGTGGCCTCCGGGCACTACCGACGTCGGGACGTATGGGATCCTTCAAGGTCTCATGGGCAGCCATGAGCAGATCAGGGCGGAGTATCGGATGCGATAGACCGCAAGAACCACGCCCGCCTCGACCTCATCCACCGCCCCGTGCTAGCGTGGTACCTCACAAGGGAGGGGTAGTAGTCATGATGTCTCGTTGTTTCTTCTGGTGTCCGATTGTCCTGGGTGCGTTTGCTACCGCCGCGATCGCCCAGCCACCGGCGATGGATATTCACCTGGTCTCCATCGACCGGTCTGAGGACAGCATTGTGTTTGGCGCGCCGGTGAACGTGACCGAGCGGCCGGGGTACGACAACCAGCCCAGTTTCTGGCCCGGCGACGGATCCAATGGCGCGGGCTTCTACTTCACTTCGATTCGTGAGGATGAACAAGCCGACATCTACGCCTACGATATTGGCCAACCGGCGGTGCGCCGGATCACGTTTACTGCCGAAAGTGAGTACTCTCCCACGCCGCTTCCCGGCGGTGGATTTTCGACCGTGCGAGTGGAAGCCGATTCCACCCAACGGCTCTGGGAATTTCCCGTCGAGGGCGAGCCGGTGCTGGTGAATCCGAACGTCACGGGCGTGGGTTACCACGCCTGGATCGATTCCGAAGAGCTGATCCTGTTCGTCCTGGGCGACCCCCACGAGCTGCACCGAGCGCGCCGGGGCGACCGGCCGTCGGTGCGCGTGGTGGCGGACATCGGACGTGCTTTGCAGCCCGTTCCCGGACGCCGGGCGGGTTCCTTTACCCAGCCTCGGGACGACGATCAGTGGATGATCCGGGTTGTCGACATGAAAACCGGCGAGACGGAAGACCTTGTGGATGCTCCTGGACAAAGTCAGGACTTCGCGTGGTCGCCGTGGCGGACGATATGGATGGTCGACGGCACGCGGCTCATGGAGTGGGCACCTGGTTCAGATTGGGTGGCGTTGCACGATTTCGCCGACTCCGAGCTTCACGGAATCACGCGGCTCGCGGTCAGCGACGACGGCAAGTGGCTTGCCTTGGTGGCCGCCGAGCCCGCGAACAGTGAAGAATCGCGCTGAGCTGTGATTCCAGCGTCGGAGGAGAGTCCTAGGGTTTGAGTGAAATCGAACCCCGATTGGACCACCCCGGCGACGGAGAAGAACATGCGAGGTCTGACTCCCTTTGGCGCAACCCTGTTGCTTCTGTTTCTGTCGGCGACAACGTTCGCCGGTGACCTGGTCGTCAATGGCGCCTCAATCGATCCAGAGGTGCAGCGGGCGATGGAAGCCGAGCTGGGCCAACGTATTCCTGACGGCCGTTACTGGTACGACTCGGCCTGCGGCGCCTGGGGCCTTGAGGGGGGACCCGCGTTGGGTCTGACTGTGCCGGGGCGCAGGTTGGGTGGCACCTTGCGGGCCGATGCCTCCGGTGGGAGCTCGCGGGGTCGGCAGACCTGGGTGTGGGTCAACGGTCGCGAACTTCATCCGCTGGATGTGATGCAGCTCTCCCAGCTCATACCGGTTTCGCCCGGCCGCTACTGGCTGGATGCCCAGGGTTTCGCGGGGTACGAGGGTGGGCCGGCCTTGCTGAATCTCTGGCAGCTGGCGCGCGGCGGTGGTGGTGGCGGCTCGGCGTACCAACGCCGAACCGCGGGCGGCTACATCGGCGGCGACGGCAACACGTCGTACTTCTTCGATCCGGAGTCCGGGGCCAGCGTCATGGTGGACTAGGCTGGCTACCCTTCGTCGCCGGACTTCTTGAGATCCGAATAGGTGCCATCTTTGCCGAGGACCGCCGCGGTGGTAGGCTGCAGCCGAGGATGGTGCACTCGCGATCTCGGAGGAGTGGCGTGGAAGGCGTGTTCGTACTGCTCGTGTTCGGCTTCATTGGCGCGATCATCGCGGCGGCGATTCGCAGTGCTCGCCGACGGGCCGAGCGACTGAACAAGACCTGGGGTGAGGTCGCGCAAAAATTCGAACTGCAGCTTGAACCCGGTGCGACATTTTCCAACCCGCGACTCGTGGGGTACGCGCCCGGTGGCCACTTGGTACGCATCGACGTGAAGAAGGATGGAAGCGGCGAGGACGCGACCACCTACCTACGGACCCGTGCCGATTTCCAGCCCGCTTTGCCGTTGGCGTTTCGTCTGGGCAAGCAGGGGTTCTTCCAGAACGTGGGACGCATGTTCGGGATCAAGGACCTGGAAGTTGGCGATTGGCGTTTCGACGGAAACATCAAGGTGGAAGGCGTCGAGGAAGAGTGGTTACGGAACTTTCTTACCGAACAACGTCGTTCGGCGGTGATCGAGCTTGTGCGTTCGGCCGACAAGTACGAGATCACCGAGACTGAAGTAGAGGTCCTCTACAAGCAGAAACCGGACAAGGGCTCGCAGGTGGCGGCCAAGATTTCGCGGCTGTTCTCGTTTCTGGATTCTTTCGTGGGCTCAGACAACGAGTCGAGTCTACGTGTTCCTTCGAAGGAACCGCCACGCGACGAGGACCACAGACCCGACTCCGTGCTGATCGAACCGCCATTCACGCCGTCGGCGGAATTCTCCGACCGAGAGCCCCGTTTTGAAGTGCCCGCCGAAATCCCATTGGGGCGGCCGGTTGAGCCCTCGGTGGACCTTCCGGTGGACCTTCCGGTGGACCCCTCGGTGGATCTACCGATCGAGCCGTCGTTTGAGCCCCTATTGGAGCTACCCGTTGAGCTACCCGTAGCGCCACCCATCGAGCCACCCATCGTATCACCGGTCGAGCTACCAGCACTTGACGTGGTCGACGCCATTGCCCTGGATGTCGCCCCGTCGTTGCCGTCGGCAGTTACTTTCGAGAAAGGGGTGGAGAGCGCGGCGTTATGCCTGGCCGCGTTGTACCCCGCCGATGCGGCCTACGCCGACACCGGTGCGGTCTTCGAGAGTGAGTATCTCAATGCGCACGTGGAATGGACGGGCACGCTCAAGCGACTGAACAATTTTTCAACGCACCTGGTGTTTGGCATGGAGCCGGGAGTCTTGGCCGTGGTCGAGTTGAACCCCGATCGACCTGGCATCTACTCGGGCCGGCGGGCCGAGGCCCACGTGCAATTGCCGTCGGGCGCCTCGAGTTCGTTGGAGTCGCGCGTGGGACATCCGTTTGCGTTCAGCGGTCGATTGGCCCGGTGCGATGCGTTCATGCGTAAGATCTACGTTGCCGAAGGCAGCGCGTTGTTCGACTAGCCCACCGCGACGGGAAACACGCTACGGTCGACGGACGTGGGGTCGTAGATCTCACTGCTTTCTCCCCGGTCGCGAAAAACGTGCACGATACGTGCCCTACCCAGGTCTTCGAAATCCGGCTCGGGATAGCTTTTCTTCTCCCAGGGCTGGTCCAGTTCGAACTCGTGAACGATGACCTTCAACCCACGCAGACCGGCAAGGTGCATTTCTTCGATTCGCTGCCGCCCGCCGTGGACGTCGTAGTGCTCGAACATGGCACGCAGAACGCGGCGTAGCCCACGAAAGCCCACGCCGTCCTCCAGGAAGATCAGGTCGACTTCGAGCGCATGGCATACGCGGGCCAGGTGATGTCGGGCGGGGCGGCCTATAGCGCGATGATAGAGGGGCGGGAGAATATCCATGACCATCGTGCCCTCGCCGTGCAGCCCTTCTTCGTATCGATCGCGGGTGAGCGCACTGACGAACCAGTAGTGGGGTGCGACCCAGTAACCGGTGCCCGATCTGTACTTCCGTCGGGCCGCCCGTCCCAGAATGGTCCGCAGCCTTCGCATCAACACACGGCGCCGCTGAATTTCGTCGCGCCGACGAAGCAGATGCTGCAATTCGGGCAACTCCAACGCCTCGCAGCTGATGGGGAGTGGCCACCGCGGTCGTCCAAAGTCGATGCGAGGTGTCGGCGGCGGAACTACTTCGATGCCCACATCGAACGGACGGGCGGCCTCGGGGGCAAATCGAACTCGCCACTTTGCCTGGCGTGCGATGGCGCCTATCTGCTCGCGTGTGGCCTGGTCGACCTCGTTGGTCACGTAGATCGAGGTGGGCGCGGGCATCGCGGGATCGTGCCTTCGCAGTGACCAACCCTGGATGAAATACAGCGTGGTCATGAACGACAACCCTGCGGCCGCCAACCACGCGCTCACGTGTCCGAGTCCCCGGGTGATGGGTAGGGTCTGGAAGGCCTCGCCTCCCAGAGACAGAGGACCCAGCCCCAGAAGGGCAATGCACAGGAAAGGCATGACCACGATGCCATCCACGAGGCTCAAGTGGATGGGCCATTGCATGGAAAAAACTTCGGACGTGCGCCGGTCCCGCCAAAGCAAGGTCAACCGTCGTCGGGGCGGAATCCAGGGGGCCAGCAGGCCCACTACCAGCGTGACCGCGATCACCGCCGTGGGTACCCACTCGGGCAGCGCAATGCCCATGGCAACGACCAAGGCGAAGTAGCCGGTCATGCACAGCAACTCCACGCGCACGTTCCGCCGGGGTACGGGCGAGTTTGTGACGAACAGATCATGGATGTGCGCGGCGGGCATGAACACCATCAAGGCGATGGAGGCCAGGCTGGCTAGCCACAGCAGGCCCAGGCCGCTGGCGTACCCGACGTAGAAGATGTTGCGGGCAAAGAAGCGTGGATCCACGGGGTTCCACACGAGCCAGGCCGCGGTGAACAGGATGGCCGCGAACAGCGTCACGTTGGCCTGCACCAGGATGGGTGGAACGCGGGAAGGAATGGGGGGTGATTCGCGCAGGTCGACGCCGGCCTCGAAGGTCAGCGATTTCAACCGCGGCAGGGCTTCACGCAGCGGGTGCCACAACCAGCCGATCCAACGAAGTTGCTTCAACTGGTAGAGAAAGCCGAACGTAACCACGAGCATGACCAGAGTCATGATGACCACTGCGTCGCCAATGTCCGAGTCGAGCGTGCGACCGAAGGCTTCGGTCGCCAGAACCATGGCGATGGCGCCGGCCAGACTCCAGGCCTCAGCGCTGCGGGCGAGCTGCCCGAGTCTTCGACTAAGTTGCAGGTGGA
Organism: Candidatus Krumholzibacteriota bacterium; assembly: GCA_029262065.1. Taxonomy (GTDB): domain Bacteria; phylum Krumholzibacteriota; class Krumholzibacteriia; order JAJRXK01; family JAJRXK01; genus JAJDAC01. The sequence continues at coordinate 248,857 of JAJDAC010000022.1, read as the reverse complement.
TCTGCATGCAGGACCTTCCGGCGGCGAGTGCGCCACCTGATTCTGCCACACCCGGTCAGCGTAGTTCCATGATGATCGGCGCGTGGTCCGAAGCGGTCAGGCCGTCTTTCTTCTTGCGGTATTCCCGATCCACGTAGATCGACTCCACGCGCTCGAGAACCGGGGGCGTGGCCAGCAGGAAATCGATGCGCAGCCCCTGGTTTCGGTGAAACGATCCGCCGCGGTAGTCCCACCACGAGAAAGCCTGGGTTTCGGGATGAAGGTGACGGAACGTGTCGCCGAGTCCCCATTGATGCAGGGCCGCGATACGTTCGCGTTCTTCCTTCGTGTGGAAGATGTTGGCGGGGTCTTCGCGCCAGGTATCAAGGGGGGTCGGGCATACGTTGAAATCGCCGCCCACCACCAGGGGATCCTCGGGCCGATGGTCGGCGGCCAGAAGCTCGCGCAGCGAATCGAACCAGGCCAGTTTGCGAGCGTAATCATCGTGTTCGACCGATTTTCCGTTCGGGCAGTACACGGTGGCAAACGTCAGATCCTTCACGCGGGCGGCCAGCAGACGGGCCCCCATGTCCTTCTGGCCGGGGAGCCCCTCGTGAACCAGCGTCTGCGGTTCGCGGGCCAGAATGGCGACGCCGTTCCACCCTTTCTGGCCGTGAGCCAGAATCTGGTAGCCCTCGGCTTCCAGTTCCATGCGGGGGAACTTCTGGTCTTCGACCTTCGTTTCCTGCAGCCCCACAAGGTCGGGCTGGCGTTCGCGTAGCCAGTGTAGGACGAAGTCGAATCGAGACCGAAGGCCATTGACGTTCCAGGTGGCCACTCGCATGACGTGCCTTTCGCAGAGGGAACGTGGAGTCTAAACCGCGGGCACCAGATCGCGAACGTCCAGATCCAGATTTCCGCCGGTCAACACCACGGCCATGCGACGCACGCCCTGGCTGGCGACAGCTCTCGTGAACGCGGGCGAGAGAACCGCCGCGAACGGCGTCGCAGCGCTGGGTTCGACCACGATATTCAAGCGGGTCCACACCAGTTGCATGGCGTTCAGGATATCCTCGTCGGTCACGGTGACGATCGAATCCACGAGGTCACGAACCACGGGCCAGGTGAGTTCGCCCAGGCCGGTTCGGAGCCCGTCGGCGATGGTTCGAGGCTTGGGCATTCCCACCAATTCCCCGGAGGCCTTGGAACGGGCGGCGTCGTCGGCCCCGCTTGGTTCGCCGCCGATGACACGGATCGAACCGGGTAGCTCGCGGGCGGCCAGGGCAATTCCCGAGATCAGGCCGCCGCCACCGATCGGCGCCACGATCGCGTCCAGGCCGTCGACCTGGTCGACGCACTCCAACGCTACCGTGCCCTGTCCGGCGATGATGTGGGCGTGGTCGAATGGCGGGATGATCGTGGCTCCAGTCTGACGGGCGACATCCAGGCACGTGGCCATGCGTGCTTCATACGTGGGTTCGCATGGATGGATCCGCGCCCCGTAACCGGCGGTGGCCTCGCGCTTTGCCCGCGGAGCGTTGGTTGGCATGACTACGTGGGCGGGAATGCCACGGTCGCGGGCGGCCAGGGCCACCGCCTGGGCGTGATTGCCGGAACTGTGGGTGACCACGCCAGCTTGGGCGATCTTTTCATCAAGCTGGAGTATGGCATTGGTGGCACCACGGATTTTGAACGCGCCCACGCGTTGAAGGTTTTCGCACTTGAAGAACAGTTCGAACCCGGCCAGGGCATCGAGCGCGGTGGAATGCAGGACGGGGGTGCGGTGGATGTGCGGGGCAATACGCTCGTGGGCGGCCCGAATGGTGTCGAGGGTGGCGGCGTACGGCGTCATGGTGTTGGGGCCTCGCGTTAAGTGCGCAAAACGACGATTCAGCGTGTGCTATGCTGCTCTCTTCCCGGGTCTTTGTCGAGTCCGTACGAATATGGGGGTCGAGCGTGCGTTGGTTGTTGGTCCAGTTGGGATTGGCCGTGGCTGTCTCGTGCGCGGTCGTGAATTCGTATGCGGCCGTGGGTGATGCGATGGTGTTCTCACCGGATCATCGTTTCGACGAGTATGCACCGGCTCGCGGCCGCGCCCAGGCCTGGCTCGACTCGCTGGACGTGGACGTAGCCGACCTGGATGGTCGGGGCATCAAAGCCAAGAAGAAGCTGGCCGAGTCGTTGGACGCCTATTGGGTGCTGCTGCGTACCGCATCGGATGACGAGAAGCCCGCACTGCGTCAGCGTCTCGAGCAACTGGTAAGGCAAACCGAGACCCCCGCGTATCACGACATGGAGACCTGCAGCGACGAAGAGTTCGACGAGAACAGTATGTCGTACTTGAGGGTCATGTGGTTGCTGGACCAATTGGGTTTCGACACGCAGGACTACCGTCAACGGATTGCCGGCATCCAGGCTCGCCTCGACGGTCACCTGGCCCGCCGCGGCCCGTGGCAACAGCAGATGTTCCGCCGCTACTACGCGTGGTTGGATCTGCCGCGTCCGCGCTTTGAGTTCACGGGGACCGAGTCGGCCACGGTCTTGGCGAGGAGAGTACCGTCGTACCGCCTGGACCAGAGTGTGTTGGCCACGGACCAGGCCCAGGTTCCTCACAAAGACGCCTATGACCTGGCGCACGATGTTCTGGTCGCGTTTGGCTACGGTACGCTCCGCGAACCGAGCATTTCGGAAGAGTCCATCGCCTACCTTCGCCAGACCCTGCCGCTGTTGGTGTATCGTCATTCGCGCGATACAAACATCGATATCCTGGCCGAGCTGCTCTTGAGCATGACGTTTCTGGGTCTGCAATCCGACCCGGCGTATATCGAGGGTATCGACGTGCTGCTCGATGCGCAGAATCCAAACGGGTCATGGGGTGACTACGAGCAGTTCCGAGCGAACTGGGGTGAGTACCTGAACGTACGCATCTATCTGCACACCACCCTGGTTTCGCTGTGGGCCCTTACCGAGGCCTACCGCGGGGACTGGGCGGTTCGCGAATGAACGAAGCAGCATGAAGCTACGTCGAAAGATTGCCTTTCTCACCGAGCTGGGCACCGCGCTGCATTCCCACGGCATGCCCGCGCATCGTCTGGAGGAGGCGCTCGAACGGGTGGCCGATCGCTTGGAGCTTCGGGCACAGTTCCTGGTCACGCCCACTTCCATCTTGACCACGATCGGTCCGATCGGCGAGCAGCAGGTCGCAATGGTCCGTGTGAAACCGGGGCAGGTGAACCTACGGCGACTCACCGGACTTCACGTGTTGATCGGAGCCATGCTGGAGGGTCGGCTGAGTCCCGAGGATGGCGCGCTGCAGTTGAAGGAGTTGCTTGCGGCTCCAGCCCGTGAGCCGGCCTTGGTTCGCGTGTGTGCCGCGAGTCTCGCGTCGGCGTCGGCGGCCGTGTTGCTCGGCGGTGGAACAACCGAACTGGCCGTGGCGGCTGGGCTGGGCGTGTTGTTGGGATCGCTGTCGGAAGTGGCGGGCCGCGCGGTGCATTTCGCTCGCGCGTACGTGGCGGTGTCGGCGCTGTTGGCGTCGGTCATCTCCAACGCGTTGCCCGCCTGGGGAATCGACGTGTTCCCGTCGGTGCCGCTGGTTGGCGCGCTCATCATGCTTCTGCCTGGCCTGACCCTGACGATTGCCATGCACGAGCTGTCGCAGGACCACCTGGTGTCCGGTGCCGCCCGTCTGATGGCGGCCATCATGACCTTCCTCCAATTGGGGTTTGGCATTGCGGTTGGTGAGCGCATTGCCGGTCGACTCGTGGGAAGGGTACCGCTGGTCGAGCCCGTTGCTCTACCCGAGTGGACACTTCTGGTAGCGTTGCTGGTAGCCGCCGTGGCCCTGACGGTGGTTTTTCACGGCCGGTGGCGGGATTCATTCATCATACTGGCGGCGGTCATAGTGGCCTTCTTCGGCAGTCGGTGGGGCAGCGAACTGCTGGGCCCTGAGGTTGGATTCGCGGCCGGTTCGTGGTCGTTGGGGGTTCTCAGCAATGCCCTGGCCCGATGGCGCCGGATACCCGCGGCCACTTCCCTCGTGCCCGGATTGATCATCGTGGTGCCTGGCGGCATGGGTCTGCAGTCGGTTTCGGCTCTCTTGTCCAACGACGTGGAAATCGGCGTCGCCACGGCATTTGCGGTGGCGCTGGCCGCAACGTCACTGGTGCTGGGCCTGTTCCTCGCGAATCTCACGGTGCCACCAAGACCCGCGCGCCAGGCCTGGGCCAACGTCTAGCTCGACCGTGCTATGCTTGCCGGGACGGCGTGGGGAACGTTAGTTGAGTAGGTAGCTCAGTTCCTGAACGCGGCCCCGTGCTCACGAGGATCCATAGGTTGACCCAGTACGCGCACACTCCCGGTTCCCACCGCGACGACTACGGACGCAGCCTCGCGCTCTCCGTGGCGGCCGCGCTCGGCTTGCTGATCGCGTTCTTTGTCTGGGCCCCCGATCTCCATATTGCACCCTATCGGTTGGTCAGCGAAGATGTCCGCGCGCGGCCCGCACCAGAATTTGTCGAGCTGCTACCGCCTTCGGTAACGGTCGTACGGAGCAATGTGGTGGCCGATGGGATCGACCTGTTGCCGGCGCTGACGATTCCGTCGCACGACGGTGTCATCCTGGACACGGTGGGGTCGATGGCCCCGCCCGTCCTTCGACCGTCTTTGCCCCGGCGCGCGCATCTCTACGCGTTCGAGCCGTTGCCGCCAGGCAGTGGACGCCCGGTGTTTCGCATGACCCCGGCTTACGGTCCATTGCCGCTGGGTCTTGACCTGGATAAGACGGTGATCGTGAAGGTACGGGTGAGTCCCCGCGGTCAGGTTGTCGACGCTCGCGTGGCCAAAGGCGTCAGTTACACGTTGGATCAACAGGCGTTGATGGCGGCCTGGCAGTGCCGACTCAGTCCGCGCGCAACATCCCAAGACGATGATCAGCCCGATCGACGCCCCCCGTCGCAGAACGCCTGGGTTACACTGCCGTACGAATTCGTTCTAGAGCCCTGACCATCTTCAGTTCGGGAGACCTCCTTGGATCCGTCCGCCGATTCCGTGCCGGCCCCGCCCGCCCTCGATGGCAATCATAGCAAGGTTCTACGCCACACCGGTGAGTTCGAGTGGGAGGGGGTTCCGCTCGAAGACTACAAGTCCACCACCGAGAGCTGGCGTGGAATCACGCGGCGGGAACTGTTGGGCAAACGCGGCGAGTCCCACGATTTCCACGTGCGTTATTTCGAAATAGAACCCGGTGGGTTTTCCACCCTGGAGAAACATCAGCACGAGCACGCGGTCATCGTACAGCGCGGGCAGGGCGAGGTTCAGTTCGGCTGCTATGTGTATCGCGTAGGGTTTGGCGACGTGATCTATGTGAGCCCCGAAGATCCGCACCAGTTTCGCAACCCCGATGATGCCGGCGAGCCCTTCGGGTTCTTGTGTATCGTCAACGCCACGCGCGATCGGCCCCAGGCCGTGGATGGTTTGGGCGCCTGTCACATTTGTGAGTAGTTTCCGCGCGGGTGTGACCAGGCTCTACGGTCGTCGCGAGGTGTCGTGGGGCAGGCTGCCTCGGTGGGATCGGAAGTACGCACCAGGTGTTTCGAACAGGAAGTTGGAGACGCGGCTCGTGTACACATCGGCGTGGCGTTCGATCTGACGAGCCAGGTGGCTCTTGTCGTTGCCCGTGCGCATCAGGAGTCCCCAGCGCTCATTGTGTAGCGTGGCGGCCGAACGCGCTAGCGGTGCGATGATCTCGTCCAGTTGCGTCAGCCGTTCGCGAAGATCGGAAATCTTCTTGTGCACTTCGTTCAGGCTGGCCAGGCGTTCGTGGTCGTGCTCGTGACGTTGGATCGCCAATCGTAGTTGCGACATCTCGAATTCCAGGCCCTCTTTTTCGGCCATGGACGTTTCGAGGATGGCTTGTGACTTCGCGAATCTCTCGCGTGCCTGAAGTTCGCCTTCAATCTCACGGACGATGACCGCCGTGCGCCACCGGGTGATGCCCTTGGAAACGTGTACGTCGCTGTAGATGTGATCGCCCACGTACAGAATGTCAGACCCGTCCAGGCCAATGGCCTTTTCGATCGTATGGGCGTTGCCCCCCAGGAAGATGTGGTGATCGCCGGACGGCGAACCGGCCACGGGCCTCAGCAAGCCTTCTTCGTCCACCACCTCGAACAGTGGCGGGCTTTCGGTGAAGAACGAGGGCTTCCGCGCCGATACCACGACCAGTTCGAACAGGTCGCGCCACTTCATGTCGCCGGGCAGGAAAGGATCGAAGCTGTACTCCATCATGGCGCGTGTGTAGGGCCACTCGGAATTGGTGATGAGAAGCAGTTTCTTTCCGGCTTCCTTCTGATCGAGCAGCGCGCGAGGTGTGTCGGGGTCCAGCTCTACGAAACGCTCGGGATCGTCCAGGATCATCTTCTTGAGCTCGCCCTCCACATGGGCTGCGTCCAGCATTGCGCGCACGGTCCGGTACAGGTCCAGATAGCTGGTGCCCGGCTTGAGCTTGCCTTCGTCGAGCAGCGTTACCAGCTGCGAGTACATACAAGCCTCGGAAATCGAGAAGAACGTGTTCAGGAACACCCAGCGGGGATCGCCCAGGTCCACCACGGTGCGGCCGTAGAATTTTCGTTGTTGGTCGAAGTCGAGGGCCTTGCCCCCGTGCTCGGCGCGTTTGATGTATCCGAAACGGTTGGCTTTCACGATGTTGCCGTGATCGAGGTCCAGGATGAGGCCGCGTATTACGCAATTGGGGTCGAATTCGTGTCCTTCGACCGGCCACCCCTCGGCCACCAAACGAGCGCGAAGGGCGGAGTACGCGCACCGTTCCCATTCTTCAACGTTGTAGTGGACGAGGGTGTAATCCATGTCGTAGCCAATGGCCCGCAGCGATCGGAAGTTGAGGGTGCGGTTGCAGTACACGCCACGGCCCGGAGGGATGGGGCCAACCAGTTTGTTCTTCATGAGTTCTTCATTTTCGTTGATGCTTGCGTTTGGATGAGTCGTGCACAGGGTAGCTCCGTGCGTGCGGCTCGTCACGGTCTTCATTGTGGTATCTTCATTGCCTTGCCGACCCCAACCCGAGGGTATCGATTCTTGGATCGTCGCCGTTTGATATTGCTGTTCGCGCTCGCGGCCTGCGTCGTGGTGTTCCTGCTGCACGCGAATGCCAGCCGGTTGTACATGGACGATTCGTACATTTCGTTGCGCTACGCGCAGAATCTGGTGCGTGGCCACGGACTGGTTTTCAATCCCGGTGAATGGGTCGAAGGATACTCGAATTTCTCATGGACGATGATCCTGGCGGCTTTCATGCGCCTGGGGGTCGACGGGGTCGAAGCATCTCGCGTACTGGGTGTGGCGTTCGGAGCCGCCTGTGTGTTGCTGGCCGGGTGGGCGGCGGCGGCGGTACGGGGTCGGTTCGACGCAACGTCCACTGCGACGGCGGCCTTGGTGGCGGCGAGCACACCGTTGGCGTTGTGGAGCACCAGCGGCATGGAGACGGCCCTCTTCGCGGGTTTGATCACCGCGGCGCTTTTTGGGTGGTTGAGTTCCGCGGCCGACATCCGATGGTGGGCGAGTGCGGGCTTCGCACTGGCGGCGCTGACACGTCCCGATGGGGCTCTGTTCTTCGTCGTGGCCTACCTGGTTGCTCCCGCGAAAAACTGGCGGGCCAGGGGGTTCGAGGCGCTGGCGTTCGCGGCCCCGCTGGGAATCCACCTTCTGTGGAAGTGGGGCGTGTACGGTGAGCTGTTGCCCAATACCTACTACGCCAAGGCCGGGGTCACACTGGCCTACCTGGATCGTGGACTCGCATACGCCGGCGAGGCCTTGATGCAGGGCGGTCTGGTCCTGGTGCCGTTTGCGCTGATCGCGGCCTGGCACCCGCTGCATCGAGGGGTTGCCCGACGTGCCCTGGCCGTATTGGCGGTGGCGTCGCTCTACGTGGTCGCCATTGGTGGAGACGTGCTTCCGGTGCACCGATTCTGGGTTCCCATGGTACCCACCGTGGCCGTGCTGTGCGTTCTGGGCGTGGAGGTTCTTCTGGCCCGGCGGGCGAAGCGTTTGGTCCTCCCGGTATGCGCGGTCCTCGTGCTTGCTTCCTGGTTTCCGGGTTGGGCGCCCACGCAAGCCACCCGTACCCAGTGGGCGGGGGCGCTGGGACGCATGGAAGCCATTGGGCGCTGGATGGGCGCGAATCTCCAACCCGAGGAATCGGTGGCCGCCACTGCCATTGGTGCCATTGCGTACTACTCGAACCGCCGGGTCATAGACATGCTGGGGCTGACCAACCCCGAAGTGTCGCGAAATCCCGATCCGGTGCCCGGCCTGGTCGATAGTTGGAAGGAAAAGAGATACAACGCGGCCGCGGTATTGGGCGCGAGTCCCACGTACTTCCTGTTCTCGACGGGGGCCCGTCCCAGCGCCGCCGGTGAGAAAGCCCTGTTCCTCTACGAAGAGTTCCATCGGAGCTACGCCTCGTTTCGGTTCCGTTCGCACCCGGCTCTGACGACACCGCATTTTGCCTACCGTCGGCGGCCGGGGATCGCACCACACGAGTTGGGCGAGCGGGCCACGAACGTAGCGTTGGTAGACGAGTTCGAGCGTGGCATCACCGCGAGCCTGCGGGGCAAGAACGCGTCTCTCTCAGCTGAAAAGTTCGAAGCGGCGATGGCGGCGGCGCCCTTTGCGTTTCCCATGGCTCGCGAGTGGCACGCGGTGAGTTTGTACCAGATGAAAGACCCTCGGGCCCTCGAGGCCCTGGAAGAGGTGACCAGGGCCGACCCTCTGGCCGTCGTCGCCTGGCGCCTGTTGGGGTGGGTGGCGCTGCGCGAAAACGACCTGCCGGAGGCCGGTCGTCGATTCGAGCATCTATGCCAGGTCGAGCCCCAGGAGCCGTTTGGTTGGGGTGGCCTGGGCGAGGTCGCGGCCAAGCGCGGTGACCTCAAACTGGCCAAACGCCTGACCCAGGAGAGCCTGCGTCGCTGGAGCACCAACACTCGCGCGCAAAGCATACTGGCGGCCTTGGCCAATCAGGAATGATCGCGAGAACTGGATCTTGACGGAAGGGTGAATACTCCTATATTGCGCCACGCTGAACAGGTGGACGACTCCAGGATCCATCGCCCAACAAACCAAGCCCGAGTCGCCGGAAAGGTGTACCCCCATGCTGAAGAAGAAGTTCTTCAAGACGAAGGACGAATGCGAAGTGACCTTCGAGATGAACGCCGAAGGTGCCCAGGAAGTGAAACTGGTTTGCGAAGCCAACGAATGGGAACCGCTCGTCATGAAACGGTCCGGCAAGGGCCCATTCAAGGCCAAGGTGCGCCTACCCAAGGATTCGGAGTTTCAGTTCCGCTACCTGGTGGACAAGGATCAGTGGGTCAACGATGACACCGCCGATGCCTATCGCACGAACGAACATGGCACCAAGAACAGTGTGGTAGTAACCACTCCCTAAGCCTGCGATGGTCAGGTTTTTTGGGGGGAGGAGCCGCGTCGCGGGTCCTCCCCCTTTTTTTCAGCCGAACAGATCCTCGAATTTTTCGGGGTGGAAGCCAACCATCAGGTTGCTTCCCGCCACGATCGTCGGTGCTCGCAGGTTGCCCGTGGGACCGAGCACCTTGGCCACCAGGTCCTTGGTGGCGCGGCCACCTTCGAACTCCTCAAGCTTCTTGCCCTTGGCCACGTAGACCTTCTTGGCATTCCGGATGAGCTCCCGTGCGTCCTTCTCGCCGAGTTTCCGGCTGGCGGGGACGACTTCCGCCGTATCGACCTTTTTTGCATCCAGGAACTTGGACGCCTTCGCGCAGGACGTTCAGCCCTTGCGGTGGTAGTACCAGCTCGCCTTCTTCACCGATCATCTCCATGGGTTGGTGGTTTGCTCGTCATGTTACAGAAACGTAGCAGATCAGCTACGCTGCGTTCGAGCCAAAGGTTTTTCGCGATCCTTGGCCCAGTATTCGTCTAGACTCTTGGGTATTCCCCCCTTACGCGATGGGTTGGTTCATGCCCTCAATTAGCCTTTCAAACGGGCGCACCTCGTTCTTCCATGCAATCTGCGCCTGCCTGACCTTGTTGGCGGTTACCGACGGGCGGGCCCAGGGCCCGGGCGATGCCCCCGTGCGGTACACGATCGCTCAGACTCGCGACGTCCGGACCGGTGTGAAGCTGCCCGGTACCGTGGAATCCACGGTGACCAGCCTTGTCGCCAGCGAAGTGCAGGGCGTGGTCGCCAGTCGCCGAGCCGGCGAGGGTGACATCGTGCGCAAAGGCGCGACCCTGGTACAGCTGAAGACCAATGAGCTTGAGCTCGATCTGCAGGGCGGCCGAGGCGAATTGGCCGAAGCCCACGCGCGTTTGGAACGCGCCGAGAATGCCATGAACCGGGCCCGAAACCTCTTCGACGAAGACCTGGTGGCGGCTGAGGGTATGGACGATGCGGTGGCCGATTACCGAGCCTGGCAAGGCCGCGTGGCCCAACTCAACGCAAGGATCGCTCGTATCGAACTGGACATCGAGCGGTGCACGATTCGCGCGCCGCTGGGTGGCGTGGTAGTGAGCGAGCGAACCGAGGTTGGGGAGTGGCTGAACGCGGGAGATCCCGTGGTGGAGATCGTGGCGGTGGATGAACTGCGGGTTCGTGTGGAGGTGACCGAACAGCATTTTCATCAGTTGCGCGAGGGGGGTGCCACGACCATCCGCTTCGGCGCGCGCCCTGACCTGTTGGTCGAAGGAACCATCGTGGCTCTCATTCCCCGCGCCGATCCGCGCGCTCGCACGTTTCCGATTCTGGTCGCATTGGCAAACCCCGGCCGGGAACTGTCGGTGGGCATGTTGGCGGAAGTCACGTTGCCGTTGGGTCGCATGCAGCGGTCGGTGTTGGTGCCCAAGGACGCGTTGATTCGGCAGGGCGAGGCATTGTTCGTGTGGGCCATCGGAGACGACGGTACGGCCAGTATGGGTCCGGTGGAGGTCGGCGACGGATACGGCGACTGGGTGGTGGCGGAAAGTGGCGTCACCGCTGGGACGAAAATAGTTACGCGGGGCAATGAGCGGTTGCGCCCGGGACAATCAGTGGTGGGCGAAGCCCTGGAGTACGACTTGCCATGAAAGTGATTTCTGATGCAATTCGACTTCCGGTGACCACCAGCGTTGGCGTGCTGTTCCTGATTCTGTTCGGCGTACTCGCCATCACGCGCATTCCTATTCAGCTCACGCCCAACGTGGAAGAGCCGATTGTCACCGTGACCACCGTGTGGCCCGGTGCGAGTCCGCGCGAGATCGAGCGCGAGATCATCGATGAGCAGGAAGAACAGCTGAAGTCACTGCAGGGCTTGCGCAAGTTGGAAAGTTCCAGCTCCGATGGCTCGGGAACGGTGACGCTCACGTTCGACGTTGGCGTGGAGCTGGACGCCGCCATGTTGCGCACATCCAATCGTCTCGAACAGGTGCCCAGCTACCCCGAAGACGCCGAGAAGCCGGTCATTGCCAGCACCGACGTCAATTCCAGCGCGGTGGCCTGGTTCATTCTGGCGCCCACGCCGGAGAACGGCTTCGACGGGGACATGTCCACCGTGTTCGATTTCGCCGATGACAACATCAAGCCTGCGTTCGAACGGGTGCGAGGCGTCGCGCAGTCCAACATCTTCGGTGGTCGGACACGGGAGATGCATGTGTTCGTCGACCCGGCGCGCCTGGCCAGTCGTCGCGTAACGCTGAATGATCTGGCGCGCGCCTTGGAACGGGAGAATCGCAATTACAGTGGTGGCGACTTTGACGAGGGGAAGCGTCGGTACGTAGTGCGCACGGTCGGTGAGTACGCGTCTCCAGAGGACATCGAGAACATCGTGGTGGCCGTGCGCAACGACGTACCCGTGTACCTGCGCGACGTCGGTCACGCCGAGCTGGGGTATCGGAAGCCCGTGGCGCGCGTCTACCAGATGGCCGACCAGGTCCTGGCCATCAACGCGGTCAAGGAGCCGGGTGGCAACGTTCTGGATATCGTTCGGGGATTGAAGGAAACCGCCGACAACCTGAACGAGGGATTACTGACCGAGCGTGGCATGTACCTGCGCCTCGTCTACGACGAGACCGAATACATCGAGAGTTCCATTGGACTCGTGCGTCAGAGCCTGATCATTGGTGGTGTGTTGGCCATCATCGTGTTGCTGCTGTTTCTGCGTAGTGTCACCAGTACGCTGGTGGTCGCAGTGGCCATCCCCGTCAGCATCGTCGCATCTTTTCTGATGATGTGGCTGTTCGGCCGCACGCTGAACGTGATCAGTCTGGCCGGTATGGCCTTCGCCGTGGGCATGGTGGTGGACAATTCCATCGTCGTGCTGGAAAACATCTATCGCCATCGCCAAATGGGCAAGAGTCGAGCCGAAGCGGCCTACGACGGCGCTCGCGAAGTATGGGGCGCGGTGTTGGCCAGCACGTTGACCACCGTCGCGGTCTTCGTTCCCGTGGTTTTCATTCGCGAGGAGGCGGGGCAGCTGTTCGGCGACATCGCGCTGGCCATCAGCTGTGCCGTGGCGCTCAGCCTGCTCGTATCGATTACCGTCATTCCCAGTTTGTCGGCGAAGATTCTCGGAGGCGCCTCGGATAACAAGGAAGTTCGTTCACCACGAATCTCGTCGGCCATCGCCAACGCTGTGTATTTCATCAACGCGTCTACACTCCGCCGGCTCATGGTGGTGCTCGGTCTTACCGCGGTGTCGGTGGGTCTGAGTTGGTTGTTGGCACCCAAGACCGACTACCTGCCGCAGGGAAATCAAAATTTCCTGTTTGGGTTCATGCTGCCGCCTCCTGGGTACAACCTCGACGAGGTCAGTGCCATGCAGGGCGCTTTCTTCGATGAGTTGTCCCCGCTTTGGTCTGAGGAGGCGGGATCAGAGGCCGCCGCGGCGCAGCCGGGCGGTGGCATTCGCAACTATTTCTACGTGGCCCTGTCCAACCAGGCGTTCATGGGCGCGCAGGCCAACGAGCCGCTGCGGGTGCGGGAGCTGCTGCCCGAATTCCGCAAGATCAACTCCAAGCTGCCCGGCACCATTTTCATCATGACGCAGTCGAGTATCTTCTCACGCGGAATCGGCGAAGGCCGGTCGATCGATGTGGAGGTCACCGGCCCCGAGTTGCCGCAACTGATCGCGTTGGGAGGGGAGATATTCGGAGGCGTGTTCCAGAAACTGGAGGGGGCCCAAGCGCAGCCTATTCCCAGCCTCGATCTGGGAAATCCAGAGGTACAGGTGCGGACCCACCGACGGCGCGCGGCCGAATTGGGACTGAGCAATCGTGACCTGGGGTTCGCGGTCAGCGCGTTGGTGGACGGCGCCAAGGCCAGTGACTTTCAGCACGAGGGCAAGGAAATCGACCTGAGACTGAAGGCCAATGTCGACGTAGACCAACGAACCCATCTGATCGACCAGTTGCCCATCGCCACGCCCACCGGTGAGTTGGTGACTCTGGGTTCGGTAGCCGAGATCACGATGGAGAGTGGCCCTACCACCATCAACCATTCCGAGCGACAAAGGGCCATCGTCATTCGCGTGACACCAGACGAGCAGATGCCGTTGGAGCAGGCCATGTCCGTCATCCAGACTCAGATCCTGGGCCCGATGCAGGAGCAGGGCAGGCTCGGCGGGCTGTATCAGGTGAGGCTCAGTGGCACCGCGCGCGACCTCGACCAAACCTGGAACGCGCTGCGTTGGAACCTGCTGCTGGCCCTTCTGATCACGTATCTGCTCATGGCGGCATTGTTCGAGAACTTCGTGTATCCGTTCGTCATCATGTTCAGCGTACCCTTGGCCGCGCTGGGCGGGTTCCTGGGGCTAGCCGCCATCAACGCGTTCGTTACGTTCCAGGCCCTCGACGTGCTTACCATGATGGGGTTCATCATTTTGGTGGGGACGGTGGTGAACAACGCCATCCTGATCGTGCACCAGACTCTCAATCACATGCGCGACGATCAGATGTTGGCGGCCGAGGCGATTCGCGAGTCGGTGCGAACCAGGGTGCGACCGATTTTCATGAGCGTGAGCACGTCCGTGTTCGGCATGTTGCCGCTTGTGTTGTTTCCGGGCGCGGGGTCGGAGTTGTACCGCGGACTGGGAAGCGTGGTCGTGGGTGGGCTCGTGGTGTCGACAGTGTTCACCATGTTTCTGGTTCCGGCCTTGCTGAGCCTTTTTCTGGATCTGCGTGTTGTCGTTGTTCGTACGTTTCGGCGCGGCGTGGGCGCTTCGCCGGCGCCTGGCGACACACGCGCGTAGATCTGGTTGGGGAGAGAGGGATTCGTTTGTACGAGAGTCGTGATCGTTTTCCTGCTACCCGGCACTCGGTTGTCCATGCCATTGGGGCCGATGATCCCGACGTACGTCGTGAAGCTTTCGATGTGTTGATCGCGAGCTACTGGCGGCCGGTCTACAAGTACCTGCGATTGCGCAGCGGCATGAACGACGACGCGGCGCGGGACGCGACCCAGGGGTTCTTCGCCAGCATGTTGGAGCGTGACTTCCTGCAGAAATTCGACGCTGGTCGCGCCAAGTTTCGCACGTGGTTACGGCGCGGGCTGGATGCCTACGTGGCCAATGAGCGCAAGGCCGCGTCCCGTCTGAAGCGGGGTGGTTCGATACCCCACCTCTCGCTCGACTTCGAGGATGCCGAGGGAGAGCTGCAGTACCACGACATTGCGGTCGACGCCGATGTGGATGAGTTCTTCCACCGCGAATGGGTAAGGGGTCTCATGATCACCAGCGTCGATGAGCTTCGGACCGTGTGCGAGCAAACCGGCCGGACTACCGAGTTCGAGATCTTCCAGCGGTACGACCTGGTCGAAGACGGAGAGCGTCCCACCTACGTCGAGCTGGCCGATCGGTTTGGCGTGAAGGAATCCAAGGTAACCAATTCGCTGCATTCCATGCGCAAACGCTTTCGTACGACGGTGCTCGATCACCTACGCGCGCTGTGCGTCGACGGCGAGGAATTCGAGGCCGAGTCGCGGGCGTTGTTTGGACCGCCTCGGTGATGAACTGGATGTCCGATGATGCCATGGACCACCTACGCCGGGTCTCGGGTCACGACGAATCAGACGATTCATACGGCCCTCGCTACGACGTGCAGGATGAAATCGCTCGCGGTGGCATGGGCACCGTGTTTCGGGCCTACGATCGTAAGCTCGACCGGGTGGTGGCCCTGAAGGTTCTGCACGAGGCGCAGGCGGGTGCCTCCGCGCAAGCACGGATGATGCAGGAAGCGCGCATCCTGGCGCAACTGGAGCACCCGGGTATCGTGCCGGTCCACGACGTCGGGGCGCTGGACGACGGCCGCGTCTTCTACGCGATGAAGCTGGTGCAGGGAAACCGCTTGGATCACTACGTGCGCGACCGCCCCTCGCTGCGGGAGCGACTCCGTATCTTCGAGCGCATCTGCGAGGCGGTTGCGTTTGCTCATGCCAACGATGTAATCCATCGTGACCTGAAGCCGGGCAACATCATGGTGGGGCCGTTCGGCGAGGTCCTGGTCATGGATTGGGGCGTGGCCAAGATCCTTGGTACCGACGAAGCCGCTACCATGGTCCTCGAGCCAGGATCGCCGCCAGCGGCCGCGGGTGAGCCCGGGTCTACCCATGTGGGCACGGTGCTTGGCACACCAGGCTACATGGCGCCCGAGCAGGCCGAGGGCCGGGTTGATCTCGTGGACCGGCGTGCTGATGTGTTCGCCCTGGGGAAGATCCTGGGCGAGCTGATAGACGAGGCGTCGACGAGTCCACCGCGTCGGTTGGTCGCCCTGCAGCGCAAGGCCAGCGCAACGCGACCGGAAGACCGCTACTCGGGTGTCGAGCAAATGGTCAACGACATCTCCCGTTTTCTCGAGAATGAGTCGGTCTCGGCCTACCGGGAACAGTGGCATGAGCGAGCGGGGCGCTTCGTGTGGAGATACCGCGCGCCGATTGCTTTGATCCTGGCCTACCTGGCCGTGCGCGCGTTGGTACTTTTTTTCGCCGGCTCCTGATTTTGTTTCAAAGAACGTGCTCGCGGCGTTGGAGAGAACTGTAACCCCGGCCGCGAGCCGACCGATGCAAGGAGACCGTTTTGAATCGACCGCTATTTGGACTCATCCTGGGTGGACTGGTGGGCCTTTTTGATGGATCCACCGCCTACGCCACCGCGCCCGAATTGCGCCCCGAGCTGTTCGGGATCGTGCTGGGCTCCTCGTTCAAGGGGCTGGTGGGCGGGCTGGTTACCGGCTTTGTTGCCCGGCGCACGGGGAGCCTGGGATTCGGCGTGGTAGTGGGCCTGGTGATCGCCCTGATGCTGGCCCTTCCAATTGCCTACCAGAACGCAAACCATTACGACAACACGAGCTACTACTGGAAGATCATCCTGCCCGGCGCGGTTACCGGCATGATCGTGGGCTACGCCACGGTGCGATATGGACGTCGATCGGAGCCCGCCAGCGGCTGACGCTCGCCTGCAACATTCGCCCGCGGGCCATCGTAGTGGTATTGTATGCAAGCACTTGCGTACCTCGATCTCCATGAGCCCGCCCGAGGTGATGTTTCCATGACTCACGATGAAGACCCCCGGCAATTGAACGAGCCCGGCGACACCGCTTCTGAAGAGCCGGCGTCGGAACCGCAACCCGATGCCACTTCGTCGCAGAAGCCACGCCAGCTGTTTCGGTCGCGAAATGAACGCGTCATCGGCGGTGTGTGTGGCGGTGTAGCCGAGTACTTCCAGGTCGATCCGCTCCTGGTTCGCATCGTATGGGCTATCTGTGGTCTGGCGGGTGGCCTGGGCGTGCTGGCCTACCTGGCTGCGTGGGCTCTGCTGCCGGAGCGCGAAGGCGAACCCGAGAGCAAGGACGGCAGTGTCGACGGGCCGCAGTCGCGGCGCGTGGGCATGATCGTTGGCGCCGTACTCATACTCGGTGGCGTGCATCTTCTGTTGGAAGAGTTGGGTTTCAGGTTCTACCTGCCGCTGCGCTTTGACGTATACGATTTCGAAGTGCTGGGTCCTTTGTTCCTGGTTGGCGTGGGACTCTACCTGCTCATGTCAAAGCGCCGGACGCCGCGTTCGCCGCTGGATGAAGCCATGCCCGAGCGCGAATCCCAACCGGCCGGCGCGCGCCCACGACGATTCGTTCGATCCACCACCGATCGTAAACTGGCGGGCGTTTGCGGTGGCCTGGCTGCCTACTTCAACGTCGATGCTTCGCTCGTTCGGTTGGGCGTGATCTTCGCGATCCTGGTCACCCACATGGTGGCTCTGTTAGCCTACTTTGTCGTAGCCATCGTCGTGCCCGAAGACACCACCACCGAGTCGGCCTCTGAGTCGCAATCACGTCACGCCTCTTGACAGCTTCGCATTGCGCAATGCGTTCGAATGGGCCGGCCCTCGTATCAGGGTCGGCCATTTTTTGTGTCAGTACTCGCGGCTCCAGTTGATCTCGATGCCGGAGTTGGCCTGGCGGTTCGTACGCGTCTCCAGTTTGAGGCTGCGCGTGAGCCAATATTCCAGATTGATGACGAACTGATTGTCAGTCAGGTCCTGCTCGTACTTCAGCAGAGCACGCGGGCTGAGGTATTTGCCCACGACCACCGAGAGGCCCGCGTTTTCGGTTCCGTTCTTCAGTTGTACGAGGTCCAGGCCCAGTTGTTGACTGAACTGGTCTTCGAGACCCGGGATGGCAAACATCTGCAGTGCTCCCAGGGCCTGGGCTTCCACCAGGTCGGACTGCTCGCGGTCCAGATCGTCGCTGCGGCGTCCGAACAACAAGTACGAGATGATGTCCCCTTGTTCCATCTGGGGCACGCTCGACAGTTCCAGTTTCGGGTCACTGGCGCGGCCGCTCACCTGCACCGAGACGGTGACGTTGCCCTGTTGTCGCGAAAGTTTGAGGTCGAGTTCAGGATCGATCTTGTCGTCGCCGAAGAAGTCGACTCGACCACGTTCGATCTGGAAACGGGATCCCACGAAGCTCAGGTCGCCACGCACGGCTCTCAACGTGCCCAGAAGACTGGGCCGGGCCCGGCGAAACACCAACGCCAGGTCTCCCGCCAACTCCACGTTCAGGCCGCGCCCGCGGAGCCAGAAAGCGCCCGGGATACGGACGTCGATGCCCAGGTCGAGCATCTCGATGGCGGTTGCGTTGGTGGTTGAAGCAACGGTCGCCGAGTCGGCCCCGGCTTCGACCGGCCGTAACTGCCAGAGCATGGACGGGCCCTGCGTCGGTAGCAGTGTGGGAGCCGGAGACGGAATCTGGATCCGAGCCTGCGAAATGGTGAGGTTTCCCGTGACGTTGGGTGCGGTCGTGGTGCCCGCCAGGTCGATTCGCCCGGCGATGTTACCCCGGCTCCCGTCGTCGGTGCGGATGTGTCCGTCCGTGACACTCAACCAACCGCCCAGACCGGTGTCGTCAAACGGCCCTTCGACCTGGATGTCTGCGTTGACGCGGCCGGTCAGCTCGCTCCCCGGTGGCATCCACGCGGCCAGAGATCCCAAGGCCCACTCCTTCGCTACCACGCTTGCCGCGAAAGGGCGCGAGTGGTCCACCTGGATGGGCTGCGGCCCCTTCAGGGTCAGAGGCACGCGGGCGGTTGCCGTCAGGGGTTCGATCGGTATCGCGGCTTTGCCGCGGCCCTTGTTGGACGTGGTGCGCCAATGAAGTCCGACGTCGACCTGTGGCTCGGTCCCCGCCGGGAGGTTCGCGCTCAAGTCGATACGGTAGGGTTCCAGCCGGGGCCATCCCGGAAACGTGATCGTGCCATCCAGTCGTCCATCGATGTTGTTGCGTGTCTCGGTAGAGTCCGTGGAGGCCGTGGATTCAAGGTTCAGTCGCGCCGATCCATTCAATCGAGCGACGCGCTCGGCTTGGCCGGCCAGGAAGGCCTGCATGGCCTGGGGTTCGATCGACGCGGGCACGGGAAAGTCGTGGAGGGTAGCGTCGAGTCTTGCGCTTCCGCTCGTGCGGGTGAGCGTCAGGGGGGAAGACGCGATGCGGATGGGCAGTGTCGCGTGAAGCGAAAGCGGATCCGTGGTGCGGTCGGATCCGGGACTTGTGCCCGACGCTTCGATCGTCACGTCGAGCCCCTGATCACCGGGGCTGGCGTGCAGCACGACCTTTGCGTCGGGAATGTCCCCCAGGTGCAGCCCCGTGATCTCTCCGTCCAACTGCATGGAATCGGGATGGGCAGCAAGATGGGCGTGAGCACGATCGAAATTGAATTCGGCGGGAACCGGCAGGAATGAGACCCGCGGGATCTGATTGATGGTCACGTCGACATCGAAACGCTCACTGGAACCCCACGCGCGAATCTCCCCCAGTGAACCCTTCAGTTCAATGGGGGAGAAGTTGATTCGTTGTTCGGGTTGGATGTGTATCGTGAATGGCCGCAGCGAGCCCAGCGTTGCATCGCCCAGTCGCACGGCGACCGTATCGGGCGAGATCTCGAACCCGTCGGCCAGGTCGATCGCACCGGCGTGGAAAAGACTGACTTCATCGCCCTGTGCGTCCACGACGACGGTCATGGGGAACGGTCGTTCGCCGGAATGGGGCGCGGCTTCGAGGACTACGGAATTCAAGTTCAGATCTGATGCCCAGACTTCCGTGGTGCGCGCGGTTACCCGTTCGAGGCTGCCGGCGACTATCGTAGCCCGTGCCGTGAGTTCTGGGACAAAAACACCAGGGGACCCATCGGTCGGGGCCGACCCCACCCGCGCGGCCAGCTTCACGGTGGCGTCTATGGCGTCCATGGTTCCGCTAGCTTCGATATCGAGGTTCGCCGCGGCCGTCAGATCGGCCGCCGCCGGCACGAAGCGCGCAACGAACCGAGTGTCATCAAGTTGCACGTTCGCTCGCAGGGCTATCTGGCGGTTGGCGTCGAGGGTGCCAGTGGCCGTCGACATGAGGCCAGGAAGCTCGATCTGAAGCGAGTCCAGGCTCACGGTGGCGTCCACGAAGCGACCTTCGGCAACCGCCCGCTCGATCCATTCCGTGGCGGACAGGTCCAGGTCGAACTTGGCGTTTGGCCCAGTACCGTGGGCCACGAGGTTACCGCGGAAAGGACCCAGGTCGTCGACCGGGGCTTCCGGCGGAAGAAACGATCGCAGGTTCGACGGTCCGGGCAAAAGAAACCTGGCTCGCGCTTCCCACCGCTGATCAGGGTCGACGGTGGCATCGATGTTCAGTTGGGTCTGGGTTTCCCACGATCGACCCAACTCAGCCAGTCCGAATGTTTCGAGCAGGGGGGGCATGGTTCGCATCCGCGCCGTCACGTTGGCACGGCCACCCCGCTCGGGGTGCCACGTACCCTTGATCGTGACGGGTCCGGTCAGGCCCTGCAGATCTAGGCGACGTACATCCACCTCGCCCGTTGCGGTGTTCAGCACGGCGCTCGGCTGGTCGGCAAGATCGAGCGCGTGTCCGGGCTGGTCGGCATCGATCCGGATCGGCGCCAATCTCAGGCCCAATTCGGTTTCGCTTCGCTGAAGGTTGCCGCGAACCGAGGCCCAGATGCCCGAGGCTCGAGCCTGGACCGACAGGTCGATGGCCTGCTGGGGGTCTCCACTCACGGTGACCACCAAGCTGTCGATCGGAAGATCTCGAAGCTGCGCCATCAGTGTGGACTCGACGGCGAGCGTGGAACCGCGGCTGACGGTGAAGTTGGAAGTGAGTCCCTGGATGGGACCGATTGGCTCCAGTTTGAGCGTGGCTGTGGTCTGCACGGACGTCGTGGTGCCAAACGTTCCGCTGACGGCAAATACCAGTGGCTCGTCGGGTAGTTGCGCCGCGGCGGCCGCCAGCGAGGGGAATTCCGCGAGCATCGTGGGCGACCTCATGTCGACATTCAGCAGATACTCACCGCCACTGAGTTTGGAGTCTTCGTAGGTGAGACGGCCCGTCAGGTCGAGCCGTAGCCGGGGAACGTTGTCTTCGGGTACCACCACGCGGACGGTAAACTGATTCTTGTCGTCGGCGTGTAGGTCGAGTTCGAATCCCCACCCATTGAACAACTTCCCCTCGAGGTGTCCTCCGCCCGAACGCGCCCTGAGGTCGGCTTGTAGTGGCTCAGCCGCGGTGTTCAGCGTGGCGACCTCGTCGTCCACACTCAGTTGTTCGATCGAGAGCGATGGCGCGTGACCGTAGGCCACATCGAACGCCGCAACGAGCGTGACCCTGGTGGTGGGTCGTTCCGGAACCAAACGCAGCGCCGGCGCATCGATGTTGAGGTGCGCGACGCGAATCGATGGCAGTACGATCAGGGATCCCGGGCGGGGAAAGCTGGGCGCTTTGGCCGGAGCTTTGGCCTTATCGGGATTGGCCGGGAACTGCGCGGCGATCCGGGGTACGTCGGCCCGCAGTCCTTCCAATGTGAGTTCGTGGAGAAGCACATCTTTTCGGGCCAGCGCCAAGGTGTCGATCCGGACGCGGGCTCCTTTCGCGACTACCAGCGTGTCCGCTTCCACCGTCCACAGCACGTCCGTGAGAACGAGCTGCCCCAAGCTGGGCCACCCGAGTTTGCCGATGCTGATCTGACCGGGAAGCTTCTTCTTGGCCATCTCCACCGCACGTCCGAGCAATGCCTCGCGCGGAGTGGAGCCAACCAGGAACACGCCAACGAAGATCGCCAGCACGAGCAGGACGGTCCCCAGGACCACGAGGCCGCCCCGTAGGATGCGTGTGATTCGGGCCCGCATCAGAAGGGGTGTCCTATTGCGAAGTGAAGGACCCGGGCGGGTTGATCGTCACCGGGGCCCAGGCGAATACCCAGGTCGAAACGCAACGGTCCTACCGGTGTACGGATGACCAGGCCGGGACCTACCGCGAACTCCAGGTCCGTCAAGCGGAATGCTTCCGATCGCGTCCAGAGTTGCGCGGTGTCGAAGAACAGGGCCAGCCCTACCGGGCCGTGTAGGGGCATGCGGAGTTCGAGCGACGCTTCCACCTTGGTCTCGCCGCCTACGGGATCGCCGTCGTCGGAGGTTGGCCCCAGTTGGTGGCGTTTGAAGCCGCGCATCGAGCGGCTTCCCCCCGCGTAGAATCGCTTGTCGGCCAGCAGGGTCTTGGTCTCGCCGAAAGTCGTAGCCACACCGAGGAGCACGCGCCCGGCCAGTACCGATTCGCCCGGCAGCGCGCGGTAGCGGCTGACCTGAACTTCCGCCGAGGCAAACTCGGAAACCGCGCCCCACCCCGGAGGCGTTGCTTCCAGTTTCAGTCGCAGGGCCGATCCCCGCGAGGGGTAGAGTTTGTCGTTGGTTCCGTCGAACGTCACCGTGGTGGGTACGGTTGGAAGCAATCCCACGGGGTCATCGAGATCAGGCGTGACCGTCAGTACGTCCACGTCTATGTGGGATACCACGAGTCCGGTCGACACGTTGAGCCGTGGGGAGAACTGGCGGGTGGCCAGTAGCTCGAGCCGCGCGGCCATCAACCGGTACGCGTCCTCCTCTTCTCGATGGGCGCCCACTCCGATGGATCCGCGCGTGCGGGTATGCCAGAGCGACGGCCACCAGACTTCCATCTCGGCGGATTGCTCGAACTGTGTGAGACGTGTTCCCACGCGTGCGCCGCGCCCTTCTGCGAACAGATTCCGGTGGTACCAGTTGCCGCTGATGCGGAGCTCTTCATCGCTGTAGTACCCCACACCCGCCTCGAGCGTTCGGTGGGATCGCTCTGAGAGTTCACACCGGATCGTCAGCCGCGGGTCGGCGGGATCGTCCGATGTGGGCTGCACGGTGATGCGCACGCGCCGAAACAAGTCGAGGGCGCGGAGGTTCTGTTCGGCCTGTTGCAGCGCCGCCGGATTGAAGACGTCGCCCTTCTTCACGGGCACTGAGTCGCGCACCAATTCGAGCAGATCGGCGTCGGGTCCCTCGATCAGCACATCGTCAATTCGGTAGCGAGGGCCAGGCTCGGCCACGACGTCAACGCGCACCTGGGTCGAATCGTCGTGGGTCAGCGAGCTTTTCACTCGCGCGAAGGCGTAGCCTCTGGCCTTCAATGTCGTTTCCAGACTTGCGAGCGTGGCCTTGACCTCGGCGTCGTTGAAGACCGAACCCGGAGCCGGGCGCGGCTGTGGGGCGGGAACCTCGGTCGGCAGCCCGTCCCAGGTCCAGTTGGTTACGCGCACGGCTGGCCCCGGCGAAACCACCAGCTTCAATCGAATGCTCTGCTCACCACGCGGCTCGAACCGTGGGGTCACGGTGGCATTGGGGTAGCCGCGGCGAGCGAGGAAGAGCCGGGCGCGATCGAGGTCGGCTGTGAGCGATTCGGGGGAGAACCGGGCATGATTCCGTCCTATCAGTCGATCCTGTCCCGCCAGGACCAACCCCGTGGCCAGCGAACTGGCGAGGCGGTCATCTAGTCCCTGTACGGTCAGGGACTCGACGGAGAGGCCCTGGTAGCGGCGCCACTCAGACGTATTGGACCAAACCAAAAGAGGTTGAGCCGTAGTCAGGGCCGCCAGTAGCAGCGCCACGATCGAACTGGCTTTGGGAATGACCTTACGCTCCACGCGGTAGACTGTCGGGGCCCTGAGTAACCCCAACAATCTACACCATGAGCTGCGTAGCCCCAGTCCTCAATCGCGACCGAGGGGGCGGGGCTGAATCACATGGAGAACCACTTGTTCAGTTTCAACAGGAATACGTCGTGCGGGTGGACCGAGAACAGGTCGTTGAGGTCGTTGCGATACGAGAAGCCGCCGTCGTTGACGAACCCGGTCCGGGCCTGGGACCAAACCAGGAACAGCGTGGATCCGGGCTGAAACTCCCACCGCATTACCAGATTCGAGTTGAACTGGCGGAAGTTGAAGTCGGGCTGGCCGATGGAGTAGTCGGAAGTGCCATCTTCGTCTTCGTCGATGAAATAAGCGCCTTCTGCCTCATCAAACTGGATCTGCCCACTCGCAAACTCCGAGAAGCGGTCGCGGTAGTCGCCGGCGTTGGGGTTGGTGGTGCGCTTGAAGTTGGAGTACTTACCCGAAGAGATGAACGGAGACCCGTAGTACTGCAGTGTGAAGTTTGGCGTAATGCTGTAGTCCACGCGGAATGTGAAATTGATGGTCTTCTGTTCGATCGAACCAAAGAGGTAGCGGTCCTCACCATCGAAGCTGTCGCTTCCCACGAACTGCATTTCGTTTTCACTGCGCGAGATCGACGGGTTCAGCGAAAGACGGATGGCGTTGCTGGGCCGATAGTTCATGTAGAACCAGCCGCCCCGGTATTTTTGGCTGTTCTCGTCTCCGTTGTTGAAATCCGTTCCGAATCCGTAGTCGAACTTCTTGCGGGAGTCGCTGTTCACCCAGGTCCAACCCGATGTGTATCCTGGCCACCGAGAAGACGGGCCACCCCGGAGGCGGGTGTTGCTGGTCGATTCCAAGCCACGGTTCAGGCCACCGCCGAAGCTCCAGTTGTTCTTGAGGTTCGCATTGAAGTTCGTGTTGAACTCGCGCGAAAGATTGGTTCCGCCGAAATCCCAGTCGACCCACTGGTTGCCGTTGATGCCAACCGAGCGAAACACGCTGAACGGCTGGTTGATGCGGTACCCAACCCACGTGAACTGATTGATCTCATCCGATCGCCGCAGGAAGCCAATGTCGTTCGTCTCGAAGCCGGGGGTACGGGCGGCCGCCCCGGTCTCGAAGCGCAGGTTGCCGCCGCTGATGCGCCCCAGGCGTATGCCGCCCGCGCTACCAGAAAGTGACGTACGGGTGGGGTCGAGATCCGATTGCGTGTTGTCCGGGCGTTGAAAGTATCGGGCCGAGGAGGTTTGCGTACGCTCGATGGCTTCGGCCTCGCCGCGCACGTGACTGAACGCGGTATTGAGCCCGAACTGCCAGGTCTTGTTGTTCCATTGGTGGACGAAATCCATGCCTCCGGTGTACGCCGCGCGGTGGAGGAAGTTCAGGTGGTCGTCACGTGATTCGCGATTGACGGCCGTGGCCATCGTGCCTAGCCGGGTGTTGCCTTGATTGAAGTCCTTTTGCGCCCGGCCGACGAAATAGTTGGTCAGTGGTTCCACGGCTTCGTTGCGGTTGGGGCCGTCGCCTACGATGCTGGCTGACTCGCGCGCCGTAACACTCTCGAGAATACCTATTGACCATCCCCCCGCGGTCTTCCCCGACAACTTCGCGGCGCCCAGGATGGATGTGTTCTGTGGCATGTCAAAGTACTCGTCATCGGCTACGCTGGGGCGGAAGCGGGGTCGCCGTCCGATGCGCCGCGAGTAGAACAGATTGTCTTGTGTGAAACTTCCTCCCGTGGCGGCCGGCGCGATCTGAAACTCGAAGATGTTGTTGCCCTCGACGAAAAACGGACGTCGCTCCGAAAAGAATGTCTCGAACGCGCTCAGGTTCACCTGCGACGGGTCGGCCTCTACTTGTCCAAAGTCGGGGTTCACCGTGAAGTCGAGCGTAAGGCTGCTTGTGACGCCCATCTTTCCATCGAGGCCGAACGTGATCTGGCCAGCGCGGCCGTCGCGAAACGGATCACCGTTGACCTCTTCGAACGTCTCTCCCTTGGTAAGGCCGTAGGGCAGCAATTCCACGCGTCGGGAGGGCGAGAGGCCGCCGATTCCATGCAGCTCACCGAAGCGGCTGACCCAGCCGGACTCATCCTTGGTCTTCGGTTGCCAAAGCGAACGCTCGTTCTCGCGGTAGATGCGTCGCTGGACCTGGATGCCCCAGACCTGCTCGGGTTCACTCGAGAATCGCAGCTGGCTCATGGGGATGCGGGCTTCCAACGTCCAACCCGCGTCGTCCACGTTCGTGGCCAGCTCCCAGACCGGATCCCAGTTTCCGTCCCAGTCGTTTCCGTCGTCGGAGATGAATTCGTCCCCGCGTGTTCCCGACACGCTGGCCGTGAATGAGAAGGCGGTGCGGTGGTCGAAGTAGCTGTCGATATTCAACTCCACCCAGTCGCCGGGGAAGCGATCGCGCCGGGCCAGGATCTTGTCGATGCTCTCGGGGCTGTCATCGTGCGCGCGCGCCGCGAAGTACAGCGCGTCCTGATCGTAGAGAATCTTGAATTCGGTTTGGTACGTGGGCGCCTCGCCCTCGGCCGGGTCCCATTGGAGAAAGTCGCCAGCCCACTCCACGACATCCCAGACCGCGTCGTCGATCTTGCCGTCGATGTTGGGGGGATCCGAACCCGCGTGGTTCGTGAAATAGCGCTTGGTCTCGTAGTGGTTCTCGCTCTCTGTCTGGGCCTGGGCGGCACCAACGAGTGTCATCAACGAAACGAAGATCAGTGCGAAGCAGGCACATCGAGCCATGGACAGAACCCCCGGAGCAGCGGTCGACCACCGACCATCGGCGGACGCGGTTTTTGGCGGGCAGTGGGACCCTGGCGGGGCAGCCGCACTTCGAAACCTTGGACACCCACGCGGCGGAAAAGGTTGCCGTTGATGGGTGAATCACTTGCAAACCAGCCGCTTTTGACATACATACTGGTTGGTATGTTTCACCCGGCGAGGCGATCGCCGGGCTAAGTGTCAGTAGGAGAACGGTATGCGAGACCCAGGACGAACCCGCCAGCGGCTGCTCGACGCCGCATTCTGGGAGATTCATCGCAATGGATTCCGGTCGGCGAGCCTCGATTCGATCCTATCTGAGACCGGGGTCACCAAGGGAGCTCTCTACCACCACTTCCCGAACAAGGCCTCGCTCGGCTACGCCGTCGTTGAAGAAGTGCTGGGCGCCTACATCGAACGTCGCTGGATCGAGCCCATTTCGCAGACGGACGATCCCGTTGGCCTGGTGCTCGATCGCGTCTCTACGTTGACCGACGAATTGGGCGAGGACGAAGCGCGGCATGGCTGCCCGCTGAACAATCTGGTGCAGGAGATGTCGGGAATCGACGAGGGCTTCCGAACCCGCCTGCGGTCGGTTTTCGACAAATGGATCGCGGCGCTGGCCGAGGCGTTCCTACGCGGGCAACAGCATGGAACGATGCGGGCAGATGTGGATGCCACGGCGACCGCGCACTTCGTGGTCGCCGCCATCGAAGGAATGTCTGGGTTGATGAAGAACGCTCAAAGTCTTGAGGCGGGAAGAGCCCCCGTTCCCGCTTTTCTTTCCTATCTGGAATCTCTACGAACCAACCGGCCCGCGGAAACGCGGGGCTGACCCAACCAGAAACCGGAGTCAAGGTCACATGGCGAATCCGATTGCGGCCGAGAACAACCCAGTCGTGAACTACGCGCGCTTCATCGTGCGCTGGCGCTACCCCGTGGTGTTGCTCAGCCTGGTCATTACCATGGCGTTGGGCAACGGGGGAAAATTCCTGGGCTTCGACACGGGCTACCGGGTGTTCTTCAGCGAAGACAACCCGCAGTTGCAGGCATTCGACGCGCTCGAGAACATCTACAACAAGAACGACAACGTCATGATGGCCCTGGCGCCCAAGGACGGGAACGTCTTCGATCCGGAGTTCCTGACGCTGGTGGCCGAACTGACCGAAGAAGCGTGGCGGCTTCCTTTCGCGCGACGCGTCGACTCGTTGACCAACTTCCAACACACGCGCGCCGAGGAAGACGACCTGATCGTCGAGGATCTCGTGCTGGATCCCGGCGCAACCACGCCCGAGCAGCTCGCGGGCGCGCGGCAGATCGCCCTGGACGACCCACTGCTCTTCAACCGGGTGATTCCGGCCGATACCCGCGTCACGGGCATCAATATCACCTTCGAGCTTCCCGGCGAGGACCCCAAGGAGGGTTCGGCTGTCGTGAGCGAGATGCGAGCCTGGCGCGAACGGATCGAGGCTGAGCATCCTGACGTGCAGGTCTACCTCACGGGCGTTGTGATGCTGAACAATGCGTTCTCCGAGGGCGGCCGGAACGACATGACGAAGCTTACGCCCATCATGTTCGGAATCATGATCGTGGCCATGATCATCCTCTTACGCTCGGCCAGTGGTGTCGTGGGCACGTTGTTGGTGATCGCGTTCTCGACCATGGCGGCGCTGGGAATCGCCGGCTACCTGGGCATGAAATTCACGCCGCCCAGCTCGGTCACACCGACCATGATCATGACGTTGGCGGTGGCCGACAGTATTCACATCCTGATTTCCATGTTGGGCGCCATGCGCGATGGGCTGCGAAAAGACGATGCGATCGTCGAAAGCATCCGCGTGAACCTGCAACCGGTTTTCCTGACCAGCCTTACCACCGCCATTGGATTCCTGAGCCTGAACTTGAGTGATGCGCCGCCCTTTCGTGACCTGGGCAACATGGCCGCCATGGGCGTAACCGCGGCCTTTGTCTACTCGGTGACTTTCTTGCCGGCGTTCATGTCGATTCTGCCCGTGCGTGTGCCCAAAGCCAGCAACCAGGGCAATCTGGGAATGGATCGCCTGGCCGATTTTGTCATCTCGCGCCGCCGTCCGGTCCTGTGGATCTCCTCGGCCGCGGTGCTGGGGCTGATGGCGTTCATTCCGCGGAACGATCCCAACGACAAGTTCGTGGACTACTTCGACCAGTCGGTTTCGTTCCGGGTCGATTCCGATTTCGTCATGGAAAACCTCACGGGTCTGTATCAGGTGGAGTACTCGCTGGGCTCGACGGGCAGTGGGGGCATCAGCGAGCCGGCGTACCTGCGATCCATGGATGAATTCGCGACCTACATGCGAGCTCAGCCTGGCGTGAAGCAGGTAAGCACCCTGAGCCACACCATGAAGAAGCTGAACAAGAACATGCATGGTGACGATCCATCCATGTTCACGCTGCCCGACAACCGCGAGCTGGCCGCGCAGTATCTGCTGTTGTACGAGATGTCGCTGCCCATGGGCTTGGATCTGAACAACCAGATCAACGTCGACAAGTCTTCCACGCGGGTATCGGTGGTGTTGGAGAACATGACCGCGCGCGAGATGCGGGCCATTACCCAGACCGGCGAGCAGTGGCTGCGGGACAACGCCCCGGCCGAAATGTTCTCACACGGTATCGGTCCAACCATCATGTTTGCCTATATTTCCGAACGGAACATCCGCAGCATGATTCTGGGTACGCTGGTGGCGTTGGTGTTCATTTCACTCAGTCTCATGATTGCCATGCGCAGTGCGCGTTACGGTTTCATCAGCCTGTTGCCCAACCTGATACCCGCCGCCATGGCGTTTGGACTGTGGGGAATCCTGGTGAGCCGCGTGGACTTGGGGCTATCGACGGTGTCGGCCATCAGCCTGGGAATCGTGGTGGACGATACGGTCCACTTTCTCAGCAAGTATCTGCGCGCCAAGCGTGAGCACGGCCTGGACGCCCCCGAAGCGGTGCGCTACGCATTCAATCGCGTAGGCAAGGCGCTGGTGGTCACATCGCTCATTCTGGTGTCGGGTTTCCTGGTGATGACCCGGTCCACGTTTGCTCTCAATTCCAACATGGGATGGTTTACCGCCATTGCCATCGTGTTTGCGTTGGTGGCCGACTTCTTCTTGTTGCCCGCCCTGTTGATGTTCCTTGACCGTGGCGAGACCGAACCCAAACTCAGCCCACAGGCCCAAGAGGCCCTGGCCGAAGCAGGCGCCTGATGGCGCGGAAAGGACCCGGAATGAAGTTTCAACTCAGCCGGATGCTCTTGCGAACCCCTCTGGTGTCGATCGCTCTCGTGTCGACCACTCTCATGTTGGCTACACCAAACGTCTTCGCCGTGGTGGAGGAGGGTCGCAGCGCCCAAGAGAACGGTTTGGCCGTGGCCCAGGAAGTCGATGCCCGCGATGTGGGCTTTCAGGATTTCCGCGCCAACCTGACCATGACGTTGAAGAACCGTCACGGCGAAGAAAGCGTGCGCGAAATTCGTAGTCGCAACTACGAAATGACCGAAGACGGTGATAAGTCGTTGGTCATCTTCGACTCCCCTCGCGATGTGAAGGGCACGGCGTTCCTGACCTTTTCACACAAGGACGGCGACGACGACCAGTGGTTGTATCTGCCGGCGTTGAAACGGGTGAAGCGGATTGCCTCGAGCAACAAGTCGGGGCCCTTCATGGGAAGCGAATTTGCGTACGAGGACATTTCGAGCCAAGAGGTGGAGGAGTACACGTACAAGTTCCTGCGAACCGAAGAAATGGATGGTCTGGAGTGCCACGTGATCGAGCGCTACCCGCAGGACAAGAAGAGTGGGTACACGCGGCAGGTCGTGTGGTACGACACGCAGCACTATCGTCCCATGAAAACGGAGTTCTACGACCGCAAGGAAGCACTCCTGAAGACGTTGTTGTTCGAGGGATACCAGCAGTACGCGGGCAAGTACTGGCGAGCCGACGTCATGGCCATGGAAAATCACCAGACCGGCAAGAGCACCCGTCTGGAGTGGCGTGATTACGAATTCCAGGTGGGCCTGGAAGAGGACGATTTCAGCAAGAACAGCCTGGCGCGGGCCAGGTAGATGCTGATGCGGTGGCGTATGACGAAAGTTCCCGAGCTCATCGGAGCTGGTGGATTGGTGGCGGGGTTGATCGCCGTGGCGGGCCTGGTCCCTGAGGCAAAGGCCATTGAACTGACTGGCTCGTTGGGGGTGGAAGCGCGAGCCTTCGTCGACGATGCCCAATTTTCCGAGCAGCACGCCGAGAACGGATCCGTCGTGGTACAGCCTGAGTTGTATCACGACTGGTCGGATGGTGATCAGTCGATCCTGTTCTCGCCGTTCTTCCGTTGGGATCAAGGCGACGACGAACGAACCCACTTCGATATTCGCGAACTCAGGTGGCTCATGGTGTCGGGTTCGGTGGAGCTGCGGATAGGACTCCAGCGCGTGTTCTGGGGCGTTACCGAGACACAGCACCTGGTCGACATCCTGAACCAGACCGACCTGGTCGAAAACGTCGATGGCGAAGACAAGCTGGGACAGCCCATGGTCCGCGTGGATTGGGTGCAGGATTGGGGTACGGTCGCGCTCTTCGCCCTGCCGGGCTTTCGTGAGCGTACGTTTCCCGGGGCCGAGGGCCGGCTGCGCTTCCCCGTGGTCATCGATACCGACAACGCGCGGTTCGAATCCGACGCTGCGGAAAAGCACGTGGACTTCGCGGCTCGTTGGTCACGTTTCATCGGCGCGTTCGACGTGGGCCTTTCCCACTTTCACGGCACGTCGCGTGATCCGCGTTTTCTGTTGGGCGAACCGGTGGCGGGTCAGCCGCGCTTGGTGCCTTATTACGATCAGATCGACCAGACCAGTGCCGACATCCAGATGACAGCGGGTGGTTGGCTGTGGAAGCTCGAGGCCCTGCATCGCAGCGGCCAGGGCCGCACGTTCAACGCCATTTCGGGCGGGTTCGAGTACACATTGGTGGGAATTTTCGAGCGAGCGTGGGACGTCGGTCTGTTGTCGGAGTATCACTACGACGATCGCCTGGAAGACGCACCTACTCCGCTTGAAGACGACATTTTCGTCGGCGCCCGACTGGCACTGAATGACGTGCAGAGCACCACTCTGTTGGTGGGAGCAATTCTCGACGTGCAGAGCGATGGCACCGCGTTCTTCGCCGAGGCCAGCCGAAGAGTCGGCGACCGTTGGACGGTGTCGGTCGAAGCCCGTGCCATTGCCGGCACCGAAAGCAACGACCCTTTGCACGCTTTACGCACCGACGATTTCTTCCAGCTCGAGCTTCTGCGTTACTTCTAGTTTCGTCCCAGAAAGAACTCGTCGAACACGAAGGCCTTCGCGTTGGGGTCGGTGGTGTCGTACGCGTAGCTGGTGACGCAACCCCTTTGGGTATCCAATACGCTGAATATGGTTGTGTCATTGCTGGCCACGCACGGCAGTGGCAATCCATTGGATGCGAACTGGAGCGGTCGCACGTTCGGCACGACGGGTTTGGCCCCGTGCGGGTCACCAAACGCCGGATAGTCGGCCAGATTGAAGCCCGGTTCGGGCGGCAGGAAGGGACGGTGCCGTCCATTCTCTTCGCAGTAACACCCGTAGCTGTTGCCCACGTTGGACGATTCCAGCAGATGCAGTCCCTCGCCCAGCTCGAAGCGGTTCCAGATGTGATTGTGACCCACAAGTACCAAGTCTACCTGGGCGGCAC
Organism: Candidatus Krumholzibacteriota bacterium; assembly: GCA_029262065.1. Taxonomy (GTDB): domain Bacteria; phylum Krumholzibacteriota; class Krumholzibacteriia; order JAJRXK01; family JAJRXK01; genus JAJDAC01. The sequence goes on along the minus strand of JAJDAC010000022.1, from coordinate 216,860 downwards.
GCAGGGCGGGTTCCACGTGCTGCGTCCACGTATCGTGGGCCCGCGGATAGTCGTAGCGGGGAGGGTCACTTCCGTCGCGGGCCTGCGGTGGGGAGAACACCGGGACAGAATTCTCGCCCAGCCCGTGCACGGATTGGTGAAGAATCAGCACCTTATACCGAGCTTCACGACAGGTCGGGCTACTCAAAGTAGCCAGCAGCCAGTCGAGTTGAGGGCTACCTGGCTCCAACGATTCCAGGTGGAATTCGCCTGATCCCCATTTGCCGGGGGAGAGCTGATCTGGCTCGCCATATTTCGACGGAGCGGGGCCATCCAGCGAAGGTGGTCGCCAAGGCCGACTGCCCAGCAGGGAAATCAGGAAGACATCTCCGAACGGTTGAGCGTAGTAGCGTTCGCCGCCGGGGCCTTCAGACGGTAGCGAGAAGATTTCTTCGTACGTCGTCGCATTGAAACCACCGGGTCGAACCGCGGCGAATCGCATGTCGAGTGAGATGGCATCGTCGAGCGGACCCATGACCTCGTGGTTACCGATGGTTGGAAAGAGAGGCGCATGCTGAAGAATCGGTGCACCGGGCCAATCACCAGATCCTACGCCCTGCAAGTTGGGAAAGAACGCTCGACCGCGTGGGTCGTCGAACCATTCGGATGCGCGATCGGCAACGTTGATCAGATCCCCCGCCATGAACACCGCGTCGACCCGACCAACCGTGGCTGCGACCTGCGTCAGATTGGCCGCGACCATGGGTTTCAGTTGATGGTCCGAAGTAAGCAGGATTCTAAGAGGTTGACCGCGCGGGGGAAGCGCGGCGAGCTCGTAGCGGGGCGACCTTGCCGTGGAGGCGGCGGCATGGCTCGCCACCCGGTAGGCGTAACGAACGCCCGGTTCCAACTCGTTCACGATGGCCTCGTGCCGGTAGATGTCTCGCCGATAGGGAAGTCCCCCATGGGGATCGTCTCCAAAGACAGAGCTGAGTTGGGTGGTGGTCGCCGCGATGACCCGCGGCGGCGTGGTTTGCAGATCCACACGATGATCGATTCCCCGGAAATCCGTGAACCACACCACGTTTATCGAATTTGCGCGGGGCAGCTGCAGGAACGGCTGGCTGAGGAGTTGAGCCGGGGGCTCGGCCTCGAACGCCGGTTGGGCCGCCGCGTGGGTGGTCCAACCCAGGATCGCAAGGAAGGAGAAGGCACTATGGACGATTGATCGAACGGTCATGAATCGGCGTAACTCTCTCGTGGGGTTGATTTTCGCGCCGCAGGTAACCTATCATTAAAAGTGCTCGGATGCGCAGCGAGTAGGCTCCCACCCTCAGTTGTCAGGCATCGGGTCTTCTCGTGTTGGGCTTCAACCTCCCTCGAGGTCCAACGGCTCGGGTCACGTTGACCCAGAAACGGAGTGTGACTCTGGGCATCGCCACAAGCGATGTTGCCGAGTCGATTTGCAACTCCCTCAGATGAGGCAGAAAAGAACATGAAGCATTCCAAGCTGAAGCCGTTGTTGTCTTTGCTCATAATTGTCTTCGCATTCGGCGCCGCGGGTTGCGGAGATTCGGGCGTGGTGGAGCCATCGTCGAACGCTGGTCTTGCCAAGGGTGGCGGGGTCGTCGTCCAACAGAACCCGCCTCCCCAGCCGCCGCCTATCAATGAGCCCATAGATATCGTCATGTCTTCCTGGGACACGGGTACCGAAGACGATTTCACCGACGGATCGTTGACGGTGTTGAACCTTGCGGACATCCACAATGATACCGAAGGCCTCGGGATTCGCGTGGCGGTGGTGGACTCGGGCGTTGATGCGTCCCATCCCAAGTTCGCCGGCGTTCTGGAGTTCACCGGCGACCCCGCCGACGATGCGGACTTCTACGGTCACGGGACCATGATGATCGGCATCATCAACCGGATCGCCCCGAGGGCCACGATCATTCCCATTCGGGTCTTTCATGACCCAACCAACCCGCAAGCCAGCGAGCTTCAGGTGGCGGCGGGTTTGGACCGTGCACTTGCCGCCAACGTGGACGTGGTCAATCTCAGCCTTAGTTCGAGTCACCCTTCGGGTCATGTCGCCTGGGCTATAGATAGACTCACCGATGCGGGAATCATCGTGTGCAGCTCGGCGGGAAATACCTACGGCGGAAACGCAAGGTTCCCGTCCACGATGGACAACGTCATCGGATTCGCCGCGACGGACGCCTTCGATGCCGTGCATCCCATGTCGGCGGTTGGGTCCGAGGTCGAAATGGCCGCACCGGGTGTCTACGTGGGAACCACGGGCATGAACAACACCTACGTTCGCGCCACTGGTACCTCGGTTGCGAGCGCCGTGGGTGCAGGATTCTCGGCGCTCTGTCTGGCCATCCAGAAAACCAACCGGGATCCGGAACTGGTTGTCGATTCCCTGTATGACACCGCGGCGCCCATCACCCCGATCAATGCCGCGATTCACGGGCGCATTCATCATCAGGCGTTCTCGGCCGCGGCTGGTCGTATGCCCGCCGGAGGTGGGCTGGGATTCTGATCAACTGACCGCGAGATACGGGGCCCATTGGAACGGGTGCGGCAGGGTCTGTCGCACCCGTTCTCTTGCTACCGTGGCGGCCCGGTGGGCGGGCTCACCCGCGCACCACGCGTTGTAGAAGTGACTCGCGAACTCCAGCGTGCTGGCGTCATCGACCTTCCACAGCGTGAGCACCATCTCTCTCGCTCCGGCTCCCAGGCCCGCGGCAATCCAGCTGCCAAACTCCGCGCCGGGGCCTTCCGTGGCGAGGCCTGATTCGCAGCTGGCCAGGAACATGAGTGAGCCGCGGGCGGCCGGTCCGCGCAGGGACTCCATGCCCAGCCAACCGTCACTCAGTTCTATTCCGTTCAACAGCCATTGGTCGCGACTGTGTTGGCCGTGAGCGGCCACGTGCAGGACGTCCAGGGGTTTGTTCAACGCGGAAAATTCGGCACGGCGAGTCAGCACTTCGGTCTGCAGCCCATGTTGCGCGAACAGCGAAGTGAGAGCGTGCCCTTCGGCCTGCGTACCCTCGGCTTGATTGCGAAGAACCACGGCCCGCCCGTGTCTGGATCCTCGTGCCGAGGCCGCATCCCCCAGTAGTGACGGGTGCGCGCACCGGCTCACCGCGATCGTCTCGGCGTTGACGTTGGCGATTGCCTCGAGCGGAACACCGTGTAGGGCACCGTCTGGTACCACGATGACTTCGCCGGCCTGGATTTCCAGGGGGGTCCACAATGAATGACACAGGTTGTTCAACGCGGCCGTGGCTTCGTCGCCGGTTCGATCCAGGAACATCTGCCGCCGGGTGGAGGGCTGATGGGCGGCCGACTCGATGAGCATACGAAGACGAAGCCAGTCGGCCGATAGCGAGCGAGCTGCGTTGGGCAATTCGACCCTTCGTACCGATTGCTCAGAATCAACCACGTATGCACACCAATCATTACCCTCCTGATCGTAGAGGACCAGCGTGCGGCCCATGAGTCGGGGAGCCCATGCCGCCAGGGAACCACCGTCGAGTGCCTGCTTGATGATGGGTGGGCTCTGGGTCAGGGCCATCATGAGGTTCGCGTTGAGTTCTTCGATCTCGGCCCCGATCTCCTGCATCCGGGTCGAGCTGGGGGCGGCCTCGGACACCGCGGAAAGCTCGTCCCGGAGCTTCGAAATGGCCGACTGGAACGGAGACGTCAGGTTGGTTCCCCGCGAGAGATCTTCCACCAGGGCGGGCGTTCGAGAGCGGCAGACAAGGTCGAGGGCGCGACGCGTAGAATTCCGACTCCCGTTCTTCAACTGCAGATGAATGGCCGAGCGGTAGGCTTGGTCGCGCGACCCGGCTACTTCGTTGCGCATGGCTCGCGAACCCAACATGAGATAGATGTCATCCATGGACTCGATGGCGCGATCGGCCCAGGCGAGGGCCTGCTTCGACTCTCCGCGTTCTTGCAGGCATTCGGCGCGCGTATGGGCAATCCACGGTCGATCCAGCTTCGATGGGTACGCGGTTGCATCGTCGTAGGCCGAAGTGGCCAGGCGATGCGCCAGTCCGGGTTTGCCCACGGCCAGGTAGGCGCGCGCCAACAGGTGACGGCCACGTACGCTCACCCCGTGTCGGTCCCGACGTGCAAGATACTTCAAGAGACCCCGCAGCAGACGAATGGCTTCGGCGGGCTCGCTACGTTCGAGGTGGACGGCGGCCAGCTCCACTTGTGCTACTCGATACCGCCAGAGGTTGCCCGAGCGGTCCCAGTAGGCGAGTGCTTCTTGCAGCCGCGCGCGTGCATCGATGTTTCGGTTCATGGTGGCGAGAATCCGTCCGTGGATGAGGGCCGCATGGGCGGCGGCGCCCTCGAACCCCAACTCGCCGTAGGAAATCAGCGCGCGCGCGGCCAGGTGTTCGGCTTCGCGTAGTGCACCGACCGAGAACAGGAAATCGGCCTGTTGGCGCTCGATGGCCGCGGCGAGTCGTACATCACCCAGCTTTGTGGATTCTTCCAGGGTGGAACGTAGTTCCGCCATGCCCTCGGGCCACTCTCCCATCAGAATACGCGCAATGCCCTCGAGACTGCGCGGGTAGAGCGACGAACCCTGGAGCCCAGCTTGTTCGAAAACGTGCAGTGACTTCTTCAGGTACTCACGGCCGCGAGGTACGTCCCCTGAGAACAACAGCAGGTGTCCCGCGTTGCACCAGTGCAGCCCCATATTGACGGGCGTGGAATGTTGCTCCAATTCGTCCAGGATACCCAGGAGGTTGCGGGCACCTTCGCGGAACCGACCGCTGTGCAGGAACACGGTGGTCTTGTTGGCCAGCAGTTCCAGGCGAAAACGAGTGTCGGACCCCTGGTACATTTCGAGGCACCGGTCGGCCAGCGCCTGGGCCTCTTCGTACCGGCCCAGTTGAGCGAGCGCGCCGATCCAGCCCAGTCCGGTTCGGACCTGGTCTTCTTGTAGTCCGGCCGACTCGAATTGCGACCACGCACGGGCGTACGCCGTGTGAGCGTCCAGGTGGTTGCCGATCCCCTTGGACAGGTGGCCTCGCATGCGGGACAGCAGAGCCCGCTCCCGCACCGGAATCTGGTCGAGCGCGCCGCGGTCGAGCCGTGCGAGCGCCTGCATGGCCTGTCCCGGATTGACACGTCCATGCTGATAGAGCGCCTGGTAGAAGGCTTCGCCCGGTGATTGCGCGCCCTCGCTCCAGAATTTGTTCCAGTTTGCCTCGGGCGGTGCGTCGATCCACGCACGCACGCGACGCGCGTTGTCATGTACCGAGGGCTCGCTCATTCCAGGTCCCGCCGGGCGGCTTCGAGCCACTTGGTGTAGGGCTCGGTCATTACATAGGTCGACATGCGATCCAGTGGTAGGTGACGCACGCCGGCGGTGAAATCGGGGGTTGCCTCGGCCAGGCGGGTCGCGAAGCGTCGGGCGGGGTCACGGTTGCTGCGTCGGGCCTGGACGAGCCCGGCAATGAGCTGACACTGCCGATCCAGAATCGGAAACGCTCCGCCGTCGTTCTCGAATAGGCCCACCACGAACAGGTTTTCGTGTTGTCGGTGAAAAACGTTGGCAAACAGGGCGGTGCGATCGCCGCTACGAAACACGCTTTCAGGGAGAAACGGAATAGAGTGATGGTACCCGGTGGCCAACAGGATGAGATCCACATCTTCGCTCGGCCCGTCTTTGAAGTGCACGGTGGATCCATCGAGGCGCTGGACGTCACCGCGCGCCTGCAGATCGCCGTGGCCGAGGTAGTGCAATATCTGTGTGTTCATGATGGGGTGGGTTTCGAAGATGCGGTGATCGGGTGCGGGCAGACCGAACTTTCGCACGTCGCCCACCAACAACTTCAAGAGGCCCTGGAACAACGGTTGGGCCAGGCGCATCGGCAGGTGGGGTCCTTCGTGCGCGAAGACGTCGGCGGGTTTGCCCAGAATGTGCTTGGGAATGAACCAGTAGCCGCGGCGCAAGCTGAGCAGCGCCCGCCTGGCATGGATGGCCGCGTCCACGGCGATATCGCACCCGGAATTGCCGGCGCCGACGACAAGAACGCGTTTCCCTTTCAGTTCATCGGTCGAACGGTACGTTGCGCTGTGTCGTATTTCACCGTCGAAGGTCCCTTCGAATTCTGGCACCCGTGGATCCCAGTTGTGTCCGTTCGCCACGACCAGGGCCGAATAGGAACGTTCGCGGCCATCGTGGAAGCGTAGGGTCCATCGCCCGTCGCTCTCGGGCCAAGCCCGTTCTACTGTTGTATCGAACAGAATTTGGCGCCGCAGATCGAACCTTTCGGCGAAGTCTCGCAGATAGCTCAGAACCTGCGCGTGATGCGGGTAGTCGGGAAAGTCACCCGGCATGGGAACGTCGGTGAACGACGACATGGTCTTCGACGATATGAAGTGCGCGCTCTCGTACAGTGGGGTATCCGCCCGCGAAAAGTCCCACAGTCCGCCGACGTCCGAAGCTCTTTCGATGACTTCGAACGGAACTCCACTCGCGGCCAGGTGCCTGGCCATGCAAAGGCCGCCAGGGCCGGCTCCCACTACGGCAATGGGCTCGTGACTACTCTTCGCTACTTTCACCGAGGGGGCCTCGTTGGGTGGGGGGTCCTTGGCGATGGTACCCAACTCGCCTGGCCGTGCCCACCGCGTTGCCGAAGCGGGTGATCTGCTCGCCCGGACGTACGAAATCATGAATCACATCTGGCCGGTCAAGATCTGGTCGACCCCGTCCGATTTTGACGGAGCCTTCCCTTAATTCGTGGGCAGCGCAGATCCTGATGTGACTATCCCTCGAGAGTCGGGTCCACATGTTTGGTGGCCGGAGTCTCGATAAGGTTTTCACCTAGAGCGCTATCGAACCAACAAGCTACTATTGTGTGCCAATGTTCTGGAGATCCGGGGGAATTTTCCCGGACTCGCTTGAACAAACTCGCTTTAGGACACAGCGCTCGTGTCTGTATTATTCCAGGAGGAATCCATGTCTTTGTCCCAGCGTATTGTCGTGCTGTCGTCCATTGCCCTTGTGGCCGTGGGCTGCTCGGGCACGTCAACCACCCAGGTCTCGACCCTCGAAGGTGAGGTTCAGGCCCGCGAACAGAAGATCAGTGAACTCGAGAACCGTCTCGAGTCCGAGAAGGAAGCCACGAAGAAGGCCGAAGCCGAAGCCCGCGCCGCCGCCGAACAAGCCCGTAACGCGGCCAGCACCGCGGCGGCCAACAACACTGGCTCCCGCACCGTGGTCACCGGCGGCGAAATGCTGCCCCCGAACGCGAAGGCTGGCGAGTGCTACGCCCGCGTGTTGGTGCCCGAGGTCTACAACAGCTCGACCGAGCGCGTGCTTGTGAATGAGGCTTCCGAGACCGTCCAGATCATCCCCGCCAAGTTCGAGGCCGGTGAAGAGCGCGTCCTGGTTAAGGAAGCCTCCGAGCGCCTCGAGGTCGTGCCCGCTACCTACGAGACGGTAGAAGAGCGCGTCATGGTGAAGCCCGCCAGCACCGTCATGGAGCAGGTGCCGGCCACCTACGAGACCACGACCGAGAAGGTTCTGGTTACGCCCGCCCGCACGTCCTGGAAGAAGGGTCGCGGACCCGTCGAGAAGGTCGACAACAGCACCGGCGAGATCATGTGTCTGATCGAGGAGCCCGCTGTGTACCGTACTGTGTCCAAGCGCGTGGTGAAGACCCCGGCGTCGACGCGCGAGCGGGAGATCCCGGCTGAGTACACCACGGTAACGAAGCGGATCGTGAAGACCCCGGCCAGCACTCGCCCCGTGGTGATTCCGGCCGAGTACAAGACGGTCAAGGTTCGCAAGATGGTGGAGCCTGCCCGCGAGAAGCGCACTCCCATCGCCGCGAAGTACGCCGATGTGCCCAAGCGCGAAATGGTGAAGGAATCGTACCTCGAGTGGCGTCCGGTCCTGTGTGAGACCAACATGGGTGCCGCCACGATCGAGGGCGTTCAGCGTGCGCTGAAGTCCGCCGGACACGACCCGGGTCCGATCGATGGTCGCTACGGTCGTCAGACCCGCGCTGCGGTCACCGAGTACCAGAAGAAGAAGGGTCTGGCCACCGGCGGTCTCACCCTGAAGACCCTGAAGTCGCTGGGTGTTAACGCAGGTTAACCTACGCGTCTCAGGCTGATTGAAGATGTGCGGGGGAGCTTCGGCTTCCCCGCGTTTTTTTTTACCGGGCGGGCGACTCCAGGCCGGGCTCGTCTATCAACTGGGCGAAGCTGAGGCCCGCTCTACGCAATATTCGTTCAGTCAGACGCACGCAGTCTTTCTCCAGAGCCAGCTCGCGCAGAAGACTTGGCAAGGGAACCATACTGGTAATCTGATCGACGGCGCGAAAAGAGTGCGCGTACAAGTCGACCTCGACACTCGCCGGTAGCCGCTTCTCATGGTCCCAATTGTATAGATCGTCGACCGTGACGACGCCTACCTCATGTCGAGACGACGACGTGTGTTTGAATCCGGAGCCTCGATTTGGCCCAAACTGCGCCGTGAACCGGTGGGCGAGCACCTCGCTGACGCCTTCTTCGAACCACCGGGCGCTTTCCAGCGTACCCTTGCGAATGCACGGAATCCTGCTCAGCGCGTCGTGGCCCAACTCGTGCGGCAGGGTTTCGAACAAGAAACGTGACATGGCCGGCGACCCCACCATGGATTCACCGCGTTCGAGCGCAACAAAGCGTACCTCGATGATTCCACGGCCAGACGGAACCTGGGCCTCGAAACGATAGAATTCCGGAACCTGCTCGAACTCCATTACATAGAGCTGGATATCGCCGCGAAGGTCGAGGCCGGTGGCGTTTCGGACGAAGGCCATGGACTGCACGACGACGTTGGCCACGGCCGCGCATTCTTCGACGGCGGCGGTGTTGGTCGTGATGGTCAACCGGCTATCGGGGGCGGGCAGTTCGTAGTGTTGCGTGCGCGCGTTCGTCCACTGCTCCGGCGATAGCGCCGTTGCTTCCCCGGGCCCAGACATCTCCTGCACAAACGTGTCCTGGGCCACCGCGGCCGGCGCCGCAATCATTATCAGGGTTCCAACCAGGGCGGTGGAGAATTCCCGGCGCAAGCGTCGCCGGCGTAGTAGGGGAGTGTGTCCTTGGCGCGGCGTATTCAACACATCATGTCCCGTCGATGAAGGAATGGAGCCGATACAACACCAAGTTCCGTGCCAGGGAACGATGAGGAACCGCGGGGGGACTGGGGTTGCGACGGGGAGCCGTGAGGTTTGTTGTTTCTTCGCCTGCCAATGCGGTTGTGGCCATCTGCTATAATGCAGTCCTCGTTTTCGCCTTCCTCCCTCCGAAGGAACGATTCATGTCATCGACCGCTGGCCGACAGGGAATCCTGTGGCTCGGAGCCTGGGTGCTGCTCGTCGTTGCTCCATTGGCTTTCAATATTTCCGCAACATCAGATCAACTGGGAAACGGCACACCGACAGGCCCATCAGCCGACGCGCCAGTTGGTATACAGGCCGAGATTGCCGACCTCGACTATCAACGGGCGCATCATGATGAGGGTTCGGCCGAGTACATGAAGCTGACCCGGAAAATCGAGCGCCGGCGCAATTTCATCGCCGGACGCCCACGCCCCGAGCATCCTGATCTTTTCGCCGAAATACTCGGCAAGATGCGGATCCCGGCCGGACAGGAAGTGTCGAACTATCAGCCGGGTTACATGCAGCGGGAATTCTCGCGCGCCAAAGCGGCATCTCGCAAGGGCGCGCCATTGCCGTGGCAGTCACGTGGACCGGGCAACGTAGCCGGGCGGGCGCGTGGCCTGATCATCGATCCCGACTCACCGGGCACGTGGTATGTAGGAAGCGCGGGCGGCGGCGTCTGGAAGACCGACGATGAAGGCGCCACCTGGGCCGTGTTGACGGACGACCTGCCGAGCATGGCCATGACCGCCATCGCCATGGCGGCGTCCAACCCCGACGTGATGTACGCGGGCACCGGCGAGAGTTTCTTCAACATCGACACGATCAACGGCAACGGCGTCTGGAAGAGCGAGGATCGCGGCGACAGTTGGGTGCCGTTGACCGCCACGCTGGGTGATCCAAGGTTCAACAACATCGCTCGCATCGTGGTGAGCCCGGACGATCCCGATGTCGTGGTGTTGGCGGCTACCACCGGTCGCTACAAGTCGGTGGTGAATGCGGCTTCGAGCATTTTCAAGAGCACCGATGGCGGTACCACCTGGACCGAGGTGTTCGTGGAAACCGACGTGGGCTCGTTTGGACGCGTGAAGAAGATCCAGCAGATCGTGGCCACACCGGGCGACTTCAACACCCAGTACGCCGCCGTGGACGAGAAGGGCATTCTGGTATCCACCGATGCTGGTAGTAGCTGGGCTTATTCCAATAGCGGCATTACCGATTTCACCGGTCGTTTCGAGATCGCCGTGTCACCGGTCGACACCGATGTGGTGTACGCGGCGGCCGAGGGTGTCGACACCGCGCCTGACCCTGACGAGGCCATCTCGAACCTGTGGAAATCGACCGACGGTGGTTCCACCTGGATTCAGACCACGCAGTCCGGCGGCGGCTTCGGAACCAACTGGCTGGGCGGGCAGGGGTGGTACGACAATACCATTGCCTGCCACCCGACCGACGTGAATACGGTGTTCGTGGGCGGTGTTCGTCTGTACCGCGTGACCGTGTCTGGCAGCACGCGTAGTACGTCGTTCATCAGTTCGGGTCCGGTGCACGTAGACCACCACAATCTGGTCGTGTTCTTCGACGGAGGAAACTGGCGCATCCTCAACGCCAACGATGGTGGAATCGGCGTTTCTGGTTTCGAAGACACGGGATGGAGCGCGCCCATCAACGGTATGCTGTCCACGCAGTTCTACGGTGTGGACAAACGCCCGGGCGCCAGCGCCTACATTGGCGGCATGCAGGACAACAGCACCTGGCGATCGCCGGTTGATCCGTCGCCCACCGATCCCTGGACATTTCAGATTGGCGGCGATGGCTACGAGGCTTCGTGGCACTTCGACGATCCCAGCAAGTTGATTGGTGGTTTCCAGTTCAATGGTCTCCAGCGTTCGTTGGACGGCGGGCAGACCTGGGCTTCGGCCACCAACGGATTGGGCGACACAGGTGGTGGGGTGGCTCCCTTTCTTACCAAGATCGCCAAGACCAATGCAGATCCCGAGCTCCTGTTCGCCGTGGGGGCCAGTGGCGTCTGGCGCTCCACCGATTTCGGTGGCAACTGGTCGTTGACCGCGATCCCCGTGGCCGACTGGGCAAACTCGGGTTTCAGCTCGTTCGCCGATGTGCGGATTTCGCGGGCGAATCCCGACGTGGTATGGGCGGGTATGCGTATGGACGTGGACGGCAAGATCCACGTGTCCACCGACGGCGGGCTGACCTTCACGGCCACCACCAATTTTGCTGGCATGGGGGGAATCTCGGGGTTGGCGACGCATCCGAGCGACGATCAGACGGCCTACGTACTGTTCTCGTTCGCCGAGGCTCCCAAGATCTTGCGGACCACGGACCAGGGCGCGACCTGGACCGACATCAGCGGCTTTGCCGGTGGAACCACGAGTACCAACGGGTTTCCGGATGTCGCCGTATACGATCTGTTGGTGTTCCCCGATGATCCGTCGAAGATCTGGGTGGGCACCGAAATCGGGCTGGTCGAGTCGCTCGACGGGGGCGCATCGTGGGCCCTGGCCGACAACGGCCTGCCCAACGTTGGCATCTGGTTCCTGACCCATGTGGAAGACGAAATCGTGGTGGCGACCCACGGTCGTGGTGTTTGGTCGGTCACGATCCCGTCCCTGATCAACGGCGAGATCTACAAGCCACTTGTGGACAAGGTCTATCAATCGGTGGACGGGTTGCTGACCGTGGAAGCAAATCTGCGCTCGGTCTACACGTCGACGGACGTGTTGCTGAACGGTGCCGTGGTCGAAACCCTCGGCGCCAATACCTTCCGGCAAGCCGTCACGTTGCAGTATCCCGTGGTGACCGCCGGTCCCATGACGGTGCAGTTGCAGGGAAAACAAGGCGGCGGATCGTTCGACTCGGTCATCAAGACCGTGGAAGCCTACGTGGCTTCGCCGCCCCAGTTCGCGTACTCAAACAACTTCGACGTGGCCAGTTCGGACTTCACGGGCAACGGCTTCTCGATTCGTTCGGAGCCGGGGTTTTCCACGGACGCGTTGCACTCCGATCACTTCTATGCGAACGGCGCCTCGCTCGTCCACACGCTTACGCAGCCGATCGCGGTTGGTCCTTCGAACGCGTTGTTGTCGTTCGACGAGATCGTGTTGGTGGAGCCTGGGAACCCCGGCACGGTGTTCGGCGATGGTTCCTTCTGGGACTACGTAATCGTGGAGGGCACTTCTGACGGTTGCGTGTGGGTTCCGCTGGAGGATGGCTACGACGCGAGGCGTTTTCCGGAATGGGAGTCCCAGTACAACAGCGGCGGCTTTCCTTCCGATTCTCTGTTGCGCAACCACGTCATCAATCTGCAGGATACTTTCAGCGCCGGCGAGACCATCCTGGTGCGGTTTCGTCTGTACGCCGACGGCTTTGTGAATGGATGGGGTTGGGTGATCGACAACCTGCAGATCCAGGCTGACGATCCCACGGCGGTCGACCCGGCCGTGGTTCCCAGCCGGTTCGCGTTGCGGCAGAACTACCCGAACCCCTTCAATCCCAAGACCACCATCGACTTTTCGCTACCGAAGGCATCGACGGTGAGCTTGCGCGTGTTCGACCTGCGCGGTCGCGCCGTGAAGACCCTGTTGGACGAATCGAGGCCGGCGGGACGGCATTCGATCGTCTGGGACGGCACCGACGGCGCCGGACAGCGGGTGGCCAGTGGGTCGTACGTCTACCGAATCGAAGCCGGAGAGTTTCGGCAGGATCGGAAGCTGACCCTGATCAAATGAGCCACGCCAGCTCGTGAGACCAGGCACCGCCCAAGTTCCGGCGCTGGCTCTCTTGAAGGCTCGTGAGACTACACGGCAACAGGCCCGTCGACTCTACGTCGGCGGGCCTTCGTCAGCTGCCGACGCGGGCGATGCGCATGCGGTACAGTCGATCATCCACGGTGTCGTACCGTTCGATGTACAGATGGGTTCCGTCCCATTGGAAGTCGAACTCGCCTCGCAATACGCGCGTGGTATCGACACCCGATCCGTGCCCACACGTATCATCCAGAAACAACGTATCTCCCACGGCGAACGTTCCACATCCCTGTGGCGGATGGCCCTCTCGCCGGCCGCGCACTTCAAAACGATCCTCGCGGAAGCGAAACGAAATTGTCCCTTCGGTAACCTTGGCTTCCACTTTCGAGAAGCCGTCGATGGTCTGGTATTCGCCTTCGAAATGCCCTTTCAGGACTGGGCGTCGACTACGTCCGGTGCCGTCCGGTGGCGTCGATGCGCAGGCCGCCACGACAGTAATCAAGAACACGGCCAACCATGATGTGGCGGGCCGTCGCCCGGTTTTCATCGCCATCGAGTCTTGCCTCCGACCAGTGGGGATTCTTGAGGGTATACCACGAGCTACGGGTGCGATCAGCGCCAATCGCCGGCGGCGACAAAGGCGCCCCAGAAATAGGGGTGGGTGGTGCGACCATCGCTGCGTCGCGCGCGCAGCATGGCGAGCGAGGCTTCGTGCACCGCGGAAGCAGTGGAACGTCCGGTCGAAAGACGTAGGTCGTAGAGCGACTCCATCCACGCTCGCGTGGCGTCGTCGTCCACTGACCACAGGCTTGAGATCAGGCTGCGGGCGCCAGACAGTTGGAAGCTGCGTCGCAGCCCCAGGACTCCTTCGCTGCGTACCCGCTTTCCCAGGCCGGTATCGCAGGCGGACAGCACGACCCACTCGGTGCCGTCCAGATCCAGGGCCACGATTTCCTCGCTACTCAGGATTCCGTCGTCGAACGCCGATCCGGGGCTGGCGGTGGTCGAACGTTCGTTGGCCGACGCGAAAGCAAGTCCGCTGGCCAACAGCGGGTTGGTCAGCGCGGATCCTCTTGGTTGCACGTGCGACCGCACGGCCCAATTGGTCGACGTTCGCGAGGCCGAGGGCGCTACGTCACAAGTCTGGCCAAGGAAGAAGCCATGCGTGGCGAAATGCAGCACGCGACGCCCCGGGGCCATTCGCTTCACGACGCCTTCCTTGGCGCCGGCGCCAACGCGGAGCGTGGACGCTTCGTCCCTCAGAGATTGCCATTTGGATTGCACGGCGCGGGCCTCTTCCGCGGTAGCGGCAAGAGGTGCAAACGACAGTTCGCTGAGTCCGATGCAGTCGCGATCGATGCCGCGCTGGTTTGAAGTTGGAAACTCCCCGAAATCTGGACCACCCACCGCGAGCAGGCCTCCCGTATTGGCATCGGACGAGTTGGGAATCAGATCCTTCTCGGAGGAAAGCACGACGAAGGGCGCAGTGGTTTCCACGAGATACGTCCCACCGTCGCCGGGCAACGCGGCGAAGTTCACATGATGCAGTGATCCCTCGGGCACCACGAAAATCAGAGAGGCTCCGTCCGCGCTGTCGAGCAACGGGTCCCAAACGAGCTGGCGTAGGGTTGTCCCGGCCTGTCTGGTTCGCGCTTCGGCGTTGCGGGCAAAGGGTCCGCCGGCGGTGGCGCCCGCGCGAATCTCGCGGCGCCATGATTCGATCGCTCGGTCGATGACAGTGGCGGGGCCCAGATCGACCATCCGTAGGGGTTGCTCAGGGGCCATCACGAACGCGGCGTAGCGGTCTGCACCAGCGTTGTCGCGCACGTTGATGTACGCCACCAGCGTGGCTGCCTTTGGCAGCGCGCCGGCGACCGCGTCGAATCCAGCCTGGTCAGATCGTTGCTTGTCGCGAAAACGCAGGCTGCGTTCGGCCAGTTCTTCCTCGGCGCGTTCCTTGGCCAGAGTGAGTTCGGTCAACTCTTCCCGAAATTCCTCGGTGCCGGCTCCGTCGGGACCCCGCACGTTGGCACTCGCCAACTCCGTTCGCGCCGAGCGCAGTCTTTGCAGAAGGGACTCGGTTTCCGCGTCGGAATTGATCCGCGCGGCGCGACGGCGCTCGGCCATCTCGTCGAAGACGAGTCCGCGCGATCGGATGACGCTGTCCCAGACGATCTGGATCGTCGCGGGGGAGTCAGATCTTCCTGCCCACCGCGCGGCGATATCAAGTCCGGAACTCCGGTTCTGGGCGTAGAACAAAGCGTTTCGTTCGGACGCACCGCGGGCCAGTAACCGTAGATGCTCGCGAGCGACATGCTCGGTTCGAATGGCGTAGTCGACGGCTTGCTCGCCTTGCCCCATTTCATCGTGGAGCCGCGCCAGATCGGCGAGAACCTCGCCCGAGTCGGGATGGTTGGCTCCGACGCTGGACTCGAGCGATCCCAGTGCCTGCTCGAGAAAACCGCGTGCAGTTTCGAGCTGGCCACGTTGGGCGGCAAGTCGGCCCAGGTTCTGGAGGTTCCACCCCACGTAGACGTGGTCTTCGCCCAGTGCCTCCCGAGCGATGGTCAGTGCGCGTTCGACGGTCGCCTGAGCTGTATCCAGTTCGTTGCGCGCGACGTACAACTCGCCCATGGCCGTGAGCGTGTACGCAACCTCGTCGCTCACTTCTCCGAACTGTTCCTCGAGAATCTTCAGGCCGCGTTGGAACGCGGCTTCCGCCTCGTCGAGTCGCCCCAGTGCGCGCAGCACCGTGGCCATGCTGGTATCCGTTTCCCCCACCATGTAATGGTCGGATCCTACCAGCTGTTCGTAGATGGTCCGCGCCCGCTCGTACATCGGGAGCGCGGTCTCGAAGTCATAGGTGTCGTAATGATTGCCGGCCAGGTTCGACAGGAACGCCGCGGTGTACGGATGGATCTCTCCGACGGCGACCTGGATGTTGGCCACCAACCTGGTCAGGATTCGTCGTGCGCTCTCGAAATCTCCCTCGGCGGCGAGCAGTTCGGCCAGGTTGTTCGAAATGGCCACGACGTAGATATGCCCGGGGGGCAGCCAGGTCTGCATGATCGAGAGTGCGGTCTCCAGCGCGAGGCGTGCGGCGGGAAGATCTCCGCGGCCCTGCAGATGCACGCCATAGGTGTTCTGGGTGTACGCCACGAAAATGTGCTGTTGTCCGTAGGCGGCTTCCAGATCGGCGATGGCCCTTCCGAATTCGCTCCGTGCCGCATCCAGTTGACCCGTTTGGTCGAGCACCAGGGCCACCGCGGCCGCGGCTTGGCCCCGGAGTCCCACATCGGCCGGCACTTGCGACTGCGCCATGGCATCGGCGATGACCAGGGCCTCCCGCGCGTCGGTCGCTGCTTCTTCGAACTCTCCCATGGCCAGGTTCAGCCGGGAGCGCTGTATCAGGGAAAAGACGCGCTCGGGGTGTCCGGGCGGTTGTAGGGCCAGAGCTTCGTTGAAGGTCGCCTCAGCCCCTTCCAGATCGCTGACGATGCGCAGCGCATTGGCCAGGTGGCGGAGTACCACACCGTGTTGGGTCGTGCCAGGGTCGGAGCGTTGGACCAGTTGTAAGGCTCGGTCGTAGTTGTCGAGGGCCGCGTCGAAATCACCGCGCAATTCGTGTGACATGCCCAGGTTACGCAGGCTGGGAACGAGGTTCAGTGAATCGGGTGCCGCAGTAGCTTCCCTCAATGCCAGGGATTCTTCGGCCAGGGCAAGGGTCTCATCGGTGACGTAGCCCAAGGATTGCCATCGGCTCTCGACGGCCAGCTCGAGCAGGGTGGCGCGTTCGGCCGCGGACCAGCCGGTGCTTTCGGGCAGTGTCTGGGTGGTGGCCTCGGCAAGGCCCCGGAAGTCGCGGTTCTCCAACTGCGCCCGGAGCGAGACCAACCGTTGCGTGGCGGTCGGTACGACTGTGGTTTGCCCGTGCGACGTTGGCGTCGCCGGCCAGCCCGACAGACACAGGATGAGTGCGCAGATCAGCCCGGGGTATGTGCGCGCAATCATGCAAATCCTTGGGCGAAGGTCAGCGCAGAATCACGACCTTTCGGCTGGTCGTACTCTCGCGCACCGAGAGGCGGGCCCAGTATACGCCGCTGGCCACCGTTTGGCCTCGTTCATCCTGACCGTCCCAGGCCAATTGGTGCTGACCGGCACCCATCGAGCCCCGCGCGACCGTGCGCACCAGGCGCCCGCGCGCATCGAACACCTTGAGTTCCACGGGGGAGGTAGTGGGCAGCCTGAACGTGAACTGCGTATCGCCGGCACTGGGGTTGGGCGAAGGCGGCGCGAAGAAGACGTTCGATGAAGCATTGGGGGCGGCGACCTGAGGGGCCTGGTCGGTCAGGTTGTAGTACCCGGTAAACGTGACGGTCAGACCGTCTGGCGAGAACAACATGCACAGGAACAGATCGCCGAACAGATCCAGGAGCGTGTCGTCGCCGTCGTTGGGGCCACGCGGCAAGACGACCAGGCGGGAGCGATGTCGCACCTGGCAGGTTGCCGTGCAGATCTCCTCACCGTCGACGATCTCACAGAACGTCACACACCCCACGTCGGTCTCGGTGCCGTCGTCTTCGCCCTCGGACGTGTTGTCGCTATTGAAGTAGCTCTGTTCGGGCAGCGGCAGCAGTTCAGCGTAGTCTACGTCCTCGGTGTCGGTGGTAAGGTCGAGGAAGTTGGCGTATGCGTCGTACGAATAGAAGTACGACCCCCAGCCTGCTTCGCCGAAGTTCAAGGATCCGTCGACGACGAAGCCGGGTCCGGGAGCCGACGTGTACAAGGACACCGAGGCCTGATCCTGCATCCACGCGTGCAACGCCGGTGCAATCGCATACATCAAGGAACGCGAGGGTAGGGGCTGTGACAGGGTCAATTGACCGGTCACATCGAATTGGTTGGCCGGCGGCAATGGGCCCTGGCCTGAATACGGCACAGTAGCCACGGGATCGATGTTCCAGTCACCGGTGGCCGTGATGCTCTGTCCGCCGCCCACGTTGAACGTGGCGTTCATGTCGAGTGTACTGGCGGGGTCGATATGGGCGGTACCCGAGAAGATCATGGTACGCGGGAACTGGGCTCCAAGGTCGGTGACGGTGTTCGTGGTTTCAAGATCGACCAGAACGTTGGGTTCGTTCGAGAAGTCGAGCCCCGACTCGGTTTCGTATGTCCCGGTAATGGTTCCCAGCGTGATGCCTTGCGTGTAGACGTCGCCGGTGCCGGCGAAGAACTGCGAGCCGGTGGGCGTGATCGTGTCCAATGACCGCAGGTCGTAGCTGCCCAGATTGCTCGTGAAACCCTGGGCCAATTGGGTCACATCGATGCCCAGGTCGATGCCTCCGGTCGTCAGGTCGGCAATGACGATCACCTCGGCGATTCCAAACGTGCCCAGATTGAAGGTCTGGGTCATAGCCCACGCCAAGGGCGGACCGTCGGTCCACTCCGTTGGTTCACTTTGGGCCCGTATCCAGGCGTTCATCCACGACATGTTGGCCAGAACGATGTACTTCTCCCACGATGACACCGAAATGTTCATCGACCCATCCACCGAGACGCACTGCGGTTGCGGGCTGGGTCCCAGCGTAAGCGATCCGTTGCCGCCAAGCTGGAAGCCCTGTCCTTCGTCTATGAACAGATTCAGGCTGGCATTGAATGATTCGCCCGCGACGATCGTACCCTCGTAGGCTGCTTCGAGGCCGCCATTGCCCGGCGTGACCCGCGCGGCCAACACGGTTTGTACCATGGGCAGCGACGTAAGGTTCTGGTTGGCCAGTACACTATGACTCGAGGTAAACGAGGCGAAGTGGGTGCCGTTCACAACCACGCTGCCCGCGGTGGTCACCTGACCGTTGGCGCCGCCGCTGAACGTTTCGAAGATCTCCACGCGAAATGGTTCGGCAAAATCTGGCGGCGGCTGTGGCAGGAGTCCCTGCAGGAACAGGTCGAGGTCACCGGTTTCGTTGGGGTAGTTCTGGCTGAGACCCATCACGACGTTGGCGCCGCCGACGAAATTGAAGTTGTAGAAACCGGACGTGGAAGTGACCGCCAATCCGGGCGGTGTGGTCACTGGATTCGACCAGCGCCAACTGTTGCTGGCCAGAAACAGATCGTACATCCACGTGCTCTGTGCGATCGGCAATTGCGGCCCATCGGCCTGACCGTTGATGTCGGCCTGATTGGCGGCCACAACCGAGGGCGTAACGTCCATGGATCCACTGCCCAGGTACGTGCCCTGACCCTCGTCCACGAACCGGCCGTAGTTGGTGAGCTGAGCCTGGGCGGCGGGGGCCATGAACAGGGCCATGACCACAAGACCAAGAGCGGTTCGACGCGGGAGCAGTGGAAGCATGCCGTCTCCGGATTTGTAACGGGGCGGGGGAGCGCGCCCGGTGTTTCAACGGGATTCAATGCAATTGTACCAGGCCTGGGCTGCTTGCGCAGACGGGGCCCAGTTCAGGGGTCGTCGATGGCCCCCGGTTGTGACCGATGAAGCTGGTTCACGCGAAAGGGTCAGGTTGAACCCAGGGACGCGGAAACCATTTTCAGGAGTTCTGAAGGAAGAAAAGGCTTCTGAAGGAACACGGCGCCTTCGCATCTCGCCGCGTCGGGGAAGCCGGAGAGAAGGATGACGGGCAGGTTGGGATAGTGGTGGCGGAGCTCACCGGCCAACTCGGCCCCGCTGCGGCCGGGTAGCGTAACGTCGGCCACGAGGAGGTCGGGCTCTGTTTGGGCCTCGGCCAGGGCCTGTTCCGCCGAAGCGGCCGTATCAACGCGGTAGCCCCGGGCACGCAGCGATGCCGCGATGGCGTCGCGTACCAGTTCTTCGTCGTCGACCAGCAGGATCCGGTTTTCAGACATTGTCCAATACCTCCCAACGATCCCCCTGGGGAATTCTATCAGAGTGTGATGTCTCTGGGGCTAGTCCATTTGTTGGGGGCCGGGTACGATGGCCGTTCGCCGTCTCCAGCCGTCCAGGAGTAACACCATGAAAAGACGTGAGTTCGTCCGCAAAGCGGCTCTGGGAGTGTCGGCGTTGGCCGGCAGTGGCGCCGTGGGCTGTGGCCCGCAGGAAGCCACCAATGGAGCCGCCGGCCCTGCGATCCATGACCGCCCGGCCATCCAGTGGCGGCTGGCGTCCAGCTTCCCGCGTGGTCTGGATACGCTGTTTGGGTCGGCCGAGGTATTGGCCGAGCGGGTCGAAGCGATGACCGAAGGCCGTTTCCGCATTCGCGTCTACCCCGCGGGTGAAATGGTCCCGGGCCTACAGGTCATGGATGCCGTGCAGCAAGGCACCGTGCAAATCGGTCAGACCGCGAGCTATTACTTCATCGGCAAGAACCCCGCGTTGGCCTTTGATGCCTGCGTACCGTTCGGGCTCACATCGCGGCAGCAGACGGCATGGTTGCATGAGGCCGGTGGTCTCGAGCGCATGCGCGCCATCTTGGCCGACTTCAACATCATAACGTTCCCCGCGGGCAATACCGGGTCACAAATGGGGGGTTGGTTCAAACGACCCGTGGAATCCCTGTCGGATCTCAGGGGACTGAAGATGCGTATCCCCGGATTGGGCGGCTCGGTGATGGATCGCCTGGGCGTGTCGGTTCAGCTGTTGGCGGGCGGCGAGATCTACGCCGCGCTCGAGCTGGGAACCATCGACGCCACCGAATGGGTGGGTCCCTACGACGATGAGAAACTGGGATTCCACAAGGTCGCGCGCTACTACTATTACCCGGGGTGGTGGGAGCCCGGACCCTCGCTCTCGTTCTACGTGAACACGAAGGCCTGGGCGCAACTGCCCGTGGCGTACCAGGAGATCTTCACGGCGGCCGCTCGACAAGCCGAAGCCACGATGCAGTCCCGGTACGACGCCAAGAACCCCGCGGCCCTGACGCGTCTGGTTGCGGGCGGCGTGGAGCTGCGCCCCTTCCCCGACGACATCATGCGAGCCGCGCAAACCGCTTCGCAACAGCTGCTCGAGGAGCATGCGGCGGCCGACGCGCAATACCGTGGTTTGTACGACCACTGGAAAGCCTCGCGCGATGCGATGGTGGGCTGGTTCGGAACGGCCGAGTTGGCCTACTCGCGCTTCACCTCGCAGAGCTGACCCGGCGTCAGCGAATCAGCGTCGTAACCAGCTCGGGAAACGCGCACACCAAGGCAAGTCCTATCAGTTGGATGATGATGAACGGAATCACGCCGCGGTAGATCTGGGTAGTGCGGATGCTGGTGGGCGTAACGCCACGTAGATAGAACAACGCGAAGCCGAACGGGGGCGTGAGAAACGACGTTTGCAGGTTTACTGCGATCATCACCCCGAACCACACGAGGTCGATGCCCAGGATGCGAGCCGCGGGCACCAGAAGGGGTAGCACGATGAAGGCGATCTCGAAGAAATCGATGAAGAACCCCAATATGAAGATCACGACGTTCGCCACCAACAGGAATCCGATGCGGCCGCCGGGTAGGTTGGTGAGGAGATCCTCTATCCAGACGTCTCCGTTGAGCCCGCGGAACACGAGTGCGAAGGCAGTGGAGCCGATAAGCAGGAACACCACCATCGAAGTGAGTCGCGCGGTTTCGCCGGCTGTCTCGTGAACGGACCGCCAGGAGAGTCGACGGTTCACGGCGGCCAGCAACATGGCGCCCACAGCGCCGAAGGCGCCCGCCTCAGTGGGAGTAGCCACGCCGCCAAAGATGCTTCCCAGCACCAGCAGAATCAAGAACAGCGGGGGGATCATCACCAGGATGATCTGGCGCGCCAGGGCACCGGTGCTGATGGCGCGCTCCGACTTCGGAAGACACGGTGCCAGTGCGGGACGCACGGTGGCGACGCTGGCAATGTACACTGCGTAGAACCCCGATAGCATGAGTCCAGGGATCAGCGAACCCAGGAACAGGTCGCCAACCGATGTGCCCATCTGATCGGCCAGCACCACCAGTACCACGCTGGGTGGAATGATCTGGCCGAGAGTTCCTGAAGCCACGATGACACCGGTGGCCAGGCTGGGCGAGTATCCGTAGCGCAGCATGACCGGAAGCGAGATGAGACCCATGGCTACTACCGAGGCCCCCACTACTCCCGTGGCCGCGGCCAGCAGCGCGCCTACGAACACCACGGCCAATGCCAGCCCGCCGCGGACGGGTCCGAACAACAGGCCAATGGTTCGCAGGAGGTCTTCGGCCAGCTTCGAGCGTTGCAACATCGTGCCCATGAAAATGAAGAACGGAACCGCCAGCAGCACGTAGTTTGACATGATGCCCATGATGCGCTCGGGCAACGCGTACAGCAGGTTCGCATCGAAGTAGCCGGCCTGGACGCCGATGGCCGCGAAGATCAGCGCCACGCCGCCCAGGGAAAAGGCCACGGGGTAGCCCGTGAAGATCAGGAGCAGGAGCGACGCGAACATGAGCGGAGCCAGGATGGTCTCGGTCATGTCGATTCCAGATCGGACGGTTCCTCGCGGGGAATCTCATGACCGCGCACTCGTGCGATGTTGCGGATCGCCTCGGCCAAACCCTGCAGGAGCAGCAAGGTGAACGCAATGGGCAGCAGGGTGCGCAAAGGATAACGGGGCAAGCCGCCGGGGTCGGGGGACATTTCCCGCAGTTGCCACGCGCTCACGACCGAGGGCCACGAGACCCACAGGGCAACAACGCAGAATGGCAGCAAGAGCAACAGTGTTCCGAGCAACTGAATCCATGCGTTGGCTCTAAGGGACAGGCGGGATGACACGACATCCACGCGCACGTGAGCGCCGCGTTGCAAGGTGTGGGCGCCCGCCAACAAGAACATGGCGGCAAACAGATACCATTGCAGTTCCAGGTATGCATTGGAGCTCAGGTTGGCACCAAGGTAGCGACCGAGGTAGCGAGCCAGGGCATTGGTGGCACCCAAGGCGATCATCAACACGCCAAGCCAGGCGGCTATGTGACCAGCCACGCGGCTGATGCGGTCGATACCGGTGGCGATGTGAAGCAGGCTGGTCATGGCGAAGAGCGTGTTGGGGGGCGTCGTGCCCGCGAAGACTAGCGAACCGCGGCGTCGAAGACAAAAAAGAAAGCCGGCCCCCATCGCGGGGGCCGGCTTTCGATTCTTTCCGATCGGGGCGACGGCCCCCTAGACCAGTTGTTCGACCGGTTCTTCCGCGGTTGGCTGGGCCATTTTCTCGGACGATTCGCCACGCCCTTGGAGAGTCTCGGCCGCGCGATTGAAGCAGTCCGCGAAAGGCTCCAGCGTGTCGCCGGGTCGTAGGACCACGCGAACCGCAAAATCACCCTGAGCCAGTTGGCTGAATGCCCGGCGAAACCGAGGTAGGGGCCCGAGCAACCGATTGGATTGCCACAGTGCCAACAGGAACACGAGTGGACCGGTAATGGCCGTGACGACCAGCAATGTGAAGAAACTATCGCTCATGAGGCGAGACAGGAGAATGCCCTGCTCCTCACTGGCCACCGATAGATGCTTCGAAATGCGGATCTGTACGGCGGCGTGGTAGGACAGCGCCACGATCGCGTGTACGACCAGGATTTTCACGGCGAATCCGTACTGCAGTCGCTTTTCGACCACTGTCGTCCGTCGTTGAACCTTCTGCGTTCCACTCATCGGTCACTCGTTCGTTAGGGTACATGGACGCGGCGGTGCGAGCCGCCGCCAACTCTCGACCTAGCTAATTGTGTACATTGATGACCACGGCATCGGCGCCATACCCATCTATCAGATATCCCACGGGAACCCCCGCCGCGATCACCGGCAGGTAACCTGTCTGTCCCGGCACCGCGGCGCTACCGTCGACGGGTTCGGTGTTGGCGCCGGTCCACGGGTTGGCCAGCAACTGCTGTCCGGGCAACAGTGTGATCATGGTCGAACCATCTGAGGCCACCGCGGCGAGCGACGTGGGGTACACGCCATCGTTGCGGGAGCTGAAGTCTTCGGCCACTAGCTGTACGGTGTGCACGTTGTTCTTCACGACGGCAGCCTTGGCCTGGTTCTGGAAATTGGTATAGTTGGGGATCGCAATCGCGACCAGTAGCCCAAGGATCAACACCACGATCATCAATTCGATCAGGGTGAATCCGGCTTCGCGATTCTCGGCGAAGTTTTCTTGATGAACGGCAGTGAGCACGCCGGCCTCCACAAGGGTAGAATGAGGTCCCTCCACAGGCGCTCGGAGCACGACCCGTGCCGGGTCTGGCTCTCCGGGAACCTCCTGTAAGATGTTGTCATGAAATTAGTTGCGGAAATCTGTATCGCTGTGCCTCGATCCCATTTGCCGCAATCGTGCACTTTGCACCACCCATTGGGTCGCCTAGCCCCCTCGATCGAGGCTTGGTTGTGAGCAGCGACACCCAAGTCCCGGACCCCCGATCGGCCCGCGACCGGGAAGTTCGGCGCGTGCTTTGGCAGATACTCGTGCTCAACATCGCGGTGGCGGTGGCCAAGCTGGTGTTTGGATACCTCGCTGGGGCGGTCAGCATGCTCGCCGATGGGCTGCATTCATTGCTCGACGGAGCGTCCAACATCGTGGGCCTGGTTGGTCTTCACATCGCAGCCCAGGGCCCCGACGAAGATCACCCCTACGGCCATCGCAAGTTCGAGGCGATCGCGTCCGTGGGCATTTCCATGTTCCTGTTCTTGAGCGCGACCGAAGTGTTACGGGAGGTCGTGGCGAGTCTGGGAAGCGAGCACGAGGTCAATCCCACTCCCGTCACGTTTGTCGTCATGATCGTCACCCTCGTCGTGAACGTGTTCGTGACCCGCTACGAGTCCCGCGCCGGTCGCCGTCTGAACAGTGGAATTCTGCTGGCCGATGCGAAGCATACGCAGAGCGACGTCTTGGTGACCGTGGGCGTGATCGTCTCCTTGGTGGCGGCTCGCTTGGCGTTCCCGTCGATCGATATCATCGCGGCACTGGTGATCGTGGGCTTCATTCTCTACTCCGGGTTCCAGATCGTGCTGGCGGCATTTCAGGTACTGGCCGACGCGCAGGCCGTGGACCCGTCGAAAGTGGAAGAGTTGGCCATGGGGGCGTCCAGCGTGACCCACGCGCATCGCGTGCGCAGTCGGGGTGTACCGGGCGACGTGCACGTAGACCTGCATATCCACGTACCGCCCGAAATGACGACGCGGGAAGCGCACGAAGCCGCCCACGACGTGGCCGATCGCATCAAACGCGAACTGGACGGGGTGACCGATGTGGTTGTGCATGTGGAGCCCGAGGGCCACCACGAAGACGACTAGTAGTTCGTGAGGATGTGCTCGGCGGGGACGTCGGCTTCGGTCAGGATGCTGGTCAGATCCTTGTGCATGTCCGACACGCCGCACAGCAATACGATGGCATTGGACACGTTGGTGTGCAACTCCGCGAACCGGTCCTGTACATAGCCCGTGGCGCCGTCCCAGGGCGCGTCTTCGGGGCGCGAAACGATGGTTTCCACGTTGATGCCCGCGGTACGCCAGTCGTCGAATTCTTCGCGAAACGCGAGGCCGTCGGGGTGCCGGGCGCCAAAGAACAGCGTTACGTCGTTCCATTGGGCGCGCTTGTCGGCTACCAGCCAGATGACTGGGCGTAGGGCGCTGATGCCGGTACCGGTGGCAAAGAGCACCAGATCGCGGCCGGTGTGTTCTTCGATGGGAAATCCCTTACCCATGGCCGCGGTGAGCTCGACGGTGGAGCCCGGGGCCACGCCGGTAAGATAGCTGCCCAGCGCTCCCTCGTTCTTCACCAGGAACTCGAGCGGATCGGTCTGGCCCGCGCGCGAGGCCACGGCGAGGTAAGCCTTGTCCTCACCCACTCGCATCTGCACGAACTGGCCCGGGACCGACGGCGCCAGATCGATACCGATACCCGCGGCCGTAACGTGTACGTGGGCCAGGTCGGGACCGGCGGCGGCGATTGACGCGACGATTGCGGAGTGGAATTCGGGTTCAGCCATAGCGAGGCGATGATGCCCGATGGTGTAGCGGTCGTCCACGTCAATCGGGGGTTTCTTTTTGCCCTGGGATCCAGTTCCGCGAAGGGCGCGGGCGTGCTTCTGGTGTTCAGTATTCTGATCGTGCCTAGTATCATAGGCGTGTTGTTTGCCCGCGATGTGCGTACGCCTCTGCTGCCGGGATGGAGCGTGGGATGGATGGTTTCGGTTCTCGGCTGCATCGCTTGATGGCGATTGGATTCGTGCTGGGCGGGTTGATTGGTTGTTCGCGGGATTCGTACGACGGGCCCCATCGCCACGTGATTCTTCTATCGATCGACACGTTGCGGGCGGATCACTCGAGCGGTTTTGGTTCGCGGGCCGGTACCCCAGCCATCGATGCATTGGCGAGTCAGGCGATACGATTCGTCGACGTCACGACCGCCGCCCCCACCACGCTGGCTGCGCATACCTCGCTGTTTACCGGTTCGTACCCGCGCACGCATGGAGTTCCCCGAAACGGGTTCTCGGTTCACGACGCGAACCAGATGCTGCCAGAGCTACTCAAGAGCGCCGGATTCACGACCGCGGCGTTCCTGGGGTCCTACGCCCTGGACCGCATGTTCGGGTTCGGCGCGGGGTTCGATCACTACGATCAGGACTTCGACCAGTTGATCGACATGGACGCGTTCGATCAGAACCAGCGCACCGCGGACCGGGTCACCGATGCCGTGCTCGAGTGGTCAGGACGGCGCAACGCCGGCTCCGAACGGCTGTTCCTGTTTGCCCACTACTTCGACGTGCACGCCACCTATCGCCCGCCACCACCCTACGACGCCATGTATGGTCGTGCTGACGGGCCGCGAACCTCCAGTTTCGACGACCTCCAGATGTTGGTGCAGCGTCATCACGATGCGATTGTCGACGATGGCCCCGGTCTGATGGGAGCCATGCGGCACGGACTGAGCAACGAGCTGTTGGACGGCGCGAACGGCGAACCCACGGCCTTGGATCGGGATCTGGCCGCGCTGTACGCCGGCGAGGTGTCGTATGTGGATTCCCAAGTGGGAAGATTGTTGGAAGGGCTCCAGGATCAGGGAATTCTCGATGACGCCATCGTCGTGATCACCGCTGACCACGGCGAATCATTCTGGGTCCACGGCGATTTCTGGAACCACGGCCTGGCGGTATACCAATCCACCGTGCACGTGCCGTTGCTCCTGCGTTTGCCACCGGCGAATTCGGTGGCGGTGCAAATCGATACGCCGGTCTCGTCCGTCGACGTGTTGCCTACTCTCTGTGAACTTCTCGGAATTCCCACGCCGGAAC
Source organism: Candidatus Krumholzibacteriota bacterium (assembly GCA_029262065.1). GTDB lineage: Bacteria > Krumholzibacteriota > Krumholzibacteriia > JAJRXK01 > JAJRXK01 > JAJDAC01. The sequence goes on along the minus strand of JAJDAC010000022.1, from coordinate 189,694 downwards.
GAGTGGATGGGCGCAGCCTCGTGTCATCGTGGAACGGCTCGGAACTGGAGGTCGTTCCGGTGTTCAGCGAGTCGACCCAGCCGGTGGGGGCGAGTTTCGAGCGAGACCAGGTATGGCGCAACCAGATGAAGGCCAGGTGCGTGCGTTGGGGTCCGTGGAAGTACATTCACACTCCCTACCTGCAGCGCCAGGAACTCTACAATCTGGAGACAGATCCGCACGAGCGCACAAACCTCCTACCGGCCGACGACGCGGCCACCCGGTCGCAGGCCGAGGTGCTGAGGGAGGTGTTGGCCGCGTGGGCGCGAGATCCCCAGCCGTTGCCCTCGCGCTTCAACCCCGCCCAGTCGCAAGACGCCATGGAGCGTTTGCGCAGTCTGGGGTACGTGGGTGGTCGCTAGGGAGTTTGCCCGCCGCGAAGCGCATGCGGTATGCTCCCCGTTCGCCCTCGCCTGATTCCGGGAATCGATGCATGGCCTTCTCGCCCTACAAAGGAATCTACTGGCTCGGCGTGGCGCTGTTCGCCGCGCTGCTGGTGGCCGGCGTCGTATTGTCCATCGGTCAGTCCGGCCACCCACCGGACCTGACTACCAACTTCGTACTGGATGCCATCGACGACGGCGTGGCCCGGGGCGACTTCACCGAGGCCACCGCGCGGCTGCGCATGGCCGCGGTCATCCATCCGCAGCCACCACTGTTGGTGAAGTTGGTGGAGGTGGCCGAGAAGGCGGGCGACCGCGAGAGCCAGGTGTTCGCGTTGCGCAAGCTTACGAGCATGCGCCTGACCGAGGACCCGCAGGCCTACCTGAAATTGGCTTCGTTGCTGCTGACCGACCCCGCGCGGACCGCCGCCGACCTGCCGGAAATCGAAGACCTCCTGCGCGAGTCGCTGGGTCGCAACCCCCGCAATGCCATGGCCCACAACAATCTCGCCGTTGCATTGTTGTACCAGGGCAAACGCGAAGAGGCGGCCCGGCACTTTGCCGAAGCCCTACGTCTGGATCCTTCTCTTGACTCGGCCCGTCGTGGGCTGGAACAAACCCGGAGGCCGTCATGAGTCGCGCCGCCACCGCTTCGCAAGCCGCGGCCGTGAGCTTGCCGCCGGGAGCTGCGTTGCGGGGCAAGATGTTCGTGAACCCGCTGTTCGACTACATGCTCATCGGTGGTGGTTTCAGCCTGGTGGTCAGCGCCGCCCTGATCGCCCGCGGTGGGGCATCCATAGTAAGCACCGGCCTGATTCCCTACATCGTGTTCGTGAGCACCATGGCGCATTTTGCTTCCTCGACGGTGCGTTTGTATTCGAAGCCGGGCGCGTTCCGCAGCCTACCGTTCCTGACCATGGGTTTGCCCCTGGTTTCGCTGGTGGTGTTGTTGGTGGCGATTCGCTTCGCGGGCCAGTTGGGGCCACACATGCAGTCGCTGTACCTGACCTGGTCGCCGTATCACTACGCGGCGCAGGCCTACGGTCTGGCGGTCATGTATTCGTATCGTTCGGGATGTGCGCTTTCACCCACGAACAAGAAGTTGCTCTGGTGGGTAGCCATGTCTCCGTTCTTCTACGCTTTCCTGTTCTCCTCGAGCAGTGGGGCACGCTGGCTTCTGCCCGACGCATGGTTTGCCAACGCCGGATTGGTGCAGCCCATGGCGGCGCTGCAGTGGGTCTTGCGCATCGTGGTGTTCTCGTCGCCCCTGGTGTTCCTGGTGCGCGTGTGGCAGTCCGATCGGTCGTGGTTTCCGGTCATCGGCGTGGTCTTGTTGTTCTCGAACGGCATCTGGTGGCTGGTGCTCAGTCCGCTCGATGCCTTCGTCTGGGCCACGATTTTCCACGGCATCCAGTACATGGCCATCGTCATCATCTTCCATATGCGCGAACAGATGCTTCAGCCCCAGAACACGCGCGGTCCGGTGTTTCACGCGGTGAAGTTCTACGGCTTGAGCCTGGTGCTGGGCTACGGGCTGTTTCGCGTTCTACCGCTAGCGTTCACCACCGTGGGTTTCGACCTGGTGGAGACGTTCTTCCTGGTAACCGCGGCCATCAACATCCATCACTTCGTGGTGGACGCGTTCATCTGGCGGCTGAAACCGACCGATGGAAATCGCGCCATCGTACGCGAGGGCTCACCCGTAGCGGCCTAGTTGGCGAGGCGTCCATGCCGGCCGACTACAGAATGCTTCGGCTCGGCCGGCGCTCGGCCGTACTGTCGCCCTTCACCAGAAACGGTCCCAACGCCAGGTAGTCCAGGTGGCCCAGCTTGAACGCGCGGATGGCGTCGTACGGCGTGCACACGATGGGTTCTTCGTGCATGTTGAAGCTGGTGTTGATGACGCTGGGGATGCCCGTGCGCTTGTGGTACGCCTCGATGATCCGATAGAAACTCAGGTTCGACTCGGCCGATACCAGCTGTGGCCGCGCGGTTCCGTCCACGTGCACCGCGGCGGGACAATTGTCGGTCATGAACTCGGTGCAGTCGAACGTGACGGTCATGAATTCGGCCGTGTGTTCGGCTCCGGCCAACCGCTCGTAGCACTGGCCTGCGTGCTCGGCCATGGTGGCCGGCGCGAACGGCATGAACTCGGTACGTCCCAGGTTCTGGTTGAGCCACTTGTTCACCGAGCGCTCGGTGGCGTGGTACAGGATGGACCGGTTGCCCAGCGCGCGCGGCCCATACTCCATGCGGCCGTTGAAACGGGCGACCACGTAACCTTCGGAGATCAGGCGACCTACTTCGTCTTCCAGGTCGTCGGGCCGTTCCCACGCAAGGTCTTCTTTTTTCAATTCGGTCGTGAGTTCTTCGTCCGTGAACTCCGGCCCCAGGTAGGCGTTGGGCATTTTGTAGGGTTCGATGCCGCCATTCTCTTCAAAGACATGCAACGCCGCGCCGGTACCGGTGCCGCCGTCGCCCATGGAGGGGTGAACGAACAGGCCGTGGACACCGCGAACGCTGTGGAGGCGCTGATTCAGTTTCACGTTGGCGGTCACGCCGCCCGACAGGACAATGTTCTCGCATCCGGTCTGGTCCACGTACTTCTGGACCACTTCGGTGCAGATTTCTTCCATGACCGTCTGGTGCGCCGCTGCAACGTCGACCTTGGAAAAATGATTGGCCAGGTATCGGGGGAAGTATTGGTTGTGTACCGCCTGCGAGGTGAGCGTGGTGCCGCTGATGTTGAAGCGGGCGCGCAGGGTCTCGCGTAGGACCGACGGATCGCCGTAGGCGGCCAGGCCCAGGATCTTGCCTTCGTGACGCGACGGCTTGAAGCCCAGCGCCGAGGTGAGTTGTTCGTAGTACACGCCGAATGAATGCGGAAAGTCGAACACGCCCAGCGGCTCGATCGCCTTGCCGCGTTGGCCCAGGCTCACGCGGCCCGTGCGGCCCGAGCCGTAGGCATCGATGGTGACGATCAGGGCCCGGTCGAACGATGAAGTGTAGAACGCGTTGGCGCAGTGCGCGGTGTGGTGTTCCACCCGTACCAACTTGTCGATCAGGTTCGTCTGCTGCAGTCCCGCTATGAGTTCTTCGTGCAATTTGCGGTGGTCGGCAATGGCGTGCCGGGCCCAGCGCAGGTACAGGAACTGATGCGTCAGCGCATCGCTGATGGGGTTGCCGCTGAGCAGCGCGTGCATGAAGCGCTTGAGGGGCGGCTTGTTCATGAACTCGTCGTACCCCTCCATGTCGACCCCATGGGGGCCCTTGGAGTTGGTGTAGTCCCGCTTGGCCTGGCGTAGATGACGATGCGACTCGCCCGGCACCTTCAGGAAGTTGAGTCCCAGTTCGTCGCGCAGACCCTTGTTGATGAGTCGTCGCTCTTCTTGCCATTCGTGGAAGGGGTAGGCCACCACATCGATATCGGCGGCGGTGAGCCCGCACTGCTCCAGCGTGTGGGGTAGGCTGAGCCGGGGAAATCCACCCTGCAGCTTGGTGCGGCTTAGCCGCTCCTCGCCAATGGCATAGAGGATTTTGCCGTCTTTCAGGACACAAGTGGTCGTGTCCTTGTCCAGGGGCGAAATACCGAGAACGATCATTCGTCTTCTCCTGCCGGTCTCCGGCCAGTGGCGTGAACGTCGCCGAACGTAGCCAGAGATGCGCCGGCCAATCCAAGGTCCTGGGCGCAGTAGGCCAAAAGTGAATCGAGGCGTTCGAGGAACGCTTCGACGGAAGCTTCATCGGGGTGATACGGGCTGCACCCGGGCCACCATTCGCTCGAATGGATCAGCAGATTGATCATCGAGGCGCTCTCTTGTGTCAAGGTCCGTGCCAACGCTTTCAGATCATCGAGCGGCACGAAGCAGGGCCGCATTTCACGGCGTTGGACCACGCCCAGTTTCCGCGCCACGCGCAAGGGGAGGCTGGTCGCCTTCCGCCGCAGGATGCCTCGGGCGGCCGGTACCATGCCCGAGACCCGGACGCTGAGTGGTACCTCCAGAACCGGGCTGTCGCCGTGGCGCTCGATCCGTTGGCGATCCAGGTAATATGGTTCTTCGGGAAAGTCGAAGAAATCGGGTCCGCCGGGACCACCGGGCACCCCGGGATACGGCTGCCAGCTGATGTGCGGGGTCACCGAACTGTCTACCGAGTAGCCCAATCGCTCCAGGTGACCCAGGGTGCGGGCGTCGAATCCGTAGCGACCCGCGCGATAGGACCGCGGCTTGATGCCGGTCTTCTCTTCGATATGACGGGTCAGGACTTCCAGTTTCTGGCCTAGCAGCGGTTCGGGCAGTTCGTGGGGGTAGGCCAGGCTGCGATCATATTTCTCGTCGTAGGGCGGCGTGCGCCACGTGTGCAGATGCGCGCCGATCTCGGCTCGGCCATCCCGGGCTATCGCGCCCAGTCGCTCGGCGACGTGGGGATCTTCCAACATGTCGTAGGTGACCAGATACGTTGGCGGATACTCCCAGCGGTCACAGATGGCCTGAAAGCGATCAATTCCTTGCCCATTTGTGGTGCTGGGTTCGGCGCGCCAGGTCCATTCGTCGTCGCTTTCGGTATCGACCGTAACCAGAACGGTGGGTTTTCGCGCCGACATGTTGGGACTTTCCTGCCGTGGTTCGACTTGTTGACCGCCGAAGGCCTACGGTACTTTGGGGCTGTGGGCGCGTCAACTTGACCCGCGCCGGATTTCCGATCGAACCGCTTGCAAGGTAGGCACCATGTCGACGCCGTCGTCGCGGCCCTGGACTTTCCGCCTGGTCGCCATCGCCCTGGGAGTACTGGCGGCGTTGATTCTGGCCGAGGTTCTGGTGCGGGTGCTCGATCTGGGTCCGCAGGTGGGCGTGGTCTTCAAGCAGGTGTTTCAGCTTTCGGACAATCCTGTGCTTCGCTACGAGCTGCGACCCGGTGCGAGCGAAGGGCCCGTGCAGATCAACTCGCACGGTATGCGCGACCAGGAGTACACCAAGGCCAAGCCTGCCGGTACGTTCCGCATCGCCTGCATCGGCGATTCCATTTGTTTCGGTGCGGGCACCTTTGCGCCAGGGACCTACGCGTCTTGTCTGGAGAAGTACCTGAACACGTACTTCGCCGTGGAGGGCCAGGCTTTCGAGGCGCTGAACTTCGGGGTCACCGGCTACAACATCACCCAGTCGGCCGAGGCATTGCGGGCTCGCGCCCTGGAGTTCGAGCCCGATCTGGTGATCTATGGCTACTGTTTGAACGACCCCCAAAGCTACAGCTTCGAACTGGAGTCCTTGCGAGCGCAGCTGACGGTCGCCCAGGACAACTACCGGTCGCGCCTGAGCGAAGGAGGGCGTCGCCTGGCGGCGCGCTCGCGCCTTCTGGCGTTGGCGAGCTACGCAATGGAATCGGGGGCGGCATCGGGGCAGAACGCGGACGCCCGGTTGCGCGAGCCCGACTGGGACAGCCTGAGTCAGAATCGCTACGTGCAGTACTTCGGAAGATTGCACAGTGAGGGTGACGACTGGCAACGTGTCGAGACTGGCTTGGCCGCCCTGGCCAATACATCGAAGCAGAACGCGATGCCGGTCCTGGTGGTTACCTTCCCCCTGTTCAGGGATCTCGCCAACTACGGCCTGGCTCCCGTGCACGAGAAGGTCGCGCGAGCGGTCCAGCGCCAGGGGTTGGAGCCGCTGGACCTGCTGCGATTGTTCGCGGTGGCCGACCAGCTCGATCCCGGCGGGCTCTATTCGGATGACCTGCATCCAAACGCCATTGGCCACGCCATGGCCGCCATGGCCATGTTGCAGCGGTTGTTCGATCGCGGGTTGCTGCCGGTGGCGCAACCCACGATCGAGGTCATGGCTCGTGGCGATACTCCCGAGGGTCGGTTGGCCCAGACGGTCTTGACAATATTGCGCGCCACGCCGAATCGTCCGCCTCCCGGCGGCTGAGTCAGTCCATGGCAAGCGGTGGGTGCGTGGCCAGAAAGTCGATCACTTCGTGTGGCTCGTCGGCCAACGTGATGTACGCGGCGTAGGCACGCCCCTTTGCCAACGCCTGCAGGGTGGGATACACCGGCTGACGCTGCGTCCAATAGGTCGAGCCGAGCATGACCATGGGGCTCACCACGTCGAACGTGGCGTAGTGGTTCTGGGTGGCATCCATGAAGATCTCGCTGATGGTACCGGCGCTGCCGGGCGCGAACACCACGCCGTGCGTTGCGATGGCCAGCAGTCCGTCTTCGCGCAGGCTGTTGGCGAAGTACTTGGCGATGTGGGTGGCGAACTGGTTGGTGGGCTCGTGACCGTAGAACCAGGTGGGAATGGCCAGACTCTCGCGGCCGTTGGGATACTGGTCGCGGACCTGGTAACCCAACTCGAGGTAGAGGTCGGTGCGGTACGAGGTTTCCTGGGTCAGGGTAGCAATGGCGGCCGCGAGGTCGGCGGCTTCGTAGTTGGCAAACCAGGCGCCCAGGTTTGCGGCTTCCATGGCCCCGGGCCCCCCGCCCGTGGCCAGAAAATATCCTCGCAGCGTGAGTTCGCGCGCGATGGTGGCGATCTTGGCGTAGATGGGCTCGTCGCGCAGCATGGCGTGCCCTCCCATGATGGCCACTACCTTCCGGGGCTGATCGCCGTCGTTGAGCAGGTCGGCCAGTGCGTCGTCGATGGCATGATCGTGGAGTCGCTGGGCCAGGCACTCCAGTATCGGCGGATGGGGTCCGCGATGGGACTGGAAGTGCCGGTAGATGGCACTGTCCCGCGCGTCCTGCTGAAAACTGTTGGGGCGGCCGCGCTCGTACCCCTGCATCAGATCGTCGAGCGTGTAGAGCCGCGGACGGTAGGGGTCGTAGGGTAGTCCCGCGATGCGGGGAAAACAGATTGCACCCTGGACCCGGGCGTAGTCCGCGGTCGACGCGGTCATGTCACACCCCAGGAACACGGAATTCCGCACCGAGACGGCTTCGATCTGCGAAGCCAAAGGGCGCAGGTCCAGACCCTGCACGACCACGGATTCGAGGCTTCCTTGGGCCAGGGCTTGCGTCAGCGCCTCGGGGGTGTCCAGCTCTCGCATGTTGACGTCTCCAGAACAGGGTGCGGCCGCGGGTCCAAACCACGCACAAGACGCGATTATGAACTTCAACTCGGGGTATCACCAGTCGTGAGATGCGTTAGACTCGCAGTCTGATGCCTGAACTACCCGAAGTAGAGCGCGGTCGTCGTCTGGCGGCCGAGGTACTCCAGGGCCGAACGATCGCGCGCGTGAAGTGCGCCGAAGATCGCATCGTATTCGATGGCGTGGCGCCGTCGACCGTCTGTCGTCGCCTGCGTGGCGCCAGGGTGGTAGCGGTGCACCGGTGGGGAAAGCAATTGTGGTTCGAACTGGATTCGGCGCCGCACCCCCTGTTTCACTTCGGGATGACGGGTAGCTTCCGCCGTCCCGGCGAAAAGCCTCTGAAGCTGGCCTCCAGTCGTCGCAAGGGCGGCGACCCTGGTTGGCCGCCGCGGTTCACCAAGATCCACATCTGGGCCGACGACGGGGGTGAGTTGGTCATGACCAACAGTCGTCGTCTGGGTCGAATCCGACTGCGGAAGGACCCTCGAAACGAACCACCGTTGTCAGACCTTGGCTTCGATCCGTTGCTGGGAATGCCCACCCCGACCGAGTTCCGTCGGCTGATCGCCGGTCGCAAGGGCAACCTGAAGGGGTTGTTGCTGGATCAGCGGTTTGCCGCCGGCGTCGGCAACTGGATTGCCGACGAGGTGCTGTTCCAGGCGGCCATCGACCCGCGTCGATCGGCGGACTCGCTGGCTCCGGATGAGGTGAATCGACTGCGATCGCGGTTGAAGTCGATCATTGCCAAGGCCGTGGCCGTGGATGCCGACAAGGAACGCTTCCCACGCAACTGGCTTTTCCACTACCGGTGGTTCAAGCAGGAAGACGCCCGAACGTCCCGGGGTGAGCGCATTCAGTTCGTCGACCTGGCCGGTCGGACCACGGCCTGGGTGCCCACCCGGCAGCGCTGAAACGGCGCGTTCGCCGTCGCACTACGCCCAAGTTGGTGATAGAATTTCTGCCGCGTCGTGCGCACCGGACGCTTGACTATCCACCAGGCCAAACTGGAGATCGATTCATGGGTATCTTCGACTTCATCAAGGGCGAACTGCTCGAAATCATCGAGTGGACCGATGACTCCCGCGACGTCCTTTCGTTCCGCTATCCCGACGAAGACCACGCCATAAAGAACGGCGCGCAGTTGATCGTGCGGGAATCGCAAATCGCGCAGTTTTTGTATCTGGGCCAGTTCGGCGATACGTTCACGCCAGGCAAGTACTCGCTCACCACCGACAATATTCCCATTCTCACGACCCTGAAGGGTTGGAAGTACGGCTTCGAGTCGCCTTTCAAGGCCGACCTGTACTACGTGAACACGCGCCAGTTCACGGGGAACAAATGGGGCACGTCGAATCCCATCATGATGCGCGACGAAGATCTGGGCCTGGTGCGAGCGCGTTCGTTCGGTACCTACGACTTCCATATCATCAATCCCAAGCTCTTTCTGGGGGAAGTGGCCGGAAGCGATCACAATTTCCGCCTGGACGAATTCTCCGAGACGATGCGTTCACGCGTGGTGAGTGTGTTCAGCGATGCACTGGCTAGCTCGGGGCTGCCGATTCTGGACGTGGCCACGCGCTACACCGAGTTGGGCGATGCGCTGCTGCCGTTGATCAACCCGGTGATGCAGGGCAAGTACGGATTGGAGTTCACCAGCTTCATCGTCGAGAACGTGTCGGTTCCGCCGGAAGTGGAAGCGGCGTTCGACAAGAAATCCAGCATGAAGGCCATCGGCGACATGAACGAATACGTGAAGTTCCAGATGGCCGAAGGCATGGCCCAAGGCGGCGGAGGAGCCGGCGGAATGGCCACGGAAATGGCCGTGGGGCTGGCCATTGCCCAGCAGATGATGAACCAACAGGGTGGCGGTCTGTTCGGTGGGGCGGCGCCGGGCGGCGCCGCGGCCGCCGGGGTCGGCGGAACAATTGGCATGCTGGCTGACATCCTGACCCCGGCGCAGGTAGCCCAGAGTCTGGGAGTGACCGAGCCGGACGTGCTCAGCATCATCGAAACGGGAGAATTGAAGGCCAAGAAGATCGGCACTGCATACCGCATCCAGCGGTCGGCGCTCGAGGCGTACCTGGCAGGATGATCGGGTAGTCATGGCCGAATTCAAGGCCCTCGAAAAACACTCATGCGCGGCATGTGGTGCACACGCCGAGTGGAACGCAGCCAAGCAGGCCGTGCTGTGCCCGTATTGCGGCACCGAGGCTCCCGCCGAGCTGAACTCCGATACCGGTTTGGTGCGCGAGATCGACCTGGTCGAAACGCTCCGCAACATGCCCGAGCATCTGCGAGGTTGGAAGGTCGAGAAGCGTTCGGTGCGTTGCCAAAGCTGTCGCGCCATCGGCGTGTTCGACCCCGCGCGCGTGGGACAGAATTGTCAGTTCTGCGGATCACCGAAACTGGTGGACTACGACGAGATCAAAGCCCCGTTGCGTCCCCAGAGCGTACTGCCCTTCCAGTGGGAAGAGAGCAAGGTGCGCGAGACGGTGCGCCGGTGGTTCAAGTCCAAGTGGCTTGCTCCCGGTAGCTTCAAGAAGCGCGCATTGGTGGATACCTTGCGTGGAATCTACCTGCCGTACTGGACCTTCGACGCCCAGACCCACAGTAGCTGGACGGCACAGGCTGGGCACTACTACTACACAACCCGACAGGTACGCAATTCGGATGGAAGCACGCGTACCGAGCGAACACGCCACACAAGGTGGGTGCCGGCATCGGGCAAACTCGACCACTTCTTTGACGACGAGCCGGTACCGGGCACCCAGGGGGTCGATGTCGATCTACTGCGAAGGGTGGAACCGTTTCCCACCAACGATCTGGTTCCGTACGATACCGCGTACCTTTCGGGTTTCATGGTCGAGCACTACCAGGTGGTTCTGTTCGACGCCGCGAAACGGGCTCGTGAGTCCATGGACGGCAAGCTGCATTCCATGTGCGCCAGTGCTATTCCTGGCGACACGTATCGTGGCCTGCAGGTGCAATCAGACTACCAGGGGGAGACGTTCAAGCACATCCTGGTGCCGGTGTGGCTCATGGGCTACGACTACCATGGGAAGACCTACCAGTTACTGGTCAACGGCTATACCGGGCGCATGGCCGGTCGCTACCCGAAGAGTCCGTGGAAGATCGCCGGTCTCATTCTATTGGGCCTGATCATCGCGGCGGCCGTGGCCATTCTTGCGAGCAGGAGCTGATCTTGGCTACCTACGCCATGGGTGATATCCAGGGCTGCTACAAGACGTTCGTGGCGCTGCTCGATCACATGCGGTTCTCGCCGGGTCGTGACCACCTGTTCATTACCGGCGATCTCATCAACCGTGGTCCGGGTTCGCTCGATGTGCTTCGGTACGTTCACCGGGAACGCAAGAACGTGAGTGTCGTACTGGGCAATCATGACCTGCATGTATTGGGTCTATGGTTGGGGGTAGCCGAAGATCGTCGCAAGGATACGGTGGAAGAACTCCTCGAAGCGCCGGACGGGGAGGTCCTGATGTCGTGGTTGCGGCAGCAGCCGTTGGCCCGCAGAGAGGGAAAGTACCTTTTTGTCCACGCGGGCGTGCACCCGACCTGGACGGTCGACGCCACGATGGAGTGGGCCAAGTTGGCGCAAACGGCTCTACGTGGCAACAAAGGGGCGTCTCTGTTGGAGCGGTGGGAGCGCCGCAAGACTCATTGCAAGTGGAATCCCGATTCGAAGCGGGTGGCCGTCAAGGTTTTGCGCGTCCTTACCTTGATGCGTACCGTGGATGCCGAGGGGGCGCTGACGTTGGCCTACAAAGGGCCACCCGAGCAGGCGCCGGTATCTGACATCCCCTGGTTCGATGCACCTGACCGTTTCTCGCGCGACGTGACGATCGTATGCGGCCACTGGGCCGCCATGGGCCTACGCGTGCGGCCCGACATGATTGCTTTGGATACGGGTTGTGTCTGGGGCCGCACTCTCACGGCCATGCGGCTCGACGACGGTGTCGTGTTCCAGCAGCGCTTGCTCGACCGCGTCCGCTAGCCTGTTCTCTCTGAGGGGCCTTCATCTTGAACGCAAATGCAATTGAAGCGACCGGGTTGGTCAAACGATATGGATCGTTGACGGCGGTCGACGGCCTGGACCTATCGGTGCGGGCGGGTACGTGCCTGGGCCTTCTGGGCCCCAATGGCGCCGGCAAGACGACCACCATCGAGATGCTTGAGGGGTTGTTGAAGCCCGATGCGGGTGAGATCCGCATCCTGGGGAGTACCTGGTCCAATGGTGACGTTGACATCCGTCAGCACATCGGAGTGCAGCTACAGGAAACGCGATTGCCGGAGAAGCTCACCGTGCGTGAGATCCTGCAGACGTTCCACAGCCTCTACGACGACCCGGCCGGGGTCGACGCGGTCATGGCGCTCATCCACCTGACCGAGAAGGCGAAGGCCCGGTCGGCGGAGTTGTCGGGGGGACAGAGACAGAGGCTTGCGTTGGGTTGCGCGCTCATCAGCAATCCCAAGATCCTGTTCCTGGACGAGCCCACGACGGGACTCGACCCGCAGGCCCGTCGCCGCGTATGGGAGATCGTGGAGGACTTCAAGCAACAGGGTGGTACCGTCCTTCTCACGACCCACTACATGGACGAGGCTGAGCGCTTGGCCGACGACCTGGCCATCATCGATGACGGCAAGGTGATCGCCCGGGGCACGCCGCCGCAGGTAATCGCGACGTTGGGAGCTGAAGGAATCGTCAGTTTTTCCGTGGCCGAGCCGGTCGATCCCCAACTTTTCGAGTCGTTGCCCGGCGTGGTCGCGGTTCGGATCGAAGTGGGAGTGTTCCGTTTGACCGTGGCCGACACCGGCGCCGTCGTGGTTTCCGTTCTCGATCGACTGAAAGCAGAGGGGTTGACTCTTTCGGACCTCCAGACGCACCGACCGACGCTTGAAGACGTTTTTGTTTCACTGACCGGAAAGCAGTTGCGAGATGAGTAGTGTAGCCCAACTCCGTCAGCTCACCTGGGTGCGCATTCTCATGTTCCTGCGCGAGCCCGAGGCGATGTTCTGGGTCTTTCTGTTTCCCGTGGTCCTGGCGCTGGTTCTGGGCCTGGCCTTCAAGAATCGGGGCACCGAAACGGTGCAGATCGGCGTCATCGAGAACACCTTGGCGCCGCATTGGGAAGCCGCGCTGGATGCGCACGAGGGTTTGCGTATCGTGCGATACCAGGACACGGACGAAGCCAACCGGAAATTGCGCGCGGGCGCGATCGCGGCAATTGTGAGTGGGCAGGACGAAGTGGTGCTGCGGCTCGATCCCACGCGTCCCGAGGGTGATACGGCATTGTTGCGCCTGGATGACGCGTTGCAGGAGGCGGCGGGCCGAGTGGACCCCATTACCATCAAGAAGGACGAGGTACGCGAGAATGGCTCGCGCTACATCGACTTCCTGATTCCCGGTTTGTTGGGCATGAACCTGATGGGCACCGGCATCTGGGGAACGGGCTTCGCGGTCGTGGACATGCGTCAAAAGAAACTGTTGAAGCTGTTTCTGGTGACCCCCATGCGGAAGACGTGGTTCCTGCTGGCGCAGATCTGTTCGCGCTTTCTGTTCCTGGTGGTAGAAGTCGTGGTTATCGTGGCCTTTGGCGTTTTCGTGTTCGACGTTCCGTTTCGTGGCTCGCCGGTGATGTTCGGCGCGCTTTCGCTTCTGGGCGGAGCCAGTTTCGCCGGACTGGGATTGTTGATTGCGTCCAGGGCGCAGACCATTGAGGGCGTGTCGGGAATCATGAACTTCGTGATGATGCCCATGTGGTTGCTTTCAGGGGTGTTCTTCTCGTACGAGAAGTTTCCCGAGGTACTCCACCCCTTCATCCGGATGCTGCCGCTTACGGCGTTGAACGACGGCCTACGATTGATCATGCTGGAAGGCGAGTCGGGGTCGAAACTGTTACCGATCTTCGTGGCTCAGCTGGCCTGGGGAGGCGTGGCGTTCCTCATTGCCCTGCGCGTGTTCCGCTGGCGCTAGCCGAGGGTGATGGCCAGTACGCCGGCCATTCCCAGGGCCAGGGCCGCCAAACGGTCGGCGGTGACTTCCTCTTTCAAGATCAGAGCGGCCAGCAGGAAGGTCCAGAGCGTGGAGGTCTGATTCAGGCCCGACGCGACCGAGGCCAGGGTGTATTTCATTCCACCCAGCCAGAACAGGAGCGCCACGTAGTTGCCGGCGACGGAACCGCCGATGGCCACGGGCCAGGCCTTGCGATCACCCAGTGTGACCAGGGTACGACGTAGCGACGGCGAGACCGCGAAGAATATTGCGGATCCCGCCAAGCCACCGATGAGTCGCCAGAGGTTGGCGGTCAAAAGAGACATGTCGTCCAACATGGGCTTGACCATGACCACGGAAATGGCCTGCGTCAGAGTCCCCAGCATGCCGAACACCACGCCCAACACGATGTCACGGCGGGCAATGGCATGTGGCATCCGCGTTCGGCTGATCCAAAGCACCGCGACCAGTACCACAACCACACCCAGTGCCTGAACCAAGCGTAGGCGCTCGCCCAGGAACAATACGCTGAGCAGGATCACGAACGGCGCGTACGTGGTGTAGACGATGGCCTGGATTCCACCGCCCAGACGATTGAGCGTCATGAACAACAACGTGTCGGAGATGGCGATGCCAATCGCGCCGCTGGCCAGCAAAAGCAAGAAGTTGGAACCCGTGATATCGGGCACCAGCGGATGTCGCATGACAAGTATCGTCATTGCGAACAGTACGAGCGCGATGACGTTCTTGAATGTGTTGAGGGCCAGTGGAGGAATGGTTCGCCCGCCCAGACGAAACAGGATGAGCGAGAATGACCAACTCAATGGCGCGAGCAAGGCGAAAATCTCGCCAACGTGAGGAAACGATTGCACGTGACCTTGGATCCTTGACCGATGTGGGGCTCTGCCCTACGCTTGCTTTCACGGTGTCGAGCGGACGGTGGAGCGTACTCCACGGTGTGGCATTCTCGGCACGAGAATTCTATTGGCTTACCCGGTTGGCCGAACCCCTGCGGGTCAGCAATCACCGCTGACTCGTAGCGCGAAGACGCGGCACTCCTGGAGCGCCGCGTCTTCGTATTTTCCCGTCAGAACATCTATGTCGTTCATTGAAGCAACCTACCGTTTGCGGTGCACGGCACCCGAGGCCGAGCCGCTGGCGGTGGCCATCGCCTGGGAACAGACGGTCGAATTGCCGGCGGCGGTTGTACCCGAGCCTGTTGCGCGAGCGGTGGTCGGTCGCGTCGTATCGGTGAAGGCCGACCCGACGAGCTCGGCGCACTTCCTGGCCGTGATCGAATATGCGGAAGGCCTGGCTTCGGGCGCGTTGTCGCCCCTGTTGAATCTGATTTTTGGCAACGTGTCGTTGTTCGGCAACGCGCGTCTGGTGGATCTGGCGCTGCCAATCGCGCTACAGCGCAGCCTGGGCGGGCCAACGTTGGGCGTGCGTGGGTTGCGAAGGCAAACTGGTGTGAGCGGTCGACCGCTACTGGCCACGGCCATCAAACCGCGTGGCGCGGACATCCAAACCTTGTCGGAACTCGCCCGCGGGTTCGCGGCCGGTGGCGGGGATCTCATCAAGGACGATCAGAATCTGACGGATCCTTCATTCGAGGCATTTGCCTCGCGAATCGGGACTCTTGCCGCCGCGGTTGCCGATGGCAACGAGCAAGGCGGCGGAAACTGTCTCTACTGGCCGCACGTGACCGGACCAGATATCGAGCGAAAGCTCGACATGGTGCAAGCGCGCGGCCTGACCGGCGTACTGATGGCGCCCATGATCGTGGGGCCAGAGGTGACATCGCGGGCCGTCCGAGATCGTGGGCTGGGCCTCATGGCTCACCCCGCGTTGGCGGGGAGCTTTACCCAAGCTCAAGACCACGGCATTGATCACGGCGTACTCCTGGGCAAACTATTCCGATTGCTCGGTAGCGACATATCCGTGTTTCCCAATGCCGGAGGACGATTCTCGTTCAGCGTGGATGAGTGTGGATCGATTGCTCGGGCACTGCGTGCGCCCATGGAGGGTGTGGCTCCGGCCTGGCCCGCGCCCGCCGGTGGAATGACCTACGATTCCCTGCCCTCGTTGATCCAGGACTACGGTCCCGACACGGTATTGTTGGTGGGCGGCGCGTTGCAGGCCCACGGAGAACGCATGATCGATTCCACGCGCGAATTTCGCGCGCGTATCGAGCAGGAGGTTTGAGGCGTGCGGGTCCTGTTCGTGTGCATGGGTAACATCTGTCGATCGCCGTTGGCCGAAGGAGTGTTGCGCCATCAGTTGGCGCAAGCCGGCGTCGAGGGCGTGGTCGTTGATTCGGCGGGAACCGACGCGTGGCATGTGGGCGAGCCACCCGACCCGCGATCGACGGAAGTGGCCGAACTGCACGGCGTGAGTTTGCAGGGTCAGCGGGCCCGCCGCGTGGCTCCGGCCGACTTCGAGGAATTCGACATGGTCGTGGCCATGGACGATGACAACCTCTCACGGCTGCGCCAGGAGTGCCCGGCGGAACACCAGGACAAGCTGTGTCGGATGCGTGACTTTGATCCGCAGGGCGATGGCGACGTTCCCGATCCCTACTACGGTGGACCAGCTGGGTTCACGGTGGTCTACGAAATGGTCGAACGCAGTTGCACCACACTTCTGGAGCGTCTGCAGAAGTGAGCGATCGTCGGCCATTGGTCGAGGCGGCGCTGGGTCGCGTGGACGCCTGGGACTCGGCCGGTGGTGGCAGCATCAACTCGGCCGCCCTGGTTCGCGCCCAAGGCGATCGCTATTTCGTGAAATGGAACGACCACGACGCGCCCGGCCAGTTCGCGGCCGAGGCGAAAGGCCTGGTGGCCTTGGCTGAATCCGGTACGTCGCTTGTCGTGCCGCGTCCGTTGCACTGGAACGACGATGGACCGGGTCGGTCGCTGCTCATCCTGGAATACATTCCTCCAGGGTCGCCAGGTGAAGACTTCCAGGAAGCGTTGGGGCGAGGGTTGGCGGAAATGCATCGGACCACGGTCGCCGAGTTTGGATTCGAGCTCGACGGATACTGCGGTGCCACGCCTCAACCCAATGCGTGGCGGGCATCGTGGGTCGACTTCTATCGCGAGCATCGACTGGGTCATCAGCTGTCGCTGGCCGCGAGCAATGGCCTGCCATCTCAGACCCTGCGCCTGGGCGACCGGGTTCTCGATCGGTTGGACACGCTGATCGACGACGACGCGCCCCCGGCGTTGATCCACGGCGACCTTTGGTTCGGCAATCTCCACGTGACGCAGGACGGCCATCCGGCGCTCGTCGATCCGGCCGCCTATTTCGGCCACCGCGAGGCCGAGCTGGGAATGATGCGCTTGTTCGGAGGTTTCGACTCCGCGGTATGGCGGGCCTACGAGCATGCCTGGCCACTGGCCGACGGGTGGCGGGAGCGGCTCGACCTCTACTCGGTCTACCACGTGTTGAACCACTTCAACCTGTTCGGCGGCGGCTATGGGGGCCAGGCCCGGACCCTGCTGGAACGCTACGCCTGACCCCGCTGGCCACCGTAAGCTCTGTGACTGCAATCAATTGAAGAAAACTCAAAGTTTTACGAAACTTTTCGTATTGAAATACGAAAGTATTCGTATACTTCGGTTCACAGCTTCCCTTGGCAGGAGGAATATCGCATGGCCAGACGCCCCAGGCGCAGTTCGGGACATCCCACTGACGCCGAGTTGGAGATTCTGCAGGTTCTCTGGGATCGCGGTCCCAGCACCGTGCGTGAAGTGCATGAAGCACTGGGTGGCGAATCGGCCAACACCACCGTCTTGAAATTCATGCAGATCATGACCGAGAAGGGCTTGCTGCGGCGCGACTCCACGCAACGGCCACAGCGGTTCGAACCCATCAGCAGTCGCGCCGACACGCAGCGCAAGATCCTGGACGGAGTCATGGAGCGCGTGTTTCGCGGCTCACCGGGAAACCTGGTTCTGCAGGCGTTGTCGACCAAGGGTGCGTCCGCCGAAGAGCGTCGTCGGATTCGGGAATTGCTGGATCGTCTCGAGAGCGAGGAGGGCTAGTCATGGATGTTTCCGCCGCCGTGGGCTTCGCCCTGGTTCATTCCCTGTGGCAGTTGGCGGCCCTGGGGTTTGCCGCACTGGGCGTGTTGTGCGTTCTGCCGGCCGCCGCGGCAACCGCGCGATACGCGGTGTGTGGTGGTGCGATGTGTGCCATGACGCTCGCGCCCGTGGCTACGTTCATCTTGGTTCGCGGTGGGGCGGGCGGCGACAACGTCGCGACTTCCCACGTGCTGCCGAATGGGCTTCTTCCTTGGTTGCCACTGGTGGCGATTGTCTGGAGCACGATTGCCTTGGGGCTCCAGGGCCGGGTGCTTCTGCAGTGGGTGCGTGCCCATCGAATCAGTACCTACGGTGTCGTTCCCGTGCCGGCGTGGATGCATGCGACCGTTCGCGATTACTCGCGTACTTTGGGTTTGCGACGAACGGTGAGGGCGTTCGAGTCTTCGCGCGTGGATGTGCCCATGGTCGTCGGTTGGCTGTCGCCGGTGATCCTCATTCCCGGTTCGGCGATGCTGGGACTGACGCAGGACCATCTGCGCGCCATCGTGGCGCACGAGCTGGCCCACGTGCGTCGTCACGACGCTGTATTCAACATTGTGCAGATCGTGTGGGAGTCGCTCTTTTTCTACCACCCGGCGGTGTGGTGGCTCTCGAAGCAGCTACGGCACGAGCGCGAATGCTGCTGCGACGATCTTGCTCTGACCCTGGTGGGCGGGCGGGCGCCTTACGTGCGCGCCCTGGCTACGCTCGAAGAACTTCGTCACCCCGACATTCAACCCAGTCTGGCTTCCAATGGAGGTTCACTCGTGAAACGTATCTCTCGAATCGCTGACCCCAACCCCTCGCGGACCCGGCGAAGTCTTTCTCTCCCGGTCGCGGCACTCGTGACGGCGGTGGCGGTATCGCCGCTGGTGGGATTCGGCTGTCATACGGAAAGACCTCAGGCACCCATGGGTCAGTCCGATGCGGCGGTGGCCGAACTCCAAGCGGCCGACGCGGCCGCGAAGGCTGAATTCGAACATGCCCTGCACGTCGTCCACGAAGAGTTGCAAAGCGGCAAGCTGGAGTCTGACGGAGTCAAGTCTCGCATCCATGAGATTCTGGGCGAAGATCACCCGGTGCTCCGGCGCCACGAGGTATCGCCCCGGCTGTCGAAGGAAGCCGAGCGCGAAGCCGCCATGATTCACGAACAACTACTGGCCGGCAAGATCACCAAGGAGCAGGCTCACGTGCAGCTGAAGAAGCTGCACGTGGAAGGTGGCGACTCCGAAGCCGTTATCGATCTCCACCGCGAAACCGGTCAGTGATGGAGTGGCGCCTGTTCGATCTCGAGCAGGCGCTGCTTTCGCCATAGCCCGCCGCCGTAGCCGGTGAGTTTGCCGTCGCTGCCCACTACGCGATGGCAGGGGATGAGAATCGCGATGCGATTGTCTCCGTTGGCGCGGGCCACCGCGCGCACGGCGGTGGGTCTACCAATTCGACGCGCCAACGCCCCGTAGCTTTCCGTCTCCCCACTGGGGATTTCGACGAGGGCTTTCCAGACCGTTTGTTGAAACTCGGTGCCGGGCGCCATCAGCGGGCTGGCGAAGGTTCGTCGTTTGCCCGCGAAATACTCTTCCAGTTCGCTGGCCAGTTGATCGAGCACCTCGTTGGTCCCAGGTGTCAGTCGGCACTGCAGGCGCTGGGTCATGCGTCGCAGTTGGGTCTCGAGCATGCGCCGATCGGCGAACTCCAACAGGCAAACCGCGGTGTCGCTGGCGCCGGCGATCATGGGTCCCAGTGGCGTGGCGATTCGCGTGATGACGACCTGCGTTTGGGTGCGGGCCGTCGAAGGGGCGACGCCCACCAATTTGGTGAACGCCTCGTGGAAACCGGCCAGCGAGTCGTATCCGTGATCGAACGCCGCCGCCGTGACCGATGATCCGTGGCGGATGCGCCCCAGCGCCAGTCCCAGGCGCCGACCCCGGCTGTAGGCATGGAACGTCATGTCGTAGTGCTTCTGGAACCACCGGCGCACCCGGCCGGGTTCGACTCCCAACGCGCGAATGTCCTGGTCGGTCCAGCGCCGCGCCGGATCTTCGTCGATCGCGTCCAGGAGCGGCTTGAGCCACGTAGGTGGTTGGTCGCGTGGTTCCAACGGACGGCACCGCTTGCACGGGCGGTACCCGGCAAACAGCGCGTCTCGCGCCTTGGCGTAGAACTCGATGTTCTGGGGCAGTGGGCGTCGGGCGGGGCAGTTGGGGCGACAGAACACGCCGGTGGTCTTGACCGCGGTGAAGAACACGCCGTCGTACTCGGCGTTCTTGTTCTGCACGGCCTGAAGCATTTCCGTGTGGGAGGGCAGCGTTAGTGTTTTCATGGGCGTGAACCTAGCCGCCGCGCGGAGGGTGTCGCTACCGGAGAATTGTCACCGAATTCCCTGCGAGTTGATCCATTCTACCGCAACCCGGGCTGCTTCTTCATAGACCGTTTCAGTGGCCTTGCGGGAGCGTTTCAGCGGCACGAAACCGTGGTTGGCCGTGTCGATGCGGTGTACCCGGGCCTGCCCGATGGCGCCGGCCGTGGACTCCAGCAGGTCGCTCTCGGCCATATCGTCGCGGGTCCCCGAGAGAAACAGCGTCGGCAGCGCGATGCGCTCGAAATGGGCGGCCCGCTCAGCGGACGGCGACCCGGGCCGGTGCAGTGGAAACGAGAAGAGGATCAGGGCCCGTACCGGAACGTGGGGCCCCTCGGCCATCACGTGGGAACTCATGCGCCCGCCGTAGGAGTGGCCCCCGGCCAGCAGCGGAACGTTGAGCTGCAAGGCCAGCTCGTTGGCCTTCGACCATGCGGCTCGGACGTTGCCCAGGGCCACCGCCTGGGCGTCGACACGCCGCCGACCCCGCTCGGTGTAGCGAAAGTTGTAGCGAAACGTAGCGATTCCGCGCTGGGCCAGATGCTCGGCCAGATGCTGCATGTGACGGTGGCGCATGTCGGCGCCCGCGCCGTGGGCCAGTGCCAACAGGTGGCTGGGCGTGGGCGGCTGGATGACCAGAGCCGAGAGTGATTCGGGCCCGTCCTGGAATGTGAGTTCGTGCGTCTCGTGCGTTTCCATCTTGTTTCAGTAACCCAGCGCGCATCCGTCCTTGCGCGACTCAGTGGCGCCCGAGTACACGCCGGTAACGGGATCGCGCCAGATGGCCTGGTAGCCGCCAAAAATCCCCGGCGCATCGGTAACGCGATGACCCAGATTGGCCAGGCCTCTGCGGACTTCCCAGGGAATCGTGGTTTCCAGGTTCAACGTTCCACCGTTCGACATGGTCGTGCCCGTGGGTTGGCTGCTACCGCCGTGGTGGAAGCGTGGCGCATCGCCGGCTTCCTGCAAGCCCATGTCGAAGTCCACGAGGTTTATCACGATCTGCGCGTGGCCCTGGGGTTGCATGCCGCCGCCCATCAATCCAAATGCCATGATCGGCTGACCGTCTTTGGTGAGGAACGCGGGAATGATGGTGTGGAACGGCCGCTTCCCTGGCTCGTAGCGGTTGGGGTGGTCATCTTCCAGCGCGAACAGGGCGCCTCGATTCTGTAGCCCAAAGCCCAGCTCGGGTATGGCGTAGCCGCTGCCGAAGCCCGTGTAGTTGCTTTGGATGAGCGAGACCATCATGCCGTCTGCGTCGGCGGCGCAAAGGTAGGTGGTTTCGGCCTCGTCCAGGGCCGAGGTACGGAAGTCGCCCGCGGGTAGGGAACGCGCGGCGCGCTGGGGGTCGATGAGTTTGGCCCGTGCTCGTCCGTACGCCTTGTCGATGAGGTGGGCAATGGGAACGTCGGCCATGGTGGGGTCGGCGTAGTATCGCGCACGATCTTCGTAGGCCAGTTTCTTGGCCTCGACCATCAGGTGCCAGAACTGGGGGGAATCGCGACCGATCGAGCGAAGGTCGAATGTCTCCAGGATGTTCAGCATCTGCAGCGCGGCGATTCCCTGCCCATTGGGAGGCAGTTCCCAGAGATCATAGCCGCGGTAGTTGGTTCCCACCGGGTCGTCCCACGTGGACTCGTGCCGGCGGAAATCGTCGCGGCTGAAATAGCCACCGTGGTCCTGGCTGAACGACACGATGCGTTCGGCGATCGGGCCATCGTAGAACGCGTCGCGTCCTCCCTTGGCCATCAGCTCCAGAGTGTTGGCCAGGGCGGGGTTCGCAAAGAGCTCTCCTTCTTTCGGCGCGTGACCCTGCGGCAGAAAGGTGTCGGCGAAACCAGGCATCTCGGCGAAAGCCGGACGCGAGGGTGTGCCCTTTAGCGTCTTGCCCCAGTAGTGGGCGATGAGTTGCGTCACGGGAAAGCCTTCGCGGGCGGTCTCGATCGCCCGGGCCAAGACGGTTTCCATGGGTAGTCGCCCGAAACGGGCGTGTAGTTCGAACCAGCCGTCGGCGCAACCCGGCACGCTCCACGCGTAGGGCGAATACAACGGGATGGTGCCGTTCGCCGTGGGTGCAATGTCTTCGCGCGACATGGCCCGGGGTGAGCGCCCGCTGGCGTTCAATCCGTGCAACTTCCTGGACTTGGGATCCCAGACGATCGCGAACAGGTCTCCGCCCAGACCGCACGCAGTAGGCTCGGTGAGGGCCAGCATGGCGTTCATGGCGATGGCGGCGTCCACGGCGCTGCCGCCCGAACGCAATATTTCCACGCCCACCTGGCTGGCCAGGGGAATGGCGCTGGCGACCATGCCGTGTTTGCCCCAGACCACCGAGCGCGTGGCGTCGGCGCGCCCCACCATACGGTCGGCGGCCAACGGATTGCTGACCTTGGGCAAGAACGAGAGAAGCAGTGCAATCATGGCGGCTCGAAGCAGCATCTTTGGCATCGCGGTCTCCGGGAAGAGGGCTTGGAATTGGGGCTGAGCGTACCAGCCCACGCGGCGCGCCACCAGGGCTGGGCCGGGCTCAGCGGGTTGACGTGCTGCCTCCCCGAGGGCATCATGCCGCCAACGCTTCAGCCACGGAGGCAAGATCATGACTCGGATCATGCTATTGCTCGCTGTTTTCGCCCAGGTGCTTCAGACGCCCAGTTGTTCTGAGGACGACATCGTCGCCCCAGGCGCGGTCGACTCGAAGTACCGGCTGGGATTCAACGCGAGCAACGCCGATTTCAACTGCACGGGTTTCGTCACTGAAATCGTCACGCTGCGCAACAACGGTGGATCATTCAACGTGAAGTACGACACCGGCGACGGACCGTACTCGGCGACGCAGAGCGGCAATACGTTTACGTGGGTGCGCAACTGGATCGGCGGCGGCGTGCATACCGTGGAACAGGTGACCATCAACGTCACCAACCCCGCCTCGGTCACCGGCAGCAGTACCTTCACCAAGGAATTCATCAACAGTGGCCTGTCGCCTTGCTCGGGCACGTCGTCCATCACGGGGAGCGAGATATGAGATCGAATCTCAACTTCGGCGGTGGGGTCACCCTGCGATATCTGGCCGTGGGCCTCGTTGCTCTGTTGCTCTTGCCCGCGCCGGCGCAGGCGGGTCGCGGCGGCATCATGGTCGCCGGCCATCTGGGCTGGGGTAGCGGTCAGACGGAAGTCAGCGACGGTGAAGTTTCGCTGGGCAACGACCGCGTGGGCGGCCTGGCGGGCGGGCTACGCGCGGGTCTGGGGTTGGGCGACCGCCTGGTCGTTGGCGTGGAGCTGACGGGATGGGGTCGTCAGGAAGACCAAACCTTCGCGGGTGTCGCGATACCTGGCCTGCCTGGCATCGACCCGTCGCTTACCACCGAAGTGAACCATAGCCTGGCTATCGCGGCGATCACCGCCACGTTTCACTCACGCCCCGAAGGCGGTTTCTACCTGCGGGCTGGTCTGGGTTACGGCAGCAGTCGGCTCGATTTCGATTCGGTGGGTTTCGACACCGAGTTTGAAGAGCAGGGCCTGGCCGTTCTGGGCGCGGTGGGACACGAGTGGCGTTTCGCCGGCAAGTTGGCGCTGGCCATCGAAGGCGAAGCGGGTTTCCTGGAGTTGTCGGATACCGGCGACGGGAAAGACCTGGGCGACTTTCGCGAGCTTTCGAAGGCCGATTTCTCGGCCAATTTCTTCAACCTGCTGGTAGTGCTGAATATCTACCTGGGCGGATGATCACTCGATCAGCGTGATCTTCCGCGACTGCACTCCGTCGGGGGCCTGCAGTCGTACCAGATACACACCGCTGGGCACGCGACGTCCTCGCGCGTCGCGCGCGTCCCACTGAACCGAGCCGGATCCGGCCGGGCGCTGCCCATCGAGCAGCCGCGTTACGCGTGAGCCCATGAGATCGAACACGTCCATCTGCACCGCGCCGGAACGGGCCAGGCGGTAATGGATGGTGGTGTTGGGATTGAACGGGTTTGGTTGATTGCCGACCAACTCCGAGCGGACCGGAGTCGGGCCCTCGACCGCCGTGGGATGGTTGGACAGGTCGTTCAGTGACCATACCTCGTTGGTGAAGGCGGCTCCGTCGAAACCGCCAAAGACCACCATGCGATCTTCGCTTTCGATGTAGATGCCCGCCGACCCCTCGCGCGGCGTTGGCCCGGTGCCGGCCACGGCCATTTGAATGAACTCGTTGCGGTAGAGGTTGAACACCCAGACTTCATCAGTAACGCCGCCGCCGGCGCCGCCCCGCGTGCCGCCGAAGATTGTCGCCCGGTGATGGCGGGCGTCGTACACGTGCGCGGTGAAGAAGCGCCCCAGCGGACGCGTGGTGGGAGTCAGATCGGTCCACGTGTTGGTGGTCAGGTCGAACGCCCATATGTCGTCGAGGGGGCCACTTTGTTGGCCGCCGTACATGATCATCCGGTGGTTCTGCGCGTCGTAACTGGCTGAATGCAAGCAACGGAGTGAAGGGCTCACACCGGCCGGTGTGGCGTCGATCCATTGCGTCTGTGCAATGTCGTAACGCCACGTGTCGTTGAATCGTCCCAGGTTGGTAAAGCCCGCGAAGGTCACGAGCTGGTGGGCAATGGGATCGTAGATGGCGCCCACGCCGTAGCGTGGGTTGGGAGATGCGGGCGGTAGCAGTTCGGTCCAGGTGTGTGTGGTCAGGTCGAACGCCCAGATGTCGTTGAAGAATCCCGAACCCTGTCCCGACCACGTAACGATGCAGTGCGCTTGTGGATCGTAGACGCTGCCGGGGGTCCGCCGGATGCCCGGTGCCGGTCCCGTGGACGGCGTGATGTCTGTCCACGATTCGGCGGTAAGGTCGAAGGACCAGACCTCGGCACTGGTGCCGACCGAGGTTTGTCCCCCGAACGTAACCATGCGGTGAGCCAGCGGGTCGTAGGTAGCTGACGCGTAGCGACGTGGCGTGGGGGTCGTGCCGGCGCCGGGGGAAAGATTGCTCCATGTCTGCGCCTGTGCGGTCGAGGCGAGGCAGATGATCAGCAGGCTGAGGCGAAGCGTTCGTTGCATGGCTCTTCTCCGGGGGGTGGCGTGACATGGGCGAACCAACTCAAAGTATCTACGGAGATCGTCCCGCGAGCGTGACCGCAAATCAACGAATTCTCACCACGCGGCCGGTCTGGACCCTTCCGTTGGCCAGGAGTTCGTACACGTACGAACCCGCGGCGACCCGGCGTCCCTTCTCATCGCGGCCGTCCCACGGTGTGGAGTGGTTGCCCCCACTCAGTGTACCCCACCGCCAGCTTCGGATGCGGCGTCCGGCGAGGTCGTAGACCGTGAGGACGGCGGAAGAGGGCCTGTTTAGAGAAAATCCTATCTGTGTTCTGCCGCGAAACGGATTCGGCGCGCTGGTCAAGTCGACGGACGGTGCCGACGAGCGTACCCCGGTGCCAACGGCGAAACCGCTGGCGTACAGAATTGCGTTGGCGAGTATCTGGAAGTTGTTTCCCGCTCGGTCGTCGAGTGCACTCGGTTGGTACTCTCCCGGTTGATAGCCCACCACGATTCCGTCCCAGTGCGCGCGTTGGTGCGTGAACCCCAGCAGGTGCGTCGTGCCATTCTGACTGTAGTTGCTGGCGAACAGCGGAATGAGGGTCTCGGCGCCGGGGTTGATTTCGAGTGAGATGTACCGTTCGTCGGGAATGTTGGAAAAGAAGTCGTAGGAACCGGCCGAGACTCCCCGCGCGGGGTCGGCATAGCTCACGCTTTGACTGGTCTCGATCGAATTCGTGGTCACGAAGTGCCCCGGGGCCACGTCGATGACGTTTTGCCCTTCAACCACGTTCCACGGCACGCTGCCGTCGGCGGTAACGCCGATGATGTCCTGGATACCTTGTTTGCCGGCGGTGAAATACATGCCGTGGTGAAAGGCGACGAGGCCGCCGCCGTTGATCAGGAAGGATTCTATTGCCGCGTCGAAGGCATTCTGGATGGCCTGGCCGGTGGGGCCACCAGGAATCCGGTGAGCGAAATACACCACTACATCGAAGGCTGCGGGGTCACCGTTGGGTACCGACAGAGCAGTTGTGGCGAGACCGAGATCATCGGTGGCGATCTCCAGAACCCCGTCGGGAGACGGGTCGATGTTCAGCCCGCTGTCGGCCGCCAGTAGTGCCGTGGATAGGTCGCCCGGCTGGGTCAGGTCGGCGTCGGAGAGTGCGTGTGGGTTCACTTCGTCACTGACGATGAGAATGCGCAGCGGAAGGTGAGGTGGAAGATCGGCGGCGGTGGCCAGGTTGGCCACGAGAGCGGCGCCGAGGCACGCCCAAACCGGAATCAACCGCTTGAGGGTTCGGGACGGGACGTCGAGCATCAGGTCCTCCTGGGTCATGGACAAGCGGCCTCCCGCTAGGGGAGGCCGCCACTCATCCAGGTAGACGCCGCCGAAGTTACTTCAGCATCACCATTTTTCTCGAAACCACCCGGTCGCCCGAAATGAGCTTCGAGTAGTACACGCCCGAACTCACGCGGGCGCCGCTGTCGGCGGTGCCGTTCCACACCACCGAGTAGTTGCCCGGCTCGTGTTGCGCGTTGACCAACCGCGCCACCCTTCGCCCGGTAGCGTCGTAGATCGACAGCTGGACGGCCGCCTCACGATCCACGCTGTACTGAATACGGGTGGAAGGGTTGAACGGGTTGGGAATGTTCTGATCCAACGCGAATAGCGTGGGGGTACCGTCGGGGGCCGAGGTAACGACTCCCGCGTCGGCTTCGGTCGAGTAACCACTGGCGTAGCCATCGGAGTCCACGGCCGAAATCTTGAAGAATTGATTTCCCGCCGCCGGCAGGCTGGTGCTGGTACCGGGCGCCGCGACCAGCGAGAGCTGGTTGGTCGGGGAAGGAACGAAGCCGGAACTGGCGGATCCGAATACGGCGTACTGCGCGAGGTCACCCTCGCCGTTGGCGTTCCAGTTCAGGTCCACGTTCGCACCGTTGGCGGTGGCCGAAAAGCCGGTGGGAAACACCGGTTGGTCCATCACGAACGAATGCGAACCGTACCAGCCGATGTCACCCGGTGAGCCATCGGGGTCTTCCAATCCGCCGGCCGGGTTTCCCGCGTCGATGGCGGCGGAACCCACCCCCAGGTGGTAGTCACCGCCAGCGGCGTTCGCGAACAAGGGGTCGCCGGTCACACTGTTGGTCACATCGGTGCAGCCGTCCGCGCCGCCGCTGGGATTGTTGAACAGCAGGTTGTAGCTGAGCGCGGCCTGCGGTGAACCGGCGCAGAAGAATCCTGCGTCGGAGTTGTTGGACATGATGTTGTTGTACGCCGGCACTCCCGACGACGTCAGCGCCACCGCGGCGCCACCGGGATTGACGGAGATGTTACCGTCGACCGTGTTGCCGATGAAATTGCCGCCGGTAAGGCTGGCCAGGTACGCGGCACCGCCGGTGAAATCGCAGGTGTTGCCGGCGAACAGGTTGTGTTCGAGAAAACCGTCGCTGGCCACAACGCTCAGGCCCGCGCCCAACTGCGCTTCGTTTTGCAGGAACTGGCACTCACGGCCCGTGAACGAAGAGCCTGACGCCGCGGCCAGACCGCCGCCGAACGTGCCGGCGTCGTTGGTCTGGAAAATGACGCCGTCGGCCGTGAGGGCCGATGCCGACAGGTAGACGCCGGCGCCATCGGCGGTCACCACGTGCCCCGTGAAGCTACCGCCGGTCATGGTCATGCCGGAACTGTTGAGGGCATACATTCCCGCGCCGTTGTTGTTGGCCAGGTTGCCCGCGAAGTCGTTGTCTTCGAAGCTCAGGCCGGTGCAGTCCTCCAGGTAGACGCCGCCGGCAATGCTGTTGCCCGTGGTGTTTTCAGCCGAGTTTCCGGTGAACGTATTGCGCGCCATCGACCCCGTGCAATTCTCCAGATAGATCGCTCCGCCTATCCGGGAAAGGTTGGAGTTGAACGCGCTGTCCTCGATGATCACGTTGGCGTTGCGCACGTAGACGGCTCCGCCGGTGCCATCTTGTGATTGGCCGCCGGCGACATTGTTGTTGAATTCACAGTTCGTGATGGTCAGGTCCACGTCCTGGGCAAACACGGCTCCGCCACGGCGAATCGAGCTGGGGTCGAACTCCTCGCGTCCGTTGCCGTTCTCGAGAACGAACCCGTCGAGTCCACCGGCTTCCTTGAACCAGATGTTCACGTTCAGATCAACCAGGGTCTTGCCGTTCACCAGATCCTGCGTGTTGAAAGCAGAATCCCAGCCGCCGGAGAAGAACGTGGAGCGATTCACCTGCAGGTTTATGCCGGAAAGCGTGTCGGTGCTGAGGAGGCGAACTTCGTCACCCGGTCCGGTCGCCGTGAGTACATCGGCGATGGTCGGCGCCGCGTCGGCGGGGGTGAGGTACGGGTAGTTGTCGCCGCCGGTGGGGTCCACGTAGTGCACCGGAGTAGGCAGTACGTCGAAGCCGTTCACCAGGGTGCCCGTGCGCAGGTCACGGTTCACCACTACGGCATCAAGCAGGCCGGGTGCGGCCGGGCTCTGCACCGTGACATTCACGATGACTTGCGTGTCGCTGACGAAGGTGGTGTTGTTGATATCGACCTCTGGTCCCAGATCGATCGTCGTACCCAGGAAGAAATTCTGACCGGTGACGGTGATATCCTGGGTCAGCCCGGCCAGAACCGAAGATGGGTTGAGCGATGTGAGCACGGGATTGGGCAACGACGGGGGGAAGCACGAGGCCAACCGCCATCCCACGTGTCCGTCGGTGAAGCTGCACAGCGTGAAGTCGGCGTACTTCATCATGCAGGGGTTCGTCCCGGTACACTGCTCGCAGTTGTTGTTCTCTACCCCGTTGGGATTGCAACCGGAATTGCAGGCGCAGTTGCTCGCAATGTACTCATCGCAGGGTCCGAAGATATGACCCGTCTCGTGCGCCATGGTCTCCGATTCGAGACCCTGCGTGTTCGACAAAAGAAAGGTGTAGGGACCGTAGATGTAGGCGAACGCTCCGGCGCCGCCCGGCAGCTCGGCCGGCGAGGGAGAGTAGGCTACGAACGCCGAGTAGGAACGTTCGGCATTCCACACGGCGCGACGCGACACGTTCCAGGCGTTGGTGGCCGAAAAGTGGCTGCCGCCGAATCCCAGGTTGCCCAGGACATTGGTCACCAGGGTGGGGACCGTCGTGTCCATGTTGATGACCTGCTCGATCGGCTGGCTCATGTTCGGGTCGTCGGGAAAAAACGGCTCGACCATGAAGGCCACCCAGCAATTGTAGTCGTTGGCCCGCGCGCTCCACCAAGCCAAACCGGCGTTGGTTTCGTTCAGGTAGTCCTGGGCTTCTTCCAACGTCCAATCGTACATGTTGGGATCAGACCCGGTGCCGTCGCTTTCGACCATGAACAAACTGAGAATGACGGTGCCACTCATGACGAAGGTGTTGTCCTTCGCGGTGGCGCTCTTCTCGTCGAAGATCCCACGCTTCTGAAGTTCGGCCGTATCGTAGCCGTTGTCTTTGAGGATCCGCGCGACTTCGAGCGGGTTCATGTCGTCGGGCGTGAAGGCGTCACCGTGCGTGGGCCTGGGCGCATTCTTGGTGGTGGCTTTTTCCGCGGCCATCTTGGCCTGGAGATCTCCGGTCACGGTGCTGTTGAAGAAATTGACCATTCGCTGAGCTGTCTTGTCGAACGACGCGGCCTTCGATGCGGGCACCTGCTCCGTATAGACGTCGAGCACCTCGGGGATCTGGCGAATCTCTCGCTCGGTTTCGGGCTCCATCCATCCCACGACCACGTTGGGCGGGGCGAGCAGGGCCACGCGCACACCGTAGACTTGCAGGATGCCCTGCGCCCGGCGGAACGACGCGGGGTCGTCGGCGTCGACGATTACCAGGCTCATGTCGTCCAGCCAGGGATAGTTGGTGGCCTGGGAAGCGGAGGCTGGGGTCGGTATGCCGCATACCGCGGTAAGGGTGAGCCCCAGTAGAAGCCCAACGAGAAGACTCTGTTTCATGGATTCGCGCCGTTTCGAGGGAGTTACGGATTGGCGCGCCTGCCGTACTGGGCTAAGCGCGAGAAGGCGAAATGTCTAACCGTACAGTCTAGACCATTGTCGTCCCAGGCGCAGCCGTTGGCCCCAAGTGTCGGCCCGTTACTGATCTTGCAGCGCATCCAGGGCGGGCAAAAGGTCCTGACGGTCATCGACGAGTCCCGCGAACAGATCACCCAGCCGGGCCAGGCGTTCGGGCATGTTGAAGATATCGAACTGGGACGGCCGCAGATCAGACCGTAGTTCGTCCCACTCCAACGGCGCCGAGACCTGCGCTCCTTGTACCGGTCGTGCCACGTAGGGTGGCACGATGGTCTGCTCGCGGATGTTCTGCAGAAAATCCACGTAGACCTTGCTCTCGCGGTTGGCCACCGAGCGCTCCACCGTGGCAATTGAGCCCAATTCCTGGACGGTCATGCGGGCCACCAGTTCACAGAACATCCGAGAATGTTCGTAGGTGTATCCGGGCTGCAGCGGCACGTAGATGTGGAGGCCGCTGGCGCCCGAGGTCTTGAGCAACGGCCTCAGGCCTGCACCACGCAGGCGCCGACCGATCGACTGGGCGATTCGAATGACCTTGGAGAAGTCGTCCACGGTGGGGTCCAGGTCGAGCACCGCGTAGTCGGGCGACTCCATGCTGTCGCATTGGGACATCCATGGGTGCAGGTCGATGCTGCCCAGGTTGATCAGGTACAGCAACGTGTCGCGGTCGTTGCACACCATGTAGTGGATGGCCTCGCCTTCTTTCTGGCCCACCTCCACGGTTTCGATCCAATCGGGCAGGTGGTCGGGAATCTTCTTATGGTAGAAATTCTTGCCCTCGATGCCGTCGGGGTAGCGCAGCATGTGAATCGGGCGGTTTTGCAGGTAGGGCAGGATGACGTCGGCAATCTGATCGTAGTAGTCGAGCAGTTGGCCCTTGGTCCACCCCTCGACCGGCCAATAGACCTTGTTGCGATTGGTGATCTTGACCCGGGCTGACAGCGCGCGGCCGTCGCCGGTGGTCTTGGCCAACGTATCGAATACGTTCTGCCCCGTGCCCGGTTGGCTCTCATCGTTCGGTACCCGTTGCCACCGCTTCGACACGCCCGCGCGGTAGTGGCTTTGGGAGTGTTTCGCGACCAGCCCGGCCAGATGGGTTTGTCGAATCATCGTCATGAGTTGGCTGCCGCGCCCGATCACGTGGTCGACATAGAGTACCGGGCCCGCGTTGGGAACAATGGATCGCAGCGCTCGCTTGCGCTCGAGCAAGGGAAAGCGCGTTCGCAGGTCCCAGTCTTCGTAGTGCAGCAGGTCGAAGGCGTAGAACACGAGGTCGTCAGTGTCGTCGTCTTCCAGGCATTGAACCAGTTTGTCGGGGTCGGGGCGATCCTGCTCGTCGAGGGCCACCAACACGCCGTCCAGAAGCGCGGTTTCGGCGCGCAGCTCGCACAGTTGGCGCTCGAGCCGCGGCAGGTTCAGCCGAGCGCGTGCACCGGTGCCCGACCAGAACCGCACCTCGCCCTGATCGACGCCCGCCAACAGCCGACGGCCGGCGAATTCCAATTCGTAGAACCAGGCCTGGTCATCGAACACCGACTCGATATCCGTAGCCTGCATCATGCGTGGCCGCTTGGGCAGGGGCACGGGTGGGGCCTGCGACAGGTCGAGGGGGAACACCGCGTCTCCGGGGTCGCGGGCGTAACGATCGCGGCGTTTGAACAGCAGCCAGTCCTTGGTGCTGTCCTTGAGTTTGACCATGTGCCACTCGCCACGCAGACGACCCCCGTAGAAGATCATCTTCAATTCCTTGGCGTCCAGGTTGTCCGGGTCGGCGACCCACTCGTAGAAGCCGCGGTCCCAGATGGCCATGGTCCCCGCCCCATACTCGCCCTTGGGAATGACCCCCTGGAAGTCCATGTATTCCATGGGATGGTCCTCGGTTCGCACGGCCAGGTGCTTATCGCCGGGGATGTACGAAAACCCCTTGGGAACTGCAAAGGATTTGAGCACGCCGTCCATTTCCAGGCGCAGGTCGTAGTGCAGGTGGCTCGCCTCGTGGCGCTGGACCACGAATAGCGGTCGCGGTCCCGACGATGGCCCATCTTTCGGCGCGGGCTCCGGAGTGCGCCGAAAGTCCCGTTTCGCGCGGTATTCTTCGATCGAGAAGGGTTTCTTGGCCATGGTCGCAGTAGGAAAGGGTCTGAGGGCTTGATCTTCCGACCAAGGGAATCGGTATAATAGTAGCTATAGATAGTAGCTTACGATCCCCGGCGATGAGGACGCGAAGTCAGATTGCCGCGTCCCGCTTCCCCCGTGAAAGGACCACGTCCATGGCGGCTCCCCGGGCATCCTTCAAAGGTTTCATCCGGCTCAGCCTCATTTCCATTCCCGTAAAGGGGATTACCGCCACCAATACGGGCGGCGAGGTTCGGCTCAACCAGCTCCACGCGGATTGCCATAGCCGCATCAAGTACCAGAAGACCTGCCCCACGCACGGCGAGGTCAAGAGCGACCAGATCGTCAGTGGCTACGAGTACTCGAAGGATCAGTACGTCATCATCGATCCCGACGAAGTCAAAAAATTCCGCAAGGAGAGTGACAAGTCGGTGGAAATCGAAGGGTTCATCGACCGCGACCAGATTGATCCCAAGTATTTTTCCGGACGCACGTACTACTTCCTGCCCGATGGGCCGGTCGGCCAGAAGCCCTACCAGCTGCTGCGCCAGGTGATGTTGAAGGACAACCTGTACGCGGTGGCCAAAGCCATACTTTCGGGCCGCGAGCAGATCGTGATCCTGCGGCCCATGGACGAGTTGTTGGGCATGAGTGTGGTGACGAATCAGGCCAAGATCAAGCAGACCGAGCAATTCAACGATGAGCTCATCGAGGCCAAGTTCTCACCCGAGGAGCTGAACCTGACGCAGACCCTGATCGATGCGTCCAAGATGGCCGAGTTCGATCTTGGTAAGTACGAAGACGAGTACGTCAACAACATGAACAAGTTGATCCAGGCCAAGGTGGATGGCGAAGAGATCGTGGCCGCCCCCGATCCCGAAGAGCCCAAGGTCATCAATCTCATGGAGGCGTTGAAGGCCAGCGTGGAAAGTGCCCGCAAGCCCGCTGCCAAGGGGGCGAAGGCGTCGGGAACGGCCGCCAAGGCGAAGGGCAAGAAGGTCAAATCCAAGCTCGCGCCCAGCGCCAAGGCAAACACCACGACCAAGCGTAAGACCAAGAGCGGCTGATGGAGCCGTTGCCCGAGTTCGTGCCGCCCATGCTGGCCAAACTCGGCGAGCCGTTCTCTTCCGACGAGTACCAGTTCGAGATCAAATGGGATGGAACGCGGGCGCTGGCGTTCGTGGAAGGCGGCGACTATCGCCTGATCAATCGACGTCAGAATCCTTCCAAGCTCCGGTACCCCGAGTTGTCGTATCTGGGTGAGTTGCCGGCCGGCACGCTTCTGGACGGTGAGATCGTCGTTCTGGTCGACGGCAAGCCGGACTTCGCGGGCATGTTGCGCCGCGAACAGGTTCGCACCGAGCGCCGCGCGCAGCAGCTGGCCCGTGAGCTACCCGCGGTGTACGTGGTATTCGACCTGTTGTATCGCGGGGGACAGTCGATCATGAATGAGCCCCTCACCTCACGCCGTGAGCAGCTTGGGGACCTGTTGGCCGATTCCCCGGCTATTTTCTCCGAAGGCGTGGAATCCGAGGGGTTGGCCTATTTCGAAATGGCCTGCGAGCAGGAGCTCGAGGGTGTGGTGGCCAAGCGGCTGTCCAGCCGTTACCGCCCCGGCGTACGTTCGGACGCCTGGATCAAGATCAAGCGGCGCAACCACTTGTACTGCGTGATCATCGGCTACCTGCCCGAGGGGAGCTCGGCCGTTCGCAGCCTGGCCGTGGCCACCGAGGTCGATGGCGTGCTGCGCAGCGTGGGGCGGGTAGGCAGTGGGCTGACGGACGCCCTGCGATCGGAACTCTTTGAGAAGCTCAGTGCCCGGACCCGCCCCGACCCCGTGGTGAAAGCCGCGGGTGGCGACGCGGTTTGGGTTGAGCCCGAAGTGTTCTGTACCGTAAGTTACCTTGAGTTCACGGGTGGAGGCGATCTACGCGCTCCCGTGTTCGAGGCACTGATTTCCGCATAGATCCCCACGTTTGCGGTCGATTCGATTTCCATGGACCTGGACGTGTCGTCGATGCGCGAGCCCACCACAAGTACCACGGCCAAGCCGCGACTCACGCGTGTCGCGTCCGACGCGGCGTCGCGACCGGTCCAGCTCCAGTTGGGGCTGGACTCTTCTCCCGTTCTCGAGGTTGT
The DNA here is from genome assembly GCA_029262065.1 of Candidatus Krumholzibacteriota bacterium. Taxonomy (GTDB): domain Bacteria; phylum Krumholzibacteriota; class Krumholzibacteriia; order JAJRXK01; family JAJRXK01; genus JAJDAC01. Next base: position 155,426 of record JAJDAC010000022.1, on the reverse strand, counting down.
CGAGTCGGCCACTCCCGCGGCGGTACCGATCAGTGTCGATGACTGGTTCGAACACGCGGTGGGGGCGGAAGAGTCTGGTGAGTTGGCGGAAGCCGCCGCGGCCTACGAAACCGTGCTGAAGGCAGGTGGGCCATATGCGGAGGCGGCCTTCAATCTCGGCAACGTGTTGCACGCCCTGGGCCGCGTTGACGAAGCGGCCGAACGATACCGTCAGGCAATCCATACCGAGCCTGACTACGCCGAAGCGTGGAACAACCTGGCCGGATGTCTGGCCGAGTTGGAGCAATGGGACGAAGCGGTCGCCGCGGGCGAAGCCGCGCTGTCGATGGCCGACGGATTCGCGGACGCTCACTTCAATCTGGCGCAGGCCCACGAAGGCGCGGGCGGTGGGGCCGCCGCGTTGCGCCACGCGCAGTCCTACCTGGAGTACGACCCGGCCGGTCCCTGGGCGCGGGAGATGCGGGCCCTCGTGAGACGTTTGCGACCGGATGGCCCCGTGCGGTGAGATACCTCGCTGTCGCAATCGCCGCCGTTTCGTTGCTGGTTGCCAACTCGGTGGGGGCCGCCGATCTGCTCGTATCGGGGTGGAACTCGTCGAACGTCCAGAGAATCAGCGATCTTCAAACTCCCTCGTTGGCGCCGTTTGTGGTTGCCGGTGAGGGCGGCCTCGACATGCCGCACAGCGTGCGCCTGGGCCCCGACGATCACGTCTATGTGACCTCGTTCGATACCGATTCGGTGCTCCGGTACGATGCGGCCGGCGTGTTCGTCGACGAATTCGTGCTCAGTGGTGGCGGCGGCCTGGTGGATCCCGCCGATGCGCAGTTCGGGCCCGACGGGGCTTTCTACGTTTCGAGCCGGTCAGCCAGTTCAGTGCTTCGATACGATGGTTCCACGGGTGCATTCATCGACGAGTTCGTGACCAGCGGGGCCGGTGGGCTCAGCGGGGCTGAGATGTTCGAATTCGGCGCCGACGGGCATCTATATATCTGCAGCACCGTGAACAACACGGTCCGTCGCTACGACGGCTCGACCGGGGCATTCGTGGATGCCTTCGTTACCTCGGGGTCGGGCGGCCTGAGGGACCCGCGCGACATCGAGTTTCTTGCCTCGGGTAACCTGGTGGTCGCGTCCTACGACAACGACCGCATTCTGGAATACGACGGTGTGACGGGTGATTACGTGCGCGATCTGGTGGGGCCGGCCGATCAGAACCTGTCGGGCCCAAGGGCCTTGCTGGTCCTGGAGGGAAGCCTGTTCGTGGCCTCGTTCCTGGGTCAGGACGTCGTGGAATACGACGCGACCACGGGTGATTTCCTGCGCCAGGTCATTTCGGTGTTTCCCGGCGTCTTGAGCCCGTCGGGCCTGGCGGTGGCGCCGCTTCCCGTTCCCGTAAAGCGGGAATCCATGGGGCAGGTAAGAGGCCGCTTCGGCGGCCGGTAGATCGACGCGTCGCTTTGCGATCAGTAGCACATATCATTGTCGACCACGAAGTATCGCGTGCCGTTGAGAAACGTCTTGCCGTCTTCATCGCTGGTCAGCTCCGCGTTTTCGCTTTGACCGTTCTGGTACTGGAACACCAAGCTCACCTGGTTTCCCTGCGCCATCAATTTCCAGGTACCCGAAGACGAGCCGCGGTCGAAAGAAGACCCGAAGCCACCGGACACGTCGAACGCGAAGTTGGATGAACCCTGGTAGGCGAACGTTCCGTCGCTGCACAGGAAGTAGTGGGCCTGGTCGGAGCCACCGCCCGAGTAGTCGCCCCAGGTATTCATATAGGTAAGCTTGCGTCCGCGGACCTTCTGATCCCATTGCTGCACCAACGGACCTACGTCAACTTTCTGGAATCGAAGACTGGCGGCCGTCGAACGCGCGGCGGGGGCCAGGTTTTCCCACTGCTCGGGTGTGGTTACCGCAACGTAGGCGAATCCCTGTCCTTCGTTGCCCACGTAGCCGGCCATGATGCCCTGCACTTCGGCGCCATCGAAGATGCCGGTCACCTCCACATTCATGGCCCAGCCGCCCTCGACCTTCATCTCCTGCGGCGACCCTGATGGGGTGAGCGAGACACCTTCCTCGAAGTAACCCGTCTGCGCGCTTTGCTGAACCTCGGCCTGGGTAAGGCCGGGTGAATTCATGACGATCATCAGGCCCGGCGTGGTGTTGGAGCCGAAGAGCAGGATACCGTCCTGCTCGTTGCCGGCGAAGAACCCTCCGTGCAGATCCAGGCTGAAACCCAGGTCCTTGCGCTCGTAGGGCGTGGCGACCGCTGCCGCCGCGAGGCATGTGAGGGTCATCGTGGCGAGCAGGAACTGGATGCGTTTCATGTCGGCGGCCTCACTGGGCTCAAAGTGGATGGGGGACCCGGTCGGCGCCCTCGATGTCCTGTATTTGGCGGTGGCGGTCGATCTCCCGGTCGGTGGACACGACGGCGGCCAGGTCGTACCTTAGTTGCTTCATTCCAATCGAGGTTTGCCAATGTCCGATCGTCCCCACGCCGCCGCCGGATCCAAAGCCGAGACCCCAGCTGAGGCTCGGACCGAGGGTCCCGATTTCATCCGGGTTCTCATTGCCAAGGACATTGCCGAAGGCAAGAACGGCGGTCGCGTGCACACGCGGTTCCCGCCCGAGCCCAACGGCTTCCTCCATATCGGGCACGCCAAAGCCATTTGTCTGAACTTCGGCGTGGCCGAGGAGAACGGTGGCAAGTGCAACCTGCGGTTCGACGATACGAATCCCGCCAAGGAAGATCCCGCCTACGTCGATGCTATCAAAAAAGATATCCGATGGTTGGGATTTGATTGGGACGATCGGGAATTCCACGCGTCGGACTACTACCAGCAGCTGTACGAGTGGGCGCAGCACCTGATCCGCGAGGGCAAAGCCTACGTTTGCAGTCTCACCGAGGAGCAGACGCGCGAGTATCGTGGCACGGTGCAGGAGGCAGGGCGTCCCAGCCCCGACCGTGATCGATCCGTCGAAGAGAGCCTCGACCTGTTCACGCGTATGCGTGCGGGGGAGTTTGCCGACGGCAAGTATACGTTGCGGGCCAAGATCGACATGGCGGCCGCCAATATGAAGATGCGCGATCCGCTCATGTACCGGATTCGCCACACGCCGCATCATCGTACGGGCGAAGACTGGCCAATCTATCCCTTCTATGATTTCGCCCATGGCCAGTCCGATGCCATCGAAGGCATCACGCACTCGCTGTGCACGCTGGAGTTCAGTGACAACCGTGAGCTGTACAATTGGTACATCGACAATATCCCGGTGCCTTCGCAACCCAAGCAGACTGAGTTCGCGCGTCTGAACCTGACCTACACCATCATGAGCAAGCGAAAGCTACTGCGGTTGGTGGAAGAGGGTGTGGTCGACGGGTGGGACGACCCGCGCATGCCTACCCTGGCGGGCTACCGTCGCAAGGGCTACGCGCCCGAGGCGATTCGTGAATTCTGCAATCGGATTGGCGTGGCCAAGTACAAGGGCGTGGTCGATATCCAGTTGCTTGAGCACTGCATGCGCGAGGCGGCCAATGCCACGGCGCCCCGCGTCATGGCGGTGCTGAAGCCTTTGCGGCTGGTCATCGAGAACTACCCCGAGGGCCAGGTCGAGGAAATAGAAGCCGAGAACAACCCCGAGGATCCTGGAGCCGGCGTGCGCAAGCTTCCGTTCTCACGCGAGGTGTACGTGGAGCGGGACGATTTTCGCGAGGACGCCCCGCGTAAGTGGTTCCGGTTGGCACCCGGCAAGGAAGTTCGGTTGAAGCACGCCTACCTGGTTACCTGCAACGAGGCCATCAAGGACGCGTCCGGCGAAGTGGTGGAGTTGCGTTGCACGTACGATCCAGAAAGCACGGGAGGGGCCGCACCCGATGGCCGCAAGGTGCGGGGTACGTTGCACTGGGTTTCAGCCGAGCAGGCGATCGACGCCGAGGTGCGCCTCTACGACCATCTCTTCAAGGATCCGCTACCCGGAGGAACGACCGATGGCGGCGACTTCATGGAAGACCTGAATCCCGACTCGCTCGAGGTACTTCGGTGCAAGGTCGAACCCTCGTTGGCCACGGCCGAGCCGGGGTCGCGGGTCCAGTTCCTGCGCCACGGGTACTTCGCGGTGGATCGCGATGGTGCCAAGGTGGGAATGCCGGTGTTCAACCGGACGGTGCCACTTCGCGACAGTTGGGCCAAGTTGGAGCAGAAGCTGTCGGCTGGCGGTAGCTAGATCGGTCTACCGGAAAACTGCCCGCGTGGGCTCAATTCCTCTCGCGAGTATACCGATACGGAGGCTCACACATGAACGGCGATCGTCACGCACCCCTGAATGTCTCGCCCGAGGCGTTCCGTTCGGCGGGTCACACCCTGGTTGACCGATTGGCCGACTTCCTGGCTTCGATTCCCGAACGACCACTGACCACCGCGCCCTCCCCGGCGCAGGTACAGGCCCGCCTGGGCCAGGGGCCGCTACCCCAGACCGGTCAGGATCTGGATACGCTGCTGGGATCCACCTTCGATTTCGTGACCGAGAACTCTCTGCTGAATGGGCACCCGCGGTTCTTTGGTTACATCACGTCGTCGCCTTCGCCGGCCGGAGCGCTGGCCGATCTATTGGCGGCTACGGTGAACCCGAACTGTGGCGGTTTCGAACTTTCGCCCGCGGCCACGGAAATAGAGCGCCAGGCGGTGCAATGGATGGCCGAGCTGGTGGGGTTTCCCGCGGGCCCCGGCGCCGGAATCCTGAGCAGCGGTGGCAACATGGCCAACTTCATCGCATTTCTGGCCGCGCGACGCGCGCAGACCGGTGAGGAAATTCGTCGCGAAGGATTGGCCGGACGCTCGACCCTGCGGGTCTACGTGTCGGGCCAGACGCACACCTGGATCGAGAAAGCCGCCGATTTGTTTGGGCATGGTACCGATGCGATTCGGTGGATCGATACCGACAAGCAGGGGCGCATGGATGTCGCCGCGTTGGAGCTGGCTATCGACGCTGACGCGGCGGCGGGCGATACGCCGTTCATGGTCGTGGGCACCGCCGGTACCGTTGGCACGGGTACCATCGATCCGTTGGCCGCCTTGTCGCAGGTGTGTCGGTCGCGCAAGTTGTGGTTCCACGTGGACGGAGCCTACGGGGCTTTCGCCGCGGCCCTGGCCGAAGCCGATGACGACCTGAAGGCTTTGGGCCTGGCCGATTCGGTGGCTTTGGATCCGCACAAGTGGTTGTACGCCCCGTTGGAAGCCGGCTGCACGCTGGTCCGTGACGCCGAGCATCTGCGCGACGCGTTCAAGTACCGTCCATCGTACTACGGTTTCGAGGCGGCCGATGAGCCCACCAATTTCTTCGAGATGGGTCCGCAGAATTCACGCGGGTTTCGTGCGCTCAAGGTGTGGATGGGGCTGAGCCTGGTGGGGCGTCAAGGTTACGAGACCATGATTCGCGACGACATCAAGATGGCGCGTCTGATGTTCGAGGCCGCGCGCGAGCATCCGGAGCTACAGGCGTTTACCTGCGAGCTGAGTATCGCCACGTTCCGTTTCGTGCCGCCGGGTCTCGAAGAGGAAGAGCTGAACGAACTCAACCAGTTGCTGCTGAAGCGCATCCAGGCCGGAGGCCAGGCGTATCTGTCGAACGCCGTGCTCGATGGACACTACGTCCTGCGGGCGTGTGTCGTGAACTTCCGTACCCAGCCCAGCGATGCGCGAGCCCTGATCGACCTGGTGGTCGAAGAAGGCCGCCGCCTCATGACGGAGACCCGGTAGGGCTCGCGCATCGCCGGCCGGGCTAGTCGTTGCCCAGGGTTGGGATACGCCCCGGCGTCCAGGGTCCACCGGCCGCGTCGACCTGGTTCTCGATGCGCGGAATGTCTTCGGTCACGATTCGGCGCAGCGACGCCAGAACCGGTTCGAACTGGGCGCGGGCCAGATCGTAGTTGTCCATGTGCGTCTGCGTCGGATTCGACGTCGAGGTCATCCAGTGCCCGTAGACGATCTGGTCGAGGCGCTGCCCAATCGAAGGCATGGTGGGTTCGGAGCGTTGACGCACGGTGCGGTCCCCGTCCAACGATATCCGAAGGTCGGCCAGTTCGCCCTCCAGCGCGCGGATCTCGGCCTGGAGGTCTTCGGTCGCGCTGGCCGCGTCGAACATGGACTGCTTCAGATGGTCGATGCGGTTCTGGGTGTCACCGGCCAGACGACTGGCTCCCATCACCGCGCGTTGCAACCGGGCGGTTCGACGCTGGAACGCGTCGAGTTGTGACCGGTCGTCGGCGGGCAGGCTGGCCAAGCCGAGGGGTATGGTCTCGAGGCTGACCTCACCGGCCAGCGGCGTGAGTTGGCCTTCCACCCGCTTGGCCATGGTCACCGTATAGGTGCCCGGCATGACCATGGGCCCCACGGGGTCGGGATCCCACGGGGCGTGCCAACCGCGGGCGGTGAGCGAAGTGGGATTGGGTGCCGAGTAGCGCAGATTCCACACGACCCGGTGGGTGCCCTTCGTCACGGGACCGGTCAGTCGTCGTACCACGTCGCCCTGATCATCGCGGATGGTCAGAACGATCGCCGGCTCTTCTTCGCGATCTTCGCGTCGCAGTTCTTCCCACGCGGGGTAGGGGTTGGGATCGCCCTTCTCGCGGGCCTGCTTCTCCATGTCCTGTCGTTGTTCGCGGCGGGTCTGAATGGATTCCTGAAGGTAGTAGGTAATGTGGGCTCCCACCTCGGGATTGGGTTCGAGGTAGTAACTGTCGCCCATGAACGCACGGCCGGGCAGGCTGAGCGGCATGCTCTCGACGTACATGTACGCCCGTCGCGGCGTGAACAGCAGCGATTCCTGGTTCAGGGCGTCGGTGCTGATGCTGCGCAGTGGCGAGTAGTCGTCCAACACGTACATGCCCCGTCCGAACGTTCCCACGACCAGATCGTCTTCGCGGCGTTGGATCTCGAGGTCGCGGCAGGCGATGACCGGAATGCCGGCTTTGAGCTGCACCCAGTGCTTTCCGCCGTCCACGCTGGTGAAGACGCCGAATTCCGTTCCCACGAACAGCAGGTTCGGTTGCTTGTGGTCTTGCACGATGGAGTGCGCGTGGCCGCGTTCGGGGAGGTCGCCGGCAATGCTTTTCCAGTTCTTGCCGCGGTTCGTGCTTGCAAGAACGTACGGGGAGAAGTCGCCCTTCTTGTGGTTGTCGATGGTGGCGTAGACGGTGGCGGCGTCGTGCTGACTGGCGGCGATGCTGCTGATGTAGGCCATGTCGGGAACGCGGGGGAAGGAATCGACCGTGGTCCAGTTCGCACCGCCGTCGCTCGTTACCTGAATGAGCCCGTCGTCGGTGCCGGCGTAGATGAGCCCCTCTTGCAATGGCGATTCGGACAGCGAAACGATGTTGCCGTAGAACGATGTGGAGCGGTTCTTGGAAACCGCGTCGACGCTCCAGATCTGGTCCATGACCTCCAGCTGGTTGCGGTCGAGTTGACGCGTCAGGTCGCCGCTGACCAGGCGCCAGGAGTCACCCCGGTCGTCGCTGCGGAACAGGTAGTTCGCACCGTAGTAGAGCCGGGTGGGCGAATGCGGACTGATGATCAGGGCCGAGCTCCAGTTCCACTTGAGCGGGCCGGTTTCGTCGGTGGCCTGGGGTTGGATATCGGCAAGCTCGCCGCTGCGCTTGTCGAAACGTCCGAGTCCGCCGTTCTGGTACTGGGAATACACGATGTTGGGATCGGTGGGATCGACCTGGGGTTCGAATCCGTCGCCACCCAAGGTGATGAACCAATCGCGGTTGGCGAGGCCGCTGGCGCTGACCGTGCGCGACGGCGCACCCAGGGTGTTGTTGTCCTGGGTCCCGCCGTACACGTTGTAGAACGGGACGTCCTGGTCGGCGGTGATCTTGTAGAACTGGGTCAGCGGCAGGTTGGACTTGAAATGCCAGGTCTCGCCGCGATCGAACGTTTCGTACACGCCGCCATCACAACCGGCCAGCAGGTAGTTCGTGTTGTCGGGGTTGATCCACAGGGCGTGGTTGTCCACGTGCTTTGCGTTCTCGGGGACCCTTTCGAAACTGGCTCCACCGTTCTCGGTCACGTGCATGAACGTGTCCATGGAATACACGCGGTTGGGGTTGATCGGATCGGCGATGATTTCCTGGTAGTACTGCGGGCTGCCGCTCACGTAATCGCTGCGCTTCTCCCAGTTGTGTCCACGATCGGTCGAAGCGTAGAAACCACTGGCGTCGCTGGCCGCTTCGACGATGGCGTAGACGATGTCGGGGTTGGCCGAGAGCGCCAGTCCAATGCGGCCCATGTCCACACTGGGCAAACCGTTGGACAGTTTCTGCCACGTCTTGCCGCCGTCGGTGGTCTTGTGGATGGCCGACCCGGGCCCGCCGTTGATGAGGGTCCACACGTGCCGGCGCCGTTGGTAGGAGGACGCGTACATGACGTCGGGGTTGCGCGGGTCCATGACCAGATCACTCACGCCGGTGTGCTCATCGATGTGCAGGATGCGATTCCACGTGGCGCCGCCGTCGAGGGTCTCGTACAAACCGCGGTCGCCACCCTCCCGCCATAGCGGTCCCTGCGATGCAACGTAGACGTGGTTGGAGTTGCGAGGATCAACCAGGATCTTGCCAATGTGCTCGCTGTCGGCCAGTCCCACGTTCTCCCAGTTGGTGCCGCCGTCCACGCTCTTGTACACGCCGTCGCCGTAGGCCACGCTGCGTTGGCTGTTGTTCTCGCCGGTTCCCACCCACAGAGCCAGTGGGTTGGCTGGGTCCATGGCGATGCAACCGATTGAGTAGGAGCCCTCGTGGTCGAAGATGGGCTGCCAGGTCGTCCCCGAGTTCACCGTCTTCCAGAGTCCGCCCGAAGCGGTTGATACGTAGTATTCCCAGGGTCGACCCGGGGTCACGGCCAGGTCGGAAATGCGACCCGAACTGATGCCGGGGCCCAGAGCGCGAAACGACAGACCCTTCAAGTGGTCGGACGCCACGGCGGCTTCATCGGCCGCATGGGTTGCTGGCGCCGGGAAACTCGTTGCCAGCACGGCCAACAGCGCGATGGCCATGACTCGCCGCGAGGCAAGGGGGTAGGTGGGGCGGTCGCTCACGATCTTCCTCCTGGGTCGATGCAGAAAAGCTCATTGTGGGGCCACGATTGTCGGATCACATAGGGTAAGGCAACCTTGAGAATGGCAACAACACAAAGGGGGCGAACCCGAAGGTCCGCCCCTTGTGTCGTCGTTGTCGGGTGGGCCAGCGGCAGTCTAGAAGCGGGCCTTTACCTGGCCGAAGCTGTCCAGATACGTGGCTACTGGCGGCTCCTCGAAGATCACGGTCAGGTCGTCGATCAGTACGGTTGAGGAGTTGCCGCTGCCGGAGCCATCGAAACGGAGTCGCAGGTTCTGCTTGTCCGCGCCGGAATCGAGATTGATGGGCAGGGCGATTGGCGTTCCGCCGTTGATTGCGACCTGCAGCGTACTCGTTTCAAAACTCACGCCGAGGTTCACCTGTATCCAGTCGCCCAACCCCGTGGGGGCGATCAGGCTGAATACACCCACCGACAGATCGAAGCCACCCATGTCGGTGACCACTACGTTGCCGCCACCGCCAGAGAACTCGAGTCCCCAGGCGTCGGCGAAATCGCTGCCATCGTGATGCTGGACCATCAAGCGAGGCGCGGCGCCGCCGCCCATTGCCTCGACGTTTACGAAGAAGCTGAACTCGTAGTTCAGGGGCGCGCTTGCGACCATTGCGCTCGTGCTGAACGAGTTTTCTTCGTCGGCGTCATTCTGGTCATGGATCCGCAGCCAGCGGCTGGAACCCAGATTGTTGACGATGTTCCCCTGTACGTCGTTCACGCAACGTACCGTGAACATACCCGGGCTCGGACTGTCATCGTCCTTCGACCACCCGGCGATGGCTTCCACTTCGTCACCAAGGAAGACGTCCTCGAAGGTCTGGACTCCCGATGGGAACGACAGTTCGGAAGTGACGCTACCCACGGGGGTCGAGTCGGCGGTTCCCATGGTCGGTGTTTCGTCGATGTACCAATCGGCGGGCGTAAAGCCGAATCCGTCGTAGGCGAGTGTGGTACCCGCCGGCGGCGCCGGTGCATGGGCAGAGGCGCTGGGCCAGAGACCCACGCCCGATGCGACGCCGGTGCGCCCCACGTTGACATTGGGTCCGTATTTCAGGCCGCTGATGATGGCGTTTCCGTCGAAGAACGAGAACGACTGGTAGAGCCACAAGTCGGTGTCGACATCGTTCAGTCCGCTCACCGCGAACAGTTTGGTTTCTCCGGCCGCGAAACTGGTTCCGGCTCCCACCGCGCTGCTGTAGTTGAACTGGTGGCAGAACGGAAAGAACGCGGTGCTTTGGGCCGCCGCCATGTTGGTGACTTCCACCTGATCACCGTCAGGGTCTACCTCGGTAATCTGCAAACCGGCTTGCCCGAAGGCCGGATCGACGAGGCTGGTTGTGGAAAGGAATACGGCGAGTGCCACGACAGTGGCGATCGATAGCCTAGGGAGCACAGATTCCTCCATGGACTTGGACAACGGTTCGTCCCTGGGCGGCCCCTTAGTTTCACACCGTGTTGCACGGTGGAAGCGGCCCAACACGGCCGGCGAGCAGCGTGTGTGGTAGTTGGATGCCAAGGCAGGGATGCGAGAACTCCCATGACTATATGACAATTCACGGGGTTGTGGATACCGGGTTCGACGAGGTTCCGTTGCAATTGGATTTTCACTTCAGTCGGTAGGAGTTTCCCCGAATAGATCGAGGTTTTCGCCTCGGCGCGGCGGGACCCGGAAGCGGCTGCAATCCAGATTCGTTCTTCCGGTCTCAAGCCCGAGACGTCGGCATGCGATCTGGAAGCGCTGATGCAGGGCCTTTGCGTAGGCGCCATCGCCGACGCCTCGCTTGCCGAATCTGGAGTCGTATAGCCGGCCACCCTGGGCCGACTTGATCAGGCTCTCGATGCGAGCGGAGCGATCGGGGCAGTGTTCATCGGCCCACTCGAAGAACAGGTCCTTCACTTCATGAGGAAGCCGGACCAGAGCGGTTCCCGCGAACGAAGCCCCGGCCCCGCGGGCGGCCTCGAGGATGCTATCCAGCTCAACGTCGTTCAGCCCCGGAATCAGGGGGGACGCCAGGACTCCGGCCGGGACGCCCGCTTCGGCCAGGCGGCGCAGAGCTTCGATACGGCCGGCCGGTGCGGTCGCACGTGGTTCCATTGTACGCGCGAGTTCGGGCTCGAGCGTGGTGATGGAAAGGAACACCATGGTCAGATTCTGTTGGGCCATGGGTACCAGGATGTCGAGATCCCGCAGAACCAGATGCGACTTGGTTACGATCGAAAAGGGATGGCGGTGCTCCTGTAGCACTTCCAGAATCTGTCGCGTGAGGCGAAGGTCGCGCTCGGCTGGTTGGTAGGGGTCGGTATTGGAGCCCAGGGCGATGGACTGCGGCTGGTAAGAGCGACGCGCCAGTCGTTCACGCAGACGCTGCGGCGCATCGGGCTTGGAGATGATTCTTGTTTCGAAATCCAGTCCGGGTGACAGGCCCAGGTAGGCGTGCCCGGGTCGGGCGAAGCAATAGACGCAGCCGTGTTCGCAACCTTTGTAGGGGTTGAGAGAGACGTCGAACGGCACGTCCGGAGAATCGTTTGTCGTGAGTGGATTGCGACAGGCTTCGGGGATGATAACGGTCGCCGGTCTCTCGGCCTCGGCTTCGATGGTGTCCCAGCCGTCGTCGAAGCTGTCGGTACGGCGTGGCTCGAAGCGACCGGTATGGTTGCTGAGGGCACCGCGGCCGCGCCGCGCGCGGACATCGGCCGACGGAATTCGTGGTGAGCGATCGTGGGTCATGGGCAGACTCCGGTTCGACGCAGTGCGCCAGATATTGCATCTGTTTTTCATGAACCGGGGATACGTGAACAATAGCCGAGGCCGGGCGTGGGCGCCAGCGCCGCGCCCGGCCCTCGGTTCAAACCTTCGCTACCAGCCTTGGGTCTTGGCTCCCCGCTTGCGCGAAATGGCGTATCCGAACATCAGCGATATCTGATTGCCGTCGGGGCTCGTACTCAGGGCCAGATTCACGGGCAGGCTTACGCCGCCGTAGTCGAAGCTCTTGCCCACGGCCACCACCAGTGAAGTGATGACGGGTTCCTCGTCGCCACCAACGAAGAGCAGGTGCGGCCCCAGTCCAAACTCGAACCCGTTGGGAAACCGTACGCCCATGGCCAGCGTGAGGTTGGGCACCAGTTTGCCGTACTCGACCCCCGCTACCAGAGGCACCGTCTCCACCACGAACTGAGGGCCGCCGCCCTCGGGAACGATCTGGTACTCGAAGTGCCAGCCAAACTGGCTCAACATGCGACCCATGTCGTGGTCACGAGCTTCCTGGCGCAGGCGGCCGTTGCCCGCCAGATACGTCATGCCGAACCGGGGTCCACTAAGATTGCGTTGGTTGAACAGTACGGGTGACTCGATCGGTGTCGAGAGATCCCGGTCGGTCGCGGTTTGGGAGCTGGCTGCTTTGGGCATCAGGGTCGAGACTACGCAGCTCAGAAAGAGAAACAACATGCCGGGCGACTTCATCATGGCTCTGCCTCCGCCGAAAAAGGGCGATCAGGGTCACGGGGCGCGGATCGTCCGCGGTTCGTTCCTTGCCACTGGAACATCTATGCCAGCCAGTGGGCACGCTCGTGCGGAAGCAGGAAACCCGCAATTGAAGCCGCTGATGGCGCGTTGAGCGGGTTTGGGGGGGCTTTCCGAGCGCACATCCACCCGTCGCCGGGTGTATCGGAAACTCGACACCGTGTATGCTGGATCGGAAGCGGTCATGGACAGGCAAAGACTAAAATACTATCTGATTGCCACGGCGTTCGTGCTGATCTACCTGTGGGCGGCGGAGCGCCAGCTGCACCTTTCTGCGCTGCCCGATGGTTTCGATCCGACCACTCTGGTCTATCCGGTCACCGTGAACGGAAACGTCGCGGGTTCGGTCGACGAACTTCGCGCTCTTGCCCTGGGCGCCGACAACGCCGATGCCATCGTGGTGGTCGAAGGTGGCCGTCAGCGGGTGTTCGCCGCGCAGCCGGCATTGTCATCGTTCTATCTCATCATCACCGCGCTCAACGGATTGTTCTTTTGGGCGGTGTCGGTGCTGGTCTTCGCGGCTCGCATGGATCGCGGGCCCGCGCGCGATCTGTACTGGGCGTGCCTTCTGTACGGGCTGGCCGTCAGCGTTGGCGCCATCTTCATGCCCCGCGCCGGCGCGAGCACGGACATGTTGCTGGGACTCGGCCGAATCTTGGCGTTGGTGCTCTTGCCCGCACTGCTGTTCAGCGTGAGCATGACGTTTCCCTATCGGCGCCCCGTTCTCGATCGCCGGCCTTGGTTGATGCCGGGCGTGTTCTGGTTGGCGATGTTGGTGGCGGTGGCTCAGTCGGTGGCGTACCTGCTATACGCCCGCGCGCCCTCGCCGGCGCTGTGGAGCGTTTTCAAGGTTGCCAATCTGGGCGGTAAGTTGTTCCTGGCCGTCGTGTTTGCCCTGGGTTGTGGGCTGTTCGCCCAGAGCCTGCGGCGAGCGGTGAGTGCACGCGAAATCGAGCAGACCAAATGGATTCTGTGGGGAATTACCTGCGGCGGTGCGCCCTACATCTTCCTGCACGGTTTGCCTCGCGCGTTTGGAGCCGAGCAGTTGGTGCTTCCCATCGAAATAGCCCGGTTGTGCTCCATTGTCATTCCGTTGGCGTTCAGCGTAACGGTGATTCGTTACAAGTTCCTGGATATCGACGTGATCATCCGGCGCAGTTTGATCTACCCGCTGTTGGCCAGCGTCATGGTGGGTATCTACCTGTTGCTGGGTGTAGCTATTGGCCGTGAGTTCGAACTGCGCTTCCCGGGAAGCTCACCCTACATTCCAATTGTGGCCACCGTGGTGCCGGTGTCGTTGTTCGTGCCCACGCGCCGGCTGATCGCGTTCTGGGTCGACCGCACGTTCTTCAAGATCGGTTATGACTACGGTCGATCGCTCGAGGAGTTCGCACGCCGGATCTCACATGTGAACAGCCAGGACCAGTTGGCCGACCTTCTGCTGAAATTCCTGCAGGAAAAGCTCGATCCCATGAACTCGGGAATCGCCTACCGCGTGCGTGGCGAATACCGCACGCAGGGCACGTTCTCGGTGTCCACCCTGCAGTCGTTTTCCCGCTTGAAACAGTTTCTTCATGTCGACGGCAGTGCTACCGCGGTGCCCAATTCCACCAGTTCTTCGGATCTGGAATCGGCCGATCTGCCCCGTGAACTGGTGAACGACGGGCTCACGTTGGTGCAACCGATGCTCGTGAACAACAAGCTCATGGGGCTGGTATTGGTGGGGGAGAAGCGGTCCGAGCGTCGCTACATCGAGCAGGACCTGGGATTGCTGAGGCAGTTCGCGCAGCTGACCGCGGCCGCCATCGAACGCATGAACCTGGTACAGACGGTGGCCGAAGAGGCGGTCGCCCGTACGCGCTCAGACGAAATGAATCGGTTTCGCACGCAGTTCTTTTCACAGGTTGCGCACGACCTCCGTAGCCCGCTTACGTCCATCAGTTGGGCGGCCCACAATCTGCTCGACGGTGTCGTGGGACCGATCAACGAAAAGCAGAAGGTGTACCTGAACGGAATCATGTCGTCTTCGGATCAGTTGAAACGACTGGTGAACAATCTGCTCGAGACCACGCGCATGGAAGCCTCCACGGCGAAAGTCGAGTTGGGTCCCACCAAGGTCAGTGAGGTCGTGCGCAATTGTCTGCAGAAGATCGCGCCGGTGGCTCACTCCAATCGTGTAACGTTCGACGTGGATCTTCCTGAAGATCTTCCTGCGGTGACCGGTGACGCCGAGAAGCTACTGGACGTGCTCGACAACCTGTTCGAGAACGCGGTGCGGTATTCGCCACCCAATACCGCGGTGCAGATAAAGTTGGAAACGGAAGACCACGACCGACAGTGTCTTACGGTGCGCGATGTGGGTCCGGGGTTGCCCGTGACCGAGCTGGACGCATTGTTCGAGCCCTACAAGCAGGGGCCGCCCAGTCCGTACTCGCCGCAAATGGGATTCGGACTGGGGTTGAACGTCGTGAAGACATACATGGAGCTCATGCACGGCACGGTGCGGGCTACCAATCACGCCGACGGCGGGGCGGTGTTCACCTGTATCTTCGCGCCCTGGGACCCCTCGCTGACCCAAGCCAGTGCGACGGTCGATGAAACCAAGGAGAAGGAATGAAAGGCACAATCCTGATCGTCGACGACGAGGCCATGATGCGTCTGACGTTGACCGATCGTCTGCGATTCTGGGGTCACGAGACCGACGAAGCTGAAACGGGGGCCGAGGCCCTCGAGAAGATCAAGGCTCAGCACTACGATGTGGTGTTGTTGGATCTGAAGTTGCCTGACATTTCCGGTATCGACGTTTTGCACAAACTGCGGGAGTCGGGCAGCGATACCGAGGTTGTCATGTTGACGGCGCATGGTTCGGTGGAAGCCGCGATCGAGGCCATCAAACTGGGAGCCGACGAGTTTCTTCCCAAGCCCACCGATTTCGACCTTCTGAAGAAGATCGTCGAGCGGCTTTTGGCCAAGCGTTCGTTGCAGCGCGTTTCGGCCGCCATGGTCGACCAAAGCAACCAGGAGCGACCGTTCGTGGTGGGCGAAGCGCCCGCGATGCAAGAGCTACTGGAACAAGCGGCGCGCGCGGCGCAGGCGCCAACGACCGTCATGTTGCGCGGTGAAAGTGGTTCGGGGAAGCAGGTCGTAGCCGAATACATCCACCGGGAATCGCCCCGGGCGACCGGGCCGTTCGTCTACGTGAATTGCGTGGCGTTGTCCGACGAGCTGATCGAGTCGACCCTTTTCGGACACGAAAAGGGTGCGTTCACGGGTGCCCATCAGCGCAAGACGGGACGGTTGGAGGTTGCACACGGGGGCACCGCGTTTCTCGATGAGATCGGTGACATCACGCCGCGTTTGCAGACCAAGTTGCTACATTTTCTCGAGACCGGTCAGTTCGAACGCGTGGGTGGCACCCAGACCATTCGCGTGGACTGTCGAATCGTGGCTGCGACCAATCGCAACCTGGAAGAGAGTATTGCCGAGGGCGAGTTTCGTGAGGATCTCTTCTACCGACTGAATGTCATCACGTTGCGCGTGCCGCCGTTGCGGGAGCGGGCCGATGATATCCCGGCGCTGGCCCGATCGTTCGTCGACCGTTTCTCGACCGACATGAAGCGCGGCAAGATGAAGCTGGCCAACAAGACCGAGGAGATCATCCGTACCTACCGTTGGCCGGGCAACGTGCGTCAATTGAAGAACGCGATGGAGCGCATGGTGGTAATGGCGCGAACCGACACGCTCACCCCCGACCTCTTGCCGCCGGAAGTGTTCCTTCCCACCGGTACCGCCGATACGGTGGATGAAGGCCTGGGGCTGAAGGAGGCGATGGCCGAGTTCAAGAAACGGCACATCGCGAAAGCGCTGGCGCGCGAGGGAGGAAATCAGACCAAGGCGGCCCAGGCGCTCGGTATTCAACGAACATTCCTGAACCGCCTGATCAAGGAGCTCGAGATCCAGGCCTAGGCTCTACTGGCTGGCCAGATCGTCGAACTTGTACCACGACTGTTCTTCGCGTTCGCGCGACACCCCTCCCAAGCTGATGGTGCCGTCGTTGATCGCGCGCTGTTGGATCTTCTTGCCGAATGCTTCGATAAGATCGCCCACGTCGTCGACGGTCGTGAACAGCGTATCGCCGATTCCGGGGGGGAGTGTACCCGGTTCGCATGTTGCGCAAGCGGGGGCGTAGTAGCGCACCGGGTTGTCACCGTCGCCCGGGCACCGCACCACCAGCGTATCGAACTGCAGCCAGGACTCGACCTTCCGATTGACCGGGCCCAGATCGCTACTTCGCGCCACCGCCAGAGACACCGGTATTTCGAGCTTCTTGAGCATGACCGCCATGAGCATCGCCTTCTCGGCCGCGGTTGCGTTCTTGGCCTTGATCACGTCGGTGATTTCCCGGAACCCGGAGTCCTGGATGTCGTCGCCCTTGAGTAGTTCGTACTTGTCGCGGACGTTTTCGAATACCGCACGCTCACGTTCCTGCGCGGTTTGGGCCCCCGTGGTGATGGCTCCCAGCGTGATATCCATATTGGGGGCATCCTCGGTGAACTTCTTCACGATGCCGTGCAATTGGGCGGCGGTCTGATTCCACCCGAGAATTGGTACCCAACCCGGCAAGGCCGGTCCATGTTCGGATTCGATGTACATCTCGTGGAGATACGCCTCGACGTGGGGAAACGAGTCGCCGTAGCGACCGTCGGCCGGCATGGATTCGACCGCGGGCATGGCTCTGACGGTGGCTTGGAGCAGCCCGGGCCTGCCGTTCTCGGCCTCGCTCTCCTTGTGGTCCATCTCCCGGACTTTCATTCCGGTCGAGCGGATGTCGTAGGCGAATCGGTGGTCGGTGCGGATTTTCAGGTTGGTGATGACGCTGGGAAAAACGTCGGTACACGGAACGAACATTCCCGGGACCGGCCCTTCCCGCTCGAGCACCAGTGACCAGCCCACGACATCGCCCTTTTTTAGGTCGCCAATCGAAAACACGACCTGGTCACGACCGATTCCGTCGAGTCCCTCGGTATGAACGATCGATGTGAGGTCGAGTTTGGTTACGTCGTTTCCGCGCATGACGAAGGCCGCCGACTCCACCAGATCCCAGCCCGAAGAAAATCGCGGCGCTGACATGGCGGCGGGCATCTTGGCCGGGTCTTTGACCAGGACCATGAAGTTCTGGCACCGCTTGCTGTTCTTCTCGTCCAGATCATAGAAGTGCTGGCGATAGAGCACGGCGCCGCCCTTCTTGTCGACATCGGCCAGGCCATCGACGTAGGGCATCAGCTTACCCACGAATGAGGCAATAGCCGCGCCGTCGCGTTGGGCAACCGCCCAGCTCTGTTGAGCTGCGGCGGGAACCGATAGCGATACGGTGATAATGGTGCAGAGAGCCAGACTCGTGGCCAGCTGGGCCAGTTTCGAGATGTTGGCGGGTTTCATGGACGGGACTTTCCGTTTGGGATTCTGAGGGCCAGAGGCGTATTGGTTCTACGCAGGGAGGCTCGTGAGGTTTCCCGGCGTTGCCAAGCGGCCTTCGCAACCCTAGTGTTTTTCCCAGGTTCGTGACAACCACCGTCTGGAGACCCTGACCACAATGCCGTTTTCCGCTGGCTCGAAAGTCCTGGGACGAGTTGCATATGGTCTGTTGACCAGTGCCATCATGTTGGCCTTGGTGGAGGGCGTACTCGCGCTGGCGGGGGTGCGGCCGGTGGCGTACGAGCGCGACCCCTACGTGGGGTTCTCGTCCCAGATGCCGCTGTTTGTCCGTCAGGGAGATCGCTGGGTCACGGCTGACAACAAACTGGAGTATTTCAACCCGCAGTCGTTTGCGGCGCAGAAGCCCGATGGCACCGTTCGCATCTTCTGCCTGGGCGGGTCGACCACCTACGGACGACCCTACGACGATCGCACCTCGTTCGCCGGCTGGATGCGAACCGCGCTGCCCGCCCTTGATGGGTCGAAGCAGTGGGAGGTGATCAACGCCGGTGGTGTGAGCTACGCCAGCTACCGTGTGGCCTTGGTCATGGAAGAGCTGCTGCGGCACGAGCCCGATGTGTTCGTTGTCTACACGGGGCAAAACGAATTCCTCGAACGGCGTACGTACGGTGGCGTGCTTCGGCAACCACCGTTCGTTCGCGCGGTTGGCAGTGTGGCCAGTCGGACGCGCGTGTATGCGCTCATTGCGCGCGCCATGGGTAGCGGCGCCGCGGGGCCGCGGGCGGGTGACGGACGATTCGAACTTACGCCCGAGGTCGAGGCCCTGCTCGACTCGTCGGTGGGGCCACAGGCCTACACGCGCGACGAAGAACTTGTGAGTCAGGTGGAACAGCACTTCCGGCTCAACTTGCGACGCATGATTGCCATGGCGCGATCGGCAGGAGCGCAGATCGTTTTCGTGACCCCGGCTTCCAACCTGGGCGCGTGCTCGCCCTTCAAGAGCGAGTTCCAGGCGACCGTTTCGGCCACCGACCGCGAGCGTGTGGGCGCGTTGTTGCTTCGTGCCCGTGAGCTACGGGCGACGGATGCGGTGGCCAGTCTGGAATTGCTCGACGAGGCCCTGGTCCTGGACGGACGCTACGCGGCAACTTTGTACGAGCGGGCGAGCACCCTGTTGGCGTTGGAAGAATTCGAGCAGGCGCGGGTTCAGTTCTCTCGTGCGCGGGATGAAGATGTCTGCCCGTTGCGGGCGGTCTCCGCGCTGGTCGATGCGGTACGGGAAAGCGCGGACGGGCCGGGGGTGGCGCTGGTCGATTTCGAGCGGGTTCTGGAGTCGGTTGCGTCGCACGGAATTCTGGGGGAAGACGAGTTCCTGGATCACGTGCATCCGACCATCGATCAGCACCGTCGGCTGGCGGAAGCCATAGTGGGATCCTTGAAGAGGCTGGAGGTCGTGCGGCCGCAGACGCCCCCGACATTCCCGGCGTCGGTTGTGGCCGATGTCATGGGTGGCCTGGATCCGCGCGACCACGCGGTGGCGCTTCGCAACCTGGCGAAGGTGATGAACTGGGCGGGCAAGACCGACGAGGCGCAACGGTTGGCCGAGCGAGCCACCGAATTGCTTCCCGACGATGTGGACGCGCTGAACGAGTTGGGGGTCATGGCCTACGAGCGTGGCGAGTATGAACAGGCCGAGACTCATCTGCGCCGCGCCGTCGAGTCGGCGCCCGGGTTTGCGAAGGCCCGGGCCAATCTGGCCCTGGTACTGGTGGCCCAGGGTAACCTGGTCGAAGCCGAGCGTGAATGCCGGCGGGCGTTGGACGATCGGCCCGCGGACGTGAAGTTGCGCACCAATCTGGCCAACGTGTTGGGAATGCAGGGAAAGATGAGCGATGCCGAAGGCGAGTATCAACGAGCTATCGAATTGTCACCGCAAGACGCGACCGTGCATCACAATCTGGGCAACCTGTACGCAAAACAAGACCGACTGGCCGACGCTGAGCAAAGCCTCAGGCGCGCGCTGGATCTACAGCCTCGCTACGCGCAGGCTCATTACAGTCTGGCGGTAGCCCTGGCGCGCCAAGGCATGTTCGACGACGCCGAAAGCCACGCGCGTACCGCCCTGGAAATCCAACCCGACTACGCCGCCGCGGACGGCCTGATGGCGCAGATCGAGCGCGCTCGCCCCTGAGGAATCAGCGCCGCGCCTCAAACACCACACTGGTCTGCCCGGGGATATCCAGTTGGCCCGACTGGGGATCGAATCCTGATTGTCTTGCGATTGGGTCGTGCCCGCCCGCGAGCATCGGGTGCAGGGTGAGGTCTTTGCCACGTAGCGCGTCGAAAGCTTTTACCGCCGGGTCTCTGCGCGCGTTGAGGGCGACGACCAGCTGGCTCACGCCAGGGTCGATGTCGGCTGAAGCCTCAATCGACATGACGATCAGGCCGGGGATCTGTTCGGGGCCGGTATTCAGGAACCGAACACCGTCGCGAATCAGATCAGCCTGGGCCAGTCGCAGCAGCGGGCTGGCGTGCCGAACGCGCAGCAGGTCGAGTACCGCGTTGGCGCACGACTCGATCTCATGTGGCTTCGCCTTCAGCTCGGCTCGTTGCAACGTTTGTCGAACCAGCGTGGCGTGGGGACCCAGTTCGCGTTCGGGCGGCATGCCCACGCCGAAGTTGTGGGTCGTGCGCGAAAAGTCGAGTCGGTTGAACCAGTCACCCGATCGGTAGCTGTTGCGATCGAGCGATTTGGACCGCAGGAGCTCGCTACCCGCGTGCAGGAATGGGACGCCCTGGCCGAGCAGTACGATGGCCAGTGCCAGCGACTGGGCCCGCGATCTTTCGGCTGCACTCCAGTGTGCGGGGGCGGCCATGGCGATCTTGTCGTAGAGCGTGTAGTCGTCGTGGACTGAAACGAAATTGATGCACTCGGTGGGCTGCGTTGCAACGCCTCCGCAGCGCTCGCTCGCGGCCCGGCTCTCGCCGTCGGCATGCTCGAAGGTGAACCGGGCCAGATTCCCGGCCAGGCCGGCTCGAATGTCGTCGACGATCTCGAGGTTCTGGCCGGGTGCATCGTCGATTGAATCGAATCGGCCCGTGACGAATCCTTGCAGGCCGGGATCCTGGCTGGACCCACCGCCTCGCACCGCGTCTCGTAGTCGATCGTTGAACGCACCGATCCCAGTGCCGGCCATGTTGTGTTTGGTGGCATTCACGCCGCGGCGACCGCCCTGGACTTCACCGAAGTCCCAGCCTTCTCCGTACACGTAGACGTCGCGTCCGTCGACGCCGTGCTCCTGCATCGTGAGGGCGTCGAGGGCCCGTCGGATCGCCTGCATGTTGCGCTTCATGTGGTGGCCCATGAGGTCGAAACGAAAGCCGTCAATTCGGTAGTGGATGGCCCAGTGGACCACGTCGTCCACCATGAGCCGCTGCATCATGGCGTGTTCGCTGGCCGTGTTGGCGCAACAGGTGCTGGTTTCCAGCTCCCCTTGCTCGTCGAGTCGGTGGTAGTAGCCTGGCACGATGGAATCCAGTACCGCGAAGTGTGACGGGCTGGCCGCGTACGTATGGTTGTAGACCACGTCCATGATTACCCGTAGTCCGCGTGCGGCGAGGGCGCGAACCATGGTCCTGAATTCAACGATACGAGCAGGGCCGTCGGGATCGGTTGCGTAGCTTCCTTCAGGTACTCCGAAGTGTTGGGGGTCGTAGCCCCAGTTGTATGAGTTGGCCCGTGTGCGGTCGTCCAATATCTTCTGGGGCCAATCGGAGTCGGGCCTATCGATCGCTCGCGATGGCCACGGCGACCACAGTTCGCGTCGCTCCTCCACGGTGGCGAAGTCCGCGCACGGCAACAGGTGTATGTGGCTCAGACCAGCTTGGGCCATGGTCTCGAGGTGGCGTATTCCGGGCGTGTCCTTTGCGAACGCCAGGTAGGTCCCCTGTAGTTCCGGCGTCAGACTAGACTCCATCGCGCTGAAGTCGCGTACATGTAGCTCGTAGAGAACAATTTCGGCGGGTGGGATGGGTTGGGGTTTGGAGAAGGTCTTCCAGTCGTCGGGGCCCAGATCGCCATCGTCCAGGTTGACGATCTGACTACGGGTTCCGTTGGCCGCGAGACTGCGCGAGTACGGATCGGTGACGCGGACCGTCTCGAATCGACCGCGGGTGGGGGCGAAGACGTCGATCTCGAACTCGTACCACGAGCGGTCCCACGTGCGTTGGCCCGAGAAGGTCCAGGTTCCGTGTTCGTTGCGCGCACCGGCCACGACCTGCGACACGGTGCGGTGGGCGGCGCGATCGGCCGAGGACTCGAAGCGAAGCAGGTTCACCGAGCGAGCGGTCGGCGCCCATAGATGGAGACTTGGTACTCCGTTTCTCCACTCGATGCCCAAGGGTTCATCGTGGGCGCAGATTTCGTCGAGCAATCCGGCGATCTGCAGGGCTGTACAGTCCAGCAGCTCGCCGTCTGAGTTCACACGGGACAGCGCCAGTTGGCCGCGGATCAACGTGGCAACATCCACACGCGCGTCGAGCCTCAGGGAAGTCTGCGATCCAAGGTGAGGCCGGTGCATGAGGATGTCGGCGGGTATTTCCGCCGGCTCGAGTGGCCAGGAACGGCCATGGGAAATCCCGTTCTTTGTTGGGCGAAGGTTGGCCGCGTCGCTTGCGTGAAGGAAGAAGCGGTCATCGGGTTCCGCCGGCGTGTTCCATGTCAGCCACTGCGTGGAGAGCCAGTGGCCCCGCTGGCGAAGGAGATCGCCGGCCTGAGTTGCGTGGGTGGGTGGTACGAGGTAGAAGGTCTGGCGCCCTCCTACTATCCAGATTTCGGGACGCTCCTGAGAACATAGGGTTTCCAGGTCTACGAAGAGTTCCCCGGATCCATCTTTGTCTTCGCCGCGGTGGACCACGAGTCCCACGCGCTGTGCATGGTCAGCCAGTGGAACGAGCCAGGATCCCCCGTCGCGGTCCACCTGTATGGGCAACGGCTCTTCCCAACTGGTGGGGGTGGCCACGTCCAGCCAGACGTGCAATCCCCAGTCTGCGATGTCGCCGGTACTCAGGTAATGGACGCGAAGCGCCTGCATGCTCACTCGGTGGCGTCGCTCAGCTCGCGGCTCAGCCACATGCGACACATCTGCCAGTCGTCGTCGACGGTGCGCGGGGAGACGTCGAGTACGTGAGCGGTTTCTTTTACCGTGAGACCGCCGAACAACCGAAGCTCGGCCACGCGTCCGGCGCGCTCGTCTTCTTTCCCGAGCTTGTCGAGAGCGTCGTTCAAAGCCAGCATTTCGAAGTGCGAGCCGACTTCCTTGGCCATGGCATCGTCCATGGTGACTCGTTGTAGGTCTCCACCGCGTTTCGCCGCGCCGTGGGACCGGGCGTGATCCACCAGGATCTGGCGCATGGCGCGGGCGGCGATGCTCAGGAAATGGGCGCGGTCATTCCACTGCAGACTTTCCTGGTCCACCATCTTCATGTAGACCTCGTGCACCAACGCGGTGGGTTGCAGCGTGTGACCCGACCGTTCGTGGCGCATGATCTTGGCCGCGATCTGGCGCAGCTCCTCATACACCAATTCGAGCAGCCGCTCCGTGCCTTCGGTGTCTTTGGGATTGGCACACAGCTCGACGAGGATCCGTGTGACCTCGCTGCGTGGTGTTCGACTCATGGCTGCCACCTCGATCTTGCCGTCCCGCGGGGGCGGGCGAACGTCGCCTGGGCACTATACACCGGTCACGGTTTGCTGCCCTCGTGAATTCGGCTAACCTGCTCCCATGGATGCAATGACCCGCTCGTGCCCCAATTCCCGTTTGAATCACCTGGTTGGCGGGTTCGTACTGGCGTTGGCGCTGCTGACCGGTTCCTGCTCATCGGGTGAGCGTGCCGACCAGTCGGGATCGGCCCCAAGCAAAGCAGCATCGGTGCCATTGCTGCACCTGGTGGCCGAATTCAGCCCCCAGGAGGCCCTGATTCTGGGTTGCGCGCAGATGGTGCAATTCCATTCCCAGGCGTTGGTCGACATCGTTCGCGCGACCTACCGGGACGGCCGGCTCATGGGTCTGGTGGGTCACGAAGCGGAAGCCGGCGAAGTGCGTGCATTGCTTGCCGCCTCGAGCCTGCCCGAGGATGCGATCGAACTGGTGACGTTGCCCGTGTCGACGATGTGGGCGCGCGACTACGGACCGGTGTTCGTGCGCACGCCCCAGGGAAAACTGGTCATTGTCGACGCGCTCTACCACGGCACGGCCAACAATCCCTACGACGATGATGTTCCGCGCGTGTTGGCCCAGGAGCTGAACGTGGAGTACCGCGAGGCGCCGCTTACCCTGGAAGGCGGTCACCTCCTGGGAAACGGCCGTGGACTGGGCGTTTGTTCGGCCCACGCGGTCGCTCGCAACGTGCGTGAACGTGGCCTGACGGTGGAAGACTTCACGCGCGTTCTGCAAACCAACTTCGGTCATGGTCAGTGGGTGTTCCTGAAGCCGCTGGCGGGTGAACCCACCGGGCACGTCGACATGTTCTGTGCGTTCGTCGAGCCCGACCACGTTCTCGTGGGAAGCTACGATCCCGCGGTCGATGCGGTAAACGCCGCCCGTCTGGACGAGAATGCCCGGGCACTGGCATCGGTGACCGTGGACGGCGGGCCGCTACGCGTCACCCGTATTGCCATGGGACGCCACGATGACGGGTTCTGGCGCACCTACACCAACGTGATCTTCACCGATCGCTCGGTGCTGGTTCCGGTGTACGCCGACGTGGCGCCCGAGGTGAACGAGGCGGCGCTGGAAGTATTTCGCCGCGCGTTGCCCGAACGCGAAGTGAAGGCCATTGATGCCACCACGATGATCCGCAAGAACGGATCGTTGCACTGTGTTTCCATCAACGTGCCGCGTAGCTAGAGCTGCCCTCGAGCCCGCTCCTTGGCGGGAAGGATTTCGAGGCAGGTCGTCCACCAGCCAGTCAGGATGGTTTCGACGAACTCGTCGGGCAATCGCTCCGCGCGCATTTCGCTGGCCAGCGTCTCGTGGTCGTACTCCACCCGTCGGGCTTCCACCGACACGGGAGCACCAACATCACCGGTCCACGTGAGAACGCTGTACCACACGGCGGTGTCACCGTCGTTGGCCGGCCGTCCGATCGCCCCCACGTTCACCAGTCCGCGCCCTGGTGCCTGCGGCAACAAGCGGTTCCAATGCAGGCCAGTGTGGGTGAGCAGGAGTAGGTCGGTCTGGTGTTCGCCCAGTAGCCGCTCGATGAAACTGTCGGGAGTGGTGGACTCCCACAGGAACTCGTTGACCTGCCGCGGCGATCCGTGCGCCAGCAGAACGTCCTGGCCGCCGAGGCGAAGGCGCAGGTGCATGGGAAGATCCCGCATCCAGGCCCGGTGCTGGGGATCGGTGTTTGACAACGTGTAGTCGTAGCTGATCTGAGCGAAGGCGTTGTCGCGAGGATCGGTGTAGCCACACTGGCAGTCGTCCAGTGCGTTGCCCACGCTGTCGTCGTAGTTGCCCTGGATGGTGGAAATTTCGTGCTGTCGCAGAAGCTCCGCGCTGCGGTCGGGGTGGGGTCCAAAGCCGCCGATGTCACCCAGGCAGAAGAGCTTCTCCACGCCCTGACTGGCCGCGTCGGCCAACACCGTACGCAGCGCGTGGTGGTTGCTGTAGACACCGCCGAACACACCGATGCGTTCGTAATCGCTCACGTCCGGCACGAGAACCCCTCGGCGTGGCAGGTGGTGCACGCGGGATGGTTGAGTTCAATGGGCACGAGCGTATCGTGGATCTCCGAAGCCATTCGGGCTCCGTCTTCTTCTATGAGAATGGGACAGGGATAGACGCCCTTGGCGGTTACCGTGCGACAGCTGCCACACTGGAGGTACTGTTCTTCACCCTCGAACAGATCGCCGGGCGATAGCTGGAACCCGGGGGGGTACGCGCCGCCGCGTTCTTCTTCGCGGCCAATGTGGAACGGCGGAATGAATTTCACGCGGGGCCGGTCGAAACCCAACTCGCGTAGCGACTCGAGGAATTGCACGCGACCCTCGTTGCCCTCGTACTGCGCGTGCACCGTGGTCACTGTGAACACCGGATTGAGGCCGTGACGGTAGAGGCGGTGGGCGCCTTCCATGATGCGGCGGAACGTGTGGCGGCCACGAATGGGATCGTTCTCTTCGGCCGTGGTGCCGTCCACGCTGACTCGCAGATCCAGGCTGTAACGACTGTTGCGTTCCAGACGGGCCAGTCCGGCGCACGTTTCGTCGTCGAGAAGCAGGGCATTGGTCAGGATGCTGAGCGGCGCGTGGACCAGCGTGGCTTCTACCAATTTCAGGATTTCGGGATGCAGAAACGGCTCGCCTCCCGTGAAGTAGATTTCTTTGACGCCCAGGCCCCGGGCCTGCTCGAGCGCGTCGAGCACCGACTGGGTTTCCATGATGGGGTGGGAATCGTTCTTGGGGCCGCAGGTGATGAAGCAGTGGGTGCAGGCGATATTGCACACGGTACCGGTGACCTGTAGCCACAAAACGTCCAGGCCGCGAAACCCCAGGGTGGGTCCGCGGTGGGCCGAACTCGAAACAGGAATCGCGCTATTTGACATGGGTCTCGGACGCGGTCGCTCAAGAGGGGGGAGATCCCCATCAAGCTAACCCGACCGTGTGCAGATGGCACGCGCGGAGTCTCATGAGGGAACGGTTGTTGGCCTCGGTACGGGCGCGTAGGATAGGGGCATGGAACAAAAAATCTGTCTGGTGACCGGCGCAAATAGCGGCATCGGCCTTGAAACCGTGCGTGGGTTGGCCCGACGCGGAGCCCTGGTCACGCTGGCGTGTCGCGATATGGACGCCGCCGCTCGTGCCATGGAAGACGTGCGGCGCACCGAGCCGCAGGCCCGCCTCGACTCTCTCCACCTGGATCTGGCCTCGCCCGATTCGATTCGGTTGGCCGCCCTGGAATTCCGTGCGCGCCATGGACGCTTGGACGTTCTGGTGAACAACGCGGGCGTGGCGATCAACCCGCGCCGCGTGACCGCGGACGGAATCGAGTACACGATGGCCGTGAATCACCTGGGACATTTTCTGTTCACATATCTGGTGTTGGACCTGCTACACGCGGCCCCGGCCGCTCGCGTGGTCAACCTGAGTTCGAGCGCCCACCGGCGCGCGCGGGATATGGCGTTCGATGATTTCATGCTCGAGAAGAACTACTCTGGGATCGGCGCCTACGCGCGCAGCAAATTGGCCAACATACTGTTCACGCGCGAGCTTGCACGTAGGTTGGCCGGCACGAAAATCACCTCCAACGCCGTGCATCCCGGTGGAGTGCGTACGAACATGACGGCCGGCGGCGACGCCCGCGGTTTCCTTCGTTTGGTCTGGTTGCTGATTACGCCGTTCTTCATGTCGCCGCGGAAGGGCGCGGTCACCTCGTTGTACGTGGCCACCGCGGAAGAGTTGGATGGTGTGACCGGCGAGTACTTTGCCAAGGAGCGCCGGGCGCGGACGACGTTGGCCGCCCAGGACGATGCCGCCGCGGCTCGCCTGTGGGCCGAGAGCGAGCGATTGACGGGCATCCGGTGGGAGTAAGACGACCGATGGGCGAACAAGATCAGCCCGCGCTGTTGGCCATCTACATCAAGCGGGCTCATCGCGGCGTGATGGATTCCGTGGATCGGGCCACGCTGGAGACCGATCGTGGATTGGTGGGCAGCGCTGATCAGGGTGGCCGTCGTCAGATCACGTTGATCGACGAGGCGGTTTGGCAACGCCTCATGGGCCAGGTGGGCGCGGAGCTCGACCCATCCGCCCGTCGCGCCAATCTACTGATTCGGGGAATCCCGCTCGCGAACTCGCGTGGCCGGGAACTGACGATCGGCTCGGCGCGGATTCGCATCGGTGGCGAGACCCGGCCGTGCGAACGCATGGACGAAGCCCATTCGGGTCTCAAGGTCGCCATGCAACACGACTGGGGCGGTGGCGCCTTCGGCGTGATCGTTGAGGGCGGCGAAATCCGCGTCGGCGATGCCGTCGAGGTCGTCGGCGCGAAGGCCTGAACTCAAGGCACCTGCGCGCGCAACTTCGCCAATACCGTTTCCCAGACAAAAGCTTCGTTGGGTGATGGCACGTGCTCGGGGTGGCTGGGAATCTCGACCAGGCTGTCGGTTGGAACGTCGGCTTTCTGGCTGACCAGGGGGACGGTTCCGTCGCCTTCGATCTTGACGTAGTCGACGTTGCTGCCGATCTCGCGGCCCGGGTTGACGAACGTGGGGCCAACTGTCTTGTTGGCCTTTGTCTTCGACCAGAACACGTGACAGTGCTCCCAGCCGTTGACCGGTTGGTTCTGGATGGAGGCGTGGAAGGCGTTTGCGTCATTTTCCAGTCCATCGTTCCAGTCATCGATTTCCGCTGCCGTGGGGTAGTCACCTTTCTCGCGCGCGGCGTCTACCAGTCTGCGCATGGAGAGACCCACCGATTCACCGGGAACGCGCCGGATCCTGCGTTCGGTTTCGAGCCCGGGATCCACGACCATGACCTCGTCGGGGTAGAGTTCGGTGGGAGCCAGGTAGTACAGGATGGGCACATTGGGCAATAGATCGCGCATGATCGCGTCCGAAACCGGAGCTATACCCATGGCACCCGTGAGGTATACGTAGTAGGCCTTGGGCGCGCCCCAGAATGGCACGTCCACGAAGAACGCCTCGTCGACCCACCGCTTGGACTCTTCGTGCTGAAGCACGCCACGCGTGATGAGGCCCCCGGTGCTATGACAGGCGATGGAGAACTTGGCGTCCAGGAATTCCATCTTGTAGCTGGCTTCTTGCCAGATCGTGGCCAACGAGGGTCGCTCGGCTCCGGGCGTGCCGGGCTTGCGGCCCAGGAGTGAGTTGACGGCCAGCTCCAGGCGCAGCCGCCAGTCGTACGCCCACGGTTCCACGTGATAGTACCGAACCGGTGGTCCCGAAACGTTCTCGCCCTTGTACAGAACCGGGTGGTCAGGTGGTTCGACCATCGCCGGCTGTTCCTCCACGTCGTAGACATCGGACACGTCGAAGTCGCGGAACAGGTCTACCCGGAGGGCCGTCGAATCCTCCGTGGGATTGCCACTCTGGTCGCAGGCCAACCAGGCGAATTCCTTTTCGCCAAGCAGGGACCACTCTGGGTAGGCTTCTTCGTTGGGGTGGCCGTTCACTGTGATTCGGCTGCCCATGACACCCGGTACGAAGAGTACCAGCTTCTGTCGCAACACGTGCAGAAGCCGAGTGGACTTGCCCTCGTATTTTTTGCCGGCGCGGACGACCCGGACGATGGCCTCGACGACATTCTGATTCACGCCGGCCTTCAAGCCCAGAAGCAGGTGGTGAAGGTCGATGTGGAGGCTGTGGTGCGCAGTGCCACCCACCTTCAGTTGGTTGCAGAACGCCTCATGGCCGGCCGTGAACGAATCGGGTTGAAACGAGATGTAAATGGAATTGCCCGAGAGCCGATCCTTCACTTCCACCTCGATCGATTCGATGGTCTGGTCGCGCGTACCGAATCCTTCGAGATCGATATTGAGGTGCACGCGGGCGTCGGGCTTGTACTGAAGCGGGAACACACGTTCGTCGAATCCGTCGATCCTATACCAGTCCACTTCCCGTTGGTCGGGGCGCTGCCAGCGCACCACGACCTTGCGGGCGATGACCAGCGTGTTCTTGCGATTGGGGGCAACGCGGGCGGTGTCGGTCATGGTGGACTCTCGCTGGGGAAGGGGAATGCCAGGATCGGGTACATGGTTGGGCGCCTAGAGCCGGAACGATTCTTTTTCGATGGTGCGCTCCAGCCAGTTCTGGCCGGTTCCCTGGATGTCCAGTCGGACACGCCCGCTCACCACGATGCGACCTTCGGCGCGATCGGCGACGGGAGCGCTGGTGTCGTTGCTTTGCGCGAACGCTTTCACGCACAGACGTTCGTTCTGGCTGAGGTCTTCGTGGCTGGTGTATTCGTCGCCGCGGAAGCGGAATGTCTGGCGGGCCATGTTGGTGCCTGGTCGATCCACGTCAATGTAGACGTCCCATTTGGCGTCGGGGCTCAGTACCGATGGTGGATTCATCTTCACGTACAGACAACCGCCCAGCATGACGCTGCGATTCACCTTGATGCCGACCATTTCCAGCACGCTGTCGAACATGCCGGCCTCGAGATCTTCGAGCTCCAGCTCCGGCTTGAAGTTGTAGATGAGTTGGTCGATGCAGCGGTGTTGGGCCTCGATATTTTCCGGCAGATACTCGATGGGAATGCCCAGCCAGTAGGTGGTGTTCATCTCGACGATGCGATCGGTGAGCGCGGGATCGCCCCATTTCGAGTTGCGTAGGAAAATGGCCCAGTCACTGAAATTGCGGACGATGAACGATCCCAGCGACTGGATGCCCAGGCCAACGATGGCCACCAGGAGTCCCACGCCGGACTCGGCCGTGAAGGCACCGGCCACCGTGAGCATGCTACCCATGGTGCGCATCATGTTGCCCAGGCGCATGCCGGAGTTGGTGGACCGTGCCGTGTCACGAGCCGCCAACACGGTGTCGATGCTGCCACCGATGATGGCCAGCGGTGAGGCCTTGGCGCCCTTCATAAGTGAACCATATTTGGTCACGGTGGCGACCTGCATGCCGGCCCGGGCTTCCCGCGTGGCCTCGATCGTGTCGCATAGTGATCCCATGAGGTTGGCCACGTCCCACGGATCCTTGGAATCCGCCAGCGCCTGGACCGACAGATAGAGATTGATGTACTCGATTCCCATGGACACGCCGCGCATGCCCGAGTCGGCGACGGCCAGGTTGCTGCGTCCGGGAGAGTCGAGCGTGAGATGGTTGATGGCGGTTCCACGTTGGTTGAGCTTTCGCAGGCGCCTTCGTTCCACGCTGGCAACGGCGCGACGCAGCCGCCGCGGACGAACCTGCTTCAGATCGATGTCATGGACTGCCTTCATCCAGGTGGCCAGGTTGGAGGCTGCCTTGCTGCGATACTTTCTTACCCAACAGGGACCGTAGCGCTGCAGTAGAAATCCCACGCCGGCCAGGGCCGAACCGTGACCCTTGCGTACGGTTTCGAACAAAATCGCGGCGCCACCATCGGCCACGTTGGTTTGCTTTTCCGCGAACCGCTTGAAGTTTTGTTCCAACCAGCTCTGGCCGGTGCGGATCTCATTGAGTCGATCGTGAACCTGGCAAACAATGGAGCTTACGTCTTCGAATACTTCGTCCGTTGCGCCGAAATAGTCGTGACAGGCCTGCGAGAACGGGTTGTGGACTCCCTTGCGCTTGAAGGGGCGCTTCGTGGCGTACATGCGGCCTTTGTGCACGACCCAGGTGTCGCCGTTCACGATCTTGTCGCCAATGCGCTTGCCACGCAGCGCGCCGTCGTGGGGCCGGCCGATCCAATCGAGCAGGCACTGGGCTCGCATGTCGGCCAGGAAGAGCAGCCGGATGCTCTCGCGTTCGGCGTCGAGCAGGTAGTCCCACATGTTGTTGAACACGTGGGTCCACAGTTCGGGCCTGGGCTCGGCCACGGCCTGGATGCGCTTGGCCAGGGTATAGGTGCGGTCGGAACCCATCTTCTGCTGGCACTGTTGCCAATTTTCCAGGGCGGCGACGAACCGTTGGTTGCGACGGAGCGCTTCCTTGAATGGGTCGACCAGGTGGATGCGGCACTCGAGTTGCGCGGCCTGTCCGGGTTTCAGATCCGCGGGCTCGAGCACCTGCCCATCGGATTGGACGTGTTGCGTCCAGAACGGATCGTGCAATCGCACGCCGCGGGCGGCGACAGTTCCTCGCATGGCCTGCAGTGCCGGCCATGGCAATTGCCACGGCGCCAATACGAAGAACCAATGGTGGCTGACCATGCGCGACCCGGCCGGTGTGAGCTCATCGACAACCAGTTTGGTCTGGGGCGGCTGTCCGTCGGTGCCGCGCTGATCCTGGCCCCGGTTTCCGTCGGAGTTGAAGTCGATCTTGCGGAACTTGCCGCCCTGGAAATGCAGTTCGTAACGTAGGGTCATGCCCGAGCCCCGAGCATCGTTCGCCGAGTAGCAATACACGTACTGATTGTCGAGAGGAGTCGATTGTTTTCGCACGAAGGTGCGATCCATGGTGTACCAGTCGACCTTCACGCTTTGGTACACGCCCGGGGCGAGTTCGTAGTGCCGGCCGGCATCGAGAATTTCGCCCTGATCATCGGTGTAACGGGGCATGACGTGCCGGTACGGGGTTTGGCTTCCCATGGTGGCCCGGCTGTCGTACAGCAGCTGCGGTTCCTGCCCGTCGATGAGACTGAGCAGTTGCCCGTGGGGCAGATCCACCAGGGCCTCGACTTCGCGAAAGCTAACGGCGCGTTGGATGACGGCCGCGCGCGCCTTGTGGTCGACCGGACTCGACTTCGTGGCGGTCATGGCTGGTCTCCCGGTTCTGCGTCGTCGAATCCGGGGGCCGGTGCCGAGTTCTCGGAGTCGGTCAATGCGGCGGTGTCCACCCGGTTGTAGTGGCGGTCAGATGATTCGCGGGTCTGGTCCATGAGGGTTCCAAATGGAACCTCCGTGAAAACTTCCTCGATCTGCGTTTCGCTCAGCTCGCGCGTGAGGGTGTACTGTTTCCCTTCGAGCATCTGGTCGAACTCGATCTGCAGGAATCCGTCGCCCGGCTGGAGGTCGTCACGCACCGTACGTCGTTGGTGGTAGGACCCGTCGGTGCTTTCCAGAATGTAGGCGGGGTAGTCGGTATCGAGTTGGCCCTCCAGGGCGAACGCGACCATCATCGAGTTCTTCTTGGCGGGCGCGGCCGCGCCATGGGTCTGCGCTTCGGAGTCGTCCCCGGGCAGCAACTGCTCGTTCCAGCCGCGTAGCTTCATGAGGCACTTGCCACAGAAATCGGGGTCGATCAGCGGTCGCTCGTTCTTCGTGGGGTAGTTCATCACGCAGTAGAGGTCGCCGTTGTCGTGGTCGGTCAGGTGCGGTTGACCATCGTGCGTGTTTCGATAATGAGTGAGCCAGAGAGCGTGACCGAGTTCGTGGGCAATGGTGGTGTGGGTCTGCATGGGTGAGCTTCGGTCGATGACCACGACGCCTTCGGCCAGACTGCTGGACATCGAAAACGAATCCAGACGCTCGCGCACCACGCTCATGGGCAGGGCAGTCTTGTGCTCGTCGCCGCGATGGACAGGCATGGGTTTGAGATTGCGAGCAACCGTAATGATTACGGCCCCCTGTCGGCGTCGCTGCCGCAATCGCCGGGTGGCGACCTGGGCGAACTTGTCGTGGAAGTCCTTGGCCGCCCGCTTGACCCGCGTCAAGTAGGCGTTCGGCTCTTCATCGTCTTCCTGAACGGGCAGCGGTAGCGTTTGTGAGGGGTAGAACTCCGACGGATCAAAGGTCACGGTCTGGGGATCGATCGAATAGGCCTCACCCACGACGTCGCAGTATTCCTGCTGGCTGAGGTCGCGGTGCGCGGCTTTCGGGGGCAACCGCAGGTCTACGTAGGCGGGGCGGAAGATGTCTTTCAGGCGCGGCCAATTGACCGGCTCGGCGCCTGCACCATTCTCGGGGTCCAGCCCCGCGTGCAGGACCTCAGCCACTTCCACCGCGCGCCATACCGTCATGACGCCCGATTGGACCAGTGCCGGTACGTCGGCGTAGCGCTGCTCGAGCCACGGTGTGTTGCCCAGTTCGTTTGCCTGGCCGTCCTTGGTCCAATCGATGCGGGCCTGAAGTTGGTAGTTGTCACCGGCTAGAATCGAGGGCACGAAGAACACGCCGGACGCGCCCCGCGCCGGCCCGCTTTCGGGAGTGGGGACGGCCAACACCTGGCCGCGTCCCAGCTCTTCGTCGTCGACTTCTTCGGCGCTCCACGGGAGCAGGTGAAACAGGTCATCACCGTGGCGCAGAGCGCTTACGCCACGGTGATTCTCGTCGCGGGTTCCGTACATGGGACCGTCGGATACCTGGGCTGGTGCGTTGTCGGCCGCCCAGCCTTGGGGTCCCTCGTCGCCGGACAGGCTTTTCACGACGGCGTCGACGTAGACCTCGGGCAAGCCTTCTTTGTGCAGTACATACTCAGAAAAACCGGCAAACGGCGGCACGAACACCGTGGTCCCGACCGGGATCTGCCAGTCGTCGATCTCCGAGAGGTCGGCGTTTTTGGGGTCGTTCATCAGGGCGAACTTGTCCAGGCCGTGCGGCTCAGCGATCTCCTGCAGCGTTTGTGTGTGGAGCGGGCCGTGGCGGGAATCGATGGCGGTACGGGTGTTGTCGCCCAGGCCGTCTTCACTGATTCCCTCGTCCGATTGAAAATCTTCGACGGCTTTCTGGGTCGCGGACCCCAGTGTCGTTTCCCCCCCGCAGTCGTAGCCCATCCGGGTGAGTCGTTGCTGGACACCGGCGAGCGTATCGATGGAATCCACAGCTACCACGCGCACCTCGTGTTCGGCCTGAACCAGGTCGGTGAACTTGTCGTGGGGAAATCCCAACCCATCGTGGCTCTCGGGCGGATCGATCACGCGCCATAGGATTCGCAGTCCGGCCGAGCCGAATTTGCTTTGATCCGCGCTGGCCAGGCGTCCCTCGCGATCGAGCAGGCGCGGACGGGCAACCACGGGAATCCAGGGGCGAGGCATCCACTGTTTCTCGCGTTCTGGTTTGCTGACCCCGGCCTTCTCGGTGGCGGGGTCGAAGAACTCGGACGCTTCCTGAAAGAAGACGGTGCCATCGACGAAGACCCGGGCCGCTGCGTTGCGGTTGGGGATCTGGTTCGGGTGGCTGGATGTTTCTTCGGAAAGCTCGGAAGGCTGCTTGGGAGGCAGCTCGGGACTCAGGTCGGGATTCAGCTCGGGACTCAGATAGTTCCGCGGAGTCTCCTGGGCCGCCAGCGCGCGCCACGTGGCTTCGTCGAGGTCGGCCTCGAGTGCATTGGCCTTGGCGTGTCCGAGCGGCCGTGATGGGTTCGGAACGAACGTGCCGGGTATCTCCGGGTGGGGATCGACTTCCCAGTGGTTGCGTTTGAACTCGAGCAGCGCGGCCTGCGTCAAGGGGCCCACCACATCGTCCACGGGCCCACTGAAGTATCCGAGCTCGTTCAACTGCAATTGAGCCAGGGCGGTTCTGCCATCGATTTCTCCGTCGGGCGCCCACTCGCCGTGTTCGAGATCCAGCCCCCCCACGACCACCTCAAAGGCTGCGTGGGTGGCCGGCTCATCGGGCTCGGCGATCTCGGTGTTCGAACCCGCGGCGGCCAAGCCCAATCCGGAAAAGAGCGTGGGATGCGGCATGGACGGCAATGCGTCGTCCGGCCAGGCGTTGGCGTCGTCACAGGCGCGGTCGAGCAACAGGATGTCCACGATGTACGGGCTGAACAACGGCGTCACGTAGCGGGGGCATGATTCGTCGATCGCAAGGGGGCCCTGGGCCGCGTTGGTGAAGCCTTGCCAGGTGAGCTCGTGCCGGCCGGATCGAAGCTCTTCGGGTGACAGCAAACGCTGGTACACCACGCATTCGGGGTCGGGGTAGCTGGCGTCCTGGTAGTGGTTGCCGAACACGCGTAGCAGACCGGCCCGAACGAAGTTCGTGGGATCGGCGATGGAATACTTCACGTGCAATGACTCCACGCCGGGACAGAACGTCCGATCGATCGACTCGATGAGGGCGCCGAATGCTCCGACGGTCAACGGTTGTAGGCAGGTGCCTTCGATGCCCAGGTCCGGTACTCCAATCGTGAACATGAACGCGGTGAGCGGCATGTCTTCGTCCGCGATACCGTCGACCTGCGCATACCAATCGAACAGGCAGCGACCTTGTTCGACGCTACCTTCGGTAGGCGGGGATTTGGGCACCACGGCTTGCGTCGAGCAGATGGCGGTGACATTCACCACCACGCTGGTGCCGTCGGGAATGTTCTGGAACTGGGCCTGGAGCTGCACGGTATTCCCCGGGCGCACGAAGGCTTTCGACCAGAACGCGCGGGTGAGCGAAGGGGTGACGGTGAGTTGGTGTCGGCTGCCGGTGGCTCCGCCCGCTTGAAGCATGGTTGATCGCCTTTATGGATGTTCGGACAGCAGTCGGTCGCGCAGGGTGTTGCTCAACGATCCGTCGACGGTGAGGTCATGCGCCGACTGGAATCGGCAGACGGCGCTACGCGTGCGGGGTCCCAATCGGCCGTCGATGGCGCCGGGGTCGAAACCAAGATTGGCCAGGCGGCCCTGGACTCCGCGTACGGTATTGATGGGGTCGAGGTGGCCCACGGCCAAATCGATGGATTGTCCATCCACCACCAACGTGTATCGGCCGTAGCTCAGGTAGCGGGCGTCGAACTCCTGGATCACGCGGCCCTGGTCGTCGGTCGTGCCACGGGCGTGGTACCCGCCGATCTGGAACTCATAGGGTGTCGCGGCCACGGGATCACCGTCATCATCGCGGAGCACCACCTCGATGGTTTCCGCCGCGGCCGCGCGCGCGGTCACACTGAGCCGTGAAACGCCGTCGCCGTTCAGGTGCAGCGCCACGGCGTTCGCCGTCGCGGGAACCCAGACTTCGTCTCCGGGATGAACCAGGTTGGGGTCGTCGCGGGTTTCCCGCAGATGCGAGTTTGCTTCGAAATCGTACAAGTCCTGGGCTCCCGCCAATCCATAGTTGCGAGCGATGGATCCCAGCCACTCGCCCGGTTGGACTACATGTAGACGCTGCATCAGTTGACCTCCTGGATCACACAACCGTTGGTGAGTTCGAGTTGGCACGGTCCGAAGGCCAAGCCACGTTCTTCGAGCCGTCCCTCGCCGTCGGTCACGCCGTTGCGGCGCTCGCCGTCGGCGGCTATCAGTTGGTAGTCGGCGCGGGTAATCGCCGCGCCCGCTTCGTCGGCCACCTCGACGCAGAGCGTGTGACCAACGCGCAAGGGTGGGGAAATGACGCGGAAGGTCTCGGATACCGCGTGGAACACGAAGCGGGGACTCGTGCCCTCGTCGCGTTCATCAAACGAGTACTTCCAACTGGCGCTGGCCTGCCCGCCGTCGATCGTGCCACTCAGCCTTTCGAGGCAGTCGTTGGGACCTTCCTGGAATTCACGGTAGACCTCGAACGTGACCGATCCCTCCAGGCGCGCGGCGTCTACGAGTAGTTCGATGTCTTCATCGACCGTGGCCAGGCTTGCGTTCCAGCGGGCGTCGTGGAGTCCCTGCAGTCTTAGGGACGCGGTGCCGCGAGAAATTTCTTCCTCACGCACGGAACCGTCGTTGCCCAGGGTGCCGTCTTTCGTTTCGCCGTCGGGAAGCACCAGTTCGTAGGCCAACCCCTCGATCGGATCCCCATCGGTACCGACCACCTCGAATTCCACGTAGTCTTTTTCTGCTTCGACGGCATCCTGGGACTGGGTCGACTGGCCGGCATCGCCCTGAGCTTCGCCGGCGCTCTCGCCCTCGGCGCTGGCGCTGCCTTGGCTGGGTGGACCGCCGATCACCACCGACGAGGTGGTGGAGAGAATGGCGCCCGCCGGTAGGTCCACGGGGTCGTTGCAGGTCATGCAGGGATCACCGGAGCGGGCGGCGGGCTTGCCGTTGATGTACACGGTGGCGCTGCCCATGAAGACGCTGGCTTTGTTCGAAGGCGGGTTCTGGAAGGCAGTGCCCGGCGGGGTCGGAATGTGGCTGGGCCCGTTGCTGGCTTCGCTGTCGACCATGGCCGCGAACTGGCCCTCGATCTTCACGTCCTCGCTCAGGCCGTTGTCCAGCGTTCCGCTGAACGGGTGGGGTAGAGGGGTGGGTACGGGGCCTCCGGGCGAGGGCACCATGACGATGTGTACGTCGACGCCCAGGACCGAATCGCCTTTTTTTGCAGCTGGTTGCATGGATTTCCCCGGAAACTCAGTTGGGGTATTCAGTTCAATATCGCACTCGGCACAATCGTTTGTAGCCACGGGCTCATCTCCCGGTGAATCTTTGGCCAAACGTGGTGCGTATTGGGTTGGACGCGGCTCGAGGCCCGTCATCACAACCCGAAGCCGTTTTTCAGGAGAAGGCGACCTTGGATATTTCCGCGTTTCACGAACTTGTGCGCCAGGGAAACGAGCCGCGGGTCCGCGCGGCGCTGGCTCAGGCCCCCGGACTGCTTACCGCTCTCAACGCGGAGGGACGCAGCGCCATTCATGTGGCCATGGAGGACAACACGACGATGACCGCGCCATTGCTGGAGTTGGGCGCTCCGGTGGACGTGGTTGTGGCCGCGTGTTTGTCACGGCACCTGGAACTGCGATCCCTGCTCGAACGAGACACTGCACTGGCACGGGACAGGGCCACGGGCCTCAGTGTTCTGGGGTGGGCGGCCTACTACGGTGCTGGCGAGTCCATGGCCCTGTTGTTGAAGTACGGGGCCGATCCCAACGACGGATCCTTGTTTTGCGCGGCGGGCGTGGCGAGCGTCGATAGCGGTCGGGTTCTGCTGCAGGCGGGTGCCGATCCCGACAAACGTGGTTGTGACGACGGCGCAACGGCGGTCCACGTGGCGTCCACCATGACCTACACGGACCGGGCGTTGCCGTTCGTGGAGCTCCTGGCCAGCGGCGGGGCCGACATGCGGGCGCGAACGACCGTGGGAAACTATTCGGCGTTGGAGATCGTACGGCGAACCCGCCAGCGCGAAGAGGGTACTTCGCGCGACACGCCCGCGCGGCGCAAGGGCTTCGACGAGCTCGAGACGTATTTGCAGAAGTTCGCCAGCTAGGGCGTGGAGCGGCGCAGCGGTGGCCAGCTTCCCACGGTAGCCGCGCGCCAGGCCCGCTCGGCGGGTCCGTACTGGAAGCGGCTCATCCACCAGCTCGACACCAGAAGTTGGATGACCCAGACCAATAGCACCACGCCCGACTGCTCGAGCCGATCCATTCGTTCGAACTGACCCAGGCCGTGCCCGTAGAACAGCAACGTGCACAATACGGTCTGGCCCAGGTAGTTGCTCAACGCCATCTTTCCCACGGCTGCGAATGGTCCGAGTCGTGGCGCCAGTGCAGATTGCGTCAGCAACATGACCGCCGAGATCCAGCCCATGGCTACCAGCAGGCTTCCCCAGTAGTTGTATTGAAAATTGAAGAACGTGAACTGGATGGGATCCCAGTTGGTGCTCCAGCCAGCACGAATACCCCACGCTACCAGGCCCAGGCCCACGGTCAGCGCCAGGCCGAGCCAGGCCAGGTAGAATCGCCGGGATCGTTCGGCGCTGACGATGCCCCAGCGCAGAAATGCCATTCCAATCAGCATGAGTCCGCCCGAGCGCCACAGGACGAACAGCGGCGTGTAGATGGCCTCGACCATGAAGGCCAGTGCCGACCGGCGGGGCATCTGGTGGGCCCAGCTTCCGCGGAATATGTCGGTCTCTTCGGCCATCATTTCGGGCGTGGGGGCAAGGTCGTGTTCGAAGTCTTCGATGCTGGCCTGGTCCCAACCCTGCGTGCTGAGGCCAATGGCCAGCAGTATCAGGCTGCCGACGGCCAGAAGGGTGAGTCCGGCCAGGAACTGGCGGCGCGGTGGCCAACGCCGAAACCAGAATACGACCAAGGCGCATATGGCGTAGGGGGCGAGGATGTCGCCGTGCCACAGCAGATGTCCGTGGGCCGCGCCGATCAGGAGCAACGCCAGGTTGCGCCGAAGGTGCAGGCGCGTGGCGCTTTGACCGCGGCGTTCGGCGCCCTCGGCGATGAGCAACATGGACACGCCGAACATGAGGCTGAAGATGGTCATGAACTTCATATCGGCGAAGAGCCGCGATGCAGTCCATACCAACACGTTGGAGCCGGTGAACCACTCGTGGACCGATGGGTTCGAGTAGGCGGCCTCCACCATGGCGAACGACTGGATGTTCATACTCAGGATGCCCAGCGTCGCCACGCCGCGCAGGACATCCAGGGAGTAGATGCGGCTATGGGCCGGGGGCATACAGAGCCTTGACGGCGCTCCAACTGGACGGCGTTACCGGCACGATGCCACTGGGGTCGGACGTCAGCTGGGCGTCGAATCCCGTGGCCAGTTCGCGAATCATTCCCACGTTGATCGTGTACCACTGGCGGTTGGTGCCACGTTTGGGCCTGGCGAGTCGCTCGCGGCCCGCGATGGAGCGGCCCGCGATGGAATAGGTCTGCGTGCCCAGCTGTACCACGTCGTCGACCAGGCGCATCTCCAGGGCGTCGTAGGGGGTCTGGTCGGGTCCGACAAGAAGCTGGCCTTCTGACACGAACTCGCCGTCGAACGTCACGGTGAAGTCGGGACCGTCACCGGTTTCCAGGTCGTATCCGGTGGCCGTGGTGGACCAGGTTCCGCCCACGGTCGCCGTGCCGTCTATCCAGCGAACTGGGGGCTCGTAGGCCACCCCAAGGTCGGCGTTTTCGGGCCGAGACCATCCGTGGAGAAGAAGGCTGCCATCGGTCTCGATGCTCCAGTAGTTCCAATACTCGTCGCTGGTGCCCCCCGTGATCGTCCACTTGATGATCTTGCTGAAGTTGCCGCGTACCGTGCGGCTGCCGTCGACCACTGCCGTCATGGTCGAGCCTCCGTCATTCACGTCGTACGTCCATTGATTATCGGCCACCAACGGTAGCAGCGCGCCTTGGCCGTATACGGCGGGTACGGACGCCAGAACGCCGATCGCGGCCATCGCAAGGCAGAGGCATGGTTTGCGTTGGTTCATGTCGCCAATGGTACCCCGGCCTCTGCGTTGGTTCCAGCCCGTGGCCAAATCGGTCGCCTACGAGTACATTTCCCGCTCGAATGGTCCACGTTCCATTCCATACCCTTGGCCCAATGCTAGGAGCTTCGAATCCCATGGCTCAGATCACATTGAAGGGAAACGCCATCCACACCGTGGGTGACCTTCCCGCCGTGGGCGCTACCGCGCCCGACTTCACCTTGGTCGACCAGGCTCTCGCCGAAGTTGGCCTGGGCGCGTTCGCCGGCAAGAAGAAGGTGCTGAATATCTATCCCAGCATCGACACTCCGGTGTGCGCCCTGTCTCTCAAGGCTTTCCATAAGCAGCTGGGTAACCACGACAACGTGGTGGCGCTGAATATCTCGGCCGACCTTCCCTTCGCGAGCAAGCGTTTCTGCGGCGCCGAAGGCGTAGAGAATGCTCACACGCTTTCCTCGTTTCGGTCGACCTTCGCCGACGATTACGGCGTGCGTGTCACCGACGGGCCGTTGGCCGGTCTGTGCTCGCGCTGCGTGCTGGTGCTCGACGAGAACAACAAGGTTCTCTACTCCGAGCAGGTGCCCGAGATCGCCCAGGAGCCCAACTACGACGCGGCCATCGCGGCTCTCTGAGTCACCGTGGTCGGATAGTCGTTGTTTTCCGAAGATCGTCGAATAACAAAAGAGGCCCGGCACAATCGTGTCGGGCCTTTTCTTTGTCTGGTTCAGTCGGACGCGGGTTGTGACAGATCCAGCTCCACGAGGGTGGCTCCCCATCCGCCCCGCTCGTGTCCGGCCAGCCGAAACGAGGACACGTCGCTCCGTGCCTCGAGAATGGCGTGGACCTGATTGCGCCGCGCCCCGATGCCTTTTCCATGCGCAATGCGCACGTGCCGGATTCCCGCGCGAACGCACTCGTCCAGGTAATCGTTCACCAGATCCCGGGTCTGCTCGGGCGGGAAAGGATGGAGGTCAAGGTCGCCATCGATGGGTAGCGGTGTGGCGTCGCGGGGTTCTTCGGGCTGTTTCATGTGGAGGCCCCGACGTAGGGATGGCGTGGGCGCTACTGCAGGCCCCATCGCAGTTTCAGGAACACACTGATCGAGTTGTTGCCGCGCTTCAAGTGGGGAGTGCCATTGTTACCCGAGTAGCTGGCGCCCAGATCGGCCCGGTGGCCGAGCGGATGGAAGAGCGAAGCACCCCAGGCCATGTAGTCGTAGCCGTCGCGGTCGTCGCCGGATCGGTCATGTACGTAGAGAATACCCGCGTGTCCCCGAAGCTGGCCACTCACCGGCAGGGGGACCTGTACCGAGCCGAAGGGACCGCGACTTGACCGGGAGTTCAACAGGAAACCGTCCTGTCCCAGGAGTATGGGGGCGGTGTTGGTGTCGACCCACAAGCTTCCCAGGCCCACTCGGGCCGTAACGCCGCGGCGCTCGGCGATGAGCGAAAGAAAGTTGCTTGCTCCGCCCGTGTTGATGTCTTCCTCGAAATCACTGCGGCTCCCGTTGTGCAGAATGGCGACGGCATGGCTGGACACATGGTGAGCCTCGAAACCGATCGGACTGCCCGGAGGCTGAACCCGCACAGCCAGGTTGTATTCGGTGCGGCCGGGGTGAACGGCCAGGCTGAGTAGGTTTCCCGGTTCGCCGAACACGATGCTATCGAAACGCATTTTGGTGGTGAGGCCCACGGCTTCGACCAGCGGCGCGTGCATATGCACGCTCCAGAACGATACCGGCCGTTCTGAATCCAACTGGGAGCTGATCAGCTGACCCCAGGTCGCGCCCACGGAGAATGCATGGGCGGTGGAGGCCGGCAGCGGGTGGAGCATGAGCAACGCGAGAGACGTGGCCCAGCTCATCCGAAGAAGAGCGTGCATGGTACTCGTTCGAGTGTTCGAACTTGATGTCGTCGCCCCCGCGAGAACAGACCTGATTGTAGCACTTCGACGACGCGTCTCAAACGCAGGCCTCAATTGCGCCTGTGGAACTCGTGGTAGAGGAGTAACTTAGAGGAACCATGAAACGCGGTGGGCTACCCTGCGGCATTCTTGTCAGCCGGTTGCATCCAGTGTTTCGTTTCGTGCGAAGGATGTTCCAGCGGTTATCAAGGGTTCTCGACGGAGGTTCCAG
Organism: Candidatus Krumholzibacteriota bacterium; assembly: GCA_029262065.1. Taxonomy (GTDB): domain Bacteria; phylum Krumholzibacteriota; class Krumholzibacteriia; order JAJRXK01; family JAJRXK01; genus JAJDAC01. Next base: position 112,532 of record JAJDAC010000022.1, on the reverse strand, counting down.
CGCGTGCATGTCTTGGTTACAGGAGCAACGGGTTACGTGGGCGGACGGTTGATCCCGCGTCTACTTGCCGCCGGCCATCGCGTGCGAGTGCTGGTGCGCAACCCGGCGGGAGTTCGTGGACGTGCCTGGATCGATCAGGTGGAAGTGATAAAGGGGGACGTGCTCGAGCCCGATACGCTGGAGGCCGCGGTAGAGGGCGTCGACGCGGCGTACTACCTCATTCACTCCATGACGTCCGATCCCAATTTCGCCCGCGCCGATCGCGATGCCGCCCACAATTTCGCTTCAGCCGTAGGTGAATTCGCGCCCGAAGCGCGGGTCATCTACCTGGGCGGTTTGTTGCCCAAAGCCGAATCCGTATCCGACCATCTGGCCAGTCGCGCCGAAGTGGGGCTCGTCTTGCGTGAGCAGGTCAATGCGCTCGAATTCCGCGCCGGTCCCATCATTGGTTCCGGTTCGGCATCGTTTGAGATGGTGCGGTACCTGACCGAGCGTTTGCCCGCGATGATCGCGCCGCGATGGATCCTGAACCAGGTTCAACCCATCGCGGTCGGCGACATCCTTCAATACCTCCTGGCGTCGTTGGATCGTGACTGTACGGGAGTAGTGGAAGTAGGCGGGGCGCCGGTAACGTTCAAGGAAATGATGATGGGGTACGCGCGCGCTCGAGGTCTGCGGCGTCTGATCCTGCCGATTCGTGTCCTGGCACCAAAGCTGGCGGCGCTATGGGTGGGCTTCGTGACGCCCATATCCAATCGACTGGCGGTGCCCTTGGTAGAGGGCGTGGTCCATCCCGTGCTGGCCGACACCACCCGCGCGACCCGCGAGTTCCCGGATATCGAGTGCCAGTCCTATCGCGCCGCCGTGGAACGCGCGTTGGCGAAGACCACCAACGCCGAGGTGGAAACCCGCTGGAGCGGCAGCGAGGTGGCGGAAACCACTTTCGATCTATCGGATTGGAAGGGTCTCATCCGCGAGGAGCGCTCGGTGCTGACCACGGCGCAACCCGCGGCGGCCGCCCGGGCCTATCTGTCCCTGGGTGGAGAAGCCGGATGGCTGGTCTGGGGTTGGGCGTGGCGCTTGCGCGGGCTCATGGACCAGCTCGTGGGCGGGCCCGGTTTGCGCCGCGGGCGCCGACACCCCACTGAGTTGTTCGTGGGCGAAGCGCTCGATTTCTGGCGGGTCGAAGAGGTCGAGCCGTCAAGGCGGCTGCGACTGCGGGCAGAAATGAAGCTCCCCGGTCGCGCCTGGCTCGAGTTCGAGAGCATCCCCGAAGCCGGGGGGACCCGCCTGGTTCAGACCGCTCTGTTTCAGCCGCGTGGGCTGTGGGGTTTTTGCTACTGGTACGCGCTGTACCCGTTTCACCGATTGATATTCGCCGACATGATCGATGCCCTCGCTTCCCGAGCGGAGAAATATGACCTCGCCCAGGGTTAGTCGCGTCCAGCGACTCAATGACGCCGCCGTTCGTCCCGACGGCGACTATGTCTTGTATTGGATGATCGCCAACCGGCGAGCGTCCTCCAATTTCGCGTTGGAGTACGCCGTTCATCGCGCGCGCCAGTTGGACAAGCCCCTGGTGGTGCTGGAGGCGCTGCGCGTGGGGTACGAGTGGGCGAGCGACCGGATTCACCGCTTCGTGATCGACGGCATGGTGGACAACCAACGCGCATTCCGGGGCAAGAGTGTTCTCTACGTTCCGTACGTGGAACAGAGCGAGGGTGACGGCAAGGGCCTGCTCGAAGCCTGGGCCGCCAATAGTTGCGCGGTCGTCACCGATGATTTTCCGTGCTTCTTCCTACCGCGCATGGTTCGTTCCGCGGCGCGCTCGTTGGGTAGTCTGGGAATCAGCCTGGAGCAGGTGGATGCCAATGGCATGGTTCCCATGCGTGCGGCCGGACAGGCGTTTCCCACCGCGTATCTCTTTCGCCGATGGTTGCAGAAGAACCTGCCCGCCTACTTCGATGCGCTGCCCCAACGCGATCCGCTGGCCGCCGACGACTTGCCACTGCTTGCGTCGATTCCCCAAGACATCGCCGCGCGCTGGCCCATCACCGATGTTTCCGCGGTGGATGTTGGTGCCTTGCCCATCGATCACAGCGTTCCGGTAGCGACCATGCGCGGCGGCTCGGATGCTGGTCGGGAGCAGCTGCGTGAGTTCGTGGCCGCCAAGCTCGATCGATACGCGGACGAGCGCAATCAACCGCGCCAGGACGTGACCACCGGTCTTTCAGCCTACCTGCACTTCGGACACATTTCGGCCCACGAGGTGTTCGCGGCCGTTACCCAGACCGAAGGTTGGGACGTTTCCAGGATTTCGCGCAAGTCCAACGGGGCTCGCGCGGGCTGGTGGGGCATGTCGGACAACGCCGAGGCGCTCCTCGACCAGCTGATTACCTGGCGCGAACTGGGCTATCTGAAGTGCGTTTTCGACGATCAGTACGATCAATACGAATCGCTGCCGGTCTGGGCCCTGCGAACGTTGACCGAGCACGCGGACGATCCTCGCACGCACGTCTACTCGCTGGAAGAGTTCGAAGAAAGCAGGACTCACGATCCGCTCTGGAACGCGGCCCAGACGCAGCTTCGGACCGAAGGTCGCATGCACAACTACCTGCGCATGTTGTGGGGCAAGAAAATCCTGGAGTGGAGCGAGTCGCCCCCCTTGGCGCTCGAAACCATGATTCACCTGAACAACAGGTATGCTCTCGACGGTCGCAACCCCAACAGCTACTCGGGCATCTTCTGGGTGCTGGGCCGCTTCGACCGAGCGTGGGGACCCGAACGTGCCGTGTACGGAAAGATCCGCTACATGAGTTCGGAGAACACGGCCCGCAAGGTGAGGGTGAAGGAATACATGCAGCGGTACGCCCAGGACGGCCTCGTCTAGAATCGCGGTGCTGGCGCAGGCCGTCGATTCGTTCCACCGGCAAAACGAAAACAGGCGGCGGGCAACGCCCACCGCCTGAATCGGTTGGTTCTCTTTGATCGCGACTAGCGACTGGCTCGGGCCGGTTCCTCGATCTCGTTGCCATCGGCATCGAGATAGCGAATCTCGCCCAGGTTCAGCTCGCGAATCCCCGGTTCGATCACCTTGCGGTCGCCCACGACCACCAGGACGAACTGGTCGGGGTGGAACATCTCGTTGGCCAGGGTCGTCAGTCCCTCGACCGTTTGCGCGTGCACCACGTTGGGAAACTGCGAGTGATAGTCGAGCGGAAGATCGAAGGTCACGATCTCGCTTAGCATGCCGGCGATCGCACCGATCGATTCGTACGAACCGGGCAGTTCCAGCGTCATGTTGGCCTGAACCTTGGCCAGCTCTTCGGCCGTGACCGGGCGTGGGCCCTGGATGTCGCGGACTTCCTTCATGACCTCGAAGATCGACTCCTTCGTCACGACGGTGCGGACCTGCGTGAAGGTGAGTACCGCTCCCTGGCCGCGAGCCAGCGACGGGAAGCTGAAGGCGCCGTAGCTGTAGCCCTTCTCTTCGCGCAGGTTCATGTTGATGCGCGATGTGAACTGACCGCCAAGCACCGTGTTGAGTACTTCGAACGGAACCGTACGTGGGTCGTTCTTCGGCGGCAGCAGGTGGCCGCCAATGAGCACCGACTGCGCCGCTTCGGGCTTGTCGATCAGGAACACGGTAGTGGCCGTCGGAAGCTCGACCTGGGCCAGGTTGATATCCGGCACCGGCGCGTCCTCCCACTGGCTGAGCGCGCGTTCGAGTTCGGGGACGATCTCATCCATCGTGACATCGCCGGCCACGATCACGGTCGCGTTGCTGGGGCGGAACCAGGTGCGGTGGAATTCCACCAACTGCTCGCGCGTGAACTGCTCGACGCTGGCCACCGTACCCGAACCCGTGAGGGGCTGCCCGTACGGGTGGTCCTTGCCAAACAACAGACCGGGAAGGATACGCAGCGCCATGGGCACGGGCTGCCGCTTCTCCTGCATGATCTGTCCGAGGACCTGCTTGCGCTGGAAGTCGATCTCTTCCTGGGGAAACGAGGGGCTGACGGCGACGTCGGCCCAAAGGTCCAGCGACCCGGCCAGGCGCGCTTTCAGGGCGTTCACCGTTACGCCGAAGTTGTCGACGGCGGCGTTCGTGCTCAGACGTGCGCCCAGTTCCTGCGCGCTGGAGTTGATCTCGAGGGCGGTGCGAGTGGCCGTTCCCTCGTCTTGCACGCGGCTCATGAACGACGCAAGGCCCAGGCTGGTCTTGTCGTCAGCCGAGTAGCCCCCGCCCACGTGTAATTGAACCTGCACCACCGGCGTCTTGTGTGACTCGGCCAGCATGACACGAATGCCGTTGGAAAGCGTTGCCTGCTGGACGGCCGGCAACTTGAGGGCCGGGGGAGCATCCAGCTCGGGCTGGATGCTGCGATCGAGGCCCGCCACTTCGGTGGCCATGAGTTCGGGGAAAGCGGTGACATGCATGACCGCGCGGCCCGCGTGCAGCCAGCGCTTCGCGGCCGCGGTCACACCGGCCGGCGTGACGCCCTGGTAGCGAGCGAAGTCCTGATCGACGAAACCCGGGTCGCCCACGTATGTATTGTATCGCGCCAGACGATCGCTCTTGCCGCCGAAACCGCCGATGCGCTGGAGGCCACGCACGAAGTTGGCCAGGATGCCCGTGCGCGTGCGCTCGACTTCGATCGGCGTGGGCTTTTTCGAGCGAAGTGCTTCGATTTCATCCACGACGATGGCTTCGATGTCGGCCAGCTGGTGTCCGGGCTTCGCAGTCACGCGCACGGTGAACAGGCTGGAAAGCTCGCGATCGTCTACGTACGCCCTGACGTCCTGGGCCATGTCCAGCTCGTAGACCAGTTTCTTGTACAGTCGCGAGTTCTTGCCGTTGGTGAGAATGCCGGCCAGCACGTCGAGCTCGGCCTCGTCATCCTGGAGCGTACCGGGTACGTGCCACGACATGTACATGCGGTCCAGCGGCACGCGATCTTCCAGCGTCAGTCGGACTTCGTTGGTCAGTTCGGGCACCCACTTGTCCTGGCGGTACACGGGCGGGCCGGGAGGAATGGATCCGAAATATTTCTCGATCAGGTTCTTCACCTGAGCGGGGTCGATGTCGCCGGCCACGACCAACGTGCAGTTGTTGGGTCCGTAGTAGCTTTTGAAGAAGTCCTGCACGTCTTCCATGGTCGACGCGGTCAGGTCTTCCATGTAGCCAATGACGTCCCAGCGGTACGGGTGGTTGGCCGGGTACAGTACTTCGTACATCCGTTCGTCGACCGTGCCGTAGGGCTGATTGTCGACGCCCTGCCGACGCTCGTTCTTGACCACCTCGATCTGGTTGTCCAGGCGATCCTGGGTCATGGCCGGGAGCAGGAAGCCCATGCGATCGGCCTCGAGCCACAGCGTGCGTTCGAGTGCGTTGGTGGGAACGTTTTCGAAGTAGTTGGTCCGGTCGAAGTTCGTGGTGCCGTTGCGGTCGGTAGCGCCAATGCGGTCGAGCACCTCGAAGAAGTCGGCGTCGTGGTTCTCTGACCCCTGGAACATCATGTGTTCGAACAGGTGGGCAAAACCGGTGCGGCCGACCACTTCGTTCTTGGAACCCACGTGGTACCAGAGGTTCACGGCCGCGATGGGGGTGGAATGATCCTCATGCAGGATCACGTCGAGCCCATTGGGCAGCTCGTAGCGCTCGAACTCGATGGTGGGAGGTTCGATGGTTTGTGCTCCAACGGTCGTCACGCTCAATCCAATGAGCGTGACCACGAGCAACGAGCGAAATAGCAGTGCCGCGACCATGGTCGTCTCCTTAACACAGCGGTATGTCTCCAGTGTGGACCGGAGAGGGGGTAGGTTTGGGATCTCAGAAGGTGCCGGGGTCCGAGACTCTACCACATGTGTCGTTACATGTGTCGACGGCGGCGGAGCAGAAGTCCCAGGACCAACAGGGGCAGGCTGAGTCCGAAGTTGGCCCCGGGGATCACATCGCGCTGATCCGCGGATCGTTCCAGGCGCAATACCTGGGACATATCATCCTGGCGGCCGAACCGCCGGTCCAACCGGGTCAACGTGCGGCCGCTGCTCAGGTAATCCACCAAATTGGGATATAGGTCACGAAGCGCCTGGTTTTCCTGCCGGGACAGCCGGTTCGCGTACATGGTGTCGAAACCGCCGAGCTGGGTGCGCTGCTGGTCGAACACGTAGAACCGCATGGGCAGGCTGTCGCCGCGGTTGATGCTGGTGATGGGCAGGGCCAGGTCGAACTCGGCCGCGTCGTAGGTGAACGCCACCGGGTCGACCGAGTGGTTCCAGCCTTCGGCGGGGACTGCGCCACCCACGGCATCGGGATCGATGCGCATGACGGTGAATACCCAATCGTCGTCGATGAACGGCGCGAAGATGGCGGCGTCTCCGGCGGCCACGGGAATACCGCCATCGGTCAGCCACTGGACCAGGCCCGTGGCGCTGCTCGATGAGATGACGGTGACCTGGAAGGCGCCCACGGTTTCCTCGCTGATCACGTTGACGTCGTCGCGTTCGGGTGCGCCGGCGACCGCGACAAGTTCGCTGGTTCCGCAGCCGGAGCTGCCGTTGCGCCGCGTCGGAATGGTGGAAGTCATGATGGCCAATTCGTTCCAGATTTCGCGACTCACCGATTCGAAAGCAGGCACGGTGGGGGTAGGTACCACCAACGCGAAGTCGGCGGCGTCACCCTGGAACGTGATGTTGGGAATCATCGTCACCTGCTCGTCATCGCGGTCCATGACTACCAGGTTGGCCTGTCCGGTGCTTTGCAGGAAGAAGCCGGGACCGGGAAACGGGCAGCACACGGCGTGAGCGGCGCTTGCCGTGACGATCAGGCTCAGGCCGAGTAGGGGGGCGACGAGACTGCGAATGTGGCTACTGTGGCCATCAACACGGTTACGGCAGCGCATGACTGACTCCCAGGTCGAGGTTGAAGGTCGAGAGGCTGGTCTCGGAGAATCGGGGGGAAGTATCGAACGTGGCCGGTGTGAGAGCTGTGATTCGTTGGCGAAGCCAGATACCCCAATGTTCCCCCAGCGAGAACTCCGGGCGCAATTCCAGTGACAGGCCGTAGGTCCATTCCGAGGATCGATCGCCCAGCGGATTGCGGTACCGCAGGTATCCGGTGGACAGCCCGATTCCCGCGAACAGGCGAAATCGGGCAATGGCGGGGTCGGTGCTCAGGTCGGTCCGGAGCCCGACGGTGAGGATGCCCGAGTCCACTCGGCTATCGGCGATCTCGAATGTGGAATCGGTCAGGAACTCGGAGCCGTCGTTGCGACCCAGGGCAATTTCGAAGTAGCGACGGGTTTTCCGTTGGCCGTTTTCGTAGGCGAGCATGAGATCCAGGCCGCCCTCGTAGATGTCCCGCTCGGAGGAATCGAGCGCGTAGTGGACGCCGCTGCCCAGGTAGAACCGGTGCTGCGCAAAGGCGGCATCGGGAACCAGGATGGCACAAACCAGCGCTATCGCCAGCGCGAGCAGCGGCCATGGTCTTAGGGGCAGGTTGGGACCAGAAAGCCGATGGACGTACACCGGGAACCGCCTCTGAAGAAGGGATCGGTGGGCCTGTCGATCGGGAGGGGGCAACACGGATATGGTACCGTCTGCAAGGCGGCGGGCGCAAGAACTGGTCCCAGGTGGTATACTACGGTTCCCGACCGTTCCTGATGCAAATCGAACCCCTCCCGTGCGGTTGATCGTTGGCACTTCCACACAGAACTTCCGGGCCCTGGCTGGCCCTGCTTCTCGCGTTCAGCGCGGCCTTCTGGGTGGCGTGCGACGACGAGAATGCTCTGGTGGGCACGCAGGTTCCCAACTCCACGCCCGACACCGAAATCACATCGACGCCGCCCAACGCCGATCGCACCGGACCGTTCGTCTCGTTCTTCTGGCGTGGGACGGATCACGACGGTGATATCGTGGGGTTCGAGTGGCGCATCAGCGACAATGGCGTGGATGGGGTGGTCGACATTGCCGATACCCTGGGGCTCGATTGGCATTTCACCACCCAGGTCGACACGACGTTTTTCGTCTCGGCCGATATCGATTCATTCCAGGCCGACGTGGACGACCCTGACCTGGATGGCGGTCAGTATCGGTACTGGCAGACGCACACATTGTTCGTCCGCGCGGTCGACGATCGCGGAGCCGTGGATCCCACCCCGGCCAATGTGAGTTTCACGGCCACGACGATCGCGCCGCGCGTTCAGATCGACGTTCCGCGGTTTCCGCCCTCCATCAGTTGTGCGCGAGCCCCGCGAGCCCTCACCTTCGGATGGACGGCGACCGATCCCGACAGCGACGACCACGTTCCCGAGGCGATTCGGTATCTTCTGTTTCCCGTCGAAACGCGCGACAACTGTTATACCCAGCTCCAGTACGAGACCGAGCAGCCGATTCGCGCCGATGATCCCGAGTGGACCGATTGGATTCCCTACGATCCAGACGATATCGAGACCCGGCTGATCTCGTATCCGCGACAGGACATCGGCAAGCGATTCCTGTTCGCCGTGCAGGCCCGCGACGACGCGGGTGCGGTGACGCCGTTGTTCGAGTGGGCGAAGAACGTCCAGCACGTTGAGATCGTTCCGGGCCAGTTTCCCAGCTTGATCGTTTCCTCCAGCGTGGCCCGACCGTCGACGTTCGCGGGTGGGGCCATCGTTTCGCAGGTGGAGGTACTGGCCAATCAGCCAATCGATGTGAGTTGGACCGCGAGCGGAGACAGCTACGGTGGGGTCATCGAGGCGTACCGGTTTGGATGGAATATTTCTGATCTGAACGACCCGCGGGATCCTGGTTGGGAAGTCGAGTGGGGAAACGGCGCGGCTTGGACCGCTTCACCCACCAAGCGATTCCAGTCTGGCTCACCCAACCTGATTGTGTTGGCCCGCGACAATTCGGGCACGGTGACGCGGGGAATCGTCCAGTTCCAGGTGATTCCCGAAGTAGAGCGCGCGAACCAACGCAACGTGCTGTTGATCGACGATTATCCCAATGGCACCGGCACGTCCCAACAAGACCTCGAAGTGGGATGGGACATGACCTGGAGTGGCATGCTGCAGAGCATCCAGGGGTTTCAGCCGTTCGACGTGATCGACGCTCAGAGCGATGCCAATCGGCTGCGGTTCGCCAACGTTAGTCAGTACAAGTCGGTAATCTGGTTCACGTCACCGAATGAAGATACTTTCTTCCATTCCCAGATCGCACCCGGGGGCGGGCGCACCGCCGAGGACAACTGGCTCGAGGTCTACCAGGAACGGGTCGGGAACATCCTGATGTGTGGGCCAGGAGCCATGCAGAGCACGTTCGAAGGGCCTGGGTTGTTCGGGTCGTGGACCTTCCCCGTGATTTTCGATGTGCCGGCCGGAGGCTCGCTTGGCTTTGGCCAGACCATCCTTCCCGATGGCCGGAGAACCAACACCGGTCGCACGCGATGGCCGTGGAGTGGTTGGTGCCTGGAAGCGGTTGATCAGATCCGTCCGGGCATCGGCAACGTCTTCGGAGAAACTCCCCAACAGTTGAAGCGCACTTTGTTGTGCGACACGCTGAATCGAGCGATCGTGGCCGACGAGTTCCTGGCCGAGTATCCCGATGCCGCGGGTCGTGTGGTTGAGTTGACGCCGCTTCCGCCCAGAAACGAACTGGACGGCGAGTTTTTTCCGAACTTCGAGGAATTCTACAACGTCAACGTGACCAATCGTTCGGGTCAGCTCGTGCCCCGGGCTTGCCAGACTCCCATGTATCGACTGTCGGCCCGTCGCGACAACGGATTCATTGCCAATCCACGGGTGGAGTGCCGGCCCACCCAACGCGATACGTCGCCCATCGACGGCGTCCCCATTGCCATGGTCAGTCGTCTCTACTCGGAAACCAAACTGCTGGCCGGGGCCGAGGATTTCGTCTGGGGGTTCCATCCCATGTCGTTCGAAGTGGAACAGGTGCGATCGGCCCTGGTCTGGATCATGCAGACGCGCTGGGAGCTACCCAGTTCGTTCTAGTCTTTGGCAATCAGACGCGCCTTGTCGGCTTTTCGCATGCGTTTGATGGCCAGCTCCCTACGCATTGCGTCGCCTTGTTCTCCGGCCGGTTCCGTGTACATCAACGTGACCGGACGCCGGGTTCTTGTGTACTTGGCACCGCGCCCGGTTTGGTGGGCGTGCAGGCGTGCTTCGACGTCTTTGGCGATGCCGGTGTAGTAACTGCCGTCGGCGCATTCGAGGATGTAGACCGTCCAATCCATGGACCGCAGTGTGGCACGGACCGACGTCGGTTTCCAGGGTTGGGCTGGCGTGGGCCTGGTGTGAACTGCCAAAAAAAGGGTCGGTCCGCTGAGCGAACCGACCCGTCAATAGCCCGATTGGTCGAGTGCCTACTGCACCGCGACGGTCACGTGCTCTACCATGTGACCACCAATCTTCTTGGCAATTATCTCGGACGGCATCTTGGCCAGCGTTACCGTGACCGACTTCTTGTAGCCCGCGCGTTTGAAACCGTACTCGACTTCGGCGCCGGGAACCCGAACGCTGGCCGACTTGGCCCAGTCTTCTTCCGACATGTCGGCGAACTTCGTGCCGTTGAACGCGAAGAGCACGTCTTCGACCTGCAGTCCGGCCATGGCGGCGGGACTCTCAGCGGCGACGGACGTGACGGTGTAGTTGCCGGACTCTTCGTTGTACTCGCCTTCGATACCCAGCCAGCCGCTCTGAGCGAGCTTCGCCACGTACTTGTCCAGGCAAGCTTGCGTATCGGCGGTGCATGCTTCGTGACCTTCACCCGCGATAGCGAACGAGGCAAGGCTTGCAAGCGCGATCACGGCCAGCAAAATGCTGAAACGCTTCATTGGAAAAACCTCCAACGGGAGTGGAACATTGTCCCCGGCGGGTTGCCGAGGCTGTCCGGGGATGACATTTGGAAAGTACGCCTCCCCGGGCGGGGGAGTTGTCAACAACCTGTGAGGGATGAAAATTCAGGGACGGACGGCCAGGATCGCGGTCAGATCCAGTTGTCGTCCGTCACGTAGAACGCGGATTTCGGTGGGTTTGCCGGCGCCAATCTGACTCAAGCGCTCCGGCAGTGTTTCGTCGTTCACGCCCAGGCCGTTGACGGCGACGATCACATCGCTGGCCCGAAGCCCCGCTTCGCGTGCAGGCGCATCGGGGAGCACGTCGACCACGAGCGCGCCCCGGTTGAACGGAAGCTCCAGGCGGTCACGCTCACGCCTCGACAACGGCTCGAACTGCACCCCCAGAAACCCGGATACGGGTCGGCGGATGTCGATGGTTGAACGGTTTCCGTCGCGCCCGACGACCTCGATGGTGGCGGAACTGTCGGTTGGAAGTTGAACGATCTGGCGATCGATAGCCGGGCCGCTGTCGACCGTGCTACCGGCGGCGGCCGTTAGAAGGTCGCCGGCGTGAAAACCCAGAAGCTGCGCGGGGGAACCGTCCTGCACCGATAGCACTCGCGCACCCACGGGACTCGATTGCCCGTCGTACGCCAACTCCACGCCCAACCAACCGACGCGAAACAGGAACCGGGGAATCGCGGCCTCGTTGGCAAGGTCGCCGATGACCCGCGATGTGAGGTTGGCCACGTCGGTCATGCGGTCAATCGAGATGTGATCGACTTCGTCTCCGACGCGGTGGTACTGCGCGTGGAACCCGCTGAAAAAAGCCAAGACGGGAATGTTGGCTTCGAAGAACGGCGCGTGGTCGCTGTTGGCTGGCATGTCGAGCCCCGCGAATTCCAGGTCGATACGCGGCCCTTCGTTGGCATCGCGCACCAGACCTTCCAGCCCACGCGCGTAACCGTCGCCGTATACGCGCAGGGGCGAGCCAGGATTTCTTCCCACCATGTCGAGGTTGATCATGAACTGCACCGAGTTGAGATCGAGCGATCCCTGGGTCAGCATGGCGCGTGAGCCCAACAGGCCACTCTCCTCGGCCGAAAACGTCACGAAAAGCAAGCTGCGCGCCGGAGAACGGTCGGCCCACGCGCGCGCCAATTGCAGCACCACGGCGGTGCCCGAGGCGTTGTCGTCGGCGCCGTTGTAGATGCGATCGCGTCCCGTATCGCGCGTACCCAGGTGGTCGTGGTGGGCGCCGATGACGATCCACTCATCGCGTAGCTCGGGATCGCGGCCACGCACCACACCTACCACGTTGCGGGCTCGGGTAGATTCGTTCTCTTCGCGCTGAACCGTCAACTCGAGGTGAGCTCCGGGCAACGCCGCGCGCCATCCGCGGCGGGCGTCCAGGTCGTCCTGAATGGTCTGAAGGTCCAGATCGAGATTGTCGAAGAGCGGGGCGATCACGCGATGCGCAATACGCACGGCCACGAACGACGTGTCGTCGTCGCCGGAAGAAGCCATGGTCACGGCCCGTTGCGCTTCCCAGTTGAGTTCCTCGCGGCGCGGCACCTGGTTGGGGCCGGTTACCACCAACAGGGCACGGGCGCCAAGCTCCCGGGCCAGTTCGGCCTTGCGTGTAAACAACGCGTGCGACGTGGTGGCGACTCCGTCGAACTCGCTGGATGGATCGCTGTGTCCTGGCTCATATCTTAGAACCAGAACCACTTTGTCGATCACATCGAGATCGGCGTAGTCGTCGTAGCCAAACTCGGGCGCGCGGATGCCGTAGCCCGCGAACACGATGTCGGCATCGACCGATCCTTCGCCGGAGAAGGGCAGCGGGACGAAGTCGTCGGGCGCCAGAAGCCCATGGCGATCACCGTTGGTGGTGAGTTCACCGTGACTTCGTTCGACATCGAATCTGGTCTGGCGAATATCGAATTCGACGAACCATTTGGACGGTTGAAATGGCTCGAGGCCGGATTCTTCGAACCAACGGGCGATGTATTGTTCGGTTTGGTCGATTCCGTCGGATCCGAGGCCCCGGCCGCCGCGTTCATCGGCGGCCAGGTACTCGAGATGGATCCGCAGGTCGGTGCCGTCGACCGACGGCGCGGCGGCGGCCAGGACGCTCGAAGCAATGAGGCAGGCGACAAGAAATGGCGTTGTGTTCACGGAATCCCTAAGGGGGGGTGATGCCGGGCAAACCGTCCATACTTGTCCGGTTCTTTTCGGACTGGTACTCGCGCATCTGTTCCGGTGTCTTACGCTCGCCCCATGCTGTTAGTTGCGATCGCTCGCCTGTGAACTCGTAGAAGGGCACTCCGTAGCCACACGATGTCACAACCCTGTGAACGTCGATGGTAACGATGGAACGAGCGCTGGGGTAGTGGGGGAACCGCGCGGCGGCCTCGGCCCATTTTGGATCGCTGGGTAGGGTTACTTTTCCGCGTCCGTAGACCCGCAGGATATTGGGAGGTCCCACGAAGGCACATACCATGACCACGATCCGTTGGTTCTCGCGCAGGTGAGCCACGGTTTCGATGCCGCTGCCGGCCAGGTCGAGATACGCGATGCGGGTGTCGCTGATCACTCTTAGCGAATCGAGCCCCTTCGGTGACACGTTGACATGACCGTCGGCGGCCAGAGGGGCGCTGGCCACGAAAAACATCTTCTGTTCACCCAGAAACTCGATGTGTTCGGTCTGGAGATTTTCGAAAGTCTTACCCACGGGGGTTCCTTTCCGGTGGTGGACGCCACACGTAGTCGGGCCTCCGAGGCGCCGCCGGCGCTTGACGCCGGCCCCAGAACCCGCAATAAGAGAAGCAGATTATGTCCAATTCACCAACCGTGGCGTTTCTACCTTGAGTTCATCTCCACCAGATCGGGTACCTGGAGCCGAATCCAGCCCGGATCCAGGCTCCTGGGAATCGCCCTGGGAGACCGTGGCCGCGGTGGACCTGGGGTCGAACAGCTTCCACATGGTGGTGGCCAGAGCCCACGAGCACGATCTGGAGTTCCTGGACAAACATCGCGAAATGGTCCGATTGGCGGGCGGACTCGACGCACGCCGTCGGCTCGATTCCGACGCGATTGATCGCGGTCTGGCCTGTCTCGAACGGTTCGGCCAACGGCTGAAGGAGCTGCCCGAGGCGCGGGTACGCGTGGTCGGCACCAACACCCTACGCAAGGCCAAGAACGCGCGACGGTTTCTGAAGAAGGCGCGTCGCGTCCTGGGCCACGAGATCGAAGTGATCAGCGGCAACGAAGAAGCGCGCTTGATCTACCTGGGCGTGGCCCATGACCAGCCTGACGTGGGCCGGCGACTGGTAGTGGATATCGGCGGCGGCAGTACCGAGGTAATGGTCGGTGAGGGCTTCGAGATGGTGGTAGGGCACAGCTTGTACATGGGCTGCGTCAGTTTCAGCCAACAGTTCTTCGCGCAAGGCGAACTCACGGCCGAAGCGTTTCAGGATGCCGAGGCGGCGGCGCGTCTGGAGTTGAGGTCCGTGGTGCCGTCACTCGATGGCCTCGATTGGGTCGAGGCCGTGGGCGCATCGGGCACCCTGAACGCGGTGGCCGAGATTCTCCAGGCGAACGGCTGGGGCGATGGCTCGATCACGGCCACCGGATTGAAGCTGCTGCGGAAAGAACTGATTCGGGCCGGCACGTTGAAAGAGCTGAACCTGGCCGGCTTGCGGGCCGATCGTGTTCCGGTGATCGCGGGCGGCGTGGCGGTACTGCGAGGCGTATTCAAGAGCCTTGGTGTGGAAACCATGGGCGTGAGTTCGGGCGCGCTTCGCGAGGGGGTTCTGTGGGATCTCCTGGGGCGGATTCGGCACGAAGACGTGCGCGATCGCACGATCGGGCGACTCATCGAACAGTACCGGGTCGACGTGGCCCAGGCCGAGCGGGTGCAGGAGACGGCTCTGGCTCTGCTCGAACAGATCTCAACTGACGAGGAACAGGAGGAGCCGGCTCGACTCCTACGTTGGGCCAGCCAATTGCACGAAATCGGTCTCGCGGTGGCCTACACCGGTTATCAACGGCATGGCTCGTACATCCTGGCCCACACCTGGATGCCGGGGTTTTCATCGAACGAACAACTTCGGTTGGCGGCCGTCGTCCGCGGCCATCGTCGTAAACTGCCGCCCGATCTGTGGGAGGAATTCGCCGAGGATGACGACGAGGGGCAATTTCTGCGGCTGTGCATCGTCTTGCGCCTGGCGGTCTTGCTGAATCGGGGTCGCACCGCCGTGCCGACCCCACGCTTGGTGGTCAAGGACGAGGGCTACCGTTGGAAGTTGCGATTTGCCGCGGGCTGGCTGGATGAGCATCAGTTGACCCGCGTGGACCTGGAAAACGAGCGCCGCTACCTGCGGGGGGCCGATATCGACCTGGTGGCTTCAGCCGACGAGCCCTGACCGGGCGGTCCCCGGTGGTGCTTGTGGCCGGACCCCCTTGACCCGGAGTTCACGGTTTCCTGATATTACCAGAGCACGACGACGGCGAACTCTCCCCTGATTCGTTCCGCGCGTGCGAGATAGCTTGCGTTATTCCCGTCATGCCATTCTCGCCGACGAGGCCCGTCCCTCTCTTCTGGGCCCGTCTTCGCATGTCTTCAATGTTCCTTCATCGAGACCGCCGCTGGTTCCCCACCGGCCGCAGGAAGCGTCGATCCCCAGCTACTTGAGGAGACGGTTCGTGTGAATAAAGGCTACGTGGAGTCCTTTGGCATCAAGAAGAAGACCGGTGTCACCCGGGTCCCCGTCGACATGGTTCGGTGGATCGAAGCCGCGGGTAACTACGTCGTGTTCCACACGCAGACTGGTCGCGAACTGTATCGCTCGACCATGAATGCCCTGGCCGAAGTACTGGATCCGGCGTTCTTCCTGCGGGTCCACCGGTCGTACATCGTGAATCGCCGTGAGGTGCGGACGATCGAGTACCAGAACAACAATACGTATCGCATCGAGATGAGCGATGGTCAGGTGATTGTGTCGGGTCGTTCGTACAAGCAGTTCATTGGCGACCGGCTCGCCCAGGAGCGAGCCGGTCCGGTTCATCGCTTGGCCACCGCGCCGCGCTCGTTGGAGCACGGATTGGGTTCGCAACGCGCGTTGCCCGAGTAGGCCCTCGACGCTAGCCGCCGTACTCGATTCTGTGCTCGTTGCCGGCGTGGTCGATGAATCTCAGGATCAGCCGTCCAACCTCGCCGCTGGCGCTGGTCAGGAGTTCGCGCAAAGGCGACATGTCAAATCGCAGGTTCCGTTGCCAGTGGGCGTCGCAGTCGGGGCCGGGATTGAATACCGACAGGATCATGAACGTCTGAGGCGGATTCGATTCCATCAGGTGTTTCGAAGCCACCAGCCGCATGGGGATGTCGGGGCCGCAGCCACTGAACGCCGCCTTGACGTGGAACACGTCACCAACCAGCTCGAACCCCAGCAGGTCGTACTGGTCCTGGGGAAACTCCGACAGCTCGCGTTCGGTGAGTTCGATCGCGGGCAACGGTTCGAAGTCGCAGCCAATGACCACGCCGAAGTCGGCGTCGTCGAAGTTCCCGGCCAGGTCGCCGGTCGTGCTGGTCGGCGGAACCACGACTTCCAGCGGGTTGGGCGTGGTATAGCAGACGGGCAACGGTGACAACAGCAGCGCTTCGGCCCGTAGCGAATACAGGCCCGGCGAGTCCACGAAGAACGCGTACTCACCGTTCGGGTTGACGAGAGTGCTCTGGGCCTGGCCGCCGGGGCCGGTCAATCGAATGCTGATGGCGGGTTGCGGCGGTTCGTTGGCGTCACGCACCCCGTTGCGATTTTCGTCCTGGAAAGCGACTCCCGAAATACGCCCCCGATTGGGATCCATGCTGAATTCCGCGAACGCCGCGAACGAGAACGCCTGCAGCCCCGGGCTGGAGAAAATCCAGGTACGGGTGTCGGAGGTCTCGCCGGGTCCAAGCATGCCGTCGTCGCCCAGCTGCATCGTGTAGTCGTAGTACCCGTACCACTGGATGGGATTCTCGGGAACGTTGGCGATTCGTTCGTCCACGTTCACCGGGAAGACCGCGCTGGGGACGAAAGCCCCGACGGTGACGCGGGCCGGCGCAAACATGGGGCGATCGGTGCGGTTGTGAACGGCGACGTCGAGGATGACGTGCTCTTCCACGGGATCGATCCGTAGATTGCTTCCCACCAGGTCGACGTTCAGTCCCGGACCGGTAATACGTTTCAGAAGAAAAGTCTCGTCGGTTGGGTCGATCTCGCCGTTGAAGCTGGACGAGCCGTCGCTGGCGATGGGATCGGACGGCTCCGTGGTGCCACATGCAACCAGGGCCAAGGTGGCCCCGATGCAGAGAACCAAGAGAGCCAGCCGGCGGTTGCTGGTCATGACGTACCTCCAAGGGGCGGCGTTACGCACGCCCGGACGGGAGTCGGAATTCTCGGGTGGGGCGAGCTCGGACGGAAGAACGGTCGGAAGGACCCAGCGGAAGGACACTCGGAGTGTACGAAATTCGCCGGCGTGAAACAACCAAGCCGGAAACCGGCTCGGTCACGGCACTGGAAAGTAGAGGTGTTCGGATGGGCCTCATGGTTCGTTCCCAGGTTGAGAGCGACGAGTTGGTCGACGTTCGGCCGACGGCGGTTTGTCCCAGGACGGGAGGGTGGTATGCTCCAAGGACGCAAAGAAGTTGTTCTCCACAGCTCCCGTCGTGCCTGGCGCTGGTCTCCCATTGCATGCATCTGGCTCAAATCCCGGTTCTTCTGGCCCTCGCGTGGATTCCACCGAGGTGTTGCTCCAGCAGGTGCGCGAGGGCAACGAATCGGCGAAGAATGCCGTATTTCATCGCTACATCGGTCCCCTGCGTCGCTGGGCCAGCGGTCGTTTGCCGGGCTACGCCCGCGACGCGGGCGATACCGAAGATCTGGTCCAGGAGGCGTTGATCCAGTCCCTGCGACGGATCGACGGATTCGAGTCGCGATGGAAGGGCGCGTTCCACAGCTACCTGCGCCAAGCCGTGCTCAATCGCATTCGCGACCACGTCCGCCGCGCCGCTGCCCGCGAGCGAGCGCTCGACAAGGTGGCCGAAAACCAGGGGGAGGTCACATCTCCGCTCGAGGAGGTCATTGGCCTCGAGGCCCTGGCGCGGTACGAGGCGGCCCTGGAACAGCTGAGTCCGGGCGATCGGGAACTCATCATCGCCCGCATGGAGTTTGACTGCGGGTTCCAGGAACTCGCGGATTACCTGGGCAAGCCCTCGGCCGACTCGGTGCGGATGGGTGTGAAACGCGCGTTGATGCGCTTGGCGAAGGCCATGGAAGATGTCGACGGCGAGTCGCCGTCGGATTCGGGATGACATTCTTGCGAAGGTGAACGCCATGGAAAACCGACTGGACCTCGACCACGTAGCCGAGCTGATTTCGGAAGGTCGAGACGTTGATTGGTCCTCGGCGCAGGACGGCGCGTCGGAAGAAGATCAGCGTTGGTTGAGGCAACTGCGCGTCGTGTCGCAGGTGTCGAGCCTTTCTCGAGGCGTCGACGGTCCCGGTCTTTCCACCCTGCTGGCCGAGCTGGGTGCTCCGGTGCAATCGGATGCTCCCGCGGCCCCCGAGCGTTGGGGCTCGATGAACCTGCTCGAGCGAATCGGCGGCGGCGGGTTTGGCGACGTGTACCGCGCGTGGGAAGAAAACCTCCATCGTCAGGTAGCTCTGAAGCTGTTTCGCACCCGGCCGGGTACGTTGGGCGACCAAACCGATCGTGTGTTGAACGAGGCGCGTTTGCTGGCCAAGCTCGACCATCCGGGTCTGGTTCGTGTGCACGGCGCCGAAGTACAGGACGGACGCCTGGGGATGTGGATGGAGTTGATCGACGGCGTTGATCTGCGAACCCGTTTGCTCGAGCGGTCGAAGCTCGAGGTGGACGAGGCGGTTGATATCGCCACCCAGGTTGCTTTGGCCCTTCAGGCGGCGCATGAGGTTCAGGTAGTTCATCAGGACGTGAAGCCCGAGAACGTCATGATTCGCTCCGACGGCCGCGTGGTGCTTACCGATTTTGGCGCCGGTCGCCTTCGCCGCTCCTTGCCGGGCGAGGCGCCGCAGCTGGCTGGTACACCACGGGCCATGGCCCCCGAGTTGTTTCATGGCGGCAGTCCGTCGCCCGCGACCGACGTCTATTCGTTGGGCGCCATGCTGTTTCAGATGTTGAGCGGTGAATTGCCGGTGCCGGCGGGAACCGTGACCGACATCATGCAGGCCCACGACGCAAACAGTGTTCGGCGGCTTGGTGACCTGCGCCGGGATCTGGACGCGGGACTGGTGGCCATCGTCGACCGCGCATTGGCCCCCTCACCCGATGAGCGTTTTGCTACCGCCAATGATCTGGCGCAGTCGCTGCAAACCTGGTCGGCTGGTCAACGTAAGGTTGCGTCGAGCAGGAACTGGCGCACGCCGGCGCTGGTGGCTGGCTTCGCGGTTGCGGCCGCCGTGGTGGCGATCCTGGTGTTGCCGACGTTTCGGCCCACGGTGGATGCCACGGTACGGTTCCAGGGAGTACGTGGCGGTGAACTCGTCGATGTCGGGTTTGGCGATCAGGTGGGTCCTTCGGAGCGGGTCGGCGTGGAAATCACTCCAAGCGACGACGCTTGGGTCTACGTGGTGAATGTGGACGCCGCCAATCGGGCGACCGTTCTCTTTCCCCTGCCCTTCGGTACGCTGCCTGTGAATCCGCTCGACGGTGGCGAACCGCATTGGCTGCCGGGTTACTCCAACACCGCGCCGGCCAATGGGTCGCGATTGGGATGGACGTTCGATTCCACGGTGGGGGTCGAGCACTTCGTGGTGATCGTGAGCAAGAAGCGCCTGCGTAAGTTCGAAGCGGCGGTGGACGTGCTTCCCAGCGTGGGGCTTGGCGCCCGCCCGTTGCGCGAATCGTCGGGGCAGACCTTGGCCATCCTGACCCGGGGCGTGTCCGGCGTGGCGGCCATGCCCACGAACGAAGAGCCTGCGACCGTGGGCGTCGAAGCGTTGCTGGAATTGGCGCGGGGAGAACGCGAGAGTCGACGCGACGTATGGTTCCATCACATGCGACTCCTGAACACCGGCGCACCGTGAACGTGTCGCCGCAATCCGGCGTTCGTCCCGCTCTGCTTGTGGCGCTGTTCCTTGTTGCGCTGTGCTCTCACGATGCACTCGCCGATGTAGAATCGTTCCGGCGCACCCTTGAGGGTTCAGATACATCCGCGGACGACGTGTCGCAGCTGGCGGACCGAATGGCCGAACGCCTGGTTCGAACCGCCACCGACCAGCCCGACACGACGCTTATCGACGAGCTGCTGTCGTGGAGTGAACTGGCTGGCGAGTTCGACCGGATGTCCCTGGCCCGACAGTTGGCGTCGGCCGCGTTGGAAGCGCAGCGCGAACTGTCGGTGTCCACGCTCGATATTGCGTCTACCCACGAAGTCCTGGCTGAACTCTGGTACGCCGAGTCCCGCTTCGCGCAGGCGAAGGTCAGCATCGAGCAGTGCCTCGACATTCGTCGGAAAGAACTGGCCGTGGGTAGCGTGGAGCTGGCCGTGACGCTGCGGGCCCTGGGTTTCATCTGCAACGATCTGCGCGACATCGAGTGCGCGGTGGAGGCGTTCGAAGAGGCGCTGACCGTGTTCGAGGCGGCCCGGCCGCCGGAATTCGCCCGCCGGGTATGGACGCTCTCGGATCTGGCCGAGATGGAGCGACAGCGCGGCGCCTTCGAACGAGCGGAAACGTTGATGCGCGAAGCCATCGAGGCCTCGTCTCGCCACCTCTCCCGCGACGGCAACCATGCTGTCCTGTTGAACAACCTTGGTGTCTTCCTGTGGGAGCAGGGCCGGGTTGGGGTGGCCGAGCAGCTTTACCGCGAGGCGCTGGAGATCACCGAAGCCGACGCCGAGGCGCCATTGGCGCGGCGCGTGGTCGCCTACAACAATCTGGGCAACATGTATCGCGAACAGGCACGCTACGCACGGGCCGAGGAATACCTGGCGCGGGCGGTCGAGCTCTCGGTCGAGGCGTTTCACGACGGCGATCCCGATCTGGTGCTCTTTCATAATGACCTGGGCGTGGTGCGTTCGTTGCGTGGCCGCTGGGCCGAGGCGGTAGACGCCTGGGACGTGGCTCTGGAGACGTTGCGCGCGCAGCCGCACCCCAATCGGCTCTACGAGGCCAAGATCCGTTACGACCTGGCGCGGGCACTGTTCGAACGGGGCGACGTGGAGCGCTCCTTGGTCGAAGCCAGGAGTTCCTGGACGGCGTACCGCGAGTTGGTGGGGTCATTGCATCCCGAGACGGCTCGCGGCGCTCTGCTGGTGGCGCAACTGGACCGTGCGGCCGCTCAAGACGCGAAGGACGCAAAGGACACGCTGGAAACCGTGAGCGCCGCACTCGATGTCCTGGGGCGCTCGGATCTCTTCCCGGTGGCCCACGCCGAGGGCCACGCACTGGCGGCGTACCTCCTGCGCGATCTGGGGCGCAACCACGAGGCCGAGCGGTCCATGCTGCGCGCGTTGGATCGGGCCGAACAGCTTCGACCACAGGTGGGTGGCGGTGACGAGGCTCGGGTCTGGGTTCTGCAGCGATTCCTGCGGGCCGCCCACGATCTCATGACGTGGCGTATCGACGAGGGTCGCCTGGGCGAGGCACTTCAGTTGGCCGATCGGATGCGTGCTCGAGTCCTGCGCGATCAGATCACCGCCCGCGATATCGACCTCACCGCATCGGCGGGTGGCGAGTTCGAACGCCGCCGCGGCGATGCGCGGGCACGCATCTGGTCGTTACAACGGAAGCTGCGTTCGGTGGCCGAGACCGACGATGATCTCGAGACCCAGGCGGGTTGGCGCGAAGAGCTGGCCGAGGCCATGCGCGACTATCGCGAGGCCACCGACCAGGCGCGCTTCGCCGACCCCGCCTGGCAGCGAGCGGTTCGTTCCCGCGAGGAACCGGCTACCGCCGAGCGATTGCGCGCCGCTGCGTTGGGACCGGGCGAAGCCCTGATGTTCTATGAACTGGGCGAACACGAAAGCTACCTGTTCTACCTTCCGGCCAGCCGAGGTGACCTGCAGTGTCATTCGTTGATGTACGAAGGTCGGCCGCTGGGGCGAATCGGTCTGGCGCGGATGGTGGCGGCGGCCAGCGTTGTCGTACCAACCACGGTGGCCGGGCTTGATGAGCCGGCCCGCGGAGTTGCCGGCGTAGCCGAGCTGGATGGTCCCGCGCCGTTGAGCCGGGTTGAACGAAGTCTCGAACTGACCCGGGCGCTGGTTCCGCCAAGCATTCGCGCGGAACTGTTGGCTACCGAACGTGTGCTCGTGATTCCCGCGGGGGCCGTGCATACGGTGGCCATGGAAGCGCTGGCTACTTCGCTCGACGGTCAGGACGCGCGGTACTGGTTGGACGAAGGGCCCATCGTCCGCTACGGCGATTCCATTGCCACCATCTTGCAGTTGGGTGAGTTGGCTGCGGTTCCCGACGACGGTTGGTTGCTGACCGTGGCCGACGCCACGCGGGGTTCGAACGATCCCTACCCGGCGTTGCCGGGAACGGCCGTGGAATCGGCGTCCATTGCGGGGGCGTTCGAAGGAACCGCGGTGGTCTCGCTGTTGGGCGCCGACGCCCACGAGTCGGCGGTGAAGCAGGCCATGCGGGGAGCCCGGTGGATCCATCTGGCCACCCACGGTGTGGTCGACGACACGCAGTCGGAGCTGTTGGCGGGGCTCGTTTTTTCGCCGCCTCCCGAAGCGCAATCGGACATCGACGATGGCATGTTGAACCTGTTCGAGCTGTATGAGCTGCCGTTGCAGTGCGAGCTGGCGGTGCTTTCGGCGTGCGATACGCGGTCGGGCCCCAATCTCGAGGGCGAGGGAGTTTTCGCACTGTCGCGGGGCTTCTTGACGGCGGGCTCGCGTCGCACCGTGGCCAGCCTGTGGGCGGTGGCCGATGCGTCGACGGCCGAGCTGATGGCCACGTTCTTTGGTGGCATCGCAAACGCAAGTTCCCTGGGGCAGGCGGTGGACTACCCCCGCTTGCTCCGGGACGCCAAGCGCCAGGTGAGGTCGCAGTCGCGCTGGGAGAACCCATGGTACTGGGCGCCATTCGTGCTCAGCGGCCTGGATGCGCGCTCCGCGGCCTCTGTTCCCGCCGGCGGCCGGCACTAGTGTAGAATAATAGGCTGGAGGTCGGTCATGCGTTCAACGTTCATCTGGTTGCTGGTCCTGGTCTTTGCCCTGGGTTCAGGGAGTTCTCGCGCTTACGCCAAGAAGAAGATCGGTGACAGCGGCCCGATCGACCGTTCGTCGGTTCAGGGTGGTACCTACTGTCCTTCGCCCTTCAACGGCGGCGGCAACCCGGCGGCCACCTACAACTACCTGGCCGCGTTCGTGGCTGACGGTCCCACGATGACCGTCGTGTTCCGCGGGCGCCTGCGACGTCAAAGCGACAACCTGTTCAACGACGCCGCCCTCGACAACGTTTCGGTAGTCTCGCGTAGTGTCTACGACGCCAACAAGCAGGACATGATTTCGTGCGGTGGTGCCACTCACGAGATACTGCGGTTCGATCTGATGTCACCGGGCGATTTCATGTATTTCAATGACTTCGAAGGAACCGTGGGATCGGAGTGGTCATTCGACCTCTACGCCTACCACGCCTCGGCCAACCAACTGCAGTCGGCGCCCCTGGACCTCAGCACGAACCCTCCTTCGGGCGGCATCGGATCCATGGGGTTTGGCAAGGTGACCGACCCCGGTCCGTATGGGATCGCGTCGCTGGAGGTTTCAGGGCTGACGCCAGGCGTTGAGTACGTGATCAGTTACTGGTGGCGCAACAACACCACGTTGCCGGCGGCCGTGGGCGACTTCTGGGTGGAGATCTACGGCAGCGACCAGTGGAGTAAAGGTGGTCAGCCCGCGGCTGAGCTGCCGGGATTCTCGAGTATTGGCGTGGCCTGGAACGACATCGACGGCGATGGGTTCGACGACCTGTTTGTAAGCAGCGACGGTCAGAGTACGAAATTCAGAAACGCGGCGGGGTCGCTGTCGGACATTACCAGCTCTACCGCCGGTCAAGGCCAGAGCCGAGGTGTAGTCATGGCCGACTACAACAACGACGGCAATATCGACCTGGTGGTGGGCGACGAGGGAGGTAACACCCAGATCTACGAGGGTGGTCCGGGCTTCCAATTCACCGACATCGCGGCCGCGACGCTGGTGGGCACCAACGACGTAGACAACGTGACGTGGGTTGACCTGGAAAACGACGGCGAACTCGAGTTGTTTCTCACCCGGACCAGCGGCGGGGGGTGCATGTTGTTCGACCACATCGGCGGCGGGGAGTTCATCGATAAGACGACGCCGTTGCTCAGCAGTCTGACCGATGCGCGGGGCGTGGCTTGGGGTGACTACGACGACGATGGCGATCAAGATGCCTTCGTGGCTCGCTACGGGCAGCCCAACGTACTGCTGCGCAACGACGCTGGCGTGTTGGTCGATGCGACCACACCCAGCCTGGCCAATCCGTGCTTCTGCTCGGCCGCGGCCTGGGGTGACGCCGACAATGACCTGGATCTCGATCTCTACGTCACCAACGTGGTCGGCAACAACATCTACTACGAGAATTCCAATGGAAATCTGGCCCAGACCAACGTGGGGTTGGAAGACGGGCGTGAAGGCGTGGGCGCGAACTGGGCCGACGTGGACAACGACGGTGACATCGACATGTACGTGGTGAACGAATTCGTGAACGATGTGTTGTTGGAGAATCTGGGTGGGGCCGTGTTCGCCGAGGTAGATGACTTCTTTGCAAACGAGTGGGGCGGCGATCGTGCGGTGGCGTGGTCCGACTACGATTGCGACGGCGACGTCGATGCCTACGTGACGGCCGAAATCGGAGAACTCAACGAGGTGTACGAGAACCTCCACGCCGACCACCTGGCCGGTAACTGGCTCGAAGTCCGACTGGTCGGAAACGTCTCGAACAAGTCCGCGTTGGGCGCCAAGGTGATCTTGACCACGGACCTTGGATTTCAACGAAAAGACGTATCGGCGGGGGAAGGATATCTATCGCAGAACTCGCTGAACCTTCACTTCGGTCTGGGGAATCTCCAGGAGGTTTTCGAGATCAAGGTCACCTGGCCCAGCGGCATCGGTCAGTCATTCAACAACGTAGCCGTCAATCAGAAGATCGTGCTGGGCGAATCCACGCAGCTGACGGCGGCGCCGATCGCGCCGATTCCGCTGCCGGTTTCCATTCAGAAGGTGTACCCGAATCCGTTCAACCCCCGCACCAGCGTTCGGTACACGTTGGCGGAGCTTTCCCGGGTGGAGGCGGCGATCTATAGCCTGGACGGTCGGCGCGTGCGCACGTTCGCATCACGCGAGTGGCCAGCGGGTGACCATCAACTGGTATGGGATGGACGCGCCGACGGCGGTGCGGCGGTTGCGTCGGGAGTCTATCTGGTGCGACTGGAAACCGGCGGGATGGCCGCCGAAGCCAAGCTCGTGCTGATTCGCTGAGCTCGACTTCGGCGGAACAATGCCCGCTAGCCATTCGTGTTGATCGGCTACTTGGTGAGTACCAGTTTCTGGCGGCCCCGCTCGTGCCCGTCGGCCCGGAGCAGCACGTAGTAGACACCGCTGGCCACGCCGTGTCCCTGCTCGTCATGGCCGGTCCAAGCCACCTCATGTCGGCCCGCGGCATACGGGCCACGCGTGAGCGTGGCAACCCGTCGGCCCGTGGCATCAAACACAGCCAGATCAACCTGCGCCGCCACGTCGAGCGAGAACGCCACGTTGGTGCGCGGGTTGAACGGGTTGGGCCACGGCTGATGCAACGCCACGCGTTGCGGCAGGCTCAGCTCGATGCGCTCGCTGGCCACGACCACCCAATCCTGGCCGTTTTCGGTGGCCGCCAGTTCGTAGGTCACGTGGTTGATCCGCGCGAGTTCCTGGTGGCGGTCCACGGCCGTGAACTTGCCGAACTCGTCGCGCCCGATCTCAGGCACTATCCATGTGACCCGATCGGCGACCGCGTGCAGGCGGAACTGCGATGCGGCGAAGCGGGGCGGAGACCGCCAGGCCACCGACACCACCGGACGTTGGCCGTGGGTCTGCGCGCTTGCCTGGAAATTGGCAACCGCCACCGGTACCGCGGCTTGTTCGAAATCCAGGATCAGCAGGTCGTCGAGCATCCCTTCGACCAGATTCTGTTCGTCCTGGTCGACTACCGTAAATCTCAACTGCACCGTCGCGCTGGCCGGAACCAAGCTGTCGACGCGGAAGGCCACGCGCTGCCAATCCTGGATACGCAGGTCGTTCGCCTTGTCGGCGGGGACGTTGCTGTCGAGTGTATTTTCGATTGGCACCCAGTTCACGCCGTCACTCGTGACTTCAGCCAGCCACGGATCCGACGGCGGCGCGCCACCGGCGTTACGCAGGATATTGTTCGTGAAGAATCGGTAGTAGGTGATAGCCGGGGCCACCGCGGTACTCAGGTCGTATACCGGAGAAAGCAGTGTGGTCTTGCCCTCGTCCACGTCGAAACTGCCCGGCCCGTCTCCGGCGGCGGCACCGGTCACGTAACAAAATGTACCGTCACCCAGAGTGTGGTCGAAGCCGGTTTGCGAGCGCACCTGCGCCCCCGAATTGGGGTCGAACAATCCTTGGGGTTCGCCGCGTTCCCACTGTCCCGTCTGCGCGTCGTCGCCAGGTTGGCCCGCGGTCCAGCCCTGGTCGGTCTCGAAGTCGTCTTCGAGCAGCACGGTGGGGCTGCCCACGTAGAACTGGTGCGGGCGCGAGCCGAAAAGCGCCGGACGGAACCGTGACTCGCCCAGGATCGACGCCTCGAACCAGTACGAAACGATCGTCCCTTCCGTTTGGGCCGGAATGGTCGCGGTCCAGGAGTCGCCGGCCCCGGCGGTCATGGCGACCGTGACCGGTGTGTCGCGATTGATGCGATAGGTCATGCTCGTGGATCCGGGGTCCAGTGGGAATGAAGCGCTGTCGCTGCGGATGTCCACTTCGACCATGATGTCGTCGTCGGTGTTGTCGGTATCGGGTAGAACGTCGTGGTCGAACTGCACGAACAGGGCGGGCGTGATTCCGTGCGCGCTGAAAGCGGTGAGAATGGCGTTCCAGTTGGGGGTCTCGTTGGACAGGTCGCTATCGTCGTCGTCGGCGATGAGTACTTCGATCAGATACTCACGGAAGGCCAGGCGCAGGTTCGTGGGGTGATCGGGCGTGCCGTAGCGGGCGAAGTGCGCCAACCGCTCGGCTGTGGCCAAGCCGACGCTCTCGCGCAGGTCCCAGAAGGCTCCGCCGATGATCTGACCGTTGGTGTGGATGCTTCCCGTTATGTCGTTGGGAATGTTGTTGGTGTTGTCGATGTTGCGGAGGTCGCCGTCGCCGAGAAAGAATCCGTCGCCCACCACGGGGTCGTCGGTCAAGAACGCCGCGTTGACGTCGGCCATACCCTCGTGCAGGGCGCCGCTGGTCATGCCGTTCGGCGCCCCGGCTTGTTGGTACAACAAATCGTTGATGGCGTGTCCGTATTCGTGGGCGACTACGTCGACCATCTTGGCCGTGCTCTGGCAGCCGCCTCCGCCGCGGAAGAAGTTGATGCTGATGCCGTTCCAGAACGCGTTGCAGCTGCCGTCGAGCAGAACGTTCACGGGCATCTGGTAATCCATGTTCGTGAAACCGGGGTCGATGGCGCGGATGTAGTCGTGGGTGCGAACGGTGGCGTGGTAGGCGTCACGTTCGTTGGAATGACTGTTCGTATTGTCCCAATGAAGGTCGACAACGGGATTTGTGTCGGCGTCCACGGTCATGTCCACGCGCGCCTCGTTGCCGCCGTCCTGACGGAAGGTCTTGGCCCACGGTCCGGCCAGCTCGAAGCCCAGGTCGGCCGTACCGGTGATTCCTTCGGCAAGATAGGCGCCCAGGGCGTCGGTGGTTACATCCACCCCGTTCACGTTGACGTAGGTATTGGCGTTGGGGTCGGTCTCGAGCGGGTCAGTCGGCAGTACCAGATGCACCGAGCTGGTGACGTTTCCCGATACCTGTCCGTAGCGCACGCGGTCGAAACGCCATACCACCTCGGCGGTGTGGGCGTCGACGTAGGAAACCCAGCGGTGGGGGACCCTCGTCTGGGTGATCTCCACGCGTCGAACCAATCGGTACTCGGTCTGATCACCACGGTCGAGCGGAAGCACCGAAAGCTCGTCGCCGCCGGTCACCTGATCCTGGGGATCCAGGGTCAGACCCGTAGAGGCGGCGAGCCGCGCTGCGGCCGCATCGTAGCGCGGCCTGGGATCCAGATCGATGTTCACCCGCGCGTCGCTGCCGAACGCGAAGACTTTTCCATCTTCGCCCAGGCGCACCGTGATGTCGGTCAGCATCACGGGAAGTCCCTGGTACAACTGGCGGAAGTGCGCGTACCAGACGCGGCCGCCCTTCAGCGTCGCGGCCGACTCCAGCTCCACCGCGGCGGCCTTGGTCAGATCTGAATACCGCGCGAGAAATGACTGGGCGGCGCGCGTGGCCTGATCGGCCGAGTCGACGCGTCCGGTAACCGGGATGCCCGAGCCGAACGCACGATGCGGCGTGTCCGTGCTCCGGTTCCAACTCGCCGTCCAACCCGGGTGCTGCTTGCGAAAGCGGTCCCATTCGGCGGCGGCCTTCCCGGGCGCCGGACGCGAGGAACCCAGTGCCTCGTCGTCGTGGGGCAGGACGATCTCACCCGCGGTCGTGGCTGTGGCGGGAGCCTGCACGCCCTGCGCGTAGGAGAAGAATCCGGATATCAGGACGATGGCCAGGGCGAGAGCTGGCGGAAGGAGTCGCGGCATGGTTGAGCTGGTCCTTTTGAAGAGGAGAACGAGAGGCGAGTGGTGGCACCGAGCGAGGGACGATACGAGCACGCAACCATACCAAATGCGGCCCCTACGAAGAAAGGCTGGCCACGGAAGTGACCAGCCTTTTCAGCTACCGGCGCCATGGGGGCTCTCTCAGCGGGCCACCGTGATCTTCTGCACCTGGCGACGCCCTTCGAACTCAACCTGGGCGAAGTACACGCCCGAAGCCACCGCGGCGCCGGTATCGGAGAGCCCGTCCCATATGAGTTGGTGGCTCCCCGCGTCCAGGTTGCCCGCGGTCAGCATTCGAACCAGACGGCCACGCAGGTCGTGGACGCTTGCGTTGACCGTGCCCGAAGCGGGCAGCGAGAACCGCAGTGCCGAAGCCTCGCGGAACGGATTGGGTGAGGGTGCCGAGAATCGGAACAATCCCGCTCCCGTCACCGGTGCAACCGCTAGGGGACCTACCCAGTCTTCGGTTCCTCCCGGCCAGTTCACCTGCAGCCAGTACTCGAGCGCTTGTTCGGGGGCCTCGGTGTCGATGAACTCGTACTCGTTGGCCGGCCCCAGGGCGGCGGTCGAAAGCTGAGTGCGACGACCACCGTCGACGGTGCGGTACACGTGGAATTCGAGTCCACCCCGCTCGAGCGCCGCGCCCGACCATTGGAGCGTTACGCCGCCCGCGTCGCGTCGTGCGCTCATCTGCGTAACGGCCGCGACCGGTACCGATGGAATCGGCCAGCCGATGTCGCGGAACAATTCCAGGGTCAGGTCGACTTCGTCGGTCAGGCTGGCGCTGATGAAGGGTTCCATGAGCAGGTCGGGAGTGGCGGCCGTCGACCAGTGCGATACCGACGATCCCGGCTCGACCGGGCTCGGCGCGTGCATGCGCGGGCGGTTCTGGTTGTCGGCGCCGGTCAGGAAACTGTTGTCGGTTCTCAGTTCGGCCGACACCCCGGCCCCCAACTGGGCTTTCAGGGCGTTTCCGTCGCTCTGGCTGATCATGACGCTGGGAATGGTGATGGTGTTGTCGCTACCGCCCATGACCTCGGGCGGTCCGGCCTCGTTGTTGATGACGATGGCGGCCGTGGCGCCCGCGTTCTGGGCGTTCTTGACCTTGGTGGTGAATGGGCAACCACCACGGTCGATGACCGCGATGTTCCCGATCAGCTGAACTCCGTTGGTGATGGGGCTGCAAGCATCGCTTGCGGTGGCGATCGGATCGTCCACCAATACCAGGTCGCCGGAAATTCCGCCAAGCGATGGCGTGGGTCCAAACGTCGCCGGCGCCGTGCGGTAGACGCCGGCCACCGGCGCGGGAGAACTTACTTCCAGTACCGCGTCGACGTCGAGAAACCCCGGTGCCGCCGAGCTGACATCGCTGCCGGTCCAGACCAGGTCGGGAGCGTTGATCGCCGAGGCGACGCGTTCGGCATTGGACATCTGGGGCCACGACTTGCCGATCTCGTTGTCGCGCAGGAACGTGGAAAACACGTCGATCTGGTTGAAGCCCAGCTGGCCGGTCGACTCATCGACCAGGCTCAGGAAACCCAGGCCGTGGCCCAGCTCGTGCAGCACCGTGGCCAGCAGATCTATCTGTCCGCCGCCGGTGTTGTTGCCGTCGAGTCCGTAGTACCACTCGCCGTTCTCCAGGCACCCCGTCATGCCCACGTTGCTCTGGAACGTCGCGCTGATGTGGGGCGCGCCCGGTTCCAGGTCGGACCCCGCGATGGCGTTGGCCTGCGCCACCACGTACCAGGTCGAGCTCAGGATCCCGGCCGCGAAATCGGATTCCACGAACGTGGGTCCGGCCGCGCCCAGGACTCCGGAGTTGGCGGTGCACGGAAGCGGGTTGAATTGCGAGGCGACGATGATGTCGACGCTGCTGTCCAGTCTGGCTCCCCAGATCTCCGCGGCGCGTTCGAACACCCGCAATCGCTGGGCGCCGACGGTGGTCTCCGTATTTCCGCCCACGGGTGACGCGCCGGTGTTGTCGTTGAATCCTTCGCCGGGGCTGTCATCGTTGCGGATGGTAATGGTGGCGCCGGCGTGGGCGTCGGTCGAAATGAAGTGAAGGGATGTGGCCAGGGCGACGAGCGCGAATATCGCGCGTAGTTGCTTGCCCATGGCTACTGCTCCGGATATTCGGCGATGGAGCGAACCGGCACGGAGTCGGAGGCCTGGCGCGGTGCCTGGTGTGAAGCCCGGTGTGAGGCCCGGTGTGAGGCATGGTCGCAGAGCACGTCACGGGCCTGCGACGAGCGCGTTACGCACATGTGCTCCAGCTTGCCGGACTCGTCCATGCGGGCCAGGCTCACGCTGGCAAACCGGCCCTGGAGGTCGACGCTCTTCGAACCATCTTCGCGAAACTCCACGGTGAGGCCCTCGGTGGAGCGGCTCAGCATGTCGGCCAACTGCGGCGCCAGCGGCGCGCGCTCGTGGGCGTGGTCAATCGAGGGATCATCCGTCGCCGGATCGACCTCGGTACGAAGACCGGGCGTGCGATACCCCTGGGCTTCCTGACCTTCGGGTTCGATGGCGGCCAACCCGACCCCCAACATGACGAGTGCAGCGAGCAGGGCAACGAACAGGACGACCTTCATGCAGAAGCCTCCAGGCGGAACAGGTGGTTCGTTTTTTATCGCGGGGCGTGCGTGAGCGGCAGATTAAGACATTCGGGGCGAATGCGGTAGAGAAGAGTAGTGGTGCGCGGGTCGCGTCCGCCGAAGGCCGCCGCCAGCTCCACTGCGGACTGCAACGAGTCGGGAACGTGCGTGACGAGCGGTAGCAACGCGGGCGTAAGCGAGGCCGACACGGCGGCGTGCACGACCAGGTAGTCGACGCGGCGAGCGCAAGCCCACTCGATCAGGCGTCCGAGGTTTTCTTCTTCCGGTAGGGGTGCGCGTTGCGTCCATCCCCAGAAGCTCACGTAGGGTTTGCGATCGGCGATCACCACGTTGCGATGGTCGAGCTGTCGCAACCATTGGCCGGCCTCGACCATGGACGGAAATCGTTCACTCGAGCGACCCAGGTCGGTGACTTCGTCGGCCGAGGCCCAGATCACTCCGGCCAGGACGGCGAATACCCCCAGGCGTTTGATCGGCCCCTTGGGTAGCCACGCCAGTCCCAATACCGCGAGCGTCAGTAGAATAGGTAGATAGGGCAGCAGATAGCGCGTTTCCATGCGGAATGTAAACAGGGGATAGACAGCGAGGGGGGCAAGAAGAATCAGCCAGTGCCGCTCGAGGGGATTGGCCTGGCTGGTCCGGCCCGGACGGGCGAGTGCCGCCAGTCCGGCCAGGGCGGCGATGGCCAACGGCAGACCCAGGTTGCCCAGGCCCAACCGGATCAGATGGGCGACGTTGCGCCCGTAGTTCGCAACCAGATCGCCGCGCGCCTGCGGGCCGATTGCCTGATCGAGGAAGCCGATCTTGGAACTCACCATGAAGTGGCCGGTTTGACTCATCAGGAACGCCTGGTAGGGCAAGAAAACGAGGCCGCATCCCAGTGCCAGCCGCGTCGCTCGCCGCCGGTCCCGTCTGGCATCGGCCACAAGTAGCAGCACGACGATGAGCAGGGCTTCGGGACGGATCAGATAGGCGGCGCCGAAGATCAGGCCCGCCCCGAGCGGGCGGGGCTTGCGCCAGACCATCCATGCGCCGAGAATGAAGAACAGGTAGCTGGTCTCGGACAGATCTCCCGCCGACTCGCGTAATGGCAGGGGGAGGAACCAGGTGCCCAGAGCCACCAGACTCGCCCCGCGGCTTCCCACGTACGGTCGCGCGAATGCGAACGAGAAGAGTCCCGCCAGGGAGCCCATGATGACGTTCGCCGTTTGGGCGGCGACCATCGGCGCTCCCAACGTTGTGGGATCGAGGAATGTCAGGATGCTGGCGATAAGGATCGGCCAGCCTGGCGGAAACGTGCTGAAGCGAAACTCGCCGTCGGCCACCATCTCCCGGGCTAGATCCATATAGTAGGTTCCGTCGAAGGTTGGGTATGCATACCGCGTGGCCAGGACCACGCGGACGGCGGTCGCCAGTATCAGGGCCAACCAGATCCAGAGCGGGATCGAGCCCGCGCGATTGAGAGGAAGATTCATGAAATGCCCGGCGCGGGTCTGGATACTGTTCTCGTGCACCGTGTCGTTGGCCGTGTTCCTTGCGACGCCGGTCCAGGCCACCGAGGAGGGGGAGGCAGAGGCGTCTGCTCTGGCAGCTCGGCCGGGTTCGCGTTGGTTTCCGCCTCGCCTGACGCGGGGTGACTGGGTCTACCTTCCCAAGGTTTCATGGACTTCCCAACAGGGGTTCGGCGTAGGCGGCCATCTGCAGCGTCCGTTCGCGATGCGCGGCGAGGGCCACGACCTGGATATGTCTATCCGTGGCCGCTATACCCTCGAGGGACAGGGTCAACTCGAGCTTTCGCTGGACCATCAGGCCGGTCCGATCTCCATCAAGACGAAGGCCACCTACGATAGTCTACCTCAGCGGTTCTGGGGCATCGGCGGCAATACCCCCCCGTCGGCGGAAGAAGAGTACCGGCCCGAGAGCTACCGGATCTACCTGGAGTTGTTTCGGCGCGCCGTGTCGCATCTGCGTGTCGGCGTGAGATATGAATTTGAACACCTGCGAATTCTCGAGTCGGAGCCGGGCGGACTGCTCGATAGTGCGAACATTCCGGGTACCGCGGCGGCGCCAGCTTCAGGGTGGGGCCTCTTGCTTGATTGGGATACCCGCGACAACCGCTATTCCCCCCGCAGCGGGCAGTACTTCCAATCTTTCGCGATGTTCTTCGATGACGAACTGGGTAGCGAACAGACTTTCAATCTGTACAACCTGGATCTACGTGTCTATACGCCGGTGGGTAGTCGCAACGTCCTGGCCACGCAGTTTTTTGTCTACGACTCCCGCGGCGGTGCGCCGTTCTGGCGGTTGGCGGCGCTGGGTGGCCGTGCCCATACGCGTGGCTATCGGAAGGGGCGTTACCTCGAACAGGTGTTGGCCGCGTTCCAGGCTGAGCTTCGCACTACGGTAACCGACTGGTTCGGCATCGTGGCTTTCGCGGGCCTGGGAGACGTGGCCTCGGATGCAACCAAGTTTCAGCTCGAGACCATGCGACCCACGCTCGGTGCGGGCCTGCGTTTCACGGTGGGTTCCCGCAAAGACGTGAAGGTGAGGTTCGACGCCGCTTTTGGCGAGGACTCGGCGCGCTTCTACGCTTCGTTGGGCGAAGCGTTCTAGAACGTTGTCTAGAACAACGTCTAGAACAACGGCTAGAACAACGTATAGATGAACGGCGCCGAGAATTGCCCCACCGCGATCAACGCCACCATGAGGCCGAGTACCACGACCAACGGGACGATCCAGTAGGCTTTGTGGGCGCGCGCAAACCGGAAGAACTCCTTGAGCAGCGTGGCGCTGTATCCGAACTTGCCCATTGACTCGATCTCCTCCGCCGTAGCGGCGTATGCGTGCCCGTCAGTCGAGCGCGAACTCTTCCTGCCAGGATTCCTTTTCGGTCCAACCCGGTTGGGCCTGTTTGCGCAGCAGGAACGGGCCCAACACCAGCGTATCCATTTCGGTTCGCATGAAGCAACGATACGCGTCTTCCGGCGTGCATACAATAGGCTCGCCGCGGACGTTGAAGCTGGTGTTGATGACGATTCCGAATCCCGTTCGGCGCTCGAATTCGCTGATAATGGCGTGGTAACGGGGATTCGTTTCGCGGCTTACCGACTGGATCCGGGCCGAGTAGTCCACGTGCGTAATGGCCGGCACGTCCGACCGCGGCCGATTGACCCACTCCATGAGATCGAGAGACTGCTCGTCGCCGCTTGACTCGGTGTGGCGCTCAGACTTCACCGGCGCGACCAGCAACATGTATGGGGACGGGCCGTCCAGATCGAAGAAGTCGCCCACGCGTTCTTCCAGACACGACGGGGCGAACGGTCGGAAGCTCTCGCGGTACTTGATCTTCAGGTTCATGATGGATTGCATGCGCGGCGACCGGGGGTCGCCGATGATCGAGCGGTTGCCCAACGCGCGCGGACCAAATTCCATGCGGCCGTGGAGTAGGCCGACAACTTTTTGTTCTTCGATTTCCTGGGCGATCTGATCCGCCCACTCATCGGTCGAAGGTTGTTCGTATACGTAGCCGCGCGCGTCCAGGAATTCCCGGATCGATGCTTCCGAGAACTCCGGTCCCAGGTAGGAACCGCGCATTGCGTCGCGTCGCCCATCGACGGTCCGGGGTTTGTCCAGGCCGTTGTGCCAGAACGCCAGGGCTGCACCCAGCGCGCCGCCGGCGTCGCCGGAAGCGGGTTGGATCCAAACGTCCTCGAAGATCTTCTCGCGCACGATTCGGCCATTGGCCACGCAGTTCAGGGCTACGCCCCCGGCCAGGCAAAGATATTTCATGCCCGTGTGCTTGCGCGCGTGTCGGGCGATGCGTAGCACGATTTCTTCAGTGACTTCCTGGATCGACCGCGCAATGTCCATTTCGCGCCGTGTAATGGGCGACTCGGACGCGCGCGCGGGGCCGCCAAACAGTTCGGCGAATTTGTCGTTGGTCATGGTCAGACCGGACAGATAGTCGAAGTAGTCTTCGTTCAGCCGAAATGACCCGTCCTCTTTGAGATCGATGAGGTGCTCGAAGATGAGTTGGACGTACCTGGGTTCGCCGTAGGGCGCCAGGCCCATGAGTTTGTACTCGCCCGAGTTGACGCGAAAGCCCGTGAAGTAGGTAAAGGCCGAGTACAGAAGTCCCAACGAATGGGGGAAGCGGATTTCCTGCTGTAGTTCGAGGCGATTTCCACGGCCAACGCCGAGGGTGGCGGTGGACCATTCGCCGACCCCGTCCAGCGTGAGCACGGCGGCCTCTTCGAAGGGCGAGGGGTAGAAGGCGCTGGCCGCGTGGGACTCGTGGTGCTCGGAATAGAAAATCTTGTCGGGGGCATTTACGCCCAGCGCTTTCAGCGAGTCCTGGATGCGAGGAGTCACCCAGAGTTTCTGTTTCACCCACAGGGGGATGGCCTTCATGAAGGTTCGCAAGCCGTGGGGAGCCACCGAAAAATACGTTTCCAGGATGCGATGGAATTTCAGGATGGGCTTGTCGTAGAAGACGACCGCGTCGGGGCCTTCGGAGCCCACGTTGCCTTCGGCCAGGCAGTACTTCACGGCGTTCTCCGGAAAATCGGCGTCGTGCTTCTTGCGCGTGAAGCGTTCCTCCTGGGCGGCCGCCACGATTACACCATCGTCCACCAAACAGGCAGCGGCGTCATGGTAGTAGCAGCTTATTCCCAGCACCTTCATGATCGCGTTCCCCGCGCCGCGCGGCCCATGGTTAGAATTGCCGCTCGTAGTAGGCACGATTGCGTGGCTCGTCGTCGCGCTCTTTCCAGTAGGTGGGGGCGCCCGTTTCGAACCAGCGCTCCATCTTGTCGCGACGTCCGCGCCGTTGGGTCCAACCGAACGGCAGGCAGAAGCCGAAGAAGAACAATGGTAGCAACAGCCAGCTCATGACCTCGCCAATGAAGCGGGCGAGCGCGTCGATCGCCGTCTGGATTCTGGCGTAGATACCCAGTGGCGATAGCAGGGAGGTCAACAGCGTCATGAGGGCCAGGCTGCCGATGACGGTGGCCATGATCTGGTGGTGGAAGACAAACCACACCACACTGGCCGCCACGCCACCCACGAGGGCCCGGATCGCTCCCTCTTTCCGATTGCGACCGGCCTGGGCCGACCGCGACGGAGATGAAGTCGACACTCGCCAGTTCCAGACAGCGAGCGCGGCTTCGGTCTTGCCGGCGCGGGATTTCGGAGTTGGTTCGATGTTCATGGACAAGACAGTTCGTCTTTGAGGAAGACGCAGTATACCGAACGGCTTGCCGCATCCGCCACCGGCTAGAAATCGCCACGGATCTAGAGCTGTCCCGACGCCCATTCCAGGATCTGGGCCTCCAGGCCAACTTCGGTCAGCCCCAGTCCCAGATCCAGGTTGGCGGGAAACCCTACATGGCCTCCCCGGAGCGTGGCCACTAGCCGAACAGACTCGACCGGATTCTGCTGATAGGGCGCCAACGTGGCCCACGGCACCATGGGGTCGGCCTTGGCCGCGACAATCAGGGCTGGGCATGTGAGCTGACGTAGGTGAGGTCCCACGCTCTGCGACTCGTAGTACTGAGCGGCGCCGGAGAATCCAAAGCGTGGCGCGACCACGCGATGATCCCACTCGCGGATGGACTCGATCTGGTCGGCGATTTCCACGGGCAGATCCACCTCGCGGCGATCGGCAACCGAGCGATAGATTTCGTGAAGTCCGGCCATGACATGTCGGCGGTAGACGCCGGGGGCGCGTTCATCGAGATGTTGCGCCGCGGGCGCCAGGTCGAGCGGTGGGCAGACCGCGGCTACGGCGGCGATCCTGGGGTCGTTGCCGGCGGCGGTTCTTGGGGCCACGGTTCGTAGGGCAAGATGGCCGCCCAGGGAATATCCAACGATGACGATTCGGGAGAACTTTTTCAGGCTCGGTTCGGCCAGCGCCGCGTCGACGTCGGCGGTGAGACCGGCGTGGTAGAAATCGCGTCCTTGGCGGTCGGCGCCCCGCAGCGATAGGCGTAGGCAGGCCCATCCGCGGGCGTGCGCGGCCCGCGCGCAGCGAACCGAGTAGTGGCGGTCGACGGTTCCACCCAAGCCATGCACGACCACCACCAGGGGTTGCCCGGGGACGGCGGTGAGCCGGCCCGTGAGGCGCACCGTTCCCACCTTGGGGTCGTCGAGCGACGTCTCCCACGGTTGCCACGGCGGCTCGCGCGAAGGCCATAGCCGTTGTCGCAGGCTTGGTGCGATGCTCCAGTAATGGGCCGCGAGTGACATGTTTGTGAATGCCGGTCAGCGAATGCCGGGTTCGCGAATGCCGGCCGCTGTCTGCGGTTCGGGCGCCCACCAGTGGTTGCGATTCAACGGTTGGTCTCGGGGCCAGACCTCGTCGAGACTGTCGGCTTCGTACATGCGGCCGTTCTTGACCACCCACTTCGCGCTGTTCGTGTTGCGGATATCTTCAAGGGGGTTGCCGGCGAGGATCACCAGGTCGGCCAGTTTGCCGGGTTCGAGTGAACCCAGGTCGCCGGCCAGGCCGATGCCCTTGGCGCCCAGGACCGTGGCGATGCGAAGCATGTCGAGGTTGCTGGCGCCGCCGGCCGCCATCGACCACAGCTCCCAGTGATACCCCAGGCCCTGCAGTTGTCCGTGGGATCCCACGCCCAGGCTGCCGCCGGCTTCGACCAGATCGCGTACGAACTCACCCTGTTCTGCGAAGACGTGCTGTTCCTTATGAAACCAGGGTCGTCGTAGGCTGCGGGCATCGACTTGTGCATGCGGCATGAATCGGCGCAGGCGGGGGTCGTCGTGCACTTCCTCGGTGGTGTACCAGTAGTTCTCGCCGAACGGTCCGCCGTAGGCCACGAGCAGCGTGGGCGTGTAGGTCATCTGCGAGAACGCCGTGAGGTCCAGAACATCGCGGTAGATGGGAAAGATGGGGTAGTTGTGTTCGTGTCCGGGATAGCCGTCGAGAAGCTGGGTCAGATTCAGCTTCATGTTCAGTGAGCCCTCGGTGGTGGGCATGATCTGAAGCTCGCGTGCGGCCATGAGAATCCACTGCCGTTGTTGGCGGTTACCGGCCACGTACATCTTGATGGTCTTGGTGTCGTAGTAGTCGCTGTAACGACGCAGGACGTTTCGCGCCTCGTCGAGGTCATCGAGCGCCTCGTCCCAGAAAACGCCGGGGCCCGTGGAGTAGATGCGTGGGCCCAACATGGCGCCGGTGTCGACCAGGTCGGAGTAACTGAGTACGTCGGTGGTTCCGGTCTGCGGATCGCGCGTGGTGGTGACGCCGAAGGCCAGGTTGGCCAGGTACTGCCAGGGCTGGCCCTTGTGGATTCCCCATGCGGGGCGCAGATGCGCGTGGGTGTCCACGAAACCCGGAACGATGGTGAACCCGGACACGTCGCGAACCTCGGCCCCCTCGGGGATGGTGCCGTTCACGGACACGATGCGGTTGTTCTCGATGATCAGGTTGCCGCTCTCGATCACCTCGGTGCCGTTCATGGTGATGAGTCGGGCGCCGCTCAGCGCCAGCGTGCCCTGGGGGATGTCGCGCGGGGCGGTTAGTTCAATGCGGATCTCCTGCGGTTCGTACTCGGGCAGGTCGTCTTCTTCGTCTTTGTCGTCGTCATCCGCAGAGTCGTCGGTTTCGGCATCGTCTTTGTCGGCGTTCTCATCGTTGTTCTGATCGCCGCCGTTTGCGTCTTCTCGTTCTTTTTCCAGCTTCTTCTGCGCTTCGCGTTCTTTGCGCAGAGCCTCGGCTTCGTCTTCCACGGCTTTGGCCTGGACCAGGTCGTAGCGAACGTAGGCATTGCCCATGGACCAGAAAACGCTCTGTGCGTCGGCCGACCATCCGGCGAACTGGGAGCCGACACGGGTGAGCTTGCGCACGGGGAAGCTGCTGTCGTCGGGCTTGCTGACCGATACGATCGGTGTGGATCCTCCCAGATAGGGAACCGTGACCACGTATGCCTGATGACTCAGTATCGCCAGCGCGTGCTCCTCGTCGGGGGCCATGTAGATGACGGACGGTTCGAACGGGTCTTCCTGGTCGGGCAGTTTGCCGCCGGTGACTTTCAGATGGCCGCGTTCGTCGGTGCCGTCCCACTTCAACGAAACCAGGCCGCGTTCGCCGTGATAAAGGTAGATTCGTTCCGCGGTGTTTGAGAAGTGCGGGGCTCTTCGGCCGGCCGACGGCGCGATGACCGTTACATCGCCACCCTTGGTGGGGATCCAGACGAGGTCGGTCGTGGCGTTGCCGTAGAGCGGCCCGGTGGCTTCCTGCAGGGCGCGACGCGGGGCGCGCATGGCGACGACGCGATCACCGTCGGGCGAAACCACCGGCGAACGGTACACGGCGGCGACCTGGGTGAGGACGCGGGGCCGACTGTTGCCGCGCGCTCGCACCTGTTTGATGTGCCCTCCCTCGATGGCCCAGGTCACGTATACGATCTGTTTGCCATCGGGAGACCAGGTGGGTTGCTGCTCGGTTTCTTCGGAGTTGGTGAGTCGCTGCGGCTGGCCATCGGGGTAGTCCATGATCCACAGCCGATCCAGGGCCGTGAATACCAGTCGAGTACCGTCGGGTGACGGCCGTGCGTCGCGGACCTGCCGTACCACGAGCCGGGGGTCATCGGCGATGGGGTATTCGAATTCGAGCCGTGGTCCCAGCCCCACGGTGCTCTGCACGCGAAACGGAATGGCGATGGGGTCGCTGCCATCGATGGGAATGCGCCAGATCTTCCCACCGTACGAAGCCACCAGCTCACGCGAATCGGGCGTGAACGACATGCCGGGAATGACGTCGCGGGTGGCGCGTCCTTCCTGCGCGTCGTGTTGCACCGGATACGCCAGCCAGCGTTCGTCGCCGGTGGCGAGTTCGCGCAGCACGAGACCGGTGTGCTCGTCGTGACGGGTTCCGTACACGAGCCATTTTCCGTCGGGCGACAGCGTCGGGCGGAAGGCCGAGCCGTAGCGCGAAGTGCGCGATGTGCTCGTGCCTTCCTGGCGATCGTAGACCGCCAGTTGGTACTGCGGCAGCTGCGCGTTGTATTGCCAGCCGCCGGTGCGTTGAGCAAACCAGATGTAACGGGGATCGGAACCGAAGGCGGCGCCGGTGGTCTTCAGGTTGTCGGGCTCCTTGATGAGCTTGGCGCCCGAGCCGCCGTCCACATGCCACATCCAGAGTTTCGGCCGGCCGAAGCGGTTGCCGGTGCGCGAGGCGACGATGTACTTGCCGTCGGGCGTGTACTCGGGCGATTGGTACCGGTTCTTCTTGCCCTTGGTGACTTGCGTGGTGTCACCGTTGGCGAGACTCAGGGTCCACAGGTTTTCGCCGCCGTCGCGGTCCGACGTGAACAGGAGTTTCTCGCCGGCTGGATCGAATCGGGGTTGGGAGTCGAAGGCCAGTCCGTGCGTCAGCCGCGTGGCGTTGCCGCCGCCGATGCTCACGGTATACAGGTCACCCAGGAGATCGAAAGCGACGGTCTTGCCGTCGGGGCTCACGTCGAGTGAGATCCACGTACCTTCGCTCGTATCGACGGCCAGTTGGCGTGTAGCGACGATCGGTAGATCGAGATCTTCGCTGTCGTCGTCTTCTGTCTCGTCGGTGGCTGGGGTCGACTTGGTGGGTGTGTCCTCGTCGAGCTCGGCCACGGCGTTCGGTACCGATACGGGCGCAAGCATCGCGAGCAGAGCCGCGAGAAGCAGCGTCAGGGTGGTCATGCTGGTTCCTTCGATTGATTCCAGGCCGGGGCGGGAGGCCATCGTACCACGCAACGCGTGGACTGACTCCGCTGGAACAGGGTCGTGGTGGGGCCGCTACGTCGAGAGGGCGCCAGGGCATTGGGGGCGGGACGGGGTGCCTGGGCAAAAAAGAGCGGGCCCGACCTGGTGTGGTCGGGCCCGCTCTTGTGACGACGATCTCAAGGAACAAATGGAATGTACGACACCGGCTGAGTCAGATCAAGGGAAAAATACTAGAAAAGTAGTAACTTTTAACGATTCCAATGGTAGGATCTGTAAGTTGTTTTATTGCATCTATTTGAGAGATCGAGGATCGAAATCAGGAGCTTCATCGAGGAAGAAATCGGGCAGGAGGGGCACGCCGGGATCCACGGCATAGGGGGCGAAATCCACGACATTGGCTTCGCGAAGGACCTCCTCATCGAGGCAGAACTGCCCCGTGAACTCTTTGGCGGTACGAAGGAAGATCGCGTGGGCGGCGTCGGCCACGATCGCTGGGTGTCGCGAATGCCGCACGGTCTTCTCGCCGCCCAGTAGGTTTCGAACGGCGGCGGTGGCAATGGTGGTCTTGGGCCAAAGAGCGTTCACGGCGATTCCCGCCTCGCGCAGTTCGCGGGCCATGCCCAGGACGCACATGCTCATTCCGTATTTGGACATGGTGTAGGCCACGTGGTGTTCGAACCAGCGATCGTCCAGGTTCAGCGGTGGGGCCAGGTTCAGGATGTGGGGATTCTCGGCCTGGGTCAGGTGGGGAATGCACTTCTGCGAACACAGGTAGGTGCCGCGCACGTTCACCTGGTGCATCAGGTCGAAGCGCTTCATCGGCGTGTCGGTGGTTCCCGCCAGGAAGATCGCGCTGGCGTTGTTGACCAGGATGTCGATGCCGCCGAATGTGTCCACCGCGGTGGCGACTGCTTCTTCGACCGACTCCTCGGATCGTACATCGACCTTGCAGGCCAGCGCGGTGCCTCCCGCGGCCTCGATCTCTTCGGCGGCCGAGTAGATGGTGCCGCCGAGAATGGCGTGCTCACGCGTGCTTTTCGCCGCGACCACGACCTTGGCGCCGTCGCGGGCGGCGCGGAGGGCGATGGCTTTGCCGATGCCGCGGCTGGCTCCGGTGATGAACAGGACTTTGTCTTTGAGGGAGTTCTGGCGAGACGGCACGTTTGCTCCTGGGTCTGAATACTCGGGGGGCTCTCCTTCGAGCGAGGATGCATGAAGTCGACCGGGGTGTCACGACCGTCCCGTGGTCGCCGGCGGCCCTCGGCCCGTTGACCTGCAATCGGCGTAGCCACGTGCCCTCTACTGTGATCTGGGATAGATTGCCAAGTTCGGGCGGTAGCTGAGTTCAATACCGGGGAAACAGCTTGAGGAAACAGGTAACACTTCTGCTCTCCAGCACGTTGGTCGTCATGGCCGGCGGAGCTCTGGCGGCGGCGTTGCCGGCCATGGCGGAGCACTTCTCCGATCACCCTCGGGCCGCGGCGCTAAGCCGCCTGGCGCTTACGTTGCCGTCGTTGGTCACGGCTTTGTTCGCTCCGGTGGCCGGACTCGTTATCGATCGTTCGGGCCGTCGCCGTGTATTGATCGCATCGACCGCCCTGTACGCCGTGGCCGGAGTCACCGGATTCTTCATGCCTTCGTTTGGTTGGTTGTTGGTCTCTCGCGCGGTGTTGGGCCTGGCGGTGGGAGGCGTCATGACGGCCACCACGACGCTGGTGGCCGACTACTTCGACGAGCCACGTCGCAGTCACGTCATGGGTTTGCAGTCGGCTACGATGGGTTTCGCTGGCGTGTTCTATTTGGCCGGCGGTGGCGTATTGGCCGACATCAGCTGGCGGGCACCGTTCTTACTCTACGGGCTGGCCTTCTTGCTGGTGCCGCTGATGCGGTGGTCGCTCGACGAACCCGCTCGGGCGCGCGGCGGCCTGGACGGGCCGATTACTCCCACGCGTGAGATGTGGGGGGTGCCCGCGCTGGTGGTGTCGTTGGCGTTCGTGAGCATGCTGGTGTTCTTCACCATTCCAGTTCAGGCCCCGTTCTACCTGCGCGAGCTCGCATCGGTTTCGAACAGCCGTGTGGGCATGGCGCTGGGTAGCTACACATTGTTCGGCGCGTTGAGCTCCTTGCAATACCGTCGCACGCGCGGTGTGTTCGATGCACCGCAGACCTTCGTGGTGGGCTATGC
The DNA here is from genome assembly GCA_029262065.1 of Candidatus Krumholzibacteriota bacterium. Lineage (GTDB taxonomy): Bacteria > Krumholzibacteriota > Krumholzibacteriia > JAJRXK01 > JAJRXK01 > JAJDAC01. Next base: position 69,283 of record JAJDAC010000022.1, on the reverse strand, counting down.
GTTACTGGGTAGCGGCTTCTGGTTGTTGTCGCGCGCCCACGGTTACGGCGATGTCGTCTTGGCGTTGGTAGTGGGCGGTTTGGGCATGGGCCAGTTGAGTCCGAACTACGCGGTGTGGATCACTTCCGTGGTGCCGGTGGAGTTTCGCGGTCGGGTCATGGGTGGATTGGTAATGGCGTTTTTCCTGGGACAGTTCTTCAGCCCCATCGTGGCCGAGCCGGTGGTCACGCGATTGGGGTTGGCGGGGATGTACCGCTGCGGCTCGTTGGTGTTGTGGGGTCTGGCGTTGGCGTTTCTGGTGGGCACTACCGTGCGGAAACGGCGCTTGGTGCACGCTCGGTCGAGCTGAGTTTGCGGGTCGGCCGGGCTACGACAGCTGGGCTTTGGCCAATTGAATCTTGGCCAGGTGACCGACCGTGGCGATGGCGGCGTCGACGGCCGGAGTCCATGAGATGGCACAGTTCAGACGCACGCAGTTGGTGTAGCGTTGCGTGGCCGTGAACAGTGGGCCGGGCGCAATGCTGACGCCCTCGCTCAACGCCTCCTCGTGCAGTCGGATGGAGTCGATACCTTCGGGCATTTCGACCCATAGCACGTGTCCGCCCTGCGGCCGGGTTACCCGGGTGCCGGCGGGGAAGTGCTCTCCCACCGAGCCGATCATGCGCGCGACGAGGTCGCGGTAGGTTCGTCGTAGTCCGCGCAGATAGCGATCGAAACCACCACTCTCCAGGTACGCGGCGACGGCCATCTGGGTGGGGGTCGCGGTGGCCACCGACGTGCTGAACTTGAGCTTTTCCACCGCGGTCTTGTAGCGCCCGGGCATGGCCCAGCCGATGCGATACCCCGGCGCGAGCGTCTTGCTGAACGACGAGCACATGAGAACCTGCCCGTGTTCATCGAATGCCTTCACGGCTTTGGGTCGCACGCCGTTGAAGGTGAGATCCCCGTAGGCATCGTCTTCGATCAGCGGCACATCGTGTTTGCGCAGGACCTGCAATAGTTCGCGGCGATTGTCGTCGGACATGCAATGGCCCAGGGGGTTGCCGAAGCTGGGTACCAGGACACAGGCGCGAACCGACTTGGTTGCCAGCGCGGTGTCCAGGTCGGTCAGGCAGATGCCCTCGTTGGGGTCGGTCGCAATCTCGATCGATTTCAGGTGCAACCCGGCCAGGGCTTCCAGCAGTCCGTAGTATGTGGGTGACTCGACAGCCACCGTATCGCCCGGTTTGGTGACCGCGCGCAGGCAAAGATGAATCGCTTCCTGCGTTCCGGCCGTGGTCACGATCTCATCGGGGTTCGTGGTTACGCCCGACTCCAACGCGCGACGCGCGATCTGTACGCGGAGCGACTTGAGCCCCGTGACTTCGTCGTACAGCTGACTGCCGTGCGGGTCTCGGCGCACGACCTGAGACAGGATTCGGTTGAGCCGAGCGGTTGGAAGGAACTCGGCCGAAGGCACGGCCGCGCCCAGCGGCACGATGTCGGGTCGGTTGGCTTCCCTCAAGATGCGCAGAACGAGATCGCCGGCTTCGAGGTCGGTGGCTTGTTCGCAGCTGGTTGTTTTCTCGGGCACGGGCGGCGACTGCAGCGGGACCCGGACGTAGTACCCCGATTGGGGTCGGGCTTCGATGAAGCCCTTGTCTTCCAGGAGTCGGTATCCCTCGAGAACCGTGGTCACGCTGACCGACAGCTGTTTCGAAAGGCGACGCACCGACGGGATGCGGGCACCCGGGCGTAGTGTGCCGCCGTGGATGAGGTTCTCGATACGGTCAGCGACCTGCTCGTAGAGCGTGTTGCGACTGTGTCGCTCGAGTTGCCCCGGTCGTGGATTCGTCCGCATATGCCGACTCCCCTTCATGATTTCCGGACCGCCTACGTTTGAGAAAACCGCATGGAGCGAACTCAGACCAGCTACACATGTCTCGTACTGTGACCAGTACAGTTTGACACAATACAAACTGTTATGGGAACAAATCTCAATTACTACATCTGTTAGTGGCGGCGCGGGGGCCTGATATTCGAATTCATGCTTGAGAAGCCAAGTCGAGAAGCCAAGTCCGAGGAACCCCTTCACGCGGAGGTCGCCGTCGATGGAAAGCCGAATGACTGGACGCCCGGCGATCCTGGCGGCCTTCGCGTCCATCTATCTGATCTGGGGTTCCACGTACCTGGTGATTGCGTGGGCGATCGAGACGATTCCGCCATTTGCCATGGCCGGGACGAGGTTCTTCATAGCGGGCGTGGGGCTGTACCTGTTCGAGCGCGCCCGCGGTCACCCGCAACCCCGTTGGCGGGATTGGCGTGCGGCCTCGGTGCTGGGCGTCTTGATGCTGTGCGGTGGCAACGGCCTGGTGACCTGGGCTGAACAACGTGTCGCGTCTTCCATCGCGGCGCTGCTCATTACCACCGTGCCGCTGTGGATGGTGCTGATCGAGGCGGTGTGGAGCGGCCGTCGTCCCGACGGTATGGTCATCGTCGGCGTGGTCTTCGGGTTCGTGGGAGTGTTTGTACTGATCAATCCCATGGGGTCGCAGGTTTCCAAGATCGATGTCGTAGGCACGGTGGCCCTGATCGTGGCGGCATTTTCATGGGCTCTGGGTTCGGTTCGCTCGCGTCACGTGGAGTTGCGTTCGTCGGCGTTCATGGTGGCGGCCATGGAGATGATCGCCGGCGGCGTCGTGCTGTGGTTGTTGGCCACCGTGCGTGGCGAGTGGGCGGAGGTAGGCTTGGAAGCGGTGTCGACCCGGTCGCTGTTGTCGTTCGGATACCTCGTGGTGTTTGGTTCGGTCATTGCGTTGAGCAGCTATGTGTGGCTGTTGCAGACCACGACGCCCGCGGCGGTGGGAACGTACGCATTCGTGAATCCCATCGTGGCGGTCTTGTTGGGATGGATGCTGGCGGGCGAAGATCCCACACCGCGCATGGCGGTAGCGGGTTCTTTGATCGTTGGCGCCGTCGTGCTCATCCATTGGGCGCGTCATCGCAGCCGGGATCGCGTGAGTGAACTGGCGTGTGCGGCCGTCGAGTAGGCTGAGCGGTGAGTTGGCGGCCGGTGGGTTGGCGGCCGGTGGTCAGCGGTCAGTTAGCGGACCGTTAGTGGCGCGACTTCTTCGGTTACCCGACTGTTCGCGGAGCTGCTTGCCCCGTTGGAATGTTCCCGGTCCAAGGGCGCGGGGTAGAGTCGGTTGAGAAACTGCTCCACGTTGATGGCCACGTCGTCCTCACCAATCTGATCGAACGGGTTCTCCAGGTGCTCCTGGATGTTGTCCAGGCTCACCAGGATGAGCGAGAACAACACCGGAATCACGTATACCAACGACGGGGAATAGTCCTGCGCCAGGTGGGCGAAGTACGGTCCGTACAGCGGCGGTAGCATGGTGATGAATAGATCGCTGAACGCACGCAACGTGCGCGGCGTGCGGTACTGATACACGTGTTTGATGTGTTCGAACGACGAGAACATCTTGCTCAGATACTGATTGCAGCGCGAGCACTCTCCCGAGGCCAGGCCGCCTTGTCGAAGATCGGTACGGATGAACAATGATAGATCGGAAAAGGCGCGGTATACCGGTTCTTCATTTTTGCGAATGGCATGCACGGGTTGGCTGAAGAGGTCACGGCATGAGCCGAAGAGCTGGCCGAGCAGCGCACGGATGCGATCCAACGACTCGGCCGACGGGTTCTCGGGCCAGTCTCGCGTGGCGAAATAGATGGCGCGGCCATGGGCCTTCATGGAGCCGTAGTCGTTGAGCGCCGCCTCGCGTCGTTTGTAGGCACCGCCGATCGAGAACACCACGGGAAAGACGATCGACGTGGCCACCAGCGTCAGCGGAAAGTCGGCGACCAGGCCGTATCGGCGGCACAGAAACGTCGACAGCAGGGCCAGGCCGGTCACGAGTACCGTCTTGCCGTTGATGATCTGGCCGATGCGGTGGAGTTTCTTTCTCATCGGAAGGCCTTCTGTGCCGGGATTCGCAGTTGGTTCGAGCACTCCTGGCGAGCAGGTTCCGTGCCTTGGGGCACGAAAAAGGCCGGACCCCGAAGGGCCCGGCCAGGCGTTCGAGCCTGCGGTCAGGCTCTATTTCAACAACATCATCTTCCGGGTCCGGGTGCCGTGTTCGGTCACCACCCGGTACACGTACTGCCCCGACGCCACGCTGCCGCCGCGATCGTCGGTTCCGTTCCACACCTCGGCGTGCGAACCCGCCGGGAAGTGTCCGTTGGTCAACGTGCGCACGCGGCGTCCCCGTAGATCGTAGATGTCCACCCGCACCTTACCGGCCTGCGGCAGATCGAACCGGATGGCCGTGGACGGGTTGAACGGGTTGGGGAAGTTGGCCGGAACTGCGAACACCTTCGGCTGTTTCGGTTCACCCGCGCTGGCGCTGGCCAGACCGCCGGTAACCGACAGCGTGTAGCTGGATGTCGCGCCCTGGTAACCGTCCACGAACAGATAGTACCGTCCGGGGCTGGCGCTGTAGCTGCCCGCTTCAGGGTTGCTCGTGGTGTAGCCACGGGCCACCTCGGTGAGCGATGCGTTGTACAGGAACCAGTCCAGGTCGGCGCTGCTGCCGATGGACAGCGAGATGTTCACGTTGCCCGAGGCGGTCACGTCGAAGTAGTACCAGTCGTCGTCGCCGCTTGAGGAAAGCGTTCCGCTCACGTTCACGCCCGTGCCCACGGGGCCGTCGGCCACGCCGCTGCTGCCGTTGTCCTCGCTTTCGGCCGTGATGTACGTGGGCCCGCCGCCACTCGCCGCGACCGACACGTCGTCAATGCCGAAGCCGTCGGAGGCGATGGGGTAGTTGTCGTACTGTGTGATGCGCACCACGAACGTACCCGTGAGCGACACGCCGTTGCCGGCGGCCAACACGTCGAGGTCGAGCGATACCTGGTTCCACGTGCTGTTCGTGACGCTGCCACCGTTGAGGTCGTGCACCTTGGCGAACGACGCGCCGTCGTCGTCAGAGAAGTACACGCCGTCTTGGCTGTGCGTTTCGTCGCCGAACTCCTTCCACCAGAAGTCGAGCGACACCTGGCTTTCGCCAGAGAGATCCAGGTGCAGGTCGAGGTTGTTGGTGGAGAAGCTGCCGCCGCTGACCGCGTCGTCCATGGTCACGTGGTAGCTGCCGCCGTGCGGCGTGTTGGCCGTGGTCACCAGTACGCGGCCGTCGTTGTCGCCGCTGGAGTCCCAGTACTGATCCAGGTTGCCGCCCTCGAAGCCCGTGCTGTAGGGCAGCGTGGCGAAGTTGCCCGGCGGCGGGGGAGGCGGCGGACCGCTGCCCGCGCTTACGCTTACGTCGTCGATGCCGAAGCCGTCGGACGTGATGGGGTAGTTGTCGTACTGGGTGACGCGCACGATGAACGTCGAGCTGAGCGACAGTCCGTTGCTGGCGGCCAGCGCGTCGAGATCGAGCGCGATCTGCTGATAGGTGGCCGTGCCCCCGGTCAGGTTGGCCACCTTGGTGAACGAGGCGCCGTCATCGTCGGAGAAGTACACGCCGTCTTGCGCGTGGTCCTCGTCGCCGAACTCCTTCCAATAGAAGGACAGGTCCACCTCGGTCTCGCCAGTCAGGTCGAGCGACAGGTCGAGGTTGTTCTCGGAGTAGCTGCCGCCGCTGACCGCGTCGTCCATGGTCACGTGGTAGCTGCCGCGTGGTCCGTTGGCCGAGGTAACCAGGATGCGGCCCTCGACTCCCTGGGTGGCGGCCCAGTATTGATCGAGGCTGCCGCTCTCGAATCCGGTGGAGTAGGGCAGCGTGGCGTAGTCACCGGGCGGCGGAGGCGGCGGTGGGCCGCCCGCGCTCACGTCGATGCCGTCAAACGCGAAACCGTCGGTGGCGATGGCGTAGTTGTCGTATTGCTGGAACTTCACCACGAACTCGTTGGTCAGGCTCAGGCCGTTGCTGCCGGCCAGTGCGTCGAGGTCGAGGTTGAACTGCTGCCAGGTGTTGTTGGTGGTGCTGCCACCGTTCAGGTCCTGCACCTTGGTGAAGGTGGCGCCGCCGTTGTCGGAGAAATACACACCGTCCTGCGCGTGCGTCTCGTCGCCGAACTCCTTCCACCAGAAGTCGAGTGACACCTGCGTCTGACCCGACAGATCCAGATGAAGCCGGGCCTGCTGCTCGGAGAAGTTGCCGTTGGTGGTCACGTCCATGGTCAGGTGCTGGCTGCCGGACTGCGGTCCGTTGGCGCTGGTGGTCTGAACGCGTCCGAAGGCGTTGCTGGTCTGCGTGCTCCAGTAGGTGTCCAGGCCGCTCTCGAAACCAGTCGAGTAGGGCAACGTGGCGTAGTCCTGGGTGGGCGGCGGCGGCGGTGGGCCACCACCGTTCACGGCCGCGGCCGCGTCGACCATGCCGTAGCCCGTGTAGCGATCCCATCCGGCGCCCGACTCCACGCTGGTCACGTCCTGCGCGGTAGTCACGAGCTGGTCGCGGATCTGCGCGGGGGTGAAGGTGGGGTTGGCCGACAGGATGAGCGCACACACGCCCGCCGCGTAGGGTGTAGAGCAACTGGTGCCGTTGAACCAGTTGTTGTAGTCGGTGGGCGTGTAGCCGCCACCGGCGCCGATGTCGGTGGTGGGCTGGATGGTGGGTGCGATGATGTCCACCGCGCCGTTCGCGTCTTGCGTGGTGCTACCGTAGTTGGAACCCCACCAGCGTTCGTTGTCGCACGTGTAGCCGTTGGGATCGGCGCTCACGCCCGGGTTCAGTTCGCTACTCAGGCTGCTGCTGCGCTTGCGCTCGCCGCAGGGCGACGCCGCGCCGACGCCGATCACCAGCGATTGGTTGGCGGGGTAGCTGATGCTGCTGGCGTTCTCGTTGCCGGTGGCGGCCAGAAGCGTCACACCGTTGTTGTAGGCATACAGCAGCGCATCGTCGGTGGCCGGGTCGCTGGTGATGGCCGCACCGAAGCTCATGCTGGCAATGTCGGCGCCGTTGTCGGCCGCGTGGTACAGGCCGTTCTGGATGTAGGTGAACGCCAGCGTGCCTGCGCTGTCGGCAACCTTCAGTGGCATGATGCTGCAACCGCCGGCCACGCCGGCTACGCCCAGGCCGTTGTTGGCCGTGGCCGCGGCCACGCCGGCGCAGGCGGTACCGTGTCCGGGCTGCGAGCTGTTGTCGTCGGCGTTGGTGTCGTTGTCGCCGTAGTCGTAGCCGGCCACCTGGTTCAGGTCGGGGTGGTCGTTGTCCACACCCGAGTCGAGGATGGCGATGACCACGCTCGAGCTGCCGTAGCCCTGCGGTTCGTCCCAGGCGGCTTCGGCGTTGGCGTCGAAGCCCACGGTGCCCACGGGGCTGCCGCTGTCGTGGCCGCCGCACTGCCAGCAATAGTCGAGCATCTGTCCGGTGTTGTCGTGGCCCCACTGCAGCGAGTACGACGGATCGTTCGGGGCCACCGCCGGAAACGCCACGTACACCGGCGAAGCCGCCTGCACGTGGGGGTCGCTTTGTAGGTTCTTGGCCACCTCGTGCATATCGCCCGCTGCCACGGTCAGCGTGAACCAGCGATCCACGCCGATCTGTTCGGCCATGCCGCGGTTCTTCACGAACGGATGCGAACGGCGGATGTCGCTCATGCCCGCGCGCTGCGCGGCGCGATCAAACGAAGCCAGGCCGCTGGGAATCGCCGCGAGGGTCTTGGCGGCATCGGCATACTGGAGGTCACGCGCGGCCTGCGGCGTGAACTTTATCTGTATCTGATTGGGAAGGTGCGTGGCGACGGATCGCCCGGTGGCGTCGAATCCGCGTTGGACGGGAGCGAAATCGCGGGAGTCGGGGTAGGACTTGGAAGGGATCTCCTGCGCCATAGCGCTGGCGCTCAGCAGCAGAAGACCCGTTCCGAGAAGAGTGGCGAGAGAATACCTCTTCATAGAAACTCCATTGGTTATGATGAGCACGAGGGGTGGTAAGAGTACTCAACATTCGGGGCTGGCGTAAACATTCCAACCACGAAGCCAGCAATACCATGGAGTTGGAGAACCTACGGACAGTGGCGAAGCGTTTGTTCGCGCGATGATCAAAGTGGACTCAGGTTTCGAGTCCGCGGTCCTTTGCGGTTCCGGCGATGGTGTTGTCGAGCACCAGGGCCACCAGGGCCGACACCGCCATGCCCGTCTGTCCCAGCGTGTTGACCATGTTGTTCAGCCAGTCGGGTCCGCTGGTCACGGGCGAGTTGGCAAAGTACTCCGGCACCGACAGGCCCATGAAGAACGCGAAGCCCAAGATGAAGAGGTTGCGGGCCGAGTTCAGGTTCACGAACTGCAGGTTGGATAGTCCCACCGCCGCGATCATGCCGAACATGGCGCAGTACATTCCGCCTACGATGGGCTGCGGAATGCTGGCGAACATCGCGCCGAACTTTCCGAACATTCCCATGGCGATCATGAGTACGGCGCCCACCTGTACCACTCGCCGACTACCGACGCGGGTGAGGCCGATCGCGCCGATGTTCTCGCTGTAGGACGTGGTGCCGTTGCCCGTGCCGAAACAACCGGCTACGAAGCATCCCACGCCCTCCATGCCGATGCCGCGGTTGACGAGTTTGGCATCTGGCGGCGGTGCGCCGGCTAGCCGCGCGCAGGCGAAGTAGTCGCCGACCGATTCCACCATGGATGCCATGTAGCCGGCCAGCATGCCGACGATGGCCGCGGCGCCGAACACCGGCATGCCCCATTGAAACGGATACGGCACACGCAGCCAGGGGGCGTTGCTTACCGCGTCCATCGATACATGTGCGGGATGGCCGGGGCCAAACACACCCGTGGCGGTGAGGATGGCGGACGTACCCCACGCGACCAGGATGGCGAGCATGATGGGAAACATCTCGAACGTTCGGTGCACGGTGCGCAGGTACTGACTGAATAGAATGATGAGGGCGATGGTCAGTCCACCGATGCCCCAATGGCTGCCAGCCACAGGCGCGCCGAACTTGAAAAGGGCCAGGCCGATGAGGGCGATGGTGGGAGCGATGGTAATGGGGCCGACGAACCGAAGCAGGCGACCCATGAGGCCAGAGTAACCAATGACCATCTCGGCGAGCGCGCCGGCGATGACCGCGCCCTGGATGTGTTGCATTCGCACCTGCCAACCAGCCTCGGCCAGCGAGGCCATGCCGCAGATGGCAAACGCGGGAGCCAGGAACGAGAAGGTGCCGCCCTGAACGAGCGGCAACCGGTTGCCGATCGTGGTCTGCAGCAGGGTCGTGATGCCACTGACGAAGAACATGGTGCCAATGAGAAGCCCGAGGGCGCCGGGATCTTCTTCGAGTCCCAACCGTTCGCTGAGCAGCAGGGGAATGGCGACGGTTGATCCGAACATGGTGAGGTAGTGCTGAAATCCCAGTGGCAACGCGTCGCGCAGCGGCGGTCGATCGTCGATGGAGTAGATCAGCTTCTGACTCATGCTCATTCGCTCCCTGGTTCCCGCAACCGAAGTGAGTACATGGCAATGGCCGCGGCCACCGATGCGTTCAACGAATTGACCCGGCCGCTTTGTTCGAGACGAATGCGGTGTTCGGCCGCGCGCAGGATGAAGTGGCCCACGCCTTTGTCTTCACCGCCAATGACCAGGACAATGTTGTTCGTGGACGTGGCCTGCGCCTCGGCGAGACCATCGAGGCTCACGTCGCCACCTACGTCGAGTGCGGCCACCTGGTAGCCCTCTTCCTGGCATCTCTGCACGTATTTGTTGGCGTTCATTTCACGCACGATGTGCAGGTGCTCGGTGGCCCCGGCCGAGACCTTGACGACCGATGGATAGACGTCCGGCGTGCCTTTCAGGGGTAGCAGGATGTGGTGGAACCCAAAGATTTCGGCGCTGCGGAGAATCGCCCCCACGTTGTGGGGGTCTTCGACGTTGTCCAGGAGCAGCACGCGGCGGGCGCCCAGGATGTCTTCGAATGCCTCGTACGGATAGGTTTTGGCCTGTAGCACCACGCCCTGGTGTTCGCGCGTGCGGCACAGTTCGAACAGTCGGCTCTTGTCGACCATTTCGATGGGAATGGCTTTGCTTTGCAGGAACGACCGGAGCTTTCGCAGGCGCGGGTTCAACTCGGGCCCTTGGGCCAGGTACGCGGACTTCACGGGTCGTTTGTCGCCGCGGAGGACTTCGAACGCGGGATTGACGCCGTAGATGTATTCGAAACGCGGCCGTGCCAAGCGGAGCCCCTATTGGATCGGAGGTTGAACTGATCGAGCGAGGGGATCCCCCCGTGCCGAGGCGATCCGCAGGACCAGACTAGGCGCTAGTTGCCCAAGCGACAAGCGCACGCTGGGTTGCACTGTGCACGGGGCTCAGGATCTGGTGAGTGGCGTTCGGCCGGGGACAAGAGGGATCCGAATGCCGCGGGCAAGGTGCCGTGTGGAGCGGACGGACGCCAGGATAGTGGATTGAGACACTACGCTCCGTCACGGCTCTTTGCGGGGTGGATCGAACCGGGTCTGACCGCCATGCGGTGGGTTCCCACGCGGCAACCCACCGTGGGCGCGGGGTTGTGGAAATGAGCACGCCGATTGCTGGTTTGCACACTCGATTGGGAGGAAACCGAGTCATGCCGTCCGCGGGAGACTCAACCAATGTGGAACTTGCCTCTTCTGCCTTTGATCGCAGGCCTGGGGCTGGGCGCGGCTGCGATGGTCGCGCGTGGACAATGGTTGGCACGTCAGCGAAGACGTGACGATCGAAGGCGTACCCTGGTGGCAAGTCTCGCCCGCCAGCAGGGGTTCAAACTTCTGGATGAGACGCCCGAGCACCTGCTCGAGCGCGTGCGTTGGGTTGACGGTGTTCGTCGAAATGCCCGCGTGAAGGATGTGCTTCTGGGCAAGGACGACCAGGGAACCTATTACGTCGGTCGCCGCGAGGCGCGCGGCCTCGCACAGCAGGTCTTGTCGTTCGAGTCGAACGCCAGCATTTGCCTGCAGGGGTTTCGGTTGGATTTGTTGCCCGCCGAGAATCGATCGGCGGCTCGCCGCTGGGCCGATACGGTACTGCGTCGGGACGACGACGAGTGGCGTTTGCAGGTTTGTTGGGACGGCGACTCGGCCCAGATGGCCGATGCCGCGACGGTGGCCATGGGGGGCGCAGTGTTACGCACCATGGCGCGCATGATCGAGGGCGGAACGCGTTTGGGTTTGAGTGTGCATGATCGCCAGGTGGAGGTGCACACCACGCGTTCGGTATCCGATGACGGTATGAGTGACCTGTTGGAGGTCTTGAAGATGGTGCGGCAGGAGCTGCTTAGCGTATTGCGAGAGACGAGTATGGCGCGACCCACGCAGAGAATTCCCAGTATTCGTCCGAATGACGCGACCGCGACCAGCCAGACCTGGCGCAAGCCCATGCCGAGTGAGCTGTCGCGCGCGAATTCGGTGGCGGCGACTACGGAGGCCAGCATGAACGGTATGCCTGGTGTGGGCTTGCACCCCTCGCGGGTGGACACAGCCACTTCCCGAACGGACTCAGGCCTGGCTCGCGCGGTTCGGCATGGTCACAAGGACCTTCGTTCGGCTTTGGCGCAGGAAGGCAACATAGAACGGTTGCCGATGCCAACGACGCTGGCTCCGGACGATGTGGCGACACGTACGGAAACGGTCAGGGCAGCCAGCCGTGGCGTTCCGCCAACGCAAGTTGATCGACGGGGCCCCGTGACGCGCGAGATCGATCGCGTTGAGCAGATCGTGCACTCGGCGCTGGACGAGGTCGACGACTTGCCGGTGGCCGAGGCCAAGCCGGTGGGGCTTCGGCCGGCGCGTCTAAAGCCCGCCGAGTCCGAGCCGTTAGCGGCCGGGGATCGAACCATGGGTGACTCGCGCGGCTGGAGTGTGCGCGGCGGTAAGAAAGTTTTTGAGATCCCCGAACCCGAGGAGAAAGTGGTTCTGGTTTCGGGTCATAGCCGATACTGAGGATGACGTCGGCTTCCTCCCGACCATCACGGCAGTGACCCGCGAGAGCCGCTGGTCTGCCTTGGGAACGGGGATCTCAATTCATACGCCCCGGGTGCCATTGGTGCCCGGGGCTATTTTTGTGCTGCCGTGTTGTGCTGCCGTGTTGTGCCCCCGAGTTGTGCCCCCGAGTTGTGCCCCTGTGTTGTGCCCTGGGGCGGTGTGCTTCGGCGTGCTTCGGTTTGTTGCGTGATGAATGACAAGTTCAGCCTCCCTCCAGTCGAGTCACGATCTGGTTGTCTTCGGTGATTGTTCGATGCACGGGACAGCGGTCGGCGATTTCGAGTAGCCGTGCTCGCTGTTCATTGTCTAGTGGACCCTGCAGCGTTATCACGCGTTCAATCTGGCTCACCTTGCCTTTTTCGGTCTCGCACGTGTCGCAGTCGCTGGCGTGGATACGGCTGTGTTCCAGGTCTACCGACACGTGTTCGAGCGGCCACTTCTTCCGGTCGGCGTACATGCGCAGGGTCATGCTGGTGCACGAGCCGAGGGCGGCCAGGAGAAGGTCGTACGGCGACGCGCCGCTGTCGGCACCGCCGACGCTGCGTGGTTCATCGGCGCGCAGGGCGTGCGGAGGAGCGCTGACGGTTTGGCCGTACTTGGGGCCGTCTTCAGATACGCGGACGATGCCCTCGGCCGGTTGAGATGAGGCTTCCGCCGGTGCCAGATACCGGCTGGCCCAGGCTGAGATGAGTTCGGCCACGTACTCGGCATCGGCTTCCCGCGTGAGTAGGTGGTCGGCCTGGTCGAGTGTGACAAAGCTCTTGGGGTGGCGAGCTGCTTCGTAGATCTGGCGGGCGTGTTCGATGCCCACGATCTCGTCGATGGGGGAATGAAGCACCAACAGCGATGCGTCGAGTTGGCTGATCTGCCCGGCCAGGCGTTGGCTGGAAACGTCGTCGAGGAACTGCCGGGTAATCGTGAACTCGCGGCCGCCGAGTTTGACGGGTGCAGAACCCTGTTCCTGGATCTGCTGAATGCCACTGCCCATGTGGGCGACCACGTGCGCCGGATCGGATGGTGCGCCAATGGTGACGACAGCTTCCACCGAAGTGATTTGGGGCGCCGCGGCCAGAACGGCGGCCCCGCCCAGACTATGCCCCACGAGCAATTGCGGCGAGCCGACCTGATCATCCAGATGTTCGGCCGCGGCCAGCAGGTCTTCGACGTTGGTTGTAAAGTTCGTGTTCGCGAAGTCACCATCGCTGTTGCCCAGCCCCGTGAAATCGAAACGTAGGACGGCAAACCCCCGCGCGCTGAGGGCGCGGCTGATGCGGCTGGCTGCGTGCACGTTCTTCGAGCACGTGAAGCAGTGGGCGAAGATAGCCGTGGCGCGGATGGGTCCGGCCGGCAGTTCGAGCCGTCCCGAGAGTTCTTCGCCGGAGCGGTTGAGGAAACGCAGTTCCTTGCTTTCGGGCATGTGCTTGGCCTCGCGCTAGATGGAAATGGATGCTGGATCATCCGCCGGTCTGTGAGGACGGGGCGGCACGCCAGAGACTGTCGTTGCGGGGGATGGGATTGTAGATGACGTGGGTGGCGCCATCAATCGATGCGTGTCGTTTACGACCCTGCGATCGCCGTTCCATTGACCCAGGACTCCCATGTTCCATTTCAGGCTGTGACCACCTTCGTGGGCTTCGCCGCGCACGCGAATGCGGCCGCCGTGCTCTCCATGATGGTGGTGATAGTGGCATAGCGTAACCAGGTTTGTGACGTGATCGTTGCCGCCGCGACTCTGATAGATGATGTGGTGGGTCTCCAGTTGGCGGCGTTTGGTGCATTCGGGCGCCGCGCATTGGAATCGGTCCCGTTCGAGAATGTGCTGGTACTCGTACGCCCGCGCGCTGGCATCGATCAAGTCTGCCCACGCAGTACGTGCCACATAGCAGATGCGTAGGAGTGACCACCACGGCGGGGGCAGGGGGAGATCCTGGGTGGACGTTTGCAGTCGGCGGCTTGCGATCAGCCTGGCCTGTTCTGCCACCGAGGCCATGAGTTGTAGCAGTGAATGGACTGTTTCCTCGGAGAGTGACCATTGGATGGCTACCATGGTGTCGTTTTGGCCGTCTCGGCCTCCGCTCGGAGCGCCCTCTTCCCATTCGGGAATAGCGGGGTTGGCGGCGATCGCCGTGGGAGATTGGATGGACGTTTGCAGTTCCTTGCGGCTGGGTGGCGCGAAGTTCTTGCCGCTCAGGCCACAGTAATCCTCGCGCGATCTTCGAATGCCCCAGTTCACCATGAGGGTGAGTTGTCGCGTACTGCCACGCGACGCCTCGGCAATCCAAGCGCCCAGCGATGAGCGGGGTATCCCCGCGCTCCGCTCGAGCCGATGCAGTTCGTCGAATTGAAATGCCGATAGCTGGCCGTGCGCGCGTGCGATGGCCAGGGGGTGGTTGGCCCGTCTCTCGCGGGCGCGGCGCCGCATCGCGTGGGAAGTTCTGGCCGAGATACCCAGCCGCGCTTTCACGAACCGTTCGAAGTTGGGAAAACCGCACTGCCCGTGGACGTCGTCGTGGAGCATGGAAAGCAGTTCGTCTTCGCGTTCCATGTCCAGTTTCTGATGTTCTTGCAGTAGTCGCACAATCCGAGCGTCAACCTGGCCAGCTAGCGCTTTGGCGTCGATAGGTTTCGGCTGATCCTTTTGCGCCACTTCCGATTCTAGGGGGTCACTGGCTGGCCTTGGTATTTGGCCAGGCCTCAAGCGCATCGATGAATCGAGTCGCGACACAGCGGTTTCTATTTCCACGGTGGCGTTGATCTCGGTAGCTGCCTCTGCGCATATTGCATCCAGGCATCGTTCGTCGGTTGCCTGGTCGCCCAGCAGGTACGCGGCAAGTTCGACGGTATCTTCTACGTATGACGCGACGGCGACGGGCATTGAGATCGACACGTGAATCGTGCCATCGGGCATGTGTGCCGGGGGAGTGTTTGCAGGTTTGGTTTCGAGAGCCAGCTTGTCGCGCGCCTGGCGCACGGGTAGACCTGCCAGTTCGCTTGCTAGTGCTTCCCAGCGAGACGGATCGGCCTGCGACGCCATTCGTTCCACCGTGGAGAAGGCCAGTTGCCCGTTGGTGAACTGGATGGACGTTTGCGGTGATGCTGTCAGGACACGTCCGGCCCGAACGTAGCTGGACCATGCGGCCCATTGAATGCCCGCGCGTGCGCGGACATAGTCACGCAGCGATGAGAAACCCAGCTCGCGGTGACAACATCGTTGCCGGAAGCGGAACGCGGCGAGACTCAGCTCCGCAATGCGGGCGTTCGGTCGGACGCGGAACTCGCGCGCTCGATTCGCCGCGGGTGATGCGTCTACTTGTTGTTCATTGGATTGTCGTAGATCGGAAGCCACGGTTGTCCGCAACTGGGAGGCTGAGGACTCGTTGACCAAAGGAATATAACAAACACATGTTTGGTTTGCAAGTGGTTTGTTTGAAGAGATTTGCGGGTGCTGGCAACCCCGCCCTAGATATCCTTCAACCCACCGGGCACGAAATCCCGCCCTTCCCGCACCCGATCATTCCACGTATCCGTCTCCGGTGCCCGCCGCTGCTCGACCATCTCAATACACCCGCTCACCGGGCAGACCAACCAACACAGGTTGCACCCCACGCACTCGGTCTCATCCACCCACGGCACCCGGTACGGTTCAACATCGGTCCGCCCCGAAGCAATGAGCGACGCCGCCTCAAAAGCCCGCTTCTTCGCCGTAGCCGCCATCGGTGCCACATGCCCCTCGATGGCCGCCGTCCCGGGCATATGAATGCACTGATGCGCGCCGTCCCAACAAGCAACATGACACAGGTTGCAGCCGATGCATTTGGCCTCGTCGATCTTGGCCACCACGTGGTAGTTCAGATCCAACTCGCCCCATTCGCGAAAGCCCGCGTTGGCGGCGCCCACCAGCTCCTGAACCGATGACATGTTCTTGCTCACCAGGTACTCGTCCAGCCCCTCGATCATGTCTTCCACGATGCGATAGCCATGGTGCATCACGGCCGTGCACACCTGCACCGACCCCGCGCCCAGGGCGATGAACTCGGCCGCGTCGCGCCAGCTGGAAATGCCGCCGATGCCCGAAATGGGAAGTGAGAAATCCGGCTGCCGAAACAGTTCGGCCACCATACGCAGGGCGATAGGTTTCACAGCCGGGCCGCAATAGCCCCCGTGCGACGAAGCATCGTTCACGCGAGGAACTGGAACCAAACGGTCCAGGTCGACTCCCACCACACTCTTGATGGTATTGATCAACGACACCGCGTGCGCGCCGCCGGCCTGCGCCGCCAGCGCGGGATCCACGATCTCCGACACGTTGGGGGTGAGTTTGGCGATCACGGGCAACGTCGTGGAGTCCATGACCCACTTCACCAGCTCGGTCAGCACCTTCGGTTCCTGACCCACGGCCGATCCCATGCCGCGCTCGCACATGCCGTGCGGACATCCAAAGTTCAACTCCACTCCGTCACAGCCGGTGTCTTCACAGCGCTTCAGGATGTCGGCCCATTCTTCGGGCGTGTCGAACATCAACGACACGATCACCGCGTGGTGGGGGTACTTCTTCTTCACCTCGGCGATCTCGCGCAGGTTCACATCGAGCGGCCGATCGGTGATGAGTTCGATGTTGTTCAAACCCATCATGCGCCGATCGCCCAGGTCCACCGAGCCCAGTCGGCTCGAAACGTTGATGATGGGGGTGCCCAGCGTTTTCCACACCGCGCCGCCCCAACCGGCGTCGAAAGCGCGCATGATCTGGTCGCCGGAGTTGGTGGGGGGAGCCGACGCCAACCAGAACGGATTGGGGCTACGAATGCCGGCGAAGTCGATGGACAGGTCGGGCATGATTCCTCTTTCGCAAAGCGATGCGCGGGGCGAACTAGCCCTGGCGCAGGAGTTCGTCGATGGCGCGGGCCGCGCGCTGGCCTTCGGCCGCGGCGTTCACGACCTCTTTACCGCCGTTGTAGCAATCGCCGCCGGTGAAGACGCGCGGGTTTCCCGTGACCAGGCTTTCCGGTTCGGCGACCACCCGGCCGCTTTGATCGCATTCGACCTGGGGGAACTGTTCCACCAGATCGCGCAGCCGGCCCTGGCCGGTGGCGACCACCAGCAGGTCACAGGGCATGTCGCGAGACTCGAACGACGCGGGTGACTGGGTGGACTCGAGCGAGACACCCACCAGGCGACCGTCGCGCCATTCCAGTTTCGCCGGAGTCGCGTGCTCGACGGCCCGCACGCCCACGTTCCGGGCGTTCTTGAACTCGTGTGCGTAGCCCGACATGTCGGCCAAACCGCGTCGGTACACCATGTGCACCGATGGTACGCCGAGCGTGGCCAACTCCTGCACCACGTCGAGTGCGGTGTTGCCGCCGCCGACCACGATCGCGTGACCAACTCCATCCACACTGGTGGCCGGGTCGAGCTTCATGCCGCGAATCCATTGCACGGCACCGATCACACCGGTGCCCTCGATCGCCGGAATACCACGCAGGCTGTCGCTGCCCAGGCCAACGCCCAGAAACACCGCATCGTAGTCTTCCAGTAGCTGCTCGGCGGTGAAGTCCCGTCCGATCTCCACGCCGGTGCGAATCTCCACGCCCAGAGAACGGATGAACTCCACCTCGGCCAACGTCGATTCCGCGCGGAACTTGTAGGGCGCCACGCCGGTCATGTTGAGGCCACCGGGAAGTGCATCTCTCTCGAACACCACGGCCTCGTGGCCCATCTGAACGAGCGTGCCGGCGCAAGCCAGCGAGGCTGGCCCGGCGCCGACCAAAGCGATCTTGTGGCCGGTGGCTGGTTGTCGTGGCAGCAGGTCTGGCGACTGCGCGCTTTCCATGGCGAACCGTTGCAGTCGACCGATCTCGATGGGCTTGCGACCCCAGCCCGTGTACACACACGCGCCTTCGCACAGCACCTCGACCGGACACACCTGCGAACAGCTACGGCCCAGTAGATTGGACTCCAGAATGGTACGGGCCGAACCGCGGAGGTTGTCCGTGCCGATCTTCCGGATGAACGTGGGGATGTCGATGGCCGTGGGACACGCCGGAATGCACGGTGCGTCGTAGCAATACAGACAACGACTGGCTTCCGTCAGCGCCTCGCCCGCGTCGAACGCGGGTTTCTTGTCTTCGAACCCGGCTTCGAGTCGTTTCGCCGGGACCTTCCAATCGCGCTCGGCCATGCGCTAGTGCTCCATCGCGGTCAGGGCAGCGCGGAACATCTTCAGCGCGTCGTCGATCTGGGCGTTCTCGATGCTCATGGGGGGCGATATGCGCAACACGTTGCCGAAGAAACCACCCTTGCCCACCAGAACGCCCTGCTTCTTGGTTTCCTCCAGGAAGGAACCCACGGCCTGGGGATTGGGGGTGCGGTCGCCGCCGGGTTCGTCCACGACGAACTCGATGGCCTGCATGAGTCCCTTGCCGCGTACGTCGCCGATGATCTTGGGAAACTCGCGTTGGAGTTCCTTCAACCCTTCTTGCAGGTAGTTGCCCTTGGCCTCGACCTGCTTGGGGTAGTCCTCGCCCTCGATGATGTCGAGCGTGGCGTTGGCCGCCGCACACGAAATGGGATTGCCGCCGAAGGTAGAAATCTGCAGTTTCTGGAAACTGTCGGCGATTTCCGGCGTGGCGATGGTCACGCCCAGCGGCATGCCATTGGCTACGCCCTTGGCCATGGTCATGATGTCCGGTTGCACGCCCCAGTGCTCGATGCCGAACATCTTGCCGCCGGTGCGCGCGAATCCGGTCTGTACCTCGTCGCAGATGAACAGGCCGCCGTACTTGCGGATGATTCCCACGGCGCGCTCGAAGTATTCGGGTGGCGGAACCACGAAGCCGCCGACGCCCTGGATGGGTTCGGCCAGAAAGCCCGCAATGTTGCCGGTGGTGGTGGTCTGGATGACCGCCTCGATGTCGTCGGCACACTTTATGTTGCACGACGGGTACTCGAGTCCCAGGGGGCAACGGTAGCAGTAGGGGTTGGGCGCGTGCTTGACCGCGGCGATCTGCGAGGGCACGGCGCGCCAGGTCCCGTGCGCCGTCAGCGATTGGGCCAGCATGGATCGGCCCGAGTATCCGTGCCGCAACGCGATGATTTCCATGGCCCCGGTGTGCACCTGGGCCAAGGTGAACGCGGTCTCGTCGGCCTCGGTCCCCGATGCCGTGAAGTAACTCTTCTGCAGGTTGCCTGGCGTGATACGAGCCATGCGCTCGGCGAGCTCGACGATAGGCACCGTGGGATACAGCGTGGACACATGGCCCAGGCGATCCACCTGCGTCTTGATGGCACTGGTGATGCGATCGTCGCAGTGACCAATGGAAACGGTGAGAATGCCGCCGAAGAAATCGAGGAATTCCCGGCCGTCGATATCTTTCAGGTACAGACCCTTGCCGCTTTCGAGCACCAGTGGTTCCTGATAGAAATTGGCCACCGAAGGCCAAAGGTATTTGCCGTGGCGATCGCGAATGTCCGCTGCCTGGCTGGTGGTTTGCGAATCGCTCATGAGGCGCTCCTTCGGAGGTAACGACCGGCGCCCTTTTCTACGTCGAGCTTGCCGTTCTTGTATTGGACACGTCCGTTGCACACCACGTGACTGGCCAGTCCCTTCACCGCAAAGCCTTCGAAGATGTTGCGGTCCACCTTGTGATGGTGCGTGGCCGCCGAGATTGTGCCGGTGGCCTCGGGATCGAATACCACCAGATCGGCGTCGGCGCCGGGAGTGATCGAACCCTTGCGCGGGTACAGTCCAAAGATCTTGGCCGCGCGGGTGGACGTGAGATCGACGAACTCGTTCAGCGTGATGCGATTTTCCAGCACGCCGTAGGTGTACATGAGACTGAGCCGATGCTCGATGCCGGCGGCACCGTTGGGAATGAGGCGGAAGTCGTCCTTGCCCATTTCCTTCTGCTTCGCCTGGTTGAAGGGGCAGTGATCGGTCGCCACCGTTTGCAGCACTCCCGCCTTGAGTGCCGCCCAAAGCTTGTCCTGATGACCGAGCGGGCGAATGGGTGGCGACATGACGTAGGCCGCGCCCTCGAAGTCGGGTTTGTCGTACACCGAATCGTCGAGCAGCAGATACTGCGGACAGGTTTCGCCGTACACCGTCTGACCCTGCGCTCGGGCCTTGGCGATGGCGTCGATCGAAGGTTCGCACGTGACGTGCACCACGTACAGCGGCTGACCCGTCATGCGCGCCAACATGGCCGCGCGCGCGGTGGCTTCGCCCTCTACCGGAGCCGGTCGGGACATGGGGTGGTATTTGGGCTCCGTATGACCGGCCGCAAACAGACTGTTCTGTAGTTCCACTACCATATCGCCGTGCTCAGCGTGCACGGTAACCAGCGAGCCCAATTCCTTGGACGTCTTCATGACCTGGATCAGCTCGTGATCGTCGACGCCAATGGCTCCACGGTAGGCCATGAAGGTCTTGAACGAGTTGATGCCTTCTTCCTGGACGCAACGGCGCATGACCTTGGCCGTGTCGTCGCCCCACCAGGTAATGGCCATGTGGAAAGCGTAGTCGGCCACGGCCTTGTCGGCTTTTTCGTGCCACCAGCGCAGGGCCTCGTCGTAGTCGTCGCCGCGGCCGGGGATGACGAAGTCGATGATCGACGTCGTGCCTCCCGCCACGCCGGCCGCCGTACCCGTTTCGAAATCATCGGCCGACACCGTGCCCATGAACGGTAGCTCCATGTGCACGTGCGGATCGATGCCGCCCGGAAATACGTACTGGCCCGATGCGTCGATGACCTCATCGTCGCCGCTGGCGGTAAGATCACGTCCGATGCCGGTGATCTTACCGTCGCGACACAACACGTCACCCACGTACTGGTCGAGCGCGGTAACGATGGTTCCATTCTTTATGAGCACGCCCATGTCAGTTTCTCCAGGGTCAAGGAAGCAGCTCGGCCATGTCGCCGTAGGTTTCGGGGCGACGGTCGCGGTAGAACTGCCACACGCGACGGACTTCTTCTATGAGTTCCAGGTTCATGTCGGCCACGATCAGTTCGCTCTTGTCCTCACTGGCCTCGACCAGGAAGTTGCCGCGCGGGTCCACGAAGTAGCTGCTGCCGTAGAATTTTCCGATGTTCCACGGATCTTCGGTACCCACGCGGTTGATGCAGCCCATGAAGTACCCGTTGGCCACCGCGTGGGCGGGCTGTTCGAGTTTCCAGAGGTATTGCGACAGGCCGGCGACGGTGGCCGACGGATTGAACACGATCTCGGCGCCGTTCAGACCGAGGAGCCGCGCACCCTCGGGAAAGTGACGGTCGTAGCAGATGTAGACGCCGACCTTCGCGTACGCGGTATCGAACACCGGGTAGCCCAGGTTGCCGGGCTTGAAGAAGTACTTCTCCCAGAATCCCGAGGTCTGCGGAATGTGGTTCTTGCGGTACTTGCCCAGATACTTGCCGTCGGCGTCGATGACCGCGGCGGTGTTGTAGTACACGCCCGCCTGCTCGCGCTCGTACACCGGCACGATGATGACCATCGAGTATTTCTTGGCGTACGGGGTGAGCGCTTCGATCGACGGCCCCGGCACCGATTCAGCCGCTTCGTACCAGCGCGCGTCCTGGCTGGGGCAGAAGTAGGGACCGTTGAAGATTTCCTGCAGACACAAGACCTGCACGCCGCTCTTGCCGGCCTCTTCCAGAAACGGGACGTGAGCCTCGAACGCGGCGGCCTGGATATCGGCCACCGGACGGCTCTCGTCATTCAGCGGATTCTCGCACTGAATCAATCCACCCTTCACGACTCGGCCCACGATGTTTTTCTCCCCGTCTTGAGAGTTGAAGTCTTGCCCTTAGAACCAGCGTGAGATGACGACCTTCTTGTCGGTGTAGAAGTCGAACGCGTCGCGTCCGTGGCCCTTGAGGTCGCCGAAGAAGCTGCCCTTGGCGCCACCGAAGCTGAAGAACGACATGGGCGCGGCCACGCCGATGTTCACGCCGGTCATGCTCGCGTGGATGCGGTATTTGAATTCGCGCGCTGACTTTCCGCTCTGGGTAAAGATGCTGGTGGCGTTGGCCAACGGATGGCGCGTGGCCACGTCGATGGCGGTGTCCAGGTCCTTGGTGGGGATGAGACACAGCACGGGGCCGAAGATCTCTTCCTGGGCGATGGTCATGTCGGGTTTGACTTTGTCGAACAGCGTGGCGCCCACGAAGAACCCGCCTGCGGGCGCGTCGGGCGTGCGGCCATCGGTGACCAGCTCGGCGCCTTCCTCGATGCCCTTCTCGATGTAGCCCAGCACCTTCTTCTTGTGCGCGGCCGAGATGACCGGCCCCATACCCGTGTCCGCGTCGACCCCGGCACCTAGTTTGAGCTTTGCAATGCGATCGGTGAGGCCCTTGCGCACCCAGTCGTGGGCTTCACCCACGGTCAGGATCACGCTGCCGGCCAGGCATCGTTCACCGGCGCAGCCGTAGGCCGAGCTCATGATCTGGTCAAGGGTCTGATCGCGCGCGGCGTCGGGCATGATCAGCATGAAGTTCTTGGCGCCGCCGAGCGCCTGTACGCGCTTACCGCGCGCCGCGGCTTCGCGGTACACGTATTCGGCCACCGGGCTGCTACCCACGAAGGAAATGCCCCGTACATCGGGATGTTCCACCAGGCTTTGCACGCAGTCCTTGCCGCCGTGCACCAGGTTGAGTACGCCATCGGGAAGTTTCACGTCGTGCATCAACTCGAACATGCGCATCTGGGACAGAGGCACCTGTTCGCTGGGCTTGCACACGAAGGTGTTTCCGCAGGCCACCGCGAACGGGTAGAACCACAGTGGTACCATGGCGGGGAAGTTGAAGGGTGCGATAGCCGCGAACACGCCCAGCGGCTGCCGCACGGCCTCGCAATCGATGCCGGCGGCGACGTCTTCGAGCGCCTGGCCCATGAGCAGCGATGGCGCACCGGCCGCGACCTCCACGCACTCGATGCCGCGGCGCACGCTACCGCGAGCCTCGGGCATGGTCTTACCGTTCTCCTGCGACACGATGCGGGAGAGTTCTTCGAAGTTGGCCTCGAGCAGGTGTTTGAACTCGAACAGGTAGCGTGCGCGTTCCACGGCGGGTGTCAGGCGCCAGGCCGGAAACGCTTCGCGGGCGGCGCTGACGGCGCGGTCCACGTCGTCGTGACCACCCAGCGGCGTTTCAGCGAGTGCCTTGCCTGAAGCCGGGTTTCGGACCGTGTAGGTTTCGGAAGCGGTGGAGTCGACCCAGGATCCGCCAATGTAGTTTTGAAGTCGTTTCGCCATCGTGATTTCTCCTAGACATTAGATTCTGACGACGAAAATACCAGAACGGGACCCGCGCAACAAGCGACTTCGCGCTGTAACTGTATGCGCTTCAGTGACATGCGCCGACCGCCAAGACGGGATGCCAATCGGTCACAAGTTCGCTATACTCAAGCCCTACCCAGTGCCGTCTGCGCAGCCGTTTCTTCTCATCGATAGGAAGCACTCATGCGTAAGGTTCTCGTCTTAGCCCTGGTGCTCGGGGTTGGACTCGCTCTCGCCGCTCCCGTTCATGCTCAGTCGTTTTCCGCGACCCTGAACGGAAGCAACGTTACCGTACCCACCGGCAGCGGTTCGACCGGCACCGGATCGTTCACATACGATGCCGTGACGAAAATGCTGTCGTACAACATCACGTTCAGTCCTCTGGACGCGCCGGAAACCGTCTCCCACATCCACGGGCCGGCCGCCTTGGGGTCCAATGCTGGCGTCCAGTTTCCCCTGCCTTTGGGAAGCCCCAAGGTTGGTGTGGCCGGACCCTATTCGGCGGCGCAGGAGGCCGATCTGTTTGCCGGACTTCACTACGTGAACGTGCACAGCTCGCAGAACCCGGGCGGTGAAATCCGTGGCCAGATCATCATGGACGTGGTGCCGACTCAGGCCAGCTCGTTCAGCAAGGTGAAGGCTCTGTTCTAGGCGGCTGACTCTGCAACCAGAACGAAAAACGGCGGGCACCGTACTGGTGCCCGCCGTTTGTATGTACAAGCCCCGGGAACGCTACATCGAGATGTTGGCTTCCTGGGAGGTGGTGGCGGCCATGCGGGCCCGCTCGATCTGATCGCGCGAACTACGGGCAACCTCGTCGGCGCGAGTCTTCGTGGTAACCACGAACTCCTCCATGGTCTTACGCCGTGCTTCGACTTCGCGCTTGCGGGCCTCGTAGAACGCCCCGGTCTGGGTGCGTGTATTCACCAACGCCGAGGCAGCCTTCGACCAGTGCGCCTGGAACATGCCGATGTCGGCGTGACCATCGCGTACCAGGTTCTTGCTCAGCGCCTCTTCGGTAGGCTGACGCAGGTCCGAAATCAGCCCCAGCATGTTCATGAGCCTGAGCGTGTAATAGGTGGTGTCGATCTCCCACCAGTAGAACCCCTGCGAGGCCGCGCTGGGGTAGTGGTGGTGATTGTTGTGCCAACCCTCGCCACCGGTGATGAGCGCCAGGCCGAAGTTGTTGCGACTGGTGTCATGCGTAACGAAGCGTCGCGTGCCCATGACGTGGGCCAGGCTGTTGATGAAGAACGTGCCGTGGTACAGAAGCACGGTACTCAGGAAGAACCCGGTAAACAGCGCGCTGGCTCCCATAGTGAAGAACACCACGGCGCCCAGCATGATGGCCGGCAGCAGGTGGAATTTGTTCAGGAAGCGCAGCTCCGGATACTTGTAGAAGTCCTTGATCAGTTCGGACTTGGTACGCCGGTTCTCGCTATGGAAAAACCAGGTTACATGGCTCCACAAGAACCCGCGTAGGGGCGAGTGGGAGTCTTCCGGCATGTCCGAGAATCGGTGGTGATGGCGATGGTGGGCCGCCCACCAGAGTACGCCCCGCTGGGCGGCGGTCTGGGCTCCGAACGCCATCAGAAACTGCACGACGCGATTGGCCTTGTAGCTTCTGTGGGCGAAATAACGGTGAAAACCGCCCGTAATGAAGAACATTCGCACCGCGTACAACGCGAAGCAAAGCACCACGTCGCGTGTGCGGACGCCCGCCCAGATGGCGCCTAGCGGCATCAAATGGACCAACATGAAGGGAATGGCGCGCATAAACATGCGGCTTCGCGGGTTTTCGGTCGTTTCAACCATCAAATCCAAGCTTTCCGCCGGAGGGCAAGGGCGCAGGCAACAAGGAAGATCGGCACGATGCGAGGGCGCGTCAACCCAATTCCCGTCTGATTCAGCCAATGAAGGCCGAATTGCGCCGGAACGCTAGGAATACTGCAATTGCCATGCTAGCTTTTCGGGGCGTAGCGCCAGCTTCCCTTCGATTCTCTCCCAGGGTTCATCATTGCGTATCTTCTTGGTAGCTCTAGGGCTGGCCTGTTTGCTGGTCTCTGGACCAGAGGTCTCGGCTCGGACTTTCGATGATCGCAGGTCGCTTCCCGCCGGGGTTCAGGCGGTCTCGACGGCCGACTCCGTGCGCATGGCGGCCGGGGTCGATTCCACCGGCCCGGCCGCGCCGGATACGCTGCTGCGGGCTCCCTCGGACTCCACGGCCCTGGGCGGGGCCAACAACCCGCTCCTGCTCGACCTTCCGCCCATTCGGCCCAATGATCCTCCGGTCATCATGGTGGCCGACTCCCTGAACCCGCTGCTTCTACCCACCCAGACGATCACCGCGCGCCGGGTACGGCGCATGGTCGATGCGGGCCGGTCCCGGTTGTCCGAGTCGGTCGTGGAGGCCAGCGACGCTGGCTCCATCGCCGATATCGCGCGGCTGCTGCCCTCCACGCGTCTGACCGTGAATTCGCGGGGCGAGTCGCTGTTCATGCTGCGCGGAGCGCCCGAACGTCACGTTCGCGTGTGGCTGGACGGAATTCCCCTGACGATTCCCTGGGACGAGCGGGCCGACCTGTCCATGGTTTCGATGGACGCGGTGGGTAGTGTCGACGTGGCGCGCGGACCGCGCAGTGTTCTGGATGGTCCCAACGCGCTGGCCGGATCGATCCGCTTGCGCACCCGTGATACCGACGGCGCTGAACATCGCACCTTGTTCGGTGCGCAGGGAGCCGGGGCGGGTGCGCGGCAGGCGCGGGCCATGCACATCCGGCGCCTGGGTGGGTGGTCGGTACTGGCCTCGGCGGCCTACCGTACGCGTGACGCATTCACACTACCGGAAGACGTTGCGTTGGCATTCCACCAAGGTGACCGGTTGGCCCGCACCAACAGCGAGCTGGAACAGTTCAGTGGTCTGGTTCGCGCCCGGCGAGAGCTGGCGGGTGGCGGGTCATTGGGTTGGCTCGCCCAGGTTTCCGATGGGTCGAAGGGAGTGGTGCCCGAGGGGCACGTGGAAGATGCTCGCTTCTGGCGACAGCCCACGTTGCGTCGCGTGTTGCTGGGGGGATCGTTCGATCGTCCGGTGTCCGAAACGAGCAAGTGGGGAGCGGAGGCCGCGTTCTCGGTCGACTTCTTCCGGCAGGACATCCGCGCTTTCGACGACGCGAGCTATCTGACGCCAGGTCTGGAGCCGGGGGCCGATTTCGAATCGGACGACGATCGAACGCTCTACGGCCGCGCTGCGGTTCATCGGTCTGTCGGCGGTGGACAGCGCGTGGGGGTGCAGACCGTATGGCGGCACACCCGACACGGTGAAACGCTGGAGGTCGACGGACCCGAGAACGAGTTCGTACAAGACGTGGGGTCGATCGTGGCCCAGTGGAATGTGGCGACCGGACCTTGGGATATGCAGGCGGGCGCGGGCTTCGAACGGGCGGATACACCAAACACCGGCGACAAGCCCGCTCGCGATGCATTCGACGCACCCGTTTTTCAGCTGGGCGTCTCGCGCATTGTGGGTGAGTCGATGCAGGTGCAGGCGTCGGCTTCGCGGCGTAGTCGGTTTCCGTCGCTGCGCGAGTTGTTCTCGGGAGCACTGGGTCGTTTCGTGGTGAACGACATGCTCGAGCCCGAACGCCAGGACTACGTCGATGTGGGCTTCGCGTTCACCGGGCGTCGCCTGGAGTTGGGATCCACGCTGTTCGGTGCCTGGGTCGATGGCGGTATCGAGCGCGCGCGGCTGGACGGCGGACAATTCCAGAGGCAGAACGTGGACGTTCTGCGCACGCTGGGCGCCGAAGTCACCGCGCTATGGCGCCTCGGGCCGGGGTGGCGGGCTCAGATCCACCAGGCGTTTCTCCACAGCCGTACCAAACAGGCCGGAAAATTCGCGGGACCGGCGGAAGATCGTCCTGACTATCTCACTTCGGTCGTGCTCACCAGAGCTCCGGCCATCGGTTGGCAGGCTCGCCTGGAGATCACGGCTACCGGTTCGCGCGAGAGCGCCGATGAGAACGCCGCCGACGGATTTCAACGACTGCCTTCGCAGGCCATCTGGAGCCTACGGTTGGGTCACCGAATGTTCTTCGAGCGCGGTCCGTTCTACGACGGGGAACTGTTCGTGCGTTGGAACAACTTCCTGGATCAAAGGCTCGACTCACAAACCGGTTTGCCCGAGGCCGGGCGCACGTTCTGGATTGGCACCAAACTCAGCTTGCGCGGGTGATGCCCCGCAACGCGAATTCCACGGCGTTCGTGCGGTGGGCCCGTTCAGTGGACTTGGTCATGAGCCACGAAGGCGCGTTCTCCCGCCAGCACTTCCAGGTCCAGACTGTTTCCTTCCGGCGGCAGCGGGCAGGTGGCGTAGGGCGTGAAGACGCACGGCGGGTTGTAGGCCCGGTTGAAATCGATGACCACGCTGTCGGGGTCGGTCACTGCGTCCACGTAGAGAAATCGGCCGCCCCCGTAGGTGTCTTGTCCGTTCGTGCGATCGCCGAAGACCACGAATAGTTGGCCACCGCTGGCGTTCATGGGACGAAGGCGGTGGGTGGCGCCGTTGCGCTCGAACACCAGTTCCCCCGGGCATTCTTCCTGCGACACGTAACCCAATACGTTGGGCACGCTCAATATCTGTGGCTCGTCGAATGCCTCGAAACGGCCGGTGATGCGCCAGTCGTACTGCACCGGGTAGTTGTCCATCCCGTCGAACTGCAGGAGCGTGGTGGCTCTTGCGTCCTTCAAGCGCACGTAGAGTTTGCCTTCGCGATCGATGATGAAGAACGAAAGGTCGCCTATCTGCACGAGCGATCGCTCTTCCTGCGCGTCGGTTTGCAGCGCCACGGCCGCCGGCCCCGCGGCTGTACCGTTGACCAACACGCCCGCTTCTTCGTGGGCCGTCAACATGAGCTCGGAGTCGTTCCAGGAGATGGTGCCCGCCCGGGCGGGGGCTTTTTCGGGAAACACCAGATCGTTGTCGGCGGCCGAGCCGAACGTCTGGGATCCGGGCTGCAATGGCATGAGTCCCACCAGCGTCAGCCAGCCGTCGTCTTGCCGCAGCCTTTCGGCCCGCGCGGTCCGCCATTGATCGATTTCCTGTTGGTGGGAAAGCCGGTCGGCGTCGTTCGCGGTGGCGCAAGCCAACAGCGGTAGAACGAGTACGAGGGTGGCCTTGGGCACGTTCATCGGTGCACTCCTGAAGTGTTTATGACGGTGGGGGTGCAACGAAGGTAGCTCAGGTGCCTCCGTGGTCCAACCTCGGTCGTTTCGAGACAATCATCTGTGTGCTAACGTTGGCCGCGGTCGCGAGTACACGAACCGTTTAGGAGTGCGCGGATGCAACGGAATCTGTTGGTGGTGGCCCTTGGCGCGGCCTTGGCCGGTTTGAGCCTCGGCTTGGTGGCCTGCGACGACGATCCGATCGAGGTGGGCAACAACGCGCCCCTGGTGCGATTGGGGCCCGATCGGGTGGTCTCAACCGGCCTCGAAACGATCATTTCGCCCGAGCGATCGCAGGACTTCGATGGCGACTCGTTGACCTTCGCCTGGGAGATTTCGGCCCGGCCGGCGGCCAGCACGGCCTCGATCGTGGTGCCCGAAGCATCGAGTGTTCGTTTCACGCCCGACGTCGATGGCACCTACCAGATCCGGGTAACGGTGAGTGATGGTTCGCTCGAAGCCACCGACACCATGACCATAACGGCGATGAACTTTCCTCCGGTGGCGCGGACGGGTCCCGATCGTACGGTGCAGGTGGATTTCGCGGTCAGCCTGGACGGGTCGGCCAGTTCCGATCCGGAAATGACCGCCCTTACCTACGACTGGCAGTTCCTGACGGTGCCGGGTGGATCAACCGCGGCGTTCGACGACTCGAGCTCGCCCACGCCCGAGTTCACACCCGATGTGGCGGGCCTGTACGTCATTGAACTCAACGTGACCGACGCCGATTCCTTCTCGGGCGCCACGCAACTCGAGATCACCGCGGTTACCAGCCTGGTGTGCGGTATCTCGGTGTTCGATCTTCCCTTCACCGACCAGGTCGTCGGTGGTTCCGGGGCCTCAGAGTCGTTCTTCATCACCAACACCAGTGGCTCACCCATCAGTGGCAATGTCAGCGAGCCGTGCGGCCCCTTTCTCGTGCTGAGTGGCGGTGGCGCTTACACGCTCGACCCGGCCGAGCAGCGCGAAGTCGTGGTGCGGTTTTCCCCGGCTGAAAGCGAGCCCGGTGCTCAGGTCTGTACGATCGACACGGGCAACGTGGAGTGCGGTACGGTCGTGGCTACGGGTACGGGACTGGTGGAGTACGCCAACGTATCCGGGCGTTTGTTCACACCGGGCAACGGCGCCGGTCAATCCTGCGAATCGTGTCATACCACGAACTACGCGTGGGCCCTCGCCAGGGTGAACCTGGGCTCGCCGGGTAGCAGCGCGTTGCTGAGCAAACCCACCAGTGGCAGCAACTCCGGTCACACGTTCAACAGCAGCTGGTCCGTCGGCGGCGAGACCTACGAGCTGATTCTGGCCTGGATCGAACAGGGAGCGCCGGAGTTCGCAGCCCCGTAGGCGAAATCAGCGGACCGGAGTGACGCTCTGGATGGTCCAGCGATCGTCGGCTTTGCATAGCGAGACATCGATCTGGATTTCACTGGTACCGGCGTTGCCTCGCTTGGGCACGTATCGAATGCGTTGTTGGCATCGCGCGGTGCCCGTCTGGTTCTGGACGTCGACGGACTGCACGTTCAACTCGTATTCGAACGAGCGGTACTCCGACCAGGCCTGTTCCAGCGTGTCGCGTTGCTTCGAGTCCACGGTGGGATACACCGACGTGTACAGCGCGAGGTTGCGATCGTTCTGGGAGCGTTCAAACGTCGCGAGGGTTTCCTCGATGAGTTTCCTGTCGTCCGCTGGTTTCAAAGTGGGTTCAGGAACCGGCGGTGTCGGTTCGGGTTGGGCGGCCAGCGCGTCGGCCTGGCGACCTTCACGAATGGCCCGCGTCCATTCGGCCAGTCGCGGCGGGTCACCGACCAGGTCCGTGAGCTGCGCCATCGTGGCTTCAGCGTTGTCCCAGTCGCGATTTCCCAGTTGCTCGTCCACGCGGCCGGCCAGGGTTGCCACCTGCTGAAGCTGGGCTTCTTCGTCGCGCCCCTCGCGGATCGAGGTCTCAAGACGCGCCAACGTGGCGGCCGGTGCGCCCAGGTCGGCCAGTGCGCGTAACTCGGTTTGGGCACGATCCCAGTTACCCCTGCGCACGGCCATTTCCACCGCGCGCTCGGTCGCGGCGCATTCTTCCTTCATTCTCTGTGCAGCCAGTTCGGCCGGATCCGGCGCCGGCGGCTGGGGTGTTGGTGGAGCCGTATCCGGTGGGGGTCGGGTGCCGGTTGGCTCGGGATTGGTGGGCTGCGATTCGGCAATGCTGGTTTGCGTTGGCGAGGGCGCGGCTTCGGGCTCGGGTGCCGCGACGGTGGGATTCCGGATGAGCTCGCGTGGGAGAATGATGTCGACCACATGCGACTCCTGCACCTCGCGCAGGAAAAGATTGGCCGGAACCTCCAGGACCAGGTCGTGGTCTCCCAAGCTAACCCGGTAGGGAAACACGCCGTCGCCCTCGAGCACGAACAACAGATTCTCCAAGGGCAGTCCGATGTCGTAGACGCTGGCTTGTCCGGATCGTTCGTCGAAGGGCAAAGCCTCGCGACTGGTGAGATCGCGAACCGGGTTCTGTTGCTGATCCCGTATGGCCACGAATGTCCGGACCATCCGGCCGCAGTATTCCTCGGCGGCGTCTTCGCTGAGCACGAACGCCAGCGCGTCGCCAGTCGCGGTGGGGCGCAACCGAATGTTCAAGATCTCGCGATCGGAATCGGGGTAGGACAAGATCGCGTCCAGACCGTTCTGATCCATTTCGCGACGTTTTGATCGTCCGCGTACCTTCAGCGTGCCGCGGGTGGTGCCCGGCGGCAGCTGCAGCAACGACTCGCTGGTGCGCGTCGTGACCAGATTGGCCGCCAGGCGCGGCAACAACCATTCAGCGGTGGACTGACCCGAGAAGGTGGGGTTGGTCTGCGCGGTCAGCTCCACGGGGGTGGAGTGAGGCGCCAGCACAAGCTCCCACAGTTGGTAGCCACCCACCAACACGCCCAATACCAACACCACGGCCATCAGGACGCGGAACTCGCGCCAGAGTTTGTCGGACCGCGGGAGGTTCTCGCCGGGATCAGCCATGACCGATCAGCTTTCCAGGGAATCTAGAAACTGTAATCCATCCCGATCAGGGGCGTGAAGTGATCCTGCAACCCGTCGGTACTCACCGACACCAGGCCGTTCAAGCTCAGCAGCAGATTGGAAACCACGTTCACCTTGAAGCCGAACGAGGCCGAGAGCAGGTATCGCGACTCGCTCGATGCCACGCCCAAAATGGGGTAGTCAGCCTCCACCAGATCGACCGGCGTGCCGGCTGGATTCACGTTGGCCTCGAAGGTCTGGTCCTGGACGTTCACCTTGGGTGAGTCCAGGAAGTAGCGCCCAAGCAAGTCCGCGGCCAGGGTTACGGTGCCGCTGGCGGCCCAATCTATACCCAACGCGTGGGTGAACTCGTTGGGAATATCTCCGGTGGTGGAGGCGAAGGCCACGTTGCCGTGGGGTGAAATACTGCCACGCGATACCGAGCCGATGAGCCCGCCCTTGAATTGCCATTCGCCCAGGCCCAGCAGGTCACGTTCCTCGCCGGTGGGGGCACGAACGTCGCCGATGAGCGCGAGGCCACCTGTTTCGCTTTGTGACAACACGAGCTTGCCGCGGATGACCACGTCGCCCAGACCGGTGGCCGAACCCGACTGGGTGATCACATCCTCGGGGCTTCCGTTCTCGAAGGTGTGCACGGAGGAAGCCTCGCCCGTGGCCAGTCTTCGCACGGTGGCCGCCGCGGATGCTTCGATTTGCACGTCGACCAGCGGAACGGCCAGACCCAGATCGAAACGGTCGCTCAAACCGAACGTGGCCACGAAGGCGGTTACACTGCTCTGCATTTTCAGGAACAGCTCCGCGGTAATGACATCGCCCTCGAAAGGGGTTTCCAAGCTGCTGCCGTCCTGGTTGGTGTCTTCGTGGCTGAACACGAGACGCAGATCTCCGTCGCGCAGGTTCAGGTCGTCTACTTCATCGAACGAGAAATGACTGAAATTCACGCCGAGACTGAAGCGTCCTTCACCCACCGTGTTGAACCGTTCGGAATAGATGGGCCCGAAGCTCTCGGTCGAACGCGTGAACACACCCAGCGCCGGATCCAGCTGGTAGGTGAAGCCGCCGGCCGAAGATGAAAGCGGAAACGACGAGAGCTGACCGCCCAGATCGGCATTGAGTCGTTGGAGCGCCAGCAATTGCGGTGAGTCCGAGCTGATGAAGTGCGCGGAGTGGTCGGTTCCCACTTCGGGCGGGGCGAGCGTTATTCCCTGTTGCAGCAAGTTGGGGATGAGGTCCCGGAGGTTCGGGGAAAAGGCCCCCCCATCCGAGTACGCCAGAGTGGGAGCGATGCTCCACACGATGATCGCCGCCGCGACGGTCCAGGTTCTTTGCCGCATCGTAAGTTCCTTAGGGGACAGGGTATCTAGGGTCGGTGCTGGCCAGTCCGGCTCATGATCGGAATAGACTAGCATTCCCCCTGTTTCGGGCAAACCACGATCGTTAGATGGAACGGATCGTGCATTGGGACCTTTGAATTGATTCGAAGCTCCCCATTGGACATGCGCAAACCCGAACCGATCCACGCAATGGATCGTGTTCCACAACCATTTCCAGCGGGCGCTGTGCGCCAGCGGGGGCTCTTGGACCATGCAAGATTCTCAATCGACTCCGGAATTCGTTCCCAGCGGGCCGGCCCGGCCCCGAATCCTCGTGATCGATGACGACACCGAGTTGCGCGAGCTACTGGTGCGTGTGCTGGAATCGGCCGGCTATGAAACGTCGCAGGCAACCAACGGCGTCGAGGGCGTGCGCGCGGTCGAGTCGGAGCCGCCGGATCTGGTGCTGACCGACATCGTCATGCCCGAGCAGGAGGGTATTGAGACCATTCTGCAGCTGCGCGCCAGTCACGCTGACCTTCCGGTGATTGCCATGTCGGGCGGCACCCGCTTCGGCTCGGGCGACTACCTCAAGATTGCCGAACGATTGGGTGCTTCGGTGACGTTGGCCAAGCCATTCGCACCGGCCGACCTGATGGCGGCCGTCAGCCGGCTCTTGCCCATGCCTTCGAGCGTCTGATTCCCTTCAAGTTCCCGGCGTTACCAGCCGAAACTGCCAATAGCAGATTTCTCAAGGTATCGGCGGGCGAGCTGACGGGCTGGCCATGCCGCGCATTCCGGGATGGCCATGGCGCGACAACTCGATTTTCTCGTCTGTGTCGCGGTGTTGTTCTCGTTGGGGGCGGTGGCTCCAGAGAACGCCGCATTTCGCAGATTGAGTGTCGAGGACGGGCTTTCCGGCTCGTCGGTGCTGCTGATGCACCAGGACCGGGACGGATACCTATGGGTGGGGACGCAAGCGGGCCTCAACCGTTTCGACGGCTATGAGTTCGAAGTGTTCGAATTGGATCCGGCCGATTCCACGACAATTTCCGCGAACTACATCGATGGACTGTGGGAAGACGCCTCGGGCGACGTGTGGGTGGCGCTGGCCGCCGGCGGTATCGAACGATTTGATTCCGCGACGCGAGGGTTCGAGTCGTTTGCGCGATCATGGCTTGTGCAATCGGTCTGTGAGGCCGACGACGCACGCTGGCTCGGCACGCTCGACGGAATCTGTCGAATGGATCGTGAGACGGGGGAGTTTCGGCACTATCTCGGTCCAGCCGCCGACCCCGACTCAGCCATCCTGGTCACCTCACTGACCCTCGATCACCGTGGATCTGTGTGGGCTTGCACCAGTGGTGGCATATTCCGCTACGACGCCGCGCAGGACGAATTCGTTTCGTACGCGGCCGATCTCGGCGCCGACGCCATGTCGTTCGTCATGGCGGGGGCCCGCGGTCAGCTATGGGCCGGTCGTATTGACGGTATGATCTGGGAATACGACGCGGCGCGCGATGCATGGACGCATCGGCTCTCGTTGCCCGACGCCCTTTCCGTCTTCAACGCCTACTCGAGCTGGGCTCCATTCGTCATGGAAGACCACGAGGGCAGCCTGTGGATATTGACGGCGGCCGGGCGCGCCATGCGATGGCACCCGGCCAGTGGGCGTTTGACTGAACCTCTGACGGGCGCGCTCGATGAGCAGGTACTGGTGAGCACGCTCATGCAGGACCGTGATGGTGACATCTGGTTGGGCACTCAGGGCCAGGGTTTGCTGCAACTGGAGTTGGATACTACGCGCGTGTACCGGTACGAACATGGTCGCAATCGCCCGCACAGTCTCAGTGGTTCGGTGGTCATGCACATCTACCAGGATCGCAGCGGCCTGCTGTGGGTTGGTACGTTGAACCACGGTTTGAGCTCGTTGGATTTGCGCAAGCGGGAGTTGGTGCCGTTGCAACACGACCCCAACGAGCCCACGAGCCTGATTCCCGGCGGCATCCGTTCGGTCATAGAGGGGCCCGATGGCGACATCTGGGTGGGTGGCGACGGCGGCGGCATTGGGCGGCTGATGCCACCGAACCAAACCGTCGAACGCCTGACCCTGGGTCGCGGCCACGGCCAGCTGCCGTCGGTGCGCGTCAGCGCGTTGCATATCGATGAGAGTCGAATGTTGTGGGTTGGCACGGTCGACCAGGGAATCTGGCGAGCGCAACTGCCGCCCCCCGATCTCCCAACCGATATCTCGCGACTGGAGTTTGGACCCTGGACTGCGTCGACGTTGTCGTTGCCGCCTCGTGTCAACGTGTTCGCCGCCGGCGGCGAAGGCGAGTTGTGGATTGGCACGGCGCGTCAGGGCCTGCTCCAGGTGGATCTGCTCACTGGCCAGGCCGTGCCCCATGTGGCCGACCGGGCCGATCCGACTCGACTCATGGTCAACTCCGTTTGGTCACTGCTGTACGATCGTGGAGGTTCGCTCTGGGTCGGTGGTCCGGTGTCGGGCCTGTGCAGGCTCGATCCAGTTTCCGGGCGGGTTCACCGCTACATTCCTGATTCGTCGATTCCGGGCTCCCTGAACAACAAGACCATCAATTCCCTGTTCGAAGATGGTCAGGGGCGAGTCTGGGTGGGTACCTATAGTGGCGGCCTCAGCTTGTTCGATCCCCAGACCCACTTGTTCCGGGCCTACACGCGGCGACATGGTCTCCCCAGCAACATGATCAACGGCATTGCCGAGGACTACAGTGGACACCTTTGGTTGGCCACCGACAAGGGCCTGGGACGGTTCGATCCCAAGACCACACGCTGCCAGGTGTTTGACCATCGCGACGGGCTGCTGGGCCTGCAGTTCTCGCGCAACTCCACATTGCTGGACCGCACGGGCGCGCTCGTGACCGCGGGCGTTCACGGTCTGCATAGAATCAACCCCGACGAGCTGCGCGACAACCGGCACGTACCTTCGGTGGTGTTGCGACGGGTTCGGGTTTTCGATCGTGAGCTGCCATTGGAAGGGTCCGGTCGATCACCGCGGCCGCTTCATCTGGGGCATCGTGAGAACTACCTGACGCTGGAGTTCGCGAGCCTGGACTTCACGAACCCGTCGGCCAACCGCTATCGATACAAGCTCGCCGGCGTTGACGCGGGATGGATCGACCCGGGCTCCCAACGACAAGTCAGCTACAGCGACCTGGCGCCCGGTCGCTACGAGTTCCAGGTGAGAGCCAGCAACAACGACGGAGTGTGGAACGACGAGGGGGTCAGTTTGATGATCCTGATCGCGCCTCCGTTCTGGATGACCACGTGGTTCCGTGGACTCGTGGGGCTGCTGTTCCTGCTGGTGGTGGTGGTCGCCTACCATTGGCGCGTGCGGCGCCTGGAGATCGATCGACGGCGACTCGCGCGCCGCGTGGAAGAGAACACACGGGACCTTCTGGCCGCCAACGAAGAGTTGCGGGGGTTGCACCAGCAGAAGGATGAATTCGTGAGGATCGCGGCCCACGACATGCGCACGCCTCTGACCACCGTGCAGGGGTACGTAGGACTCGTGCTGGAAAATCTGCAGAGTTCGCACCACGATGCCGCGGTAGCCGTGGCCGATCTTCGTCAGGTGCAGTCGGGAGTGTCGCGGGTCTCGCGCTTGCTTACGACCATGCTCGACACGGCCGCCATCGAGGCGGGTCAAATGCGCCTGGACCTTGAATCCGGAAGTATCACGGCGTTGCTCGAAGAGCGCCGCCGATTCTTCCGTCGGGTCGCCGAAAAGAAGGGGATCGAGCTGACGTTCGCGGGAAGCTATCAGTGCTCCGACGTTCTGATGGATCGGCCCCGCATGGTCGAGGTGCTGGACAACCTTCTGAGCAACGCCGTGAAGTACACCCAGCCCGGTGGTCGCGTGATCCTGCGGTACCAACAGCTCGACGGCGAAGCCGTGGTCAGCGTCGAGGACACGGGGCCGGGCCTGACCGAGTCGGAGATTCAGCAGCTGTTCCAGCCATTTCGTCGCTTGGGTCCCCGGCCCACCGGAGGCGAACCCAGTAGCGGCCTGGGGCTGGCCATCGTGAAAAAGTTGGTGGAGCTGCACGGCGGCCGCGTGTTCGTGTCCAGCGACCCTGGCGTGGGCTCGGTGTTCTCCGTGGCGTTGCCCATTTCCGAGGCTCGAGGACCCCGGATCCAACCAGAAGCCACCGCTGCGGTCTGACGTTTCCTCCCTTGCGGTTCCCTGCTAGGGTTGCCCGGCCAGGAGGAGGCTTCAGTGAAAAAAGTATTGATCGGCTGCGGCGTACTCGTGCTGCTCGCGGTCCTTTTCATAGGCATCGGCGGATACATCGCGGTCCAGAACGTTCGTCAGGAATTCGAGGTGGCCAAGCGCACCGAGCGTGTCCACGAAGAACTGGTGAAGGAGTACGGTTCCGCCGAAGAGTACGTGCCGGTGGCGCCGAGCGAGCTGAGTCCGGCCCGCCTCGAGCAGTTCATGGTGGTGCGGGAGTCGGTGTCTCGGTTCGTGCGGCAGGTGGCCAGCGATGCGGAGGCCCTGCATGTGCAGGAGAAATCGGGACCGTTCGCGGGGTTGCGTAAAGCGGCGTCACAGATTCGCGGATCGATGGGGCTGTTCCGGGACGGCATGGTGGCGCTGGCCGTTCGAGATTCGCTCTTGATGCAGCAGGGCATGGGCGAGGGCGAGTACGTCTATCTGCATTGCCTGACGCAGTACTCCTGGCTGGCCAACGACGTGCCCATGGCGTTGTCGAGCGGCGAGCCGATTGAGGGCGGCGACATCACGCAAACGATCGACGAGTCTCTCGAGCAACTGCGCGACATGTACGTGACGATCTTGCGCAATCATCGTGAGTCGTTGGGCGAGGATGATCCCTGGCGACAGGTCCTGAGCAGCGAACTGGCCCGACGCTTCCAGGGACCGTTTGATTTTCCCCTGCGAGGGCAACTTGCCGGCGAGGACGTCGCTCAATTGGCGTCGTTGGAGGTTCGTCTGCGTAGCTGGCTTCCGCGCACCGCCCACGAACAACTCATAGAAACGTTGGCCATGATTGCTACCGGCGAAGACGGTTTCCAGGTAGAGCTGGGAGACGAATAGGATGACGAGGTTCGACCAGCCCCAAGCCCGACGCTGCGGTCTGATTCTGGTGATCGTGGCGTTGCTGGCGTCAGGCTGTGCCTCGCCCCGGCGCACGGGTTCGTTGACGGTGGACACCGAGGTTGACCCCAACGTCTCGTTCGCGGGCTACAAGAGCTTTCAGGTGGCGCCGTCGGAGGGGTCGGCGCTGGGACAACCCATCGCCGCACGCGATCGTCACCTTCAGAATGCGATCGCGCAGGAATTGACCAACAAGGGGCTCATCCGCACCGACAGCCGGCGCGTGGACCTCATGGCTACCTACCGCACCTCCGCGGTAGACGGTAGTATCGCGATCGACCTGGTCGATGTGTCGGCCGAGCGCCGGGTCTGGCGCGGCGTTGGCTTGGGCTGGGACGCTTCGATTGAACCCGACTACGACGACGTGCGCGAACGCGTGCGCCAGATCCTGCAGTCGTATCCGCGGCTACCGTCGGGATAAACCACGAAACAGATCGAGACGTGGGATAGCGGTCAGTTGCCCGAGAGCGACTGGATGCGTTCCTGGGCCATTTCCTGGAGAGGCCCACCTTGCACCTCGCGCAGGATGCGCATCCAGTGCATGCGCGCGGCCTCGAAATTCCCCGCGCGCATTTCCAGGTCTCCCAGTTGCGCGATGGCCGGATAGCTGTTGGGGTCTACTTCCAGGACCCTGTCCAAGGTCGCTCGCGCGGCAATGTCGTTGTTGTCGGCCAAGGCGGCCTGCAGCATGAAGCCCAGCAGGTGCGTGGCCGAGGGGTCGACGGCCAGGGCGGCCGAATACATCTTCAAGGACTCTTCGTGGCGCTCCTGCTGCGAGAAGCAGAATGCCATGTTGGCCAGCGACGGTACGTGCTCAGGGTTCTTCTCCAGGGCCAGTCGGAACGCCTCGATGGCGTCGCCGGACTTGCCCGCCTCCATGGCCACGACGCCACGTGAGTAGAATCGAAGCATTTCGGAAGAAGCCTGGATGCCCGAGGGGGCGTACAACCCAAGTCCCACGGCCAACGCGGTCGCGGCCGCAACCGTGGTGGCCACGCGTTGCATATCCCGCTGTTGCAAAAGCTCCCACAGTCGTCCGATGGTTCCGGCGGCCAGAATCACGACGGCCGGTACTACCACTGCGCGAAACCGGCCGGTGGCGAAGAATGGCAACAGGCCGATGAGATAGGTCACCATGGCCAGGACGATCCAGCGGCTCGGTCGACGATGCCAAAGCAGAACCGTGCCCACGAGGGCAAGGGCCATCATCCATCCGAACCGAACCGGCGACCAGCGTAGCCAGCGAGACTCCTCCCTGCCCCAGTCGTAGTTTTCGATCTGGGGAATTTCGAAGTTGCTCATGAGCATGAGCAGTTTCTTGCCGTAGAGGGCCACGGTGGTGCCGGGATTCGCGGCGTTCCAACGTAGGCCTTCACCCAGCCAGTAGCGCGAAGCTTCCGTGGGATTGAGGTTGCGTCCACTGAGACGTGCGGCCAGGGCCACGCTGCCGCCATCCTGGCCAACCCCGGGTTGAAAGAATTCGATACCGGAAATGTTGTCGAACGCTCCGCTGGCACCGTCGTGGTTGCCAATGTAGTAGTTGATGCCACCGTTGGTGCTGACGGGGGTCAGGCCACCGCCCCGCTGCGCGTTGAATATGGTGGTGGGGAGCAGGGCCACGATGGTGCCCAGCAACACGAATCCGCTCGCTCGCAACACGGTTTTCCGCTGTTGCCGCGCGGCCACTAAACTGGCCACAATGCCCAACGCCAGCATGACGAGGGCGACGCCTCGGCCCAGAGCCAGAAAACCCACGACCAAGCCCAGCGGCAGCGCCCGCCACATCGTGGGTTGTTGCGTGAGACGAACGAGCAACCATAGCGACAACGAAAACAGGAACACCAGCAACGGTGCCGCGACCACGTGCATCTCGAGGAACATCAGGTAGCCGTAGGTGCCAAGCATGAGCCCGGCGGAAATGGCCGCGGCACGGTTTTCGAACACCCGCCACGTCGTGGACACCACGAGCGCCGTCGAAAGTGCGCCCAGAATCGCCTGTGACCACTGGGCCGTGGCGACGCTGGCCGCGAACGTGCGGTACAACCCAGAAAGGAAGTACGGATAGAGTGGGCCCTGGAAGAACGGCTCGTCGCTGGCGAAGGTGCCGCCGGCCAGCGACATCGCCCAGTCGTGGTAGAAGCGGGAATCAAGCCCCAGGATCTGGAAGAACTCGAGCTCACTGGCCTCCACGCGGAACAGCGCGCGAAGCAGCAGAGCCAGAATGAAGAAGAGGGCAACGAGGGCCCTCTCACTGGAGTTCGATTTGACTGCGTTCGTATTCATGATAAGCAACTACGGTAGCACGCGGCGACCGTCGCCGCTACGGTGGCGGACGTCAGCGGGTCACGGATACCCGTCGTACGATCGTCTCGGTGCCCGCTTCCAGCCTCAGAAAGTACATACCGCCGGCCACCCGGCGCCCCTGGTCGTCGTGGCCTGACCATTCGGCGGCGTGGATGCCGGCCGCCAGCGGTTCTGCCACCAATTGGCGGACCCGACGACCCCGCACGTCGTAGACGTTCAGCTCCACGCGCCCGTCGCGCGGCACCGCGTACGTAATTCGGGTGCGAGTCCGGAACGGATTCGGGCCAACGCTGTGCAGGCTGGCCCGGTTGGGAAGCAGCCGCTGGGTCTCGTCCGCGGTGACGGCCGCGTCCACCCCGATGATCGCTATTGGCCGGACCGGGTCGTTGCTTTCCAGCACCAGGGCTCCAAGGTAGACCCCCAGTGGCAGTTGGGTGGCGTCAAAGTCAACTCGCAGGGGCATGGTTGCTCCGGGCGCAATCGATAGCTCCTGGGGGGAGGTGCTCAGCCACGGTACCGGTTCGCCGACCCGTACCGACAGACGATCGTGCAGGTACCCTTGGGTGTCGTGGGCCACCGACATGCCATCGTCTCCGTTGGCGTTCTGCATTCCCACCGACCAGCCGACCCTGGGCGTGGTGGCTCGGCGGTAGCCAAACTCCAACCGGCCGTCGGGGAGCAACGTCATCTGGAAGGTGCTCGGTCCCGACGTGCCGCCCGTGGGTTGCATGTCAGTGTACTGCACGACGACCGCGTGGGGCGTGGTGGCCACGTGAACCGTGCCTGGGCCCGGCTCGAACGTGGTCCACAGCGCGGCGATGATCGCGCCGTTCACATCGGTCGATGGGAGGCGTTGCGGCTCCAGCGTCGTC
Organism: Candidatus Krumholzibacteriota bacterium; assembly: GCA_029262065.1. Lineage (GTDB taxonomy): Bacteria > Krumholzibacteriota > Krumholzibacteriia > JAJRXK01 > JAJRXK01 > JAJDAC01. The sequence goes on along the minus strand of JAJDAC010000022.1, from coordinate 28,179 downwards.
GTGTTGGGTGCGAACGAAATCCATCCGTTGCGGCTTACGAAAATGGTTTCGTGGGCATCGCCGTAGAAAGGAAACGGGAATGGCAGCGGGACAGGGGCGGTGGAACCGTCCGGCTCAAGAGCCAGCGCGGTTCCATGGGCACGGACGTCGTGCCAGGAGTAACCGGGGGCGCCGGGGGTGTCGCTGTCGGTCCAGGTGTGACCGAAGTCGTCGTGGGGGCGCTTGGCCCGAGGGGCGAGCAACGGGGCGGCATTGATCAGCGTTGGACGAACCGTTACCAGCAACGGTCCCTGACCGTCGTTGCGGATATCGAATGTGGAATGGTGGGTCTCCGCCGCCATGACTTCCTGAATGCGATCGGTAGACGTTTCCAGGATCGGCGCGGCGATGCCTTCGACGCTCATCGTGCCCATGGAAACACTCTCGCCGTTCGCCACCAGACCCAGCGATTGCTCCGATGTTCCTGCGACGCTGGGTTGGACGCCTACCTCTATATACGTGGTTTCACCCACCGCCAGGGTCTGGTTGGTGGCGATGACCCAGAACGGTGCGTTGGTGGCGGCGCTGGTAAGTTCCAGGGGGACGTTTCCGTCGTTGGTCCACTCGATCGTGGTCGAGACGGACTCGCCGATCACGATCGGTCCAAAGTGTGGTGGCGGCGGACCGGAAAGGTTTGTCTGGACGACGACACCGTGTCCGGCCAGATCCACCGAAATGGTGGGCTGCGCCGCGGCGTTCGTCGTCACCATCAGCTGCGCGGTGTGGGGTCCGACCAGGGTGGGTGCGAACGTAGTCTGTAGCGTTTCGACCGCTCCGGGCGAGACGACCAACGATGGTTGATCCACGGCGAAGTTTTGATCCGCGATCGACGCGGTTACATTCAGGTCAGCCGTGCCCGTGTTCCAGATCCGCAGCGAGCGTGGGCTCGAATGCCCGAGCGGTGTTTCGGGAAAGTCGAGTTCTGAGAACTCGACGACCGCTTGCGCCGAACCGCTTACGACCAGCGCCACGTCCACGTCCAACCGGGGCTGGATTGGGTCGTTGTTCAGTAGACTCAGGGTGCCCACGTGGCTTCCCTGGGGCAGGGTCAGGGCCTGGAGCGTCAGGGTCACGGTGGCGGTCTCGCCCGGTGGTACCGTTCCCGCCGCCGGGTCGGTGACCATCCACGTTCGGCCGCTTAGCCAGTGTAGCAACTGGTTGGCCAGACGCCGATTGTCGGCCAACGGCGCGTGGACATCGTCGAGCAATTCGTCGGACATCACCAATATCCGACCGTTCTGGAGTTCTTCCACCGCGACCGCGGCATGCCCGTCTCGATCGAAAACCAATGGCACCGCGGGATTCGAAGGTGATGCGATGCGCGCCAGGTTCTGGACCAGATGCACGCGCCGAACCGCCCGCGTCGTGGGGTGGATGGCGATCAGGTCGCTCACTCCCTCGGCGCCATCGAACCCCGAGAAGGCGAGCGAGGAGCCCACGTTGGACAGCACCTGATTGAAGCGGGGCACCGATGGAGTGTCGTCGCCCTCGATCAGAAGGCCGCCACCGGAATGCAACCAGGCTCGCAAGGCATCGAGTTCGTCGGCGGAGGGGTGCTGCGCGAAATCGGTTAGCCACAACAGGTCGACCGAGGCCAGCTGGGCCGTCGACCACCGTTCCGATGATTCCCAGAGATTCGCGCCGCGCGCGGTCAGGTCGCCGCGCGTCGTCGACCAATCCTGCCACGGCTGTTGTCCGTGCGCGCGGTCGAACAGCACGTTCAGTCCAGCGAGATCGCGAACGTCCTTGGTGGCCGCGGTGGTGATTTCGGCTTGCCAGTGGAGATCGTTGCCGCCTTCGTTGCTGATCTGCAACAAGTGCTGGGCGGTGGTGCCACTGGCCAGGGATTCCTGGATCGACGTTGGTGTGACGACGATCGCGGGGGCGGCCAGTCCGGTTCCCTGTACGTCGAGAATCACGGTCGATTGGTCGGGGTCGTTGGTGGTCAATTCGAGTTGGGTTGCGCTGGGTCCCAGCTTCGTTGGCGCGAAGCTGATACTGGTGTCCACGAATTGGCCGGGCTCGATGATCAGTGAAGTGCTCGCGACCACGAACGGTGGAACATTCGCGGCCTCGACCGTGAGTGTTTCGGTGCCACGATTCTCGATACGCAGTGGCTTCGAATTCGAGCCTCCCAGGAACACGTTCCCCAGGTCGAATACCTGCGTTGATACACGCACGTCAGACGAGCTGACGACCGTCAGCTTCGTCGCGACGGTTGCCGCGGGTCGCGCCGGGTCGTTGCTGACCAAATGCACGGTTGATTCGAAGTTTCCGAAGCCCAGAAACGCCGCGTCCATGGCGATATCCACCGCGACCTGGTCCATGGCCGGTACGATGACCCGTTCGACCGCGAGGGTCACCCATCGCCGTCGCGCGCGTTCGAGTGCGTAGCCCACGCCGTTGGGGAGCATCTGGCCCATCGCGAACTCGCTGCGCCAAAGGAATTCCCACGGTTGCCCCGTGGCAATCACGATGCCGTCACCGCGTGCGTACTCCACGGCGGTAGGGCCGCCCGTCTGTTTCGTGCGCGTGATGACGGTGGCGTCGTTCGGCAGCTCGAAGAAGATCATATGGTTGGCCGAGTCGCCTTCGAGTTCGTCGGGCAAGCCGGATACCAAGGGGTGGCCGGGTGCTTCCACCAGGTTGCGGAGCTCGTGCCAGCCCCATTCGGCAATCGTGCCGCCCGGCAGGGTGACGTCGGCGCCGTGGGTCGCGGCCAGGTAGAGCATTACGCCGCCGGATTGTACGAACCCGTCAAAGGCATCCACGAACCCGGAAATTTCCTGGTAGTAGACATCGCCTTCGTCGCCCGCGGTGATCACCAGGTCGTATCCGTTCAGGGCCACGTTTTCGAGCTGGGTTGACGATACGAGGTCGGCGTCGAGTCCGAATTCGTCTTGGAGGAATTCAGAGATGTCGAGGCCCCAGGCCAGCGTGTTCTGCACCACCAGCACGCGGCCCGCGTCGCGCTTGGTTTGTTTTGGTAGGGCGTTGTCATCGGAGTGTTTCGAGCCGCCGCTGATGCCGCTTGGCATTGGGCGATGGTGCACCCGCGGCACGCGCTTGCGAGCGGTGTCGTTCTCGATGCGAAGGTCCACTTCGAGCGGCGTGAATCCCACGTTGCGTACTACCAACGGTTGCGTGGTACTTCCGTTCGTGAACAGCTGCGTTTCGATGATCTGCGGTTCGAGCACCAGTTCGGGGGGAAGCACGGCGGTGGCGGTAAGGGTCACGGTGGACGTGGGGTGATCGGGATCGTCGCTGGTCACCGTGATGGTACCCGTGAACGTGTCGGGGCTCTGACCCAGAAAGGTGATGATGCGCTCGAAGTGGGCACCCGGTTCCAGAACCGCGCCGGCGCTATCGAGGTCGAAGGGACCTTCCACATCCACCTGACTCACGATCAACGGCGCCGTGCCCACGTTGTAGACGCGTATGGGTCGGTGGGCGGCGATTCCCACGAATGTCTGACCAAAGTCGATCAACGATTCGGAGACGAACACGTCGGGCGCGGCCGTCACGCGAAGTTTTGCCAAGACGGATACGCTTGGTTGGGCGGGATCGTTCGTGGACCACTCGATCGACGCCACGTGCTCGCCGCCGCGCACGCCGGTGGCATCGAGTTGTACGTCGACGTTCGTCGGCTCGTCGCGTCGAATCGATCCTGAGCTGTCGCCCAGGATGAGCCATTGCGGCTGTCCGGGAGTCACGGCGACGTCGTCGACGTACCAGCCGTCTTCCTCGTTGCAGTTTCCGCAATCCCATCCCGCGTGGAACCGAATGGCCACTAGCTCGCCGGCAAACGGTGAAAGATCGAACGTCGCGCTGGTAAAGGAACCTCGGCCCCCCTGATGCGCATAGGCCGGTCGGCCGGCCAAGGGGTTTTCGCATACGTCGTCGAGGACATAGGGGTAGCCGTCCAGCGGTGAAAGCGGCAACCAGGTGTTTCCATCGTCCACGGTGATCTCGACCACGCCGCCATCGGCGTCGAGCGTGGGGTCGTCGCAGTCGTCGAAGCGGTACCAGTGTTGAAACGAAAGGGTGGCGGCCCGAAACCCGCGCAGGTCGATCGTGGGTGAGCGCAGGGCATCGCTACCGGTGCCCGAGTGCTGGGGAACGCGCCAACTGGTGCTGCCACTGTGTGCGCGGTCGTCGGTCAGATGCCAGAGATCGTTTCCGTTCAGATGGGTGGAAGTGTGGGTCCAGTCATTGTCGCCCTGTTCCATGTCGTCGAAGAAGATAGGCGCGTCTTTCGATCGGACCATCGGTGGCATCATGTCCACTTCGACTCGGTGCGCGGGCCGCGAAGGGTCGGGCGGGCCGTAGTACGAATCGAGCGGCCGCGACGGAACGGTGGCGCGGCGTTGGGCGGCGGCCTTTGGTTCATACACCACTCCCGAGATGGCGAAGTCCAGCGTGCCTGGTCCCTGGTTGGATATCGTGATGGAGGCGTCGGCGCTGGCGCCGGTCAGTAGTTCCTCCTTCAGGAGGTCGGGGCTGATGGCCGCGGTGGGGGGGCGCTCGGTTTGGGCGCTAGCGGTGTTGGACAGGTTTGTAACGTTGGAAAAATCGTCAAAGACCACCATGGCGAAGAAATAGTCCGTGTTGGCGGCGAGATCGCCCACCCGGACCGTTTCCGTACCGCCGCTCTCGACCGGTGGTTCCAGCTGGATAGCGGTGGCCGAGGGAAAATTGTCAGCCGTGATGGTCGATGTCGATACGCGCAGGTCGTAGATGCTGGCGCGTCCTTCACGGCCGTCATCGCCGGTCGCGGTCCAGGTGAGGTCCAGGTGGTTGGACCCCGTGGTGACCACGCGAAGGTCGTCGATCGGGGCGGGGGCGATCGAATCGGGGTCGGCCACGGCCAGTAGCGCGTTGAGTCGTCCCCCGGTAACCGTGCGGCCGGCGAGCGCGGCGACGGGTTCAGTGGTTGCGAGAAGGCGTTCGACAATGGTGGGATAGTTCACCCCCGGGGCCTGCGCCCGCATCAGCGCCACCACCCCGGTTACATGGGGCGCGGCCATGCTGGTGCCGGAGTTCAGACCGTACCGTCCGAAGGGGAGCGTGCTGTAGATGTTGCTGCCCGGTGCCGCCAGGTCGACCGTTACCGCGCCCCAGTTCGAGAACGAAGACAGCAGGTCGCGATCGTTGGTGGAGGCCACGGACACGATATTGGGAAGGTCATAGCTGCCGGGATAATGGGGGATGGCGTCGTTGTTCAAGGTACTGTTGCCGGCCGCGGCCACGAAGATGTGGTCGGCCACGGACGCGGCTTCGATGGCCGCGTACAGAGCGTTGGAGAATGGTCCGCCGCCCCAGCTGTTGTTGCTTACCTGGGCGCCCATGAGCAGCGCGTACTGGATGCACTTGATCGCATCGGCATTGTTGCCGGCGCCGTTGGCGCCGAGGAATTTCAGGGGAAGCAGTTGCACTCGCCAGCAGACTCCAACCACGCCAAGGCCGTTGTGGCCGCGCGCGCCGATGGTTCCGGCGACATGCGTTCCGTGACTGCGATCGTCAAACGGGTTGTTGTCGTCGTTGCGAAAATCCCATCCGCTGACGTCGTCGATGAACCCGTTGCCATCGTCGTCGATGCCGTTGTTGGGGATCTCAGCTGGATTCACGTAGATATTGTCTATCAGGTCGGGGTGCGCGATATCGATCCCCGTGTCGATCACGCCGACCACCACCGACGACGCGTCGGTAATGGTATCCCACGCGGGGATCATGTTGATGTCGGTTCCCACGGTACCTTGGGTCTGGCCGACGTTCTCCAAGCCCCAGAGGAAGCTGAACAACTGATCGTTGGGGCGCAGGTCGGCGCGCCATATGTAATTGGGCTCGGCGTATACCACCAGGGGGTCGGCGCTCAGCTGGCGCACGGCCTCTTCCACGCTGGTGTTCGAGAGGCGACAGCGCTCGGTCTGGATGAGGCTGAGGATTTCGGTGGTCGTGGCGCCAACTTGGGCCAGGCGATCGGCTTTCTCGTGGGCCTTGGCGTTGGCGGCGAACCGGACGAGTATCTCGCCGGGCTCGAATTCCTGCCCCTGGGCCGCAGTGCTGCCACTGACGACCCACAAGAGCAATAGGATCCCGGCTCGCAGTCGCAAGAGCGCCTCCCGAGTAATCTCGTCGTTGAATTGCGATGGAGCCGGCCTCAAAAGGGTGGCAGGCTGGACAGGCCGGCGCAAGCGGATTCTCCTGGGTCGGGGCTCGACCCGAGGAACCCCGGCGGTCGTCGAGGAGTATGATGCAAGCAACCCGTACACTCCTGGAGGCGAAACTTTGCGTACCCCCGCCAAGATCCTGATGCTGACTATCGTGGCATGGATGGGTCCACTCAGTGCCGTCGTTGGCGCGCAAGATGTTCTGGCGGACGAGCAGGAATTCCTGCTGGCCAGCGAGCGGAACACCATAGATGTCTTCGATCGCGCTTCGGGCTCGGTGGCCTACATCACCACCAGTGCCACGCGACGTAGCAGCGTGTGGAGCCGCAACGCCATGGAAGTGCCCGTGGGGTCGGGGTCGGGTTTCGTGTGGGACCGCCTGGGTCACGTGGTGACCAACTTCCATGTGATCGCGGAGGGTACCAACTACCAGGTGACGTTCGCCGACGGCGCCAGCTACGACGCGCAGCTGGTGGGTGCCGATAGGTACAAGGATCTCGCGGTGCTTCGAGTGGATCCGGATGCGGGGTTGGAGCCACTTCCGATCGGTGATTCGAGGGCGTTGAAGGTGGGCCAGAAGGTCATTGCCATCGGCAATCCGTTTGGACTGGACTACACGCTGACCACCGGCGTCATCAGCGCGCTCGGGCGCGAGATCAGGTCCATCGCTGGCACTACGATCAATCATGTGATCCAGACCGATGCTTCGATCAACCCCGGTAATTCGGGTGGGCCGCTGCTGGACAGCCAGGGTCGGCTGATCGGGGTGAACACCGCCATCCATGGCGCTACCGGCGCCAGCGTGGGCATTGGTTTCGCGGTTCCCGTGGAAACGGTCAAACGTACCGTGCCCCAACTCATCAAGTACGGTGAGGTCAAGAGGGCCGGTTTGGGCGTGGAACTGGTGTCGGACAACGTCGCCCGCCAGCGTGGCATCCGTGGCGTGATCATTGGTGATGTCCAACGAGACAGTGCCGCGGCTCGGGCGGGATTGGAAGGGCTACGGCAGGATCGGCGAGGGCGCATGTTCGTAGGCGACATCATCGTGGGCATCGGCGACCAGGACATCAACAGCTATGACGATCTGTATCAGGCGCTGGACGGGCGTCGTCCCGGAGACGCCGTGATCGTTCGGTACGTTCGCGACCGCCAGGAAAAGACCGTGAAGTTGGAGCTCCAGGCTCTGAACTAGCCGGGTCGGACCGCTCAAATGGGCGGGCGTGGGTTGCCCCGGGCCCTCTTCAGCAGTAGAAGTTGCGGCCACGCCCAGTGACCTCCTACCATGGTCTCCGAGTCGCACTTTCCATTCCCACCGCGGACGAGGACCATGCTCCACGACAACATTCTCGAGGCCATCGGCAAGACCCCCCTGGTACGGCTGCACCGCGTGGGCGCCGGCCTCGATTGCAATCTGTTCGCCAAGTGCGAGTTCATGAACCCCGGTGGTTCGGTCAAGGATCGCATTGGCTATCGCATGGTCAAGGACGCGCAGGAGCAGGGGCGTATCAAGCCCGGTGACACCCTGATCGAGCCCACGAGTGGCAACACGGGCATTGGTATCGCGTTGGCCGGCGCGGTACTCGGGTATCGGGTGATCATCACCATGCCCGAGAAGATGAGCCGGGAGAAGCAGGTCACGCTGGAAGCCCTGGGGGCCGAGATCATTCGCACCCCGACCGAGGCCGCGTTCGACTCGCCCGACAGCCACATCAGCGTGGCCAATCGGCTCCAGAAGGAGCTGCCCAACGCGCACATTCTCGATCAGTACTCCAACCCATCCAATCCGCTGGCGCACTACGAAGGCACGGCGCAGGAGATCCTCGACGATCTCGACGGCAAGGTAGACATGGTGGTGATCGGGGCCGGCACCGGTGGCACCGTGACGGGAGTGGCCAAACGCCTGAAGGAAGCCAATCCGGATGTCATCATCGTCGGCGCGGATCCCATTGGTTCGATCCTGGCCGGAGGCACCCACGTGGCTTCGTACAAGGTGGAGGGAATCGGTTACGACTTCATTCCCGATGTGCTCGATCAGAGCACCGTCGATCGTTGGGTGAAGACGGGCGATCGTGAGTCGTTCCTGCTGGCCCGTCGTTTGATTCGAGAAGAGGGCATGCTCTGTGGCGGCTCCTCGGGCAGCTCGTTATACGCGGCGTTGCGCGAAGCCAAGACTCTGCGCGCGGGTCAGAACTGCGTGGTGTTGTTGGCCGATGGGGTTCGCAACTACATGACCAAGTTCGTCGACGACAATTGGATGAAACAGAATCGTTTTACTGGCCACACCCTGCTCGAAGGTGATGTGAGCACGATCGCCTCGGCCAAATCGAATGGCGAGCTACTGACACTCGAGGCCGACGGGGCCATGTCCGAGGCCATTGCAATCATGCGGCGGGCCGGGATCTCGCAGATTCCGGTGACCGAGAACGGCCGGCTGGTGGGAATGGTGCACGAAGAGGGTCTCTTGCAGTATCTGGCTTCGGGCCAACCTTCGAGCGGCTCCACGGTACGCTCCATCATGGATCGGTCGGTGGCTACGGTTGAGTCGACCACGCCGTTGCATGTCCTGGAGTCTCTGCTCGAGAACGCGGGAAGCGCCGTGATCGTGGATGACGACCGTCATCCCCGTCAGATCCTGACCAAGATCGACCTGGTCGAATGGTTCATGAGCCACAGCGGTTGATCTGGCTCTACACCGGTTCGTGCACGTGATCGGCGTGGTCGGGCTCGTTCCCGCGCGCTTCTCCATCAGTGGAACAACACGACTCCGCTTCGGCGTGATCGGCGTGCGTATGTTCGCCGATCCCAAGTTTGCGCAGGAATCCACGTGGACCCTGACGCACGAACGACGCGGCGACCAGTAGCAGGAAACCCGCGGCCACCACGGTGCGCCACCACGGCTGCGAATGGGTCTGGGCCGCCGGAGCCTGCGAAGGATCTACCGTGATGGTGCCGTTCAGGATGTAGCCCACCAGCACGCTCGCCACCGGAATCGCCAAAACCAGGGCGATGGTCGTGCCGCGCCCGTGCACCGATCGGATTGCGCCGAACGTGGTCACATTCGTCGCGGGACCCGAAAGCAGGAATGCGAACACCGCGCCCACGCTGACGCCCTTGGCCAGTAGCACCGCGGCCACGGGCGTGGCGCCCGAGGCGCAGATGTAGAGCGGCGTGCCCAACACCGCGAACAGCGGCACCTCGGCTATTGCGGCGATACCGTGCGCGAACGTGGGTTCGATCAGCGGTTCCAGGAAACCGGCGAACAGCAACCCGGCCAGAATCCAGGGACCCAGGTCGTCGACCGATTCCACGAATCCGTACTTCAGCGCGCGTTGCGTCTTCGACCCCGTCGCCGCGACTTCGATGTCTGGCGCCGGCGGTGGCGTGGATCCTGATTTCACCAGAAGCCCCGCGGCCACGCCGATGACCAAGGCGACGGCGAAGGCGGCCACCACACGCACCAGCGCCAGTTTCGCACCCAATAGCGGTACGGAAATAAGTATGGCGTCCAGCCCCAGCTCGGGTGTGGCTACCAGAAACGCCATGGCCGCCGCGGGTGGAACCCCTTTGTGGGCCAGGCTCCGATACAGCGGGACGACGCCGCAGGAGCACACCGGTAGCGGTAGCCCAAAGATGACGCCGCGAAGCGAGCTGGTGAAGGCGTTGCCGCCGGTCATGAGACGCGCCAGCGCTTCGGTGGGCACGAGGCTCAGCAGCCCGGCGCCCAGAAAGCCAAGTACGATGGCTGGGCTGCTCTGCTGAACCAGGGACATCGTAGCTCGCAGTGCTTGGGCCACCACCGGCGTGTCGGCGGTGGGAAGCAGGGCGAACAGTGCAAGCGCCACCAGCGACCCGCTGGCCGCGGCCACGCGATGACGCGTGCCGTGGTCTTGGGGGCCATGATCGATGACCACATGCAACAGACCGCCCGCGAGCAGAGCGTGAAGAATGCCACCGGCCGGCCCGTAGACCGGCAACTGGTCGGCCACCAGGAATCCGGCGACGGTAGCCAGCGATAGCCCGGCCAACATGGCCCACGTCAGGCCGCGGCCAAAGCGCGCGCGCATGGTCCACCACAGGAACAGTCCCACGGGCAGCCGGTGAATGAGGATCGCCAGGGCCAGGTTGGTGCCTCTGGCCGACTGGTGGAGATGGTCGTGTCCCTCGCCGAGAGCCACACCGTCGAGCGCCGCGTGCAGGAACAGCCCGATCACGGCTACCCCCAAGATTGCGGAAGACTCGCCGTGGCGGTGGCCTTGGAGGCGGGATTCAGCGAAGTGGGGTAGGAACAGTCCGGCCAGGGCCACGGCGATGGCCCAGGGTCCAAGTTCGGCGTAGGCGTGGGGAAGCAGCGAGAACAAGCAAAGGCCAGCCACCATGAACAGCACGAAGCCGTCGAGGAAGGCGTGGGCCTTGGCCTGGCGGGGCATGATCCCGGCGAACGCGGGTCCCAGCCCCAGCGCGACGACCGAGAAAAGGAGGGTGAGGACTGGGCTCATTGCGAGAGTATCCGCGCAGTTGTCCGCGACGGCAACCTCAGCGCACCAGCGTCATGCTCCGGGTGGCTACTTCGCCGGCCGCCGACTCCAGTCGATACACATAGATTCCGCTGGCCACCGCACGGCCCCGATCGTCCTGGCCGAACCACTGCACGCTGTGGTCCCCGGCGCCAAGGTCTTCCCGTACCAGAGTGGCTACGTGGCGGCCCTTCAGATCGACGATGCGCAGGGTGGCCGATCCGGCCCGGGCCAACGAGAAGCGGATGGTGGTTTCCGGGTTGAAGGGGTTGGGAAAATTGGGCCGCAGTTGCGTGACGGACGAGTTGGGAACGGGCGGAACTTCGGTGGCTTCGACGCGCACCAGCAGATCCAATATGGCGACCGGTTGGTTGGGGGCGTTCGAGGCCACCACGATCTTGGCCGAGGTCGAGGTTCCTTCGGTCAGGTCCCGCGCGTCGACTTCCACCGCCACCGCCTGCGTGGACGCCGCGGCTACGGTACCCGTGACGGCCGTGTTCGCTGCCCATGTCGGGCGACGATAGATCCAGATAGCGCGTTGAGTGCTCGAAGTAAGCCCTCCGAGCGTCTCGTTGACGCGGAAGCGTCCAAAGCGGGTCGGCGATCCCTGCACGGTCCATTCGAACGAGCCCGTCGAGTCGTTGCTCTGGGTCAGCAGGTTCCAGGTTGCGCCGTCGTCGCCACTGAACTCCAGGCTGACCAGGCTCACGTCGGGCGAGGCTTCCCATGACACGCGGGCGCGATCGCCCAGCGCCAGGTAGTTCGAAGTCGGACCCTCGATCGTCAGTTCCGTGCTGGCCTGATTCAGGGTGAGTTGATCTTTCACCTCGTGCGGGTACGCCATCCATCCGTCGCCCATGAGGGTGTAGTCCACAATGAGCGTGCCTTGGATTGCGGCGTCGAACGCCAGGGTGACCGAGGCCGTAGCCTGCGCTCCGTCGCCGAAGACGTTTCCGAACGGCGGCGTTGGGTCGAGCCAGCGCACCACGTTGTCGGATGTCGTCTGAACTTCGAGCTCTCCGGCGGTGCCACCTACGAAATTGGTGGCGCCAACCATCGTTACGCCCGGCGGCAACTGCAGCTCCACCAGGGTAAGCCACTCCTCGTCGCCGCTGGCGTTGGTCACCACCAGGTCGAAGCTGCTCTGTGAACCCGCGTGATAGCGATTCTGGAGGGTTTCCAGAGTGGATCCCTCGATGCTCTTGTTGGCGGTAACGGAGGGGAGGAATTCGGGGGGCAGCTCTTCCATGGCTACCACTTCGAATTCCAGTTGTGAGCCCGCTTCTCCTGTATTGGTGATACGAAAGTCGGCCGAACCCTGGCCGCCCGCGGCCACACTCAGGTCGAACGATGCCGCGTCCAGCGACAGGGCGGCAATGCGCGGGGGAATGTTCTCGCGCACCTGCATGGTCCACACGGCCGGCTCGCCCTCCGAAGCTGCGTTGGAGACAACCAGACCCATGGTCTGGATGTTGGCCAGGGAAAGGGACACGGGTCCGTCATCGAACTTGAAAGTCTCGATCGTACCGGTGGGCGTGTGGACCACGGCCGAGAATTGCAATGGCTGCGGCGACTCGAATTCGATTTCCACGGTGCCTTCCTGCGCCGAGAACGACGGGTGGAACAGGAATGCGGCGGCCAGCGGGTCGACGGTGCCGGTGAACGAGTTGGGCAGGTTCTCCAGATCGTAGTGGATGGGCGCCATGGGGTAGCTCGCCGCTTCTTCGTAGCCAAACCCCGGTACGGCGCGGTCGCCAGTGGCGTAGTTCCAACTCACGAACTCGGCCCAGACCGTTTCCACCGAAGAGCCACGCGTGCGCAGCACTTCATCGTACGACATCAGGACGTTCTCGGAGGTCTTGTCCACGCGACGTAGCCAGACATCCACGACGAGCTGCGTGCCGAACCGCTGCTCCAGGAAATGCTGCCAGATACAATCTTCGTAGCGTCCGCCGCCACCGTCGTGCATGGAAGCGGTGGGCGAACCGATGGGCCCGTTGAATTCCAGGAACTGGTAGTAGTCGTTCACGTCGTCGAACACGACGTCTTCGACCCAGGTTGCATCGAGCTCCAACCACGATCCTTCTGACCATCGCGATCCAGCGTGCTGGCTGGCGTGCTTGAATTCGTGCGCCACCGTGGCCTTGGCCGAGCCCAGACGGTCGCCGTCAGGATCTTCGTTGGCGGGAAACCCGATGAAGGTGTTGTGCAGGACGATGCGGGTTCCCGCCGGGCCAGGATCGTTGGTCGTGGTGTAGCCGTAGCTGCTCATGGCGCGGAACGAGACGGCGTAGGGAGCCTCGTCCACGGGCGGGGCGGGCAATTCCAGCGTGTCGATCTGAACCGACCAGGCCGTTTCGAGGTATTCGCCGATCAGTTCGACGTAGTCGGGAACACCGTTGGACGGCTTGGCGTCGTGGTCGGACACCGCGTCGACGCCGGTGAGCTCGTACGTGATCTCGAAATGACCCTCGGGGGTCAGGTAGGTTGACGCATCCTTGGCGACATTGGCCCTGGGTTGGATCAGGTGATCGAGGTGGTTCTGGGTCGTGACATCGAGCGTGGATCGGACGTTCTCGTAGGCAATCAGGGTTTCCGTGGCGCAACGCAGGGGCGCGGCGTCGGTCGAGCCGAAGACCATTTCCAATTGCTGCGTGATCTCGGAGGTGGTGCCGGGCAGATGGGAGGACCCCGTAGCCGCGCTGGCGGGCGTGGTCCACGCGGTCAGTGTCGCCGCGAATATGGCTCCGAATACAAATCGCATGCGGCTCCCGGTACTCGTTCTCCGATTTCGGAAATCGAGCAGTCACCCCCCCAGCCCAAAGAGCGTAACAGATGTAGTGAGACCATATAGGAGCCTTTTTCCCCGCGCGACTTCCAGTTGCGCCGCCGCGTGTCTCAGCGTGGACGGTTGGACCTTTGGCGCACTTGTCAGTTCGGCGGGCCTTGTGGAACCGATTCCTGTATATTACCTCGTGTCGCCCCCAAATCGACGTAAGCCTCGCCGGAGATCCAATCCATATGATGCATGCCTGTTCTTCACCCGGACTTCGAGGTCTGGTGTTCGTGGCCCTGGCTCTCGGTGCCGTGGCGTTCCCCGCCTATGTCGTGGATCCGGTCCAGGCCGGAGTTTGTGTGTTGGACCACCGAGATCTCGATGGACAGCGGTTGGAAAAACAAGCCGTTCCCACCAAGCGGGTGCCGCCGCGAGAACGCAACGATCGTCCCATGGACGTGCGCATGGTGGCGCTCGATCTGACCATCGTTCCCGATCCCAACGACGCCCGGCTCGACGGAACCGCGGACATCACCGTGGCCGCGACGACCGTAACGTTGAGCGAGGTCGTTCTGGATCTGGCCAACGCGGGATTGAGCGTGTCCGCGGTGCGCGTGGACGGAGCCGCCGCCAACTTCACGCATGAATCGGATCTGCTCACGGTGACCTTGCCCAGCGCGTTGGCCCCGGACGTCGAAGCTACGATCAGTGTGGATTACGGCGGAATTCCCGAGCGGTCGGGGCTACAGGGTTATGACGTACGATTGTTCGTGGACGAGGATTCGTTTCCCGATCCCACGCAACCGGTGGTGGCTACCTTGAGCGAGCCCGACGGGGCCCGCGGTTGGTGGCCCTGCCACGATACGCCGTACGACGCGTCTCCGGTGGAGCTCTCGGTCGTCGCCCCCGAAGCTTTCGTTCTGGCGGCACCAGGCATCCGGACCCAGGACGACCTGCTGGGCGGCGGCATGCGTCGACAGACCTGGTTCATGTCCAAGCCGATTCCGGCTTATCTGGTTTCGTTGGCGTTGGCCAACTACGAGACCTGGAGTGAGACCGTCACCCTGACCGATTTCGAATCGGGGCAGTTGGTGCAGACTCCTATCGAGTACTACTCGCCGGCGATCGAGCGCGCGCGGGCCGAGTACACGTGGCAGAACACGGCCGAGATCCTCACCACCTTCGAGCAGATGTTCGGCCCGTATCCGTACGCCGACATCAAGTACGGCATGGCCTTGTTCATGAGCTCCTTCGCCATGGAACACCCCACCATGTCCAGCATGGGATGGTGGTCGGTGTCGCTGGGTTCGCCCGATGAGCACGATGGACCCAGTGGGGAATGGGTCGTTGCGCACGAAGCCATCCACCAGTGGTTTGGTGACGCGGTTCGGGTCGCGCGTTGGGGCGAGATCTGGCTGAACGAGGGTTTCGCCAGCTACGGCGAGATACTCTGGAATGAATACAAGTATGGATACGAGGCGGCCAAGGTGCGCCTCATGTTCAAGCGCCAAGGCAACTACCAGGGTACCGTGATCGATCCCGATCAACTTTTCGGATCAACCGTGTACAACAAGGGCGCGTGGGTTCTTCATCAGCTGCGGCAGGTGATGGGACTGGAAAACATGCTGCTGGCCATGAGCAACTACATGACCGATCCCGCGCTGAGGCACCAGACGGTGACCACGCCCGACTTTCAGGGTCATTGCGAGCAGGTCGCGCGCGACCAGGGTCTGACCAAGGTTCTCCTGAACGACAGCCTCGACTGGTTCTTCGAACCGTGGTTGCGATCGGACGCGCGGCCTTCGCTGCGCGTGGTGCCGTTTCAGGTTGAAGGCACTCTGCGAGTAAGAATTACCCAGAATCCCGCGAGTGCTTTTCGCTTGCCCCAGGTCATTCGGTTGAACTTCGAAGGCGGAACATTCGAAGATCATACGGTGTGGATCGAGAGCGCGGACCAGACTTTCGATTTTCCCGGTACGCAGAATGTAGACAGCGTACAGGTGGATCCCAATCAGGATTGGTTGATCAACGCCGCGGTGCAGCCGGTACTGGCCAGTTCCACCGTGCAATTCCTGCCGCCGTTTCCCAACCCGTTCAATCCCGAGTTGAATGTTCAGTTTCTGCTTCCCTCGCCCGAACGGGTTCGAGTGGAGATATATGACGTACGTGGTCGCCGCGTGGAGACGCTGATCGACGATGACCTGCCCGAGGACCTGCATCGGTTCACATGGAATGGTCGCGATGGTGAGGGGTCGGCCGCGGCCAGCGGGGTCTACTACTTCCGCCTGACCACGGCGTCGGGATTCGAGGCTGTGCGCCGCGCCACCTTGCTCAAATGAGCCGCGCCCTTGACGGCGCCTTTGCCTCCGCGCGATATTGAAGGGTACCCACACCCGACCCCACGGGATCCCATGCACAAGAATACAACTCGCTCGTCGCTCCACTACGTCCTGATGGTGCTCGCGTTGAGCGCCGCCTCGTGCTCATCCGACTCCGTCGATCCTCCGGTGGGCGGCGGAGGCATTGGTGGGGGCACCGAAGATCGTGTGGAGCTGCGGGTCTACACCACCGAAGACAGCGGCGAGATCCTGCGATGGGTGGGCAACAGCGAAGGACCGTTCGCCGAGTCGCCTGAAGCCACGCAGCGTCCGTATATCGGTTTCGGCCGGTCATTCCGGATCGAGTGGGTGATCACCTCCGAACGAGCTTCGATCACGGGGTATCAATTCCGGCCAAGTCAGGTGATCGGTGGACCGTGGTTGCCACTCGACGCGAACGGAGTGACGGTGTGGGGGCCCGACACCAGCTTCAGCTTCGGCAACAACACGGCGCCCGAGGTGCTCGTCGGCGAAGACTGCGACACCGGCGAGGACTGCCCCGACCGACTGCGTTTCGAGTCGGGCTTGCACCGGTTCGAAGTGGTGGCGCTGGACGCCACCGGCGTCGAGAGTGACGTCGATCAGGGCCGTCTGGAATTCGACGTCAACTATCCGCCCGAAACGACGCTCGTAGTAGATACGCCTTCCGGTTGCGATGACGCATCGAAGTTTCCCCAGTACCGGGTAACTCCCGTGGGTGACGATCCCATGATCTGCAACTTCGCGCCGGGCGATACGATTCCCGCGGGTGCATGGGTCACCGTGAAGCTGGGCGGATTCGATCGCGTGGCGACGAGCGTGATGGCCGACAGTTTCTGCTGCGACGTGCGCCTGGATCCCGTTGACCCCGAGGTTCGCTACCAGGGCCGACTACAGTACGTGGCCGTGACCGACCTGGGTCTCGTTGATTCGCTCATGGTGGGCTTCGCGCCCGAGGCGGACGGGGCCGAGCTGACGTTCTTGGCGGGGCCGTTCGACTACACCTTCATCGGCCGCACCAAAGACGAGCACGGGCGTCCCGACCGCAGCGATGTGGAATTCTCGTTCGTGGCCGGATTCCCGCCGCGGGTTCTGAACGTGGAGCCGGCCGAGAACGCCAATATGGTACTCAAGGGGCCGGGGACCGACTCCTGGCCCGAAAATGAAGTTCCCTACACGGTGGAAACGGACGTCACGCGCTACTGGGATTCCGAAATCCTCCAGTACTTCCGTAGTCCGGGAGAGAATCGTCAGCAGACCTCGGGATCGATCTATCGGATTCCCCTGCGATTCGTCGGCGCGTCCGACGCCAGAGAGTTACCCACCACCGACTCGGAGGCCAGCGACTTCGTCGGTGCGGTACGAGCGTGGGCCTACGAGTTCAGCAGCGAGGGCGATCCCGATAACGAGTTGCCTCATGGCGGCGGCCTCGACGACATTGCGCGGTTCACCAACTCATCCGCTCCCGACGTCTGGGCGCTGGATGGTGACGATGCCATGGAGATCTTCATACCGTTTCTCATCTGGGAGAATTTCGATCTGTTCGATCCCGACGGAGCTTGTTCGGTCCCCGTGCTTTGTGAACAGGGTCAGTACCTTCTGCGTGAGCTCGGTCGCATGACGGTGCGGGTTCGGGGCAAGACCACGGGATTGGGCGCGTCCATCTGCCCCAGCCCTCCCATCGACGACCCCTCGCTGAACGACTGTGTGTCGGAGGTCGATCTCTCGCTGCGTGGGCGGCGTTCGGCCATCTTCGAGCGACGTTTCAATTTGCAGCTGGGGATTCCCGACGACGCCGGCGCTCGCGATTTCCTGTGGCCAGAGCCGTGAGCCGCACGCCCGAGCAGAAGGCCTCCTTTCGCGCCCTCGACCCCGACATGGAACAGAGGCTGCGCTCGAAGCGCGACCGTGCCCGCCGCGAACCTGGGCCGGGCGACTCGGCCGCGCAGAGCTGGGGCCCGTACACGCTGACCGAAATGGTGGGCGAAGGACCCGCGGCCCGTGCCTGGCGCGCGAGACCTGGCGATGTGGGCACGGAGCTTGGCGACGTGGGTGCGGAGCTTGGCGACACGGGTACCGAATCCGGCGACCTGGTTGTGAAGCTGCTACGCAACGCGGTCGTCAAGGGGTACGAGGAACCGGGCGCGCGGGTGGCGGCGGCGAGGACCTGGTGGGAGTCGTATCCGCGTACGCCGCATGAAAACCTGATCGCAATCCAGGCGGTTGAAGAACACGCGGGCAAGACGGGCATCATCATGCCCTGGATCGACGGTCCCACGCTGGATATGATGGTGCGCGATCGCGCCAAGTTGCCTTTTGCCACGGTCCTGAGCTGGGGGGCCCAGGTGGCCCGCGGATTGTCGCATCTGCACGCGGCCGGTGTGATCCATGATGACATCGAACCGCGCAACGTGGTGGTGCGTGACGACACCGCCGTGCTCATGGACCCTTCGGTCACGCGGGCGCTGGGCGATGGAGGCGATCGCGCGGTGGCTTTGTCGGGCACGCCGTTGTTCATGTCGCCCGAACGGATAACCGGCGCGGCCCCCTCTGTTTCCAGCGATATCTATTCGCTGGGAGTGACCCTCTACTACGTGCTGACGGGTTCCTATCCGGTACGTGGTCCACTGGTTCGCCGCCTGCGTGAAGATCACGCCGCCGGCCAACGTACTTCCCTGGCCGAAGCTGCACCCCATATGCCGCGCTTGGTGGTGGACGTGATCGATCGCGCCTGCGCGCTCGACCCAAACCAACGCACGGCCACCGCCGAAGACCTGGCGCACGCCTTGGATCAGGCCAAGGCGGTCGACGTGAACGCCGATCGCGCCGCGCGTGCACCGGCCTGGCAACGTTGGTGGTTGGAACTGCCCACTCCAGTGCGCCGCGCGATCTGGGGCGGGTTGGTGCTGGCGTTCATCGTCGCGTTGCTGCTGCGCGACTGACCCCGAATTCCAAACCAGACCCCGAACCCGCAAGCGGTCAGCGCCGCGGCGGGATTTCGATGGTATACCCGGCGTTGGCCAGGGCCTGAACGAACCCGGGGTGAAGTTCGCGCCCGAGATTCGCCGCCAATTGCGCTTCGGCGTGGGATTCGGGCAAGCGGCCGTTCTGGAAGAACATGACGGCCAGATTGTTGTGTGGTTCGGGATTGGTGGTGTCGCACTCCACCGCGCGGCGAAAGCGTTCTTCGGCCTTCTCGTGATGCCGCAATCCCATGGCAATCAGCCCCAGGTTGTTCCAGGCCTGACTGTAGTTGGGATTGGTTTCCACGGCACGGGTCAGTACCGGCTCGGCGTCGGCCAGGCGGCCGGCCAATACCAACTGCTCGCCCCACAAACCCAGATACTCCCAGGTAGGATTGATGTTCGCGGCGCGCGCGAACGCGCCGATCGCGGCGTCACGTTGGCCCGCGGCCGCCAACGCCTTGGCTCGTACCAGGTGGAGACGGTCGGACTCGGGGAAAGTGGCCAGACCACGGTCGGCGGTTGCAAGGGCCTCCTGGACCCGCCCCTGATCGAACAAGATGCCCGCGAAGTTCGCGCGCACGCGGTCCGACTCGGGCGCCATCTCGGCGGACCGTCGGGCCATGGCCAATGCGTCTTCGGCGCGGCCCTGTTCCTGATAGATGGTGGCCAGGGCGGCGGGAGCCCGCTTGCTGGCCGGGTTGATCCGATGGGTGGTTTCCCACATGGCCTGGGGCGTGGCCCACGCTCGACCGAGATTCACGATCTGCAGCATGGCCAGCAACACACAGACCGCGCCAACCGCGCGCCCGACGCGAACGTTGGCCATGAGTACGGCCGCCGCCAGGCAGAATCCAACCGAGGGTAGATACAGGTAGTGCTCGGAGTACAACTCGGCGATGGGCAGGATGCCGGAGGTTGGAATCCAGGTAATCATCCAGAACGCAACGGCGGCCGTGAACGGCGCCCGCGAGCGTCGCCATTGCAGGGCCAACACCACCAGCACCAAGCCCAGGAGCAGGCCGACCGCCGAGGCCAGATTCCAACCCTGACCAACCTCATACATGCCCTGGTAGTCGGGCACGGTGCGCCAGGGCGCTACCAGGTTGACGGCGGCTCGCCACCAGATCGCGAGCGCGGTGCCCGCGTGGGTGGTCAGGTCGAACCACTGTTCCCGGGGCACCTTGGTGGCCGGGCGTATTGCGAGTTTGAATACCACGTAGGCGGCGCCGCCCAGAACCCACAACGCGTAGAACGTCGCGCGCGCGCGTACCGTGTGTGTCCACGGCCTCGGGTGGCTCAGCCAAAGATCCAGCAGAAGCAGGATGACGGGCAACGTGATCGCCGACTCCTTCGTGAAAGCAGCCAGCACCCCCAGCGTGACCACCGTCGTGCCCCAGCGCAGCCGACGGCCGGCTGTATCGGCTAGGCGAAACCGCAGGAACGCCAGCATTGTGCCCAGGTAGTACGCAGTCAGAAGCAGGTCCTTGCGGCCCGAAATGTAGTCGATGGCGCCGACGTGGGCGGGGTGAACCGCAAACAGGAACGCGGCCACGAGCACCGTACGCGGGGGTAATCGTAGATGCTGGAGCAGGCGCCAGAACACGAAAGTGCACAGGCCGTGCAGGGCTACGTTGGTGGCGTGGAAGATCCAGGGCGCACCACCGCCCAGATTCCAGTCGATGGCCAGGGACGCGAATCGCACGGGCCGGTAGTTCAGTGTGGTTCCCTTCCACACCGCCAACGATTCCCAGACCGCCGACCACCTATGCAGTTTCTGGTGCTCGACGATGGCGTAGATGTCATCGAACAGGAACCCGAACCCCAGGCTGGGCAGGTACGGAACCACGGCGGCCGCCATGAGCAGCCAAAGCGCGCGGGGGGTGAGGCCAGATGGTGGGGAGTTCATCCGAAGGGCAACTCGTTCGACGCTTGTGCGCGGTTCAGTAAGGTCTTGCCCACATCTCTGGCGGGTCGGTGGGCGGGGAGTGTACCACAGCCTTTTGGCGGCTCCGCGGAACGGATTGTGGGCCACCGCTGGTATTCGTCGGCCGTGCGCTCTATGCTCGCGGCATGAGATGGACGGATGACGCCCGGGAGTGGTTGAGTGCCCCGTGGCAGGAATTACCCGCCGGGCAACGTACCGTGCGGTGGTGGGTGGACCTGGCCCGTCACTGCGTAGCTGAGCTGCGCCACGATCGGGCGTCGCAGATGGCCGCCGCCCTCACCTATCACACCCTGTTCAGTCTGCTTCCCACCCTTGTGCTCACGTTGGTGGTCCTGGGAACCTTCGTCGGCGAAGCCGAGCGCGAGGAGTTCAAGGAGACCGCCGTCAACTGGGTGCTCCGGCCCATCAAGGCTCCCGGCAACGCGACTCCCGACCCGGCCCTGGAGAACGCCAACAAACGCGAATTTGAAGAGGTGAGAAGGTCCCTTACCGACCGCGTGGGGTCGACGATCGATGAACTGGAGAAGGTGAACCTGCGCAGCATCGGCGTGGTGGGCATCCTCATCTTCATCTACGGCGTGACGGGTCTGCTCACCACCATTGAGCGCAGTTTCAACATCATCTACGGCGCCGCCGATGCACGATCGTCGTACATACGATTGCCCGCCTATTACACGGTGATCACGCTGGGGCCCATCTTCATTCTGGCCGGTCAGGTGATCCAGCGTCGCGTGGTGGGCGCGCTGGCCACCGAGAGCTGGCTGGATTGGGCGGTAGGCTTGCTCGGCGCGGTCTCGCCGGTGCTGACGACCTGGTTGTTTCTCAACATCATGTACACGCTGCTTCCCAACACCCACGTCAGCAAGCGGATGGCGTCGGTGGGCAGTTTCGTGGCGGCCTTGTTGTGGCTGGCCGCGTTGCAACTGTTCACGGTGTATGTCCAGCGCGCGGCGGTTACCACTCTGTACGGTGCACTCGGACTGTTGCCACTCACGCTCTTCTGGGTGTGGTTGACCTGGTGCATCGTGTTGTTCGGGCTGGAGCTCAGCTACGCCCTACAAGCCATGCGGGACGGTCTACTCAAACACCGATTCGGACGGGAGGGCGAGCAGATCGTGGTGGATCGCACGGTGCTTTTGCCCATGGCCACGCTGGTGGCGCGGCGTTTCGCCGAAGGCCGCTTGGCGTCGGGCGAAGATCTCAGTCGAACCGCGAGTCTGCCCGTGCGTGCCATCCGACGCATGATGTTGCCGCTCCAGGACGCTGGCCTCATCTACAAGGTGAAGACCCGCCGCGGGCGGGGTTACACGCTGGCGCGTCCGGCTCACGAGATCGGCGCGGCCCAGGTGTTGGCGGCAACGAAAGCCCTGGTTCCGCCCCAGACGCGCGGTGAAGGCCCCGCCTGGTTGGCTGTGCAGAATCTGGAGAAGCGCATGGTCGATGAGCTGGGCGACCGAACCCTGGCCGACCTTCTGGTCGCCCAGGACTCCGAGGCCACCGATGGCCCGAACGGCGAGGACCGGACCGACGACTGACTTCCCCGTGGTCGGGGTTAGTCGGCCGGTCGACCCAATTCGGCGGCCTTGTTGGCTGACGTAACGATGCCGCGGATGAGCGCGGAGCTGAATCCTTCGTGCTCCATCTGATTCAGACCGGCGATGGTGCAGCCCATGGGCGTCGTCACGCGATCGATCTCGCGCTCGGGGTGACGGTCGAGTTCGAGCAGGAGAGACGCGGCCCCGCGCGCCGTCTGGGCCGCCATGGCCAGGGCCTCTTCGGCGTGGAAGCCCACCTGGATGCCTCCCTGGCTGGCCGCCCGAATCGCGCGCAGAAAGAAGGCCACGCCGCAGGCGCACAGCGCGGTGGCCTCGGACATGAGCGACTCGTCGATCACCAGGGTCTTGCCCAGCGCATCGAACAGCTTTCGCACCTCGGCCATGGTGTCGGCCTCGACCCCATGGCCCGCCAGGCAGGTCATCGACTCGCCAATCTGGATGGCGGTGTTGGGCATGGCCCGCACGATCGGCGTGCCGGCGGGGAGTGCACCGGCGATGCGGGTGGTTTCCACTCCCGTGACCACCGAAACCACCACGTGTCGCGCCGGGTCCAAGTGGGGATGGATCTCTTCCAGGACCGTGGGCAACTGCGCGGGAAGAACGCAGACCACCAACATCTTCGCATCGCGCACGGCGGCTGCGTTGTCGATGGTCACGTGGAAGCCCAGGGCCTTCAGGTCGGCCAGGTTCTTCTCGTGGCGACTGGTCATGGTGATGTCGGTGGCCGCGTGTTGTTTGCAGGTCACCAGTCCCTGCGCGATGGCCCGGCCGATGTTTCCGGCGCCAAGAATAGCCAGTAGTCGTGTCATGGGAAATTCCCTTCGAAGGTTCAGGTCTTGCGGGCCAGTAGAATCATACTCTCACCGAACAGCATGGCGCGGGAGAACACCGCGGGCACGATGTCGCGGGCGTTGATGTCACGTTGCCGCGGCACCTTCTCTTCTTTACCGTAGGCCAGCTTTGTAGCCACAAACGCCAGCGGTACGTAGATCGCGTACAGCCAACTCACGGGTTTGATGCGGTTGGTCGTGACCTGCTCGAGGTCGAAACCGTTGGTGTGCAGCAGGTACCGCGCCTTGGGGTACGACAGCATGTTGATATGGTGCAGGGGATTGGGGCTGTGCTCATCGAGCGGCACCTTGCATTTGTTGTGGTGCCCGGTCCAGAACCACCGCCAGCGCGAGCGCAGGGCAGTGATGTTGGGGGTGGATATGATGAATGCTCCGCCGGGCGCCAATACGCGATGACACTCGCGTACGAAATCAAACGGACGCTCCAGGTGCTCGATTCCATCGATGCATACCACTACCGACAGCGTGCCATCGTCGTATGGCAGCGGCTGATTCATGTCGGCCACCCGGAAGTTCGGGTTCTCGACCTGCATGATGTTGTCGATGTCGCCCGAGTGCACCTCGACGCCGGCGTCGAGCATGCGCTTGGTGAAGGCGCCGGCTCCCGACGGAATGTCCAGCACCCTGGCGTCACTGCCTACCGCCCGCACTTCGCGCAGGCATAGTTCGGCCACCACGTTGTGCGTGTTCTTGGCGGTGTTTTCGGGTATTCGGGGCATGGGGCGGGGGGCCTGGGTGGAAGGCTGAACCTCCCACCCAGGTTCAGTGGTCAGTCCGCCAACATCTGGACTTCGAGGCCCGCTTCCAGGGCCATTTCAAGACGTTCGCGCACTTCGGCCAAATGGGCAAGCGTATAGGTATCGTGGTCGCCCCGGCCCAGCGAGCTGTCGACGCTGTCGAAGAGCTCGGTAACGGTAAGCCGGGCCACCGCTCGCGCGTCCGACGGCATCCGGTCGGGCGGTGACGTCAGCAGGTCGGTGAGTTGGTCCACGTAGGCTCGCTGTAGGTTGCGACGGGTGCTCGAGATGTTGCCGCCGTCGTCCAACTCGCTCCAGATGGCGCCGGTCACGCGCTCGAACAGCTCGGGGATGGTGATCATGCGTTCGGCGCCGAACGTCATTTCGCCATCGCTGATCCGGGCCAGCCTGAACGGCGCCATGAGCGCGCTCAGGTACTGGGTCTGCAGGCTCAGAACCTGCTCGTGGTAGGGGTAGTCCACGCGACCGCGAATGGTGGTCGACTTACCCCAATGGTTCCAACGATCGGCGCTGAGCATTGCGATGGTCTCGGGCGCCAGCGCGAAGGCCTCGGGGCTGAACGCGTTCTCGACCAGATGATCGAGGGCCCGCAGCTGTTTTTCGCGAGGTACGGGAACGAATGGGTCGCGTGCCCCGGGGTCTCCCTCGTGGTCGCGGTACACGTAGTGTCCGCCTACGTACTTCAGCGCCGTGGCCAGGCTCACGGCGTAGGTACCCATCAGGTTCTGTACCGTCGAGGTCAGGTCCGAGCGCGGGGCGTTGTCCACCAGCACGCGCTCGGGAAGTTTGGGTAGAAGGCTCGACACGATCGAACAACGTTCCTCGCTCCAGGCCAGGGGGTCGGCGCCCAGATCCCACGTGTTCACGGTGGGGTCCATGGCCCCCGGTCCCAGTCGATCTTCGTCGGTGCCGTAGGCGTGCCCCTTGTTGGCTCCGAGCCGTGCGATGCGCTCGGCCTCCTCGGCATCGTAGTGGTACCCGTAGGCGATCATCCAATCGTCAGCCGTACCCACAGTGGTGCCGTAGTACTGACCGTTGGTCTTGCCGTTGGGCGCCACGTTCGCGGCCGCGTAGTCCATGACCGACGACACCAGGCCGTTGGCCTCGGTCCAAGTGCGGTCGTGCAGCTTGTCCATCGGCGTGTCGGTCGACGAGCGAAAATTGTGACGCAGCCCCAGGCTGTGCCCCACCTCGTGCATGACGACCCAACGCATGAACTCGCTGGCGAATTCCGCCGGCATGGGTTCGCCCACGCCGATCACGCCACGGTCCACCAACGATGCATGCAGAAGACTGGCCTCGGCCAGCATCTGCGTGGTGAAGGAAGCGTGCTCGAACCGCAGCTCGTCTTCGGGGAAGGTCGTGACTTCGGTGGTGCCAATGGCCTGGGCCAACGCAGTGGCCGGGTCCACCAGGTTGCGCCATTCGGTAGTGGTGCGCAGCGCGAACAACGCGTCCATGAGAATGTCGGCGTCGAGCACCTCACCGGTACGCGGATCCACGATCGACGGCCCAATGGCCAGGTACTGGGGTTGGTCGCTGGCCACCCACCGAATCGTCGGGTAGCGAATATCTTCGGCGTCGGCGCCTTCGGGCAGCATGCGGGCCTTGATGGCGTTCTTGAACCCGGCCTTCTCGTAGGCCTTGTTCCAGGCTTCGACGCCGGCCTTCACGGCCTGGCGATGCTCGGCCGGCACACTGGGATCGATGTAGTAGACGATCTGCTTCTTGGGCTTGTACAGCTTGCCGTCCTTGTCGCCGCGCTCGAGCCGCCACTTGTTCACGTAGCGTGAAAAGAACGTGCGTTCGTCGCGAGAGAAATCCTTGTGCACGGTCAGGAAGTACCCCGTGCGCTCATCGGCAACGCGAGGCTCCATCGGCACATCGGGTAGTTGCACGATGTTGGCGTGGATGGCCAACGGCAGTGAGCGCCAGTCGGCGAGCGAATCGAAGCTGGGTGGTTCGTTCAGGGTGAACGTGAGCTTGGTGCGAATGCTGACGTTCTTGGGGAAGGTCTTGGCCCACTCGACGTAGCTACGTGCGGCGTCCAGTGAGGCCTGTCCGGGCTTGCCCGGCGTGGTCGACACGGCGAACTTCACGCGTTGGCTGACGCCGGAGATATCCGAGACGAACCATTCGGTCACGTCGATCAGGATGGCCTCGTCGTCCTCGCGGATGGTCTCGATGCCGGCCGCGGCCACCACTGAAGACCCGAAGCTGCGCTCCATGGTGGCTTTCCACGCGTCCGACTCATCGGTCGCGGTCATGTGCACCGGGTGTTGTACCAGGTAGATCTTGTCGCCGTGGCGCTGCAGTGCCATGAGGTTCGCCTGGAAGATTCCCAGCATGGTTCCGCCGTTCAGGCCGGCGGCTCCCACTCCCTGCGCGATCTCGAAATTCATCAGGAAGTCCATGTCCAGCTGACCGGGCTTGATGGCCATGAGCAGCGTGCCCGACTTCTCGTAGAGGTCGAAGAACCCCTCGAGGAGCTTTGCGTCCTCGGTGACCTCGTCGAATTTCTTGAACGGCCCTTTTTCCTCTTCGCTTTCCTCTTCTTCGCCTTCTTTGTCTTTGCTCTCTTCGTCGGCGTAGGCGTCCAGGACCAGCGTCGGAGAAAGCGCGAGCGACAATCCGAGGCCGCAGACGAGCAGGAAGAACAACAGGATCCTCAACACGGGAACCTCCAGAACGGGGGGCAGATGGATTGGCGGTGGTAATGGACCCCGGCGGAAGGGCCGACTGCTTGTATATCCACGAACTACTGACTCATTACGGGTGACGGGGAAACCAAGTTGCAGCCCGTCTTGCGTCACCTTAACATCGGCCAGCTTCGGCTGACCAGCCGGAGCACTGGAGTTTGGTCGAGCGACGGTGAAGGTGCCGTCGGCCCCCCCAGGCTTCCTCATTGGCGCACCCTGGAGAGCAATATGGAAGGTCAGCCACAGCGCGTGGAGCGGCCCCAAGTCGAAGAAATAGAGAAAGTTCTGGGAGCCTCGTTCCCCGTGCTCGACGACGGTTTCATCCGGGTAGTGGACTACATGGGCAACGATCAGTCGATCGTCCAGGCCGCCCGTGTCTCGTACGGCGATGGCACCAAGACGGTGAGCCAAGACCGTGGACTCATCCGCTATCTGTTACGGCACCGCCACACCACCCCGTTCGAGATGTGCGAGATCAAATTCCACGTGCGGGTCCCCATGGACTGCTGGCGCCAGTGGATTCGCCATCGCACGGCCAACGTGAACGAGTACTCGACGCGCTACTCCATTGCCATCGACGCCTCGCAACGCACCGCGGCCGATGAGTGGCGACTGCAGTCCGATGACAGCAAGCAGGGTAGCGCGGGATTCCTGGATACCACCGCCGGCGCGGAGCTGACCCGGGCCGAGCAGGAATTGCAGGACGCGGCCCGTCGCGTGTACGCCGAGCGCCTGGAGCACGGCATTGCCCGCGAGCAGGCGCGCAAGGACCTGCCGCTGGCCACCTATACCGAGGCCTACTGGAAAGTCGACCTCCACAATCTGCTTCACTTCCTGTCGTTGCGAATGGACATGCATGCACAGGAAGAGATCCGCGCCTACGCCCGGATCATGGGCGAACAGATCGTGGCCAAGTGGTGCCCTCTTACGTGGGAGGCGTTTCAGGATTATCGTATGGGAGCCATGTTCCTGACGCGGATCGATCGCGAAGTCCTGGCCGCTTTGGGACAGGGTGGTGCGCCGGCGGCCATTGAAACGGCCCAGCGCCTGGGGATCTTGAACCGCGGCCCGAAAGGCCTGAAGAACAATCGTGAGAGGCGCGAGCTGGAAGCCAAGATGGCTCGCTTGAACCTCTCGGTGCCGTGGGCCGATGAGTCCACGAAGCGCGAGTAGATACCAGCCGAATCGAAGAAGGACCGTCGATGGCCAAGAAAGAAAAGTTTCGCGACGAGGAAGACTCGATGGGAAAGATGCGCGTGCCCGCCGACGCGTTGTATGGAGCGTCGACGCAGCGCGCCGTGGAAAACTTCCCCGTTTCCGGTCGCGGCGTGCCTTCAGAGGTCGTGCGCGCGTTCGGCATGCTGAAAGCCGCGTGCGCCCAGGCCAATCGCGATCTGGGTAAGTTGCCGGCCAAGAAGGCCAGTGCCATCGTCAAGGCGGCCGACGAAGTGGCCGCGGGCAAGCTCGACTCGCACTTCGTGGTGGATGTGTTCCAGACCGGATCCGGCACCAGCACCAACATGAACGCCAACGAGGTGATCGCCAACC